>NZ_JAGGRI010000008.1 GCF_018612875.1 Lysobacter sp. ISL-50 | reverse complement strand
CCGCGTTCGCGGGAATGACGAGAAAAAGAAGCCTCAAGCAAAAGCGAGAGCGAAAGCAAGATCAAACGCCAAACGCTTCCGCCATGGAGCGGCGGGTCACTTTCTTTGTCCAAAGCCACAAAGAAAGTAACCAAAGAAAGGGCTTTAGCTGTTTCGAGTCAAAAGCCACGAGTGCGGTGCTTGCGCAGGCAGGTGCCACATTGGGCATCCTGCCCAAGGTGGCACCCGGCGCACGTCCATGTGCGCCGCCCTTCGGGTGTCCCTGGTCTCGCGAGTTACAAGCTGCGCCGGGCAACAGCAACAGCAACAGCAACAGCCGAAGTCAAAGTCCAAGCCAAAGCCAAAGCCAAAGCCAAAGCAGGGCAAAGCGAAGCGGAGACAAAGCAAAATCTTGGCAACGGCAACGGCAACGGCAACGGCAACGGCAACGGCAATCGCATCAGCCGCCGCGCCGCGTCAACACATCACTTCGCCGCAGGCGGATCGAGCCGCAATAACTTGCCGTCTTCTTCATCGGTCAGAACGTAAACCTTGCCGTCCGCCGACACGCGCACATCACGCACTCGCCAGCCCAAGGATTTCAGCAGCCGCTCTTCCTTGACGATCTTGTCGCCATCCAGACTCAAGCGGATCAGGCTGCTGTCCGCCAATGCCCCCAGGAACAAGCTGTCGTTCCACGCCGACCCAGCATGACCGGCGTAAAAGGCCATGCCCGACAACGCCGGCGATACCTCCCAAACGTGATAGGGCGACTCCAGCCCCGGCTTCTCCTTGCCCTCGGCCTCGGCGATCTTCAGGCCGCTGTAGTCGATGCCGTTGGTGATGATCGGCCAACCATAGTTCTTGCCGGCCTGCGGCAGATTGATTTCGTCGCCGCCGCGCGGGCCGTGCTCGGCTTCCCACAAGGTGCCGGTGCGCGGGTCGGTCGCCAGCGATTGCATGTTGCGATGACCGTAACTCCAGATCTCCGGCCGCGCGTCCTTGCGGCCGACATAGGGATTGTCCGCCGGCACGCTGCCATCCAGGTTCAGGCGCACCAGCTTGCCCTGCAGTTTGTCCAGCTCCTGCGAAGCCATGCGCTGCTGGCGCTCGCCCTGGGTGATGAATAGATGGCCCTTGCCGTCGAAGACGATGCGCGAACCGAAATGATTCGGGCCGACCAGCTTGGGCTGTTGCTCGTAGATGCGCTTGACCTGCGTCAGCGCGGTATCGCCGAGCGTCGCGATCGACACCGCGGTGCCGGCGCTGTCGTCGGGGCCGGGTTCGGCGTAGCTCAGGTAAATGCGTTTGCTGGCGGCGAAATCCGGCGCCAGCACCACATCGAGCAAGCCGCCCTGGCCCTTGGCCCACACGGGCGGAACGTTGGCGATCGGCGCGGAGATCGCGCCGTCCTTGCTCACGCGGCGCAGGCGGCCGGGGCGTTCGGTCACCAGGAACTCGCCGTCGGGCAACAAGGCCACCGACCACGGATGCTCCAGGCCGCTGGCGATTTCGGTCACCCGCACTTCGCCCAGTTCGCTGGGCACGCGATGTTCGACGGCTTGTTTCGGCGCCGGCCGGGCGGCCGCGGCTTCGGCGTCGCCGCCGCGCTGGCAGGCGGCCAGCGTCAACAGCATCGCGGCGGACATTACGCCGCGTCGTAGGACGAAAGTCATGCTCAGCTCCTGAAGCGGTGAGGTCGTGATCGCAAGCCGGCTCACCATAGCTCGCGCGCGGCGCCGGAACAATTCGACCTTGTTCGTGCATCGCCGACGCGCGAGCGGCCGGCTCAGCGGTAGCCGGCGGCCTGCAATTCGAACAACTCCGCGTAGCGTCCGCCCTGCGAGAGCAATTCCTCGTGGGTGCCGCTGGCTTCCAGCCGGCCTTCGGCCAGCACCAGGATGCGGTCGGCCATGCGCACGCTGGAGAAGCGATGCGAAATCAGCACCGCCGTGGTTTCCCGCGACAGTTCCTTGAAACGCTGGAACACTTCGAACTCGGCGCGCGCATCCAGCGCGGCGGTGGGTTCGTCCAGGATCATCACCTGCGCATCGCGCATGTAGGCGCGCGCGATCGCGATCTTCTGCCACTGGCCGCCGGACAGGTCCACGCCGGTCTTGAAACGCCGGCCGATCAACTGGTCGTAGCCGCGCGGCAGGCTTTCGATCACCTCATCGGCCATCGCCCGGCGCGCCGCTTCGCGGATGCGTTCGGCATCGTCCATCGCGTCGATCTGGCCGACGCCGATGTTCTCGCCGGCGGTGAGGTGATAACGCACGAAATCCTGGAAGATCACGCCGATGCTGGAACGCACCTGATCCAGGTCGTAGTCGCGCAGATCGCGGCCGTCGAGCAGGATACGGCCCTCGTCGGGGTCGTACAGCCGCGCCAGCAATTTCACCAGGGTGGTCTTGCCGGCGCCGTTCTCGCCGACCAGGGCCAACACTTCGCCGGCCTTCAACTCGAAATTCAGGCCGCGCAGCGCCCAGCGTTCGGCATCGGGGTAGCGAAAGCCGACGTTCTCGAACACGAAGCCGCGCTGGATCGGCTTGGGCACCGCGACCGGATCGGCGGGGGACACGATCTCTGGTTTGATTTCGAAGAACGAAAACAGGTCGTCGAGGTACAGCGCCTGGCTGGCGACTTGCGAGAAACCGACCAAAAGCCCTTCCAGCAACTGGCGCAGCCGGCGAAAGCTGCCGGCCAGAAAGGTGAGATCGCCGATACTGAAATCGCCGCTCACCGTGCGCCAGGCGATGTAGCCGTAAGCGATGTAGTAGCCCAAGGTCCCCAGCCCCGCGAGCACGGTGCCCCAAAACGCGCGGCGGCGGGCGAGGGCGCGGTTGGCCTTGAAGAATTTGTCCGCCAGCTCGCGGTACTTGGCGATCAGGAAGCGGTGCAGGTTGAAGATCTTCACCTCCTTGGCGGTTTCCACGCTGGCGCCCATCTGGCGCACGTATTCGAGCTGGCGGCGCTCCGGCGTCCAGGCGTAGTTGAGCGAATAGCCCAGCGCGTTGAAATGCGCTTCGCCGACGAAGGCCGGAATCAGCGCGACCGCGAGCAGCAGGATCAGCCACGGCGCATAGACCAGCAGGCCGATCGCGAAGCTGATCACGGTGATGGTGTCCTGGACCTGGCCGAACAACTGGCTCATCAGGCTCATGCGCCCCATCGTCTGGCGGCGCGCGCGGTCGAGTTTGTCCTGCAGATCGGGGTCTTCGAAATCCTCCAGGTCCAAGGTCGCCGCGTGTTCCATCAGGCGCACGCTGGTGACGTTGGTGAACAGTTCCGACAGCAGCGAGTCGCCGTAACTGACCACGCGGCCGAGCAGGTCCGAGCCGATCGCCAGGCCGAATTCCAGCGCCAGCAAAGCCAACAACGTGTCCAGCTGACCGCCCGCCCAAGCCTGCGGCAACGAGCCGAAGCCATGCCCGGTACCGACCAGCCGCACCGCTTCGTCGATGATGAGCTTGCCGACATACAGCGTGATCACCGGCAACAGGGCGCGTATCAGGCGCAGACCGAGCGTGATCACGGTCAGCGCGGGGCTGGTCTGCCAGATCTGCTTGAGGAAGGGCGGCAGATTGCGCAGCGCGTTGAAGCGTTCGCGCAGACTGGGTTTGCCGCCGTTGTCTTTGACGGTACGACGGGCGTTGTCGTTATCGTGGGGAGTGGCCATGCGCTGATTGTGCCCCCGATCCGCCGCGCCTTGCGACCGGTTCCCGCATTGTCTTGAAGCTGGCGATCATGTGGGCGAAAACCGGCCGGTGGCGCTGGCGAGCGTCGTGGACGGCGTCGTGCCGCTGCGGACCGTGGCCGGGGTTCGTGCACTCGAAGATTAAGCCGTTCGGCATATCGCGTAAGGAGTAAAAGCCCATCGCGATCGATGCAGTGCGAACGGCATCACGGTGGAACACCGGCGACTGGATTTTGATGCGCGCATCGCCGCGGGACTTGACGCAGTCCAGATACCGCACAGAGGCCGCGAATGCGCCCGATGTCAGTCGGCAGCGGCGATTCCCGCCCCCTCAAAGGATCGACAACGATGCAAACGCAAGCACTGTCGCTGCTGGCCATGGCCTGCCTGTGCCCCCTGTTGGCAATTGCGCAGGCCCCCTCCCGAGCCGCCGCGGCCTGCCGTTCCGATACGGCCCGGCAGATCGCCATCACCGGCACGGGCCTGGGCCGCAGCTTCCAGAATCCGTGTTTCTCGCCGAACGGCCGGGTGTTGGCGTTCACCAATTTCGCCACGCGCTACAACACCGGAAAGTCGGTGGTGCGGACCGTGCCCGTCGAGGGCGGCGCGGTGTTGCGCGCCGTCAGCCCCACCTCCGCGCAAAGCGTGAACCTGCCGGGGCAATGCTGGTCCGCGGCGACCGACGAGGTGGTGTATTCGAGCGATGTGACCGACCGCGATGAAATCTATCTGGCGCCCGCGGCAGGCGGCAGTCCGGCGGTGCGCGTCACCCGGCGGCCGGGCTCTCTGGCGTGGGAGCCGTCGATCTCGCCGGTGCTGAGCGACGGCAAGCGATGGATCGTGTTCGAATCGCACAGCGAAGCCAATCCGGACGCCGGCGGCGAACTATGGAAGATCCGCAGCGACGGCGCTGAGCTGGCGCGCTTGACCGTGGGCCATAACGATCGACAGCCGGAATGGTCGCCCAAGGGCGACAAGATCGTGTTCCAGCGCCAGCTCGGCCCTGAAAGCTGGGACGTGTTCACGCTCGATGTCGCCACCGGCGCGGTGTTCAACGTCACCAACGCCGGCGAGCTGTTCAATACCGATGCGTCGTGGTCGCCGAGCGGAAACTACATCGTGTATTCGTCCGGCGATGAGGATATCGAGATCGCGAATGTCTTCGTGATTCCTGCCGCCGGCGGCGCCCGTATCCGCGTCACCCGCAGCTGCGGACTCGACGGCGCGCCGGGCTGGTCGCCGGACGGCGGCACGATCGCGTTCGAATCGGCGCCGTTCGATCCGGATGCGCAAGGCAGCACGACCTTGTGGATGATCGACGCGCCGGCGGGCGTTCGCTGAGAGCGGTATCGCTTCGCGCCGCCGGAACCAGCGGGACATCGGCGGCCGCAAGGCCGCCGATGATCGTCGCGGCGAAGGTCGGTCAGCCTGCCGCGCTCTCGCCGTCGCCGAACACCGGCCGGAAGAAGCTGCGCTCGTAGCTGACGATGAAGCGCTTCTCGGCGGCGTAGGCGAACGCGGCCTGGCACTCGGGATCTTCGAACGAGCGCGTGCGGTAATCCTCGTAAGCGGCCAGGCTCGGAAACGAAAACATCGCCAGGGCCACGTTGCTATGGCCCTCCGACGGCATGAAGTAACCGTGGTGGGTGCCGCCGAATTTCTCGACCAGGGGAATCCACAGACGGCCGTATTGCTCGAATTCGGCCAGTTGAAAGGGATCGATGATGTAGCGCAGGTAGCAGGTGATCATGCGGACTCCGGTGCGGCAGTGAGGGGCGTCGCTCGCGGACACGGCGCGAGCGCAGGCGTCAGATCGAAGCGGCGAGCTGAAAGATCGGCCAATACAAGGCGAGCACCACACAGGCGGCGGCCGCCATCGCGAAGATCACGCCGAACAGGCAGGCGGCGTTGTCGCGCCGCCGCTTCGGCCAGGCCGCCCACAGCGCCAGCACCGCCAGCGGCGCCAGACACAGCATCCACGGGTAATCCATCAGGATTTGCGTCGCCCAGGGCAGATCGGTGCCGAATGAGCGGAACGTGGCCTTGAACTGCGGCACCACGGCCAGGGTGCCCAGGCCGATCAGCAGCGGCGCGATCAGACCGATCGCCAGCTGCATGGGGCGGAAGGCCGGGTTCTGCGGTGAGGTAACGGTCGAGCGGGGTGGCTGGTAGCTCATCGGGTATCCATCAAGGCCGTGATCGGACGGTGGGGCGGGCCCTGCGCGGCCCCGGGACGGGCGCCGCGGGCCGCGTCGGGGCGCGACCCGGCCGGACGGGTAGAATAACGGTCCCACACCGCCAGCCCTACGCCCGCCGTGACCGCAACCCAGTCTTCGGCCGCTTCCAGCGGCCCCGTCGTCATCCGCCAGGACGACCTGATCCAGTCCATCGCCGATGGCCTGCAGTACATCAGCTATTACCACCCGGTCGATTACATCAAGAACCTCGCTGCCGCCTACGAGCGCGAGGAAAGCGCCGCGGCCAAGGACGCGATCGCGCAGATCCTGATCAATTCGCGCATGTGCGCCGAAGGCCACCGGCCGATCTGCCAGGACACCGGCATCGTCACCGTGTTCCTGGAAATCGGCATGGACGTGCGCTGGGACGACGCCACCATGGGCGTGGAGGACATGGTCAACGAAGGCGTGCGCCGCGCCTACAATCATCCCGACAACAAGTTGCGCGCCAGCGTGCTGGCCGATCCGGCCGGCAAGCGCAGCAACACCCGCGACAACACCCCGGCCGTGGTCAACGTCAAGGTCGTGCCGGGCAATACGGTGGACGTGATCGTCGCGGCCAAGGGCGGCGGTTCGGAAGCCAAGTCCAAGTTCGCCATGCTCAACCCGTCGGATTCCATCGTCGATTGGGTGCTCAAGACCGTGCCGACCATGGGCGCGGGCTGGTGCCCGCCGGGCATGCTCGGCATCGGCATCGGCGGTACCGCCGAGAAGGCGATGCTGCTGGCGAAAGAGTCGCTGATGGAGCCGATCGACATCACCGATCTGCAGGCGCGCGGCGCCAGCAATCGCGCCGAAGAACTGCGCCTTGAGTTGTACGAGAAGGTCAACGCGCTCGGCATCGGCGCGCAGGGCCTGGGCGGCCTGACCACGGTGCTCGACATCAAGGTCAAGGATTATCCGACCCACGCCGCCAACCTGCCGGTGGCGATGATCCCGAACTGCGCGGCGACCCGCCATGCGCATTTCACCCTCGACGGCAGCGGTCCGGTGATGCTCGATCCGCCGTCGCTGGAGGACTGGCCGAAGCTGACCTACGACGCCTCCAAGGGCCGCCGCGTCGATCTGGATACGGTGACGCCGGAAGATGTCGCCAGTTGGAAGCCCGGCGAAGTGCTGCTGCTCAACGGCAAACTGCTGACCGGCCGCGACGCCGCGCATAAGCGCATGGTCGAGATGCTCAACAAGGGCGAGCCGCTGCCGGTCGATTTCAAGGGCCGTTTCATCTATTACGTCGGCCCGGTCGATCCGGTGCGCGACGAAGTCGTCGGCCCCGCCGGCCCGACCACGGCCACGCGCATGGACAAGTTCACCGAACAGGTGCTGGCGCAGACCGGCCTGCTCGGCATGGTCGGCAAGGCCGAACGCGGCCCGGCCGGCATCGACGCGATCAAGAAGCACCGCTCGGTGTACCTGATGGCCGTCGGCGGCGCGGCGTATCTGGTGTCGAAGGCGATCAAGGCCTCGCGCGTGGTCGGCTTCGCCGACTTAGGGATGGAAGCGATCTACGAATTCACCGTGCAGGACATGCCGGTGACGGTGGCGGTGGACAGCACCGGCGAGTCGGTGCACAAGACCGGCCCGAAGGAATGGCAGGCGCGGATCGGCAAGATTCCGGTGGTGGTGGAGTCGGTCTGAGCTGCGCTGCCGCGCTGTTTGCGGATCTGACGAAGACGCCGGGTTTTGACCCGGCGTTTTTGTTTTTGCGGTCGGTGATTGTGCTGCCCAGACCGTCATTCCCGCGAAGGCGGGAATCCAGAGCCTTCAGCGCGATCCTTCCAGCCCGTCATTCCCGCGAACGCGGGAATCCAGTGACTTCAGCGCCATCCTTCCGGCCCGTCATTCCCGCGAACGCGGGAATCCAGTGACTTCAAGCGTTCTCGCACGAAAGGCCCTGGATTCCCGCGTTCGCGGGAATGACGGTAGGTGGAGACGCAGTAACTTGGCCTGACGCGAGCGCGTCCATACACGACACACTGACCCGCAAACAGCCCACCCCAAACCCTCAAAGCATCTTGACCAACCGCTCCAGCATCTTCTTGGTCGCCGGCCGAGCCAGATACTCCCGAGCCATCGTCTCCAACCCCAACACATTCGTCTCGCTCGTATCGTCCAGATCATCCAGCCCGACCGTCAGCTCGGCCTGCATCCGGAAATAGCCATCGCCGACCAACTGCCGCGCGATGTAATCCACCGAATCGGTATTGCCGTCGAACAACACGTCGATGATCGGCACCGCCCATTCCAGCGCGCCCCACGAGCGCGCCGATTCCAGGTCGATGCTGCGCGTGCGCTCGCCGCTGCCCACCGAGACCACCACCAGATCGCGGCTGTTGTCGACCTGGGCGTCCTTGCGCAAGGCCTCGGCGATGGCGCAGGCGGTGGGGTTGTTGGCGACCACGCCGCCGTCGATCAGCGCGCAGTCCTTGCCTTCGACCTTCATCGCATGGGCGGGGAAATAAGTCGGCGCCGCGCTCGAGGCGCGGCATACCTCCCACACCAGCAGATCGCGATGCTCGGGCTGGAAACTCTTGAAGATCACCGGCGTGCGCGAAATCGTGTCGTAGCTGGTGATCAGCACCGGCGCCTTGAGCTGGCCCAGCGTGGTCTTGCCGAACACCTTGCGCAGGACTTTCTCGATGCCCACGCCGTCGTAGCGCGGCGCCGACAGGCCGTCGGCGATCAAACGATTGGTGCGCGACCACAAGCGGCCGGCGAGATTGGGAAAAATCAGATGGCGCTGGGCGCGATACAACTGCGCCAGCGCGTCCGGACCGATGCCGCTGGCCAGGCCGCAGGCGATCAGCGCGCCGGTCGAGCTGCCGGCGATCAAATCGAAATTCTTCAGCAAACCGGTTTTTCCGGCCTGGGCCTTTTCCGCCTGAATCAGGGCCTGTTCCAGGCCCGCCAGCCAATGGCAACTCACCAGGCCGCGTATGCCTCCGCCGTCCAGCGAGAGGATGCGCCGCATCTTCATCGTATTCTCCGTCGATCCGATCCAGCCTAGCGCGGCGGATCGGCGAGGCGGATCACATTGCGTCGCAGTTTCGAACACGCCGCCTTGCCGGGTCGGGCGGATACCGCGGCACCCGGCGACGCCTTGCATCGCCGGGCCGCGCGGCGCTGGCTCAGTACCACTCCAGCAGCGAGATGCCCAGGCCGATGTAGGTGGCGCGGTGGTTGTAGTCGATCAGGCTCTCGCCGTAGCCGTCGAAGATCTGCAGATGGCCGCGCAACTGGTTGTGGATCGGGAAACCCCAGTCGAACTGCAGCGCGCCGTGCGAGCGGTCGCCGCCGCGCAGCGAATGCCGCGCCATCAGCGAGAATTCGTGGCCGCCGCGCTTGTGCACGATGGTCAGGTCGCCGCGGCCGATGTAATCCTCGATATCGGGATTGTCGTCGTCGTTGCCGTCGGAGATGCGCCACCACGGCCGCGCGACGATCGCCCAGTTCTCGCGATCCAGGCCGATCTGGCCGATCACCCGGTTCCAACTGCGCGAGAACGGATCGGCGCGGCCGTTGGACTGGTGATTGACGCCGATCGCGGCCATGCGGCCGCTCCAACCGCCGATGTGATAGTTGTTGCGGAACACCAGCATCACTTCGGGTTCGTAGTTGGTCTCGCGGAACGGGCGCGAGTCCTCGGCGTTGTAGACCTGCCAGCGCGAGGACTGGGTGTAGCCCATCCAGATGTCGCCGTTGTCGCCGAACAGGTTCTCCACCGCCTTGGTCTTGAAGCTGATCTGGAACTTGGTCTCGATGTCCTTGAGCGACTGCGGCTCGGTCACGGTGTTGCGCGGGTTGGGCGAGTGCGGCAACACGTTGGGATCGTTGTTCCAGAACACCGGCAGCAGGTACACCGGCTTGTAGGCGCGGAAGTTGAACACGCCCAGCTTGGAATCCTTGGCCAGTTCCCAGCGGCTGTCGAGCAGGCCGCCCTTGCCGGCGTTGGCGATCGCATCGGCGAGCGGTTCGTCGTGACTGAACACGCTGCCCGACACCGCGCGGCGCGCGCGCTCGGCGACGCCGGGCTTGGGCTCGCCGGCGATCTCGTCGCCGATTTCCAGATTCCTGCGGATCGCCTTGGCTTCCTTCGCGGCGATATCGGCCTGGCGCGCGTCGCCGGCCTGGCGGCCCAGCGCTTTGTCGTAGCAGGCCAGGCGATCGGCATCGACGGTGACCGCCATGCACGCTTCCGGCGTCGCCGGTTGCGCGGTGGTCTGGGCCGAGCCGAGCAACGGCGAGGCGGTCAAGGCGATGAACAGGATCGTGCGGGAACAGGGCATGGCGTGACTCGCGGCGTAAGCGTCGAAACCGCTGCAGTCTTGCATTGACACGCGAACGAAGCGTGAACCGAGCGCACGCGTTGAACACTCGCGCGCCACTTAGAAGAACCACGCGAGCGCGAACAGGCCGACCATCGCGAACGCCAGTCCGAACTTGAGCACGGTGCCGACGACGATGCCGATCCAGGTGCCGACGCCGACCTTGGTCGCCTGCGACAACTGGCGCGTATGGATCAACTCGCCGGCCAGCGCGCCGACGAAGGGGCCGACGAATACCCCGACCAGGCCGAACGCCAACCCGGCGAAGGTGCCGATGACCGAGCCGATGATCGCCAGCTTGCTCGCCCCGACGCGTTTGGCGCCCATCGCCGTGGCGGCGAAATCGATGCCCATCGACAGCACCGTCAGCAGGCCGAGCACGACCAGGGTGACCCCGCCCACTTTCTCGAATCCCGACACCCACGAGGCCAGCAGCATGCCGGCGAACACCAGCGGCAGACCGGGCAGCGCCGGCAGCACCGTGCCGACGATTCCGATGACCACCAGCACGCCCGCCAATATGTAATAAAACGTATCCAAATCCATGCCGAACCCCTGTCCGAACGGATTGTCCGGGCTGTTTGCATTTTGGCCCATGTCGGGGTACGTTGCGGGCGCTGCGTTTGCCAAGGGTCACCGTGAATCGTGGCCCGATGCGGTTGATCCATCGATCCGCTACATCGTTGCACCTCGCTTCCTCCTTGCAACCAGCACGCGGAAAAGCCGCGTTAACAACACCACGTTCCAAGGAGAGAGTAACGATGTCCGGCAAAGAAATCGGAACCGTCAAGTGGTTCAACGATGCCAAGGGTTTTGGCTTCATCAGCCGTGAAAACGGCGAAGACGTATTCGTGCATTTCCGCGCGATCCAATCCCAGGGCTTCAAGAGCTTGAAGGAAGGCCAGAAAGTTTCCTTCACGGTCGTGCAGGGCCAGAAAGGCCTGCAGGCCGACGCGGTCGAACCGTTGTAAGACGTTCGCTGCGGCGCAACATCGCGCCGCACTTCGTCAGAGAAACCCGGCCCCGGCCGGGTTTTTCTTTTGTGTAATTTTGATGCATGTCACAAATGTACATATTCGCCGCGCCGCTGCCGCCGAATATGTATTTTTTCGCCCGCCGTGCCGGCGCTGAAACGCGTCCGGATTCGGGCCGCGACGCCGGCGAAAATCCGCTGCGGGATTAAATCGTGGGTTTATATCGATTTAAATCTTTCGCCGAGCGCGGCCCGCCGAAAGGTTGGCGCCGATCGCATGCACCGGCGCTGCGTTATCGAATCAAAAACCGGGGGCCCGAAGGCCCCCGGCGACCGCGACGGCCTCGACGACCGTCCTCACTTCCCTGTGGCGGCGATTCCCGCGACCGGCGTGCCCTTGCTCGCCCCGCGCCGGTTCGGTGACCGCGCCCGGACCTGGGCGCGGTAAGCCTGCGTCGGTGGCGCGGCGGGCCTCGTCTCCCGCCGCGCCTGCGCGCGTCCTGCATCGCTGCGCGCGTCCTGCGCTGGGCTCGTAGCTATCCAACGCACGCGCCGCGGCGACGGGGTTGCCCGGCGCGAAAAAAAACGGCCCGCCGAAGCGGGCCGCGATTCGCAGCGAGACAGCGCGGGGCCGTTGTAGCGGCGCCGCGCGCGATCCTCAGTTCTGGAAGGGCGTGTTCTCGGCGAAGTACTCGTGGTTGTCGGCGTTGTCGAGCGCGTTGGTCGGGTTGGTGTTGGCGAGATTCTTCGCGCCGGCCTGACCGTAGACGTGATCGTCGGTGCCGGCGACGACGGTGAAGTGGCTCATCTCGTGGATCAGCGTGCCGGCCTTGGAGTCGGTGCCGGTCAGCGGCGCGTTCCAGAACGCGTTGCAGACATAGATCTGGTACGGCTGGTTCGGATAGACGTAGGCGTAGGCGCTGCTGGTGCAGCCGCAGTTGATGGTGATCTGGCCGCCGCTCTGGTCGATCGCCGAATCGATCGAGGCGAAGTGCGAGCGCGCGGTGCTGTAGCGGCTGGAGGTGTAGGCGCCGAACCAGGTCGTATAGCGCGGGCCGACGGTGCCGTTATTGAGATAGCCCTTGGCGTTCTCGGCGTAGGCGCGCGCCTGCACCACGGCCTGACCGGCCGAGCTGGTGCGCGAGGTGGTGCAGCCGACGTAGTTGACGCCGTTGACCACCGCCTTGGTACCGACCGGCTTGGCCGCGGCCGAGACCTTGGCGCCGCCGAGCTGATCCAGACCGTCCACCCACAGGCTCAGCGGCGCGCTCTGCACGCTCATCGGCAAGCCGTTGCTCTGTTGCAGCATCACCCGGTCGGACGTGGATGCGTGCTGCAGCGGCGCGTTGAACGCGACCACGTACTGGCCGGTCTTGGACAGGTCGTAGCCCGCCGAAAGATCGATCACGCGGCGCACGGTTTCGCCCGGCTGCAGGATCGCGAAATCCTGCGCCTGCGGCAGGCCGCGCTTGACCATCGCGCCCTCGTAGGCGACCGGCTGGCCGTTGTAGCTGATCGAGAACAGCTTCGACTCGAATTGATCCGACGGCAGTTGCCACTTGGGCAGGCGCACGGCCTTCTTGCTGGTGTTGGTGATGCTGACCTCGACCGAGCCGAGGAAATCGTCGGCGCCGCCGGTCACCGCGACCATGCCCACGCGCAGCGGATTGTTCTGCGCCGAGGGCGGCGTGGCGACGGCGGCGGCGATGGCGCCGGACAGGACGGCGCCTACGGAGACTGCATGCACGAAGCGAAATTTCATTCCGATCTCCTGATCTTGCGATGGCTAGGTCCGCGAGGCGGACGCGAATGACCCTAGCGCAAGGCCCGTTCGATGAAGACCCCATTAAGTGCGCCAGTTCCATGCCTAATCGTGATGCGGGTTATGAACTCATCGCCTCGTGCGCGCATAACGAAAACGGCCCGCGATGCGGGCCGTTTTCTTTCGTTACATTGTTTCATCGGCGCGGCGCGATTACCCGCGCTCGCGGCCGGACGCGATCAGCGGATGTAGACGCGACCGTTGGCGACGCGCACGTAGGTGTTCTCGCGAATGCCGCCGAGATCCTTCTGCGTGACGACCGTGGTGCGGCCATCGTCCATGCGCACGTAGACGTTGTAGCTCGGCGCGCCGACGCGGTTCTGGATCGCGTTGCCGGCGAGGGCGCCGGCGACCGCGCCGCCGACCGTGGCGGCGTTCTTGCGGCCCTTGCTGTCGGTGTGATCGTCGGCGATCTTGCGGCCGGCGACGGCGCCGACCAGACCGCCCAACACCGCGCCGGTGGCGCTCGGGGCGGTGCTCTGGGTGCTGATCTGCTCGATGCGGGTGACGACGCCGCAGTCGTAGCAATTGTTCTGCTGACTGGGGTAGCTGGGCTGCTGCGGATAGTTATTGTTGTAGCCGCCGTTGTTGTAGCCGCCGCCGTAACCCGGCGAAGTAGCGCAACCGGCCAGTACCAGCGTGGCCGCGGCCGCTACGCCCAGCAATCGGATGTTGTTGGTGTTCATTCCAGGCTCCTGCGCTTGTGCATTGCGAAGTGGCGGACAGTCGCCACGCGCCTGCCAAGCTATAAGCCGGTGCGTGAACGCGTGTTCAATTTATGTGCCGCCACGCTGCTGTGTTCAGCTGGCGGCAGGCAGGGCGATGCAAGGGCGCAACAAAAGCCAGCCCCGGATGTCCGGGGCCGGCGTATTCGAAACCTGTCGATGGCCTCACACGCAAGCGCGCGCGGCGGCTCAGCCGCGGAAGTCCTGATGGCAGGCCTTGCAGGCTTCGCCGATCTGCTGCGACACCGTGGTGACGCCGGCGCAACTGACCGGCGGGCTGGTCAGGGCGCCGTCGAGCGCGGCGCGCATCTTGCTGGAATGTTGAGAGAAGCGCTGATCGTCCTTGAGATCGGGGAAAGCCGGATCGAGATCGTCGGCCATCGTGCGCAGCGTCTTGATGTGCGGCAGCGTGTCGGTGGGGCCGCAGCGATTTTCCTTGACCTTGGCTTGCAGTTGATCCAGATGCCACGCCTGCACGTGCATGACGCTGTCGGGGAAATGGTCCTTGCGCTGTTCCAGCGCGCGTACCGCCATGACCGTGGCGATGACGCCGCCGACCAGGCCGATCAAAAACAGGAACAGGTACTTCGAACCATTGCCTTTGCGTTTCGCAGGGGCGTTGGTGGGCTGGGTATCGCTCATTGCCTGGCCTCCATCCAAGATCGCCGAACGATAGCATGCGGTGATGTGAGTTCCAGATCACGTGTGCGAGTGCGTGTGTGCGCCTGCGAGTGGTCGGGTGCGCGGTCGCGTCGCGATCGATGGCGGATGGCTTGAAGGCGGGACGTGGCGACGGAAAGCGGACGGCCTTTCGCGAGGCGAGGGCGGCTTGCATGCACCGGCGGACTCGCGCCTGCATCGGTGATCGCCGGAGCGCTGCTCGATGCGTTCGCGGCATCCGGGCCGACGCCGTTCCAGACGGGCCGGGCAGGGCGCCGTCTCGCCCGGCCCGGTCGCCTCATCCGCGGCTCAGTGCTTTCCGCCGCGGCCGGGCCGAATCGGCGGCCCGGGCCACTACACTATGCGTATGACTTCCGCATCTCCCGACACCGTCTGGCAAGAGCGTTTTGCCGGCATCGACCGTTTGTACGGGCAAGGTTCCGTCGCCCGTTTCCGCCAATGCCGCATCGCCGTGGTCGGCATGGGCGGGGTCGGTTCCTGGGCGGTGGAGGCGCTGGCGCGCACCGGCATCGGCCATCTGACCCTGATCGACGCCGACGATCTGTGCGTGTCCAACACCAACCGGCAACTGCCGGCGCTCGACGGCCACTACGGCCGGGCCAAGGTCGAGGCGATGGCCGAACGCTGCCGCGCGATCAATCCGGCGATCGAAGTCGATGCGGTGCAAAGCTTTCTGACCCCGTCGAACCTGGACGAGCTGCTCGATCGCCGCTTCGACCTGGTGCTGGATGCCTGCGACAGTTTCCGCAGCAAGGTCGAGCTGATCGCCTGGTGCCGGCGGCGCAAGCTGCCGGTGATCGCGGTCGGCTCCGCCGGCGGGCGCACCGACCCGACCCTGGTGCGGGTGCGCGATCTGTCGCGCACCGAGCACGACGCGATGCTCGCGCTGATCCGCAAGAAGCTGCGTAGCGAATTCAATTTCCCGAAGAATCCCGATCGCTACTTCGGCGTGTCGGCGATCTATTCGCTGGAGAACGTGAAGTATCCGCAGCCCGACGGCACGGTCTGCGGCTTGCGGCCGAAGGTGGCCGGCGATGCCGCGCTGAAGCTCGATTGCGGCGCGGGACTGGGCGCGGCGACGCACATCACCGGCGTGTTCGCGTTCGCGGCGGTGGGGCGGGCGCTGGAGATTCTGCTCAAGCCGAAGGTGCAGGCGGCTTGAGTTCGTCGCGGCTGAGCGAAGAGCATCGGGGCTGAAGCCCCTCCCACAAAAGCGGTTGCGGCTTCGGAATCTCTTGTGGGAGGGGCTTCAGCCCCGATGCTTTCCGATCAGCAACCAGAACCCATCCGCCTTTCAACCCAACCCAAACAACCGCCGCGCAACCGCTTTTGTGGGAGGGGCTTCAGCCCCGACGCTTTCCGATCAGCAACCGGAACCCACCCGCCTTTCAACCCAACCCAAACAACCGCCGCGCATTGTCCGAGGTAGCGGCCGCGACGTCCTCCGCCGCCACACCGCGCAACTGCGCAATCACTTCGCACACCCAAGACAGCCGAGCCGGCTCGTTGCGCTGCCCGCGAATCCGCGAATCCGGCTGATCCGGCGCATCGGTTTCCAGCAGCAGGAATTCGATCGGCATCGCCGCGACGATGCGGCGCAAACGCTGGGCGCGATCGTAAGTCACCGGCCCGCCGAGGCCGATCGAAAACCCCAGCTTCCACAACTGCCGCGCCTGCTCCTCGCTGCCCGAATAGCTGTGCACCACGCCGCGCAGGCCGCCGATGCGGCGGATCGCGGCGAGGGTCGCATCGACCGCGTGGCGCGCGTGCACGATCAGCGGCAGGTCGAATTCGCGCGCCAGTTCCAGCTGGCCTTCGAAGTAGAACGACTGCCGCTCGCGGTCCAGGCCTTCGACGAAATAATCCAACCCGCATTCGCCGACCGCGCAGGGCCGCTCGCGCTCGATCCACTCGCGCAGTTCGCGCAGATGCTCGGGGCGATGCGAATCCAGGTACATCGGATGCAGGCCGTAGGCCGGATGCAGGCCCTCGCCGGCGCAGACCTCGCGCAGCTTCGGCCAGCCGGCGGCGCCGATCGCCGGAACCACCTGCGCGGCGACGCCGGCCGCGCGCGCGCGTTCGACCACCTGGGCGCGGTCGGGGTCGAATTCGGCCGCGTCGAGATGGCAGTGGCTGTCGATCAACCCGTGCATCGGTTCAGGACGAGGGCGGCTGGATGCCCGGCGGTTGCGGCGCCTTGCGGTTCTTCCAGTTGGCCAGCAGCAAGGTGCCCAGGCCGAGCAGGATCTCGTCGGCGAACGGCACGAAGTCCGGAATCACCAGGTCGAACGCGAACAGGGTCGCGGTGACCACGAACAGACGCGGATAGCTCAGGCGTCCGAGAAAACCCATCAGGGGAGCCAGCAACGGATTGGCCATGTTCGGTCCAGGTGTGACGCAGGTTGCAAACACGCTAGCACGCGCTCGCGTGACGGTTCAGACAGGGGACAGATTAGCGAAATTCAATAGGTGCTGGTTCAGCTTTCAAGTGGTGGAATGGCGGCGTCCACACACGGTTTGGACATGCCTCGGGGAGAGGCTTCCGAAAGGCCGGGCTGAAGCCAGTCTTCGACGAAGCGCTCGATCCGCATTCCAGACTCTCTTACCACCGCGGTTCCCCCGCTGCAGGAGGCTCCACATGAACAAGAACATCATTGCGGTCGCGATCGCGTCGCTGTTGGTCGGCGGCGTAGCGGTTGCGGCCTTCCAGAGCTTCCGCGGCACCCCCGCCACCCAGGCCGCGGCGCTGACCCCGGCGCCGGGCGAGCAACTGCCGGCAACGGCGATGAACGGCGCGACCCCGGCCGGCGATCTCGCCGCCAGCGGCGCGATCAACACCGCCCCGCAGGTCGAATACGCCGACGTGGTCAACGTCAAGCCGATCAACCAGAAAGAAAAGCTCTACGCCACCGTGATCGGCACCGATCCGGTGCGCGAGACCAACACAGTGTCCACCCCGCGCGAAGTCTGCCAGGACGTGGTCGTGCAGGAACGCCTGCCCGAGCGCGACGGCAACGTCGGCGGCACCGTGGCCGGCGCGGTCATCGGCGGCTTGCTCGGCAATCAGGTCGGCGGCGGCAATGGCCGCAAGGCCGCGACCGCGGCCGGCGCCGTGGCCGGCGGCTTCATCGGCAACCGGGTCGACCGCAACCACGTCGGCGGCCGCGTCGTGAACCGCACCGAGCGCCAGTGCCACACCACCTCGGACACCTCGCAGTCCTCGCGCGTGGTCGCCTACAACGTGACCTTCCGTAATCCGGACGGCACCACCGGCACCATGCGCACCGAAAGCAAGCCCGGCAGCCGCATCGCCCTGGGCAACGAGAACAAGGTGGTCGGCTACGACGTGACCTACCGCTACCAGGGCCAGGAACAGACCATCCGCATGGCTGAGCGTCCGACCCAGCGCCTGCCGGTCATCAACGGCCAGGTCGTGACCCAGACCGCTTCGGTGGCGGCGCCCGATCGCGGCTGATCCACCCAGGCGCCTTCGGCGCTCAGCTCAGTACCCTTGAACGGGGCCGGTCGATCCGGCCCCGTTTTGTTTTTGCGCGCCCTCCGCCCGCCCCGATTTCGCGCCAGACGGGCGCCGCGGCCGTCGGGCGGCTCGGCCTGAGCGCAGCGGGGCGCGAACCTGTCCCGGCACGGCCACCGCTTTCGCAAGAATCCACCGCATACCGGCCCATGCGTGCGCAGCGGGCCTGTTCGGCCTTACTCCGGCCCGGTGGGGCCATTACAATGGCGGTCTTTCTGCCAAGGATTATTGAGCCCGATGGCCCTGCATCCCTACGATCTGTTCGACGTGCGTTCCCTGCTCAGCGAAGAGGAGCGCGCCGTCCAGGACACCGTCGCCCGCTTCACCGACGAGCGCGTGATCCCGATCATCGGCGATGCCTTCGACCAGGGCCGGTTCCCGAAGGAACTGGTGCCGGAAATCGCCGAACTCGGCCTGCTGGGCTCCTCGCTCCCGGAAAAATACGGTTGCGCCGGCCTCAACGCGGTCAGCTACGGTCTGATCTGCCAGGAGCTGGAACGCGGCGACAGCGGCATCCGCAGCTTCGTCAGCGTGCAGTCCTCGCTGTGCATGTACCCGATCTACGCCTACGGCACCGAAGAACAGCGCGAGCGCTGGCTGCCGGGCATGGCCCGCGGCGAGATCATCGGCTGCTTCGGCCTGACCGAGCCGCACGGCGGCTCCGATCCGGCCAACATGAAGACCAACGCCAAGAAGGACGGCGCGGACTGGGTCCTCAACGGCTCCAAGATGTGGATCACCAACGGCAACCTGGCCGACATCGCCATCGTCTGGGCGCAGACCGAGGACGGCATTCAGGGCTTCGTGGTCGAGAAGGGCATGCCCGGTTTCGCCGCGCAGGAAATCAAGCACAAGATGAGCCTGCGCGCGTCGGTGACCTCGTCGCTGTTCTTCGACAACGTGCGCGTGCCGGAAGCCAATCGCCTGCCGAACGTGAAAGGCCTCAAGGGTCCGCTGGGCTGCCTGACCCAGGCCCGCTACGGCATCACCTGGGGCCCGATCGGCGCGGCCATCGCCTGCCTGGACGAAGTGCTGGGCTACACCAAGGAACGCATCCTGTTCGACCGTCCGGTCGCGGCGACCCAGTCGGCGCAGATCAAGATGGCCGAGATGGCGCGCCGCATCACCCTGGCGCAGCTGCTGGTCGTGCAGCTCGGCCGCTTGAAGGACGCCGGCAACATGCAGCCGACCCAGGTGAGCCTGGCGAAGTGGAACAACTGCCGCATGGCCATCGACATCGCGCGCGAATGCCGCGATCTGCTCGGCGGCGCCGGCATCACCACCGAGCATTCGGCGATCCGTCATGCGCTGAATCTGGAGTCGGTGATCACGTACGAAGGCACCGAGACGATTCACCAACTGGTGGTCGGTCGCGAGTTGACGGGCATCAACGCCTTCTAAATTTTGCTGCCGCAAGGCAGCACGATATTCCTTCTCCCGCCTGCGGGAGAAGGTGGCCCGGAGGGCCGGATGAGGGCACGCGGCAACCAATCGCCCGCGGCAACGCACGCGACATCGCGCGCCCTCACCCCACCCCCTCTCCCGCAAGCGGGAGAGGGGCTCAATCAGTGGACAGGGGCTTGACGATGCGCACCAGGAGTACGCGACCGTGATGACGATTCCCGACATCCAGCTGGAAACGCCGCGCCTGATCCTGCGCCCGCCGCGCCTGGAAGACTTCGACGCCTGGGCCGCGTTCATGGCCGACGGCGATCACGTGCGCTACGTCGGCGGCGCGCAGCCGCGGCCGCTGGCCTGGCGCGCGATGATGTCGGTGGTCGGCTCCTGGGCCGTGCAGGGTTTCGCCTTCTTCTCGGTGATCGAAAAAAGCAGCGGCCGCTGGCTCGGCCGGCTCGGTCCCTGGTATCCCGAAGGCTGGCCGGGCACCGAAGTGGGCTGGGGCATCGTCGCCGACGCCAACGGCAAGGGCTACGCCAGCGAAGGCTCGGCCGCGACCATGGACTGGGCGGTCGAACAGTTGGGCTGGACCGAGATCATCCACACCATTGATCCGGAAAACGCCGCCTCCAAGGGCGTCGCGGCCAAGCTGGGCTCGCGCTTCCTGCGCTACGGGCACCTGCCCGAGCCTTATCACGAAAAACAGGTCGAAGTCTGGGGCCAGTCCGCGGACGAATGGCGCGCGCGGCGCAAGAGCGGAGCCTGAGCATGATCACCGTCCACGGCTTTTCGCCCTCGGGCAATTGCCACAAGCTGCGACTGCTGCTGGAACAACTGGGCGAGCGCTACGACTGGGTCGAAGTCGATAGCAGCCAGGGCCAGACCCGCACGCCGGAATTCCTCGCCCTCAACCCCAACGGCAAAGTGCCGGTGGTGGAATTCAGCGACGGCCGCACGCTCAGCGAATCCAACGCCATCCTCTATTACCTCGCCGACGGCAGCGACTTCCTGCCGGTCGATCTGTGGCAACGCGCGCAAGCGCTGAGCTGGATGAATTTCGAGCAGTACAGCCACGAGCCCAGCATCGCCGTGGCCCGCTTCATCGCCGGCTGGACGCCGCTGGATTCGCCGCGCCGGGCCGAACTGCCGAAGCTGCGCGAGCGCGGCCATCAGGCGCTGGCGGTGATGGAGCGGCATCTGCAGACCCGCGACTGGTTCACCGGCGATCGCTACGGCATCGCCGATATCGCCTTGCACGCTTACACCGATGTGGCCGAACACGGCGGCATCGCCTTGTCGCCGTATCCCGCGGTCCGGGCCTGGCTGGCGCGCGTGCGCGCGACGCCGGGCTTCCTCGCGCTGCCCGAGCCCGGCCCGCAGGCCGCGCGGCTGATCGCACAAACCCTCTGATCTTTCCTCACCGATATGCCGGCCCGGCGACGGGCGGCGGAGCTTCCGATGTCAGCGCAACCGCAGTCCTCGATCTTCAGTAGCGTGCCGAACTTCAATCCGGTGGCCAATCCCATCCCGGCGCGAATGAAGGGCCTCAACCGAGCTGAAATCTGCGACCTCAATCTCGTCGAATTCGTCAACGGCTGGAACGGCCGCGGCGATGCGCGTCCCTCGCCGGAAGAAGCCATCCTCGACGGCAGCGCGCTCGATGCGCGCGGCTTTCGCGAACTGTTCGAATCGCAGCTGATCAGCCGCCACCTGGACCTGATGGCGCGCGTGCTGCGCGTGCAGAACAAAGTCTTCTACACCATCGGTTCCAGCGGCCACGAAGGCAATGCGATGGTCGCGCGCCTGACCCGCCACACCGATCCGGCGTTCCTGCATTACCGCAGCGGCGGCTTCATGGCCGAGCGCTTCCGCAAGTTGCCGGGCATGGACCCGGTAATGGACTCGGCGCTGTCCTTCGCCGCGAGCAAGGACGATCCGGCTTCCGGCGGCCGCCACAAAGTGTGGGGCAGCAAGCCGTTGTGGGTGTTGCCGCAAACCTCCACCATCGCCTCGCATCTGCCCAAGGCGCTGGGCACCGCGGTGGCGATCGAAACCGGCCGCCGCCTGGGCCATGCGTTGCCGATTCCCGACGACAGCATCGCCATCTGCTCCTTCGGCGACGCCTCGGCCAATCACGCCACCGCCCAGACCGCGTTCAACGCCGCCGCCTGGACCGCGTACCAGAAGCTGCCGGCGCCGGTGTTGTTCGTGTGCGAGGACAACGGCATCGGCATCTCGGTGAAGACCCCGGGCGGCTGGATCGGCAATCGTTTCCGCAGCATGGACGGCCTGGATTATTTCGCCGCCGACGGCCTGGACCTGGCCAGCGGTTACGGCGACGTGCAACGCGCGGTCGAACACTGCCGCCGCACGCGCCGTCCGACTTTCCTGCATCTGCGCACCACGCGCATCATGGGCCACGCCGGCACCGACTTCGAGATCGAATGGCGTTCGGTCGAGGAACTGTGCGCGGTCGAGGCCAGCGATCCGCTGCTGCGCTCGGCGGCGATCGCGCTGGAATCGGGATTGATGTCGAAGAGCGACGTGCTGGATCTGTACGAAGCCACGCGCAAGCGCTGCTTCGCCGCCGCCGAAGAGGCCGACCGCCGGCCCAAGCTCGACGATCTGCGCGAAGTGATCGCGCCGCTGGCGCCTTATTCGCCGGCGGCGGTGGCGAAGGAAGCCGCGCGCGCGGATTTCGCCGAGCGCCGCCTGGAGGTGTTCGGCGGGCAGGCCAAGCTGCCGGAAAACCAGCCGCCGCGGCATCTGGCGATCCAGATCAACAACGCCCTGCACGACATCTTCGCGAAATACCCCGAGACCCTGCTGTTCGGCGAAGACGTGGCCCAGAAGGGCGGCGTCTACACCGTCACCAAGGGCCTGCAGAAAGCCTTCGGCGCGCGCCGCGTGTTCAACACGCTGCTGGATGAGACGATGATCCTCGGCATGGCCCAGGGCTTCGCCAACGTCGGCCTACTGCCGATTCCGGAAATCCAGTACCTGGCGTATTTCCACAACGCCTGCGACCAGATTCGCGGCGAAGCGGCTTCGCTGCAGTTCTTCAGCAACAACCAGTACCGCAACCCGATGGTGGTGCGCATCGCCGGCCTGGGCTATCAGCGCGGCTTCGGCGGCCATTTCCACAACGACAATTCGATCACCGCCCTGCGCGACATTCCCGGTCTGGTGGTCGGCTGTCCCTCGCGCGGCGACGATGCGGCGACCATGCTGCGCACGCTGACCGCGCTGGCCAAGATCGACGGCCGCGTGGCCGTATTCCTGGAGCCGATTGCGTTGTACATGACCAAGGACTTGTACGAAGCCGGCGACGGCCAGTGGCTGACTTCGTATCCCGATCCCACCGAGGCGATGACGCTCGGGGAAGGCCGTACCTACGGAGAAGGCGACGATCTGGTGATCTTCAGCTACGGCAACGGCATCCCGATGAGCCTGCGCGCCGCCAAGCAGATCGAGCAGGCCCACGGCTGGAAGACCCGCGTGGTGGACCTGCGCTGGCTGGTCCCGCTCAACGACGCCTACATCGCCGCGCAGGCCAAAAACGCCAGGCGCGTCATCGTCGTCGATGAAGGCCGGCGCAGCGCCGGCGTGGGCGAGGGCGTGATCACCGCGCTGGCCGAAGCCGGCCTGGGCGCGGTGCCGATGCAGCGCGTGGTCGGCGTGGACACCTACACGCCCCTGGCCGGCGCCGCGTTCCTGGTCATTCCCGGCGAGGACGACATCGTCCGCGCCGCCGACACCCTGGCCAAGGGCTGACCGCCGATGTGCGGACTGGCCGGCCTGCTGCGTCCGCGCAACGATCTCGACCATGAGCATCTGCTCGCGCTGGCCGGATCGATGGGCGACGCCTTGCGCCATCGCGGCCCGGACGACGACGGCGTCTGGGCCGATCCGCAGACCGGCATCGCGCTCGCGCACCGGCGCCTGAGCATTCTCGATCTGTCGCCGCTGGGCCATCAGCCGATGGCCTCCGCCGACGGCCGCTACGTGATCGCCTACAACGGCGAGATCTACAACTTCGCCGAGCTGCGCGAGCAACTGCTCGCGCTCGGCCGCGGCTTCCGCGGCCATTCCGACACCGAGGTGCTGCTGGCGGCGGTGGTGGAGTGGGGCGTGGAAGCGGCGATCGCGCGCTGCAACG
This sequence comes from Lysobacter sp. ISL-50, assembly GCF_018612875.1. Lineage (GTDB taxonomy): Bacteria > Pseudomonadota > Gammaproteobacteria > Xanthomonadales > Xanthomonadaceae > Lysobacter. The sequence goes on along the minus strand of NZ_JAGGRI010000008.1, from coordinate 65,688 downwards.
GCATGTTCGCGATCGCCCTGTGGGACCGCGACCGCAGCGAGCTGTGGCTGGCGCGCGACCGCGTCGGCAAGAAGCCGCTGTACTACGGCTGGGCCGGCGACACCCTGGTGTTCGGCTCCGAACTCAAGGCGCTGTGGCGGCATCCGCAGTTCGACAACGGCGTGGACCGCAATGCGCTGGCGCTGTTGCTGCGCTACGACTACGTGCCCTCGCCGCACTGCATCCATACCGACACCTTCAAGGTCATGCCCGGCGCGCTGTTGCGCCTGGACGCGGCCACGGTCGCCGCCGGCGCGGCCGCGCACGATCCCGCGCGCGACCAGCAACGTTATTGGCACGCCGGCGAACGCATGGCTGCGGCGATCGCGCAGCCGTTCGACGGCGACATCGACGCGGCCGAAGACCGGCTCGACGATCTGCTGCGCGACGCGGTCGGCCTGCGCATGGTCGCCGACGTGCCGGTCGGCGTGTTCCTGTCCGGCGGCACCGATTCGTCGGTAGTGACTTCGCTGATGCAGGCGTTGAGCGCCAAGCCGGTGCAAAGCTTCACCATCGGTTTCGAAGGTTCGCACCACGACGAAGCGCCGCTGGCGCTGGAAGTCGCGCGTCACCTGGGCACCGCGCACACCGAGTTGTATGTCAGCGGCGCCGACGCGCTGGCGGTGGTGCCGCGCTTGCCGGCGATGTTCGACGAACCCTTCGCCGACGCCTCGCAGGTGCCGACCGCGCTGGTGTGCAAACTCGCGCGCAGCCTGGTCACCGTGGCCTTGTCCGGCGACGGCGGCGACGAGTTGTTCTTCGGCTACAAGCGCTACGAACGCGCGCTGCGCAATCTGCGCCTGCTGCAGCGCGTGCCGCTGCCGTTGCGCGGCTGGCTGGCCAAGGCCGCGCAAGGCCACGGCGAAGCCTCGCGCGCCGGCGGTTTCGCCGCGTTCGCGGCCGAGATGGGCGCGCGCGGCATCGGCGACGTCTATCGCAACCGGATCGTGCGCTGGCGTTTTCCCGAAGCCGCGGTGCCCGGCGCGAAGTTGCCGCCGACTTTGTACGACTTGGCCGATCCGCTGGCCGGGCAGGGCACGCCGGCCGACGCGATGATGCTGGCCGACTACAGCGTCTACCTTCCCGACGATCTGCTGTGCAAGGTCGATCGCGCCAGCATGGCGGTCGGACTGGAAGCGCGCGCGCCGTTGTTGGACACGAATATCGCCGAGTTCGCCTGGTCGCTGCCGTTGTCGTACAAGCGCGGCGAAAGCGGCAGCAAGCATCTGCTCAAGCGCGTGCTCAAGCGCTATCTGCCCGATGCGATGGTCGATCGCGGCAAGCGCGGCTTCGGCGCGCCGGTGTCGCAGTGGCTGCGCGGCGACCTGCACGACTGGGCCGAGGCCTTGCTCGATCCGCGGCGGCTGCGCGCGGAAGGGTATTTCGACGCCGAACTGGTCGGCGGCTTGTGGCGCAGCTTCGTCGATGGCGAAAAACGCTGGCACACGCATCTGTGGAACGTGCTGATGTTCCAGGCCTGGCACGAGCATTGGCGCGAACAGCGCAATCTGGCCGGCGATGCGATGGCGCGCAATTCGCACGGCGAGGGCGGGTTGTAGCGCGGCGCCGATCCCGGCCGGTGCAGTGTCGCGGCCGATGTGCGAGCTGCGACTCGCGTCGGCCGTAGCGGGGCGTTCTACTCGAACCCACGCACGCGTCGCGCGACTCGGCTCAGCGTTCCAGCCCCGTGAGCAGCGCCTGTTCGATCACGGCATGCCCGTCGATACTCACCGGCCCCTGCGGACGATCCAGCGGCAACACCGCCAACGCCAGATGCACCGCGCCGGCGCCCGCCGCGGAGGCGACCGAGCCCAGCACCGCCGCTTCGCCACGCACTTCCGCGCCGGCGGCGACCTCGGCCGGACTTTCGAACAACACCAGCCCGCGCTTGGCTTTGCCGAGGAAGTGCGTGCGCGCGACGATCTCCTGGCCCGGATAGCAGCCCTTCTTGACGCTGAAGGCGCTCAACCGCTCCAGCGAGAGTTGCTGCGGCGTCCATTGTTCGGCCTGCGAGGCCGGCAGTCGCGGCAGGCCGTGGCGCAGATCGGCCTGCGTCCATCGCGCCAGCGCCGCCGCGTCTTCCTCCGCCTTCGCGCCGGCCGGCACGATGCGTAAGGTCCGCGCGCCGCCGTCGCCGCTGAAATCCAGTTCCAGGCCCGAGGCCTCGTCGCCGCCGATTTTCGCGCGGTTGGCCTGCTCGGGGGCCGAATGACGGCCTTCGATCACCCAGTCTTCACGCAAATCGATCGCGACCTTGCTGCGGAAGACGAATCGCTTCAACGACTGCGCCATCGCCGCCGCGTCGGCGTCCGGCAGCAGCAGCCAGAGCGTGTGCTCGGACAGGCGCAGCAGGGCGAACAGCGCGATTACCCGGCCTTTTGGCGTCAGCCAGCCACTCCATTGCCAGTGGCCGTAGGCCAGCGACTTCACATCGTTCATGAACTGCGCCTGGGCAAAAGCAGCCGCGTCGCGGCCTTCCAGGGCGATGAGATATTGACCGGACAGGGCGAACGCCCGTCCGGGCAAGGCTTGCGGGTTGTCAGGCATGGGGGCCGGGAATTAATATTTAACGCTGTGATGATAGGCGAAACCACCCCGGAAGCACGTTCGGACCAAGCGTCCGAGACCCCGGCAACTCCCGTTTCCGAAACGGGAGGCCAATCGCCTTCCGCCAAGGACGCTCCTGTGGAGCATGCTCCGAAAGAGCACGGTGGTCGCGAGGGCCTCGAACCGACCCGCTATGGCGACTGGGAAAAGAACGGCCGTTGCATCGATTTCTAACCGGCGGTCATCGCTTCAGCGAAATCGGCGCACGCCGACTTCATTGGAGACGACGGCCGCAGTAACGATCTTTGATCCGACGACCCGCTTTTCAAGCACTCACCCCACACCCAAGCGCTCCCACGCTTCCCGCCACGCGGCCGCCGCCGCCCAGCCGAGATTGCCACGCTAATGGCGAACCGCGAACGACCCCTATCACCTCATCTGCAGGTTTACCGCTGGCAGATTCAGATGGTGACCTCGATCGTGCACCGGACCACCGGTGTAATCCTTTTCGTCGGCGCCTTGCTGATCGCCTGGGGCCTGGTCGCCCTGGCGGCCGGGCCGGAGTCGTGGGCGCGCTTCGTCGCCTGCGCGCGCTCGCCGCTGGGCTTCCTGGTCCTGTTCGGCTGGACCTGGGCCTTCGCCTTCCACCTGATCAACGGCATCCGCCATCTGGTCCAGGACGCGGGCTACGCCTACAAGGTCGAGACCTTCATCCGTAACGGCTGGATCAGCGTCATCGGCAGCCTGGTGCTGACCGCCTTGATCTGGGTCGTGGCCATGATGTCGCGAGGTGGCGCATGAGCACCAAGATCGGAAGCAACGGCGGCAAGCAGCTGCGCAACCCGCTCAAGACCGCGCGCGGCCTGGGTTCGGCCAAGGACGGCACGCATCACTTCATCGTCCAGCGCGTCACCGCGATCGCGCTGATCGGGCTGACCTTGTACGTGCTGGGCCTGATCGTGTCGTGGATCGGCGGCGACTACGCCGGCGTGCGCGCCTCGGTCGCCAATCCCTGCAACGCGGTGCTGCTGAGCGCGTTCGTGATCGCGATGTTCTGGCACGCCAAGCTCGGCCTGCAGGTCATGATCGAGGACTACGTCCACACCCCGGGTCTGGCGGTCGCTTCGCAGATCGCCGTCGTTTTCGTTTGCGTACTCGCGGCCCTCGCCAGCGTGCTCGCCATCATCCGCATCACGTTGGGAGCCTGACGTCGTGGCCTCTGCCTACAAGATTCAAGAACACAAGTTCGACATGGTCGTGGTCGGCGCCGGCGGCGCCGGTTTGCGCGCGACCTTCGGCCTGGCCCAGAAGGGCCTGAAGACCGCCTGCATCACCAAGGTGTTCCCGACCCGTTCGCACACCGTGGCCGCGCAGGGCGGCATCTCCGCCGCGCTGGGCAACATGGGCGAGGACGACTGGCGTTACCACTTCTTCGACACCGTCAAGGGTTCGGACTGGCTGGGCGACCAGGACGCGATCGAATACATGTGCAAGGAGGCCATCCCGGCCATCATCGAGCTCGAACACCAGGGCGTGCCGTTCTCGCGCACCGACGAGGGCAAGATCTACCAGCGCCCGTTCGGCGGCATGACCACCAAGTACGGCGAAGGCCCGCCGGCGCAGCGCACCTGCGCCGCCGCCGACCGCACCGGCCACGCCATCCTGCACACGCTGTACCAGCAGTCGCTGGCGCACGACGCGCAGTTCTTCATCGAATACTTCGCCCTCGACCTGATCATGGACGAGACCGGCGCCTGCCGCGGCGTGCTCGCCCTCGACATGGCCGAAGGCACGCTGCACCTGTTCCGCGCCCAGGGCACGGTGCTGGCCACCGGCGGCTACGGCCGCGCGTATTTCTCCGCGACCTCGGCCCACACCTGCACCGGCGACGGCGGCGGCATGGCGCTGCGCGCGGGCCTGGGCCTGCAGGACATGGAGTTCGTGCAGTTCCACCCGACCGGTATCTACGGCGCCGGCTGCCTGATCACCGAAGGCGTGCGAGGCGAGGGCGGCATCCTGCGCAACAGCAACGGCGAGCGCTTCATGGAGCGCTACGCCCCGAGCGTGAAGGATCTGGCGCCGCGCGACATGGTCAGCCGTTCGATGACCATCGAAATCCGCGAAGGCCGCGGCGTGGGCGAGCACAAGGACCACATCCTGCTCGACCTGACCCACCTCGGCCCGGAAGTCATCCACGAAAAGCTCCCCGGCATCGCCGAATCGGCGCGCATCTTCGCCAACGTCGACGTCGAGAAAGAGCCGATCCCGGTGATCCCGACCGTGCACTACAACATGGGCGGCATCCCGACCAACTACCACGGCGAAGTCGTGCAGTTGAAGAACGGCAACCCCGACGCGGTGGTCGAAGGCCTGTACGCGATCGGCGAAGCGGCCTGCGTGTCGGTGCACGGCGCCAACCGCCTGGGCTCGAACTCGCTGCTCGATCTGGTCGTGTTCGGCCGCGCGGTGGCCAACCGCTGCGCCGAGACCATCACCCCCGGCGGCCCGCACGCCAAGTTGCCGGCCGACGCCTGCGACGAAGCGCTGGCGCGCCTGGACAAGCTGCGCAACGCCAGCGGCAGCACCCCGACCTCGGTCATCCGCGACAAGATGCAGCGCACCATGCAGGCCGACGCGGCGGTGTTCCGCACCGGCGAAACGCTGAGCGACGGCGTGCGCAAGATGCGCGAGATCCACGCGCTGTTCGCCGACGTCAAGGTCAGCGACCGCTCGCTGATCTGGAACTCGGACCTGATCGAGACCTACGAGCTGTCCAACCTGCTCAGCCAGGCGCTGGCGACGATCGTCTCGGCCGAGAACCGCACCGAGTCGCGCGGCGCGCATGCGCGCGAGGATTTCCCCACGCGCAACGACGTCGAGTGGCAGAAGCACACCCTGTGCTATGTCGATGAGAAGGGCACGACCAGCATCGACTACCGGCCAGTGCACAACTACACCCTGACCGACGACGTGGCCTACGTGCCGCCCAAGGAACGCAAGTACTGATCGGCGAATGCGGCGCGCGCCCGTTCGCGCGCCGGTAACTCCCACCCCTCAGTACCGCCGCCAGCCCAGAGATCGCCAGCATGGCTCAGTTCGCACTACCGAAAAATTCGCAGATCCAGAAGGGCCGCCATTGGCCGACGCCCGGCGCCAAGCAGCCGCGCACCTTCAAGGTCTATCGCTGGAACCCCGACGACGGCATGAACCCGCGCGTGGACACCTACGAGGTGGACCTGGCGACCTGCGGTCCGATGGTTCTGGACGCGTTGATCAAGATCAAGAACGAGATCGACCCGACCCTGACCTTCCGCCGCTCCTGTCGCGAAGGCATCTGCGGCTCGTGCGCGATGAACATCGACGGCACCAACACCCTGGCATGCACGCGCGCCATCGCCGATTGCGGCGACGCCAAGAGCGACGTGCCGGTGTATCCGTTGCCGAGCATGGGCGTGGTCAAGGACCTGGTCCCGGATCTGACCCACTTCTACGCGCAGTACGCCTCGATCCGTCCGTGGCTGCGCACCCAGAGCGCGACCCCGTCCGACCGCGAGCGCCTGCAGTCGCCGCAGGACCGCAAGAAGCTCGACGGCCTGTACGAATGCATCCTGTGCGCGTGCTGCTCGACCAGCTGCCCGAGCTACTGGTGGAACGGCGACCGTTACCTGGGCCCGGCGATTCTGCTGCAGGCCTATCGCTGGATCATCGATTCGCGCGATGAAGACACCGGCGCGCGCCTGGACGATCTGGAAGACCCGTTCAAGCTCTATCGTTGCCACACCATCATGAACTGTGCCCGCACCTGTCCGAAGGGATTGAACCCGGCGCAGGCGATCGGCGAGATCAAGAAGCTGATGCTGGCGCGCCGGGTCTGATCGCGGCAACGGATTCGACCTGAGCGCCTTCGACGCCGCCGTCCGGACGATCTGGGCGGCGGCGTTTTCGCGAGCGGGGCTTGGCCGTTGGTGCGATGGTGTGATGCGGTGGGTGGCGGGATGCTTTGCCAGAGACGCCATCTCCCAATCCGTCATTCCCGCGAAAGCGGGAATCCAGTGACTTTCGTGCGAGAACGCCTGAAGTCTCTGGATTCCCGCCTTCGCGGGAATGACGAGCAAAAGCGAAACACTCGGAACCGAGCAGTCGAACAGTCCAGCCACTAACAACCTACCGCGACGCAGCCGCCCATCAGCGCAGCCCTCACCGGCAAAGCAGCCCGCGTCGCACCGACACCGACCCGCCGCGCAAACCGCGGCCACTGAGGAACGAGGCGACCGATGGACACGAAAGCGATCTTCCTGCCCGCGCTGGCGATGGCCGCGCTGACCTGCATCGTCTGGCTGCGCATGTTCCGCGTGCGCATTCGCCAGATGTACCGCGACCGCATCCATCCGCAATCCGTGGCGACCTCGGCGCAGGCCATCGCGCGCTTTACCGAATCGAGCGCGGCGGATAATTTCCGCAACCTGTTCGAACTGCCGGTGCTGTTCTATCTGGCCCTGACGGTGGCGGCATTCAACGGTCTGGCCGACACGCTCACCCTGACGCTGGCGTGGCTGTTCGTGGCGATGCGGATCGCGCACAGTTTCATCCAGTGCACCTACAACCGCGTCATGCATCGCTTCGCGGCGTATGCGGCCGGAGGCCTGGTGCTGTGGGCGCTTTGGATTTATCTCGCCATAGGATTGATCGGTCGATGATGTTGCGCGAAGCGAAAACGGCGACAAAACCCGGCGAGTCGTTCTGCCATCGCAAACGCCGCCCTGACGACGCGTGCGCGATGATCGTCGCGCTCCCTTCTGCCGGAAACCGCCCATGAGCGAAGAACTGTCCGCCGCTGACGAAATCGAACTGCGCCGCCTGCGCTGGCGCTGCCGTCGCGGCATGCGCGAACTGGACCAGTTGCTCGGGCGCTATCTCGATCGCGAATGGAGGCAGGCTTCCGAAGCGCGGCGCGGGGTTTTCCTACGGTTGCTGGAAACCGAGGACGATAAGCTCTGGCACTGGTTCATGGGCCATGAGGAGGCCGGCGATGCTGAGCTTCGATCCCTCGTCGAATTCATCCGCCGGCTGCCGCCCTGAGCGGCAGCCACAAGCAAGCAGCCGCCCTGAGCGGCCGCCACAACCAGGCAACTGCCCTGAGCGGCAACCGCACGCGAGCAACCGCTTCGATCGCCAGCGGCAAGCAGGCGCCCGCTTCGAACACGAAACGCTGCGCCACGACCCCACGCCGCCACCGGCGGCGGACTGCCGCCTGCAATGGCGTCCGTCGCGGCTGCTGTCGGCGGCCTTGATCGTGTTGGGGCTGGCGGCCGCGTTCTCGGCCGTGGCCGCCGAGCTGCCGTTGCCCGCGTCGCTGCCGCTCGCCGCGCTGGCCCTGGCCTGGGCCGGATGGTCGGCCCGGCGCGAAGCCCGGCGTCCGCCGCAGCCGCTGGTGATCGCCGGCGGCCGCGCCACGCTCGCCGCCGCGCCGATCTGCGACCTGCGCCTGCACTGGCGCGGCTGGCTGGCCCGGCTGGATTTCACCGGCCCCGACGGCCGCCGCCGGCGCCTGCTGTGGTGGCCCGACACCCTGGACGCCGCCGGCCGCCGTGAACTGAGGCTGGCCGTCGCGGTCACAAGTCCTGCGCGCGGTCCGCGTTCGATGGCACCATGAGCGGCGATTCTCAACTCGGGCTTCGGGCGTCGTGAAAACCGCGGCGCGCGGCCAACTCGGCGCCGACGCCCGCCCGAAGCCGGCCGACCGCGGAACCGAACGAAGCGCCAGATGACGACCATGCCCAAATCCCAATCCCGAGTCCCGGCTCCATAGATGTTCAAACCTCTTTCAGTAGCCATCGGCCTGCGCTATCTGCGCGCCAAGCGCCGTAACGGCTTTATCTCCTTCATCTCGCTGGCCTCGATCGCGGGCATCGCCCTGGGCGTGACCGCGCTGATCACCACGCTCGCGGTGATGAGCGGGTTCCAGCGCGAAATCCGCGACCGCATGCTGCAGATGGCCGCGCACGCCACCGTCAGCGCCTACGGCGAGCCCCTGGTCGAATGGCCGCTCGCGGTCAACAAGGCGATGGCCGATACCCGCGTGGTCGGCGCCGCGCCCTACATCGAGAAGGAAGCCCTGCTGTCGGCCTCGCGCCAGCAGCCGGCGATCATCCGCGGCGTCGTGCCGGCCGAAGAGGGCAAGGTGTCGGTGCTGGCCGAGAAGATGGTCGAGGGCAAGCTCGACTCGCTCACCCCCGGCAGCTTCAATATCGTGCTCGGCAAGGAGCTCGCGCTGTGGATGGGCGCGCAGGTCGGCGACAGCGTGGTGGTGATGACCGCCGACGGCCGCAGCACGCCGATGGGCGCGATGCCGCAGCTCAAGCGCTTCAACGTCAGCGGCATCTTCGAAGCCGGCTACAACGAATACGACAAGGGCCTGGCGGTCGTGAACATGCACGACATGCAGCGGGTGCTGCGCATGGGCGACGGCGTCACCGGCGTGCGCCTGAAGCTGCACGACATGGATCAGGCCGCGGAGGTGGCGCGCGATCTGGCGGTCAGCCTGGGCGGTCCGTACCGGGTCACCGACTGGAGCAGCGACAACGCCAACATGTTCCGCGCGCTGAAGATGGAGAAGACGGTGATGGCGATCCTGCTGTCGCTGATCATCGCGATGGGCGCGTTCAACCTGGTCTCCTCGCAGGTGATGCTGGTCACCGACAAGCAGGCCGACATCGCGATCCAGCGCACCCTGGGCCTTACTCCCTTGAGCGTGATGCGCATCTTCGTCGTGCAGGGCACCTTGATCGGCATCATCGGCACCGTGCTCGGCGTGGTCGGCGGCATCGTGCTGACCTTGAACCTGGAGCACATCCTCAAGCTGATCGAGAAAGTGCTCGGCGTGCAACTGCTGCCGGAAGACGTCTACTACATCACCGGCCTGCCGACCGATCTGCAGAGCAGCGACGTGATCATCATCGCCTGCGTCGCGCTGGCGATGGCGTTCGTCGCCACCATCTATCCCGCCTGGCGCGCCGCGCGCACGGCACCGGCGGAGGCGCTGCGCTATGAGTGATATCCGCAATCCGGCCGCCGCCGTTGCTGCCTCGCAATCCCCGGACGAAATCGTGCTGTCCTGCGAAGGGCTGGCGATGACCTATTCGGAAGGCAATCTGCACACGCCGGTGTTCGACGGCCTGGACCTGGCGGTCCGCCGCGGCGAGACCGTGGCGATCCTGGGCGCGTCCGGCGCCGGCAAGAGCACCTTGCTGCATCTGCTCGGCGGCCTGGACACGCCGACCGCGGGCGAGGTGTATGTCGGCGGCCATCGCATGAACGCTCTGCCGGACCGCTCGCGCGGCATCCTGCGCAATCAGTCGCTGGGCTTCATCTATCAGTTTCACCATCTGCTGCCGGAATTCACCGCGCTGGAGAACGTGATGCTGCCGATCCTGCTGAGCGGGCGCTCGGTGCGGGCCAAGCGCGCGCGCTCGTGGGGCGGCGTGGTGATGGCGGTGCCGCGTTATCTATTCTTCGATCTGCCGCTGGCGATGGTGCGCTCGGTGTCCGAAAGCATCGACGCGCCGTCGGTGGCGCAGGCGCGCCAGCGCGCCACCGCGCTGCTGGAATCGGTCGGGCTGGGGCATCGGCTGCAGCACAAACCCGGCGAGCTGTCCGGCGGCGAGCGCCAGCGCGCCGCGGTCGCGCGCGCGCTGATCAACCGTCCGGCCTGCGTGCTCGGCGACGAACCCACCGGCAATCTCGACGAGAAAACCGCGGCCACGGTGTTCGAGATCATGCTCTCGCTCAACCGCGAGCAGGGCACCAGCCTGGTGCTGGTGACCCACGACCGCCGCCTCGCGCGGCGTCTGGATCGCGTGCTGGAATTGCACGAAGGCAAGCTGCGACAACTGGCGCCGAGCGAAGTCTGATCGGGACGAAGTGGCCGGCGACGCGCAAGGCGTTCGCCGGCTGTCGATGTAGCGCTCGCAAACGCTTGCAACCTGCGCGGGTCGCGCGAAGCGCCTCATCGCAGAAGATCCCGCACCCGAAGCGAACGCAGCGCAGATGCCTGCATTCGCCGCCACCGCGGGGCCGCGGGGCAGGGCGGCCGTGCTACGAACGACGGCGCCGATGGCGACGATCCGATCAGGAAACGCCTACAGCCCGACGGCATCAATACCGATTGGGCGATCCGGGCCCCGTCCGTAGAGTGTGCATAACGCTTCGCACGGATCGCGAAGCGCAGCCATCGACGGAGAACCCAACATGCTCGACGCGGCAAGGACGCCGCCTTTCGGAAAACTCGCGGCGATCGCTTTGCTGGCCGGCGCTGCCGCCGCGCTGGCCTCGCCGTGGCTGTGTCCGTGGGGACTGTCGGCAGCGATGCTCATCGCCGCCGCGATCGCATGGTGGCGTTCGCCGCGCTGGCGCGTCGTCGCGATCGCCGCGTTCGGCTTCGCGCTCGCCAGCGCGCACATCGCCTACGCGCTCGATCTTCAGCTGCCGGCGCAATGGGAAAAGCGCGAAGTCGCGATCAGCGGCCGCATCGTCGATCTGCCCGTGCACGAAGCGCGACGCACGCGTTTCGAGTTCCGCGTCGATGACGACGCCTCGCAGCCCGCGCCTGTGCGCGGTGGCCTGTTGCGATTGGCGTGGTACGACGACGATCCGCGCCCGCGCAGCGTGCTAAAGGCCGGGCAGCGCTGGCGTTTCCACGCGCGGGTGCGCGCGCCGCGAGGGCTGCGCAATCCCGGCGGCGCGGATGCGGAGAAATACGCGCTGATGCAGCGCCTGACCGCGACCGGCTACCTGCGCAATCCTGAAAGCAGCCGGCGATTGTCCGCGGCGCAAGGCCTGACTGCGTGGCGCGAGTCGATCTGCGACCGCATCGCCGCGACCGTGCGCTCGGACGGTTCGCGCTTCGTGCGCGCGCTCGCGTTGGGCGATACGCGCGGCCTCGACGATCGCGACTGGGATGTTCTGCGCGCCGACGGCCTGACCCATCTGATCGCGATTTCGGGTTTCCACGTGGGCCTGGTCGCGGGCTTCTTCGCCCTGCTGGCGCGGGCGCTGTGGTGGTCGTTGCCGATGCTGGGGCGGCGGGTGCCGGCGGTGATCGCCGCTTCGGTCGCGGCGATGCTCGGCGGATTGCTGTACGCGGCGGCGGTGGGGTTCGCGCTGCCGACCATGCGCACGTGGCTGATGATCGCGGTCATCGCCGCGCTGCGGATGGCGCGCCGGCCGGTGCACGGATTCGACGCGCTGGCGCTGGCGGCGATCGCGGTCTTGCTGGCCGATCCGCTGGCGTTGCTCGGTGCCGGGTTCTGGCTCAGCTTTCTCGGCGTGGCCTGGTTGCTGTGGTGTCTGCCCGGGCCGGACGCGGGCGGCTGGCGAGAACGCCTGCGCGGTTTCGTTTCGGCCCAGGGCGTGGCCAGCCTGGGCTTGCTGCCGGTGTGCGTGGCGTTGTTCGGTCAGGCGTCGCTGGCCGGGCCGCTGGCGAACCTGCTCGCGGTGCCGTGGTGGAGTCTGCTCGTGGTGCCGCTGGCCCTGCTCGGAACCGGGCTGGAGAGCGTGCATGCCGGCGCCGGCGAATTCGCCTGGCGCTGGGCCGCGGCCTGCTTCGAGCCCGGCTGGCCGGTCTTCAGCGCCCTGGCCGAGAGCGGGCTGGCCCTGTGGTGGCTGCCGGAAGCGCGCTGGTTCGCGCTGCCGCTGGCCCTGCTCGGGGCGTTCTGGCTGCTGCTGCCGCGCGGCGTGCCGGGCAAGGCGCTGGCCGTGCTGCTGTGGCTGCCGTTGCTGTGGCCGGACCGGCGCTTGCCGGGGCCGGGCGAGGCGGAACTGGTCGTGATCGACGTCGGCCAGGGCCTGTCGGTGCTGGTGCGCACCGCCCGTCACAGCCTGCTGTTCGACGCCGGCCCGGCGGTGCGCGACGGCTTCGACGCCGGTGAGCGCGCCGTGGTCCCGGCCCTGCACGCGCTGGGCGTGCGCCGGCTCGATCATGTCGTCGTCAGCCATGGCGACAACGACCATGCCGGCGGAATCAAAGCCGTGTTGCGGGCGTTTCCGGCGCCGATGCCGTTCGCGCCGGCCGATATCGACGGCGAGGCGGTGCGGGGCCTGCGAACCCGCGCCTGTAGCGCCGGAACCGCCTGGCAATGGGACGGTGTGCGCCTGCGTTTCCTGCATCCGCCGGCGCATTTTCCCTATCTGAAGAACGAATCCAGCTGCGTGCTGCGGATCGAAACCGAGCACGGCGCGGCGCTGCTGACCGGCGATATCGGCGAGGTCGTGGAGCGCGATCTGGTCCGCCGGGCGGCCGAAGCGCCCGCGCAAACGCTGCGCGCCGAGGTGGTCCTGGTCGCCCATCACGGCAGCGGAGGCTCCTCCGATCCCGCCTTCGTGCGGGCCGCCGGCGCCCGCCACGCGCTGGTCTCCAGCGGCCACGGCAACCGCTTCGGCCACCCGCGCGCGGACGTGCTCGAACGCTGGCGCCGCGCCGGCGCGACGCCGCGAAACACCGCCGACGACGGCGCCTTGCGGGTCGGCCTGCGCGCCGGCGGCATCGGCGTGGAAACGCGACGCCAGGCACACCCGCGGGTCTGGGATGCGACCCGCCGCACGGACCCTGGGCTATCCTATCGGCCTGATTGAAGTCGGCCACGGGCCGGAGGTTCGCGAGTGCTGGAACTGGTGAAGGCCGGCGGTTGGCCGATGATTCCGTTGTTGATCCTGTCGGCGGTAGCGCTTGCGATCATCATCGAGCGGCTGTGGACTCTGCGCCGGCGTGCCGTCCTGCCGCCTCAGCTGGGCCAGGAAGTGCGCGCCTGGGCGGCCAGCGGCAAGCTCGACCCGGCGCATATCGAATCCCTGCGCGCGACCGCGCCGCTGGGCGCGCTGCTGGCGGCGGCGCTGGACGTGCGCCTGCGCCCGCGCGAGGAAATCCGCGAACGCATCGAGGACGTGGGCCGGCATCTGGTCCACCGCATGGAGCGCTACCTGAACACGCTCGGCACCATTTCCGCCGCGGGTCCGCTGCTGGGCCTGTTTGGCACCGTGGTCGGCATGATCCAGATGTTCATGGTCATCAACGATCACGGCATCGGCGACGTCAACCAGCTGGCCGGCGGCATCGGCAAGGCGCTGGTGTGCACCGCCACCGGCATGATCGTGGCGATCCCGGCGCTGATCGCCCACCGCTGGTTCCGCGGCCGCGTCGCGGAATACATCGTGGCGATGGAGCACGAAGCCATCGCCCTGATCGACGTGCTGACCCCGGGCACCGCCGAATCGCGCCAGACCGAAGCGGCGCGCGCGCCGGTGCGTCTGGCCGGCGGCCAGGCCGGCTGAGGTCGCCGCATGCGTATTCGCGACCATCGCGCCGACGACGAACCCGAGATCAACCTGGTCCCGCTGATCGACGTGATCCTGGTGCTGATCATCTTCTTCGTCGTCACCGCGACCTTCGACGCGCGCTCGGTGCTCAAGCTGGAACTGCCGCGCGCCACCGGCGAGCCTTCGGGCGATGCCAGCAAGGCGCTGATCGTGCTGGTCAACGCCGAAGGCCGTTACTTCGTCGGCGACCGGGAAGTGCTGCGCGACGATCTTGAATCGCTCAAGACCACCATCGCCGAAGTCGCCGGTTCCGACCGCGACCGCGCGGTGATGCTGCGCGCCGACGCGCGCACGCCGTACCAGGCCGTGGTCACTGTGTACGACGCGCTCGGTCAGTTGGGTTTCCGCCGGATCATGAGCGCGACCGCGCCGCCGCAGAACGCCGGCGCGGCCAAGCCCGCGGAGGCCGCGCGGTGACGGCGAGCGCGACCGCTTCGCCCTGGCAGACCTACCGCCGGTTGCTCAGATTCGCCCTGCCGTACCGCGGACTGCTGTGGCTGGCGGTGGTCGGCATGCTGTTCGAAGCCGCGGCCGGCGCCGGTTTCACCAAGTTGATGGAACCGGTCATCAACCAGACCTTCATCGTCAAGAACACCAAGGTGGCGGTGTGGCTGCCGCTGGCGATCGTGGGCTTGTTCGTGTTGCGCGGCATCGCCGGCTATCTGACCGACTACTACATGGCCAAGTCCGGCCGCGGCGTCGCCCGCGATCTGCGCGTGCAGGTGCTCGGCAAGTATCTGCGCCTGCCCGGCGCGCGCTTCGACACCGAGCCTGTGACCTCGATGCTGGTGCGCCTGGGCTCGGACAGCGATCAGGTCGCGCAGGCCTCGGTCGATGCGCTCAAGGTCATGGTGCAGCAATCCACGCAGGCGATCGCCTTGCTCGCGGTGATGATCTGGACCAGCTGGCAGGTCACCTTCGCGGTGCTGATCATGGCGCCGCCGCTGGCCTGGGTGATGGACAAGGTCGGCCGGCGTTATCGCCGCATCAGCCATCGCATCCAGGAAAGCGGGGCGCAACTGCTGCTGGCGGCCGATCAGGCGCTGTCCAACCAGCAGGAAGTGAAGGTCTACGGCGCGCAGAAATCCGAGCTGGAGCGCTACGGCGCGATCGCCGACAACTACCTCAAGCTCAGCCTCAAGGTCGAATCCACCCGCAGCATCGCCTCGGCGATGGTGCAGTTGATGGGCTCGGTCGGCCTGGCGCTGCTGCTGTTCGTCGCCGGTTACGAAGCCTTCGCCGGACGCCTGGACGCGGGCGGGTTCGTGGTGCTGATGGTGTCGATGATGGCGATCATCCCGAACCTGCGCCAGCTCACCAACGTGCAGAACATGCTCCAGCGCGGCGTGGCCTCGGCCGAGCGCCTGTTCGAAGTGCTCGATGCGCCGGAAGAGCCCGACAGCGGCACGCGCGAGCTCGCGCGCAGCCAGGGGTTGATCGAATTCCGCGCAGTCACCGCGCGCTATCCGGGCCAGAGCGCGCCGGCGTTGTCGGACATCAGCTTCGTCGCCCGGCCGGGCACGGTGACGGCCATCGTCGGCCGCTCCGGCAGCGGCAAATCCACGCTGATCAAGCTGATTCCGCGCTTCTACGATCCCGAGTCCGGGCAGATCCTGCTCGACGGCCATCCGCTCAGCGACTACAAGCTCTCGGACCTGCGCCGCCAGATCGCCCTGGTCGGCCAGCAGGTGATGCTGTTCGACGGCACCGTCGCGGCCAACGTCGCCTACGGCGAGATGCAGGACCACGACGAAGCCGCGCTGGATCGCGCGATGCGCGGCGCCAACGCGGCCGAGTTCATCGAGCGCATGCCCGAAGGCGCGCAGACCTCCATCGGCGCCAAGGGCGGCAAGCTCTCCGGCGGCCAGCGCCAGCGCCTGGCGATCGCGCGCGCGATGCTCAAGGACGCGCCGATCCTGATTCTCGACGAAGCCACCGCCGCGCTCGACACCGAGTCCGAGCGGCTGGTGCAGGACGCGCTGGAGCGGCTGATGCCCGATCGCACGACGCTGGTCATCGCGCACCGGCTGTCGACCATCGAACACGCCGATCAGGTGCTGGTGCTGGATCAGGGCCGCATCGTCGAGCGCGGCTCGCATGCCGAACTGCTCGCCCACGGCGGGCTGTATGCGCATCTGCACCGCATGCAGTTCCGCGACGCCGAATGAACGACGCGATGAAGGCCGCGAACCAGGCCGCGATGCCCGCGCGAATCGACCCGCCGCGAATTTCGCCCAACGCCGGCGGCGACCGATGAGCGCCGACCGTCGCGGCGGCGTTCCCGCCTATTGGTACGACGACACCGCCGTGCCCGCGCACGCGCGCCTGCTGTCGGGCCTGTACGGCGCGGTCACCGGTTTTCGCCGCGCGCTGTACCGCAAGGGCTACAAGCGCCGCCTGCATCCGGGCGTGCCGGTGCTGGTGGTCGGCAACATCACCGCCGGCGGCGCCGGCAAGACCCCGCTGACCATCGCCCTGGTGCAGCGGCTCAAACAGGAAGGCTGGAACCCCGGCGTCGCCAGCCGCGGTTACGGCCGCGACGACATCGCCACGCCGTTGTGGGTCGAGCGCGACACCGATCCGCGCCTGGGCGGCGACGAACCGGTGCTGATCGCGCGCCGCACCGGCGCCAGGCTGCGCGCCGATCGCGACCGCGCCGCCGCGGCCAAGGCCTTGGCCGACGCCGGTTGCGACATCGTGATCTGCGACGACGGCCTGCAGCATTACCGCCTGGCGCGCGACATCGAGATCGAAGTCGTCGACGGCCGCCGCCGCTACGGCAACGGCCAGCTGCTGCCGGCCGGGCCTTTGCGCGAACCGCCCGAGCGCGGCGCGCAGTGCGATTTCCGCGTGGTCAATCTGGCCCAGGCCGCGACCAGCGATCCGACCGCCAACGCCGGTTTCGGCGAATGGCCGATGCGCCTGATCGCCGATCAGGCGCAGTCGCTGCTGGGCACGCGTCCGCTCAAGCTGGAGGCCTTCGCCGGCCAGCGCGTGCACGCGGTCGCCGGCATCGGCGATCCCGAACGCTATTTCTCCATGCTGCGCGGCTTCGGCATCGCGGTCGTGCCGCACGCGTTTCCCGATCATCACCGCTATGTCGAGTCCGACTTCGCTTTCGGCAGCAAACTGCCGGTGCTGATGACGGAGAAGGACGCGGTGAAGATTCCGCTGACGGGCGAGGGCGCGTTCGCCTCGGAGGCGTACTACAGCGTGCCGGTGCGCGCCGAATTGCCGGAGGCGTTCTGGGTGTCGTTGTTGGATAAATTACAGACGCTGCCGCGACGCTGAGCCGCTCGCGCCGTGGCGATGGCGAATCCGCGACGGCCGCATCGGCAGCCGCGCGCCATCATAGTGATCACCGCCGCACCCGCCGTACCGTTCGGAGCCCATCATGAGCCAGGATTTCGTCGTCGCCATTCCCGCCCGCTACGCCGCTTCGCGGCTGCCCGGCAAGCCGCTGCGTCCGCTCGCCGGCGAGCCGCTGGTGCTGCACGTCGCGCGCCGCGCATTGGCGGCGGGCGCGAGCGAAGTGTGGGTCGCGGCCGACGACGAACGCATCGCGCAGGCGCTCAAGGACAGCGGCGTGCAAGTGGCGATGACCTCGCCCGACCACGCCTCCGGCACCGACCGCCTGGCCGAATGCGCCGACATCGCCGGCTGGCGCGACGACACCGTCGTGGTCAACCTGCAGGGCGACGAACCCTTCGCGCCGGCCGCGGGCATCCTCGCCACCGCGCAGACCTTGCGCGACAGCGGCGCGGACATGTCCACGCTGGCCGCGCCGGTCACCGAAGTCGAAGTGTTGTTCGATCCCAACGCGGTCAAGCTGGTGCGCGCCGGCAACGGCGACGCGCTGTACTTCAGCCGCGCGCCGATTCCGTGGCCGCGCGACGCCTTCGCCAAGGATCGCGAACGCATGCCCGGCGGCGGCGAATGGCTGCGGCACATCGGCATCTACGGCTACCGCGCCGGATTCCTGCGCAAGTTCGCCAAGATGCGGCCCGGACGCCTGGAGCAGATCGAGTCGCTTGAGCAATTGCGCGCGCTGGAAGCCGGTTACCGCATCGCCGTGGGCATCACGCCCGAGCCGTTCCCGCCCGGCGTGGACACGCCGGAGGATCTGGACAGGGCCGCGGCGCATCTGGCCAGCGAAGCGGGCTCGGCCGGCGCCGGCACGGGCGGCGAGGGCGGCTGAGGCATGCGCCTGCTCGTAGTCTGCCTGGGCAACATCTGCCGCTCGCCGGTCGCCGAAGGCGTGCTGCGCGCGCGCATCGAGGCGTCGTCGATCGCCGGCCGGGTCGAGCTGGATTCGGCCGGCACCGGCGACTGGCACGTCGGCGATCCGCCGGACCGGCGCGCGATCGCCAACGCCGCCGAGCACGGCATCGACATCTCCGGCCTGCGCGCGCGTCAACTCGCGGCCGCGGACTATCGCGATTTCGACTGGCTGCTGTGCGCCGACCGCGCCAACCTGCGCGATGTCCGCGCCCGCGCGCCGAAGGGCGCCCACGCGCGCAGCGCCTTGCTGCTGGACTGGTGCGGCACGGTCACCGACGGCGAAGTGCCCGATCCCTACACCGGCGGGCCGGCGCAGTTCGAGCATGTGTTCCAGTTGCTGGACCACGCCGCCGACGGCGCGATCGCGCGTTTGCGCGAAGAGCTGGGGTTGCGCGGCGGCTAGGTCGGGGCGCGATCCGGAAGGCCGCTCAGCGTCTGTCCAGCGCCTGCTATGGGTTTCGAGCCTCTGCTTTTTGCTCGTCATTCCCGCGAACGCGGGCTCCGCTTTACTTCGGCGGAGCCGAACATCCAGTGACTTCAAGCGTCCTGGCACGAAAGTCCCAGAAGTTCGCCTCCGCAGAAACAAGCGCCGCCCGCTTTTCCGCGGCAATAACGAGCCCGTTTTCAAGAGGCTTTGAAAGGGCGCTAAGGCCCAGTTGACGCCGCAGCCACGACACCTTCCCCGCGCTTCGTTCCGGCCCCGCGACATCAAAGCCAGTCCGCCCCAACCAAGCCGCGGCCCCACGCAACCCACGCCCAGCCTCGGATCCAGCCCGGCAGCCCTTGCGCTAACGCATAATCAGCCCAATTCAAGCCATATCCACTCATTACGCCGGCCTCCGGGCCCTGCCGCTCAGCCGACCGATATCCGTGACCGCGACGCCCGCTCTCTCGCCAGCCCGCCCGCTTGATTCCGCCGCCGCTCGCGCGTGCGCGGGAGCCGTGCGCGCATGACGGCCGCCCAGCCCGCGCCGTTCGACGGCAAGGCCTTCGTCAAGCAGCTCAGCACCGCGCCCGGCGTCTACCGCATGATCGGCGCCGACGATGGCGTGCTCTACGTCGGCAAGGCCAGCGCGCTGCGCAATCGCGTTTCCAGTTATTTCAACGCCACGCCCAAGTCCGCGCGCATCATGTCGATGCTGTCGCAGACCGCGCGCATGGAGGTCACGGTCACTCGCACCGAGGCCGAAGCGCTGATCCTGGAAAACCAGCTGATCAAGTCGCTCAAGCCGCGCTACAACGTGCTGCTGCGCGACGACAAAAGTTATCCCTACGTG
This sequence comes from Lysobacter sp. ISL-50, assembly GCF_018612875.1. Taxonomy (GTDB): domain Bacteria; phylum Pseudomonadota; class Gammaproteobacteria; order Xanthomonadales; family Xanthomonadaceae; genus Lysobacter. Next base: position 46,174 of record NZ_JAGGRI010000008.1, on the reverse strand, counting down.
CTGATGACCAGCGAGGCCTGGCCGCGCATCGCCATGCACCGCGGCCCGCGCGCGGTGGCCGGGCGCTACTTCGGCCCGTATGCCAGCGTCGGCGCGGTGCGCGACACGCTCAACCTGATGCACAAGCTGTTCCGCCTGCGCAGTTGCGAGGACAGCGTGTTCCGTAACCGCTCGCGGCCGTGCCTGCAGCACCAGATCGGCCGCTGCAGCGCGCCGTGCGTGGGCCTGGTGCCGGCGCGCGACTACGCCGAGAGCGTGCGCCGCTCCGGCCTGTTCCTGGAAGGCCGCAGCGACGAACTCACCGACGAACTGGGCCGCGACATGGAAGCGGCCAGCGTGCGTCTGGATTTCGAGGACGCCGCGCGCATCCGCGACCTGATCGCCGGCATCCGCAGCCTGCAGGCGCGCCAGTACGTGGACGGCCGCGCCGCCGATCTGGACGTGCTCGCCATCGCGATGCAGGGCGCGGCGGCCTGCGTGCTGCTGCTGGCGTTCCGCGACGGCCGCAACCTGGGCACCCGCGCGTTCTTCCCGCAGACCCGCGGCAGCGACAATCCCGAGGAAGTGCTGACCGCCTTCATCTCGCAGTACTACGGCGAACAACCCCCGCCGCGCGAGATCGTGCTCGACCGCGATCTGCCCGATCGCGAACTGTTCGAACAGGCCTTCTCCGCGACCGGCGAACGCCGCGTGCAGATCAAGGCCAACGTGCGCGGCGAACGCGCCGGCTACGTCGATATGGCACGGCGCAACGCCGAACTCTCGCTCGGCACCGAGCTGACCAGCCACGCCGCCCAGCTCGCCCGCGCCGAGGCGCTGCGCGATCTGCTGCGCATGCCGTCGCTGCCGCAACGCATCGAATGCTTCGACATCAGCCACACCATGGGCGAGGCCACGGTCGCTTCGTGCGTGGTGTTCGATGCGCAGGGGCCAGTGCGCGGTCAGTACCGCCGCTACAACATCACCGGCATCACCGAAGGCGACGACTACGCCGCGATGAACCAGGCCATCGCCCGGCGCTTCCGCCGCGCGGTGGAGGGTGAGGCGGCGCGTTTGCGAACCACTGGTTCGCGCGTCGACGAACGCCCGAGCGCGGAGCGCGAGGGCCGGTCAGACGGCGTGATGCCCGACATCCTGCTGATCGACGGCGGCGCCGGGCAGGTCGCGCAGGCGCGCGCGGCGCTGGAAGAGCTCGGGGTCGAGAACCTGATCCTGGTCGGCGTGGCCAAGGGGCCGGCGCGGCGCCCCGGCGACGAGGAGCTGCTGCTGCCCGACGGCCGCACCGTCCGCCCCGGCGCCGAGTCGCCGGCGCTGCAACTGGTTCAGCAGGTTCGCGACGAGGCGCACCGTTTCGCCATCACCGGCCATCGCGGCCGTCGTCAGAAGACACGCAACAGCAGTAGGCTGGAAGACATTCCGGGCATCGGCCCGCGCCGACGCGCTAATCTGTTGAAGCATTTCGGCGGTCTTGGCGGTCTCAAGGCCGCCGGGACCGAGGAAATCTCCCGGGTCGAGGGCGTCAACGAAGCCTTGGCCGAGCGCATCTACGCCGCCCTGCACGGGCTGGACGCGCCGGCCGAAGCCCCGGCGGCCGCCGGTTCGGACACCACCCCCAAGGCCGCGGCCGCGGGACGCAGGAAAACGCGCAGTGCGAAGGCCGGCGGCCCGGATGCCGGCAGTGAAGAAGCTCAGGCCGCCGACCCGGCGCCGGACAGCAAGCGGAGCGAAGGATGAAGTTGACCATACCCACCATGCTGACCCTGGCGCGGATCGTGCTGATCCCGGTGCTGGTGGTGGTGTTTTTCCTGGATTTCCCCTGGACCAACTTCGCGGCCGCGTTCATCTTCGCCTTCGCCTCGATCACCGACTGGCTGGACGGCTGGATCGCCCGCCGCTTCGACCAGTACTCGGCCTTCGGCGCCTTCCTCGACCCGGTCGCCGACAAGCTGATGGTCGCCGTCGCGCTGCTGCTGATCGTGCAAAAGCACCCGACCGTGTGGATGACCTTGTGGGCCGCGGTCATCGTCGGCCGGGAGATCGCGGTGTCGGCGCTGCGCGAATGGATGGCCGAACTGGGCCAGCGCGCGGCGGTGAAGGTCGCCGCGATCGGCAAGATCAAGACCATCGTGCAGATGGTCGCGCTGGTGTGCCTGCTGTATCAGGAAAACCTGCTGGGCCTGCCGGTGTTCCGGATCGGCGAGTGGATGCTGGCGGCCGCCGCGTTGCTGACGTTGTGGTCCGGACTGGCCTATTTGCGCGCCGCATGGCCTATAATGAACGCGGACACGAACAAGCCTTCGACCTGACCGGAAACGGAACCGTCGGGCGCGAACCGAACCTTGGCCGGGGAGGGACGCATCGCAGCCCGCCTTATGCGGCGGGCCGCGCAGGCGGTTCGGTCACGGCGCCGCGAGGCGCCGGGGCGTGAAGAAAACGGTTGACAGTTTTCTTTCGATGCCTAAAATATCGCTTCCTCCGCGGGAATAGCTCAGTTGGTAGAGCACTACCTTGCCAAGGTAGATGTCGCGAGTTCGAGTCTCGTTTCCCGCTCCAGATTCAAGATAATTTCGGTAACGAGATCGTCTTAGAAACTAAACCCCCTCGCGGGGTTTTGTTTTTTTATAAGCGAATGTGCGCAGTCGATGATTGCAAGGATTCGTGGCTGCAGGCAGTATGTGTCGCGTCACCGGCCGGGTGGCAGAGTGGTTATGCAGCGGACTGCAAATCCGCGTACGCCGGTTCAATTCCGACCTCGGCCTCCAATTCGAACAGACGATCCGCCTCGGGGCCGGTCGTTTCTTCAACCAGGTTTCAGCGGGAATAGCTCAGTTGGTAGAGCACTACCTTGCCAAGGTAGATGTCGCGAGTTCGAGTCTCGTTTCCCGCTCCATCTTGGCGTCGCAAGTTCGAACGCTTCACCGAAATCCGACGCTGTGAAGAAGGGGCCCTTGGCCCCTTTTTTGTTGTCCGCGATTGGGTGGCTTCGTGTCGCCTGGGTATCCGAACGCCCATCGCCACGCGTCGGGGGTTTGCCGGATAAGCTAAACTAGCCCGGTCACCGCACCGTGCCCGGATGGCGAAATCGGTAGACGCAGCGGACTTAAAATCCGCCGGCCTCGCGGCCGTGCCGGTTCAAGTCCGGCTCCGGGCACCACGGTCCAGTTCGCCAGAGTTCGTAACAGTCCGACGATGACCCACAAAGCCCCTGTAAATGGGGCTTTTTTGTTGCCATGAGTTCGGGGCAGTTCGTTCTCGACCGCTTGCAGCCGGTGGTTCTGGCTAGCGTGGTTGAGCGCGTTGTTGCTTTGGAGGATCCCTGTATGGGCGGGCATCCTGCTGTCATTGACAGGGTCCACTGACCGCGATTCGGGCCTTCGCTTCGGAAGGGGCTAGGCGCTTAGGGGCGCCCAGCCCACAAGGCAGCCTATTGGCCCAAGTGCTTCTTAACAGTGGCTGATCCGTGTCCTACCGCTTTCACGGCCGCCCGAAGCTGGGCCTCAGTAACGCCGAAAGCTTTGGTCCAATAACGGACCTCCCAGTCTTCGGTGAGGCTGATCTTGGATTTGTCCTGTGGTTGGCGCTTGGTTAGATCGTCAGACATTCACTTGCCCTAGCGGCCGAGGGTAGCCCCCAAGCCGGCCGCAGGCGTCGGGACAGCAGCGCCAATGCGTTGCCAAAGGAGCAACGTGGATTTGCCCGGAAAGCGGGCACGGCACAAGCAGGTGGGGGGTGGTGGCAACCTTCCCGCGTGCATGGACAAGGCGATAGCCAATCACTACGCAAGCGAGATATGGGTGGCCCTGGCGCTGCCTAGGAGGCGCGCTATCGGCGGCCCCGCGGGGGGGCAACGCCCCGGGCCTTCACCGCCGACGATGCCGAGGGCATCGCCGATCAGCCGCCGCCCCGCGTCTGATTCAGACCAGTCTGATTGTCGCGGCCGTGCCGTCCCGCCCCCCTATCGCGCGGTGGGCGGCCCGAAGGGGTCACATCGCCAGCTCTAGAAGGCTCGTGCCACGGCACCCGAGAGCTCTGAACGAAACCACGCCAAGTCGGGTAGGTGACAATTCCATGCTTGCTCTAAAGGTGATGTATGCTTGCTCTGCGGAGAGCAAGCATGGCCACCTGAGGATAGCAAGCATGTCTGATGAAATTGGTGATAAGCCGGATGATTTTCAGTCGCGTGGAGGCATCGCACGGCGTGATTCCTTGTCACGGGATGAGCGCTCCAAGATCGCAAGCAAGGCGGCACAAGCCCGTTGGGCGATTCCGAAGCCCACCCACCAGGGCACGCTTCATATCGGCGACTTAATCATTGACTGCGCGGTGATGCCTGACGGGACCAGAGTGCTATCGGAGCGGAGCGTGGGCCGCTCACTTGGCAGAAGTCGAGGCGGTGTTTACACCCCGAAGGGGGAAGAGGGGGCTGCAAGTGCTGGCGATAAATTGCCATTTTTTGCCTCATCTGCAACCCTAAAACCTTTCATAGACAATGAGTTAATGCTGGCGCTGACATCTCCTGTGCGCTACCAGCAGTTGAAAGGTGGTGGCGTCGGCCACGGCCTTGTTGCATCAGCCCTCCCTAAGGTGTGCAACGTCTGGCTCCGCGCTCGGGAGGCTGGAGTACTTAGCCGCCCTCAGCTAGTCGTTGCCCAGCGGGCCGAGATGCTCATGCGAGGCTTAGCTGAAGTTGGCATTGTCGCTTTGGTCGATGAGGCGACGGGATATCAAGAAGTTCGTGACCGACAAGCGCTGCAGGCGATTCTTGACAAGTTCTTTAGGAAGGAACTCGCAGCTTGGGCAAAGCGTTTTCCGGACGATTTTTACCGGCAGATATTTCGGCTTCGAGGGTGGAAATGGAACACGATTAAGAGACCAGGTGTTGTGGCCGCGTATACGCGAGATCTTGTTTATGCGCGACTTGCCCCAGGTGTTTTGGAAGAACTGGAACGTAAAAACCCTGTTACTGACAAAGGACGGCGCTTGTCCAAACACCATCAGTGGCTGAGCGACGATATCGGCCATCCAGCTCTAGCGCAGCACCTTCATGCAGTGATTGGGTTAATGCGTGCATCAGAAAGTTGGGATGGACTCAAGACGCTGGTAAATCGCGCGTTTCCAAAACGAGGTGAGAATTTGGAGCTGGAACTCCGACGAATCGACTAAGCAAAAGCCCCGCGATGTGGGGCTTTCAGCTGAGCGAGGATCTACGGCTGCTTGGCGTTCTTGTCAGATACTTCCCTACGAATGGTGTTAACCACATCGGCCTGCACATCGATCATGGCAACGCAGATCTTTGACTCGTCATCTAGCGCTTTTTGATCGCCTACCTCTCTGAGCGCGCGAAGGCGAGTAACAGAGGTCTCGATTTGCGGGTCGAGATAGCTGTCCCAAGAACCGATGTTGCGGAGATCCTTTGGGTGTTTCTCATTGTGGTCTACGCTTAAAAACCAGCTCGCTGCGGTCTTCGCTCCTCGTTGTAGCCCACGTATATGCTCGATGGCGTTTGGCTTGCCAGCAAGTTCCAAAGACTGCGAGAGCCAGCTATAGAGTGAGGCGCATCGGATGAACGTGCTTGCGGCATCCTCTGCATCAAAATCAGTGTCAGTGGAAGGCTCGACCGCATTCGCGGCGCTGGCGGAGCAAATCAAGATTGCCAAGGCTAAAGTGCGCATTGAAGCCACCTACTTGGTTGGACATCTTCCATCCCCGCACCGAGCCAACAAAGCGGTTGGCGTCCGAAGGTCAATTGACCTCTTTGCAGGTCTGGCCTTGGCACTGAATGATGAGCGAGCGCCCAGTAGAAGGACAACTCGCTCTATATACGTTGCCACTTACGAGCGAGACGCCATCAGCGCTACAGCCGCGTTCTGCTGCGTAGCGCAGAGCAGCCTCATATGCTCCACCTGACGTTTTTGAAGGTGCTTCGGGAGCCGGCGAAGCCTTGGGCAGAATAGACATTGATTCAACCTGAGTTGCCGGCGCTAAAGGGCTGGCTGACATAGAGCCAGTGGCGCCACCTGTCCCTGTGCACTGGAATTCTTTCGTCACCATCCATTGGGCGCACGCTCCGCCCAGGCCGCCGAACTGGTTGCATTGCCTAGTAGTACCGCCAAAAGCTTCTGTGCCCGCATATCCCCACGTGACGCATCGCCTAGACGCGATATCGATTGCCTGCGTCTCACTCAACTCCGCTCGCTCCATCTGGCCGACTTCGTATGAGAGTCTGACACTCCATCTGCCCGGCTCCCCCCGGTAGCCGCCCAATCCTTTGTAGTGGTACAGCCGCTGACTACGGCTAGTACCGCAGCGGCACTGAGTAGCTTCATGGGCTTCATATTTCCCCCTGGTTTCCTCTTGTCCCTACGCATTTAGGCGGTGTCCGCGGCCACAAGGGGACGGAATGTAGGCCGCGATATCTGACCAGGAGCGGCTATTCGGCATGGCTTGGGAGTCTCGGCTGACGCGACCAGCGTAGCGCAAGCTCGCCTCATGGACGCGCATAGCACACTTCAGCCGCTGCCGTGCGGCTTTCATTGGGAGCCACACGGCCCCGTCACTGCGCGGCACCTAGTCGCCGTTCCTGATATCAATCCCGATGTCTGGCTCGCAACGATTGGAGACCAGGACAACGGCTGCCTTGCCACCATTCGGCGGCACCAGGCTCGTACGGCGCATATCGACCGGCCGTTTCGCACCGCGGCGGCGGCGTCAGGATGGATCGCACGATGGCTCGATCGCCAGGGGCGCCTGATCGCAGCTGAGCTGGCTGGTCAAGCCTGACTGTCGCCGATGCCAGGGGGCGGACATGCAAAGATCCACGCAGGCCAGATAGCGGAATCTCGCCATCACCTGCCGTCGATCTCAAAGTAGTTGGTTGATCCTAAGGCAGAGATGATGTCGAGGGTCTCGAGCATCGCCGCTTTCGAAGTATAGGCTTCGCCGTATGCCATCGGCTCGCCATTGCCACCGACAAGCCGCCAACGCCATTGTCCATGGGTCGATGACGGGTGCCTTCCAGCTAGCGAGCCGAGCAAGGATGTCTGCTCCCCAACCTTCAGGCCCTCGCGATAAATCTGAAAATACGGTTTGCCAGCCATGTCGATCCCTCCCTGTGATTCCAGGGGGAACGGGAGAGCGGGTAGGCACCGGCCAGTGGCAGGATCTCTGCCCTTGCGACAGGCGCGCAATAGCCTCGCGCAATGGCTATCTCCGACAAGATCCCGTGGCAGGAACTGGCGCTAAGCGCTCCTGAGTGCGCCGAGCTCTGGGGCATCACGCCCGAGCACTTTCTGGCTACCATCGCATGCAAGCCCACCTTCCCGGTACGGCTCACTCGGAAGCCTGCGACCTGGAAGGCCGGCGAGGTCATCGAGTGGCGCGATCGCAATCGCTCTAGCAATCGGCCACGGAAGTCTAGGAAGAGGCCTGATGAACGAGAAGACGGTCAGAATCGCGATCTGACTGATTAGAGAGAGCGGACGCCGCCATGGCATCCAAGAAGGCACCAGCACCCCGGGTCAACACCCCGTGGTTGATCGAGACGGAGGCGGCTGAGTATTGCCGCTGCTCTGTATGGGCGTTTCGAAACATGCACCTACCCGCCAAGAACTCAGGCGACAGGAAGGTCTATCACCGAGACTCACTTGATGCCGCCATACAAGCGAGGCCTTGGGACCGCAGCATAAAGGCCCTGCCGACTACAAGCATCGGAAGCGTCCAGGATAGGACTTCGCTAGCAGAGCGGCTTAGCGGAAAGAGGTTGCGACCATACAAACCACGCTCTGCAGGCTGAGGGTGGGTTGCGTTGGCTCATTAGTTGCAAAAATCTAGTTGCACGACCTCATTTTCTGACGCGTAAGCCCCGACCGGTATCTACCCGGCGGAGAGGTTGTCTCTTGCCTGGATTTGGCTGTAGAGGCTTGTTTGCTGGGTCGTAGCATTTAGACCGCGGACCTAAGCATCGGCAGATACCCGTGTGTCGAGCGCTCTTGGTCGAACTGATTGCAGGCACGCATCTTTTTTCCGCTTACTTAACGGTGCCATTAGTCGAGCACTCGATCATTAAACCCAGGTAACTGATGGAGCGCTGTTGCAGCCTCAATCAGTTCCGGGTGCTTTGCTTCCAACTGCTTATATCGCGTGATTATACGTTCTTGATGAAATGCTACATCATTAAATTTCCAGTTAGGAGGCTGGAAATCGTGGTCCCAAGGCTTTGGAGCTTGGTTAAGCACCTTTGCAACATCCGCAATGCTCTTGTCGAAGACCATGATGCCCTTCAGGCGGTCGCTGAAGTATTCTGATTCAGCCACTAAATAAGTTGGCGAGATTGTAAGTTCTAATGAATCGCCTTGGATCTCTTGCACTTTGTCAGTGGCGAATTCTTTTATATAGCTTCCGTAGCGGATGGCGGCGGTTTCGAATATTGTGAAGGTTAAATTAAACGCCCCTTCAGAAGCGCCCATTCCTGAGATCATAATATTTGCATGCCCAACTACCGGGGCGTCGTCGTCATGAGTGTCGAAACTAAGCCACACCTTAATCGTTACCTGGGCTTTTCCTGTGCGGCGATTGATATATAGTCGCTGAAATCCCGGGATGGGTTTGTTCAGGTCGAGTTTCCCTTCATCAGCTTTGCTAAGCAGCCCTGGTTGCACTACATCATAGATCAAGGCGTTGTCAGCAGATATGTCTTTTTTGTGCTCTCCCTCTGGGAATATTTTCAAGTTGGGTTCAAAAACAGAGCTCGGTTCATCATGTGGGCAGAGCGTAATCCACCGTGGGGGTGCTCCTGCCATTTCGATCTTCAGTCGGTAACCAAGCTGGATTTTTGTTATGTCCATTCTCCGTGCCATGCTGACGCGGTAAAATTGTGAAGATTCGTTCTTATATCGAAGCGCTCTGTAAAACTTGCCTGGCATGCCTGCTTTAACGCCAAGGTCGCCTAGGCTTAACTTCTCTTCACCGAGAAGCACGGGTAGCGCATGAAACTCCCGCAATGCTACGAAGGCGTCAAAGGGGAGTGGGGAGAATTTTGTGAATTGAGAGCCGTATAATCCGTAATCGGCAAGCTCTGCGAATTGTTTGGTTGTCTCTTCCAATGCCTTAATTCCGCATACAGCAGGCATCGCTTTGATCAATTCATCAAGGGTTGAATTGGCCGTTTTTTTCGCTTCGTCGGCATTGGTGATGAAACGATCATTTGTGGCTATGCCAAGGGGTGGGTCGTTGAGCGTGAAGTCTCGATTGAACAAAGGGTCAAATGCGGCGAAGCCGCTAACGGGGTCGATCACGCCTAACGGTATTCCCCACTTGATTATTGGGTAAAAATTATTTTGATACGGGTTGTAAGGGTATGCTTCATTTTCACCGAGGCCCCGCTGAAGAAATGGATCAATTTTCGTTCGGATCAGTCGGGCCTTCCAGGTTTCAGTGAAATAACTGAGGCCATCCGCCATATCTAGAATTCGCTGTCTCTCATATCTAGTGGCACGGAACGCTGGTTCAATTGCTGTCAGAAGTGTGACATAAACCGAGAGGCCTTCGATTAATACGTCGAGATAGAAGCTTGGGTCCCAAAGCCGCTGCCGGAGAGTGTCTGATTTTGTGCTGAATTGAACCGGCTGAGCACTGGCAACAAGAGACATAAATTCTGGTCTGGCGTAGTTAATCCAATGCTCTGGAACTGGCGAGCCTTGCGGCAGAAGCGGATAGGAGTAAGCTTCTGGCGCAAAAGTGATCCATCCTCGGGCAGGAATGGTTTCGACTAGTGCTAGTCCCGTTGCTGTCCTCAATGGGGCTGGTTGCAGCATATCGGTTAGAGCCCCGGCCAAGCCACTTAAAGCCTTGGTGGCGGATGCTAATGTCGCGTCGGTTCGAGCGTTAAGATTGGATGCGGCTGTTCTTGCCTCGGCAATTTGTACTTGCCAGCCTATGCGGAGATTTGTTTGTTGCTCTTGTTCCTCTTTGTCGTAGTATTCTTTTAGTTCTTGGAATCTAGCTTCGAAAAGCTCCTTGATCTCTGCGAAGGGGTCGTCTTCTTTCAAGATTCCAATGGATGTCAGTAAGGATTTTACCGTCGAAATTGCAAGGCCAACCGTCGAGACGAATCCGAGGATAGTCTGTGCTATTTCGAACATCCTCCCAAAGGTTTTCACGGCATCAGCGGGGATTTTCAGTCCGTGCAGCAACACTTTGTCGAACGCAGATGGCATTTTCTCAAGCTTCGACGCCCGGATCATATTTTCCATCTGCTGAATTGTCAGGTGAATCTTCGGATCAGCCATTTGGCACCTCAATCTTGAGTGTTGCCGGGGTGAAAGAAGTTTGGCGCGTTCTGCTAGCCCCGATTGCGGCGGCCTAGTCTTCATGGCGTAGCGATGCCCTAGCGTAGTGCTAGCTGCATGAGGCCGAACTGTTGAATATTTCGTTAGTGATCGAATTGGTTTCGCTGCGCGAACGTTGATCCAGTTGGTTGTGACTGGCCGTGTTCGAGGCTTGCTCGTTCAGATTCGAACGAAGCTACTCCGCAATTTGCAGCGGATCTGAGACGTCCGCAGGCCTTTGGGACTGCAAATCTGTAATTCCGACGGAGGGGCGATTAGAGAATCGCGCCAAGATAGTCGATTGGCTGTCTTGCTGGTCTTGGCCCTCGCCATCGGTACTTGGGTTTGATGGGTGCTGCAATTGCGAACAGTCCGGACGGCCAAATCCTCATATCGATCGTCGTTATTAGCAACAGTTTTGAGCGATTTCTTCTTTGATGCAATGCTTTGAAGCAGACGTGCGCTGGCTGTGGGCTGATGGGGGCATTTCTGGGGGCAGGTTGCTATTTCTTTTATTTTTATAGCTATAAAAATCAGTTGCTTATGCTAGATATGTGGGGCCGGCTCCGGGCACCACGGTCCGTCCTTCGAAGTTCTGCAACCTAACCGCACGGGCCCATTCGGCCGCGAAGCGGGCGGTTTTCGGCACCGCCTCACGCATTCACAGCGTTCACCCCCCGGCGTTTTGTTGCCCATCAGCGCGGCGATTCGTGCACAGGGAGACATGTCGTGGGAAACAAGGGGTCGGTTCAGGCGCATTCACCCGGGCAAGAGCTTACCTTCAAGTTGCTCAGCCTTTCCGGCGGTGGCCGGCGTACCGCTGATGAGGTGACATTGGGTGGCGTGCTGGCCTACATGCAGGACTACGATCCCGAGCGTTGGAAGTGGGGCGCGGGCATGTCTGCATCGGAAAAGCTCATCGCCAGATACCGCCGGGTGGAAGATCTGACCGAACAGATCGGCATGAGCGGGAACCGTCGGATCGAACTGCTCCGCGCGGCATACGATCGTTTCAACAACGCAAGCAGTCTGGCGGACGCCGGAATTCTCAAGCCGGGCCTCGCGCAAGCGGCGAGCGGGCTGCCGGCCCGCGAGCGCGAGGCCGCGAGTTCGCGCAATCACTCGCCCGAAGTGCTGCGGATCATGGAGCGCTTGATCGCCGATCCGCACAGTGTGCTGAACATCGGCGGCCGTTCCCGTGAGCAACTCATGGCCTTGCCGGAGACCGTGCTGGAGAACCTGGTGCGCACCGATGCGGCCTTCGTCGAAAGAACGCAGGGCCTTTGGGACCCGAGTCTGAGCGGGCTGAGCGCCGCGTTGAGTTACATGGACAGGAATTATCGCAACGGCGTGGTCGCGCAATTGACCGGAGTGGGCGGTACCAATGCCGAGCCGACCGCCGCGCTGGAGCGCGGGCGAAGGCTGGCCGATATCGCGGTACGTCGGGGTTTCAAAATCGACGCCGATGCCGGCAACGATCGCGCGATCCAACTGTTCGCGCAGACCGCCCTCGCTGTCGATCTGGCGATGGCAAGCGGCAACACCTTGGCCGGGCGCGGCGCGTCCACGCTCACGGAAAGTACGATGAACTCGCCCGACGGCCACGGCGATCTGGGAGCGCAGATGGCCCGCTACAGAAGCTGATCCCCGGCCGATTCAGAACCCGAGCGCATAATCGGCTTTAGAGAATCCTCATGCGGCCGATCCGACGTGAATCAGGCGGCTGGCGAAGCCGACGTCGGGCCGCACGACACCCGTTCGCGTTCACAGCATTTCCCACCCGATCGCCTTGAGCTTTTCCATCGAGACGATGACGATGCGCCGGTATTGCAGATCGATCGCGCCCAACGCCGCCAGGGCCTTGAGTTCCAGCGACAAGGTCTGGCGGGTGACGCCGAGCATCATCGCCAGAGTGTCGTGAGTGATCGCGAACGATCGCCTTTGCGACCCCGCGCCAAGGTCGGCGTCGCCGCGCGCCAGCCGCTGCAGCCGCCGCGCCAGGCGCGCGCGCGTCGTGCGCAGGTTGGCGTCGTCCATGAAGGCGAAAGCGCCGCGGATGTGGCGTGTCTGCAGCAGGGCGATCGCGCGCGCGAAACTGGCGCGCTGCATCAACCGGTTGAACAAGGCCGTGTCCGCTCGCAGCAGTTGGCTGGGTTCGGTAGCGCAGATGTCGTGAGTGCGCGGCAAGCCGTCCACCATCGCCACTTCGCCGAACCAACTGCCGGCTTCGATCAACACCAGGATCGTCTCGTGGCCGTCGGTGTGCAGGGTCGAGGCCTTCATCGCGCCCGACACCACGCCGTAGAACCCTTCCGACGGTTCGCCTTTGCGGAAGATGAATTGGCCCGTGCTCAGCCTGGCCGATTCCAGCCTGATCGCGCGGCCGCTGGCGCCCAATCACCGCGTGGTCTGCGCCGCGCCGGCGTATTTGCGCGAACACGGCGAACCCGCGCATCCGGCCGATCTGATCCGCCATCGCTGCATCGTCATCGGCGATTCGCCGGGCGCGGAGTGGCGCTTCATCGGCGACGAGCCGGTCAACGTGCGCATCGACGCCGGACTGGTCAGCAACGACGGCGGCGTGGTCCTGGCGTGGGCGCTGGCCGGCGCCGGCATCGCGCTGAAATCGATCTGGGACGTCGGCAACGATCTCGCCGCCGATCGTTTGCGCCGCGTGCTGCCGGACTATGCCGTCGCCGCCGCGCCCTTGCATGCGATCTATCCGCACAGCGCGCATCTGGCGCCGCGGGTGCGGGCGTTCGTCGATTACCTGCGCGAACGCTTGCAGGCGGCGTGGCGTTGGGAATCGCCGCCCGGCGCGTGAATGGCCGCGCGGCATCGGCCGCGCCGCGGTTGTGACACTTGTATGTGGCCGCGTCCGGCGCCGCCTTGTAACCTAGCCGCATCCCACCGCCATGGCGCCGGCGCTGACCCGCAGCGGCGGCGCGGCCGGTTTCGCAGATCATCGAGCACGCACCATGACCCTCCTCGTCACCGGCAGCGCCGGCCACCTGGGCGAAGGCCTGATGCGCCGCCTGCGCGCGCAATCGCGCGACGCGCGCGGGCTGGACATCAAGCCGTCCGCGTTCACCGACCGGGTCGGCTCCATCGCCGATCGCGATTTCGTCGCCGACGCCATGCGCGGCGTGCGTTGCGTGATCCACGCGGCCACGCTGCACAAGCCGCACGTGGCCACGCACAGCTACCAGGACTTCATCGATACCAACCTCACCGGCACGCTGACCCTGCTGCAGGCCGCGCTGGCCGCGGGCGTGGAGTCGTTCGTGTTCACCAGCACCACCAGCGCCTTCGGCGCGGCGTTGACGCCGGAGCCGGGCGAGCCGGCGACCTGGATCACCGAGCAGGTCGCGCCGATTCCGAAGAACATCTACGGCACCACCAAGATCGCCGCCGAAGGCCTGTGCGAGCTGTTCCATCGCAAGCACCAGCTGCCGGTGCTGGTGCTGCGCACTTCGCGCTTCTTTCCCGAGGACGACGACGACGCTTCGGTGCGCGAGGTGTTCGAATCGGCCAACGTCCAGGTCAACGAGTTGCTGTATCGCCGCGCCGACATCGACGACGTGGTCCAGGCCCATCTGTGCGCGATCGAGCGCGCGCCGGCGCTGGGCTTCGGCCGCTACATCGTTTCGGCGACCACGCCGTTCTCGCGCGAGGATCTGCCCGCGCTCAGCCGCGACGCCGCCGCCGTGGTCGAACGCCTGTTCCCGGACTGTCGCGAGTTGTACGCGACCAAGGGTTGGAAGCTGTTCGCGCAACTCGACCGCGTCTACGTCAACGACGCCGCGCGGCGCGACCTGCATTGGCAGCCGCGCTTCGGTTTCGGCTATGTGCTCGACTGCCTGCGCGCCGGCCTGGATTTCCGCAGCGCGCTGGCGCATGAGGTCGGGGTGAAGGGCTATCACGCGCAGCGCTTCGACGACATGCCGTATCCGGTGGCCTGAGCCGGGGCAGGGCGGCCGCGGCGGCGGGCAGGAGAAATCCAGGTCAGGCGGCTAGAATGCGGATCGGAGCGATCGCGCGGCCCGCCGCCGCGATCGCTCGATATTCGAGCGCTTCCAACCCCCTGGGCCGGAGCGCGCGCAACCAGGAGCGCTGGGCGATGGAATCTGATCCGCCGATGAAACACCACCGCAGCGCGACGCGGGCCCGCGGCGCATGAGCTGGATCGCGCTGATCTGCCTGGGCGCCAGCGACGGCGCGCGGGTCGAGAACCTGCTCGGCGCCGCGGCGCGGCTCGCGGCCGATGCCGAGGTCGTCGGCGTGCGCGCGGTGTCCGAGCTGTACGGCGATCGCCACCGTGCGCATCGCGGCGGCGCCACGGTCAACCTGATGCTGGCGCTGGAATACACAACGGCGCCGGCGATCGACGCGCTGGAGCGCCGCTTCAAGCGCCTGGAAGCCGATTTCGGCCGCGAACGCGACCCGCGCCGGCAGATGCCGGTGCCGCTGGACATCGATCTGCTCGGCGGCATCGACGCCGCGCCGCAGTGGCAGGCGCGTTACGACCCGGGCCGGCCGTATCTGTTTCATGGTCTGCAGCAATTGCCGTTGCCCGCGCTGCAGAGCGAATTGGCCGTGCTGGCGCAGCAGCGCGGGTTTCGCGCGGAACACAATGCGAGCGGGTTCTACAGTTTCGCCAGCGCTGAGTTCGTGCGACGTTATTTGAGCGAGCGGGTTGCGGGCGTGGTGCCGGTGGTGTCGCAAAGGGAGGCGGGCTGATGTCGCGGGTTACCTTGGTTACCGGCGCCTCGCGCCGCATCGGTCGCGCCATCGCCGAAGCCTGCCTGACCCGCGGCGAGCGCGTGGTCGCGCATCGGCGCAGCGCGGACAGCGTCCCGCAACCGTTTTGCGCACCGGTGCTGGAGTGGTGCTGGGACATGAACGAACCGCTGCCGGCGTTGCCGGAAGCGGACATCACCGACGTGGTGTTGAGCGCGTCGCTGTTCGAACGCGGCTACGCCTGGGGCGCGCTCGGCGCGGCCGACGGCGGCCCGGGCCGGATCGAGGAAGAACGCGAGCGCCTGCAACGGCATCTGCGCGTGAACCTGCTGGCGCCGTGGGAACTGGTGGTCAGCCTGCACGCGCGCCGGCCGCTGCGCTCGGTGGTGATGCTGCTCGACACCTATCTGGACCGTTCCTTCGCCGGCCATTCGGCGTATCAGGTCAGCCGCGCCGCCGGCGCTGGCATGGTCCGCGCATTGGCGGCGGAGTTGTCGCCGTGCCGCGTCAACGCCGTCGCGCCCGGGACCGTGCTGCCGTCGGTGCGCGACCCGGCCGAACGCGCCGAGCAGGAAGACGCGATCGCCGCGCGCACGGTGCTGGGGCGCATGGGTTCGGTCGAGGACGTGGTCGAAGCGGTGTTGTATCTGCGCGATGCGCCTTATGTCACCGGCGAGATTCTGCGGGTGGATGGGGGGCGGTTCAAAGTTTGAGGTTTGCTGTGTCGAATAAACGGAGTCAGCAGAACCAAATCGTCTCGCGCTCCGCTCCCTCTCCCGCTTGCGGGAGAGGGCTGGGGTGAGGGGATAAGCGCCGTAGGCGCGAATGCTCTTGTGTGGAGTTCTGCGACTACCGTGCCCTCACCCCAACCCCTCTCCCGCAAGCGGGAGAGGGGCTCCGTCCGGGATGAACAGCATCGTCAGTGGTCGATTGAACTCGCGTCGCACGCACGCAAACGCATCCGTCGCCAACGGCGACGGATGCGCAAGAAAAAAGCTCAAGCCCGAGCGACCAGCTCAGCCACGCGCCGCTGAAAATACTGACGCGCAGCCTGCGCATTGCTGCGCGCGCGTTCCCAAGCCGAACGCGCGGCGTCCTGGGCATGCTCCCAGTCCAGCGCCGAACCCAGGCGGATGCGCTGGTAGCGTTCGCTCAGATCCAGCAGCGGATCGTCGAAGTCGCGATCGGGATGTTCCAGGTGCGCGGAAATACCGACGTAGAACGCCGGCGCATAGTCGCTGAAGTGCAGTCCGTCGCGGTAGAACTCGGCGTCGCGGTAGTGAATGGCCCAGTAACTCAGCCCAGGAGTGGTCGGAGTGGGGCGGCCTTGCAAGGTGGTCGTCATCGCTCTGGCTCCGCATGGGAACCCCTGTGCCTGAATGGTGCCGGAGGCAGATGTTAGCTGTACGTAAATGCGAGGTCGGGATTCCGGCAGTGCAAACTGCGTCGCATCTTGCTTGCGAAATCGCTCCGGCTCGCTTGACCGTTGCGCTTGCATTCGCCGAATTCGGCAAAAAAAGGGCCCCGGCATCGCGCCGGGGCCATGAGCGTGCGCAGTTGCGTTCAGGGACCTTGCGCCGCGGCCACCGCGGCGTTGGCGTCGATCAATCCCGGGCCGCAGCCGCCGGGGCACTTGGCGGCGGCGATCGGCCGCGCGGTGCTGGTCAGGATGGTCTGCACCTGCGCGGTGGTCAGCGCCGGCTTCACCGATTTCATCAAGGCGACCACGCCGGCCACGTGCGGCGCGGCCATCGAGGTGCCCTGATAGAAGTTGTAGCCGTTGCTATCGACGGTGGACAGCACGCCGTTGCCCGGATGGTTCTGCGTGCACTTGCCGCTGACCGATTCGCCCAGCGCGAGGAACTCGGTGGCCGGCGAACAGGTTTCGCCGCCGGGCGCGGCGATGTCGATGCCGGCGCCGTAGTTCGAATACCAGGCGCGGTTGCCGTTGATGTCGCTGGCGGCCACGGTGATGGTGTTGGGACAACTGGCCGGAGTGAAGCCGGCGACGTCGGTGTTGCTGTTGCCGGCGGCGACCACCACCACCGCGCCGTTGTTGGTGGCGGCGTTGATCGCGTCGCGATAGGTCAGCGTCTGGCTGCAGGCCTGCGCGCCGCCGAGCGAGAGATTGATCACGTCGGCCGGATTGGCGTTGGCCGGAATGCCGCTGACGCTGCCGCCCGACGCCCAGACGATGCCGTCGGCGATGTCCGAGGTCTGGCCCACGCCGCCGTTGCCGAGCACGCGCACCGGCAGGATCTTGGCGTCGCGCGCCACGCCGGCCACGCCGAGGTTGTTGTTGGTGACCGCGGCGATGGTGCCGGAGACATGCGTGCCGTGTTTGATGTTGGACGAATCGGTGGCGTTGTTGTCGCGACCGTTGCCGTCGTTGCCGCCGCCGCAGTTGTAGGGCAGGCCGGCGAACAGGCAGGCCAGGCCCAGGCCGTTCACCGAGGCCACGAAGTCGTAGCCGGACAGGATGTTGGCGTTGAGATCGGTATGGCTCAGATAGCCGCTGTCGACCACCGCCACCACCACGCCGGCGCCGCTGGACCGGTCCCAGGCGCCGGGCCCGTTGATGCCGACCGCGCTGGCGGCGTAATGCCATTGCTCGTTGTAGCGCGTGTCGTTGGGGATCAACTGCGTGCGCATCATCAGATCGGGTTCGACGTATTCCACCGCCGGATCGGCGGCGATGCGCTTCATCAGCGCCAAGGCATCGACGCGGTCGAGGCGGCGATCGGCGCGGATCACGTCGGCGCCCAGCGACATGCGGCGCACATGCGCCAGGCCCAGCCGCGGTTGGCCGGAGGCGGTGGAGGCAGCGGCGGCGCGGGACAGCGCTGCGTTCAGGCTCGCGGCCTCGAGACGCGCGTGGCTGCCGCTGCGGTATTTGACGATGAATTGATCGTACTGGCCGGCCGGTTCCAGGCCGTTGGCGTTGACCACGCCCGCGCCGGCGGGCGCGGCGCAGACGGCGGCGAGCGCGGCGGCGGTGGCGATGGTGAGCGGGCGAAAGGCCCGGACGATGCGGCCACTGACGAGCGGCCGGGAAGCGGAGCGCATGGATGAGTGCGACATCGGCGAAGCCCTCACGTTGATAGGCCGCTGGCAGCGGCGGAAGGGGCGGGCCCTCGCGGTGCGGCGCGATCGTGTCGTCGGGTGGAGAGCCCGCGTCCAATGTAGGCGTCACCGGCACCGGGATGCCGCCGGCGGCCACTACAAAAGCGTGTGAATTGGTGATGCCCGGCACCGTTCCGGCGCGCAGGCACATTGCGCTTGCGCTGTGCTTTTCGTCGGGGAAGGGCCGGGCCAAGCAACTGGGCCGCAATGCGATCGCGGTGGTGGCCGAATGAGCGGGCGCGCGTTCGATGCCGGCGGCGAACCCGCGCCTGCGTGGACCCCGTGGGCGCCCGAGGGCGGCTGGGAGCGCTTCGCCGCGCGGCAGGCGGTGTTCGGACGCGATCTGGGACCGCATGTCGGAACAAGGCGGGCAGTGGCATTACCTCAATCCGGCCGGCGGCCTGTCGATCTGGGAATGCAGCGCCGACGGCAGCGCGATCCTGATCGACTGCCGCGACGATCGCATCGTCGCGCTGCATACCGACGGCGGCGCGGCGCGGCGGCATTTCCTCGCGGTCACCGCGCCGTTCGGCTCGCTGGAGCAAGCGCCGGCTTGAAACCGCGCTCGCCAGGCTTCGGCCGGGCGCCGATGCGCGAACTGCGCCGCCGGTATTTGCCAGCGCGCGACGCCGCTCTCTAGAATCCCCGCACCGGTGGTCCGGGCCGCCCCGGCGCCCGCTCCCGACATCAGGGCAGGGCATGGCGCAGTACGAAAGCAGTTTCGCGCAAGCGCGCATCGGCGTGATCGGGCTGGGCTATGTCGGCCTGCCGCTGGCGCTGGAGTTCGGCAAGCGCTACGACACCGTCGGTTACGACATCAATGCCGTGCGCGTGGCGCAGCTCAGCGTCGGCGAGGATCATCATCGCGAGAACAGCGCCGAGGAGATCGCCGCCGCGGTCCGCCTGCGTTTCAGCGCCAGCCTCGAAGACCTGGCCGATCGCGAGGTGTACGTGATCACCGTGCCCACGCCGATCGACGAACACAAGCGCCCGGACTTCAATCCGCTGATCCAGGCCAGCCGGGCCTTGGCCGGTTTGCTCAAGCGCGGCGACACGGTGATTTACGAATCCACCGTTTATCCCGGCGCGACCGAGGAAATCTGCATTCCCGAACTCGAACGCAGCTCGGGCCTGCGCTGCAACGAGGATTTCTTCGTCGGCTACAGCCCGGAGCGGATCAACCCGGGCGATCGCCAGCGCCGTCTCGTGGACATTCCCAAGGTCACCTCCGGCTCCACCCCGGAAACCGCCGACCGGGTCGATGCGCTGTACCGCAGCATCATTCCGGCCGGCACCCACAAGGCCTCCAGCCTGCGCGTGGCCGAGGCGGCCAAGGTCATCGAGAACACTCAACGCGATGCCAACATCGCCTTGATCAACGAGTTCGCGCTGATCTTCCAGAAGCTCGGCATCGACACCACCGAGGTGCTGGAAGCGGCCGGCAGCAAGTGGAATTTCCTGCCGTTCCGGCCCGGGCTGGTCGGCGGCCACTGCATCGGCGTGGACCCGTACTACCTGATCCAGAAAGCGCAGAGCGCCGGTTACTACCCCGACATCCTGCTGGCGTGCCGTCGCATCAACGACTCGATGGGCAGCCACGTCGCCGCCGAAGTGGTCAAGCGCATGATCCAGCGCGGCATCGCCCTGGCCGGTTCGCGGATTCTGATCCTGGGCATCACCTTCAAGGAAAACTGCGCCGACCTGCGCAATACCCGGGTGATCGATCTGGCGCGCGAGTTCGGCGAATACCGCGCCCAGGTCGAGATCCACGACCCCTGGGCGCACGCCGAGGAAGCGCGGCGCGAGTACGGGGTGGACATGGTCGATCGGCCCGAAACCGGCGTCTACGACGCGATCGTGCTGGCGGTGGCGCACGAAGAGTTCCGCGTCCTCGGCGCCGCCGGCGCGCGTGCCTACGGCAAGCCCGGCGCCTTGCTGTACGACATCAAGAGCCTGTATCCGCGCGATGAGGTGGATGCGCGGTTGTAGGGATGGGCGAGGGCGCCGCGATTGGCGCGTAAACGCGCTGGGGTTTGCTGTAGAAGCCGCGCACTTCGAGTCTTCAGCGCGCAGCCCCAAGGCCGTCATTCCCGCGAACGCGGGAATCCAAAGACTTCAGCGCCATTCTTCCAGACCGTCATTCCCGCGAACGCGGGAATCCAAAGACTTCAGCGCCATCCTTCCAGACCGTCATTCCCGCGAAGGCGGGAACCCAAAGACTTCAGCGCCATCCTTCCAGATCGTCATTCCCGCGAAGGCGGGAATCCAGAGACTTCAGCGCCATCCTTCCAGAACGTCATTCCCGCGTTCGCGGGAATGACGGTAGGTGGTGTCGGCATGGTCGTGTGCCTGCGTAACGGTGAGCAGCGCTACGGCAACTCCGCAGCCGCGCCGCAGCTCCCCGCAGCGCTCTCGCAGATCCCCGCAGTCTCGCCACTCCGCCACCCCCGCAGCCCCGCAGCCTCACAGCGCAACCCCGCCACACCCACCACCCACCTCCCGCCCGCCGCCGTACAGCCAATCCACGCGCCCGAGGGTATGCTCGGCCTCAGCTCGTGAACCCATCCGATCGCCATGCGCTATGCCGCTTACGTTGCAAGTCTGATCCTGACCCTGATCTCGGCGGTGCTGGTGTTCGCGCATCACAGCGATTGGCTGTGGGGCGTGGCCGGTTTCGGCGCGGTGGCGATCCTGGGCACGCTGGACCTGCTGCAGACCCGCAGCACGCTGCGGCGCAACTACCCGGTGCTCGCGCATTTCCGCTACGGGCTGGAGTCGATCGGCCCGGAGATGCGCCAGTACTTCATCGAGGCCGATACCGCCGAGGTGCCGTTCTCGCGCCAACAGCGCGCGCTGGTCTATCAACGCTCCAAGTCGGTCAACGACGTGCGCCCGTTCGGCAGCCAGCAGGATGTCTACAGCCTGGACTACGAATGGATCAACCATTCGCTGGCGCCGACCGCGCACGTCGCGCACGATTTCCGCATCACCATCGGCGAGAACACCGCGCATCCGTATTCGGCCAGCGTGTTCAATATCTCAGCGATGAGTTTCGGCTCGCTGTCGGCCAATGCGATCCGCGCGCTCAACAAGGGCTCCAAGCTCGGCAACTTCTACCACGACACCGGCGAGGGCTCGATTTCGCCGTATCACCGCGAGAACGGCGGCGATCTGGTCTGGGAAATCGGTTCGGGCTACTTCGGTTGCCGCGATGAGCGCGGCATGTTCAGCGAGGAGCGCTTCCTCGCCAACGCGCGCGACGAGCAGGTCAAGATGATCGAGATCAAGCTCTCGCAAGGCGCCAAGCCCGGCCACGGCGGCGTGCTGCCGGCGGCCAAGGTCAGCGCGGAAATCTCCGTCACGCGCGGCGTGCCGATGGGCCAGGACTGCGTGTCGCCGGCCGCGCACACCGCCTTCGATTCGCCGCAGGGGCTGCTGCGTTTCGTCGCCCGATTGCGCGAACTGTCGGGCGGCAAGCCGACCGGATTCAAGCTCGCCATCGGCCATCCTTGGGAATGGTTCGGCATCGCCAAGGCGATGCAGGAAACCGGGATGTTGCCGGATTTCATCGTCGTCGATGGCGCCGAGGGCGGAACCGGCGCGGCGCCGGCGGAATTCATCGACCACGTCGGCGTGCCGATGCACGAGGCGCTGATGCTGGTGCACAACACCCTGGTCGGGCTGGAGTTGCGCGACAAGATCCGCATCGGCGCGGCCGGACGCATCACCAGCGCCTTCGATATCTGCCGCACCCTGGCGATGGGCGCGGATTGGTGCAACGCCGCGCGCGGCTACATGTTCGCGCTGGGCTGCATCCAGGCGCAGAGCTGCCATACCGACCGTTGCCCGACCGGCGTGGCGACGCAGGACCCCAGCCGCTGGGGCAAGCTCGACGTGCCGGACAAGTCCACACGCGTGTTCCACTTTCACGACAACACGCTCAAGGCGCTGCGCGATCTGCTGTGCGCGGCCGGACTGACCCATCCGAGCGAGATCGGTCCCGAGCACATCCTGCGCCGGGTTTCGCCGACCGAAGTGCGTTCGCTCGGCGCGCTGTACAACTTTCTCGCTCCCGGCGAACTGATCGGCAAGATTCCGGCGCACGCGGTGTTCCAGTCGTTCTGGGCCGGCGCGCGCAGCGATTCGTTCCGGGCGCCGGAGCGGGTGCTGGCGATGCGCGGCAGCAAGTCGTTCTGATGGCGCGCTGATCGCGAGGTCTTTTGTGGGAATTTTTGTGGGAGGGGCTTCAGCCCCGATGCTTTTCGTTCCGATCGCCACGAATCCGGACAAGCTGATCGAAAAGCATCGGGGCTGAAGCCCCTCCCACAAAAACTCCCATATAAAACTTCAGCGATGCGCGCCGGCTAGAGCAGTTCGAGCACCCGCTCAGGCGGCCGCCCGATCACCGCGCGTCCGCCGTGCACGAAGATCGGCCGCTCGATCAGGCGCGGATGCGCGACCATCGCCGCGATCAAGGCCGCCTCGTCGAGCGACGCCTCATCCAGCCCCAGCGCGGCATATTCGTCCTCGCCGCTGCGCAGCAGCGCGCGCGCCGAAACGCCCAGCAGCTTGAGCAAGGCGCGCAGTTCAGCCGCGTCGGGCGGCGATTCGAGATAGGCGACGACGGCCGGTTCCAGGCCGCGCTCGCGCAACAGCTCCAGGACGTCGCGCGACTTGGAGCAGCGCGGGTTGTGATACAGCCGGGTCGGGGCGGTGTGGGCGTCGTTCATCACTGGATTCCGGCGCGCGGCAGGCCGCGGGCGCTCGCCGCGGAAACGAAAAAAGCCGGCTTTCGCCGGCCTTTTCGTCGAACTGGTGGGCGGTGCAGGGTTCGAACCTGCGACCCTCGCCGTGTGAAGGCGATGCTCTACCGCTGAGCTAACCGCCCGATGTTGAATCGGGCCGCAGATTCTAATGGGCCCAAACGCAACAGGCAAGCCTTGCTTGCGATCGCCCTGAAAAAACGGTGATCGGCGCGGATAGGCCCCGTCAGCGCGGCTGCGCCGAGCGTCCGCGCCGCAGGGCCGCGACCGCTGCGCGCGGGGTTGCCCGCGCCCGCGCCGCCGCCCACCGCCCGCCTCAAAGATCCAGCACCCAGTCGTTGTATCCGTCGAAATGGGTCGGGTGGGCCTCTCGATAGGCCTTGACCTCGTCCATGTGGTCCTTCTCGCGCTTGAAATCGGCTTCGCGCTTGGCCGGGTCGAGGAAGGGCGCGTAGCTTTCGGCGCCGCGGTCCTTCTCCCACTGTTCGCGGAAATGCGCGAACTCCTCGCGATGGAAATCGAAGATGCTGCGGTCGCCCGGCGCCTGCCGGCCGCCCCAATCCTCATGGCTCAAATCGGCGATCACGTCGTTCTTGCCGCCGGCATTGCGGAACTCGGCCAGCGTGGTCACCGCATAGTCGTACTTGAGGTTCCAGTCCGGCCGGGCGATGCCGTCCTCGGCCAGGTTCTTGAACCACTCGTACTGGTCCTTGACGAAACTCTTGTCCTTGGCGCTCTGCACCCAGGTGCCGATCAGCAGGCCGACCACGCCGGCCGCCACGCCCACCGCCGACAGGCCGCGCGACAGCGTCGTGAGCACCCGCGATGCAGTGCTGGCCTGTCCGCCCTGCGCCGCGCTGGTGAAGGTGCTGAGCGCGTTGGCGCCGGCCGAGGCCAGTTCGCTGGAACCGGAGATCAGGCTCAGCACCGCCTCGGCGCGATCGCCGGGACTGCCGTCCTCGCCGAAGGCCTGCTCGACCGACATGCCGCCGGTGACGACGTCGAGCACGCCGCCGGCCACGCCAGTGAACTTCGACACCACATCGACCGCCGCAGTGGCCGAGCGACTCAGGCGCGAGGCATCGGCGCCGGCTCCGTTGCCGGAGATCAGACCGCCGAAGCCCTTGGTGATCTCGTCCGCCTTGTCCACTCCGGTCGGCTCCGGCACATCGGTCGCGGCGACGCGTTCGCCGACCTTGCTGACGATGCTGTTGGGCTCGGCCGAGCCGACTCCGATCGCGTCCTGGGTCTTGCCGTCGACGCCGAGCAGGGTCAGCGCCGAGGCGTCGATGCCGGCCAAGTTCGGCAACACCTTGGCCGCATCGGGCAGTGAACCGACGAAACTGATCAGACCGCCGGCCACGGCGAGGTTTTCCTCGGCCGTGCCGAACTCGCCGGTACTCAGCGAATGCACCGCGCCGGCCAGGCCGAAGGCGCCGGAGATCGCCGGCAGCAGGCCCTGCGAGTCGAACTGATCGAACAGTTTACGGATCGAATCCTTGTCGCCGCTGGCGAAATCGACCTTGGAGAACGCTTTGTCGATGTCCTCGGGCTTGTAACCGTTGGCGCGCAGTTCGGCCGCGACCTTGCCCGCGTCCACGCGCGCATCGGCGCCGTCCTTGCCGAGCAGACTGTCGATCTGTTCGCCGATCTCGCCCGGCAGGCCGGTGACGGTGTCGAGCGTGCCCTTGACCGTTTCCAGCACGTCGGCGACGCCGCCGCCCAGGGCCTCGTCATCGACCTTGGTCGGGTCGGCGAAGGCGCTGTCGAAATCCTTCGCCAGCGCGTTGGCGGTGAACTTTTGCCCGGCGCTGCGGGCGCGGTCGGGATCGAGCAGCGACAACTGGCTGATCGCGTCCTCGACGTCGGCGCGCGCGCGTGGCGCGTCCCAGGACGGCAGCTTGGAGATTTCATCGACGTAGTCGGCGCTTTCGACCACCTTGGCGAGTTTGTCGGCCATCGCCTTGCGATCGGCCTCGGGCACGGCCTTGACCGCTTCGTCGAGCTTGGCGGCGAAGTCCTTCGCGATCGGCTCGCGCCGCATGAGGTATTCGATTTCGCGGTTGATCGCGGCGCTGTCGAAGATCTCCTTCATGTCGGCCGGCTCGAGCTGGGTCAGGCTTTCGACCTCGGTCTTGGTGCCGGTCCAGGGTTTGAAGTCTTCGTAGGTCGGCTTGATGAACTTGCCGTTGCTGACCGCGTCGCGCGCTTCCAGCAATCGCACCAGCTTGGCCTGGTCACTGTCGGGCTCCAGGTCGTCCTTCTTGTACTGGTCTACCAGGCCCTTGTATGCGGCCTGGCCGATGGTGAGTTTCTCGTCGCCGCTTTCGATGTCGGTCTTGAGCGAAAACGCATCGGTGTCTTTCTTCGGCGGCAGGTCGGCCTTGCCGCGAGTGAGATCGATCGTGGCCGCGCCGACATCGAGGTATTTCTGCTCGGCGGCGGCGAAGATCGAGGGATTGCCGATTTCGGCGACGACGTGCTTGGCGCCGTCCTTGGTGATGAAACGGGTGTAGCCGGGCCGCACTTCGCCGGGGACGTCGACGGAGCGGATGTCGTCGTAGGTGATCTGGGCGTCGCGAGCGACCATCTGGTAACCGCCTTCGGTCACGCGATCGTGAATGCGTTGGCCCTCGGCGACCGGGTCGGGCTTGCCGCGATAAGGTTCGTGGCCCGGCCCGCTGGTGGGGCCGTTGGATTTGCGGGCCGGCGGTGTTTCGACCGCGTTGTATTGCATCTGCGGCAAGTACGTCGGCGCGACGCGCGAGGTGGCATCGATGGCCATGAGCAACTCCTGTGGGGGCAGGTCGATGTAACGACGGTGCCCGGACGAGGTATCGCGGCACATCTGGGGAAAACCCCTGAAACACGAACACGCACGTGATGCGCATCACGGAGCGATGACAGCGCTGTCTTTTGTTCAGGCTCGCGAGCGCGCGCACCCGATCTCGCCGGAGCCGGGCGGGCGAATCGCAGCGATCGCGATTCGCCCGCCGCGCGCGGATTAGCGCAAGCCCATGGATTTCAATCCGCCTATTCCAACTGTTCCTTCGCGTAGTTGGCGTCCAAGGCCTCCATCGCATCGAGCGGCTTGAGCTTGGCGGCCTTTTCGTACGCCGCCGCGGCCGCGTCTTCCTGCTTGTCGCCGTGCAGCAGGATCAGCACGTTGCCGTGTTCGATATGCGCGATCGGCGAGTCGGGCGTGAGCTTGAGCGCGGCCTTGATGTGCTTGTCGGCATCGGCGGCTTTCGCGCCGTAGGTCAGGCCGCCGATCATGCCGCCGATCTTGTTGATGATCTCGGCGTGGTACAGCGCCATCGCCGTGTGAGCTTCGGCGTGCTTGGGTTCGAGCTGCAGCGTGGTGTCGAGCGCGGCGCGCACCTTGCCGGCGATGCCGGCCTTGAGCGCCTTGGCGATGCTCAGGCCCTGGCTGTAGCGGCCCAGCGCGAAGGCGTGGCGGTAATGGCTGTTGACCTCGTCGGGCAGCGCCGCGACCGCGGTCTCGGCGATCTTGGCCGCCTGCTCGTAGCGTTTGAGCTGTTCGGCTTCGTCATCGACCAGGTAGGTGGCGTGAATTCCCAAGGCTTTTACCGCGACGCTGGCGCCGACCGGGCCGAGCGCCTGGCCGGCGTCGAAGGCGGCCTTGAAATCGCCGCGATGGAATGCGCGCCACGCGTCCTGCAGCGCCGCGGCGAGCGCGTCGGCGTCCAGGCCCTTGGGCGCGGCCTTGCCGGCGGCCTTGATCAGCGCGGTCGCGCGCTTGGCGTCGGGATATGGTTCGGCATCGCCGGCGTGCAGCTTGGGCCAGGCTTTCTTGAGAGCGTCGCCGGCGTAGGCGTAGCCCTTGGCATCGTGAGGAAAAGCGGCCCAGGCGGATTTGGCGGCCATCAGCAGTCCTTGTCGAACGGATCGGATCGGATGGGCAGCATCCCGCCGCGGCGGGGGCGCTGGCAAGAGGCAGCGCGCAAGCTGTGCGCAGACTGAAGCGGCTAGTGTGATTGCTCGATGGGGCGCGGCCACAGTGCGCTGGTGGAACCGCCCATTCCGGGCGGTCGGCGGAGCAAACGATGGCAGCTGTGAAACGCAAGAAGCCGGTGGCGGCGAACGAAACCACGCTGCGTCACCTGTGGCTGGCCGGCCTGGGTCTGGCCGTGATCGCGCGCCGCGAGGCGCTCGCCGGCGCTGGCCGCGCGGCCGGTCGGGTCGAGGCGCTGCAGCAGCGCGTGCGCGGTCTGGCGTCCGACGCGCGCAGCAACGTGCGCGGCGGGATCGAGAACGTGCGCGATCAGGTCGAACCCAAGGTCATCAAGTTCAGCGCCGATGTCGAGGCGCGTCTGGCCCCGGTGCTGGACAAGCTGGGCCTGAAGAGCGGCAAGTCCCGCGCCCAGCGCAAGTCGCGCAAGCCGGCGGCGAAGAAGCCGGTTTCGCGCCGCACCGCGCGCAAGCCGGCCGCGCGCCGCAGCCGCAAGGCCTGATCGCGGCGCGGCCACGAGTCCGGCGATGCGATCGCCGCGGCTAGGGTCGGAACATCGCTGGAAACATCGAAGGGCGCCGCGATGGCGCCCTTCGTTCGTCGACGGCCATGACGGCAATGGTGCCGGCCGAAGCTCAGCCGCGATCGCGCGGCCGATAGCGGTTGACGATCATCCCGCACTCGTAGGCCTGCGAATCCAGCAAGCGCAGCGCCAGCCCGTCCTCGGGAAACAGCGAGCGCCCCGCGCCGGCCGCGGCGGGGTTGAGATAGAACTCGAATTCATCCACGAGCCCGGCCGCGGTCAGCGCCGAGGCGAAACCGACGCCGCCGTAGCAGATCAGGCCCTTGCCGGGCTGCGCCTTGAGCGCGTTCACTTCCCGCGCCAGGCCGCCGCCGGCGATGCGCGTGCGCGGCCAGCGCGGCTGCTCGATCTTGTCGCTGATCACGGTCTTGTCCAGGGCGACGATCTTGCGCGTGAAGTCGAAATCGCGGTCGTCGGGACGATGCGCGGCGGCGGCGGTCCAATGCTCGATGAAGCCTTCCTCGGCCATCGGCCGGCTCAGCACCAGGCCATCGATGCGGTCCAAGGTGGCGTTGAAGCGCTGCTTCAAGGCCGCGTCCCAGGCCCAGGGGCCGTGCCAGTCGAAGCCCCACAACTGCCAGCCGCCGCGCTCGGCGGCGACGCGGCCATCGACGGACATCTGCATCTGCAAGGTCAGCTTGCGCATGGGCGGCTCCGCGGCACGGGGAGCGACGGCGGCGCGCCATCGCGGCCGCGGCAGTGTGCGCCCGGACGCGGGCGCGGGGCAGTGACAACTGTACTGGCCGAAGCGGCCAGGGCGGATCAGTCCAGATAAGCCCGGATCAGCGTATTCAGATGCAGCCGTTCGGCATCGCGCAGGAACGGCGAGAGCAGCATCATCACCTGGACGATGCCGTCGCGGATCGCCGCGTGCTCGTCCTTGTCGCCGCGCGCGGCGGCGTAGTTGAGCCAGAAGGTCGCGATGACCAGCACATTGGTCGCGGTCGCGGCCAATTCATCCCCGGACGCCCGCATGATCCCGGCCTGCGACAGACCCCGCATGACCAGATGCGCCTGTTCATCGGCGCGCTTGAGGATGCGCGCGAAGCGCAGGCGCAGGCGGCGGTTGCGGCTGAGGATCTCGACCAGATCGCGGTACAGGAAGCGGTAGTCCCAGATGCACTCGAACACCAGGTGCAACTGCAGCCAGATGTCCTCGAGCCCCGGCAGGCGCCCCTGGGGCGCGGCGAGCGCGGCGTCCATGCGCTCCTCGAAGCGCGCGAACAACTGCTCGATGATGTCGTCCTTGTTGCGGAAGTGGTAGTACAGATTGCCCGGGCTGATTTCCAGCTCGTCGGCGATATGGTTGGTGGTGACGTTCGGCTCGCCCTGCGCGTTGAACATGGTCAACGCAGCATCGAGGATGCGCTGGCGGGTCTGTTTCGCCATCGGGCTGCCTAGGTGAGAGGACGGGGCGGGCGCGGCGTCAGCCGCGCAGTTTCTTGACCAGATCGACGTATTTCTTCTTCGCCTCGTCCTGCGCGGTGCCCTTGAGCTTTTCCCAGGCCTCGTACTTGGCGGTGCCGACGAAATCGAAGAACCCCGGCTTGGGGCCGTTGACGTCGCCGTCGGCGCCTTGCTTGTACAGCGCGTACAGGCGCAGCAGGGTGTCGTTATCCGGACGGTCGGGCAGGGCTTGGACGTCTTTTGCGGCTTGTTCGAACGCAGACTGGATGTCGGACACGGGCGGCCTCTCCTGGGCACCAGGGTGAAGCGGCATAACAGCACGCGCTCCCCAGGCGGTCAATACGGAGCGGCGCGGTCAATACGGAAAAGAATTGTTACTGCGCTCAGGCTCTGGCACCGTAGCGTCATGCCGCCGCAACGGCGGCCGATCGGGGCCATCCAGGAGAGGGGCATGAGCTATTTCGTCACCGGCGCGACGGGTTTCATCGGTCGCTTTCTCGTCAGCAACTTGCTCAAACGCAAGGGCACGATCCACGTGCTGGTGCGCAAGGATTCGCAAAAGAAATTCGACGCCACCGCCAAGAAGATGGGGTGGGATCTCAAGCGCGTGATTCCGGTCGCGGGCGACATGACCCAGCCCAAGTGCGGCCTCACCGCCGCGCAGCTGCGCGCGTTGAACGGCAAGATCAAGCATTTCTTCCATCTGGCCGCGATCTACGACCTCACCGCCAGCGCGCAGGCCCAGCGCGCGGCCAACATCGACGGCACCCAGCACGCGCTGGACCTGGCCGCGGCCATCGCCGCCGGCTGCTTCCACCACACCAGTTCGATCGCCGCCGCCGGCCTGTATTCGGGCGTGTTCCGCGAGGACATGTTCGACGAGGCCGAAGGCCTGGACGATCCGTACCTGCGCACCAAGCACGATTCCGAAGGCCTGGTCCGCAACGAAAAGCGGGTCAAGTGGCGCATCTATCGCCCGGGCATGGTGGTCGGCCATTCGCAGACCGGCGAGATGGACAAGATCGACGGCCCGTACTACTTCTTCACCTTCCTCAAGAAGCTGCGCGAAATGCTGCCGCCGTGGATGCCGATGCTGGGCCTGGAAGGCGGCCGCATCAACATCATTCCGGTGGACTACGTGGTCGATGCGATGGATCACATCGCGCACAAGCCCAAGCTCGACGGCCACTGCTTCCATTTGACCGATCCGGAGCCGCAGCGCGTCGGCGAGGTGCTCAACACCTTCGCCCGCGCCGGCCACACGCCGGAGATGACCATGCGCATCGACGCGCGCATGTTCGCCTTCGTGCCCGCCGGCATCCGCGGCGCGGTGACCAACCTGCCGCCGGTCAAGCGCTTCATCGGCATGTTGCTGCGCGACTTCAAGATTCCGAAGGAAGTGATGAAGTTCATCACCTATCCGACCCGGTTCGACAACCGCGAGACCGAGCGCGCGCTACGCGGCAGCGGGATCAAGGTCCCGAACCTGGACACCTACGCCTGGCGGCTGTGGGACTACTGGGAACGGCATCTGGACCCGGACCTGTTCGTCGATCGCACCCTCAAGGGCAAGGTCCGCAACAAGGTCGTGGTGATCACCGGCGGTTCCTCGGGCATTGGCCTCGCGACCGCAGAGAAAGTCGCCGCCGCCGGCGCGGTGACGGTGATCGTCGCGCGCGGCGAAGCCGAATTGTTCAAGGCGCGCGACGCGATGAAGGCGCAGGGCGGCAAGGTGTTCGCCTACACCGCCGACCTGGCCGACATGGCCGACTGCGACCGTCTGGTCAAGCAGGTGCTGGCCGATCACGGCCACGTCGATATCCTGGTCAACAACGCCGGCCGTTCGATCCGGCGTTCGATCGAGCTCAGCTACGATCGCTTCCACGATTTCGAACGCACCATGCAGCTCAACTACTTCGGCAGCCTGCGCCTGATCATGGGCTTCATGCCGAAGATGACCGAGCGTCGCAAGGGCCACATCATCAACATCTCCTCGATCGGCGTGCTGGCCAATTCGCCGCGGTTCTCGGCCTACGTCGCATCGAAAGCGGCGCTGGACGCATGGAGCCGCTGCGCCCAGGGCGAGCTGTCGGGCAAGGGCATCAGCTTCACCACCATCAACATGCCGCTGGTGAAGACCCCGATGATCGCGCCGACCAAAATGTACGACAGCGTGCCGACCCTGACCCCCGACGAAGCCGCCGACCTGGTGGTCAAGGGCATCATCGAACGCCCGAGCCGCATCGCCACCCGCCTGGGCATCTTCGCCTCGGTGGTCAACGCCCTGGCGCCGAAGGCGTACGAAGTGGTCATGAGCACCGCCTTCGAACTGTTCCCCGATTCCGCCGCCGCCAAGGGCGATCGCAAGGGCCTTAAGGACGAACACGCCAGCAACGAACAAATCGCCTTCGCCTCCCTGATGCGCGGCGTGCACTGGTAAGCCGCCGCTGGCGGACAAACAAAAAAAGAGCCGGGTAATCCCGGCTCTTTTTTTAGATGTGGCTCAAAGCTTTGGCCCGGCGCAGCTACTGACTCGCGAGACCGAAGGACACCGTAAGAGCCGGGCAACCCGGCTCTTTTTAGCTGCGGCTCAGAGCTTTGGCCCGGCGCAGCTACTGACTCGCGAGACCGAGGGACACCCGAAGGGCGGCGCACATGGACGTGCGCCGGGTGCCACCTTGGGCAGGATGCCCAATGTGGCACCTGCCTGCGCAAGCATCGCACTCGTGGCTTTTGATTCGAAACAGCCTAAAGCCCTTTCTTTGGTTACTTTCTTTGTGGCTTCGGACAAAGAAAGTGACCCGCCGCTTCATGGCGGAAGCTTTACGCGTTTGATCTGCTTTTAGCGTTTGATCTTTGGTGGCGTTATCGCCAACGCCACCAAGGCCCTGGCGTCCCGCAAGATCAATAAGCGCGACACTGAAAGAACCGCACCCGGGTAGTACTGCCAGGCGGCGGCTGCAGTTGCACCCGAGAAGACCGCAACTCCGGATACCGATCAAGCACCTGGCAGATGTTGTCGATATCCTGCTTGCCCGCATCGGTAAGACGATAGATCAGCAAATTGGAAGGCGTAGACCACAACGCCCGCTCGACCCCGTTCAACCCCGCGATAGCGCGAATCACAAAAGCGCGATCGGCCGCAGGATTAGCCGAAGCCCCCGAAACCGCTGGCGCAGCCGCCGCAGGGCGAGCCGCCACCGCCGGTTGAACATCGGAAGCCTGATCGTCGGCGGCAGCGTCATCGGCAGGCGCAGGCCCCTCGGGCGGCATCACAGCCGCTGGCGGCGCATCCGCCGGCACCGGCACGACATCCCCGCCGTCCCGCGCCGCAGCCGTCTCAGTCGCCGGCAAAGCCGCAGGCGCAGCGTGAGGAATCAAATGCGGCACCACGAAGCCCACGATCAGCCCCAACACGATCGCCCCCGCCCAGGCCGCGACGATCGTCTGGATGCTGCGCTTCTGCGCCGCCGCGATGACCTCGTGGCGAGTAGAGGCCGGCAGCAACGGCTCGACCAGTTCCCACAGCGTCTCGCCGCTGTACAGATCCAGCCCGTCGGCGACGCGCTCGGAATGACCGTCGAAGCGCCCCGTGGTGACCAGCAGACCGCCGGCGGCACCGTTGAAGCGCACCGCATCCGCCAACTCGGCCACGGTCGCGGCCGAGACCTTGTAATCGGCGTCGCCCAGCTTGCACGACAGCAGCCACGGCTTGCCGGCGCGCAGCAGGCGCAGCTCGGCCTGAGTGCCGCGGGCGAGGGATTCCTCCACCGACTCGGCCTCGAACCCGCGCTCGCGCAGGGCCTCGACGATCAGGCGCGCGAATTCGCGCCAGCGCATCTTGGCCAGACCGGCGATACCGGTGGAGACCTCAGTGCGATGGCGGCGGTAGGACCAAAGGTAGGCGGTGGACGCCAGACCGATCGTCAGGGTGACGGCGGCGGCAGCCCACAGGGAGAAACTCGACATGCAGCGCTAGGCCCATAAAAGACGCTGAGGATATACGGCTTCAGACATATGAAATTCACGAAAAATGAGACTTATTTCTCGGAATCGTTGTGTCTTTCATCAGCCGTTGCTCTTTCAACGTCCCATGGGCGGGGCTGTGAACGGCAACTGCATGCTGGCACGAACTGTGCCGGAGTCACCTGATCGGAGGGCCTGGAAGCCACAAAACGCGCGAGATGCGCGGTGATGAAGATATGCGCGAATGGCGCAAGAACCGTGTAGCGGCCTGGAGCCCTGGGTGGGGCGATAAGAAAGCCCGCCAGTCCGAAACCGTAAGGGGAGGGGAGCATACGGAAGCGCGGACTGGCGGGCTTAAACCGTGCGCGGCGGGTGGATGGCCGCGCGGTCGAACCGAGTGTGTACGACGGGTACTACGAGTCTTGTATCGGCGAGCGGTCGCTTACGGCGCGACTGGCGGCTTGGGGCGGGCGATCGACTTGCGCGGTGCCTTGGCGGCCTTGGCCGGCTTCTTCGCCGCGGCCTTGGCGGCCTTCGGCTTGCGCGCGGCGGCGGGGGGCTTGGCGGCCTTGGCGGAAGCCTTGCGCACGGCCGGCGCGCCACCTTGGCGGCGCAGCTCGGCGGTCAGCGCATCGACGCGCTCGCTCAGGCCGGCCAGATCGTCGCGGCCCGGCACGCCGAGCTTGACCAGCGCGCGCTGCACGCGTTCTTCGAACACCTTCTCGAGGCGATCCCAGGTATCGGTCGCGCGCTCGCGCGCCTGGCCGACCTTGGACTCGACCGCATCGCGCAACACGCTGGCCTGACCGCCGGTGAACTTGCGCGCGGTCTGCTCCAGGTTCAGACCTTCCTTGACCAGGCCTTCGAACAGCTTGGTGCCCTCGGCCTGAGCGCGACCGAACGCGCCGACGCCGGCCAGCCAGATCTGCTGCGCGGATTCGCTCAACGTCTTGGACAGGCGCTCGGCCTGCTCCTGCGCGCTGCCCTTGCCGGCGTTTTGGGTTTTGCCGGCGGACTTCTTCGCGGTCTTCTTGAACTTGGCGGCCATGGACATCCTGTAATTGGGGTTGGTGCTGTGCCGCCAAGATGGGCTTGCTGTCTAGAGTATTCACACCACCACTTGGAGTACGCCACCACACCCAGGCGCGCCAACCGTTTGTCCGGCGTTGAATCAGCAGATCGCGGCGTAAGGCCCCTAATCCAGCTGCGACGAAGGTCACCCTTACCCGTCATTCCCGCGAACGCGGGAATCCAGGGACTTTCGTGCGAGAACGCTTGAAGTCACTGGATTCCCGCGTTCGCGGGAATGACGGCCTGGGGAGATGGCGCTGAAGTCTCGGCCAGTCGGAATGGCGATCTGGAAAGAGGCAGTCTGCGACGCCAACCACCCTCACCCCACCTGCTGCTTCCGAACCGCCCGCTTCCCCGCGCGCGGCGATGCCTTCGGCGCCTTGGCCACCAGATGATCCACATCGTCCAGCGCCCGCCGCAGCCGCGCCGTCGTCTCGGTGTCGCGCCGCGGCTTGCCGATGCCGTCGAGGATCGAGCGATCGGTATCGGCCAGCACGTCCTCGCGCAGGCGCAGGCCGTGCGCGGCCAGCATCGGCGCCAGCGTGTCCTTGCGCAGGCGCAGGTCGGCCAGGGTGTTGCGGTAGGCGATCTCGCAGATGCGCTTGCGCGCCGAGAAGCTGAAGGCGTTGGTGAAGAACAACTCGCGGTCTTCGGCGTTGGGCTCGAACACCAGTTGGTCGATGTCGGGGTATTGCTGGGCGTAGCGCGCCAGCCCGACCTGCATGCGCGATTGCAGCAGGGTGCGGAAGGTCTGCGACAGCACCGCCGGCAGGCCGCCGGCGGCCAGGCTGTTGTCCTCGGCCACCGGCACGCCGTGGTTGTGGTTGAACGGTACCAGCGGATTGATGCCGATCAGCAGGTCCACGCCGCGTTCGAGCACGACCGAGGCGTGCATGGTCCGGCGCAGCGCGCCATCGACGAAGTGACGGCCGCGGATCTGCACCGGCGGGTACAGGCCCGGCAGCGCGGCGCTGGCCTGGACCGCTTGCGAGATCGGCACGTCCTTCCAGTCCGCGCCGCCGAAACGCACCGCGTCGCCGCTGTCGATATCCACCGCGACCACGTACAGCTCGGCGTCGAGTTCGCGGAAATCGTTGCTGCGGCCGCGCCGGGTGAACACTTCGCGCAGGAACAGCTCGACCTGGGCGTTGTCGAACAGGCCATTGGGAATCAGGCCGCCGAAGCGGGTGATCAGGTCCGACCAGCGCGCTTCCAGCGGCGAGAACAGCAGCTCGCGCCACCACTCGGCGGCCAGGCGCGGAAAGCTCGCCGCGCGCTTGACGTATTCCAGGAACGCCGGGCGCATGAAGGTCTCGGGGCGGAACTCGACGTCGGCGCTGTCGCCGGTGACGAAGATCCGGCACATCTCGGCCGTGTCCATGCGGTTGGCCAGGCCGGCGGCGAGGAAGGCGCCGCTGCTGACGCCGACGTAGCAGTCCAGTCGGGTCAGGTCGAGGCCTTCGATCGCCTCGTCGAGCGCGCGCAGGGCGCCCAGTTCGTACATGCCGCCGATCGGGCCGCCGCCGGCGATGGCCAGGCCGATCTTCGGCTTGGCGCCATCGGGCGCGGATTTCGACGCGGGCTTGGATGCGGAGGGGCGGGTGCCATTGGCCGACTGTTTGCGGCTCGCCCGATTCCGGGCGGAGTGAAGTGACAGCATGTGATCGGCGGCACGGCCTTGGCGGAATTCGGTCGAGTGTAGCCCAGCCGGGCGGGGCGTCCAGCCGACCTGTACCAAGGTCGCAGGCGGCGGCGACAGGCAGGCGAAAGCCAGGAGGCTCAAGGCCCTCCGATCAACAGGGCGCTCAGCTTTTGTGGGAGGGCCTTCAGGCCCGACGCTTTCCGTTCCGCCGCGACGACGCCCGAAGCACCGCACGCCTTGCAGCCAGCCGCCGCCGCCGCGATCATCCCTCCCGATGTCCAGGACGACCGACCTCAGCCGACGACTGGGCTGCCTGCTGGCCCGCCACCAGGCCCTGCACGATCCGCGGCGCGAACCGCGCAACCAGCTGCGCTGGCTGCCCGAGCTGCGCCAGTGGCAGGCGCGGCGGCTGGAGGCCAGCTTCGACCGCTTCCTGCGCGATCCGCGCCGGCGTCCGGCGGCGCGGTTCTTTCTCAGCGACGTCTACAACGACCGCGACTTCAGCCGTCGCGACGCCGACATCGCCAAGGTCCTGCCGATGATGCAGAAGCTGCTGCCGGGCGCCTTGCTGTCCACGGTCGCCGACGCGATCGAGCTGGGCGTGCTGACCCAGGCCTTCGATCTGCGCATGAGCCAATGGCTGCACGAGATCGCCCCGCGCCGGCGCAAGCTCGACGGGGCGCTGTACGCCCAGGCCTACCGCGCCTGCGGGCTGCCGCGCCTGCGCGAGCATCAGATCCAGCTGATCTCGCGGGTCGGCCTGGGCCTGGGCAAGGCGCTGCGGATGCCCGGGGTGATGACCCTGTTGAAGCTTTCGCGCGGCCCGGCCAAGGCGGCGGGGCTGTCGGAACTGCAGGGATTCCTGGAACGCGGTTTCGCCGCGTTCGCGCAACTGGGCGATGTGCGCGAATTCATCGCCGAGATCGAACAGGACGAGCGCGAGGTGGCGCAGCGCTTGTTCGAAGAGGACGCCGACCCGTTTCCGGGATTGGCCTGAGCCGCCGCGCTTACTTGAAGCGTTCTTCCAGGACCCGGCGGATTTCCGATTCGATCGGCCCCTTCAGCGCGCCCAGCAGGAACCCGAGCTGCGCGGTCACGTGCAGCTGATTGGGCTTGAGCGCGATCTTGCCGTCCACGCCGCTGCGGGAGAAATTCAGGATGTCGTCTTCCCAGCCGTACTCGACGTCGAAACGCTCGGCGAGCTTCTGCGCGACTTCCTCGACGGCTTTGCGGGCCTTGGCCGGAGCCAGCGTGTGCGGATGGCGGATATCGATACTGGACATGGTCTGGGTTCTCCCTGGAGCCGGGTATTGTGCCAAGGCCTGCGGCCGGGAGCGAGTTCGCGGGAGCGAGGAGTGAGTTCAGAGGAATGAGTAAGGCCTGGCGCTTTGACTCACTCCTCACTCCTGTGAACTCGCTCCTGGCCCCACGCCATTGCGCTAATTCATCCAACACCGCCAGCACCCCGGATGTGCCCGTGTACACAACCTGCTAGATTCCTGCCGAGTGAGCGCCCTCAAACTTCGATACCCCAACCGCGAACATGGCGACCTGGCACTGAAGCCGGGCGTGCATGCCATCGGCCGCGACGCGGCCGGCCGCACCGTCCTGGTCGAGGACGCGGGCGCGGCGATCGCGCAACTCACCGTCGACCGCCGCGGCGTCTGGCTGCAGGTGCGCGAAGGCCTGCGCGGTCTGCACGTCAACGGCCGTCCGGTCAAACGCATGGCGATGCTGCGCGCGGGCGACGCGATTTTCCTCGACGGCGTGGAATTGCTGCTGGTGGCCGACAAACCCGAAGCCGCGCCGCCGTTCGGCGTGGAGATTCCGGCCGATTCGCGCATGGTCGTGCGCGGCGTCGGCGGCATCCATCACGGCCGCTGCTACACCCTGGATCAACCCAAGGTGATCGGCCGCGCCGGCGATTGCGACATCCGCATCAACGAGCCGGCCTTCGCCGACCGTCACGCGCGCCTGGAGGCGCACGCCGACGGCGTGGTCCTGCGCGATGTGGGCTCGGTGGACGGCAGCGTGGTCAACGGCCAGCCGGTGCGGCATGCCTTGCTCAAGCCCGGCGATCAGTTGTTGCTCGACGGCCAGCATCGTTTCGTGATCGAAGCGCCGAGCCGCCAGTTCAGCGCGGCCGAGGCCTTGCAGGCGCAACTGGCGCAGGAAGCGGCCGCGAACGAAACCCGGCCGTCGCCGCCGTCGGCCTTGCCGTCGTCGGTGCGGCGCATGCCGTGGCTGTTGCTGGCGGCGGTGGTGATGGCCGGCTTGCTGGGGCTGTTGCTGCTGTATGGCGTGCGCTGAGCGGCTTAGTCGCGTCGCGGCGGGTTGTCGGGGCTGAAGCCCCTCCCACAAAAAACTTCGGAACTGCGCGGCGCGGCTTGAAACACCGCGAAGCCGCGAGGTCTTTTGTGGGAGGGGCTTCAGCCCCGACGCCGTCCGAAGCCGGCGCCAGGGCCCTGCCGGCCCGATTCAAGAAAACGACGCCCCTCAGCGCGCAGCCGCCAGCCGCGCCCGCGTCCTGGCCTCGGCGAACCTGCGCCACATCCGCCAGCCCAGCAGCACCGCCAGGATCGCCGCATACAACGCCGGCTCGCGGATATCGGACTTCACCAGCCACCAGAAATGCAGCACCGCCAGCACGGCGATGACATAGACCAGCTGATGCAGCCGGCCCCACAAACGCCCCAGCCTGCGCATCATCCCCTGGGTCGAAGTCACCGCCAGCGGAATCAGCAGCAGCCAGGCCAGGAAACCCACGGTGATGTACGGCCGCTTGGCGATCTCCTCGAAGATCTGCGTCCAGTACCCCTTCAGATCCAGGATCAGATACGCCGCCAGATGCAGGCTGGCGTAGAAGAACGCGTACAGCCCCAGCAGGCGCCGGAAGCGCAGCAGCGCCGCTTGCCCGGTCAGCTGGCGCAGCGGCGTCACCGCCAGCGCGATCATCAGCAATCGCAGCGCCCACAGACCCAGCCGGTGCTCGATCGCGGCGATCGGGTCGGCGCCCAGGCCGCCGCTGCCGGTCAGGAATTCCTCGCGGATCTGCCAAGCCAGGATCGCCGCCGGGGTCAGCGCGAGCGCATGCACGACGACCTTGGCCGCGATCACGCCCCGGGGCGTCCTGCGTTTGTGCGCCGGCCGCGGCGCGGACGCGGCGGCCGGCGGATGAGCCGCGGAATCGGCCGTCATCTCAGAACCAGGTCCGCAGGTTCATGCCGGCGTACAGGCTGGAAACCTGCTCGCCATAGCCGTTGAACAACCGGGTCGGGATACGGTCGGCGAACAGCTTGCTGCCGGTGCCGGCGATGCGGCGTTCGGTCTTCTGGCTCCAGCGCGGGTGATCCACCGCCGGATTGACGTTGGAGAAGAACCCGTACTCGTTGGATTGCAGGTCGTTCCAACTGGTCAGCGGCCGGTGCTCGACGAAACTGATGGCGATGATCGACTTGATGCTCTTGAAGCCGTACTTCCACGGCACCACCAGCCGCAGCGGCGCGCCGTTCTGCTGCGGCAGCGGCTTGCCGTACAGGCCGGTCGCCAGCAGGGTCAACGGATGCATGGCCTCGTCGATGCGCAGGCCCTCGCGGTAGGGCCAGTTGATCGAGGGATAGGCGATCCCCGGCATCTGCTTGCGGTCGGCCAGGGTGGTGAAGGCGACGTACTTGGCCTTGGCGGTCGGCTCGAAGCGCTTGAGCACATCGGCCAGCGGCACCCCCAGCCACGGGATCACCATCGACCAGCCTTCCACGCAGCGCAGCCGGTACACGCGTTCCTGCGGGGCCAGGCCCTTGATCAGGTCTTCCAGCGAAAGCTTGCCGGGTTTGGCGCAGGCGCCGCCCACCGCCACCGTCCACGGACTGGTGCGCAGGGTCTTGTCGGCCGCCGACGGGTCGCCCTTGTTGGTGCCGAATTCGTAGAAGTTGTTGTACGAGGTGATGTCGGCGTAGCTGGTCTGGACTTCGTCGGTGCGAAAGCCGGCCTTGATCTGTTCCGGACTGGGCGGCGCGGCCTGGGGCGGCGGCGGGGCTTCGGCCTCGGCGCAGCCCGACAGGCCCAGCGCCGGGCTCAGGGCGAAGGCGGCCAGCAGGCGCC
The DNA here is from genome assembly GCF_018612875.1 of Lysobacter sp. ISL-50. Classification (GTDB taxonomy): domain Bacteria; phylum Pseudomonadota; class Gammaproteobacteria; order Xanthomonadales; family Xanthomonadaceae; genus Lysobacter. The sequence goes on along the minus strand of NZ_JAGGRI010000008.1, from coordinate 6,480 downwards.
GCCGGTCGCGGTAGACCGCCTCGTCGGTGATCTGCGAGGAGGGGATATTCAGTGCTTCGCGCAACGACATGGGAACGGCTCCGGAGCGGACGGGCGAGGGCTTCGCGGCGGGTGGGGCGGCTCATCATCCATACGAGACCGGTTACCCCTATAGAGGCGGCTTGCGGGGTAAAAGTTGCGCGAGTAACGACAAGTACACACGGTGCTGCACTGCGGCATACTGCGGGGCCCACCCCAACCACGGAGCTACCGATGTCCCGCGCTTTCAACTTTAGTGCCGGTCCCGCGACCCTGCCCGAATCGGTCTTGCTGCAGGCGCAGTCGGAACTGCTGGAGTGGAACAACGCCGGGGCCTCGATCGTGGAACTCAGCCATCGCGGACCGGAGTTCATCCAGGTCGCCGCCGAAGCCGAGCGCGACCTGCGCACGTTGATGTCGATCCCGGACGATTACGCGGTGATGTTCCTGCAGGGCGGCGCGACCGCGCAGCAGGCGTTGATCGCGTTGAACTTCGCCGATCCGGGCCAGACCGTGGACTACGTGGTCACCGGCCATTGGGGCAAGACCGCATTGAAGCAGGTCAAGCCTTACGTCAGCGCGAATGTCGCCGCCAACGGCGAGGGCAGCGGTTTCCGCGAGATTCCGGCGCGCGGCGAATGGAATCTGTCCAAGGACGCGGCCTATGTTCACTACACCGCGAACGAAACCATCCATGGCGTCGAGTTCCGCGATATTCCCGAAGTCGGCGAGGTTCCCCTGGTCGCCGATTTCAGCTCCTCGATCGTGTCCGAGCCGCTGGATGTGTCCAGGTTCGGCGTGATCTACGCCGGCGCGCAGAAGAACCTCGGCCCGGTCGGCGTCAGCGTGGTCATCGTCAAGCGCGAACTGCTCGAACGCGCCGGCCAGCCGCGCGCAGAAATCTTCGACTACCGCGCCCACGTCAAGGGCGAGTCGATGCTCAATACCCCGCCGACCTATAACTGGTATCTGGCCGGGCTGGTGTTCAAGTGGATGCTGGCCGAAGGTGGCGTGACCGAGTTCGCCCAGCGCAACGCGCGCAAGTCGGCGCTGCTGTACGGCGTGATCGACAACTCCGGCGGCTTCTATCGCAACGAAGTGCTGCCGGCGGTGCGTTCGCGCATGAACGTGCCGTTTTTCCTCAAGGACGAAGCGCTGGACAAGCCCTTCCTCAAGGAAGCCGAGGCGGCCGGGCTGATCTCGCTCAAGGGCCATCGCGCCCTGGGCGGCATGCGCGCGTCGATCTACAACGCGATGCCCGAGAAGGGCGTGCAGGCGTTGGCTTCCTTCATGCAAGACTTCCAACAACGGCACGGGTGAGCGGCCGCGCTTGGCCGATGCCCTATCGGCATCGGCCGCGGCCGCGAACGCCCGGCCAAGGATGGCCGGGCCGGGCGATCCGAAGGCGATCAAGTTTCGCCACGGACGGCAGCGAACACCTTCGGAAGCGACGAGACTCCAATGACTGACAAATCCAGCAAGACCAAGAAATTGCAAGCCAAGCTTCCCGGCAAGCCGAAGCCCGCAGTCGCCAAGAGCGCCGCGGAAAAGAAATCCGCGGGCAAAGCCAAGCCGGCCGCGGTCGAAGAGGCCGCGCCCGTCGTGGCCGTTCCCGATCTGGCCACGCTGCGCGAACGCATCGACGGCATCGACCTGCACATCCAGCAACTGATCGGCGAGCGCGCGCAGTTCGCCAATCAGGTCGGCAAGGCCAAGGGCAAGCTCGCCGCGGCGGTGGATTACTACCGCCCCGAGCGCGAAGCGCAGGTGCTGCGCCGGGTGGTCGATCGCAACGACGGCCCGCTCAACGACGAAGTGCTGGTGCGGTTGTTCCGCGAAATCATGTCGGCCTGCCTGGCCCAGCAGGAGCCGTTGAAGATCGGCTTCCTCGGCCCGGAAGGCACGCATTCGCAGCAGGCGGTGTACAAGCACTTCGGCCATTCGATCCACGGCCTGCCGCTGGCGAGCATCGAGGAAGTGTTCCAGGAAGTCGAAGCCGGCAGCGCCGATTTCGGCGTGGTGCCGGTGGAGAACTCCACCCAGGGCACGATCCAGTCCACGCTCGACATGTTCCTGACCTCCAAGCTCAAGATCAGCGGCGAAGTCGAACTGCGCGTGCACCAGCACCTGCTTTCGCGCAGCGGCCGCATCGAGGACATCGAGCGCGTCTACTCGCATCCGCAGTCCTTCGCCCAGTGCAAGGCCTGGCTGCGTCAGTACCTGCCCAAGGCGGAGAAGATCGCGGTGTCGAGCAATGCCGAGGCCGCGCGCCGCGCGCGCAACGCCGACGACGCGGCGGCGATCGCCGGCGCCAGCGCCGGCAACGTCTACGGCCTGCGCAATGTCGCCGGTCCCATCGAAGACCGTCCCGACAACACCACGCGCTTCCTGGTCATCGGCCGCGAGTTGTTCACTCCGTCCGGCAACGACCGCACCTCGCTGTTGATCTTCATCAAGGACGAGCCGGGCGCGCTGTACAACGTGCTCTCGCCGTTCGCCAAGCGCGGGCTGAGCATGAACCGCATCGAGTCGCGTCCGGGCCATACCGGTCGCTGGCAGTACGCGTTCTTCGTCGATATCGGCGGCCATGTGCAAGAGCCGGCGATGCGCGAAGCGCTGGAGGAACTGGAAGAACTCGCGCACGAAGTGAAGGTGCTCGGTTCCTACCCGGTGGCGATCGCATGAATCAGGCGGCATCGCACTCCGCGCAGGCGCCGGCCTTCGACGAAGCCTGGTTCGCCGCGCGCGCGCAGCCGGGCGTGCAGCGCCTGAAGGCCTACGACCCGGGCCACGACCTGGTCGCGCTGCGGCGCAAGTTCGGCGAAGCCAACCTCGCCGAACTGGGTTCCAACGAAAATCCCTACGGCCCGTCGCCGGCCGCGCGTCAGGCGATTCTCGACAGCCTGCACGCGCTGCATCGCTATCCCGATCCGCTCGGCGCCGATCTCAAGCGCGCGCTGGCGGCGCGGCACGGCGTGGACGTCAAGCAGATCCAGCTCGGCAACGGTTCGCACGAATTGCTGATGCAGCTCGGACAAGTGTTCGCAGGTCCGGGCGACGAGATCGTGTTCTCGCGCTACGGCTTCGCCGTGTTCGCGCTTTCGACTCAGGCCGCCGGCGCGCAGATGCGCATCGTCGAGGCCTTGCCGCGCGACGCGGCGATGCCCAACGGCCACGATCTGGACGCGATCGCCGCGGCGGTCGGTCCGGCCACGCGTCTGGTCTATGTCGCCAATCCGAACAACCCGACCGGCACCTGGTTCGGCCGCGACGCGCTGATCGCCTTCCTCGACCGCGTGCCGAGCGAAGTCATAGTGGTGATGGACGAGGCCTACGCGGAAATGGCCGACGCGCCCGATTACGCCAGCGCCTTGTCCTTGCTCGATCGCTATCCCAACCTCGCCATCACCCGCACCTTCAGCAAGGCCTACGGTCTGGCCGGTCTGCGCGTGGGCTATCTGCTGGCGCAGCCGGGGCTGATCGCGGTGATGGACCGCCTGCGCGAAAGCTTCAACGTCAACGGCCCGGGACTGGCCGCGTGCGAAGCCGCGCTGGGCGATGTCGAGCATCTGCACTGGGCCTGCGCGCGCAACGCCGAGCAGCGTTCGGCGCTGAGCGAGGCGCTGGGTAAGCGCGGCCTGCGCGTGTTTCCGTCGCAGACCAATTTCGTGCTGGTCGAATTCGGCGCGCGCACGCCGCAGATCGAAGCGTCCCTGGTCGAACGCGGGGTGATCCTGCGGCCGATGGGCGGCTATGGTCTGGCCGATTGCATCCGCATCAGTGTCGGCTCGCCCGACGAGAACCGCCGCCTGCTTGCCGCGCTCGACGAGGTGTTGGCGTGAGCGCGGCCAGCGCCGATGATGGCGCCGCCGCGCAGGCCTGGATCGCCGGCGCGGGCATGCCGTTGCACGGCTCGCTGCGCGTGCCCGGCGACAAGTCGGTGTCGCATCGCGCGGTCATGCTCGGCGCCTTGGCCGAGGGCGTCACCCGCGTCACCGGATTTCTCGAGGGCGAGGACACCCGCGCCACCGCGCGCGTGTTCGAGCGTCTGGGCGTGCGCATCGAAACCCCGAGCGCGAGCGAACGCATCGTCCATGGCGTGGGCCTGCACGGCCTTCGCGGCATCGACGCGCCGCTGGACTGCGGCAACGCCGGCACCGGCATGCGCCTGCTCGCCGGCGCGCTGGCCGGGCAAGCCTTCGACAGCGTGCTGATCGGCGATGCCTCGTTGTCGAAGCGGCCGATGCGCCGCGTGACCGAGCCGCTGGCGGCGATGGGCGCGCGCATCGACACCGAGGAAGGCGGCCTGCCGCCGCTGCGCATCCACGGCGGCCGCGCGCTGACCGGGATCGAATACACCTTGCCGGTCGCCAGCGCGCAGGTGAAATCGGCGCTGCTGTTGGCCGGCTTGTACGCACGCGGCGACACCGTCGTGCACGAACCGCATCCGACCCGCGACTACACCGAGCGCATGCTCGCCGCGTTCGGCTGGCCGATCGACTTTTCGCCGGGCTACGCCCGGTTGAGCGGCGGCCACGCGCTGCGCGCGACCGATGTCGCGGTGCCGGCGGATTTCTCCTCGGCGGCGTTCTTCCTGGTCGCGGCGAGCGTGGTGCCGGGTTCGCAGCTGCTGCTCGAAGCGGTCGGCATGAACCCGCGCCGCACCGGTCTGTTGGCCGCGCTGCGGCTGATGGGCGCGAACATTGTCGAAGAGAACCCGCGCGCCGAGGGCGGCGAACCGGTCGCGGACCTGCGCGTGCGCCACGCGCAACTGCACGGGATCGAAGTGCCCGAGGAGTTGGTGCCGGACATGATCGACGAATTCCCGGCCTTGTTCGTCGCCGCCTCGCTCGCGCGGGGCCGCAGCGTGATCCGCGGCGCGGCCGAGTTGCGGGTCAAGGAGTCCGACCGCATCGCGACCATGGCCACCGGCCTGCGCTCGCTCGGCGCGCGCATCGAGGAAACGCCCGACGGCGCGATCATCGACGGCGGCGCGCTGCACGGCGGCGAAGTGGACAGCCACGGCGACCATCGCATCGCCATGAGTTTCTCCATCGCCGCGCAGTTGGCGTCGGGTGAGGTGCGGATCGGCGACGTGGCCAACGTGGCGACGTCGTTTCCGGGCTTCGAAGCGTTGGCGGCGATGGCGGGGATGCGGGTCGGGGCGGCTGAGTAGGGAGGCGATTGCTCCGCCCAACACCGTCATTCCAGGCTTTCCCAGGCGGTCATTCGGATTGGCGCGGCCTTGTAGAAACGCATGTAAAACCCCCAAAAAAACGGCAGCCCGAAGGCTGCCGTTTTTCTTGTGGGAGGGGCTTCAGCCCCGACGCTCTTCTTTCAGATCGCGATATCGCGAATCCCGACCCTTCACTGCGCCGGACGAAACTCCACCGGCTGCTCCACGATCGAAGCAACCTCGCGCCCATTGCGAGTCGCCGGCTTGAAGCGCCAATCGCGCATGGCCAGCATCGCCGCGCGATCGAGATCGCGCGAGCCGCTGCGGCGGGCGATCGCGATATCGTCCGGAACGCCGTCGGCGCCGACGTTGACCCGCAGCACCACGGTGCCGCCTTCGCCGCGACGCAGCGCGGTGACCGGGTAACGCGGTTCCGGGCTGCGGTTGGCGATCGGGCGCGCATCGGTGGCGCGCGGTTTCGCCGCGAGCGCCTTGCGCTGCGCGGCCGCCTTGGCCTTGACCACGGCGGCCTGCCTGGATGCCGCAGCGGTGGCGTCGTCGGCGACGCCATCGGCCGGCGTGCGCTCCACCGGCAGGGTCACCACCGGATGGATCGGCGCCGGCGGCGCGACGGCCGGGCGCTTGCCGTAGAAAAACCAGCCCATGAACGTGGCCGCGAGCAACAACATCAGCAGCCACAGGCCATTGCGGCTGGGCGCGGCCTCGACCGCGGCGGCTTCCGGAGCCGGCATCTCGTGCTCGGGTCGGTTGGGATCGATGGTTTGTGACGGGGTGTTCATGCCGACCTCCTTGCGAACGATCCCCGGGGGATGGGATCGCGGAGGCCGAGCTTCTAAGCGGCGGCGTTACTCGCGGGTGAACGAGGTGTGGATTTGGTTCAGGGGGGATTCAAGCGCGGATTTGGGTATTAGCGGGATTTAGAAGCTGAGGTTGGGGCTTCTCGGCTTCGGGGGCTGCGCGTTGAACGTCGCGCTTATTGATTCGGATTGAACGTGATCGGCACCATCACCACATCGGTAGCCGGCCGGCCACCGCGCGTGGCAGGACGGAAACGCCAGCTGCGCACGGCATTGACCGCGGCGCGGTCGAGCATGCGCGAACCGCTGGTTTCGGCGACATCGACCGCGCCGGTATCGCCTTGTTCGGTCACTTCGACCCGCACCCGCACCGTGCCGCCTTCGCCGCGGCGCAGCGACGCGGCCGGGTACTGCGGCGCGCGGTTGCCCGGCAGCGGCGCCGCCGGCACGTGCGCGCCGCTGGCGGCC
>NZ_JAGGRI010000007.1 GCF_018612875.1 Lysobacter sp. ISL-50 | reverse complement strand
GCGCGAAGCGCCCGCGCCCGCCGCCGAACCGGCCCGCGCCGCGCGCGCGGCCGCCCCCGCGGCGACCGCGGCGGCTTCCTCGGTGGGGATGATCCAGTCCACCCCGGTGCGTTCCGGGCAGCAGATCTACGCCGACAACCGCGACCTGACCGTGCTGACCACGGTCGGCGCCGGCGCCGAGGTCATCGCCGACGGCTCGGTGCACATCTACGGCCCCTTGCGCGGACGCGCGCTGGCCGGCGCGCAAGGCAACACCAAGGCGCGAATCTTCTGCCGCGAGTTCCATGCCGAACTCGTGGCGATTGCAGGCCATTACAAAGTGCTCGAAGACATACCGAAGGAATTGCGCGGCAAGGCCGTGCAGATCTGGCTGGAAGACGAACAAATCAAGATTGCGGCGCTGGATTGACGCCGCACGAACGGAGGAAAGTATTTTGACCGAGATCATTGTTGTCACTTCGGGCAAGGGCGGTGTCGGCAAGACCACGACCAGCGCCAGCCTTTCCTGCGGCCTCGCCCGGCGCGGCCACAAAGTAGCGGTGATCGACTTCGACGTCGGCCTGCGCAATCTCGACCTGATCATGGGCTGCGAACGCCGCGTCGTGTACGACTTCGTCAACGTCGTCAACGGCGAAGCCAACCTCAAGCAGGCGCTGATCAAGGACAAGCGTTTCGACAACCTGCACATCCTGGCCGCCTCGCAGACGCGCGACAAAGACGCGCTGACCAAGGAAGGCGTGCAGAAGGTGCTCGAAGACCTGGCCGCGGAAGGCTTCGACTACATCGTCTGCGATTCGCCGGCCGGCATCGAAAAAGGCGCGTTTTTGGCCATGTACTTCGCCGATCAGGCGGTCGTGGTGGTGAACCCGGAAGTGTCCTCGGTGCGCGACTCCGACCGCATCCTGGGCCTGCTCGCGTCCAAGACCCGCCGCGCCGAGAACGGCGAGAAGGTCAAGGAACACCTGCTGCTCACCCGCTACAGCCCCAAGCGCGTGGAAGACCAGGAGATGCTCAGCATCGGCGACGTCGAGGAAATCCTCGGCCTGAAGACCATCGGCGTGATTCCCGAATCCGGCGACGTGCTCAACGCTTCCAACAAGGGCGAGCCGGTGATCCTGGAAACCGAATCCGATGCCGCCCAGGCCTACGACGACGCCGTCGCGCGTCTGCTTGGCGACACCCGCCCGATGCGCTTCACACAAGTGGAAAAGAAGGGCTTCTTCACCAAGCTGTTCGGAGGCTGAGCTTATGGGTCTGTTCGACTTCCTGCTGGCCAAGAAACCCACCGCTTCCGTCGCCAAGGAGCGTTTGCGCATCATCGTCGCGCACGAACGCGCCGGACGCGGCGGCGGCCCGGACTACCTGCCGATGCTGCAGCGCGAGCTGCTCGAAGTGATCCGCAAGTACGTCAACGTCGATGCCGAATCGGTCAAGGTCGACCTGATCGGCGAAGGCGACAACAAGGTGCTCGATATTTCCGTCGCGCTGCCGGAAACACCGAATCCGGCGCAGGCGTAACGGCGCGGCCGACCTCCCGGCCAACGCCGTTGTCGCGTATCTGCGGTCAATAGCAGCGGCGCACGCCGCGACAGCGCCGACGAAGCGGCGTCGCGACCGCATGCGCTTCCACGCGCCTCGGCAGCGGCCGCAAGCCTTGTTCCAGCGCCTCGCGCCGTGTCGGCGCTATTCGCGCTACCCACGCCAATAACCGCCGTACAGCGCTCACCCCTGAAACCTTCCGCATCATGCTGACCCTGTCCGACATTGCCTTCGACGACGTCGCCGCCCTGCTCGCGCGCTACAGCCTGCGCCTGGAGAGCGTCGCCGACGGCGAACCGATTCCAGGCAGTTATTGGGGCGAGTGCGAGGCCGGGCTGATCGGCAGCACCGTCTATGCACGCGGCGACACGCCCGTGCACTCGCTGCTGCACGAAGCCTGCCACCTGATCGTGCTGCCGCCGGAGCGTCGCGCCCAGGTGCATACCGATGCGACCGATTCGATCGAGGAGGAAGACGCGGTGTGCGTGCTGCAGTCGCTGCTGGGCGACGCCCTCCCGGGCGCGGGAAGCGAGCGCATCCTCGCCGACATGGACGAATGGGGCTACACCTTTCGTCTGGGTTCGGCGCGGGCTTATGTCGAACAGGATGCGGAAAGTTCTTGGCAGTGGCTGGCGGCGCATGGGTTGGTGAAGCTGCCGGAGCGCTGCTTGGTGATTTAGCGATGTGGCCGATGCATGTCGATGAAAAGCGCCGGGCCGCGTGTCGCGATAACAGCGCGGATCGAAAAGCGTCGGGGCTGAAGCCCCTCCCACAAAAGATTTCGTAGCTGCGCGGCCAACTGCCGGGAAGCTTCAGCTGCGATCGGCTGGATTCGGCCGGTCTGCTTCGAGCGAAATAACAGCGCGGATCGAAAAGCGTCGGGGCTAAAGCCCCTCCCACAAAAGATTTCGTAGCTGCGCGGCGAACTGCCGGGAGGCTTCAGCTGCGATTGGCTGGATTCGGCCGGTCTGCTTCGAGCGAAATAACAGCGCGGATCGAAAAGCGTCGGGGCTAAAGCCCCTCCCACAAAAGATTTCGTAGCTGCGCGGCGAACTGCCGGGAGGCTTCAGCTGCGATTGGCTGGATTCGGCCGGTGTGCTTCGATCGAAACGACAGGACGGATCGAAAAGCGTCGGGGCTGAAGCCCCTCCCACAAAAGATTTCGTGGCTGCGCTGCGATCGGCGGGTTCGATATCGGCTCGGGCGGCAGAGCGGTCACCGACGCCTTCCCTGGCGCCGACGCCATTCAAACTCTGCGGTTCCGGCTATCCCCATAACCGGTTCCGACTGGCACTGCTGTTGCTTCCCTTCCCCTGATGCGCCATCCAGGCGCTTACCCCCACCGAGTTCCTGGCGGCGCGCGCCTCAGCGCGCGGCCGGCCTGCGTTGCGTGTCTTCAACGGCATACGCCGCCCGCGGCGCCACGACGGGCACCGGGACGGCATGATCGATTTCGACTTCGGCCTCGTTGACCGGATCGGGCAGCGCGCGCGCCGCGGTGTGGTTCGGGCCGGCGTCGGCCGGGCCGTTCATCATCACCACGCCGACCGCGGCCAGCGCCAGCAGCGCGAACATGAAGATGCGGGCCAGATGGATGCGGCTCAGGCGGCCGTGAGAGCGGGCCGGCGCGTGCTCGCGCGCCCAGCTCAGGTCGGCGGTGAACAGATACGCGCCGCCGTCCCGTCCCCGCAGTGGCAATGTCGTCAAAGTGGCCGTGTGCAATTTGCCGCTCGCGGTCCGCGTCGTAGATTTCATGCCTTATCCATTGCTGCCAAGACGGGTGCCAGGAGCCTGCCCCGCTTCCGGCGGAGCAACCGATGAACCGCTGCCCTTGGACGTCACTTTTTCCGTTTTCGTGTCACAAATCAAATCGGTTTTTGTGACAGGGGTCGAGGAGCCACCGCTCTCGCTGTTCCATCGACTGCACGAAGCGGCCGCGACACCTGCCTGTGTTGCGTGCAAATCACGTGAATACGGAAAAATTAACAATCTAAGCGGTTACACGTAACGAAATATTTACTTTAGATCGCGCTAACGGTTGCAGGTCCGCGCGTTGAAAACACCTGAATTGGTCAAATCGGCCCTCGCGGCGTAAATCCGGTAACCGTTTTCAGGCCGCGCTCTGTGCCGGATGTGCGCAAAATCTCATGCGTCGCCTCCGGCCGCGGCAGCCGGTCGGCCCCGCCGTCGCACTGCAGCTTGCGCGGGACCCGGGCGGCCTCTAGCCTTCTGGCTCGCGCGCAAAGCGCGGCACTATTCCGGAGAGAGCACACATGAAATATGTCCGCGCCTTGTTGGCGCTCGGCGTCGCTGCGGCCGTGATCGGCGTGGCCGGCTGCAAGAAGGAACCCGTCCCCTCCTCGAGCACCACCGCCCCGGCCGTCGCGCCCGCGGGCGAAACCGCGGATCAGTTCATCGCTCGCGTCAACGACGAGTACAAGAAGATGTATCCGGAGATGACCGCCGCGCAGTGGCTGTCGTCGACGTACATCAACGACGACAGCCAGTTGCTGTCGGCCAAGGCCAACGAACGCTATCTGACCCAGCTCAACAGCTGGATCGAGCAGTCGAAGAAATTCGAAGGCCAGCAGATGTCGCCGGCCACCGCGCGTTCGATCCAGCTGCTGAAGATCGGCACCGCGATGCCGGCGCCGAAAGATCCGGCGCGGCTCGCCGAACTCACCCAGATCGCCACGCGCATGGAAGGCATGTACGGCTCGGGCAGCTACTGCAGCGGCCCTGGCGACACCGACTGCCGCCAGCTCGGCGATCTGGAAGACGTGCTGCGCAACAGCCGCGACTACGACGCTCAGCTCGACGCCTGGAAGGGCTGGCACACCATTTCCAAGCCGATGCGCAAGGACTACACGCGCTTCGTCGAACTGGTCAACGAAGGCGCGAAGAATCTCGGCTACGCCGACACCGGCGAGTTGTGGCGCTCGGGCTACGACATGAGCCCGGTGGAACTGGCGGCGGAAACCGATCGCCTGTGGGGCCAGGTCAAGCCGCTGTACGAACAACTGCATTGCTACACGCGCTCGCGCCTTGAATCCAAGTACGGCACCGACAAGGGCCAGACCAGCGGCGGCATGCTGCCGGCGCATCTGCTCGGCAACATGTGGCAGCAGGACTGGGGCAATTTGTGGGACGTGCTGGCGCCGTACAGCGAACAGCAGGCCGGCAGCCTCGACATCAACGGCGCGCTGGCGCGCCAGTACCAGCAGATCCTCGATGCGCAGGAAGCCAAGGCCGGCGGCGATCGCGGCCCGCTGGAGCAGGCGCAGACCGAAGTCGATGCCAACCTGGCCAACGCCAAGCGCATGACCGAACGCGCGCAGGACTTCTACGTCTCGCTCGGCATGCCCAAGCTGCCCGACAGCTATTGGAACAAGACCCAGTTCATCAAACCGCGCGACCGCGACGTGGTCTGCCACGCCAGCGCCTGGGACATGAACATGGGCGGCGACGTGCGCACGAAGATGTGCATCAAGCCGAACGAAGAAGACTTCACCACGATCTATCACGAACTCGGCCACGTCTATTACTACCTGGCCTACAACAAGCAGCCGCCGCTGTTCCAGACCGGCGCGCACGACGGCTTCCACGAAGCCATCGGCGACACCATCGTGCTGGCGATGACGCCCAAGTACCTGTCCTCGATCGGCATGGTCGGCAATCAGCAGCAGAGCAACGAAGCGCTGATCAACGCGCAGATGCGCATGGCGCTGGCCAAGGTCTCGTTCCTGCCGTTCGGGCTGATGATCGATCGCTGGCGCTGGGGCGTGTTCGACGGTTCGATCAAGCCCGACGGCTACAACAAGGCGTGGTGGGAGCTGAAGGCCAAGTACCAGGGCGTGGCGCCGGTCGAGGCGCGCGGCGAAGAGTTCTTCGACGCCGGCGCCAAGTACCACGTGCCGGGCAATACGCCGTATACGCGTTACTTCCTCTCGCACATCCTGCAGTTCCAGTTCTACAAGTCGCTGTGCGACGCGGCCGGTTACAAGGGTCCGCTGTACGAATGCAGCTTCTACGGCAACAAGGCCGCGGGCGCGAAGTTCGAGGCGATGCTGGGCAAGGGCGCGAGCCAGCCGTGGCAACAGACGATGAAGGAACTCACCGGCGGCGAGAAGATGGACGCTTCGGCGGTGCTGGAATACTTCGCGCCGCTGCAGACCTGGCTCAAGCAGCAGAACGAAGGCAAGAGCTGCGGCTGGCAAGCTTCGGCGGCGGGCGCTGCGGCGCCGGTTTCGCCGGCCAAGCCGGCGAAGGCCGACGCCAAGCCGGGCAAGCCGGCGCAGGGCTGAGCCTTGCCGAGCGGGCGCGAAGTTCGCGGCCGCTTACGACAAAGAAAAACCGGCTTCGGCCGGTTTTTCTTTGTCCGCGTCATGCTCTCCCTCTCTAGCTTGCGGAAGAGGATCGGGTGAGGGCCCGCGGCCTACACCGCGGCGCCGATCGCCCCGATCAACTCGCGATACCGCGCAAGCAATCGCTGCTGCGCATCGGTCACGAACGCTTGCGCCATCGCGGAAAACTCCTGATCCGGCGCGGCCGCGGCGCGCAGGCTCGCCAGCTTCCGGGCCGCGCGCCGCAGCGGCGCGGCGATGTCGGCCGGATCGGCCTGCGCCGCCTCGTCCAGCGCTTCCTCCAAGTCCAGCAGCGACTCGTTCAACCGCTGCAGATGCCGGCTGCGCGCTTCCACCAGCGCTTGCCGGTTCAAGGCCATGATCTCGACGGTACGCTCGCCGTAGGCATCCGCGCCGCTGTCGTCGAAACGCGGCGCCAGCAGCGACAAATCGTCGACCACGTGCCAGCGCAGATGCGCGGCCGGATCGCGCCGGGTCGGATCGATCAGCAGCGGGTCTTCGCCGTCGCAGTCGTCGCCGGGCTGGAACGCGCGCGCGGCGGCGATCGGAAACAGATTGCCCTTGCCGGCGTTGCGCGTGGCCTGCGCGGCGATCTGCGCGGCGCTCATGCCGACCGCCGCGATCCGGTGGCCTTCGACGCGATTGCAGCTGATGCAGCTGCGCAGCAGATTGGTCCAATCGGCCGCCAGCCACCAATAGCCGCGATGACCGGCCTCGCCGACCACGCCCGCCTTGGGCCGGTAATGCTCGATGTCGGCCGGCGAAGTCGATTCGTGGCGCGACTCGCAGTACGCGCATTTGCCGTCGAACAAGGTCCGCAATGCCTGTTTGACGTCATCGCCCTTGTAGGCCTTGAACTTGTACGCGCCGGCCCGCGGATCGCGGTAGTGAACCTCGGCATCGGCACGTTCGCGCGCACCCGCGCCGCCGGGATCGCTCAACGAAGCCGGCGCCGCGATGCGGCCGCGATCGACATACCTCATGCCTCCCGCTCCGCGCCGGCTTCGAGCAAGGCGACGATTTCGCGCAGGGCGTCCTCGCGCATGCTCGCGCGTTCGGCCACGGGTTTGCTGCGGCGCCCGCGCAGATAACGCTCAGTGGCCTCGCCGATCAACTGCTCGGTCGGCGTGTCGCCCAGCGGCAACGCCGACACATGCCCGGCCAGCGACTCGCGCTCGCGCCGTTCGCCGGCATCGAGTTCCGGCTTGCCGAGCAGATACGCGTAACGATGCAGATGCGCATCGACCTCGGGCCGGGCGGTGCTGAGCAGGCCGAACAGGTCCGAGGTCAGCAACTGATCGGTGCGCATCAACTCGATGTTGGGCAGATCCTCGCGCAAGCGGATGCGGTCGTGTTCGTCGCGGTACAGCACCTGCACCTCGCCGTCGCGCATGCCGCGCAGGCACAGGGCGTCGTGGGCGGTGACGATGAACTGTACGCCCGGCATGGCCCGGCGCAACGCCGACATTACTTCGATCTTCCAGCGCGGGTGCAGGTGCACGTCGATCTCGTCGATCAATACCACGCCCTGCGCATACTCCAGATTGCCCCAGACCTCGACCATCCTGCGCATGATGTCCACGGCCATCGCGAACAGAGCGCGATAGCCGTCGCTCATGCGCTCGATCGGGGTCGAGCGCCCGTGCGCGCGCACCAGCACGTGCCCGCCCTGGCCTCGATAGACATAGCCGTCGTCGCGTAGCGCCAGGATTTCGCGCATGGCCCGAGCCACTGCATCGAACAAGCCCGTCTGGGCCTGAGTAAGCCAGGGCGTCGGGTCTTCAAGGACCGCGAAGGGGTCGAACAGACTGCGATTGCTCGCTTTCGTCGGCGCAGTGGTGCGGAAGAAACGACGCGCGCCATAGGCGAGCATCATTACTCTGTTCTTGTCCTGCTTCGACACGAGTCGCCCTAACGCATCGACTTCCAATCGCCTGCGGCGACCCGACGACAGCATCAACTCGACCGAAGGGCGCTCGGCAAGTACCTTCCAGCCCTCGCGCTCGCGCGGCAGAAAGTCCTCTCCCTGGGCGCGGCTCAATTTTCGTTCGCGCTCGCTCATCAGCGCCAACGCCAGCGCCTGCAGCACCGTGCTCTTTCCCGCGGCGTTCTCCCCCAGCAGCATCGCCCCGGCCGTGCCACCGACCGGCGAGTTCGACCGGGAGAAATCCAGTTCAAGAGAGTCAATGCCCTTGAAGTTCTCAATCCGGAGGCTTTGCACATGAGCGGGATCGAGCCTTCGCACCGAAACTCTGGGGTTACGCGAGGATGCGGCAAGCGGCGGCGAACTCTCCGCGAATTCGGCCGAGCGTTTCGCCAGAAACCACTTGGACACCTCACGCCACAGTTCAGCGCGTCCATTCAATCGCATCAGGTCGTGGCTCGTACGCAGCAGGCGAACCACCAGGCCAAGCCGTCGCAGGCACTCCGCATGAACCGCCTGCAGCGCTGCCATGACCGTTCCCGAATGCGGCTTTTCGTCGAGCGTCTCGAGAAAATCCACAGAAAGCGATCTCGTGCCGGGGGCGAGCTGGGCGACGACGAATTCAAGCATGAGCTTCACGCTCGCCCGCCGCGCCTCCACCAGCGCGGGCCGATTGAGGTCGAGCACGTTGATCGTGGCTTGTCCTTTCTCGCTGCGCGCCACCACCACACCATCGCCGACAACGCCAAGATGCCGGGCGGGATCATCGCGATACGGATCGATCAACATCGCCCCCTCGCTGGCCACGGCCAGCCGCCATGCCGTCATCGGCATGGCGCGCGGCGTGTCGAGCGGGAACTGATTGCGCTTGATCGAAGCGCAGTCGCGGCAGGCGAGCATCAGATTGCGCCATTCGAAGGCGAACCAGCCGTAATGGTCGGCGCTTTCCTGTCCGCTGCTGGGATCCCATGCCGCCATGAGCGGCCGGAACCGTTCGACCACTTCCTCGTGCGGCCTCAACGCCGATTCGCAGTAGGCGCATTTGCCGTTGAACTGGTGCCGCAGGGCCTCGATCGTGGCCGTCGTCAGAAACAGGGATTCGTATCGCTCGAACGGCGGGCGCTGGCGCGCCCGGATGTCCTCCGGCCGGGCATAGAACTCGGTGATATCGCGGGCCCAGTCCAGCAGTTCGGGCCTGCGCAGGGACGCGGGTATCGCGACCGGCTTTACTTTCCTCATCCAGCCCCTCCCTTGGGCGCGGCGGCGCCAGCGTGCCGGCGCGAATCGGATCGGATCGATTGAGGCCGCATCGTCGCGGCACGGCCGCCATTATGGACATGCCCGGGTCTGGCGGAATAAGACCGTGTTGGCGGTCGCCGGCCCGGCGCGCGGCCGCGCTGCGGCACAATGGGGCGGGCCGTTTCCGTTTTTCGTCCACCGGCCCTGTCAGGAGTCCGCATGCCCATCGAATCCCGTCTGTCCGCCGCGCTACTGTTGCTGTGTGCGTCCGCCGCCGCCACGGCCGCCGAACCGGTGGATCTGCTGATCCGCCACGCCGCGGTGATCGACGTCGTCGCCGGCAAGTTGCGTCCGGACCGGCTGATCGCCGTGCGCGGCGACCGCATCGTCGCGATCGAAGCCGACACCCGGGCCGCCGCGTTCGACGCCGCGCGCAGCATCGATGCGCAAGGCAAGTACGCGATCCCGGGCCTGTGGGACATGCACGTGCATTTCGGCGGCGGCGACAAGCTGATCGAGGAAAACAAGAATCTGTTGCCGCTGTACGTGGCCCACGGCATCGCCGCGGTGCGCGATGCGGCCGGCGACCTGAGCCCGAGCGTGTTCGAATGGCGCGACGCGGTCGCCGCCGGGTCGCTGCAGGGCCCGACGATCTTCACCTCGGGCCCGAAGCTGGAGGGCTACAAATCGATCTGGCCGGGCGACATCGAAGTCGGCAGCCACGAAGAAATCGCCGCGGCCCTGGACCGGTTGCAGGACTGGAAGGTCGATTTCGTCAAGATCACCGACAACACCCTTTCGCCGGAATTGTTCATGGACGCGCTCAAGCAGGCGCATGCGCGCGGCTTGCGCGTGTCCGCGCACGTGCCGTTCTCGCTGACCATCGACGAGGTCAGCGCGGCGGGCCTGAGTTCGATCGAGCACATCGACTACGCGTACAAGGCCGGCTCGACCCGGGAGGCCGAAATCGGCGCGATGGTCCGGCGCGGCGAGATCGACGCCAAGGAAGGCTGGAACCGCATCCAGGCGAGCTTCGACGAAAAGACCGCGCGCGCGGCGTACCGGCGCCTGGCCCGGCGCGGCACCGCGGTCACCCCGACGCTCAACGGCAGCTTCGTGACTACTTATCTGGATCGAAACGATCACCGCGGCGACGATTACCTCAAGTACATCGGGCCGGGCCTGCGCGCGACCTATGCCTGGCGGGTTGAACGCGCGGCCAAGGACGACGCGGCGGCGATCGAACGCCGGCATGCGCGCTACGAGCGCGACGCCGCGATTCTGCCGCTGCTGCAGCAGTCGGGGGTGAATATCCTGGCGGGCACCGACGCGGGCTTCCTCAATTCCTTCAATTACCCCGGCGTGGGCCTGCACGACGAGATGCAGCGCTTCGTCGAAAGCGGCCTGACGCCGTTGCAGACCTTGCGCGCGGCGACCATCAACGGCGCGCGCTTCCTGGGGCAGGACAAGCTGCACGGCTCGCTCGCGGCGGGCAAGGCCGCCGATATCGTTCTGCTCGATGCCGATCCGCTGCGCGATATCGGCGCGACTCGGAAGATCGATACCTTCGTGTTGCGCGGCAAGGTTTATGACCGCGAGGCTTTGGATGCGATGTTGGAGGATGTGCGCAAGCGCGTGGCGGCCGAGGTGGAGTGAGGTCGGCGAGGTGGTTCGCGCCTACCCGCACACCCCGCATCGTCCCCCTCTCCTCCCCTCCTTCCCCTCCCCGCCTTTGCTGTTCCCCCCTTTGAAAAAGGGGGGCAGGGGGGGATTTGCTTTGACCGGCAGGTCATGCGGATACGGCAACCGCAAAAGCGGAATCCCTCCTGCCCCCTTTTTCAAAGGGGGGAACAGCAAGTGCTCTGTTAAAGGAGGCAGCACGGACGCCCCTTCATTTCCGAAACTTCTGCGGCGTCGTCCCACTGAACTGCTGAAACATCGCGATGAACGCCGACGCACTGGCATAGCCCATCTGCGCCGCGACCTGCTGCACGCTGCGGCCCTGCTCCAGCAACGGGATCGATTGCTGAAAGCGCAAGCGCTGCCGCCACTGACTGAAGGACATACCCAACTCGTCGCGACAACGCCGGCTCAAGGTGCGCTCGGTGGTGTGCACCCGCTGCGCCCATTCCTCCAGCGTGCTGTTGTCGCCGGGCGCGTGCTGCAAGGCGTCCAGGATCGGCCCGAGCAAGCGGTCTTCGCTCTGCGGCACGAACCGCTGCAGCATCGGCGTGGCCAACAGCTTGTCGATCAACACCCGCGCCAGGCGCCGGTCGGCCGGGGTGTCGGGGATCTCCACGCCGCGATCGAACAAATCCTCGACCCCGGCGATGAACAACGGATGCAGGCGCACGATCCCCGGCGCCTTGGGCAGGCTCGGCGTGTAGCGCTCGGCGATATTGATCAGCCGGCACTTCACCTCGCGGCGGTTGTGCGAGGTGTGATCCATGCGCGGCGGAATCCACACCGCGTAACCGGGCGGCGCGAAGAACGGCTGGCCCTCGACCACGAAGGCCATGCTGCCCGATTCCACGAACGCCAGCTGGCCCCAGGGATGCTGGTGCAGCGCGCTTTCGGTATCCACCGCCAGCGCCTCGTAGCGCAGCAGCAACGGGCCCGGCAACGAGCGGTAGGGGTAATGGAATTGGCGGCTGCGGCGCATCTTGTCCGGGCCTCGCTACGGTATGTCGGGTTATCGGCATCTGCCGATTACCCGACATTCTAGAATAAGCCGCCCCACCGTTGTACCGGTTGTACGAAGGAATCCCGCAATGCATCTGTTACTGCCGATCCTGGCCACGCTGATCTGGGCCGGAAACACGATCGTCAGCAAGCTCTCGGCCGGCGCCATCGAACCGGCCGCGATCTCGTTCTACCGCTGGCTGGTCGCGCTGCTGGTGCTGACCCCGTACATGCTGCCGCGGGCATGGAAGCTGCGCGCGCAGGTGCGTCCGTACTGGCGCAAGCTGCTGGTGCTGTCCGCGCTGGGCATGGTGATGTATCAGTCGCTGGCGTACTTCGCCGCGCACAGCGTCAGCGCGATGTCGATGGGCCTGATCGTCGCGGCGATTCCGCCGATGACGATGCTGATCGGCATGCGGGTGCTCAATACCCGGCCGTCGCCGGGAATGTTGATCGGCGCGGCGATTTCCTTCGCCGGCCTGAGCTGGCTGCTCAGCGGCGGCCATCCGGTGCGGTTGCTGCAGCAAGGCCTGGGCCGCGGCGAGTTGATGATGCTGCTGGCGGCGTGCTCGTATGCGCTGTACGGCGTGCTGGTCAAACGCTGGGCGCTGCCGATTCCCAACGGCGAATCGCTGTACCTGCAGATCGTCTGCGGCACGGTGCTGTTGCTGCCGGGTTTCCTGCTGGCGCCGTCGGTGGCGCTCGATGCGCACAACCTGCCGCTGGTGCTGTACGCCGGCGTGTTCGCCTCGACCCTGGCGCCGTGGTTCTGGATGCACGGCCTGCTGCGGCTGGGCGCGGACAAGACCGCGGTGCTGATGAACCTCACCCCGGTGTTCACCGCCGTGTTCGCGGTGCTGCTGCTCGGCGAACCCTTGCAGACCTATCACTGGATCGGCGGCGGTCTCACCCTGCTGGGCGTGGCGACCGCGCAGGCGCTGCGGCAGAAGCCGGCGCTCGCGCCGCAAACGGCGCGCGAGTGCGCGGGCTGACCGCGGCGCAATCGCGGGCGCGGCGAACGGCGAACACCGGCCGCGCCTGACAATCGTCATGACAACGCACTGCGCGGCCCGCCGATCCGGGCCGCGCGGCGCCGTTCGCGCACGCGCCGGAAAGCGCTGAATTCCCGAGTCAGGCGCGAGCGGCGCGACCGCCGCGCCGGTGTCGTCGGCGTCGAACGCCGCTCGCGCGCGTCCGCATCGCCATTGTGAGCCGCGTCAAGTTCGCCGCCCGCGAGCGCTGTTAGGGTCGCAGGCATGTCGTCGCCACCCGACACCCAAAATCCAGTGTCCAGGCTCGCTCCGCGCCTGCTGTGGGCGGCGCTGGCGCTCGCCACCGCGCTCGTACTCGCGTTGGGCTGGGAGGTCGGACGCATGCGCGCGGATCAGCGCTGGCTGGTCGATCGCGTCACCCAGCCCTACGTCGGCATGTACGTGCCGAAAGTCGCGCTGACGTCGCTGGACGGACAGACCCGCGAGCTCGGACAGCCGCGCGCCGACACCCAGGTGCTGTTCTTCTTCACCACCACCTGCCCGCATTGCCGCGCCTCGCTGCCGCAGCTCAAGCGCGCGGCCGGGCAGTTGCGCGCGGGCTCCAGCGGCACCGAGCTGATCGGCGTCGCCTTCGCCACGCCCGCGCAGACCGCCGCCTACGCACGCGAACACGGGCTCGACTTTCCGCTGGTCGCCCACGACGACCGCCGCACTTCCGCGTTGTTCCGCGCGCGCAAGGTGCCGTCGCTGCTGGTGATCGGCCGCGACGGCCGCGTGCGTTACCAGCACGTGGGCGCGATCAACGACAAACAGACCTTGCGCGAACTGATGGCAGCGGCACAGCCTCGACCCGCGCCGCCGGCCACAATGCAACGACCGCTCGCGGCCCGTTAGGCGCGATCGCGACGGGCTCTCGCCGCGGCTTGGGCGATGGCGCCGTCGGCAGTTCCAGGATTTCGTTACCAGGGCGAGGCCACGGCACGGCCTCGCCGCCCGACCGGACCGGCGATCATGCCGGGCCGGCGCCACCGCCGCGTCCACCGGAGCTTTCGGCATGGGCCGCGGCGACATCGACAGGAGCTGAGCAATGATCAAGCGTAATCGTGGTGTACGAGTCGTCCTGGCAAGCTTGCTGTTCACGGCCGCGATGGGATTCGGCGCCTTCCAGGTAGTCGCCGGCAATGGCGGCGCGGCGGCGCAATCGGAATCGTGCGACGCCTTCGCCTGCCGCACCGAGTGCGCCGAATTCGGCGGCGAACTCGGCCCCGGCGGTCCCGGACGTCCTTTGGTTTGCTATTGCTGCGGCTGATCCCCCTCGGCTGCAAGCCTGTGCCGGCCGCGGGGGGTGGCCCCCGGCCGGCTTTTTTTTATTCCCGTGCGGCGCCGCCGCCAGCCGCGCTTCGCGCCGACGCGCACGCAGGCCCATGCGCTCGCCGGCCCGATTGATGCCCGCGCGCGCGATACGTAAAACGAGACCGGCACCGGACACCCATGAGCCGCCGCGTTCGCATACTGCCGATCGACACCGATTTGGCGCTCTCGTTACAGACGAAACGCGCAAGGTTTGTTAGTTTTAGTGAGGCAATACACCCCGCCTGACGTTGCGATGGGGCGCAACGACGATGGCGGCCTCTCGCCTGTCACGCCGCACGGTGCTTACCGTCGCCGGACGTCGCAGATGCGGGGCGCGCATGAGGCTTCATGCGTCACCGGCCCCGACGGCTGACAAGCACACGCGAGCGAACGCTGCGATGCCCCAACGCATCGATCGGATCAAGAACCTGGCCGCGGTGTCGCAGTTCCGCATCGGCGCGCTGCTGGTCCAACCCGACCGCCTGGCGATCGTGCGCGACGGCGCGGTCACCGCGCTGGAACCGCGGATGATGGAAGTGCTGATCGCCCTGGCCGAGCGCGCCGGCGAAGTGATCAGCGCCGAACAACTGCTGATCGAAATCTGGCGCGGCACCTTCTACGGCGACAACCCGGTCCACAAGACCATCGCCCAGTTGCGCCGCCGCCTGGGCGACAGCAGCCGCGAGCCGGACTACATCGAAACCATCCGCAAGCGCGGCTACCGGCTGGTCGCGCGGGTGAGTTTCCCCGACGACTACCGCAGCGGCCTGCCGCGCGCGGCGGCGTGGACCCAGGGCAGTCCCTACGTCGGCCTGCGCTCGTTCGACGAATCCCATGCCGGCGTGTTCTTCGGCCGCAGCCGCGCCACCGCGGAATTGCTGGCGACGTTGCGCGAACAGATGGACAGCCAGCGCCGGTTCGTCCTGGTTTCCGGCGCCAGCGGTTGCGGCAAGACCTCGCTGCTGCGCGCCGGGGTGATGCCGCTGCTGCGCCAGGACGGCGGCTTCGACGGCCTGCACGCGCTGGCCAGCGCCTATTTCGATCTGGGCGCCTGCCGCGGCGGCGATCTGCTGGCCCGGCTGGCGCAATCGCTGTGCGACTGGTCGCTGGACGGGCGGCCGGTGTTCCTGCCCGGCGAGAGCGAATGGCTGAGCCGGCAACTGCGCGAATCGCCGGCGGCGCTGCATGCGCGCATCGACGACGCGTTGGCGCGCCACACCGCGCCCTTGGCCGAACGCGCGCATCTGTCGCTGGTGGTCGATCACGCCGAAGCCGCGGTCGCCGCGCCCGGCATCACCGACGCCGACCGCCGCGATCTGGGCGCGGCGCTGACCGCGCTGTGCGCGTCCACGCGGGTGGCGACGATCGCCATCACCCGCAGCGATTTCTATCCGGCGCTGATCGAAGGCGTGCCCGGCCTGGCCGAACTCAAGGCCGGCGACGGCCACATCGATCTGCTGACGCCGCGCCTGGGCGAGATCGGCCAGATCATCCGCGCGCCGGCCGCGCTGGCCGGGCTGAGTTTCGAGGAAGATCCGGACGGCTCCAGCCGCCTGGACGATGTGCTGCGCGACGCCGCCGCCGAACACCCCGATTCGCTGCCGTTGCTGCAACACACCCTGCAGGCGTTGTACGAGCGCCAGAGCAGCGACGGCGTGCTGAGCCTGTCCACCTATCGCGAACTCGGCGGCCTGGAAGGCGCGCTGGCGCATCGCGCGGAACAGGTCTACGCCGAATTGCCGGCCGCCGCGCAAGCCAGCGTGGAGCGTGTGCTCGCGGCCTTGATCGTGATCCGCCCCGACAGCGACGCGGTCACCGGCCGGCGCGTGCTGTGGTCGAGCCTGGACGACGCGGCCGCGCGCGAGTTGGCGGAAGCCTTCGTGCGCGCGCGCCTGTTCGTCGGCGAACTCAGCGGCGGCGAGCCCGGTTTCGGCGTCGCCCACGAAGCCTTGCTGCGGCAATGGCCGCGCGCGCGCGAATGGGTGCGCGAGAACCGCCATCTGCTGCAGGCGCGCGAACGCCTGCAACGCGCGGCGCGGCGCTGGGTCACCGAGGGCCGGCGCGCCGATCATTTGCTCAACCCCGGCCGTCCGCTGGCCGAAGCGCGCGAAGCCGCGCGCCGCCTGCCCGACGATCTGGACGCCGACGACCTGCGGTTCCTGCACGCCTCCGAGCGCCAGCAGCGGCGCAAGCAATGGCTGCGGGTCGGCGCGATCGGCGCGCTGTGCGCGCTGGCGCTGGTCTCGATCGGCCTGGGCCTGCAGGCCTGGCAGGCGCGGCGCGAGGCCGAGCAACGGCGCGATCAGGCGCAGCAACTGGTCGCCTTCATGCTCGGCGATCTGGCCGAGCAACTGCGCCCGATCGGCAATCTGAAACTGCTCGACAGCGTCGGCAGCCAGGCGCTGGCCTATCTGGAGCACATGCCCGAAGCCGACATGCAGCCGCGCGAGTTGGTCAGCCATGCGCGCGCGCTGCGCACCGTCGGCGAGGTGTTGATGAATCAGGCGCGTTTCGCCGAGGCGCGCGCGGCGTTCGAACGCGCACATGAGGCCTCCTCGCTGGCCTTGGCCGGCGCGCCGGAATCGCTGGACGCGCTGGCCGAATCGGGCACCACCGCATACTGGCTGGGCTATCACGACTACCAGCAGAAGAAATTCGACGGCGCCCGCACCCATTGGCAGGCGTATCTGAAAGCCTCCGAGCGCCTGGTCGAACGCGCGCCGAACGATCCGCGCTGGCAACTGGAGTTGTCCTACGCGCTCAATAATCTGGGCACCCTGGCCTTCAGCGGCCAGCGCAGCGACGAGGCCGGCGAATTGTTCGCCCGTTCGGTCGCGATCAAGCGGCAACTGCTGGCGAAAAAGCCCGGCGACAAATCGCTGCGCTTCGAATTGGTCGACAGCCTGTCCTGGCTCAGCAGCGCGCAGGACATGAGCGGCCTGCTGACCGAAGCGGCGCAAGGTTACGCCGCGCAAACGCAGATGCTGCGCGAATTGATCGACAGCGAACCCGACGCCGACGAGTGGCGGCGCAAGCTCGCCACCTCGCTGCTGCGCAGTTCCGTGCTGGCGCTGGATCGCGGACGGCTCGATGAAGCGCAGGCCGAGATCGACGAAGCCGTGACCTTGCTCGACGCCCTGGTCGAGCAGCAGCCGGACAACAAAGTGTGGCGGCGCAATCTCGGCCACGCCTATTCCCACGCTGGCCTGGTCGCCGCGCTCTCCGGCGTGCGCGAACGCGCCGTGGAGCGGTTGCGCGCGGCCCAACGCACGCTCGCGCCGATCATGCGCGAGACCGATCCGCCGCCGGAATGGCGTCTGCTCGACGCCAACGTGCGCCTGCATCTGGCGCAGGCCGACTCGCTGACCACCTCTGCGCAAGCCGACGCGGTGGTCGCCGATCTGGAAAAGCTGTATCGCGCCGCGCCGGACGATATGCCCAACCGCGCCGGCCTCAGCCGCGCGCTGGCTTGGCGCGGCGAGTTCTACGCCGCCGCTGGCGACACCGCCCGCGCGCGCCAGGACTGGCGCCGGGTCGATCGATTGTTGGCCGATGCCGTCGTCGACAGCCGCAGCCGCGTCGTGCTCGACGCCTGGGCGCGCGCGCAGATACGCCTGGGCGCGCGCGACCGCGCCGCGCGCCAGATCGCCTGGCTGCAACGCATCGGCTACCGAAATCCCGGCTTCGTTGCCTTCTACGAAGCCGTTCCGCTGCACCCTTGAACGACAGGAACTCAACATGGCCAGCAAGAAAGACGCCGCTCCCGACAAGCAGAGCAAGCAAGGCAAGACCAAGAAAGGCAAAGGCAAGGGCGAAGACGTGCCGGTGCTGAGCATCCAGCTGACCCTGGCTCACGTCGGATTCGGCGGCAACGCCGGCAAGGGCCATTATTTCTACAGCTTTTCGCCGGACGTGGTGACGGTGCAGACCAGCACCCCGATCACGCTCGAATACGTATTCGAGGACGAGGTCTCCTCGCGCTTCCAGATCGTCAACGTACTCAACTCCGATGCCTACAAGCAGATCGGCACGCCGGAGATTCTCGACGAGGGCCGGCGCGTGCGCATGCGCAACCAGAACTCGGTGTCCACGCTGATTTTCTTCACCGTGCTGGTGCGCGATTCGCTGAGCACCTACAACGACGTGGACTTGATCTCCTGCGATCCGCAGGTCGGCAACGATCCGCAGGTCATCCCCGCGCGCAAGAAGCGCGGTTGAGTTCCGCACGCAGGCGGCGGGCTGCCGCCTGCGTTTGGGGCTTAGGGCTGGGAAACGGGAATCGGGAATCGCAAGATTTGCGGAAGCCGCGAAGTCTTTTGTAGGAGGGGCTTCAGCCCCGATGCTTTTCGATCAAAGGCGTTGGGGCTTGAGAGCCGGGAATCGGGAATCGGGAATCGCAAGATTTTGTGGAAGCCGCGAAGTTTTTTGTAGGAGGGGCTTCAGCCCCGACGCCTTTGATCGAAAAGCGTCGGGGCTGAAGCCCCTCCCACAAAACAGCCAGAATTCGGTGTCCACGCTGATGGCCTGGGAGTCGAGAGCCGGAAATCGGGAATCGGGAATCGGGAACCACAAGATTTTGCGGAAGCCGCGAAGTCTTTTGTGGGAGGGGCTTCAGCCCCGACGCCTTTCGATCAAAAGCGTCGAGGCTGAAGCCCTCCCACAGTGCCACGCCGCCTTCCACACGATACGCTGGGATCGCCAGCTCAGTTGATCAGACAGAACGTCGCGTAATGATCCGGCGTGTAGTAACGCTTCACGACGACATTCTTGCGCGCCGCCATGGTCATCAGATACACCAGCCGGCGCGTACCGGCGGCGCCGTCGTGGCGGATCTTGCCTTCCCAGTACTCCTGGCCGCGGCCCGGGTTGGGCAGTTTGCCTTCGTCGTTGTCGAACACCTGCACGTCCATGCCCTGACGGCCGCATTCGGCCGCCGGATCGGCCACGGTCATGCAGAACGACATGGTGCGCATCGCTTCCTTGATGTCCGGCGGCAGGACCTTGCAGACCGGCGGCTTGGCCATCGCGGGCGCGGCGAGCAGGCCCAGGCACAAGACGGCCGCATAGCGGTAATGGGCGTTCATGGCGAAACTCCTTGAAAAATAGGGTAGAACGCCTTGCAGAACGCGCGAGCGGCGGCGGCGGCGTGAAAAGCGCGCCGTGATTGGCGACCGGCCGGGCACCGCATACGAGATCGGGCCGGCACAAGGCCGACCCGACTCCTGAGCACTGCGCGGGCGCGGCTTACCTGATACGGCAGAAGCTCGCGAACTGGTCGGCGGTGTAATAGCGCTGGGTGATCGGCTTGCCCTGGGAACCTTCCTGGACCAGATAGACCAGCCCCTGCGGCGAGCCGAGCAGACGCGGCGCGGCGCGCCAGTACTTCGGTCCCAGCGCGCCGAGCTTGGGCAGCAGGCCCTGGGCGTTGTCGTAACCGCGGGCATTGAGTTCGAGCTTTTCACAAGCGGCGGTCGGGTTGTCGGCGCGGGCGCAGTCGTTGAACGACGCCACCATCTTCTGCACGCTCTTGGGCAGCTTCGAGACGCAGGCCGGCGGGTCGCCCGCCATCGCGGGCAGTGCGGCGAGACTGATGACGGCGGACAGCATGCACTTCGCGAACGTGGCGTTCATGGGTTTCTCCGATTGGGTGAGGCGCGGGCCCCGGCGATTCCGGTCGGCTTGCGCACCGCGACATGGGCCGCCCGCACACCCTCGCCGCCCCGGCCAGGGCGGCGCCTTACCGCAACCTTACGGTTGGCCGGCGGGCTGGGCCGCGCGCCGGCCGCTTCACTCAGCCTCACTTTCGCCCTGCGCCGGCTCACCGCGAAACTGCGCGGGGCGTCGCGAAAGCGCTGGATTGCGCCTGTCCGCACCTGACGAAGGCGCGCCCGGATCGCCCCAAGTCGTTGAATCGAAAGCCGATCCAACTCCGTAAGGTTGCCGTAAGGCGATCTGGGGATCGCGCGCCCACCCTGCGCTCCACCCGGATCGCCGCGTGCCGCGTCCGGAGCCGAAGCGCCCGGGGCGCGCGGTACCCGGCACGCAACGCCGCTTCGCGGCGATGCAGGAGCCAGGCCATGTCCGAGTCCGAATTTCCCTTCACCGGCAGCGAAGACACGCTGAATTCCCAGGACGACGTCGGCGCGCTCTCGCAATTCCGCCACGGCGCCCAGGACCGGCGGTTGCTGGAACTGGCGCGCCTGGACGCGGGCATCATCGCCGCCAACAGCGACTTCGACGACAAGCCCTGGGGGCTGCTGTACCGCGCGCTGATCGATTCGATCGGCCTGTCGCCGGACGACTTCCAGCTGACCTACCCCTCGACCCAGTGGGACTGGAGCCGCGCCCAGGCCGGCTTCATCCCCGCCGCCCAATACGACTTCTGCGCGACCGCGCCGCAGTGGAGCGCGATCGGCGCCTACGTCTCCAGCGGCGACACCGTGCATCAGGCCTATCAGCAGTTCCTCAACGTGATTCCGGCGCAGACCGAGTACCGCAGCCTGCGCCAGCACCTGCACGACGCCGACGACGCGCTGGTGGTGGCGACCAATCACTACACCCTGGCGACGACCTCGGCCGCGTCGGCCTACGCCAATCAGGTCGAAGACCATCCGCCGAGCTTCAGCGAATGGTTGGGCAGCCCGCGCGGGCGCAGCTACCAGAACCGCATCGTCGCCGCGCAGGTGGCGATGAATCAGGCGCAGGCGCACTACAGCAACCTGATCGCCCAGTGCGAGCAGCCCGAACTCGGCGACGCCCAGCGCCGCTGCGGCAACGAAAACTTCCACGTGCGCTACGCCGACCTCAACCTGATCCGCCTGCCCAAGGTGCCGGACTGGCAGATCGATCAGAACGCCGCCGACTGGGTGGCCAAGGTCGAAGCCGGCGAAGGCCCGGCCGGCGTCACCCTGGGTTTCAGCAATCGCGAAGCGCCGTACGATTTCGCCCAGACCTGGGCCGGACGCCGCGGCCGCATCCGCCAGTTGTTCTGGCAGGTGCGCATCAACGGCCGCTGGGAGCGCATCGACGAATTCGAATTCGACAACAAGCTGGAACTGTCGCTGGATTTCCAGGCGGTGGACCGCATCGGCATCCGCCCGGGCGCCTGGTTCGACGGCGACTTCGCCCGCAGCATGATCGACGGCCCCTTCATGCCCGGCTACAGCCCGTTCGGCGGCGATTCCATCGAGACCCGCGGCCAGCCGGTGTTCGGCGAGAAAGGCTTCTTCGGTTTGATCAAGAACGGCATGTGCGTGGGCTACAAGCCTTCGTTCGTGATCCGCACCACTACCTCGACCTTCCGCCGCTTCGTCGATCCGTTCAAGGCCGCGACCGGCCTGCGCGTGGGGCCTTTCACCTTCGAGGCCGAAGGCGGCAGCCTCGCCGCGGGCTGGAAGGCCGATGCGGCGACGCAGACGTTCAGCGGCACTACGACTTCGCGGCGGCCGTTGATTATCGGGGCTACGGTTTCGGAGTTGCCTAATGCTTCGGTGTGATGGGGTGACGGTGTCGGAGTTGCGTGATGCTCCGGTGTGATTGCGCCGTTCCCAGGTCGTCATTCCCGCGAACGCGGGAATCCAGGGCCTTTCGTGCGAGAACGTTTGAAGTCGCTGGATGTTCGGCTCCGCTGAAGTAAAGCGGAGCCCGCGTTCGCGGGAATGACGGACTGACGGATCGAAGAATTGACCGCCCGGATCATTGCGTGCAGCCCAGCGGATGCGCAGTGATCCGAACGAAGGGCAGGCATCGTACAGCGACGATGCGTTGCGTATCGGCGGTCAGTCGGGGACGCGGCTTGCAGGAGCCGGTTCCGGCGATCCGGCCGATGCGCGTGCGGCAGGGGGCCGGCGCGCATCGGCCGGGCATCGCGATCGAATGAGCGCGACTCTTGTGGGAGGGGCTTCAGCCCCGATGCTTTTCGATCCGAGGCGGTGAATCTTTCAGCGCTGAAAGAAAAGCATCGGGGCTGAAGCCCCTCCTACAAAAGACTTCGGGGCGACGTCGATGGCGCGCGGTTCGATCCGCTCGATCACCGCGTTCTCGCGCCCACCGCGTTTCATCTCGATCCAGCGGTAATGCGCGATCAAGCCCACCATCAGGATCAGCGTCGCTATCGCGGTCATCACACCCATATCGAAATCGCGATCCTGGCGCGCGCGCCAGCCCACCGCGATCAGGCTCGGCACGCCGGCCAGCACCAGCCCGGCGCGGAACCAGCGCTCGGACTGGGTGTGCAGCGGCGAGGACAGCAGATAGCCCAGCACGTCCATCGCCCACATCGGCAGCGACATCAGCCAGCCGGTGATCGGCGCCATCACCAGCACGGTGAAAAAAGCCAGGATCGCCACCTTCAGCCACGGGAACAGGGTCGGCACGCGCATGCGCTGCCATCGCGACGGCGGCCCGCGCCAGCTCATCGGTTGTTCAACATGCGCGGCACCGCCACGACGAAGAAATAACAGCCGACGACGAAGGCCAAACCCAGATACGTCATCAGGATCGCGTTCATCCATCCGTCGAACGGCGACTGCGCGGCCGCGCGCAAGGCCGCGTAATAGCCCTGGACGAACTGGGCGATGAAGGCGAACGCCAGCGGGAACAGCAGCGCCAGCACCACCCGCATGCGGCTGGAGAAACGCGACATCCGGCCCGACGCGCGCGCCACCGCCGGCGCCGGCCTGGCCTGCGCCGCCTGCATTTGCGCCTGCATTTGCGCCTGCAACTGCAACTGCGCTTGCAACTGCGCCTGCAGTTGCGCGCGGGTGGGCCGGGCGCCGCGCGCGGCCGCGGCGCGGGCGGCCGCGGTCCAGATCGGCGGCAGCGGCGACACCGTCTTCGGCCGCGGCACCGCGTTGCGCGCGGTGCGGGTCAGCAGTTCCTGGCGCATGCACGAGGCGCAGGACTGGCCGGCGTAGTGCTGGTGTTCGCGATGCTTCGCGCACACCACGATCAGCCCGCGCGAGGGCTGCGCGTAGGCGCGCAAGGCATCGCCCCACTCGGCCGAACTGGGCCTCGCCGACGGCGTGTCGCCGAAGGCGCGATCGAACAGATCGCGCAATTGCCCCGGCATCATCGCGTGCGCGCTGACCGGGTTGGGCTCCATCGCCGGATTGCCGCGGCGGCCGTAGGCGTAGCAGCGTTCGCGAATGCGCCCGGGCACATCGGTGGGCACGCGGTCGTGCCTGGGCCGGCCGCTGTAAGGATGGATGCCGAAATTCAGCAACTGGAAAATCACCACCGCCAAAGCGAACCGGTCCTGGGTTTCCTCGCCGGCTTCGGTCAGCGTGTGGACCTGGTATTCCGGCGCCAGATAGTCGGGCGTGAACTGCGGTGCGTGAAAGCGCCGGCCGAGGCCCTGGATGCTGAAACCGTCGCAGTCGAGCAAGGCGATATACAGCGAAGCGCGATAGAAGCGCAGGTTCACCGGCTTGAGATCGACCACGTAATGGTGCTGCGCATGCAAGGCCGCCAGCACCGAGGCCAGATTCGCCGCCAGGGTGACCTTGTGGCCCAGACCGACCGGCAGACCGGCGGCGCGCGCCTGGCGTTCCTGCAGGACTTGCTCGACTTCCGAAGTCGAGTCCACGTCCAGCGCCGGCATGGTGAAACCGATGAAGCGTCCGCGCTCGTCGCGCACCACCGCGTCGGGCCAGGCGATCTGCACGTAGCGCTTGCCGCCTTCCAGCTGATCCGGCAGTTTCGGCCGCAGTTGCAGCATCGCCTCGACGCGATCGGTGTAGCTGGGCGGGTCCACCCGCGCGTGATAGATCTTGGCCACGCTGTCGGGATAGTCCGGCAGCAGATAAACGCTGCCGGCGCCGCCGCTCTTGATCAACGGCCCGAGCCGGCTGGGGCGCGGGCCGATCTGGATGCGGCTGCCGGTGCTGGGGCTGCTCATCGCCGCGCTCAGCTCCGCAATGCGATCAGCAGAGTCTTGTCGTCGGAGGTGATGCCGTGCGTGCGCGGGTCCTCTAGCGTGGCCAGCAGCGCGCGGCTGCCCTGGTCTTCGTCCACCGACGCAAGATAGCGCGCGACCGGTTCGAAGAACGGCTTGAACAGGCCGGCGTTGTTCTTCTGCATCGCGAACGGCATCGCGCCGTCGGACATCAGCGCCAGATGCGCGACCGGCGCCGTCACCGGCAACACGCGCAGATGCTCGCGCCAGGAGTCGCCGGTGACGAAGTAGGTTTCGTTCGCGTACTCGCCGTTCGACGGCAGCGACACCGACGCCGCGGCGCTGTCCTCGCCATCGTCCAGCGTCGCCGGCTCGGCCACGCCGATGCCGTCGCCGATATGGAAGAACCAGCCGCGCTGGCCGTCGCCGGCGTAGCCGACCAAGGTCGCGGCATAGTTCGACAGCGGCGCCTGCGCGGCCTGCGCGGTCTGGCTCAGCGCATCGCGCGCGACCGTCACCACTTCGGCGACGATGGCGAACCAGGCCTCGGCATCAACGCCGAGGCATTCGGGTTCGCGCTCGCAACGATCGCCCAATATCCGCGCGACGGTATCGGCGAGCAGGCGCGAGCCTTCATCGCTGCGCGGCGCCGAGCCGGCGCCGTCGCATACCACCGCGACCAGCACATCGCCGGCCGCATGGAACGCGAACGCGTCCTGGCAGGGAATACCTTTGTCGATGTGGGAGGTTCCGGTCGCCGATGCGGCGTAAATTCGCCAGCTCATGCCCGCGACCCCGCCGCTCAGGTCGGTACCGCCGACCAGGTGTCGGTCGAGGGCAGCTGCGCCTGGCCGCCGGGACGCGATTGCGACACCACCTGCATGCTCGCGCTGAGCCACAGGAACAGCTCGCGGAACTGCAGACCGTGCAGGCGCTTCACACCGCCCGGGCCCTTGCTGCTGAACTGGCTCATGATCGCGTCGTCGGCGCCTTCGCCGACCGCGATCGGGAAGATCGCCACCTTGTTGGCGCGCTCGGCGTCGCAGGCGCGCTTGGCTGCCGCTTCCCAGGCGTCGGTCGGCGTGCCGTCGGACATCAGGAACAGCCACGGCCGGGTGTAGGCGATGCCGGCGGCCTTGAAGCGCTGCTTTTCGTTCTCGACCTCGACCAGGGCCAGATCGATCGCGCGCCCGGTCGGGGTGGTGCCGTCGGCTTCGAGGTTGGGCGCGCTGAAATCCATCGCGTCGCACCAGTCGCCGACCACTTCGGCATGGTCGAAACCGCCGTAGCGCACGACCAGCACGCGCACGCGCTTGGCCGCGATCACATCGCCCTTGAGTTCGGTCTCCAACAACTTGAGGCCTTCGTTCAACTGCTGGATCGGCGGACCCATCATGCTGCCGGAGCAGTCCAGCACCAGCACCAGCGGGGTGCGCTGCTCGGTGTTGTCCACCAGGGCGACGTCGGGGATGACGGGCTGATTCATGGCATTCCCTTGCATTGGATATGCGCCCGAGTATAGCCACGACCGGGCCATGGGTGCGCGGGTCGCGGTGGCGCTCAGACCGCGACCGCCGGCTTTGCGCGCCGCGCCGGCGCGGCGGATACTGCGGCCATGACCGAGCCCGCCGCCAGCGTCATCGCCGCCATCGCGCCCGGACAACCGGATCTCGCGCCGCAGCCCCTGAGCCACGCCACCGCCCTGCCCGCGCGCTACTACGTGGCCGCCGGCATGGCCGCGCTCGACCGCGCGGCGGTGTTCGATCGCGGCTGGCAGTTGATCGCCCACCTGTGCCAGTTGCGCGAAGCCGGCGACCATGTCGTCGCCGATTTCGCCGGCCTGCCGGTGATCGCGGTGCGCGGCGACGACGGCGAGATCCGGGTCTTCCACAACGTCTGCCGCCATCGCGCCGGGCCGATCGCCAGCTGCGACGGCTTGGCCGCGCGTTCGCTGCGCTGCCGCTATCACGGCTGGACCTACGGCCTGGACGGGGTGCTGCGCTCGGCGCCGGAAATGAATCACGCGCCGGATTTCGATCCCGCCCAGGTGCGTCTGCCGCAGTTGCAGGTGCGGGTGTGGCAGGGACTGGTGTTCGCCGCCTCCGCGGCCGCCGCGCTGGATTTCGACGAATTCGTCGACGGCATCGCGCAGCGCATCGGCGATGCGCGCGGCCTGGCCGAGTACGGCCATCACCACCGGGTCGGTTACGACGTCGCCTGCAACTGGAAGGTCTACGTCGATAACTACCTGGAGGGTTATCACGTCCCGCATATCCATCCCGGCCTCAACCGCTTGCTGGACTACCGCAGCTACGTCACGCAAACCGCGCGCTGGTATTCCTACCAGTGGAGCCCGCTGGAAAGCGGCGATAGCCTGTACGGCAGCGGCGACGCGCTGTACTACTGGATGTGGCCCAACACCATGCTCAACATCCTGCCCGGGCGGCTGCAGACCAATCGCATCGTGCCGGTCGGGGTGGACCGCTGCCGGGTCGAGTTCGATTTCTATTACACCGCGGACGATTCCGGACCGGCGCGCGCGCGCCGCGAAGCCGATCTGGCCTTCAGCGACGAAGTGCAGTTGGAAGACCTGACCATCTGCGAGGACGTGCAGCGCGGCTTGAACTCGGGTTCGTACGTGGCCGGTCGCCTGAACCCGCTGCGCGAAAACGCCGTGCATCATTTCCAGGAACTGTTGCGCGAGGCCTATCGCGCCGCGTCGGCTCCGGGACAAGGCTGAAACTGATGAGCGCCGGCGGCTTGGCAGATCCCTCGCCGGTGGAAAACCCTTCGCCCGATCCCGCTCAGCGCCGCCCCCTGGGGTTGTGGGCGGCGATCGCGCTGGTGGTCGGCAACATGATCGGCAGCGGCGTGTTCCTGCTGCCCGCGGCCTTGGCGCCATACGGCGGCGCCAGCCTGATCGGCTGGGCCATCACCTTGTGCGGCGCGCTGCTGCTGGCCTTCACCTTCGCCCGCATGGCCATGCGCTGGCCGCAGAGCGGCGGCCCCTACACCTACGCGCACCGCGCCTTCGGCGATACGGTCGGATTCGTCATCGCGTGGAGTTACTGGATTTCGCTGTGGTGCGCCAACGCCGCCATCGCGGTCGCCTTCGCCGGCAGCATCGGCGCGCTGATGCCGGCGCTGACCGCGACGCCGGCGCGCGCGGCCGCGTGCGCGCTGGCCGCGTTGTGGCTGTGCACCGCGATCAATCTGCTCGGCGTGCGCGAGGCCGGCCGCGTGCAGATCGTCACCACCGCCCTGAAGCTGCTGCCGTTGCTGTTGTTCGGCGTGGTCGCGCTGTGGTGGCTGGACGGCGCGCAGGCGTTCCGCCCGTTCAATCCCAGCGGGCAATCGCTGCCGCAGGCCGCGCACGCGACCGCGGCGTTGACGCTGTGGGCGCTGCTGGGCCTGGAAGCGGCGACGGTGCCGGCCGGTGCGATCCGCGATCCCGAACGCAACGTGCCGCGCGCGACCGTGTCCGGAACCCTGCTGGCCGGCATCGCCACCGTGCTGGCTTGCAGCGTGGTGGTCGGTCTGTTGCCGGCCGACAGCCTCAGGCAATCGCAATCGCCGATGGCCGACGCCGCCAGCATGTTGTGGGGGCCGGGCGCGGGGCTGGCGTTGGCGGCGGTGTCGGCGGTGTCGTGCCTGGGCGCGCTCAACGGCTGGACGCTGTTGTCGGGGCAGTTGCCGCTGGCGGCCGCGCGCGATCGGGTGTTCCCGGCGTTCTTCGCCCGTGTCGATCGGCGCGGCACGCCGTGGCTGGGCGTGTTGATCGGCAGCGCGCTGGCCTCGATCCTGGTGCTGGCGAATTTCAGCCGCTCGCTGGTGCAGGTGTTCGTGTTCTCGATCCTGCTATCGACCGCGGCGACCTTGCTGCCCTACGTCGCCGGCAGCGCGGTCTGGCTGTTGCGCGGCGAAGGCCGCAGCCGCATCGTCGCCGCCTTCGCGCTGGCATTCAGCGTCTATGCGCTGGCCGGCATCGGCGCCGAAGCGCTGTTGTGGGGCGCGCTGCTGGTCGCGGCGGGCTTGCCTGTTCATCTGCTGCTGCGGCTGCGACAAAGGTCGCAGGGTTCCGCGAGCTAGCGCACAAGTCCGCGCACGGGTCTACAAGCGGTAACCGCGATGCCATCTGCGCGCAGCACGCTGCGGCAGCGGTCGCCCGCCGCTCCCCCAGCCGCTTTTGCCCGGATATTTATGACCGATCAGCCCGACTCCCCGCGCGACACCCAGCGTCGCGACTTCCTGCGCGGCGCCGCCGGCGCTACCGCCGCCGGCGTGGTCCTGAACCTGTTCCCGCCCGCTATCCAAAGAGCGCTCGCGATCCCCGCCGCGCGCGTCACCGGCACCATCCGCGACGTCAAGCACGTGGTGATCCTGATGCAGGAGAACCGCTCGTTCGATCATTACTTCGGCGCGATGCGCGGCGTGCGCGGCTTCGGCGATCGCTTCCCGATTCCGCTGCCCAGCGGCAAGCCGGTGTGGCAGCAAGCCACCGCGCAAGGCCGCGAGATCCAGCCGTATCACATCGACACCAAGACCACGAGCGCGCAGCGCATCGGCGGCACCCCGCACACCTGGCCCGACGCGCAGGCGGCCTGGAACCACGGCCTGATGGACAAGTGGCTGCCGGCCAAGACCGAACGCTCGCTCGGCCATTACCAACAAGCCGACATCCCGTTCCAGTACGCGCTCGCCAACGCCTTCACCCTGTGCGACGCCTACCACTGCTCGCAGCAGACCGGCACCAATCCCAATCGCCTGTTCCTGTGGACCGGCACCAACAACCCGGCCGCCGACCGCGGCGGCCCGGCCATCGTCAACACCTTCGACGATTCCGGCCCGGCCAGCGAAGGCTATTTCTGGACTACCTATCCCGAGCGCCTGGAACAGGCCGGGGTGAGCTGGAAGTTGTACCAGGACATGGACGACAACTTCTCCGACAACCCGCTGGAAGGTTTCCGCCAGTTCCGCGCCGCGCTGCCGGGCTCGGGCCTGGCGGAAAAAGCCCTTAAAACCTGGACCTTGGAAGACCTGGCCGCGGACGTGCGCAGCGGCCAGTTGCCGCAGGTGTCGTGGCTGGTCGCGCCGGCGAAGTATTCCGAGCATCCCGGCCCGTCGGCGCCGATCTGGGGCGCGGACTACACCGCGCGCGTGCTCGACGCGCTCACCGCCGATCCGGACGTGTGGGCGAGCACGGTGCTGATCGTCAACTTCGACGAGAACGACGGCTTCTTCGACCACGTGCCGCCGCCGGCGCCGCCGGCGCTGGACGCGAACAACGCGCAGATCGGCGGCTCCACGGTCGATCTGCGCGGCGAGCACCACACCGCGCGCAGCGGCCCCTCGCACGGCACCTCCAGCGACCCGGCGATCTACTACAACCGCCCCTACGGCCTGGGCCCGCGCGTGCCGATGTACGTGATCTCGCCGTGGAGCCGCGGCGGCTGGATCAACTCGCAGGTGTTCGACCACACCTCGGTGATCCGCTTCCTGGAAAAACGCTTCGGCGTGGTCGAGCCCAACATCAGCGCCTGGCGCCGCGCGGTTTGCGGCGACCTGACCACCGCGTTCAATTTCTTCGATCCCAACCACGAGCCGATCCCGAGCCTGCCCGACACCAGCGACGCCGATCGCATCGTCGCCGAACAAAGCCGCCTGCCCGCGCCGAAGCCGCCGGCGGTGTCCGGCGCGCCGCAGCAGGAACGCGGAATCAAGCCTTCGCGCGCGTTGCCGTACGACTTGCAGGTCGGCGAGCGCGTGGACCGCGACAACCGCCGCCTGCGCCTGAGCTTCGCCAACAGCGGCCGGGTCGCGGTGGTGTTCCATGTTTACGACCTGCTCGATCCCAATGCGATTCCGCGCCGCTACACGGTCGAGCCGGGCAAGTCGCTGCACGGCGAGTGGTCGCTGAAGACCGACGGCGCCCGCGCCTACGCCTTGAAGGTGTTCGCGCCGAACGGTTTCTACCGTGAATTCCGCGGTTCCTTGCACGGCGTCAACCCAAGCGTGACCACCGTGCCCGACCTGCGCCTGCGCCGTCGCAAGCTGATCCTGGCGTTGCGCAACCCACATCGCAAGCCGCTGCGGTTGGACATCGCGGATCAATACGGCTTGTACGAATCGCGCCTGGAGCGGCTGGGCGCCGGCGCGTTGCGTTATCGCGCGATCAAGCTGGACGAAAGCCAGCAGTGGTACGACTTCGTGCTGACCGATGCGAACGATCCGGAGTATTACCGCCGGGTGGCGGGGCGCCTGGAGACCGGTGAGCATGGCATTACCGATCCGGGGTTGATCTGATCGGCGAGGCCCGATCGAAAGCCCGAAGCAGTTCCCCCCTTTGAAAAAGGGGGGCTAGGGGGGATTCGCTTTTGCTCTTCGATCAAGCAAAGCAAATCCCCCGCGCGGCCGATCCACCTAGCCCTTCGTACAACGCAGCGCGCCGCCCCCTTTTTCAAAGGGGGCGAATTCACTCGCTCCGTGTCCGAGCGCCGCTCAAATCGAATCCTGCGGCTCCACCACCACCGCGTCTTCCGGAATACGCGCGCAAGCGGTCTTCGACACCCACGCCTCCCAACGCCAGAACCCCCAGGCCAGCGCAGTCAACACCGAAGCGGCGATCGCCAGATGCAGCGCGCTGTCGCTGAGCAAAGGCGAGATCGCCCCGGCCATCAGCGCATTGACCACCAATCCGGCGAAGGCCTGCAGCGACGAGGCCGAGCCGCGCTGATGCGGATACATGTCCAGGATCGACAGCGTCACGATTGGAAACACCAGGGCGATGCCGAACGCGCCGATGCACATCGGCACCACCGCCCACGGCACCTGCGGCGTATCGGTCCACAGGTTGTAGCCCAGGTTGATCGCCAGCGCGAGCGCGCAGAAACCGAAGCCGAAGTTGACCAGACGGTCGCCGCTGATCTTGCCGGCCGCGCGCCCGGATACGAACGAACCCAGCACCATGCCGCCGATGGTCGGCACGAAGAACCACGCCAGCGACTCCACCTTCAGCAGGTCGTACACGAACGCCGGCGCCGAGGCGATGTAGAGGAACAGCGCGCCGAAATTGAAGGCGCCGACCGCGGTCAGGCGCTGGAACCGCGGATTGAGGAAGATCGCGACATAGTCGCGCAGCAGACGCTTGGGCTTGAGCGCCAGCCGCGCCTGCGGCGGATGGGTTTCCGGCAGAAGAAAGATCACCGAGGCCAGCAGCAGCACCGAGAAGGCGACCAGGAACCAGAAGATCGCCGGCCAATGCGCCCGGCCCAGGATCCATTCGCCAATGATCGGCGCGATCGCCGGAGCGATGCCGAAGATCATCATCACCTGGCTCATCAACCGCTGCGCATCGTCGCCGTGCAGCAGGTCGCGGATCACCGCGCGGCCGACGATGAGGCCAACACCGGCCGACAGCCCTTGGATCGCGCGACAAAAAAGCAAAGTGGGCAGATCGGTGGACAAGGCGCAAGCCGCCGAAGCCAGGGTGAACACCGTCAACCCGCCGATGATCACCTTGCGCCGCCCGATCGCATCCGACAGCGGCCCATGCACGATGCTCATCAGCGCATACGCGGCCAGATAGACGCTGATGGTCTGCTGCATCTGCAGCTTGTCGGCGTTCAACTCCGCGCCCATCACCGCGAACGCCGGGAAGATGGTGTCGATCGAGAACGGCCCGAACATGGCCAGGCCGCCGAGCAGCAAAGCCAGCCGGCGCAGCGACAACGAGGTTTTCACGGGGGTTCCGGCGTCGGGGCTCATCAGGTTGCTGCGTTGGGGGCGTGAGTGTCGATCGGCACTTGGTCCGGCGGACCCTTGAGTTCGACCAGATTGCCTTCCGGATCGAACAGATACTGCGACGGGCCTTCGCCCTCGGCGCCGTAGCGCGAGCCGAATTCGCCGATGCGCACGCCGTGGGCCTGCAGATGTTCGACGATGGCGTCGCGGTCGAAGGGTTCGGCGCGCAGGCACAGATGATCCATGTTGCGCGCTTGCTCGCCGGGCGCGGCGCCGCCCATGCGGCCGATCTTGCCTTCGACATCGACCAGATCGATCAGCGAGGAACCGGCGCGCAACTGCACCAGGCCGATCGCGTCCTGGCGCCGCTCGACGCTGCAGCCCAGGACATCGCAATAGAAGGCGACCATCGCCGCGGTGTCGCGCACGCGCAGCACCACGTGGTCGAGTTGCAATAACTGGAAAGGCCGGGCGCTCATGCGGGCATCCGTTGCGGGCTGAGGAGGGCCGACAGCATAACGCCGCGGGCGTGCGCGATCGGGTTGCGAAGTTGTTTCTATGTGTCGGCTGTCGGACGGTTGCAGGCACAAGGCTCAACGCAATTCGCGGCCGAGTCCGCGCCGCTACAAAAGCCGTCATTCCCGCGTTCGCGGGAATGACGGGCTTGCGGTGGGCCGCTCGCCGACTTGGCGGGGCCGCATCAAGCCCCCGCAGCCCAACCGTAGCCGCCCCAACCCCATCACCTGAACAGCCCCACCCCGTCCCCTCACGCCCCATCAACCGCTATAATCCCGGTCTTGAAACACCCGGTGGGAGAAGCGGCCCGGCCCTCAAGCCAGAGCCCGCTGCCGAAGGCGCAACGCCCGTAATCGCTCAGGCCCCATACCGCCGCGTGTACAAAACTCTGGAGAGACCGACCGCCCGAGCAAGAACCGGACGGAACCGGCGCCGAAGGGGCACGAAGCGAGCGCGGACAGGTGCGGCCCCACGGCCCTCCCCTCCCCCGGCTGCCTGACCGCAGCACGCTTCCAAACTCTCAGGCAAAAGGACAGAGGGGCGCCTCGCGTGCGGCACCGCACGTTGCCTTAGGACGCCCCCTGCCCATGACGAACGTATCCCTGCGCGATCTCGAGCACCACGACGCTTTCATCGAGCGCCACATCGGCCCCAACGACGCCGAGATCGGCCACATGCTGGGCAAGGTCGGCTACGACTCGCTCGAAGCGCTGACCGACGCCATCGTCCCCGGTTCGATCAAATCGACCCAACCGCTGGCCCTGCCGGCGGCGATCAGCGAAGTCGAAGCGCTGGCCAAGATCCGCGCCATCGCCACCCAGAACCAGGTGTTCCGCAGCTTCATCGGCCGCGGCTACTACGGCACCCACACCCCGAACGTCATCCTGCGCAACATCCTGGAGAACCCGGCGTGGTACACGGCCTACACGCCGTACCAGGCGGAAATCTCGCAAGGCCGCATGGAAGCGCTGATCAACTTCCAGACCATGATCGCCGACCTGACCGGGATGGAGATCGCCAACGCCTCGCTGCTGGACGAAGGCACCGCCGCGGCCGAAGCGATGACCCTGGCCAAGCGCTCGGCCAAGTCGAAGTCCGACACCTTCTTCGTCTCGAAGAATATCCATCCGCAGACCCTGGAAGTGCTGCGCACGCGCGCCGAGCCGCTCGACATCAAGCTGCATGTCGGCGACGACGCCGACGCGCTCAAGGTCGATGCCTACGGCGTGCTGCTGCAGTACCCGGACACCTTCGGCGGCGTGCACGACTACCAGGCCGTGTCCGACGCGGTGCACGCGCGCGGCGGCATCGTCGCGGTCGCCAGCGATCTGCTCGCGCTGACCCTGCTCAAGGCGCCGGGCGAATTCGGCGCCGACATCGTGGTCGGCAACACCCAGCGCTTCGGCGTGCCGTTCGGCTTCGGCGGCCCGCACGCCGGCTTCATGGCCTGCCGCGACGCGTACAAGCGCTCGATGCCGGGCCGCCTGATCGGCGTGTCGGTGGACACCGACGGCAAGCCGGCCTACCGCCTGACCCTGCAGACCCGCGAGCAGCACATCCGCCGAGAGAAGGCCACCTCCAACATCTGCACCGCGCAGGTGCTGCTGGCGGTCATGGCCAGCATGTACGCGGTCTACCACGGCCCCGACGGCCTGACCCGCATCGCCCGCCGCATCCACCGCCAGGCCGCGATCCTCGCCGCCGCGCTGCGCAAGGCCGGCGTCAAGGTCGCGGACGGTTTCTTCGACACCCTGCACATCAGCGGCGTCGATGCCAAGGCGATCCACGCCAAGGCCAGCGCCGCCTCGATCAACCTGCGCCCGATCGACGCGGGCAGCGTCGGCCTGAGCCTGGACGAAACCGTCAATCGCGACGATCTCACCGCGCTGGCCGGTCTGTTCGGCGCTACGCTCGACATCGACGCGCTCGATGCCGCCACCGTTGACGCGATCCCGTCCGCGCTGGTGCGCAAGTCCGCGTTCCTGCAGCACCCGGTGTTCAACACCCATCACAGCGAACACGAGCTGCTGCGCTACATGCGCTCGCTGGCCGACAAGGATCTGGCGATGGATCGCACGATGATCCCGCTGGGTTCGTGCACGATGAAGCTCAACGCCACCGCCGAGATGATCCCGGTGACCTGGCCGGAATTCGGCAACATCCATCCGCTCGCCCCGGCCGAGCAGACCACCGGCTACAAGCAGCTGATCGATGAGCTGGAAGCGATGCTGGTCGAATGCACCGGCTACGACGCGGTCAGCCTGCAGCCCAACTCCGGCGCGCAGGGCGAATACGCCGGCCTGCTGGCGATCCGCGCCTATCACCGCTCGCGCGGCGAAGGCCATCGCGACATCTGCCTGATCCCGGATTCGGCGCACGGCACCAACCCGGCCTCGGCGCAGATGTGCGGCATGACCGTGGTGGTGACCAAGACCGACAGCAACGGCAACGTCGATGTCGAAGACATCCGCCGCAACGCCGAGAAGTACAGCGACCGCCTGGCCGCGATCATGATGACCTACCCGTCCACGCACGGCGTGTTCGAGGAAGAGGTGGTCGAGATCTGCGAGATCATCCACAAGCACGGCGGCCAGGTGTACACCGACGGCGCCAACATGAACGCCCTGGTCGGCGTGGCCAAGCCCGGCAAGTGGGGCTCGGACGTGTCGCACCTCAACCTGCACAAGACCTTCTGCATCCCGCACGGCGGCGGCGGCCCCGGCGTCGGCCCGTGCGCGGTGAAGTCGCACCTCGCGCCGTTCCTGCCCAAGACGGTGGACGGCGAAGGCGTGGTCGGCATGGTCAGCGCGGCGAGCTTCGGCTCGGCCAGCATCCTGCCGATCTCGTGGATGTACATCACCCTGATGGGCACCGCGGGACTGCGCAAGGCCACCCAGGTCGCGCTGCTCAACGCCAACTACATCGCCACGCGCCTGGCGCCGCATTACGAAACGCTCTACACCGGCCGCAACGGACTGGTCGCGCACGAGTGCATCCTCGACCTGCGCCCGATCAAGGACGCCACCGGCATCAGCGCCGAGGACGTCGCCAAGCGCCTGATCGACTTCGGCTTCCACGCCCCGACCCTGAGCTTCCCGGTCGCCGGCACCTTGATGGTCGAGCCGACCGAGAGCGAATCGCAGCACGAACTGGACCGTTTCATCGACGCGATGATCCAGATCCGCGACGAAATCCGCGCGGTCGAAGACGGCCGCCTGGACCGCGAGGACAACCCGCTCAAGCACGCGCCGCACACCGCCACGCAGGTCACCGCGAGCGAATGGGCCCACGCCTACCCGCGCGAACTGGCCGCATTCCCGCTGCCGTCGCTGAAGCTGCAGAAATACTGGCCGCCGGTGTCGCGCGTGGACAACGTCTACGGCGACAAGAACGTCATGTGCGCGTGCATTCCGATCGATGCGTACAGGGAAGAGGAAGCCGAGGCGTAAGCCGCCCGGCAGCCGACCGAACAGAACAGGCCCCGCTCGTGCGGGGCCTGTTTTTTTGGTCGGCTCTGTGTGGGCGCAAGCCCGCGGCCGCGCGCGCGGACCGCCCGTCGAATTCGGTCAGTGGCCCCGCCCCGCACACGACTGATCGCGCTCGATAAGGTCGATGGCGTGCTGTATTTCATCATGGGCATTGGCGTTCGCAGCACCGGTGACCGGCCCCAGTCTGGTATCGAAGTAGCGGAACCTGCCGACATCGTGGGCCTCGACGCCTGTCGCGCGGTCGGCCTGCGCTCGATGATCGTGGTTCCACTCAAGCATCACGACTCGGTGGTCGGCGTGCTCAAGGTGGCGACACGGTCGCGCGCATCGGCGGCGACGAGTTCGCGGTGATCCTGCCGCGGGTCGAACACGCCGAGGGCGTCGCCGCGCAGATGCAGCGGATCGCGCAGTCGCTGCGGTTCGAATTCGAGGATCGTCCGATCACTCTGGATGCCAACATCGGTTGCGCGGTCTATCCCGACGATGGCGAAGACCTGGGCGTGCTGCTGGAGAAGGCCGATCAGGCGATGTATCGGATGAAGCGTTCGAAGAAAGCCGCGCGCGACTGACGTCGCGATACGCGCAATACAAGCGAATACATAAACGCACCAGGCTGCATGATCCTGGTGCGCTTGCGCGCGCCAACAAAAAGCGCGCGGCGCTGAATCTCGCCAACTTCGGGACAACACTGCCTTTCTGCGTATAAAACCCGGCCGGATGCGATTTCGGCTTCGCAGAAAAAATTCACACGCCGGCACACTGTTGCCAATACATACGCATTCTGCGCGTATGTATCCGCATAAAAAATCACGCCGCCCGCGCCTATCGCCCCAAGAAGAAAATCAATAGCATTTTCCTCATGTGTGATCGCGCCACGATGCAACCTTGGCAACACCGTGCAGTCTCGCGCCATTCACGCCGCACCACTCCGCAGTGCGGCTATCGGGAACCCCAATAGAACAGGAAGTTCTGCATGCTGGACATTTCGCTTTATTCGAGGTTCCGGATTCGCTTGTTCGCAACGCACTCGGCGATTTCGCCGACTGTCGCCACGCCTGCTCGCTTGCTTACTCGCCTGCGCCGCATTCAGGTCTTGGCATTGCATCGCTCATCACCGCCGTTTGCTCTGGTGCGCGCAAACGATCGCAACGGCCAGGCCGCTGGGTTCCTGGCCAAGCCAGACGTGCATCAGATTCAACCCCAGGGGAAATCCACCATGATCGCGAAACTGCTCGTCCCCGCCCTTGCCGGCGCATTGATCTGCGGCCCCGCTGCCGCCCAGAGCGCCTGGGAGGTTCACGATCAGCACGCCAATGACCATCTCGAGGAAATCGAAAAACGAATCGGCGACGACGGTACGGTCAATGGCAACCTCAAGAAGCTGACCAAGCTCGGCAGTGCGAAAAACAGCGGCGACGACGCGAAAGAGCCCGAGGAGAAACTGAACGAGCAGACCCCCAGCAGTCAGGTCGACAAGACCGTGGAAGACCGGTGCCCCAACCCCGGCGCCACCAGCGGGGCGGCGCAGCAGCAATGGCAGTTGTGCCAGGACATCGCCAAGACCGAACTCGCCCAGTACAAGTACTCGATGGCCATGTACAAACTGGCTCTCGAGCGGCAGAAGCGCCTGAAGGAAATCGAGAACGAGCGCTCCAATCTCGGCGGCGAAGATCAAGGCAAGCTGCAAGACAACAACAACAAACTTCTGGCCCTGCTTTCGCGCATGGAAGTGGACCAGCAACAGCGCAGCGCCTACATGGATGCCTACAGCGCACGCCTGACGTATCTGCGCTCCGTGCGCGACATGCTCAGCCATGAGGTGTTGCGCGGCAAGGACGGTGGAAGCGCTGGTGCTGGCGGTGGCGGCGTGTCGGGCGGCGGCAAAGCCGCCGCGGGCCTGGCCGGCATCTTGCTCATGAAAGCCACGCTGGAGTCTCTCAAGAGCCCACGGCGAGAGTCTGGCTGGCGCTGAGTTTCTCGACACTTCGTTACCCGCATAGCCAACCTGGACGCAGCACATGTCGAGTCAATCGCTACTTAGCCGCCTGCCCGAACTATTGCCCAGCTTTCATGCGCAGTTTGAAAGCCTCGGCCAATGGGTCTTCTTCCGCATCATCTTCGATTTTCTGGACAACGAGATTCTCGCGTTTCGCGAGACCATGGTTCACGAAATGACCATGTGGGTCGCCAGTATGTCGGCGATCCTGATGACGCTGTGGATAGCCACCCAGGGCTACCGCATTCTCACCGGCCAGTCGCGCGATCCGATGATGGGGCTGCTGGTCAGTTCGTTGCGAAACGTGATGATCATCATCGCCGCCACCACCCTGATGGTCGGCAGCACCAACATCTACGACACGCTGGGCTCCGACCTGCCGCGCGCGATCACCAAGGCGGTGACCGGTAAGGATCAGGACCCGGCCGACACCATCGACCGCGGCCTGAGCAAGATGCAATTGGCGATGGC
This sequence comes from Lysobacter sp. ISL-50, assembly GCF_018612875.1. GTDB lineage: Bacteria > Pseudomonadota > Gammaproteobacteria > Xanthomonadales > Xanthomonadaceae > Lysobacter. Next base: position 217,979 of record NZ_JAGGRI010000007.1, on the reverse strand, counting down.
CGCCATCGACGCGCTGCCCGCGCTGGACAACCCCGGCATCAAGGAAGACAAGGACCGCGCGCTGCTGCTCACCGGCATCGGCGTCGCCGGCCCGGCGGTAGTCGGCGGCGCACTGCTGGTCATGTACAAGTTCGCCATGGCCTTGTTCGTCGGCCTGGGGCCGCTGTTCATTCTCAGCCTGATGTTCGAGCAGACCAAGGCGATGTTCCCGCGCTGGCTGCAGTACGGCGTCGGCACGATGTTCTCGATGGCGGTGCTGAGCTTCACGGTGACGGTGTCGATGAAGATCGTCGCCGGAGTGGCGGGCAACTTCGCGGCGCAGTATCTGGTGATGATGGCGGCGGGCGACAGCGCCTCGGCCGGCGTCAATACCATGGCCTTGCAGCAAGGCGGGCTGGGAATTTTCCTGACCGTGTTGATCGTGTCGATTCCGCCGATGGCCGCCAACTTCTTCCAAGGCGCGGTGGGCAGCTTCATGCATTACTCGGCGTTTGGGGCGGATTCGTCGCCCAGTAAGCCGGAGACGCCGGGGCAAAGCGGTTATAGGCCGGAAATGCCCGGAAGCTCTGAGGGTCAACGAGGATCTGGCCAAAATAAATATACGAATTCAGGCAATCCAGGTACCCCATATGGCGGGACAAGCAGGCCCAACAATGAACGGGCCAACACACACGCCAACGACAGGGTGAATGCCATTGCTTCACAAAAAAATGAGACCAAGCAACCCAACGACCATCGCCTGTAGGAGTCGTAATATGCATTTTTTACGGGACATGCTGTTACTCGCAGCTTTACCAGTCGGCAGTGTATTTGCTTGCCCTCCCGGAACAGTCCCTCAGCAAGGCGTTGGCTGGCAGGGATGTGCCCCTGTACCAGGCACCGGACCAAGTACCTCCTCGCATTCTGCGCCCAAGGAAATTTGGGAGGACCGTTGGGGTGCAGTAGCGGTAGACGATACAGCCAATGGCGTTGGCATCGGCTCCGCTTCCGGCATGAAACGAAAAGGGCAAGCCGAAAAGGCGGCGCTCACAGCTTGCAAGAAAAAGGGCGGCGCTAGATGCGAAGTCAAGCTGGCTTACTACAGTCAGTGCGCCGCTCTTGTCTGGGGAGATCATGGATTCACTATCAACGGCGCTCCCACAATAGAGAAAGCAGCACAAATAGGCGTGGAAAAATGCAATCAAGCAAAAGACACCCATTGCGAGGTGTACTTTTCTGACTGCAGCTTCCCAGAACGAATCCAATAAACGTTATTCGTCTGATCGTGCGTATTTTCGCTTATAGGACAATCGAAATGCGCTCTTTGTGGATGACCTTCGCGTTAGCCGCTTTTCCGGCTTGCAGTGCAATCGCCTGCGCTCCAGGCGAGTGGTTACAGCAAGGTGCCGGCTGGGAGATGTGCGTACCCATGCCCGGCATGTCCGGAAACAATCAGCAGCCAGTAACGTCTACCCCCGTCTGGGCAGATCGCTGGGGCGCTATCGCCGTAGACAAATCCAATGTCGCTGCCGGTATTGGCTCGGCTTCCGGCATGAAACGCAAGGGGCAAGCCGAAAGAGCCGCGCTCAAGGACTGCCAGAACAAGGGCATCGCGCGATGCAAAGTGAAGCTGGCTTATTACAGCCAATGCGCCGCTCTTGTATGGGGCGATCATAGTTCGAGCATCAATAGCGCCCCAAGCAAGGAACAAGCGATTCAAATAGGCATGGATAGATGCTTCCAAGCGAAAGACACCAACTGCGAAGTGTACTTTTCTGATTGCAGCTTCCCAGAACGAATCCGATAGACCTCAGCTTCATGCATTACTCGGCGTTGGGGGCGGATTCGTCGCCCAGCAAGCCGGAGATGCCGGGGCAAGCCATCCAGCATCCACAGACTTCTAGCAGGAATTTAAGTGTCCAACATGCAAAAGGCCCAGAACAAGTAACAGCACCCGCACCGACCCATGCGTCCAGACTGATGACGCACATTGAGCAACAAGCCGAACTGATTAAGAAGAAACAGCTCGGATAGGAGGATCGGATGGAAACGGCACTCTTAAAATTATCGACCTTACTGATTGTTTTATCGCAGCCATGTTTCTCTTGCCCTCCAGGCACTGTTCCGCAACGGGGCATTGGCTGACAGGGATGCGCCCCCAGCCCCGGCACCTCCAACCGCGCACCTTCGGCTAGGCGATCTTGGTCCAATCGATGGGGAACAATTGCAGTCGACCTTACGAACGGCGGCGTAGGAATCGGATCAGCCTCCGGAATGAAGAAGGAAGATCAAGCTGAAAAATCCGCTCTACTCGCATGTAAAGATAAAGGCGGCACTCGATGTAGCGTCAGGATCACATACTCCAATCAATGCGCATCTCTTATTTGGGGAAGCCAATGATTCAATACCACTGCAGCCAATTCGAAGGAGGAAGCTGAGCAGCAGGGATTGAAGAAATGCTTGGATGCCGGCGACTCCAACTGCCATGTCTATTTCTCCGACTGCAGTTTTGCTGAAGGATCAGAGTGATTGACGATCCTCGACGATAGGAGTCGTGACATGAGCTTCTTGCGGAAGATATTGTTACTCGCATCTTTACCAGTCGGCAGTGCAATTGCTTGCCCTCCCGGAACAGTCCCACAACAAGGCGTGGGCTGGCAGGGGTGCGCCCCTGCCCCAGGTACAGCTTCGGGTCCGTCTTCGCGCTCACAACCACAAGAGGTTTGGGCCGATCGTTGGGGCGCAATCGCGGTAGACACAATTCCTACCGGAAGCGTTGGCTTCTCCGCTGTAACAGGAATGAAGCGTAAGGGACAGACTGAAAAATCGGCACTAAAATCTTGTCGAGAAAAAGGCGGAAAGCAATGCGAAATCATGATCGCATACTACAACCAATGCGCTGTTCTGATGTGGGGAGATCGAACCATCAACACCAGTGGCGCACCATCAGAAGAATTAGCTAAACAACGCAGCCTGGAAAAATGCAATCGCGCCAATGACACCAATTGCGAAATAGTTTATTCCGGCTGCAGCCTTCCCCAGCGAATCAAATAAACCGACGTGATGAAGAGCCTGAAATCGTCCAACATTTATCTGATCGCGCGCGCTTTCGGTCGCAGGATACTCAACATGCGCCCTTTGGGGATGATGTTCGCGTTAGCCGCTTTTCCGGTTTGCGGCGCGATTGCCTGCGCTCCAGGTGAGTGGCTGCAGCAAGGTGCCGGCTGGCAGATGTGCGTACCAATGCCTGGCATGTCAGGAAACGCCTCACAGCCCGGCAATTCCGAACCAGTCTGGGAGGATCGTTGGGGCGCAATAGCAGTGGACGATATAGACAATGGTGTCGGCATCGGCTCGGCTTCCGATATGAGGCGAAAAGGGCAAGCCGAAAAGGCGGCGCTCACTGCATGCAAGAAAAAAGGCGGAACCCGGTGCGCGATTAAGCTGACTTACTACAGTCAATGCGCGGTCCTTGTTTGGAGAGATCACGGATTCAATGCCACTGGCGCCCCGACAATAGAGAAGGCAACTCAGATCGGCATGGAGAAATGCAACAAAGCAAAAGACACCAACTGCGAGGTGTATTTCTCTGACTGCAGTCCCCAAAGCAGATCCGATAGGCCCTACTCCCCTGCCCGATGACGCGCCACGACGATCTGCTTCCAAGGCGCAGCGGGCACTCATGCAGAAAACCGGATAGACACTGTCGCCCACAGAAAGACGAGATAAGAAGGCCGGATGAGCCACGTCAATAGGAATCGTGACATGCGCTCTTTATGGATGATTTTAATCTTGGCAATTTTCCCGATAGCCAGCGCAGTTGCGTGCCTGCCCGGAACGGTCCCACAGCAAGGCATCGGGTGGCAAGGATGCGCTCCGGCGCCCGGCACAGGGCCCAGTGCTCACTCGTACTCGACATCCCGAGAAATCTGGGCGGATCGCTGGGGCGCTATCGCCGTAGATAGTCCAATGTCGCTGCCGGTATCGGTTCTGCTTCCGCCATGAAACGCAAAGGACAAGCCGAAAGAGCCGCACTCAAGGACTGCCGAAACAAGGGCATCGCGCGATGCAAAGTGAAGTTCACCTACTACAACCAATGCGCAGTCATTGTCTGGAGCGAGCGCAGCTCCGCAGTACACGGCGCCGCGTCGACAGAGAAAGCAACCCAGCTCGGGTTAGAGAAGTGCAAGCAATCCGGAGACAGCAACTGCGAGGTTCTATTCTCCAATTGCAGCTACCCAGAGCAAGTCCGGTAGGCAGCAGTGCCTTCACCATGCATTGCAACCTGTTTATCCCGGATGCGGCTCCCCAAGTGAATCCGGTAAACGCTCAAGACATCGGCGCATCACCATCCGTCCCGGAGACGACGCTATGAAATCCGCTATCGCATTCCTCTCTCTTTCCGTTGCGGCCTGCTTGCTGCCGGCCTTCGCACACAAAATTCCTCCCGGCGTCTACACCCAAGTTCCCTACAACAACAATCCCTTCTTGTTCTGCACGTTCGGCATGCCCGAGGACGGCTGGATCGCCACGAACCCGCGTACCGGCGCCTGGACAGCGACGCGGCAATATCCGAATTTGTATTGGGTTCCAACGTATATGTACATCTGTCCGGCTGGTTTCCGCCCGGCGGGCGGTGGAGCGCCGTACAAACCGAGCGATCGGGCCAAAGGCTCCTGATGGGCTCCGGCACCCGTACAAAGATGCAGACACCCGAGCTTCCCGAGTTGGAGGTCTGTGCTCAGACGATGCTTCAGGCCGCCAGAATCGGTTTGCTATGCCTGCTGCTCACCATCTGCCTGGCCGTCATCGCGTTTAAAGTCCGGATGTTGCCGCTGACCTATGTCGGCGGCCTATGCACGCTGTTCTCGGCTATCGCCTATTTCCGCGCGGCGTATCTGGAAACGCGCTTCGCGCGCTCGGTGCGCCGCTACATTCTCGACCGATGGAATACCGCCAGGATTCCCGAACTGGACGAATTGCGCCAACGCAGCCGCTACCAGCAACGCGTTCTCATCTCGGGCTGGGTTCTTCCTTTCATCGTCTTGTTGTTGATACAGCCTATTACTCTGACCTACCGCGTCCCTGAACTGCTGCCGATCTACGGCTTTGTATTGGCGTGGACTGCGATGCGGTTGTTCGTTGGCGGGTTCGCACACCGGCGAATTCTGCGCGAGTTGGAACAATGCACGCGCGGTGTCGCCCGGACCCGGGTCGTTACGATGTGAGGTTGCGTCGCGGTAGCGATGAATTCGCAGTACCCCCGCCGCAAGCCGGACACTCCCGGGGTCTAGCGCCGGATGAAACCCTCGCCGGCAACGGCGGCTGAGCCGGCGCGGTCGCGGCGCGACTTGCGTCCGGCAGGGCCAGGGCGCACTCGGCGGACCCGGCACCGCCCGCGCCATCGGGCTCAGCCAGGCTAAAACGAGCAGCTCCAGCGCCCGCGCCCCACCGACAGGCGCCTTACGCCCCGGTTTCGCTCCCCCGCATCCCGGTTTCATCGCGCCCGGCCCGACTTCGTCGCGCCCCCGCTTCCCCTGGCGCGGGGGATCACTATGCTGCGTAGCAAGCCACACGCCTCCCGGACCCTCACGTGATTCGCAGCCTGTTCTTCGTCGCACGTCTCGCCGCCGCATGGTTCGGCCTGTTCGTGATGCTGGCGCTACTCGCCCAGGCCATGCCGGTGCTCCAGCACCAGGACACCGGGCCGCTGTTCCTGATCGCGACCGTGGTGACCATCATCGTGGTGATCACCGCGTTCTCGCACCTGCGCCGGGTGCGCCTGATCAGCGGACGGATCGACGCCAACGCCATCGGCAATCGCCAGCGCCGCCAGATCGACGTGCCGCTGGACGACGAGGAAACCTTCCACCTGCTCGACGCGGCGATCCGCGAGCTGCCGCGCACGCTGAACGTCGAAAGCGCGCGCGACAGCCTGCAGGTGCGGGCCAAGGTCGACAGCGCCGAGGCCGGATCGAACAGCACGCCCGGCACGGCCAACCTCTACAACTGGTGGATGAGCACGACCCGCAACCAGATTCTCGCCACCGTCACCCCCGATGGCGAGATCAGCCGCATCACCCTGATCTGCGAGCCCGAATCGGGCGGGTGGAGCGACTGGTTCCGCGTGGATCACGGCGCCAACCTGGAAAACGCCGAGGCGATCGTGCGCGCGATCAACCGCCGCATCGCCGAGCGCCGCCGCAACGAACGCGCCGACGCGGCGCGCACCTCGACCGAGAAAGAGCTCGCCGTGGCCAAGCTCAGCCTGCTGCACGCCCAGGTCGAGCCGCACTTTCTCTACAACACCCTGGCCAGCGCGCAGTACCTGACCCGCAACGATCCGCCGCTGGCCGACGAAATGCTGGGGCACCTGATCGAATTCCTGCGCCGCTCGCTGCCGCGCACCGAGGACGCGCTGTCCACCCTGGGCGACGAACTCGACCGTTCGCGCGCTTACCTGGAAATCCTCAAGCTGCGCATGGGCCCGCGCCTGGAGCTGCAACTGGACGTCGCCGACGAACTGCGCACCATCGCGCTGCCGCCGATGATGCTGCAGACCCTGGTCGAGAACGCGATCAAGCACGGCCTGGAACCCAAGCCCGGCGGCGGCACCGTGTGGATACTGGCGCGCCGCAACGAGGATTCGATCGCCATCACCGTCGCCGACGACGGCCTGGGATTCAACGTGCTCAACTCCGGCACCGGCATCGGCTTGCGCAACGTGCGCGAACGCTTGCAACTGGTCTACGGAGCGCAGGCGCAGTTGTCGATCGTGGCCAACTTCCCCAACGGCGTCGCCGCCACCATCGTCGTGCCAGCGCAACCGGTTACGGAGACGCAAAGTGTCTGATTCCGCCAACACTGCGCCGGTGCTGACCGCGCTGGTCGCCGAAGACGAAACCCTGCTGCGCCGGGCGCTGGTCGAAACGCTGCAGGTGGGCTGGCCGCAGTTGCGCATCGTCGCGCAGTGCGAGGACGGCGCCGAAGCGCTGGAAGCGCTCGCCGAGCATTGTCCCGATGTCGCTTTTCTCGACATCCGCATGCCCGGCCTGACCGGCCTGGATGTCGCCGCGGCGGCGGCCGATGTCAGCCCGCAGACCCAGATCGTGTTCGTCACCGCCTACGACCAGCATGCGATCGATGCGTTCGAACACGGCGCCATCGATTATCTGCTCAAGCCGGTCACGCCCGAGCGGCTCGCGGTCACCGTGCAGCGCCTGCAGGCGCGCCGCAATCGCGACCAGAGCGAGCGCGATGCGCTGACCGAACTCGCCCAGCGCCTGGCCGCCAAACAATCCGCGCGCGACGACAAGCCGGCATTGACCTGGATCACCGCCAGCGCCGGCCGCGAAACCCGCCTGATCCTGATCGACGACGTCGCCTATTTCCGCGCCGACAACAAATACACCACCGTCGTCACCGCCGACGGCGAAGCGCTGCTGCGCAAGCCGATCCGCGAATTGCTGGATGTGCTCGACGGCAGCCGCTTCAAGCAGATTCACCGCTCCACCATCGTCAACCTCAAGGCCATCGCCGGCATCGTCCGCGACGACAGCGGCAAGGGCACGGTGCGCCTGCGCAACCGGCCCGAAACCCTGACGGTGAGCCAACCGTTCATGGCCTTGTTCAAGACGATGTAAGCCCCCGGACGCCGGCCGCGCGCGCGCCCGTCCGTCCCGGTCACAAATCCCGCCTCGGCCACGTCGCGTCTGCGGACGCGTCTGCGCAGATCGCTGCGCGCGGCAATGGCTCGGGGACCTCGGCGCGGCGACGCGACGCGTTTCCGGGCCCGCTCGAACCATGCGGCCTGCACGGCGCCACGATTCATTCAAAGCAGACCAGGGAGTTGGACATGCGTAACATGATGGCCTTGCTGTACTACTTGTGCGCCCTGCTCGGGTGCGACGTGGGCGGAACCACGATCGTCCATCGCAGCAACGACAACGGCGTGGATATCATCGACAGCCAGGTGCGCATCAGCGAACAGATCGCCAAGTTCGAATGCCGAGCCAGTCGCAGCGGCACCTGCCATTACTCTTTGTTCCGGAGCCAATGCGCCGGCGCCGCCAAGGCCAAGCCGGCACCAGCCTCGCATTGCACCGAGACGGCGTTCGAACGGTTCGATCTGGCGGCCGGCGCCACGCGCGAAATCATCGACATCGCGCCGGGGTTCACGCTGTGCGTCAGCGATAAGGGCGATACGGTTGGGGTGGATTGCAAGGCGTTGGCGCGACAGGGCGCGGGTGAGCAACCACCTGAACAAAGGAGCGCTGATTGAGCCCCTCTCCCGCTCGCGGGAGAGGGGTTGGGGTGAGGGTGCGAGCAGCCGCAGAAATCCAGCAAGAGCATTCGCGCCTGCGGCGCTCATCCCCTCACCCCGGCCCTCTCCCGCTAGCGGGAGAGGGAGAGAAATGGGGAGACTTAGTTAGCCGATCCACGCTCAATCCCACGCCCCAGCCGAAACCCCGCACGTTGCAAAATTGAACTGTCCGCCCCGCCGTATCCCCCGCGTTGTCTAGGTCATGCAAGGACCGATCGGCCGCACGGCGGGAGGGGAACATGGAACTGTTTGAACAAGACGACTACCGCCTGCGCGGTGCGAGTCGGGTACTGCCGGGACAAACGATCGACGAAGCCGATTCACGCCGGCGGGTGCCGGTCCGCGATACCAGCCGGCTCGACCACCTGTATCGGCTCAAGCTGGCCGGACGCGATCCGGAGCGGTTGAAGCGGCGACGGCGTTCGCTGCACGAAATCGCCTGCTGGATCGCGGTGGCGTTGCTGACCGCCGCGGCGCTGGCTTCTCCGGTGCGCGCCGCCGATGCGAGCGCGCGATCAGGCTGCGGGATCGCCGTTCCGGCGCGGCACGAACACGGCGATGCGATCGCTGCGCAATTCCGCGTCGATCGATCGCAACCAATGTTGCGCCGCCAGCACCTGTGTGCACGGCCCGAGGCTGCATAGGCGGATGTCGCGCCACTGCGCCTGCTCGCGAATGCGTTCGAGCATCTCGCCCAGAACGCCGCCGGTGAACGGCGTGTACAGATAGAACACCGTCGCCTGCGACAGATCGGCCGCGCGCGCGTCGGCCTGGATAAAACTCACCCGGCTCAGACGCAAGTCGGCGGCAGCGGCGCGCGCGCTGGCGACATAGGCCGGCTCCAGTTCGACGCCGACGCAGCGCGCGGACGTGCAGGCACCGACCAGCAAGGGAATGTGACCGAGGCCCGAGCCGACATCCAGCAGCACGTCGTCCGCGCCCGGAGCAAGGCGCCGGATCAGATCGAAAATGTGCCGGGCCGGAGTCGGCTGGTAGAACACCATCTCCGGCGCCGGCGCGGCGACGTCGTCGGCGGGCTCGTGCAATTGCAGGATGCCGCCGAGCAGCGCGTCGAGATGATCGTAGCCCTCGCCTTGCGCGATGCGGGTGTCCGTGTCGGCGTGTTCGGCGCGCGGCATCCATTCGCGCAGGCACTCGGCGCCGTCGCCGCGGCGGATGGCGTCGCGCAGGTTCCGATAGAGCCGTTCGTTGACGGCGTCCAGACGCGCTTGCTGGGCGGCGACGTCTGCGCTCAGCGCCCGCGTGTCGGGCGTATCGGACAGGTACAGGCTCAGCCGCTCCATCCGGTCGAGCGCGTCCACGCGCTCGCGCAGACGCTCGGGCCGGTCCAGCGCGAGGTCGACGCGCAAGTGTTCGATCAAGGCGGACAAGGCCTCGCTCATGCCGCCGCCTCCGGCTCGGAACGGCCTCGGCCGCCGTCGCGATGCCGCGCCGTCGCGGCGATCCGCTGTGTGTTGCCGCTTCCGCCCATTTCGCATCCGAGGTTGAAACCGCGCGGCTTGCGCAAGCGGGCGGCGAGTGGCGACAGAGTAAGCGCTGCGGCCGCCACCGTCAGCGCTCTCGCGGTCGGCGGCGGTCGGTCGCTATTGGCCGAATCTCCGGCTCGATACCATGCATGCACCGCCGACGCTCGCCGCCTCTGGCATGCACTCGGCCGTGGTCGGCGCCGCAACGCCGCACCGCCGCGCTGATCCTCGTCGCGCACGGCGGCATCGGACCGCCGCCTCGCCGCGGCTGCGGCAGCGATCGGACCGGCCCGGCCGGCCCCTTGTCTTCGAATTGTCACGCAACAGCCATAAATTGCCGTCATCCCACGACGGCAGTCTCCGCTGCGGACCTGTCCGGTCGCCGGTTCTCTTCACAGGCCATTCCCCCATGCGTTTGTTCAAACTCGTTTCCGTATTGCTGGCGCTGGCGTTGCTGTCGCCGTTGGCCGTGGCCAAACCGCCGTATGTCGAGATCGAACAACGCCTGACGCCGGAGCAATTGCGCGAAGTCGGCCTGTCGGCCGAGCAGTTGGCGACGCTCAACCGCATGCTGCGCGAAGCCGACGACAAGACCGCGCCGGCCGTGGCCGAAGCCGCGGCGCCGGCGCCCGGTCCGGCGATCGGCGCGGGTGCGCCGCAGGCCGCCGGTCCCGCCGTCGGCGCCGGCGCGCCGCCCGCTCACCGCCCCGGCGCGGGCCAGTTCATCGGCCTCAACGACGAGCCGATCAAGAGCCGCCTCAAGCACGACGTCGCCGGCTGGGAGCCGGGCACGGTGTTCGAGCTGGAGAACGGCCAGCAGTGGAAGGTGCTCAAGGGCGCCATGAAACTGCCCAAGCCGATGATCAAACCCGAGATCGTGGTCATCCCCGGCGTCGCCGGCCGCTGGTTCCTGCAGGTCGATGAGGACACGCCGAAGGCGCGGGTTTATCGCATCGATTGATGCCGCGAGCGAGGCGGTGCGGAAAACCCGCCGCCTCGCCGCTCACGGCTGCTGAGTCACCGCATACACCGCCTGCACCACCTTCGCCATGCGCGCGTAGTCGAGCTTGTCGTAGGTGTCGCTGGCCTGATGGTAGGTGTCGCTGCGCAGGAACGCGGTGTCGCTGATCATCAGCGCCGGGTAGCCTTCGTGCCAGTAGCTGAGGTGATCGGAGAAATCCACGCCCTGCACCAGCAGCGGCGGCGCGTTGATCGAATACACCGGCAGGTCGCCGGCGACGGCCATCGCCGCCTTGATCCGGCGGGTCGCGCCGAAGTCGCTCATGCGGCCGGTGACGACGACGAAATCGCCGCGGTCGGAATACAAGCGGTGCATACCGCGCACGGGATAGCGCTGGCTGCCGGGACGGTCGCTGAAGCGGCCGATCATTTCCAGCGACAGCATGAAATCGACCTCGCGGCCGGCCTCGCGCAGCGCGCGCGCATGCCAGGCGCTGCCCATGTGTTCGCTGCGAAAATGCGGCGGCTCTTCCAGGGTATAGGCCACCAGTTCGATCGGCCGCGTCTGCGGGCCGCGGCCCAGCAGGCGCGCGAGTTCCAGCAGCCCGGCGACGCCGCTGGCGTTGTCGTCCGCGCCGGGGGTGTGGGTCTTGGGCGAATAGCCGCGCGCATCGTCGCTGTCGCGGCCGACATCGGCGAAGGAATCGTAATGCGCGCCGATCACCCGCAGCGCCCCGGTTTGCGGGCCGAAACGCGCGATGACGTTGCGGTAAGTGACGCCTTCCACCACCACGTCCTGATAGCTCACCTGCGCGCCGCTAAGCCGCAATTGTTCGTGGATGTAGCGCGCGGCGAGTTCGATGTTGTCGAACTGATCGTAGCTGCGCGGATACAGGTCCACCGACAGATGCCTGACGTCGGCGCGCAGCCGTTGCGGATCGGCGGCCGGCGGATGCGAGGGCCGCGGCGCGACGAAGGGCTGCACGACCAGGGCCAGCGCCAGGGCGGCGAGCGCGGCGAGGATCAGCAGCAGGTACAGCAGATGTCGCAGGCGTCGCACGGTCCAGCCTCCTTGCCGTCGCCGGAACCGCTCCGGCGCTCCATCAAACCGCAGTTCGCGTCGTAGCGCCATCGCGGCCCACGCCGGGATTCATGCCGCTGACATGGGCGCGTGGTCGACTGTCGCGGCGCATTGGAACCTTCCGTGGGCCGGTGCGCGTCCCTCTTCCGTCCGGAATCGCCCGCATGCCGCCTCGCAGCGCTCCCTTGCTCGCTCTCGCCCTGGCCCTCGCTGCCTGCGCCAACGCTCCCGATGCCGGCGCCGCCAGCGCGCGCAAGAGCTGGGTGGTCGCGCAGATCCGCGACTACAACCATCCCTACGCCGCCACCGCGAGCAACGAGCTGGACACCAAGCTGGCGACGATGGCTGGCAGCGCCTACGACTTCTATCGCGGCGCCGATCATCTGTTCTATCAGGACATGCTGACCCGCCCGGCCTCGGCCTATACCAGCGCGCAGACCGGCTACACCTGGCTCGGCGGCGATACCCACCTGGGCAACTTCGACGCTGCGCGCGACGCCAGCGGCAAGGCCGTGTTCCGAGCCGCCGACTACGACGAAGGTTATCTGGGCCAGTACGTGTGGGATCTGCGCCGGCTCGCCGCCAGCATGGTCCTGGCCGGCCGCGACAACGGCCTGAGCGACAGCGACATCGGCGCGGCCATCGACACCCTGGTCGGCGCGTATCTGGATCAGATGTCCGCGTTCAAGGGCAGCGACGGCGAAGCGAGCCTGCGCCTGACCAAGGACAACACCACCGGCGTGGTGGACGACACCATCGCCAAGGCCGACGGCAAGAGCCGGTCGAGTCTGTTGTCGAAATACACCGCGCTCAGCGGCAGCGCGCGCCGCTTCCAGAACCTGTCCAACCTGGTCGCGCTGCCGGCCGCCGGCTACAGCGCGGTGAGCGGCTCGATGGCCGCCTACGTCGGCACCATCGCCGCGTCCAAGCGCTATGCCAGCAGCTACTACACCGTGAAGGACGTGCGCCAGAAGCTCGGCTCCGGCGTCGGCAGCCTGGGCAAGCTGCGCTATTACGTGCTGATCGAAGGGCCGACCTCTGCGACCGCGGACGATGTGATCCTGGAGTTCAAGCAGCAGGCCGCGAGCGTGGTCGCGATCGCCGCGCCCGGCCGCATGCCCGCCACCGCTTACGGCGATCATCAGGGCCAGCGCGTGGCGCGCACCGCCAAGGCGCAGACCCTCGATGCCGACGTGTTGATCGGCTATGCCAGCATCGCCGGCCAGCCGTATTACGTGCATGAGAAGTCGCCGTTCCAGGAAGACTTCGACGTCAGCAAGCTCGACAGCGCCGGCAAGCTCGATACCGCGGCGACGTATCTGGGCCAGGCATTGGCCAGCGCGCATGCCTTGGCCGATCAGGACTACGACGTGTCGGTGGTCAGCTACAGCATCGACAAGCAGGTCACGGAAGCGGCGACCAGCAAGAGCGGGCTGAAGTCGGAACTGCGCGCGTTCGCGTTCGACTACGCCGCGCAGACTCAGCTGGATTGGCGGGCCTTCGTCGAGGCCTACGAGGCGGGCACGCCGTTGTACTGAAGCACGCGGCGGCAGCGGTCGCGCGATCGCGAATACTTGCGGTGAGGCAGGCGTTCAATCCAGCCCGGTGCGTCCCGGCGCCCAGTACGGCTTGATCCGCAAGGCGCCGCCGCCCAGGCCCTGGGCCTTGAGCGCGCGGCCGATGCGCTGGACGGCCGGGGCGCGGCCGGTCAGAACGAAGCTGGTGCGGATCTCGGCGCTGCGCTGGATCGCATCGAGGGTCTGATCCAGATGCGTATCGTCGGCGCGGCGTTCGATCAGGCGCGCCCGGCCGATGCCCAGCAGGTCCAGGACCCGCTGCGATCGCGCCGGCGAGGCGACTTCGAACACGCACCGCAGGCCGGGTTCGTCGCGCTGCAACGCCGCCGCCAGCGCGAACGAGGTCTCATCGCCGAACACCACCGTGCACGACGCCAGGTTCTGCAGATTCAGCGAGCCGCGCGGGCCGAAGACCTGCCGCACTTCGCCCTCGGCCACGCCGCGCGCCCAATCCGAGGCGGGACCGCCGCCGTGGCAGTAGGCCAGGATGCGCATGCGGCCGCTGGCCGGATCGAGTTCGATCGGGGTGAATGTACGCGTCCGCAATCCGCCGTCGAGCTTGAGCTGGACCTTGTCGCCCGGCGACCAGGCGCTGCGTTTGAGCGCCTCGCCCTGCATCGCGATCAGGCGGAAATCCGGGTCGGGCGCCTGTACCGAGGTGATCTGCACCGGCCGCATCATCAGGCGGGTAAACGCGCGTTCAAACAGTCCGGCGCCGGGCGCCTGTGGTGCGGGTAGCGCGGATTGATGCATGAGTTCGGACTCCTGATTCGATCGCAATGGATTGCGAAGAGCCTCTTCAACCGTCCCGCGCTCGCGCGGAGCAGGCTCTTCGGGCGCCTTCACCCGCTGACGGGCGAAGGCGGTCGCTCGATGACATACACCGGTTACGAATTCGCCCCGGCCCTCGCCCGTCAGCGGGCGAGAACCGCAGCCTTGCTTCGCTCAACTCAGGCAATGCCCGAAGCACACCGCTCAGAAGCTGCGCGAAATACCGAAGAATGCCTGGCCGACGCCGTCGGTGTTCTCCGCCACCAGCGGGCTGTCGCTGATCTCGTCCGGCAGCACCTGATAGCTCACGTTGGCGATGAAGCGCCACTTCTCGGCGAAGGGCTTGGCCACGGTCACGCCGATGTGGGGAATGGTCACGCTGCCCGGGCGGTAGCTGACCACGCCGCGCACGACTTCCTTGTCCAGGGTGCCGTAGTAGTAATTGGCCAGATCCTTCGACAGCGCGCTCACGCCGACGCTGGGCGTGAACAGCCAGCCGCCGGCCTGCATCGGATAGCGATAGCTGACATCGGCCTCGTAACCGCCGCTGACATCGGCGATGTCGGCCTTCAGCTCGACCTGGATTTCGCCGGCGGTGCCGCGCCAGCTCGCCGAAACGCCGGCATCGACGCTGTCGTCGCGGTCTTCGAGCAGATCGCGGTTGATGCCGCGGCGGGCCAGTTCGCGGCGGCCGAAATCGTCCGCGTCCATCGCGTCCAGGCGGCCCGACACGAAGCCGTCGAGAACGAAGCTGTCGCTCTTGACCAGGTGGTAGCCGGCGCTGATGCCGCGGAAATAGAAGCGCTCGCCTTCGTAGCCGAAGAACGGAATGGCGCGGGTGTGATTGCCCTCGCCGGCATACAGCTCGGTGCGGATGGCGCCGGCGACGCCGAGGCTCCAGTTGGAAGGTGCGACGTCGGCGCGTTCCTCGCCCTCCTGGCGTACCTGGGCCGACACTGCGAAGGGAAGCAACAACAGCAACGGCGATACGAGGCGAACGATGCGCATGGAATAATCCTGTCGGGGAGTGGGGAGCGCGAGGAACGCGACGCGGCCTTCGCACCACGCGACGCTAGCGGGCGCGGTTTAAGAGTTCTTTAAACCCGGGCGCCTTCTGGAGATATAAAACAAGAAAGGCCGTTTGGGTTTAGCGGCCGTTATGGAAACCGCCATGTCGAGGCGCGATGGCGTGCGACTACACGGGGGCGTATCGATGCGACCGGCGCACGCGGCGCTCGGCTCACCCCCCAGTCCGTCATTCCCGCGAAGGCGGGAATCCAGCGACTTCAAAGGTTCTCGCACGAAAGGCCCTGGATTCCCGCGTTCGCGGGAATGACGAGCAAAAAGCGAATGCGGGCTCCGCTTACTTCGACGGAGCCGAACATCCAGAAACTTCAGCGTCACCCCCAGTCCGTCATTCCCGCGAAGGCGGGCTCCGCTTTACTTCGGCGGAGCCGAACATCCAGAGACTTCAAACGTTCTCGCACGAAAGGCCCTGGATTCCCGCGTCCGCGGGAATGACGGACTGGAAAGATGACGCTGAAGTCTCTGGATTCCCGCGTTCGCGGGAATGACGAGCAAAAGCGAAGGCGGACTGTACGCATCAAACGAGAACGGCCGTGCTCGATGCACGGCCGTTTTCTTTGCGGGGGGCATGTCACGTTCGCGCTACCTGCTTCGTCAGACCCGGTGTAAGGCCGATGCGAGCGCGGCGGAAATATTCACCCAGCCGATGTCACGTTCGCGCCGCCTGCTTCGTCAGACCCGTGTAAGGCCGATGCGAACGCGGCGTAAATATTCACTCAGCCGATGTCACGTTCGCGCCGCCTGCTTCGTCAGACCTGTGAATACCCGATCCGACACCCCTCACCCAGACAGGAGATCCACCCATGACCCTCCAAGCCCGCATGAACCACCCCGCCGTGGTGCTGCCCGAAACGATGAAGGCGCTGTGGGCGCTGAAGGCGTCGGTCGAGCGCAAGGGCGTGCCCGATGCCACGCTGATTTTGATCGAACTGCGCGCCAGCCAGATCAACGGCTGCGGCGCGTGCGTGGACATGCACGCCAAGGCCGGCAAGAAGGCAGGCGAAACCGACGAGCGCCTGTTCGCGGTCGCGGCCTGGCGCGAAGCGCCCTACTTCGACGACGCCGAGCGCGCGGCGCTGGCGCTCACCGAAGCGCTGACCCGGATCAGCGATCGCCCCGAGTCGGTCTCCGACGATATCTGGGACGAAGCCGCGCGCCATTACGACGAAGCCGCGCTGTCGGCGCTGGTGGTGGCGATCGCCAACATCAATGTCTGGAACCGGCTCAACGTCGCGGTGAAGCAGCCGGTGGGTTCCTGGAAGGCGTGAGCGGCAACCCAGCACGTGCGCGGCGCTGATGACGCGCCGCGCGCACGCGCCCCCATGCAGGCGCGATCACAGGCGCGAGCACGACAGCGCGCTGGCGAACACCGGTGTCGGCGCGTTGCGCGCGCGCAGCACCGGCTGGCCGGACTTGAACAAGCGCGCGATGCGATCGCGCGACAACCATTCGTTCTCGAAGGCCTGGCGCACGAACCAGGCCGACAATCCGGCCTGATCCGGATCGTCGAGCCGATAGCCGACCCGGTCCTCGTCGCCGATGCGGGCGACGTGGTCGCTCAACACCAGCAACGGCACCGACAAGGCGCCGCGCACGATCAGCTGCTGATCGTTGTAATCGCCCCACAGGAATTCGCCCAGTTCGCAATCGCCGCCGACCAGCAGCGCGCCTTCGGTGATCAAGGCGCGCGCCTTGAGCGAGCCGGCCACCACCAGCAGGCTTTCGTCGCAGTCCAGGATCGGCCCATCGACGGTCAGATCGCCGGTCACCACCAGCGGATGGCTCAGTTCCAAGGGGCCGTTGATGTGCAGATCGCCGCAGACCCACATCGGTTCGCGGCCCGGCGTTCCGCACGGCGGCTGACGCACGCCGGTCAGCGCCAGACTACGCGCCAGCAGCAGGTGATGCCACGGCGCGCGCTGGGACAGCGCGCCGCCGAGCGCGTCGTTCCAACTCTCCGGCGGCGCGCGCTGCAGTTCGCAGAGCGTGGCGTCGAAGTCGCCGGCGTTGTCGCCGTACAGGCCGGCCCAGAAATCCGCTTCGGCCGGGTTCAGGCGCTTGGCGCCCGACTGCGACAACGCCACGTCGGCCGGCGCCGCGCGCGGGCGCGTGGCGTCTTCCAGCAGTTTTTTCACCGCGACCGAATTGGCGTAATCCAGGGCGTTGTCGTTGCCGACTTCGCGCAAGGGATCGGCGCCGGCGGCGAGGTAGGCCTGCACCGCGACCGTATCGCCCTTCTCCACCGCGTAATGCAGCAAGGGATGGCCGTCGCGCATGGTCGCGTTGGGGTCCAGGCCGGCAGCGAACAAGGCATCCAGATAGATCGCCGTGCCGGGCAGCTTGAACAGGCTCAGCCGCCACGCGTTCGAAACCGGGTTGGGCATGCCGGCGAGCAAGGCCGCGAGCAGGCGGCCGACGATCAAGGCCGGCATCTGCTTTTCCGGCACGGTGGCGTGATTGCGATAGGAGTCCACGCAATCGAATTCGATCGCGCCGCCGGCGCGTCGGCCGCGGCGTTCGCGCAGTTCGCGCCGCGCCCAGGCCTGGAACTGCGGCCGCAGCACCAGCGGATCGAAGGCCCAGCGCAGATCGCGCGATTCGAGGTAATCCGCGACGAAACCGAATTGCGGCTGCGCGCAGGTTTCGCTGTCCAGCACCGCCTGCCACGCGCGCAAGCGCCCGCGCGCGGCACGGTAGTGGCTGTCGGGAAACCATTGCTCGCGTTCGTAGTCCTGGAACGGCTGCGCGTCCAGGGCCTTGTACGCGTCCAGGCGCAGGCCGGCCTGTTCCAGCGCGGCCGCGTCGGGGCGGTCTTCCAGCGCCAGCAGCGCGGCGGCGACGTTGGTCGCGCGCGCCAGCGCCGGACGGATCGGCGAGGCCTGCGCATCGGGCTGCGCCAGCACTTCGAACGCGGTCGCCAGCGCGCGGCCCAGCGCCCACGGATACCGGGTGCGGTCGTCGTTGCCGATGCTCCACTTGATCGTGTCGCGCATGTGGCTGGCGATGTAGGCGTACAACACCACCGGATCGCGCGGATAGCGCTTGAGGTGGGCGTCGGCGACGCGGCGGCGGTTGCTGTTGCTGGAATCGGGCTTGAGCAGCTCGGCCTGCGCGCGCGGCAGGTCGGGCGAGGAAATCGGCGTCATGACGCGGGAACGTCCTGTCGGGAGATGGACTTCCTTATGCAGACGAAGCAACGGCCCCGCATCCCGCATCGCGCGCGGATCGGAACCGGCAAAGCGTGAACTCGGACCAGCCGGCGGCGGCGCGGGCCGCCGCCGGCGATGCGGCTCAGGTGCTCATCGCGCGGCGTTGCTCGCTGTGCGCGGGCGCTTCGGCCGGCGCGGCCTGGGCCAGCGCGGCGTTGTCCGGCGGTTGCGACACCGCGCGCTGCTGGTCGAGGAACACGCGGCGATGGCCGGGATCGTCCAGCCCGCCCTGGACCAGGAAGAAACCGCCGCCGTCGCGGCCGGGGATGACGTGATCGATGCGCTCCATGCCCTGCGCGCGGGCGTCCACCGCGCTGTGGCTGGCGGCGTTGCGATAGCCTTGCTCGCCGCGGAAATCCAGCGCGCCCGGCTCCAGGCCGCGCAAGCCGCGCAGCGCCTGATCGTAGAGCGCGTGGCCGGGATGGGCCGGGTCCGCGGGCCCAGGCTGTGCCTGCGGCGCCAGCACCACGCCGGGTTCGCCGGCGACGCGGCCGCGGCCGGCGTCGTGCTGCTCCGGGCCGGGCATCGCCATTTCCTGCGCCTTGATCACCGCTTCGATGTAGTGGATCTGCACGCCGTGCTTGATGCCGTTGCCGGGCACCATGCGCTCCCAGAACGATTGCGGGTCCGGATCGGGCAGTTCGATCTTGTGTCCGACCGCGTCGGGCATCGCCCATTTCAACGGGATGCTGTGCTCCTGCAGATCGGTGAGGATTTCGTTCTTCACCGCGTAACGACGGATCTGGCCGTTGTCGGCGACCTCGCGCTTGGCCGCGTCGGCGTCGATGCCGATGCGTTCGAGGGTCTTGTCGTGCACGCCCGAGGCGTTGAAGGTCACCGCCGGAATGCCGCTGCTGATCGAAGCCACGCCGGCCAGGCCGCCGCCGAGCGAATGGCCGGTGATCACCACCTCATCGCCGAAGGCCACGCTGGCTTCGCGCGCGAGCGCGATGGCCTGGTTGTACTGCGCATCCTCGAAGCCCAGGCCCTGGCGGAAATTGGTCACCCAGTCCTTGCCTTCGTCGGTGCCCGAATAGGCCAGCACGTAGTGGCCGTGTTCGTCGCCGTAGATGCGCGCGAGAAAACCCGAGTCCTTGTTTTCCAGGCTGGACGGATCGATGCCGGCCGCGCTCAGTTGCTCGGCGTTCAACGGTTTGAAACCGTCGGCGCCGGGGCCCTGATCGTAGAGATCGTCCATCAGCCGGGCGATGGTCTTGTCGATCGGCTTGGCCTGCTGGCCGCGCACTTGATCGGCGAAGGACTGCGGCTGCTCGCTCGCGGGCGGTTGGCTTGACTGGCTCATGCTGCGGTCTCCCTGAATTCCTTGGTGTGCCGTAGTTCCTGATGTCGGGCGTGATGTCGCCGCTGCCTCAGCCGCGTTCCAGCGTGATGCCGTGCTCGCGCAACCACGCATGCAGCGCGTCGCGATCGGCGCGGGTGCGCGCGTTGAGCAGGCTCGGCGGCGTCATGAACGCGTAGCGCTGGAACGTCACGCCCTGAGCGTTACGCGCGGTGGCGTCGGCGCCGGCCTTGAGCAGCGCCAGCGCGTGATCGGGCTGGTTGATCTTGCCGGCCACGTGCAGCGCGGTATTGCCCATGCGGTCGGCGTGATTGGGATCGGCGCCCGCGCTCAACAAGCGCTTGAACTGCACCGGCCTTTCGCCCATCAACGCGGCGCTGAGCGGCGTCGCGCCGGTCACCGAATGCCGCGTGTCCGGATCGGCGCCGTGCGCGAGCAACGCCTCCAGGAACGCGGGATCTTTCGCCATCGCCGCCAGATGCACGACGGTGCCGCCGTCCACGCCGGGCCAGGCCGGATCGGCGCCGAGTTCCAGCAGCGCGCTCAGCCCGTCCAGGCTTTGATTGAACACTGCCCATTCGAGCAGGGTCACCTGCCTGTCGCCGCGCGCGGACAGCTCCACGTCCGCGGCCAGGCGGCGGATATCGGCGCGATCGCCCGCGGCGACGGCGTCGGCCAGTTCGGCCACGCGCGGATCTGCGAATACCTGATGCGTCACTGCTTCCGACATCCTGGACTCCTCCTGAGCACCTTGCGGGCTTTCCCCGAGGCCCGCCTGAAGGCGGGAGGTCTTGCGAAGCGCACGTACACCCCTGCCGTAGCGCCTTGCGACATACGGCCACGTACCGTGGCCCGGGGAGCCTAGCAAGAACTGGGTGCCATTGCAGCCGGGACTGCGTCACAGTTTTGTGCCGCGCGGCACGCTGGCGGGCGAATTCGCGTGGGGCGATGTCGCGAATATCGGCGTCGACGCCGATAGGGAATGGCGTGCGGAATCCGGTGATGGCGGAGCGTCGCTACGCGCTCGATCCGTTCGGCCGATCCGTGCCGGACCTGCTTACCATGCGCCGCCCATCAACGCTGACTGCGCGCGGTTTCTTCGAATTGCCGGTACAGCGCCTGATGCTCGCCGGGACGCTGCGCGCCGTCGCGGAACACCGCCTCGGCTTCGGCGTGGCGGCCGAGCTTGAGCAGGCATTCGCCGCGCGAAAACGTCGCCGCGTCGCCTTGCGGATTCACCCGCAGGGAATGCTCGAAGCCGCTCAGGGCCGCGGCGTAGTCGCCCAGTTCCATGAAGCTGAAAGCGCGGTTGTCGATCGCCTCGAAGAACAGCGGGAACAGATCGAACGCGCGCTCGTAGTGTTCGATCGCGCGTTGCGGCTGGGCCTGTTCGCTCAACGCGCAGCCCTGGCGGTATTGCGCGTTGGCCTCGGCGATGAGCCCGCTCAGGTCCTGGCCGGTGGCTTCGACATAGCGCGGGAAATCGGTGTGCTTGAGGTATTCGAAGAAGCCGGCCCTGTCCGCGTCGGTGAGCGGTTGCGAGTGCAGCACGCTCCAGCGCGCCTTGAAATCGGCCGCATCGATCGGCGCGTGATGCACCGCGATCTCCAGCCTGTGCAGCGCATCCGCGCGGGGACGTTCGCGGGTCGGCCGATAACTCGTGCAATGGAAGACTTCGCTGCCATCGGGCCAAGTGTCGGTTTCGACAATGCGCACCGTGCGCCAGTCGCCGTTGTCGTCTTGGAGAATGATGAAATCGCCGGCTTTCATGTTGGGTCCCCTGGCAGTCGCGCACGAGCTTAAGCGCCGCCGCCGCGCCGCGAAAGCCGCGGCGCGCATCGACAGGCCGGTCAGTAGTCGGCGGGGTTCGGGCTGAAGCGCACCGGCACGGTGATGTCCACACAGGCGCCCACCGGCAACACCACGCCGCTGACCGCGATCGCGTTGTCGTTGACCGCGCCGCCGCCGGCCGGACAGGTGCCGCCGCCGCTGGCGGGCGCGCACGACCACGGCGCGCGCAGACGCGCGCCGTTGGGCAGGTTGTCGCGAATGACCGCGCCGCTGGCCGCATCCGGGCCGTTGGCGTTGCAGGCGCGCACGACGTAGTCGGCCTGCCCGCCCGGGGTATAGCTCGTATTGCTGTCGTTCTTGCTCAGCGACAACGACACGCACACCGCATCGACCGTGGCCGCGGCGCTGTTGTCGGCGCCGCCGCCGGGCACGGGGGTGACGAAGCCGGCTTGCGCCGAACTGCCTTCGGCTAACGGCGCGCCGGCGGCGATGGTCGCGGTGTTGACGATGGCCGCGCATTGGCCGGCGCCCAGGGTCGCGTTGATCGTGTACCTGAGCCCCGCGCCGGCCACGGCGTTTCCGGCCGGCAAGGTGGCGGTGGCGGCGATCGCGCCGCTGCCGCTCGCGGCCGGACAGGTCGCCGCGCCGATCGGCGTGCAAGTCCACGAGGTGAAGGCAAGTCCGGCCGGCACCGCGTCGGACAGGTTCACCACCGCGTCGTGCGCGCTGGTGTCGCCCAGCGTCGGCCGCGCGGTGTTGTTGCGATAGGTGACGGTGAACTGCACGTTGCCGCCGGGCGCCGGCGCGGCGTTATCGACCTGCTTGGCGGCCTGCAGATCGACATCGTTGTCCACGATGGTGAGCGTCGCCGTCGTCTGCCCGGCGCTGCCGCTCGCGCAACTGGTGGTGGAGGTCAGGGTGTAGTCGTTGGCGCTGGGCTGCGCGGTGAACTGCACGGTTTCGTTGTTCTCGATCACTGCGTCGTCGATGACGCTGATCGGCAAGTCGAAACTGGTGTTGTCGTAACTGCCGGCCGGAATGCTGACGTTGACGATGTTGCCGCTGCCGCTGGTCACGCTGAAATCGCTGCCGAGGGCGGCGGTGCCGCCGGTGATGCGCACCGGAACCACGATGCCGCCGGACGGCACGGTGCCGATGACGCGCAGCCGCGGCAACGTCGCCGTCTGGCCTTCGCGGGTGCTGTAGTTGGCCGCGTCGAATTCGATGTAAGGGCGCAGGGTGATCTGGATTTCGTCGAGGAAATTGCCCAGCGAAATACCGCCGCTGCTGCTGACCGCGGCGAATCCGACCTGCTGCACGCCCGAGGTTCCGCTAAAGGTGAAGGTGCCGCTGTAGTCGCGCCAGCCGTTGCTGCTGGCGCCGATGCTCAGCGTGCCCTGGCTGGCCGAGGACGGCGTGCCAGTGGTATCGACGCGGTCGGTGCCGTCGTTGGTGGTGCCGATCTGGGCGATCGCGCTGGTCACCGCGGTGGCGGTGCTGCCCGATGCGTTGACGCCGAAGCTCATCACGTCCGGCGTCGTCGCCGAGTTGCGGCCGCGATGGCTCAGCCGCCAGCCGATCACTTCGCTGTTGGTCAGGCAGATGTTCTGGAAGATGCGCGAGGCCTGGCTGGCATTGAGCTCGGCATGCTGCTTGCCGGCGCGCGCGGGCGTGGCGTTGAAGCTGTTGCCCCACAGTTCCACGACCGGCCCGCTGGCCGGGTTGGGCGTCACCCCGCAACCGCCGGCGACGCCGGAGGGATGGGTGGTGTTCCAGCCGCTGACCTGTTGCGGCCCGACCAGGAACGCGACGCAGGCGCCGGTGCCCAGGTCGGGCTGTTCGAAACCGAGATTGACGAAGGTGCGCTGGACCTGCGCCTGCGCCGGCAACACCGCCGCCGCGATCAATGCGGCCAGCGCGGCCCCATACCCTCGGCGCGCAGAGCGCCACGCGTTGTCTGTAACCATGAGTCGCCTACTCCCCCTGTGAGGCAGGCGCGCAGCCACCGCAGTACCGTCCGCCGTCGTCGGCGGACCCGGGCCGGCGCCGCGCTCGCGGCGGTCGCCCCTCGACCTGCAGGCGACCAGACGCCGCCGGAATCATCTGAGCCCGGCTATAAATGTGCCGAACAGCACACTTTTTAGATGAGGAAGCGTGAGGATTGTGTAGGAGTCCGGGGACAGAGGGGCCGTCGTGGTCTGAGGCGAGGGCCGTAGCGGTCCGAGAACCGTGCCCTCTCCCTCTCCCGCTTGCGGGAGAGGGCCGGGGTGAGGGGGTGAGCGCCGCAGGCGCGAATGCACTTGCCGGATTTCTGCGAGTCGCGCCCTCACCCAGCAAGCGGGAGAGGGGCTTCAAGAACCTCGGGCACTCAGATGGTTCTATCAGCGGCTATGGAGAGAGCACGCCAGAACCGATGTTTCTACGCCACACAATGGCGCGACCCAAGCCGACACCTACACCCCAAACTCAAGACGAATAATCGCCCACGCACTTCGCCAACCGCTCCACCCCGCCCCATTGCTCGAAGCGAACACGCGCCGCCGCGTCGATGCGTTCGGGCGTCATGAACGGCCGTTGTGTGTCGCGGGTGCCGGGGAAGATCAATACCGCCGCGCGCGGCAACGTCCAGCCGCGGCCCACGAACGGCGGCTTGCCGCGCACTTCCAGATAGTTCTGCGACAAGCCTTCGCGGCCCAGCAGCTTGCCGTTCAACGCGATCGACGCCTCGCCCAATTGCCGCGACGGCCCGGAATCGCCGACCACCGCGAACACCACGCGGTTCGTGCCGGGCACCATCGTCACCGCCAGATCGCCGATCTTGGCGCGCGCGGCGAACGCGGACGGCGCCTTGGGAATCACCAGCGCCGGCGTCAGCAAGGCATCGACGTAGTTGCCGATGTCGCAGGCATCGGTCATGCCCGGCGCATGCAGCGCGGTGGCCGAGACCAGGAAGCCATCGACCGCCGGACACGGCTTGCCGTTGCGGAAGGGAATGATCGAAGAGGAAATCCGCGTCGCCTGCAATTGCGCCGCGGGCCAGCCGGCGGCGCTGGCCTGCTCGGTCGCGATGCGGCGCGCGCGCAACTGCGTGTTCGATAAACCCGCGCAAGCATCGCTCATCGCATTGCACAGATTGTTGAGCGCGACCCGCTCGCCCCAGAAGTCGTCCACGCGATACGAGCGGCGCGTACCGTCGGTGTTGACGTTGAGCGCTTCCACGAACAGCAGCGACGCCGATTGCGGATCGGCCCACACCGCGGTGCTGCCGCCGTGCGCGTTGCCGTCGGCTTGCTGAAACGACAGGCTCATGCCGCACTGGGCGCCGCGCGCCGGAGCGGCGGCCAACGTGCAAACGGCCAGCGACAACGCCAGCGGCAAGCCGCGCTTGCCCCACCACGATGAATACGCGACCACGGCCCGCTCCTTGTGCCTTCCCGCTCAGGACAACGCCCGGCGCCGGCGCGAGCGGCCATCGCGGCGTGTATCAATCGCGACCGGTCAGTCCGGTACCGGCGGCCACGTGCAGGGCGAAGCCTTGCGTTCCCGCGGGTTCCAGCCCGGGCCTGAGCGTCATCGACGGCACCTCGTAATCGCCCGCGTTCTGCTGGCGGAAAGCGATCGGCGCATCGCTCCACAAACCATCCAGGCGCTGGATCAGCCGTTCGCGGATTCCCGCGAACTGGTCCTCGCCCATGCGATCGGTCCGGTAGACCACGAACGACGGCATCACCTCGAAGCCCGGGTAATGCAGCACGCCGTGATTGATCGGGAACAGCATGTCGTCGATCGGGCCGTTGATTCCGCGCGGGCCGTAGTGTTCTTCCCAACCGCCGGCGGTGACCGACAGCATCGCGCGCTTGCCGGCCATCCGGCCTTCGCCGTAGCGATCGCCCCAGCGCCGGTCGGAATGTTCGCCCACGCCGTAGGCGAAACCGTAGGCGTAGACGCGATCGACCCAGCCCTTGAGGATCGCCGGCATCGAGAACCACCACAGCGGAAACTGCAGGATCACCGCATCGGCCCAGCGCAGCTTGTCCTGCTCGCCGCGCACGTCGTCGGTCAGCGAGTCGCTGTCGAAGGCGCGGCGCGAATCGGCGGGAACGATCAGCTTCGCGGCGGCGTCGCGCAAAGGAAAATCGTCGCCGTCGACGCTGGCTTTCCAGTTCTGCGCATACAGATCGCTGACCTCGACCTCGTGCCCGCGCGCGAGCAGATGCTCGCGCATCGCGTCCTTGAGCGCGCCGTTCAACGAGGCCGGTTCCGGATGGGCGTAGACGATCAGCACGCGTTTGCGGTCGATGGCGGTGTGCGGCGATTCGGAGTTCATGGCGGCGGGAAGGAAGATGCGAAGGGCCCAACGATACAGTCGCATCGCGCTACGCAGGGTTCGCCACGGACCCTTCATCGGGGAGCATCAGGAACCAATCCAACCTTGATCGACGAACACCGTAACCGCAGCAACGGCGCGAACATTGGGCCGCCCGCCCGCCTGCCCGGCCACGCCGCCACCCGCCGCAACGCCGGCCGCGGCCGCGCAAAAGAAAAACCCCGCTCGCGGGGCTTTTCGATAAAACGACAACGCAGCCGCTTACGCCCAGGGATCGCGCAACACCATGGTGTGGTCGCGGTCCGGGCCGGTGGAGACGATCGCCACCTGGCAGCCGGCGAGTTCTTCCAGCGCGCGCAGGTAGGCGCGCGCGGCCGGCGGCAGCTTGTCCCACTCGGTGATGCCGTGGGTGTTTTCATCCCAGCCCGGGAATTCCAGGTAGACCGGCGTGCACTCGTCCCAGCCGGCCGCGTCCAGCGGCGCGTATTCGGTGCGCTTGCCGCGGTATTCGTAGGCGATGCAGATCTTCAAGGTCTTCATGCCGTCGAGCACGTCGAGCTTGGTGATGCACAGGCCGGTGATGCCGTTGATCGCCACCGCGCGCTTCAGCGCGACGATGTCGATCCAGCCGCAGCGGCGCGGACGGCCGGTGGTGGCGCCGTATTCCTGGCCGCGATCGCGGATGCCCTGGCCGATTTCGTCGTCGAGTTCGGTCGGGAACGGGCCGCCGCCGACGCGGGTGGCGTAGGCCTTGGCGATGCCGAGCACGTAGTCGATCGAGTCCGCGCCCACGCCGGTGCCGGCGAGCGCGCCGCCGACGGTGGTGTTGGACGAGGTGACGTACGGATAGGTGCCGTGGTCGATGTCGAGCAGCGAACCCTGCGCGCCTTCGAACAACACGCGCTTGCCCTGCTTGCGCAGGTCGTGAAGGATGCCGGCGACGTCGGACTTCATCGGCTCGACGTATTCGCCGAAGGCCAGCGCTTCGCCCAGGGTCTGCTGGTAGTCCACGCCTTCCACGCCCAGGTACTTGGTCAGGACGAAGTTGTGGTAGTCCAGCGCGCTGCGCAGCAGCTCGGCGAGCTGGGCCGGGTAATGCAGGTCGGCGACGCGGATGCCGCGGCGCGCCACCTTGTCTTCATAGGCCGGGCCGATGCCGCGGCCGGTGGTGCCGATGGCCTTGCCGCCGGCGGCCTTTTCGCGGGCCTGATCCAGGGCGATGTGGTACGGCATGATCAGCGGCGTGGCCGGGCTGATCTTCAGACGCGAACGCACTTCCACGCCGGTCGCTTCCAGCTCGCCGATTTCCTTGCGCAGCGCCGCCGGGCTCAGCACCACGCCGTTGCCGATCAGGCACAGCGCGCCTTCGCGCAGGATGCCGGAGGGGATCAGATGCAGCACGGTCTTCTTGCCGCCGATCACCAGGGTGTGGCCGGCGTTGTGGCCGCCCTGGAACCGCACGACCGCACCGATCTGCTCGGTCAGCAGATCGACGATTTTGCCCTTGCCTTCATCGCCCCACTGGGCACCGAGAACGACGACTGACTGACCCATGAGTCCAAACTCCTGCGCTTGCTGTGAAAGCGGCCTTGGCCGCGAGGTCCGCCACGGGCCAGTCGCAGCCGATGCCGCGCCACAGGGCCATGAACGGAAAAAAGCCGGCGGGGATGGCCCCGTCCGGCTTTTGTGCATTATCCGGACTTCGGGTGGCCAAGGCCACCCCAAAAACGGTCCGAAACGGTCCGCAGCCGCACGATCGGCGGTGTTTGTGCCGATCCGTTCATGCTCGGGGGCCGCGGACGCGGGCCATGGCGGCCATCCGGCCTCTCTTGGCCCCGGGTAAAACGCGGGCCCGGCCTTGCGCCGGGCCCGCCATCGCCGCGCGGTCCGACGCGCCCGGCGATCTCAAACGCTTACCTCCTGACTTGCCCGGCGCGGGCGCCTGGCGTGCGTCGATGCAGTCGTCGATGCCGTTCTTGTTCTGATCCAGGCGCCGTCCGCTGAGCGGGTAATAGGTGCGCGTGGCCAGCGGTCCCTCCACGTATTCGCGTTTTTCCGCGTTCCGTTCTAGGCCCGCGATGGCCCGCGCGACAGGGCGAAACCGGGTCGCGCCCGGGACAGGCTGGGAAGGTTTCGCGACCGCGACTGCGCGGCGGTGATGCGGGTCTCGCTGCCGGCTTGATCGGCGTCGGCTGCGGAGAGAGTGCGTGAGCCGCCGCCGGATGCGATTCCGGCGGCGCGCGACGGCGACGCGAGCGCGCCGACGCCCGACGCGCAAGCGCGATAAAACGCGAACCCGGCCTTGCGCCGGGCCGCCGCCGCGCCGCGATCCACGCGGCGCGGCCTCACATAGCCGAGGTCACCGGACCTGGCGCGCCTCGATGTAGTCGTCGATGCCGTTGCGGTTGCGATCCAGGCGATGGCCGCTGAGCTGGTAGTAGGTGCGCGTGGTCAGCGCGCCGCGCAGGTACTGGCGCTTGCCCGGGTCCCAGTAAGTCGCCTGCGGGTCGGTGCTGTCGGCGGTGAAATAGACCGCCGTGGACGGGAACAGACCGACCACCGCGCCGCTGCCGCATCGCATCGCGTCGGCGATGGACAGGAAGCTGTCTCCGCAATCGGACGCATCGACCACGTCGTAGTCGTGCCGCTCCTCCCCGACCTTGCCCGCCGGCACCGTCCAGACTTCCGAAGGCGGTGTGACCACGCCGCCGAAGTCGTGATCGCCACCCGGCCAGACCAGGACATCGCGCCCGTGCAGATCCAGCAGGCGGCCGCGCACGGTCAACTGCTCCTGCGCCAGCGGCCGCGGCAGTTCGCGCATGCGCAGGTTCTGCACGCGCAGCGGCACCGCTCCCGGGTTGGACACGCCGATATTCCAGTTGCCGGCCTCATCGAAGCTGCCCGAGTCGAAGGCGTGCACGCGCGGATTCAAACCCATCGTCTTGCCCGCGCCGTCGCGCAGCACCACGCTTTGCAACAGCAACGATTCGGGCGTGGACAAATCGAACTTGCTCGCCATGAACGAAGCGCCGACATAGAACCGCGCACCGCCCGCCGCCTGCCCCGGCGCGCCCGTCGCACCGGCGCACTCGCCCGTGCCCCAGGTCGGATTCGGCGCGCTCCAGGTGATCAGATACGGGTAGTAGCTGCCGCCCTGCGCGCTTTCGGCCGGGCCGACCGGGCCGGTCATCACCGGCGCGAGCCAGGGGCTGGCGCAACCGGCGTAGGCGCCGTCGAGCGAAGGCGCGGTGCGCGAGGGATGCAGCACGCGCAATTCGATACTGTGCGCCGCGGTGGCGTTGGGATTGACCAGTTCCCAGTTCCACATGGTCTGCATCGACAGGCCGAGATTGGCGGCCAGCCACGAATACTCCCTGTCGCCGAAATAGCGGTCGCCGCCGGCGCGGGTTTCCGCGTCCACGCCGCTGCCGGCCGCCATCAGATTCTGGCGCGCATCGGCCTTGTCGATCGCCGCGCCGTGCCCCAGTCCGTAGTTATGTCCGGATTCGTGCGCTGCGGTGCCGGCGATCGCGTTGGCCCAGCGCTGCAGCGTCGAGTTGGCGCCGCTCAGCGCGCCGCCGGCCCAGTCCTGATACGTCTTGGCCCAGACGTAGGAATAATCGATCGCTTCGCGATCGCCGACATCGACGTTCTGCGCATAGCCGAACAGACCCTCGGAGACGTCGGACGCGGTGGTCACCGCGACGACATTGCGATGCGCGTGGATCGCCGGCGGCAGGCTTGCGGTGTCCAGCACCTGCACGTTGAGTCCGCAGTAATCCTGCGCGACCGCGTCGGTGATCGCCGCGCGCAGCGCGCCGGTGGAGCCGCTGAAACCCGCCAGGTCGGCGGCGGAGAACCGCGCCGCCGGATCGGTCGCCGAGGCGGCGGAAAAGCCGAACGAGGGATAGCTCAGCGGCGCGGACGGAAACAGCAGATACAGCTTGTGCGTCTTCTCGTCCGGATGCGCGGACGCGCAACTGGCGGCCAAGGCCGAACCGCTCAACGACAACAACGCGAGAGCCAGCGCGCTGCGGCGCAATGACGATGATTCCTTCATGGGACTACTCCAAAGGTCGATGGTACAGCCAGGTTGCGTCGCGACCGCATCCGGCGCCGCCGTCGTTCAAGCGCGGCGGCGCGCCAATCCGGAGCCCTGCGATCGCGACGAAAACCGGACAGTGCGCGATGCATTCCAGGGCCGGCACGCAGGCGCCGCGCTCGCTGTATCACCGTCGGTTTCAGGCGCGCGTTCGCGCCGGAAACCGCGCGAACGCGGGAACGATTGTGGACGCAAAGGGACGCTTTCGCATTGTCGCGGGCGATCGTCGCAGTGGAGTGACCACGGTCACGCCGCGATTATCGTCGCTGTCGAATGCGGGAGGTTCATGCGAGTGCGCGCCGGCATGGACACGGGGCGGCAGGTTGCGGCCGCGCGCGCGCTGAATCGGCCGGTCGAACCACACGGCTGAGTCCCACGACTGAATGGATGGCCGGAATGAATGGGCCGAAACGGCGAGCGGATCGTCCGGCTGAATCGGCGCGCCGAATCGCCCGACCGAACCGCGCACATGAGCCGGCCCGCCGAACGCGCGACGCGCCCGCAGGCTTTCGCTCAGACCGCGCGCAACACCCACAACGCGATCACCGCCACCGCCACCACGATCCCGCCGACGATGCGCAGCTGTTTATCGGGCAGCGCCTGCAACTGTTCGGCCGCGCGTTTCCAGCCGCCCGGCGCTACGAACAGGAACAGGCCTTCGAGCACTGCGACCAAGCACAGCGCCCGGATCAATTCGCCGATCACGTCCGATCAGCGATCGGACTTGAGGTATTGCAGGAACGGATCGTCGCGGTCGAGCACGATCACGCTCTGGCCATCGGCGAAGGACTTGCGATACGACTCCAGGCTGCGCTGGAAGGCGAAGAACGCCGGGTCCTTGGACGCGGCCTCGCCGTACAGGCGGGTGGCCTCGGCATCGCCTTCGCCGCGTTGACGCTGGGCGTCGCGCTCGGCTTCGGCCAGGATCACGGTCTTGTCGCGGTCGGCGGTGGCGCGGATCGCCTGCGCCTGCTCCACGCCCTCGGCGCGCAGCTGGCTGGCGACCTGCAGACGCTGCGAGCGCATCTGGTTGTAGACCGACGCCAGCACGTTGCTGTCCTGCGGCAGGTCGATGCGCTTGATGCGGATGTCCTTGATCTTGATGCCGAGCGTCGCCGCGCCCTTGTTGATGGTTTCCAGTTGCTTGCCGATCACCGCTTCGCGATCGCCCTTGACCACTTCGAGCAGCTTGAGCGAGTTGATCTCGTTGCGCAGCGAATCGCGGATGATCGGCGCGACGCGCTCGACCGCGACGTCTTCGTCGCCGCCGGTGGCCTGGAAGAACTTGCGCATGTCGTCGATCTGGCCCAGCGCGAAGAAATCCACGCTGACGTCGAGCTTGTCCGCGGTCAGGTAACGCTCGGGCTCGGAGTTGAGGATCTTCAGGCGGCGGTCGAACACGCGCGCGGATTCGATCAGCGGCCACTTGAAGTGCAGGCCGGGACCCAGCTCTTCGCCGCTGACGATGGTGCCCAGGCGGAACACGATCGCGCTCTGGCCCGCCTTGACCACGAACACCGATCCCAGCAAGGCCAGCAGCAGGGCCACGCCCGCTGCAATCAGGGCAGGAACTCTCATCGCATCACCTCATCGCGGGTCTTCGGACGCGGCGGACGGCCGACGTTGGGAACGGTGGAGAGCGAGTCGGTCGCGGTGACCGGGCTCAGCAGCTCGGGCTGGGCCAGCGGCACGCTGACCGGACCCGGCGTGACCGGCACGCCGCCGCGATCGGACATCGGCACGTAGATCATCTGGCGCGAATCGCCGCCGACGATCTTGCGGTTCTGGCTCAGCACGTCCTGCACGGTGTCCAGCCACAAGCGCTTGCGGGTGACGTCCGGCGCGTTCTTGTACTGATCGACCAGCAGCGAGAAGCGGGTCGCGTCGCCTTGCGCGCGCGCCACGACCGAGGTCTTGTAGCCCTCGGCGGTGGTGCGGATGCGCTGCGCGTCGCCGCGCGCTTCGGGCACGATCTGCTTGGCGTAGGCCTGGGCCTGGTTGATCGAGGTGGTCTTGTCGGCGTTGGCGCGCTGGGCTTCGTCGAAAGCGTCCTTGACGTCGTCCGGCGGGCGCGCGTTGGGCAGGTTGAGCTCGGTCACGGTCAGGCCGGTCTCGTAGTCCTTCAGCGAACCCTGCAGGCGCTGGCGCACCTGGGTGGTCAGCAGGCTGCGCGCGCCGAGCACGGTGTCCAGGTCGGAACGGCCGATCTGCTCGCGCACCGCGCTCTGCGCGGCCTGCTTGAGCACGTCGTCGGGCGCGCGCGAACCGAACAGGTACTTGTACGGCGACTCGATCCGGTACTGGACGTTGATCTCGACATTGACCATGTTGCCGTCGCGGGTCAGCACCGGCATGGTCTCGCTGTAGGCCTTGCTCTGGGTGGCGTTGACCTTGGTGACGCTCTCGATCGGCCACGGCGCCTTGAAGTGCGGGCCGGGCTGGAGCACGCGCGAGAAGTTGCCGAAGCGCAGGACCACGCCGCGTTCCTGCTCGGTCACCAGGACGAAGCAGTTGAACAGCAGCCACAGGCCGATCAGCAGCGCGACCCAGCGCAGGATGCCGCCGCCCCCGTTGCCGAACAGCCCGCGCAGGGGCTCGATCAGCGCGTCCAGGCCGCGGCCTGGGGGTTTGCGTTGCCGCGACGGTCGGTTGTCGCCGGAATTGTCACTGCCGGGGGTGTTCCAGGCCATGCCTGCTCCTAAAGAAGTGGACGCCAGACGGGACATCCTGTCCCGCCTGCTGCGCCGGCCGCGACACTGATCGCGGCCGGCCTCCGGCGCAAGGGCGCCGCGGCGATCCGCGCGCATTCATGGCGCGCGAACCTGTCGATTCTAGGTGGGGGCCTGGGCGGCCTCAAGCAAGGGCCGCAAAACCTCGCCGTGCGCCTGCACGAACAGGCGCTGGGCGTCGGCCACGGCGAGATCCACCTCGACCAGCCAGCCGAGCTCGTCGGCCTGCTCGGCGCGCACCGCGCCGAGCTCGTGCAGGCGCGCGCGCAGCTTCGCCGCCTGCGGCACGATGCGCACGCTGCCCTGCACGTGGCGCAGTTGCAGGGCTTCGCCCAGCGCGCTGCGCAGCAGGTCGAGGCCCTGGCCGTCGCGGGCGGAGACCCAGACCCGGTTCTTTTCCTCGCCCGGGCGGTCGATGCGCGGAGCCACGCCGTCGAGGCGGTCGATCTTGTTGAACACCAGCACCTGCGGCAGATCGCCGGCGCCGATTTCGTTGAGGACTTCATCGACCTGGGCGATGCGCTCGTCGCGCAGCGGGTCGGCGGCGTCGATCACGTGCAGCAGCAGGTCGGCCTCGCGCGCCTCCGACAGGGTCGAGCGGAACGCGGCGACCAGATCATGAGGCAGGTCCCGCACGAACCCCACCGTGTCGGCCAATACCGCGGCGCCGCCGGACAGATCGATCCGGCGCACGGTGGGGTCCAGGGTCGCGAACAACTGGTCGGCGGCGTAGGCATCGGCGCCGGTCATGGCGTTGAACAGGGTCGATTTGCCGGCGTTGGTGTAACCCACCAGGGCCACGCGCGGCAGTTCGCTGCGCATGCGCGCGCGGCGCATCTGGGTGCGCTGCACTTCGACCTTGTCCAAGCGTTTTTGCAATTGCTCCAGGCGCTTTTGCAGCAGCCGGCGGTCGGTTTCCAGCTGGGTTTCGCCGGGACCGCGCAAGCCGATGGAGCCGCCGCGCTGGCGTTCCAGGTGGGTCCAGCCGCGGATCAGGCGGGTGGACATGTGCTTGAGCTGGGCCAGTTCGACCTGCAGCTTGCCCTCGGCGCTTTGCGCGCGCTGGGAGAAGATGTCCAGGATCAGGCCGGTGCGATCGACCACGCGGCGCTCCAGCAGGCGCTCGAGGTTGCGCTCCTGGCCGGGCGACAGCGAGTGGTTGACCAGGATCAGGTCGGCGCCGCTGGCGTCGGCCGCGGCCTTGACCTCGTCGAGCTTGCCGCTGCCGATCAGGGTGGCCGCGTTGGGCCGGTCGATGCGCGCGGTCAGCACGGCGGCCACGGAGGCGCCGGCCGATCGCGCCAGATCGGCGAACTCTTCCAGCAGGTCCTCATCCGGCGCGCCGCCGGCATGAGGCTGGATCAACAAGGCGTGCTCGCCCTTTTTAGAACGCTCGAACATCAGTCGGGAGGGTGCTCGGAGAAGTGAGGAACAGGCAGAACGAACTCATATGGAGGCGCCGCGCCGGTTTCTCAATTCTCCACCGCCCGCTCCCGCGTTTATTCGGCCTCTTCGCCGTTGTCGCTGCCGTCGGCGGACTGCACATAGCCGCCGCCCGGGCCGACGCGGACGTTGCGCGCGGGGACCACGGTGGAAATGGCGTGCTTGTAGACCATCTGGCTTACGGTGTTGCGCAACAGCACCACGAATTGGTCGAAAGATTCGATGGTGCCCTGCAACTTGATGCCGTTGACCAGGTACACCGAGACCGGTACACGTTCGCGACGCAGCGCATTCAGGAAAGGATCCTGCAGGGATTGCCCCTTAGACATCTTCTAGTTCCCCAGCATGTTCTAGTTATTAGGACGGCGCGCCCCGCTCCGGCGGGTTCCCAGTGTGCCCCGGGAGGCCCGAAGGCGGGTGCTTCCGTATCGCCGGCTGTTGTCCCCACAGGGGCGACTGCCCGATGTTAACGCAAGTGCAAGCAAACATTGCGACCCGGTTCCGGGTTTGCGCGCTCCATTCTATGCGGCGGGTGTCCCTTCGCGCAGCCGCCCGGCGGCGAACAGCCTCAGCGCGCATGCGAGTTCCGCCGCATCGCGCAAAGGATCGAACCAGCGCGCGTCAAGCTCGCCGCGCAGCCAGGTCAACTGGCGCTTGGCCAACTGCCGGGTGGCGAAAACCCCGCGGTCGCGGAACTCGGCGGCGGCGTAGGCGCCGTCCAGATGTTCCCAGGCCTGGCGGTAGCCGACCGCGCGGATCGCCGGCAGTTGCAGCGGCTGCGGGTGCGCCCGCAGGCCGGGCAGTTCGCGCAGTCGCCGGACTTCGTCGAGGAAGCCGGCCTCCAGCATCTGCTCGAAGCGGCGCTCGATCCGCCCATGCAGCACCGCGCGATCGGCCGGCGCCAGCACCAGCTTGAGCACGCGGTACGGCAGCCGCGGCGCCTGCGCCGAGGCGCGGCGCCAATCGCTGATGCCGCGGCCGGACAGCCGATAGACCTCCAGCGCGCGCTGAATGCGCTGGGCGTCGGTGGCGTGGATGCGCGCCGCGGCCTCCGGGTCGATCGCCGCCAGCTGCGCGTGCATCGCATCCCAGCCCTGCTCCGCGGCTTCGGCGGTGATCCGCTCGCGCATGGAAGGATCGGCCTCGGGCATGTCCGACAGCCCGTGCAGCAGGGCGTGGAAGTACAGGCCGGTGCCGCCGGCGAGGATCGGCATCCGCCCGCGCGCGGCGATCTCGTCCATGGCCCGGCGCGCATCGAGCGCGAACTCGGCGGCCGAATAGGTCTGCCAGGGATCGCGCAGGTCGATCAGGTGATGCGGGACTTGCGCCCGCTCCGCCTCGGTGGGCTTGGCCGCGCCGATGTCCAGGCCGCGGTAGACCAGGGCCGAATCGACGCTGACGATCTCCCCGTCCAGGCGCTGCGCCCAGTCCAGCGCGAGCGCGGTCTTGCCCGAGGCGGTCGGCCCCATCAGGGCGATGGCGAGTGGGCGCGGGTCGGAGGAAGCGGTCATGCGGGCGGCGAAGCGTAACGAGCCGGAAGCCTCGCACAGGCACGGGCGCGACGAAAGCCGCGGTCTGCCCCGCGCTCCGGTCGCTGGCCCGTCGCCGGTTCCCCACAGATCGTGTGGAGAACCACTGGGGCAAGCCTGTTGATAAGCGCCCGCAGCCCAGGCGCCGCAACGGCTTGCGGCGGTTTGTCGGTTTTTTGACCACTCGGTCACGGTTGTCCACACAGCCTGTGGACAAGCCTGCGGACAGATTCCGGATCGACCTGCGCGAAGCGTTGCGGCATAAGCATTGCAAGAGGGTTGGCGAAAAATTGACCACTCTATTTTCTTGACTTCGATCGCGCGATCGGCGTGTCGACTCGCGAGCGGCCGATGCGCGCGTGAACGCGTCGATTGCGATTTCCACAGACTCTGTGGACAAGCTTGAGGACACCGGTGTGGAGTCTGCGCTGCAGGCCTTGCGCTGCAAGGGGTCGCATATGTTTGGACATTTTTTGACCACACAAATCGCTTGACAGCGCATCGCGATTCGGCGGGTGCGCGATGAGCGCTTATGGATGCGGTCGCATCGGCATCGCATCGAACGCGCAACGCGATCGACGCGGCGGCAAGCGCGCTTGCCTGTGGCGCAACGCGGACTTGAGCGCTGTCCACAATGCCTGTGGACAAGCCTGCGGACAGGCATGTGCGGTTTGCGCTGAGCGCCTTGCGTGGCAAGGGCCTGGGCAACTATGGACAAATTTTAGCCAACGATTTTGTTTGACTTTTCCGCGTTTGCGCGCATGCGCGCGATCGCCGGCGCGATGCAGAATCGTTCGTGGATTGCAAGCGCTTTCGAGCGTGTCGGCGCATCGTCGCCGCCGGATTCGCGCGGCGAATTTTTATGTCCACAAACACTGTGGACAAACCTGCGGATACACGCATTGGCATCGTGTTTCACGCCTTATGCCGCAAGGGTCCGGCCATTGCGGCTAAATTTTAGCCAAGGCGATTTCGCGGCATGCGGAGCGAATTTTCAGGCGCCGTGCCGGCGTCGATTTTCGTGCATCGCTACGAGTCGCTGCCGCGTGATCGCGATTTCGTCAAGGCCTTGGATTCGCGTCGCTTGTACCGGGAGATACGCGCGGGTCGCGGACCGCGGCTCATGCCATCGCCCCGGCATCGCCGGCAACCCGACCTTTATTCGTCGTCAGGCCACTTCGGCATGGCCGGTGACGCGGCACGCTTGGGCATCTGCTGCGCCGCCACCGCGGCCCAGACCTT
The DNA here is from genome assembly GCF_018612875.1 of Lysobacter sp. ISL-50. Lineage (GTDB taxonomy): Bacteria > Pseudomonadota > Gammaproteobacteria > Xanthomonadales > Xanthomonadaceae > Lysobacter. Next base: position 181,043 of record NZ_JAGGRI010000007.1, on the reverse strand, counting down.
GAGCGCATCCACGGTCGCGGCGACATCGTGCACGCGCAGCAGCATCGCGCCGCGCTGCGCCGCGATCAGATGCGCGGCGACCGAACCGTGCACGCGCTCGCGCGCGTCCTCACGCCCGGTCAACTCGCCGATGCTGCGCTTGCGCGACAGTCCCGCGAGCACGGGCACACCGAGTTCGGTGAAGCGTTCCAGCTGCGACAGCAGGGTCAGGTTGTGCTGCAAGGTCTTGCCGAAGCCGAAACCGGGATCGACCACGATGCGCTTCTTGGCGATGCCGGCCATCTCGGCGGCGAAGATGCGTTCGGCCAGGAAGCGGTGCACGTGCGCGACGACATCGTCGTATTCGGGTTGCTGTTGCATCGAGCGCGGTTCGCCCAGCATGTGCATGAGCACGACCGGCACGCCGAGTTCGGCCGCGGCATCCAGCGCGCCTTCGCGACGCAGCGCGTAGACGTCGTTGATCAGGCCGGCGCCGGCGGCGACCGCGGCGCGCATGACTTCGGGCTTGGAGGTGTCGATGCTGATCGGCAGCGAGGTCTCGCGCGCCAGCCGCTCGATCACCGGAATCGTGCGGCGCAGCTCTTCCTCCAGCGGGACTTCGTCGGCGCCGGGGCGGGTGGACTCGCCGCCGATGTCGAGCGCGTCGGCGCCCTCCTCCGCCAGCCTCAGGCCGTGCGCGACCGCCGCTTCGAGCGTGTCGTGGGCGCCGCCGTCGGAGAAGGAATCCGGCGTGACGTTGACGATGCCGAGCACGCGCGGGCGATCGAGCGTCAGGCGGCGGCCGTTGCAGTCCAGGGTCGGGGCGAGGTCGAACATGGGCGGTTCCGGGCGGGCGGCGATGATTGGAATGCTAACCGCTTGGGCACTGGGTGGGTTTGCTGGAGGGCTGATCGAAAAGCATCGGGGCTGAAGCCCCTCCTACAAAAGACCTCGTGCATTCCCGAAGTCTTTTGTAGGAGGGGCTTCAGCCCCGATGCTTTTCGTCCAAACACCAGACACCCCAAAAAGAAAACGCCGAAGCAAGCTCCGGCGTTCCCGTTCTCTCAGCGATGTCCGCTTACGCGGCGCGATCCGATCAAGTCTGCGCCGCAGGCCCGCCGATCGCGCCCGGACGGTTGTCGTCCTTGGACACCTTGCCCGACTTGGCCCAATCCGCCGGCGGGCCCGGCTCGCGGCCGGCCATGATGGCGTCGATCTGGGTCGCGTCGATGGTTTCGTACAGCAACAAGGCATCGGCCATGATGTGCAGCTTGTCGAGGTTGTCCTTGAGGATCTGCGAGGTGCGGCCGTAAGCCTTGTCCAGAATCCCGCGCACGACTTCGTCGATGCGGCGCGCGGTCTCGTTGGACACGTTCTTGTGCTGGGTGACCGACCGGCCGAGGAAGACTTCGTCTTCTTCTTCGCCGTAGGCGATCGGGCCCATCTCGTCGCTCAGGCCCCATTTGGTGACCATGTTGCGGGCCATCTTGGTCGCGCGCTCGATGTCGTTGGACGCGCCGGTGGTGACCTTGTCCACGCCGAAGATCAATTCCTCGGCGACGCGGCCGCCGTACAGCGAGCACAGCTGCGATTCGATCGCCACGCGGTTCATCGAGTACTTGTCGCCTTCGGGCAAGTACATGGTCACGCCCAGGGCGCGGCCGCGCGGAATGATGGTGACCTTGTAGACCGGATCGTGCTCGGGCACGACGCGGCCGACGATGGCGTGGCCGGCTTCGTGATACGCGGTGAGCTTCTTCTCGTCCTCGCTCATCGCCATCGAACGGCGCTCGGCGCCCATCAGGATCTTGTCGCGCGCCTTGTCGAAGTGCTCCATGCGCACGTCCTTGGCGTTCTCGCGCGCGGCGAACAAAGCCGCCTCGTTGCACAAGTTGGCCAGATCGGCGCCGGAGAAACCCGGAGTACCGCGGGCGATGGTCATCGGCTCGACGTCTTCATGCAGCGGCAGCTTGCGCATGTGCACGCGCAGGATCTGCTCGCGGCCCTTGACGTCGGGCAGGCCGACCACGACCTGGCGGTCGAAACGGCCCGGACGCAGCAGCGCCGGATCGAGTACGTCGGGGCGGTTGGTCGCGGCGATCACGATCACGCCTTCGCCGCCTTCGAAACCGTCCATCTCGACCAGCAACTGGTTGAGGGTCTGCTCGCGCTCGTCGTGACCGCCGCCCAGGCCGGCGCCGCGATGACGGCCGACCGCGTCGATTTCGTCGATGAAGATGATGCACGGCGCGTGCTTCTTGGCCTGCTCGAACATGTCGCGCACGCGGCTGGCGCCGACGCCGACGAACATTTCCACGAAGTCCGAACCGGAGATCGAGAAGAACGGCACCTTGGCCTCGCCGGCGATGGCGCGGGCCAGCAGGGTCTTGCCGGTGCCGGGCGGGCCGACCATCAGCACGCCGCGCGGAATCTTGCCGCCGAGCTTCTGGAACTTGGACGGATCGCGCAGGAACTCGACCAGCTCGCCGACTTCTTCCTTGGCCTCGTCGCAGCCGGCGACGTCGGCCAGGGTCACCTTGACCTGGTCCTCGCCCTGCAGCTTGGCCCGCGAGCGGCCGAAGCTCATCGCGCCCTTGCTGCCGCCCTGCTGCATCTGGCGCATGAAATAAACCCAGATACCGATGAACAGCAGCCACGGCAGCACGTTGATCAGGATCATGATCAGCGAGGGGCTGCTCGACGGCGGAGTCTGCTCGGTGACGACCTTATGGTTGATCAGGTCGTTGATCAGGTAGGGATCGCGCGTGCTGTAGGTGGTGAACGAGCTGTCGTCCTTGCGCTTGCCCGTGATCGTCGCACCATCATCGGAGATCTTGACCTCCTTGATGCGGTCGGTCTGAACCTGGTTGATGAACTGGTCGTAGGCGAGCACTTCGGTCCCCGGCGTGCGCGGACCGAACGCCTGGAACACCACCATCAGCACGACGGCGACGATCACCCAGAGCAGCAGATTCTTGGCCAAATCGTTCATGTATTTCCTACCCTGCGACCCCACAGGCTGTGTGGGGGGTCTCGTGTCCTCCGACGCCTCGTGCGCCGGCGGTAACGCCCAGATTGTCACACACCCGTCGCCGGGCACTTGCCGAGATTCGGCCGGTTCAGCGCCCGGTGCAATCACCCGTTAGCCCAAGGCTCAGGTCATCGCGGCCTTTTTGCCCTGTGCCAGCGCGTACACCTCCGGCGACCGCTTGCGCGAAGCCGCCGGCTTGCGGATCGACACCTTGGCGTAGCGACGGCGCAGTTCGCGCACGTAATCGTCGAAGCCCACGCCCTGGAACAGCTTGATCAGGAACGTACCCTCGACCTTCAGGTGCCGGTCGGCGAAATCCATCGCCAGCTCCGAAAGGTGCATCGCCCGCGGCAGGTCGACCGCATCCACGCCACTCATATTGGGGGCCATGTCGGACAGCACAAGGTCCACGCTCTGCCCGCCCACGCTGGCTTCCAGCTGGGCCAGGACCTCGTCTTCGCGGAAATCGCCGAGAATGAAATCGACCCCGGCCAGGCCGGGCATCTCCAGGATGTCCAGGGCGATGACCCGTCCGGGCTGGCGCGGGTTCATCCGGTCCAGCTCGCTGCGGACCCATTGCGACCAGCCGCCGGGCGCGGCGCCCAGATCGACCACGATCATCCCGGGCTTGAGCAGGCGGTCGCGCTCGACCAGTTCCTCTAATTTATAGGCCGCGCGCGAGCGCAAGCCTTCGGCCTTGGCCTTCTTTACGAAGGGGTCGGAGAAGTGTTCCTTGAGCCAGCGCTGGCTGGATTTGCTGCGGGTCGCCATGAGCGGGCGGCCGTCCCGGTGGGGGTTGGGGACGCCATGATACCCTGAGCGCCCTTTCCGCTCCGTTCGTGTGACCCGATGCCGACCCTGCTGACCTCCGCCCAGACCCGCTTCCTGCGCGGACTGGCCCACGACCTCAAAGCGATGCTCCAGGTCGGCGGTAAGGGGGTGACGGATTCCTTGGTCGCCGAAATCGACCTGGCCCTGGAACACCACGAGCTGATCAAAGTGAAGGTCGGCGCCGACGACCGCGAAGTCCGAGACTCACTGATCGCTGAGATCGCCCAGCGCACCGAGTCCGCCCTGGTCCAGCGCATCGGCCACACCGCCGTGCTGTACCGGCCGAGCAAGGACAAGCGGCAGATCGTGTTGCCCAGGGCCTGAGAGGCCGGGAATCGGGAATTGGGAATCGGGAATCGGTAAAAGCCGCCCCGCCCCAGCTTTTCCCGATTCCCGATTCCCGATTCCCGATTCCCGATTCCCGATCCGCCATCCCCGTCCCCGTCCCATGCAACTGACCCTCGAGCGTCCCGACCACGAATTCTTCCTGCGCGGCGCCGACGGCCAGGCCGCGCTGGTGAACGATCGCCGGATCGAGCGCAGTTTCGTGTTGGCGCCGAACCGCCTGGTCGAAGACTGGGCGGTGGGCGATGTGCGCTCACTGACGATCGAAGACCTGGAACCCTTGTTCGCGCTGGAGCCGGAGCTGATCGTGCTCGGCTGCGGCGCCGCCCAGGCGTTTCCGCCGGCCGCGACCCTGGCCGCCTGCCTGCGCCGCGGCGTCGGCCTGGAATCGATGACCAACGCCGCCGCCGCGCGCACCTTCAACGTGCTGGCCGGCGAAGGCCGGCGCGTGGTCGCGGGGTTCGTGCTCGCGGCGTGAGTCGCGGCGCCGATCCGATACGGCGCGCTCGATTGCTGTTTGCGCTGTTAGCGATCTCGATCGCCGCTTGCCAAGCGCCCTCGCCGGCCGAGCGTTATCAACACTGGCTCGCCGGCCAGCGCACCGATGTTGACGAATATCGGGCGTACCTGCGCGCCCAAGGCGTCGCCGGCCTGATACCGATGAGCGAGTTGCTGCGCTCCGGGCGACGCTGGCGGTGGTGCCGCGCGGCCGAATTCGCATTGCCGCCAAAATCGGCTTGGCCCGATACCGTCCGCACCTTGCGCTTGATCGGCGATCTGCGCCGTGCCGGTTTGCTCGACGGCGCCGAGCTCACTTCCGCCTACCGCGAGCCGCGATTGAATCGCTGCGAAGGCGGCAGCTCACGCAGCCGGCATATGAGCGGCGGCGCATACGATTTCGACCTCGCCAGCGACGCGGACATCCAGTCGTTATGCGCGTTCTGGCGTCGCGAAGGCGCGGCGCGCAGCTTCGGCCTGGGCTTTTACGATCGCCGCCATCTGCACATCGACACCGCCGGATTCCGCAGTTGGGGACACGACTACACCCGGCGCACGTCGCTTTGCATCGCGCGCCCCTAGCCCGACGCGAGCTGCGCCGTCCGCAAGATCGCGAACGCCTTCAAACGGCAGCGCATGGCTTCCACGCCGACCGATGCGAAAGTGGCGCGAACGATCTGCCGGCGCTATAAACGCGAAACGCACCGGAAGGCCGAGGATTCCCAGCAGGGGTTTTGCATGACCACCCGCCTCACTCACGACGAGACCGACAGCGCGCCGCTGGATTCGCGCGAGCTGAACCATCTGCGTTCGCAAGTCTCCGCGATGCCGCCCCGGTTGTCGTTGATCGGCGGTCTGGCCACGGTCGCGGTGGGCCTGGGGATAGTGATTGCCTGGCCGGAGCTGCACGGCTACGGATCGCTGTTCGGCTTCGGCGTGCTGTTTCTGATCGGGTTGCTGATGACGTTGTCGATCTATCACGATCAGCAGGCGCTGCGCGCGGATCTGGCCGGCGGCATCAAGCTCTGGCGCGACGGTTATGTGCATGCGCTGTGGACGAGCGAGGACAGCGATTCCGGGCGGACTCATTACAGTGTCGACATCGCGGTCGATCCCGACTCCGATAGCGCTCCCGATACGAAGTCACCCATGAGCTTCCGGGTTCCGTCGGCGTGCTATCACGCGATCGCGCAAGGCGACCGCGTCCGTATCGCCTACACGCCGCGCCAAGCCGTGCTGTTCAATCTGATCAACGGCAACTACGAGTACATCATCCTCGATGGACACGGCAGGATCATTTCGTCGTCGCCAGATGCCTCGTCCGGAAAATAGCAACCGGGTTGAAGCCATTCTGTGCGGCTCAATGAGTGCGGATCGTGCGTGGACTCAACGAAGATCGTTTTTTGCCCGTCATTCCCGCGAACGCGGGAATCCAGTGACTTCAAACGTTCTCGCACGAAAGTCGCTGGATTCCCGCGTTCGCGGGAATGACGAGCAAAAAATGTGGATGCTCGCTATGAAGCAGAGCCTTTAACAGCCCTACGAGCACATCGCTCGACAAAACCTCAGTCGCCCAGGCGATAGCGATAAGACGCCGTGCCCAGTTCCATCACGATGCCGCTGGCCGGCACGTACCAGACGCTGACCCGACGATCTTTCTGCAGCGCGGTATATGCACTGCGCGGCACCTTGAACTCGATCGTGCTCGCGGACGCTTTGTCGCTGATCAAGGTGAGGATGCAGTACGGCCGCAGCTTTCCGCCGGCGACGCGCATGGATGCGACGCGGCCGCTGGCGAGCACCTTGGTTCCAAGCTCGATATCGTCGCGCGCATAACGCCCGCGGTTTTCCGCAATCGGAAAATTCAGCGAAAGCATGAACACCAGGCCGGCGGCCACGAAGGCCACTTCGCCGCCGAAGCCGAACGGCAACACCAGCGAGCCCGCGGCGGCGGCGGCGAGCAGCAGCGCCGTCAGCACCATCCAATAGCCGCCGCTCCTGGCGACAAGCTGGCTGCGTTCGAATTCGCTCAGCGGCCGACTGGTGTCGGCGCGGGCGTTCCAGGTGGTGATCGGTTCGAGATCTCCGAGCGGGAGACTCCATCCTTCTTGGTTCAGGGTCAGCATGTGCGTTCTTCTTGCGGCGGGGGAAGTGTGCGGGGCGGCGAAACGAAACTTTGCGTGCCGCATGCATCGAAGCTGTACTTGCATGCGGGCGACGGTCAAGCGCCATCGAGCTTTATTTCCGAGTTCTGCGCGCCGTTTGCGCATTCGCGCGATGCGCCGATCACATTCATCGCGACTGCGCTGCAATGCGCGCAAGCGACGCGAATACGATCATTTGTTGCGCGCGTAACTTGTATCGAATCAGTCGCAACGAATCAGAATTTTTTCATCGACCTTTCATCGGTTTTTTCCAGCCTTTTATCGATGTTCAGTGCGATTTCGAACCTAGTAATCACCCTAGGTACGCGCGCCGCTTTTACTTGCATGCGCGACTCGCGCGATGCGCACAAACCCGTGTGCACCGACGCGATACCGTCATCGCGATGCGTACATAACTGCTGAAAAAACGCAGCCCGGCTTGCGCGACGTCGAAGTCGCGCAACGGCAGGGTTGGGTTTCGTCCGGTGATGTCGATGCGCCGATCCCTTGGCCCGCTCGTACTCCATTGCGGTTCCATTCCGCATCGGTACAGGCGCACGCCGCGCGAGAACATCGCTCGCAGCAGCCACAGTCGCACCGCGGCGCGGACACTAGCACGCGATTTACCGAACAAGTATTCGAATACGGCATGCATTCGATCGATTCGGCCGACGATTATTTCGATCTGCGATATAAGCCCGGTTTTCTTGCGCAATGCGGCCCTGGCAACGACGGCATTCGCATCAGATCGCGCAGTCGCTTCGCCGACAAGCCGCGACCATGCGCAAAGCCGGCGTTTTACGGGGAAAACGAATCTCAGCGCCCTGTCATGACTCGTTCCACACTTGCATCGGAACTGCGTGCATCCAGCCGCCACCTGTCGCCTTCCTGTCGCCGCTCATCGCCGCGCCTGAATTCGTTGCACCGGAAACCGCGTTCATCAAACCAGGACCGGGCTGATGCGTTGCGCAGACTGAAGTCCTGCACCGTGACATCGCTTATTTCGCGACTTGCTGCAACACCCGATCGCCTGGACGCTCGCCGGCCGCCAACCCCCAACCGGACTTGAGCCGCAGCTTCCAACCGGCTCCCGATACCTCGCTGCCGCGGGTCTTCTTCGACGGCGCCACGAGAACCAGCGTGCGCCAATCGGGTTTCATCAAGGCGCCTTCGCTGACCTCCAGCGTGCCCCAGTCGTCGCTGATGCGCAGACCCGGATAGACCGTTCCGTGCTCGCCCAAGGCTTGCAGATTGCGCGGATCGAACTGGATATTCATATGCTGCAATGGCACGCGCAGTACCGGGCCGTCGACAAAGCGACGCAGGTTGTCCGCGAACGCGCGCTGACGTGCGAGTTCGCGTACTTGCTCGCTCTCGCGCAAGGCTGCGCCGTCGTAACGCGCGGCACGCTGGCCCAAGGTCTGCGTGCCCGCATTCTCGTCGGCGCCCGCAGTGGCGGACAGCAGCGAATACAGACTCGCAGGCGTCGCGAGCCGTTCGCGCCAACCCGGCGCGCGGCGGTCCAGCAACAGTCCATAAGCCGGACCGGTGGCGTAAGCGAAGGAACGCACGAAGCTCGGATCGCCGACATGCACGCGCAGATCGTGCAGCGCGGCCTGCAGACGCCGTTCCGGCGTGGCCTCGCCGACCATCACGCCGGTGTATTCGGCCAGGCCTTCGTTGAGTTCCAGCGCGGCCTCGTCGTTCGCGGCCTTGGGGAAACGCCGATAACGATCGGCGCGGAACGCCAGCGCATCGTCGATGGCCAGACGCTGGGCCTGCTTATCATCGGCCAGCAACGCGGCGGCCAGCGCGCGCCATTCCAGTTGCAACGCGTAACGGCCTTCGAACGTATCCAGATGCGTATTGTCGCCGCCTTCCACGGCAGCGATGCGCAACTGCGGATGCAAGCGGTGGAACAGTTCGTGCGCGATCAGTACCGAGCGCCGCGCCGCATCCTCGGGCAACGGCCAGACCAGCTGAGTCCAGTGCGTGCCCGACCAGTGCGTCGCGGTATTGGCGGCGTTGTCCTTGGCCGGCAGGCTGCCGATGAAGACCGCGCCGCTGACCTTCAAGGCGCCGTCGGCATCCGCCTGGCTGGCGAGGATGGCGCGGGTTTTCGGATCCACCAGCATGATCGGCGCGCACAACGATGCGCCCCACAGCTCGCCGGCGTCGCGTTCGCACAATGTGCGCGCCAGCGCGAACACCTGGACGGCGCGCTCGGGGGGAATCGCGGATTCGTCCGGCGTTTTCGTCGCGCTTTCGGCGGCAATCGCAGTGGACGGGGCGAACGACAGCGTCATGCTCAACACACCCGCCCATATCGCTGACTTCATGCACGCCTCATCGAGTGGACCGGCGCACGGCGAACGCCGCACGGCTTCATGTCGATGCTAGTTGCGACGGCCAGGCGCTCACCAGTGCTATTGGTTCGTTTCGTGCTATTGCAGATGTCACTGGCGTGGCAGGCGCCGAACAGATACCGAGCGCTGTGACCACGCAGTCGCCCTCGACGAAGGCGAGTTCGATCTGCGGCAGCGGGCCGTCCCTGTCTTCGAGGTATCGCGCCAAAACGTCCGGCATCGGGGTCGCTGAGCCGGCGCGATTTCAGGACATCGCCACCGACGACCGCACAGACATCGGCGCCATCGCGCCCGGGTCGCCGTGGATCGCGCTCAGTCCGATTTCTGGCGCAAGGAATAACGGTAGGTGTCGGTTTGCAGATGCAGAATCGTCTTGCTCACCGGGACGTAGACGATGCGCACCGCATCTTCCGGCAGCAGCGCATGGTACAAGCGGCTCTCCACCACGAACATGATCGTCTGCGGCGGCGATTCATCGGTCGTCACCGTGATGAAGCTGTAGGGGCTGCCGCCTTCGGAACTCTCGGTGCGCATATGGCTGATGCGGCCGCGGACGCTCACCTTGATTCCTTCATCGAGATCCGACTGCAACTTGTCGTCTTCATTCGCCAGCATGAAACCGACCCAGCCGAGAACGACGACCGTAATGGCGGCGGTCGCTGCGCTCGCTCCAGCGCCGATGCCGCCCATTCCGGCCAGCGCCCATATCGCCGCGAAAACCAATCCCAGAACGCCCAGGAAAGCGACGATTCGGCAACCACCCATTCGCGTCGGAGCCAGCCGGTCCCGGTCGCGCGCGCTGAGCGGCTCGGTAATGCGCGGCGCTGCCCGCTGCGGCGTGCTGTCCATGCTCACAGTTGCTTGCGGGCGAAGTTCGCAGACATCGTCAGGGGTATCGCCCGCCGGTTGCGCGGACGCCGTCGCCTGCCGCAGCTTTCGCGCCGCATCGCGCTGCGTCCTGCGCAGTTCCAGACGCGCCTGCGCCGAGTCGTTTTGCTCCACTGCGGCCTGCCAGGCCGCATCCTCCGCACCGAGCGTGTATTCGTAGCCCACCGCGACGACGTTGATGACGGTCTTGCTGGCCGGCGCATAGGCGACCTGGACTTGCTCGCCGTACTCGACCTCGAAGAACTCACGTTCCGGCAGGGTGAATTCGAGCTTGCACGGCGGCGTTTCCTGCGTCAGCAGTTCGATGCGATAGCGCGACTGCTCGCCGCCATGAACGACTTTCACCACCTTCGCCGCGACCAGCCGCTTGATGCCGCCGTCGATATCGGCCTGCAGGCTCGTACTCGTGCTGTAGCTGACCAGCACCGTCAGCGCGGTCATCGCCAGGCCGGCCAGCAACGCCATCACCGTCCAGAAAACGCCGTAACGCTCCCACGTCACCATCACCACTAAGAGCGTGATCACGAAGAACGCTATCCCCGAAAGCGCGCCATCGGACTTGAGCGCATCCAGGCGAGCGATCTCGTCCTGGCTCAGCGGCTGGGTCTGCGTTTGTTCCGGCGGTGCCGACATGCTGATCCTTCAGACTGTTTCGCCAGCCGCGCGAGCTTCGACAGATTCCATCCTAACGCGCCGTCCGGGCGGGACACGCGGTGCCGCGCCCCTCACGCCGCCGTATTCGCCGCGCCCTTGGTCGGGTCCGGGCGCCGGCAGTAGCTGCAATGCCCGGCCTTCAGCTGAAGGATCGTCTTGCTGAGCGGAACGTAGGCAATACGCACGATGTCTTCCGGCTTGACCAACTGGTACAAACGCTTTTCCACGAAAAACTCGAGCTTCCGCGGTGGCGTTTCGCCGCTCAGCACGGTAACGAAACCGGGGCCGTCGCCCTCTTCGGAGCCCATGCGGTCGATGCGGCCGGATACGATCAGTTTGATGCCGGCATCCAGATCCGAGCGCAGCCTGACGTCCTCTTTCGACATCAAAAAGGCCGGTGCGACCAGGACGCAGACAACGCCAAAAACGATGGCCGCGACCGCGCGAATGTCCAGGCTGTAGATCCCGGTCACCCCGAATACGATCGCGATGATCAGGGCCATCGCGCCCACGAAACCGATGATTCCGCTGGCGCCCGACTGCATGCAGACCAACACCTCGCGGTCGCCCGCATCGAGCGGCCGGGTCTGGATCAGCCCTGGCGTGGCTTCGATGCCGTCCCATCGAAGATCGTCGCCGTCATCGGGCGAGCCCGGCGGCGGCCCGGCCCGGGTTGCATCCGGCGGTGTCGACATGCTGATCCTTCAGACGATTCGCGAGAGCGACTATTTCGCCGGCAGGTACAACATCGGATCGACCGGCTTGGCGTTGTAGCGCACTTCGAAGTGCAGCATGTCGCGCGCCGCGCCGCTGCGGCCCATCTCGGCGATCTGGTCGCCGGCCTTGACCAATTGGCCTTCGTTGACCAGCCGCTTGCGGTTGTGGCCGTAGGCCGACAGCCATTGTTCGTTGTGCTTGACGATGATCAGCTCGCCGTAGCCGACCAGGCCGGTGCCCGAATAAACGACCACGCCGTCGGCGGCCGCGCGCACCGGGGCGCCGCTGGCGCCGCCGATGTCGATGCCCTGCTTGGTTGGTTCGTTAGCGAGGTAACGGCCCAGCAGCGGGCCGTCGGACGGCCAGCGCCAGCGGATGCCGCTGTCGACCGGCGCGGCCGCAACCGGCGGCGGCGTACTCGGCCGCGGCGCGGTGGTGGTGCCGCCGGCGACCGGAGAAGCACCGCCGGCCGAACCCGACGAGGGCCGGCCGCCGCTTTGCGGATACAGGCGCAGGCGCTGGCCGGGATACAGGCTGTAAGGCGGCGACAGATTGTTCCAGGCGGCCAAGTCGGCCAGTTGGATGCCGTTGTTGGTGGCGATGCGATACAGGCCTTCGCCGCGCTGGACGGTGACGGTGGCGCCGTACTTCGGCCGCGACGCCGGCGGCGGCGCGGGACGCGAGCCGCTCGGGCGCGAGGCGCTGGGGCGTCCGCCGCCGCGGTTGGGTTCGCGGACGACCGTACTCGAACAACCGATCAGGACGAGCGAGGCCAATACGCAGGAAGCCATCGCCAAGGTCGGGGTTCGGGTCGTCTTGCTCATGCCTGTCCTCTTGCCGCGCCGCTGCTCGCGCGCGTTGTGTCCGGTGGTGCGCCGGTGGGGTATTGCCGCCTGCGCCAGTGTGGCGTCAGGCCCGGCTCAGTGCTGTGAACGCCAGACCAACCAGGCGACCGCGGCCACCACCAGCGCGGTGGCGATCCAGCCGATCGGCTCGATGTAGCGCCGCAGCGCCTGCTCGGCGCGTTCGCCGCCGATGCGGATCGCCAGCGCCAGCAGATACACGCGCTTGCCGCGGCCGATCAACATGCTCGGGATGTATTGCAACATAGGCACGCCGACGATGCCCGACGCCCAGGTGAACACCTTCATCGGAATCGGCATGAAGCCGCCGAGCACCAGGAACGCGAACACCGCCCACGGCGACTCGACCATCTTGGCCTGCACGGTGGCGATGCCCGACTCGATCGCCGGCAGCATGCCCAGCGCGGCGAACATCGGCTTCAGCGCTTCGAAGGCGTAATGGCCCAGCGCATAGCCCACCAGCGCGCCGGCCATCGAGCCTATCAGGCTCAAGGTGGCGAACCAGAACGCGCGCCGCGGCTGCGCCACCGACATCGGCGCCAGCATCACCTCGGGCATCACCGGGAAGATGATCGCCTCGATGAAGCTCAGGCCGGTCAGGTAGGCCGGCGCGTGCCGGTGCCGGGCCCAGGTGATGGTGCGCTCGTAGAGCGGGCCGAAAATCTTCAAGGGGGGAATTCCTGTCGGCTGCGAGGGTCAGTCGATCATGCCCGACAGCAGCGGCACGAACACCACCGGCGCGAGCGTGTGTTGGACGATGTTGCCGTCGGCGTCCTTGCGCAGCTTGAGCAGCGACTGCGAGGACGATGCGCCGACCGGCGCGATCAGCGTGCCGTTGACGGCGAGCTGATCGGTCAATGCATCGACCAGCGCCGGCGCGGCGGCAGTGACGATGATCGCGTCGAAGGGGCCGTTCTCGGGCCAGCCGATGCGGCCGTCGTCGTGCTTGCTGCGCACGTTCAGGCCGAGCTGGCGGAAGCGCTTGCGCGCGGTGCGCAGCAACTCGCCGATGCGCTCGACGGTGTGCACTTCCAGGCCCAGCGCGGCCAGGATCGCGGCCTGGTAACCCGAGCCGGTGCCGATCTCCAGCACCTTGGCCGGCACGCCGTCCTCGAACAGCGCCTCGGTCATCCTCGCCACCACCCACGGCTGGGAAATGGTCTGGCCGTGGCCGATCGGCAGCGCGGTGTCTTCGTAGGCGCGCATCGCCAGGGCTTCATCGACGAACAGATGGCGCGGCACGGTGCGGATCGCGTTGAGCACGCGTTCGTCGCGGATGCCGGCCTCGCGCAGGCGCTCGACCAGGCGGTCGCGCACGCGCTGCGAGGTCAGGCCGCTGCCGATGGCTTCGGGCTGCAGGCGCATGCGCTGGATCATGCCCGGCGCTCCGCCGAGGCGTCGGCCGCCGGCGCGTCCAGCGCCGCGGCCAGGCCGCCGACCCAGCTGGCGACCTGTTCCAGCGCCTGATAGCGGGTCAGATCGACGTGGATCGGGGTGATCGAGATATTGCCGGTGCGCACGGCCTGGAAATCCGTGCCCGGGCCGGCGTCGGCCTCGGCGCCGGCCGGACCGATCCACCACCACTGGCGGCCGCGCGGGTCTTTCTGCTCGATGCAGGCCTCGGCGCGATGGCGGTTGCCCAGCCGGGTGACTTCGAAACCGGCGACCTGCGACCAGGGCAGATCGGGCACGTTGACGTTGAGGATGGTGTCGGCCGGCAGCGGATCGGTGCGCAGGCGGGCGATGATCTCGACCGCGGCGCGCGCGGCGGTTTCGTAGTGGCGGCCGTGGTGATCGGCGGTGGCCAGCGACATCGCCACCGCCGGCAGGCCCAGGAACCGGCCTTCCATCGCCGCGGCGACGGTGCCCGAATAGATGACGTCGTCGCCCATGTTGGCGGTGTTGTTGATCCCGGACACGACGATGTCCGGTTCCAGCTCGAGCATGCCGGCCAGGGCCACGTGCACGCAGTCGGTGGGCGTGCCGTAGACGCGCCAGGTGCGCTCGTCGAGCTGATTCACCCGCACCGGCATGTCCAGCGTCAGCGAATTGCTCGCGCCGGAACGATCGCGATCGGGAGCGACCACCAGCACTTCGTGACCGGCGTCGCGCAGCCCCTGGGCGAGGATACGGATGCCGGGCGCGTCGACGCCGTCGTCGTTGCTGACCAATACGCGCATGAGGCTCCGCTGAGAAAAAGGCTGGCAATCAGAGCCCGAATGATACCCGATAGGGCGACCGCCTTCCCGCGCCGCGGCCCGCGGCGGGCCGGCGTATGATGGTCGCGGCCCGCCGGGACGCAGGTATACAGGTACGGCATGGAGTATTGGGATCATATCGATCGGGTAATGCGCGCCGGCACGCTGGAGGAAGTCAAAGCGGCCACCACCGCCTATACGCGGGCGGCCGGGTTCCGGCATCACGGTTACGCGACCAAGCTGCGCGAGCCGCTCGGCGACGGCGGCGACTTCGTGTTTTTCGAAGATTTCGACAGCGATTGGTCGAAGACCTATCCGCGCCTGGCCACGCCGGATTCGGAGCAGACCGATCCGCGCATCGTGCTGTCGCGCGAAGGCTTTCCGGCGGTGGCGTGGAATTCGCGCGGACACACCAGTTACGAGGCGCCGCGCATCGCGCTGGCGCTGCGCACGCGCAAGACCCTGGTGCAGGCCGGCGAATTCGGCCTGCACGGCGGCATCACCGTGCCGAGCTGGTCGCCGGGCACGCAGTGGGCGTTCACTACCTTCACCCTGCAGTCGCGGCTGGACCCGCGCGAACTTCTGCCGGTGCTCGGCGAGTCGGTGTATTTCGTCAGCTGCATGCACGCGGCGATGGATCGGCTGCTGCGCCGCCCGGTCGGCGCGCCGCGGCTGAGCGCGCGCGAGCGCGAGGTGCTGCGCTGGTCGGCGATCGGCAAGACCTCGTGGGAAATCTCGATGATCCTGCGCATCAGCGAGCGCACGGTGAATTTTCATCTGCAGCAGGTCTCGCGCAAGCTCGGCGTCAAGGGCCGGCGCGCGGCCTGCGCGCGCGCGGTGGCGATGGGCCTGATCGTGCTGTGACGCGCGCGGGGCGCTGACGGTTCGCATCGGCTGGGACGACGCGGGCCGAACCGCGCATCCGTGCCGCGAGGACGCGCGGCGACTTTGCTTAATCGGCCGATTCGCTCGCAGCCCGCGACACCGTCCAGCGCGGTCCCAATCCGCGGCCGCGCACGATTCTTCGCGGGTTCGCGGCCGCGATCCCGCCCACCCCGCCGCCCCGCCCGGCCTGTCAGTTTTGAC
This sequence comes from Lysobacter sp. ISL-50, assembly GCF_018612875.1. Lineage (GTDB taxonomy): Bacteria > Pseudomonadota > Gammaproteobacteria > Xanthomonadales > Xanthomonadaceae > Lysobacter. Next base: position 165,443 of record NZ_JAGGRI010000007.1, on the reverse strand, counting down.
AGTCGCCGCCTCGCGCCCGCCGCCGCGCGTGGTCCACTTCACTCACACGGCGCCCGCCGACACATGCGCGGCGCACGGTGCGAGGGGACTTCGCGGCGGAGCACCGTTCCTGACACCTGTTTCCCCGGTGCAGGCCCGATACCGACGGGTCGCAGTTCCCATGGAAGGGCCGGGGCTTTTATTCGCGGGCGCCGCGCCGCCGGGCGCGCGATCGCGGCGATGCCGCCCGCGCATGCGCCGCGCGGCGATTATCCTGTGCCGATGACGCCCCTGCCCGACCGCCCCGACGAAGACACCGACGGCGACGACGACGCGGCCCTGTTCCGCGCCGCGATCGGCGAGGTGCGCCGCCTGCCCGATGCTGCGCCGCCGCCGGCCGCGCCCAAGCCGCGGCCGTTGCCGTGCATGGCCGAGCGCGACGAAGCGCTGGCGCGCGACGAATTCCGCCACGCCCTCGATCAAAGCCTGCTGGAAGCCGGCGACGCGCTGAGCTATCGCCGCGACGAACTGCCGCCGAAAGTGTTCGCCCGGCTGCGCCGCGGCGAGATGTCCGCGCAAGAGGAACTGGACCTGCACGGCAGCCCGGTGCGCGAGGCCGAAGCCCTGCTGCGCGCGTTTCTCAACGACGCGCGCGAACACGGGCTGGGTTGCGTGCGGATCATCCACGGCAAGGGCCGCAACGGCGTCAACGATTACCTCGACAGCCGCGGCGCGCCGGTATTGAAGAATCTGGTCGATCGGATGCTGCGGCAGCGCGCGGACATCCTCGCCTTCCACTCCGCGCCGCCTGCGCAAGGCGGCACCGGAGCGGTGGTGGTGTTGCTGGCCAAATCGCAGCGGCGGCGTTGAACCGTTGCGAATGCCGGCGCCGGCGCGATCGCCGGCGCCAGCGTCGGCCGATTATTGTGGCGTCGCCTCGCTGATCAGCTTGCGCCGATCCGGCGGGTTGACCCACATCACCTCGATCCCGCGCTTTCGCGCCAGACGCTCGACCGCGGAAACATAACGGTCGTCGCGGCTCATGCCGGCGATCTGGTGATTGGACATGCTCGGTTCGACGTAGGTCGATTTGCTCTGGGTGCCGGCGCAAGCGGCCAGGCCCAGGATCGACAACGACAGGACGACGGTACGCGACAATGCGTTCATGACGCTGGCTCCCTGACGCGTGAAACCCGGTCGCGCTGGGCGCCGGGCGGCAGCAGGCCCCTGCCCGCTGTTAACTCGGCTTATACGCCGGCGCAAACCGTGAGCCAGTGCCGTCCGATACCATCCGACAAGCGGTCGTTTCCGGCGTCCGAATGCGGCGTCTCGGGAACTGAATAGATGGTTTCAGGACATCGCGCGGCCGATCGACCGGGGCCGCACAGCGGCCAATGCGCCGCCAGAAAGTCTTTTGTAGGAGGGGCTTCAGCCCCGATGCTTTTCTTTCAGATCAGGCCTGGGCTGCTAGCGGCGATCTGAAAGAAAAGCATCGGGGCTGAAGCCCCTCCTACAAAATCCATGAATTAACGCGCGCCGTCGATCTGCCCCAACTCCGCCAGCACCACGGTGGCGTAAGCCCCGGCCGGCAGCACGAAGGCGACTTCCAGCGCGCCGTCGTCGAGCCACTGCCAACTCAACCCGTCCGGACGCAGTCGCAGCGCGCGCCGCTCCTGATCCATGCCGGCCGCTTCCAGGCCGGCGCGCAAGGCCACGGCCTGATCGCCGGCCATCGCCTCCAGCTCCAGCGCACGCACCGCATCGAGGCTGCGCAACTCGCCGCGGCCCCACAACGGCCCGCTGGGATGGATGTCGAACCCGGCCAGGCGCGCGGCCAGCGCATCGCCCCACGGTTCCGGCCCGAACACGCTGCGGCTGCCGGCCAGCGACCAGACTTCGCCGGGCAACGGCGCGCCCTCGCGCAATCCGTCCCAACTGCCGTCGCGCACGCGCGCGGCCAGCACGCGGTTGAACAATTCCGAACGCGCCGCCGACAACAGCAGGCTGCGCTGCTCGCGGCGCATGCGCCGGCCGGCGAACATCGCCAGCGCGTTGGCGACGTTGTCGCCGTCGCGGCCGAAACGCTGCTCGCCGAAGTAGTTCGGCACGCCGCGTTCGGCGATGCGGGTCAGGCGCGCGTCGATCGCCGCGCGCTCGCCTTCCACCTCGCGCAGGCGCAGCACGAAGCGATTGCCGGCCAGCGCGCCGCGTGGCAATTTCTTCGCGTGCCATTGGTGTTCGAGCACGTGCATCTCATCGCTTTCCAGCGCGGCCAGATCCGGCGCGATGCGCTTGGGCAGATGCACACTGAAACGCTGCACGGTGACCGCGTGGCGATCCTTGAGCCCGGCGTAGCCGATGCCGACCTCGCCGATCCCGGCCCACTCGGCCAGGCGCTTGGCGGCGAAAGCGGTGTTCATGCCGCGCTTTTCGATGGTCAGCAACAGATGCTCGCCGCTGCCGCTGGCTTCGAAACCGGGCAGTTCCTCGACGCGGAAGTCCTCCGGCGCGCTGCGGATGCGCGCGCGCAGCGCGGGCTCGCCGTGCGCGCGCGGCAGGCCGGTGTCCGCGGCCGGATCGTGAACCTGGCTCATGCGCGGACCAACAGGCACACGGCCATCGCCGCGATGCCTTCGCCGCGGCCGGTGAAACCCAGTTGTTCGGTGGTGGTGGCCTTGACGCTGATCGCATCGGCCGGCACGCCCAGATCGGCCGCGATCGCCTCGCGCATGGCCTGCGCATGCGGGCCGACCTTGGGCCGCTCGCAGATCACGGTGACGTCGGCGTTGCCGAGCTTGTAGCCGCGCTCGCCGATCAAGGCATTGCAATGCCGCAGGAACTGGCGGCTGTCGGCGCCGCGCCAGCGTTCGTCGCTGGGCGGAAAATGCTTGCCGATGTCGCCCAGCGCGAGCGCGCCGAGCATCGCATCGCACAGCGCGTGCAGCGCCACATCGCCGTCGGAATGCGCGAGCACGCCGCGATCGTGCGGCACGCGCACGCCGCCGAGCATGATGTGGTCGCCCTCGCCGAAGGCGTGCACGTCGTAACCTTGGCCGATGCGCATGGAGATGGTTGCCTCAGGAGTCGGATGGAAAGTCGGGTTGCAAGCGGACGCTCGCCGATCAATGCGTCTATTTTGCCCGTCATTGCCGGGAATGCGGGCTTTTGTTGTAGGAGGGAGCTTTAGCCCCGATGCTTTTCAGTTGTGGGAGGGAGCTTTAGCCCCGATGCTTTCCGCTCCGACGCGGCAAGCCTGACCGAAAAGCATCGGGGCTAAAGCTCCCTCCCACAAAATCGGAGCGGAAAGCATCGGGGCTAAAGCTCCCTCCTACAACAAAAAAGCCGCGGCAGCTCGCTGACGCTTCATTCACGATCTGATTGCAACAGAAACTGCGCCAGCGCCAGATCCGCCGGCGTGGTGACTTTCAGATTGTCCTCGCGGCCTTCGACCAGACATGGGCGGAAACCGGCACGTTCCATCGCCGAGGCTTCGTCGGTCACCACCACGCCGGCGGCGGCGGCATCGGCCAGCGCCGCGGTCAACGCGGCGCGGCGGAAAGCCTGCGGCGTGAACGCGCGCCACAGGCCGTCGCGCGGTTCGGTGGCGATAATGCGGCCGTCGCCGGCGCGCTTGAGCGTGTCGCGCAACGGCGCGCCGAGGATCGCGCCCTGGTCGCCGGTTTCGGCGGCCAGGATCAATCGCTCGATGTCGTCGCCGCGCAGATTGGGACGCGCGGCGTCGTGCACCAGCACCAGCGTGTCGCCGTCGAGTTCAGCCGGCAGCGCGCGCAAGGCGGCGAGCACCGAATCGGCGCGTTCGCCGCCGCCCACGCAACGCAGCACCGGCTTGCCGTGTAACTGCGTCCAGCCCGGCCACGCAGCGTCGTTGGCCGACAGCGCGACCATCGCGCCGGCCACGCGCGGATGCGCCAGCAAGGCGCTCAGCGCATGTTCGATCAGGGGTTTGCCGGCGGCGTGCAGATATTGCTTCGGCGTGTCGCCGCCGAAGCGTTGGCCGCGTCCGGCGGCGGGAAGCACGGCCCAGATCATCGCCGGCATCCGCGGCGACGATCGATCGCGCCCATCATCGCGGCCATCGCCCGCCTCAATGCCCCGGCCGCTCTTGCACCGGCGCCGGCATGGGTTGCGGGTCCGGCGTCTGCGGCGGTAGTTCGGTCGGCGGCTCGTCCACCTGTTCTTCCAGGCTGGCGCCGTCGTTGCCGGCCGGATCGTCCTGCACGGCGCCGTTCTGCACCGCGCTGACCGCGGCGGCGGCGTTCGGGCCGGGCTGCTGCGGCTTGGCTTCGACCACGCGATAGAAAGTCTCACCGGGCTTGATCATGCCCAGTTCGCTGCGCGCGCGCTCCTCGACTGCGGCTTCGCCGGACTTGAGGTCTTCCACTTCCGCGGCCAGGGCGTCGTTGCGCTGCTGCAAGCCCTGGTTTTCGCGGGTCTGGCCATCGACCTGGGCCTGCAGCGCGGCGACGCTGCCGCCGCTGCCGCCGCCGGCCCACCACAGGCGGTATTGCAGGAAAGCGAGCAGCGCCAGCAACGCCAGCACCAGCGCGATCAGCCAGCGCTTGCTCGACATCGAAGCCATTGCGTCTGGGCCGGACTCAGCGACGCAGCGACACGAACGCGTCGCGGCCGGCGTAGCGGGCGCCCGCGCCCAGCGCTTCTTCGATGCGCAGCAGCTGGTTGTACTTGGCCACGCGATCGCTGCGGCACAGCGAACCGGTCTTGATCTGGGTCGCGGTGGTGGCGACCGAGAGGTCGGCGATGGTGGTGTCCTCGGTTTCGCCCGAACGGTGCGAGATCACCGCCGCGTACTTGGCGCGATCGGCCATGGCGATGGCTTCCAGGGTTTCGGTCAGGGTGCCGATCTGGTTGACCTTGATCAGGATCGCGTTGGCGACGTGCTTGTCGATGCCTTCGGCGAAGATCTTCGGGTTGGTCACGAACAGATCGTCGCCGACCAGTTGCACCTTGTTGCCGATCTTGTCGGTCAGCAGCTTCCAGCCGTTCCAATCGTCTTCGGCCATGCCGTCTTCGATGGTCACGATCGGGTACTGCGCGGCCCAGTTGGCGAGGAAATCGACGAACTGCTCGCTGGTCAGGCGCTTGCCTTCGCCGACCAGGTTGTACTTGCCGTTATCAAAGAACTCGGTGGAGGCGACGTCCAGGCCCAGCAGGATGTCTTCGCCGGCCTTGTAGCCGGCCTTGCCGATCGCTTCCAGGATGGTTTCCAGCGCTTCTTCGTTGCTGCGCAGGTCCGGCGCGAAGCCGCCTTCGTCGCCGACCGCCGTGCTCAGGCCGCGGCCCTTGAGCACCGACTTCAGCGCATGGAACACCTCGGCGCCGGCGCGCAGCGCCTCGGCGAAGTTCGGCACGCCGACCGGCAGGATCATGAATTCCTGCAGATCGACATTGTTATCGGCATGCGCGCCGCCGTTGATGATGTTCATCATCGGCACCGGCAGCACCGCCTGACGGTCGCCGGCCAGGTACTTCCACAGCGGCAGCTTCTTCGAGGCGGCCACCGCATGGGCGTTGGCCAGCGAAACCCCGAGCAGCGCGTTGGCGCCCAGGCGGCCTTTGTTCTCGGTGCCGTCCAGATCGATCATGCGACGGTCCAGGCCGGCCTGATCGGTCGCATCCAGGCCCTTCACGGCCTGGGCGATGGTGGTGTTGACGTTCTCCACCGCCTTGCGCACGCCCTTGCCGAGATAGCGGGTCTTGTCGCCGTCGCGCAGTTCCACGGCTTCCTTGCTGCCGGTGGAGGCGCCGGAGGGGACCAGCGCGCGGCCAAAGCTGCCGTCGGCCAGGGTGACCTCGGCTTCCAGGGTCGGGTTGCCTCGGCTGTCGAGGATTTCGCGGGCGTGGATCTGGGTGATCGAGGTCATGGGGTCGAGGGGGTCTGAGTGGAAAGATGGGTTTGCAGGTCGGCGAGCTTGGCTCGGCTGGCCGCAGTGTCGTCGAGTTTGAACGAACCGGCCAAGGGGCGTATGCCGTCGTTCGCATTTTTCGGCGGGTTGGCCAGGATCAGGTAGTCGGCACCGGGGCTGAGCGGGAAGTCGCAGTTGCTGACGCCGCTGTGTAGCACGAGGGGCGCGGAGGCCGCCTTCTCGCCATACCCCGCCCCCTTGAGCGCGCGCTTCAACGAGGCATCGGCCAATTGCGTCGGCAAGGAGAAGCTCACGTTCATGGGCACGTTGCCGGTCATGATGCGCACCGCCAACTCGTCCTGTTCCGGGGTCAACGGGTGGACCGTCTCGACGTGAGCAATGAAGATCCATGCGGCGGTATCGGCCACTTCGGCCGCGGCCGGCGGCTGATGCGCGGGAACCGTCCTGCAGGCCACGGCCGGGGCGCAGGCCAGACTCAGGCCCGTAAACAGCACGAGTACCCGCAACGCTCCGACTCCCCAGCCGCGCGTCATCAGAAATCCTGTTCCAGGAACCCGTTCTTCTTCGTGATCCGGTCCAGCTCGACCAGGGTCTCGAGCAGGCCGCGCATCTTCGGCAGCGGCACCGCGTTGGGGCCGTCGGACAGGGCCTCTTCCGGGCGCGGGTGGGTTTCCATGAACACACCGGAGACACCGACCGCGATCGCCGCGCGCGCCAGCACCGGCACGAACTCGCGCTGGCCGCCGGACTTGCCGTCCATGCCGCCGGGCAACTGCACCGAGTGGGTCGCGTCGAACACCACCGGGCAGCCGGTATCGCGCATCACCGACAGCGAGCGCATGTCGCTGACCAGATTGTTGTAGCCGAAGCTGGCGCCGCGCTCGCAGGCCATGATCTGCTCGTTGCCGACCGCCTGGGCCTTGGCGGTGACGTGCTTCATCTCCCAGGGCGACAGGAACTGGCCCTTCTTGATGTTGACCGGCTTGCCGGCGCGCGCCACGTTCTGGATGAAATCGGTCTGCCGGCACAGGAACGCCGGCGTCTGCAGCACGTCCACCACCGAGGCGACTTCGCCCAGCGGGGTGTACTCGTGCACGTCGGTCAGCACCGGCACGCCGATCTGGCGCTTGACCTCGGCCAGCACCTTGAGCCCCTCTTCCACGCCCGGGCCGCGGAAGCTCGTCGCCGAGGTGCGGTTGGCCTTGTCGAAGCTGGACTTGAAGATGAAGGGAATGCCCAGCGAGGAGGTGATTTCCTTGAGCTGGCCGGCGACGTCGAGCTGCAATTGCATCGACTCGATCACGCAGGGGCCGGCGATCAGGAAGAAAGGCTGGTCGAGACCGACGTCAAAGCCGCAGAGTTTCATCGCTTGCTTCCTAGGTTCATGAGTGCGCGTTGGCGCATGCGCGGGGGATCGCCATCAGATGGATGCGGCCGGCATCGGGTACAAGCGTGTCGGTCATGATCGAGCATTGCCGGAACGATTGGCACGCACCACTCCGATCAACCACAGCACCGCCCCGATCAGGCCCAAAGGCGCGGCGATGCCCACGGTGACGAGGGCCATGATCGTGGCCAACACGCCCATGCCGTCGCTGTGGTTGCGCAGGATCAGCCCATAGGCGACCAACCCGGTCACCACCACGCCCCCCGCCAGAACGAACAGCCAAATGCCGGCGACGTGAAAATTGCTGCGAGCAGACCGACCCGGCGCCACAGCGCCCTGCGAGCTCTCAGCCGATAGGGGCGCGGCTGGGTTCAAGCCTTGACCTCGCGCAACAGCTTGCCGCCGGCCTTGGCCTCGCGCGCGGCGCGCACGAAGCCGATGAACAACGGGTGGCCGTCGCGCGGCGTGGACAGGAATTCCGGATGCGCCTGGCAGGCCAGGTACCACGGGTGCTGGCTGCGCGGCAGTTCGATCATCTCGACCAGCAGGTCGTCCATCGACTTGGCCGCGATCACCAGTCCCGCGTCTTCCAGCTGGGTGCGGTAGCGGTTGTTGAACTCGTAGCGGTGGCGGTGACGCTCGCCGACCACGTCCTTGCCGTACAACTCGCGCGCCAGCGTGCCGGGCTTGATGCGCTGATCCTGCAGGCCCAGGCGCATGGTGCCGCCCAGGTCGCTGGCCTCGTTGCGGCGCTCGACTTCGCCGGTGGCGGTGCGCCATTCGGTGATCAGGCCGATCACCGGGTGCGGGCTGTGCTTGTCGTTCTCGCTGCTGTTGGCGTTTTCCAGGCCTACCACGTGGCGCGCGTAATCGACCACCGCCGCCTGCATGCCGTAGCAGATGCCGAAGTACGGGACGTTGTTTTCGCGCGCATAGCGGGCGGTGGCGACCTTGCCTTCGAAGCCGCGATCGCCGAAGCCGCCCGGCACCAGGATGCCGTCCACGCCTTTGAGCGGTTCCACGCCGTCGCGCTCGATCTCGCTGGATTCGAGCCACTTCAGCTTGACCTTGGTGCGCTGGCGCAGGCCGCCGTGCTTGAGCGCTTCGGACAGCGACTTGTAAGCGTCCTGATGGTCGATGTACTTGCCGACCACGGCGATGGTGACTTCATCGACCGGATGCTCGGAGGCATCGACGACTTCGTTCCACTCGACCAGATTGGCCGGACCGGGCTGCAGGCGCAGGCGGTCGAGGACGATGGCATCCAGGCCCTGCTCATGGAACCACTGCGGCAGCTTGTAGATATTGTCCAGATCGACCGCGGAAATGACCGCTTTTTCCGGAACGTTGGTGAACAAGGCGATCTTGCGGCGGTCGCTGTCGGGCAGCGGCTGTTCGCTGCGGCACAGCAGCACGTCGGGCTGGATACCGATGGAGCGCAGTTCCTTCACCGAGTGCTGGGTCGGCTTGGTCTTCAGCTCGCCGGCCGCGGCGATGAACGGCACCAGGGTGAGGTGCATGAACAAGGCGTGCTCGGGGCCGCGCTCGGTGCGCAGCTGGCGGATCGCCTCCAGGAACGGCAGCGACTCGATGTCGCCGACCGTGCCGCCGACCTCGACCAGGGCCACATCGAAGCCTTCGGTGGCCTCGACGATGCAGCGCTTGATCTCGTCGGTGATGTGCGGGATCACCTGCACGGTGCCGCCGAGGTAATCGCCGCGGCGTTCCTTGCGGATCACGTTCTCGTAGATGCGGCCGGTGGTGATCGAGTTCTTGCGGCTCAGCCGCGTGCGCAGGTAGCGCTCGTAGTGGCCCAGGTCCAGGTCGGTCTCGGCGCCGTCGTCGGTGACGTAGACCTCGCCGTGCTGGAACGGGCTCATGGTGCCCGGGTCCACGTTGATGTAGGGGTCGAGCTTCATCATCGTCACGCGCAGGCCGCGCGCTTCGAGGATGGCCGCCAACGAGGCCGCTGCGATGCCCTTACCCAAGGAGGACACCACGCCGCCGGTGACGAAAATCAGGGGAGTCATGGATTTTGCTGCCGCTGGAAAGCCGCAGTTTACAGGCTGGGACGTGAAGCCGCGACTGCTTGACAGCGGCCGGGCCGGCCCTCGCCGCGTGCAAAGTCTTGAAACACGCGGCTTTGCGCGGATTTCGCCGGAATCGGACGACGGGCGGTCCGCCCCGGTTGGGCCTCCGGGGCAGGAGCGGCGCGGCTAGGCCAGCCGGGCCCCGCGCGCGACCAGCAACTCGCTCAGGATCGAACGATGGCAATGCGATTCGTCCTCGCAATAACAGCCGACCGAAAAATCGCTGTGATGCGACAACCTGGCCAGCAATTCGATCGCGTGGCTGGCGTCGGGCGCGGCCATCTCCGCCTTGTACTTGCGCACGAACGCGGTCCACTGCGCCGGCGTCTGCGCGGCCTGGGCCTGTTTCATGGTGTCCAGGCTGGGCGCGAGGTTCGGAAACCACACGTCGTACCAATCCTGCGTCGCGAATTCGCTCTTGGGCACCCCGCGCGGCGGCCGCCGCACGGTGCCGATGCGGGTGCCTTCGCCCCGCTGGCGCTGGGTTCCCAGCCTGACGATGCGCACGGCCATCGCTGCATTCTCCTGATCGGCGCGACGGCTCAGGCGGCGCCCGCCGCCTGCGGCCACAGCCGCCTGGCGCCAAAGTAGCCCAGCTCGATGCCCACGGCCAATGCGAGGCTGGACGCGACGATCATCGGCCGGTGCTCGACCAACCCGGGCCGCGCCACCGCGCCGCTCGCCGTGGCCCGCAACGAAAAACGCCCCGGCGGGCCGGGGCGTTTTCCTGGACGGGGCCGCTTGCGCGGTCGCGCGATTACTTGTCGCCCTCTTCCTCCGGCTCGACGCCGCGGTCGCCGGACTTCTTCTTCTCGGCGTCGGCCTTCTTCTTGGCTTCGGCTTTCTTCGCGTCCTCGGCCTTCTTGGCGTCTTCGGCCTTCTTGTCGGCCTGCGGGTCCTGCTGGGCGAACGCGGCGGGCGCGATCAGCACGGTCAGGGCGGCGGCGATGACGGCGGGGAGCAGCAGCTTGCGGATCTTCATGACTTGACCTCCTGAAACGTGTGGGAGCCGGCATCGAGCGGCCATCGCTGGCATCGGTGGCGTCCGGCGTCGCGGGTGGCGCGCCGCGTCGGTACTGCGACGCCGCGAACCCTAGCCCCGGCACCCTCGCTCGGACCTGAACGACTGCCGGGGCGGCGCGAGCGCCGCTGGATCGAACCAGACTATGGGGTTGCGCCGGCGCCGGTTCAATCGGAGCCAGCGGTCGCCGCGCAGACCGGATTCGCGCAGCCGCGGCCGATCGCCGGCCGCCGCTCCTCCCAAAGTCCACCCGACCGGCCCCGCACACGCATCGCCGCGACCCCGTCTCACCCCGCGAGACCTCGACCCGCCAAGCTTCCCGCTCGACCGTTCACCCGGTTTTAACCACGCCCGGCTTGACCACCCTGCCCGCCGTCTTCATCCTCGCCGCTCCGAACACCACGGCCACGCCCAACAGTTAATGAGCAGTCGCTATAACGCCGCCGACATTGAAGTCCTCTCCGGACTGGACCCGGTCAAACGCCGCCCGGGCATGTACACCGACACCAGCCGGCCGAACCACCTGGCCCAGGAAGTCATCGACAACTCGGTGGACGAGGCCCTGGCCGGGCACGCGCGCAGCATCGAGGTGATCCTGCACGCCGACGGCAGCTGCGAGGTCTCCGACGACGGCCGCGGCATGCCGGTGGACATCCATCCGGAGGAGAAAGTCCCCGGCGTGGAGCTGATCCTGACCCGCCTGCACGCCGGCGGTAAGTTCAGCAACAAGAACTACACCTTCTCCGGCGGCCTGCACGGCGTCGGCGTCAGCGTGGTCAACGCGCTGTCCAAGCTGGTCGAAGTGCACATCAAGCGCGACGGCAACGAATACCGCATGACCTTCAACAACGGCGATCGCGCGACGCCGCTGGAAGTGGTCGGCAGCGTCGGCAAGAAGAACACCGGCACCCGCGTGCGCTTCTGGCCCGACCCGAAGTATTTCGACACCAACAAGTTCAACCTGCGCTCGATCAAGCACGTGCTGCGCGCCAAGGCGGTGCTGTGCCCCGGCCTCAACGTCAAGCTGTTCGACGAGGCCAGCGGCGAGCGCGGCGAGTGGTATTACGAAGACGGCCTGCGCGATTACCTGTCCAGCGAACTGCGCGACGGCCAGCCGCAGCGCGAGCTGCTGCCGCCGGACCTGTTCGTCGGCCAGCTCAAGAAGGAAAACGAAGTCGCCGACTGGGCCGTGGCCTGGGTGCCGGACGGCGAGCTGACCCAGGAAAGCTACGTCAACCTGATCCCCACCGCCCAGCACGGCACCCACGTCAACGGCCTGCGCACCGGCTTCACCGACGCGCTGCGCGAGTTCTGCGACTTCCGCAACCTGCTGCCGCGCGGCGTCAAGCTGGCGCCGGAAGACGTGTGGGACCGGGTCGCCTTCGTGCTCAGCGTCAAGATGACCGATCCGCAGTTCAGCGGCCAGACCAAGGAGCGCCTGTCCTCGCGCCAGGCCGCCGGCTTCGTCGAAGGCGCCGCGCACGATGCATTCTCGCTGTGGCTCAATCAGCACACCGAACTGGGCGAGAAGATCGCCCAGCTGGCGATCGAGCGCGCCGCCGCGCGCCTGAAGACCGAAAAGCAGATCACCCGCAAGAAGATCACCCAGGGCCCGGCCCTGCCCGGCAAGCTCGCCGACTGCTCCTCGCAGGATCTGTCGCGCACCGAGCTGTTCCTGGTGGAAGGCGACTCGGCCGGCGGCAGCGCGCGCCAGGCCCGCGACAAGGACTTCCAGGCGATCCTGCCGCTGCGCGGCAAGATCCTCAACACCTGGGAAGTCGCCTCCGGCAGCGTGCTGGGTTCGCAGGAAGTGCACGATCTGGCGGTGGCGATCGGCTGCGATCCGGGCAAGGAAGACATCACCGGCCTGCGCTACGGCAAGGTGGTGATCCTGGCCGACGCCGATTCCGACGGTCTGCATATCGCGACCTTGCTCAGCGCCTTGTTCCTGCGCCATTTCCCGGCGCTGGTCGCGGCCGGGCACATCTTCGTGGCGATGCCGCCGCTGTTCCGCGTGGACGTGGGCAAGACCGTGTTCTATGCGCTGGACGAAGAGGAAAAGCGCATCCTGCTGGAAAAGATCGAGCGCGAGAAAGGCGATCGCAAGAAGGGCCTGAGCGGCGCGATCAACGTCACCCGCTTCAAGGGCCTGGGCGAGATGAACGCCTCGCAGCTGCGCGAATCGACCATCCACCCCGACACCCGCCGCCTGGTTCAGCTGACCATCGACGACAATGCGCAGACGCACTCGCTGATGGACATGCTGCTGGCCAAGAAGCGCGCCAGCGATCGCAAGAGTTGGCTGGAGACGAAGGGCGATCTGGCCACCCTGGAAGTCTGACGGGCTCGGTTCGCCACGCGCGTCCAGCGAGGCCGAATGGCGCAAGCCCGCCTCGCTTCGAAACGACACCACGCCGCCCGCAAGGCGGCGTTTCTTTTTTGATTCGTCCGATCGGCGGCCAACCGACGGCATAATCACGCAGTCATGCGGCGTAATGCGGCAACGTGCGGGTATCGCCCCGCCATCAGGAGATCGAGATGAAAGGACGCAGCACTTCCGCCCCGCACTGCCCGGATCGAGATCACGGCGAGGAGCATGGCCATGGCCGCTGAAACCGACACCATCCGACGCAAATCCGCGGCCGATTCCGCCGGCCGCCTGTTCGGCGCGCTGGCCTGGTTCGCGCTGCTGCTCGGGCCGGCGCTGGCGTGGCTGGTGGTATTCGGCCTGACCCCGGAAAACCAGTGCGGCAACTGGAGCCTGCACTGCACCGGCAAGGCCATCATGTACAGCGCCGCCAGCTGGCTGTTCGGCAGTCTGCTGGCGATGACCGCGCTGTTCCGCGGCGAGCGCCGCTCGCTGGCGGTGCCGGCGCTGGTCTTGAACATGATTCCGTTGCTGGGCTTGCTGGCCGCTTACATGCTGATCGCCGACCGGGCATAGGATCGGCGGTCAGCCGCCTCGGTGCGCGGCGATGGGTATCCAGGTCGATGAGGCGAATCCTCATCCGACAGCTGAAAGCCGTACTCAACATCAGGCCCTGTCACGACGGCGGTCGCATTATTGAAACCCGCTCGATAACCCTGTGATTTCAAGACACGCTCAAGGCACTTAATCAATCGTCGTCGCGTTGACACGATTCTTGCCGCCAACCTATAAAACTCCTCGACTGTCGCAACAACGAGGTCCGCCATGCGAATGACGCGGTTCGCCGGTCTTTTCATCGCTTCTCTCCCACTCGTCGCCTGTGCTGGAGGCCACATGAAACCGCACTACTCCGAGTCGTCGGTGCAACCGGTTTCGGCGAGCAAGCTCGGCGACAACCAAATGATTTTCACGTATCGAGTGCCGCTGGAAAGCATGTACTTCTCGCCGGGCGTGGACTACCAAGCGCAGGCAGGAATACTGCGCGTGGTTATCGGCCGCTGCAGAATCCGCACTACATGTACCGTCATGTCTCAACACTCCAAACTTTCTGACGATGGCATGGCGGAGGTTCACTTGCCTTACCACGGGGAGAAGGTCGTAGTGGTCCACGCCGACAAGGAACAGGTCGTGCATTTGTAAGGAAACGAGCCATGGACGACAGAGTCGTTTTAGGGATACACAGTTGGACGGACCCGAATACGGAAGGCAGTTTCGATCGGTTCGTCGATGGGCATGCTTGGATATCCGTGACACGTAACGGACACACCGAGTACTACGGGCTTTGGCCGGACGATCACGGCATGATCGAACGACGTGGATTGAGCAACGGCTCGGGATCGGACATCCGCACAGGCCTGGAAGCCGGCCGCAAAGCGACGGAAAGCCGCTTTTATAGCCTGACGCCCGAGCAGGTTACGGCTCTGGACGCGGAGATCCAGAAAAACGTGACGTGGGGCTACACCAACACCTGCGCGTCCTGGGCGAGCGAAGTGACAAGCCGGATTACCGGCGAGAAAATAGACGCGACGGAGTACGGCGCTTTCGAAACACCGAAGGAGTTGATCGATAGCCTGAGCGAACTGGAGGCCAGGCACCCCACCGCTCCGAATTCGCCGATCAAGCCCGGCGATATCGCCAAAGGCGGCTCAAGCTCATGGAGTGTTGATGAAGATCCGCTCATCAATCAACCCGGGCATCCCTTCCATGACATGTACACGCGTTTGCGCGACCAACTCCCCGAGCAGGTCAGCGACGCTCAGGTCGCGCACGCCGTATACGTCGCGAAAGTCGCGGGCATCGACAGTGCGGACAAGCTCGATCGTGCCGCAGTGCATGATGGCCAGGTATTCATCGCGGGAAAAACGCCGGGCTATCTGGCGAAATTCGATTTGCGCGAGCCGGTTCCGCCCTTGGCTCAAACCAGCGAGGCGCTTGCGAAGCCATCTGCTCAGAACGAGCCGATGCATCAACCCAGTCCCACTCATGCGCCGAGCACGAGTCGCTGAGTCGAGCCGAATTATTTCCGAGCCGCCAAGGCCGCCTTGAGCAATTTGGCGAATCCCGCCGGCCGGCAGCGGTTGAGCTTCACCTTCGGCGTCTCGTGCCAGCGCGCGCAGTCGTCGATCGCGCCGGCGATCTGCGCCGCCAATGCCTCGTCGGCATCGACGCCCTCTTCCAGATACAGCGCCTTGATCTCGAACTCGCCGCGGGCGCGATGCGCCTTCGCGTCCAGGCGCCCGACTAGGCGGCCGCGCACCAGGATCGGCAGGACGAAATAGCCGTAGCGGCGCTTGAGCTCGGGCGTGTAGCACTCCAGCGTGTAGTCGAAGCCGAAGAATTCGCTGGCGCGTTCGCGATCCCACACCACCGGATCGAACGGCGACAGCAAGGCCGCGTGATTCGCGCGCAGGCGGCCGGCGGCGGCCTGCGACAACGCCTCGGCGTGATCGGGGTGCACATAGCCCGGCGCGTTCCAGCCTTTCACCGCCACCCGCTTCAACTCGCCGCGCTCGACGAACGCGTCCAGGTCGGCATCGCGCAAACGCGGCCGGGTGCGGAAGTAGTCGGCGATCCAGCGCGCCTGGGCGATGCCCAGCGCGCGCACCGACTTGAGGATGGTCTGGCTGCGCACCGTATCGGCATCGATGCGGGTGCTGTCCCAGCCGGGCACGGCGATGCCGGCCACGCGTTCGGACAAGTCGTAGACGCGGTGGAAGTTCTCGCGCCGCGCGACCATCAGCTCGCCGAGGGCGAAGCCGGCTTCGAGCCAGCGCTTTTCGTCCTTCCAGCCCCACCAGCCGCCGCCGCCGGAGGCCTCGCGTTCGAAGTCGGAGGATTTGACCGGGCCCAGCTCGCGGATGTGCGCGAGCAGCCGCTCGATCTTGTCCGCGCTGGTCTGGCGATGATGCTGCGCGTTGCGGATCGCCCAATGGTGCTCGCGCTGTTGCAGGGCGTTGCGGTGCAGCAGGTAATCGTCCATCGGCGCGAAGCAGGCTTCGTGCGCCCACACTTCGAAGATCCCGCGCTGCGCCAGCAGGTCTTCCAGCCAGCGCGCCGGGTACGAACCCAGGCGCGAGAACAGCACCAGGTACGGGCTGCGCGCGACGACATGGATGGTGTCGATCTGCAGCAACTGCATGCGCGCGATCGCCGCCAGCGCATCGGCCTGGGTGGCGCGCTTGCGCGGCCGCGTCAGCAGGCCTTGCGCGTGCAGGTGCAGCGCGCGCGCCTGGGCCAGGGCGATCGGCGCCGGATCGGCGGCGGAGGTTTGCTTCGCCGCGGGCTTCGCTGGCGCGGGTTTGGCGGCGGCGCGATCGGCCGGCGCGGATTCTGCCGGCGCCGACTTGCGTCGCGACGCCGGCCGCGCGGGGCTCATGCGTCCTGCGCTTGCAAGGTGGCGCGCAGCAGCGCCTGCAGCAGCGGTTGCAGGCGCGCCGCCTTGGCTTCGTCGTAGGCGAAGGAATCCTCGTCCATGTAGTTGCGCTGGCTCAGTTCCAACTGCACCGCTTGCACGCCGATCTCCGGATCGCCGTAGTGACGGGTGATGTAGCCGCCTTTGAAGCGGCCGTTGGCGATCCAGTCGTAATCGTTCTGCGTCGACAGGATGCTTTCCAGCCGCGCCTGCAGTTCCGGCAGGCAACTCTTGCCGGCGGCGGTGCCCAGGTTGAGATCCGGCAGCACCCCGTCGAACAGGAACGGCACTTCGCCGCGGATCGAATGGCCTTCCCACAACACCGCGCGGCCGTGTTCGCCGCGGATGCGGTCGAGCTCGGCGACCAGGGTGTCGTGATAGGGGCGCCAGTACAGCTCCACGCGCTGCGCCACTTCGGCTTCGTCCGGCGCCTGGCCGTCCAGATACACCGCCTCGCCGCTGAACTGCACGCCCGGGCACAGGCCGGTGGTGTTCTGGCCCGGATACAGCGAGACGTCGTCGGGCGGGCGATTGAGATCGACCACGTAACGCGAATGGCGCGGCACCAGGATCGACGCGCCCAACTCGCGCGCGAACGCGTACAGGCGCGAGACGTGCCAGTCGGTATCCGGCGCGCGCCGCGCCGATTCGACCATGCGCGCCTTGAACGCGTCCGGGATCAGCGAGCCGTCGTGCGGCAGGCTGATCAACAGCGGCGCGCTGCCGCGATGCAGTTGGAACACGGGCTCGGTGGGGTGCGGGACGTTCATGGGACCATTCAATCGGCGCCGGACTGCAGATGCCGGCGGAAGAAGTCCATGGTACTGCGATGGACCTGAAGCCAGGTCGCGTAGCGCAGGAAAAAATGATCCTCGTCCGGGATCGCCAGGGTTTCCACCGGCGCCTTGCGCGCGCGCAGGCGCTCGACCAGATCCACGCTCTGGGCGAACTTGACCGCGCGGTCGTCGTCGCCGTGCACGATCAGCACCGGCGAGCGCCAGCCATCGACATGCGCGACCGGCGAGGACTTGAACGCGGTCTCCAGTTCGTCCGGCTTGAGCCCCCACAGGCCGCTGTTGTCGCCGCCCTGGGCGCTGACGCGCCAGTCGTGCACGCCGTGGCGGTCGACGCCGGCGGCGAACAGGTCCGAGTTGCGCGCCAGCGCCGAGGCGGTCAGGAACCCGCCGTAGGAGCCGCCGTAGATGCCGATGCGCTTGGCGTCCACGTTGTCGCGCTTGGCCAGCCAGGCCTGCGCGGCCAGCACGTCCTGGTACTCGCTGGCGCCGCGCGGGCCCTGCTTGTCGGCGCGGCGGAAGCCCTGGCCGTAGCCGACGCCTGCGCGGTAGTTCAACACCAGCACTACATAACCCTGGCTGGCCAACCACTGGTTGTTGGCGTAATCGGAATAGTAGTAGCCGATGTAATGCCAACCGGCGACGACTTGCCGGATCGGTCCGCCGTGCACATAGATCAGCGCCGGGCGCTTGCCGGTGAAAGATGTCGGCGGCTCGAACACGTTCGCGTGCGAGATCACCCCGTCGCTCGCACGCAAGGTCAGGGTCTTGGGTTCGACCAGGCGCTCCAGCGGAAACCGCGCCGGCAACTGCGCCGGGAAAATCCGCTTGATCTCGCCGCCGGCGCGCGGCATCACCGCGATCGCGGTCGGCCGGCGCGCATCGGCATGACGGAACGCCAGCCATTGGCCGCCGGCCACCGCCACCGGTTCGGTCGCGATCTCATTCCTGGCGGTCAGCAGCGTCTGCGCCGCGCCCTTGGCATCGACGCTGAAAATCTGCCGGTGATCGATTTCGGCGCAGTTGCCGCTGAACACGAATTCGCCGTTGTCGGCCAGGGTGCTGGTCTCGACCTCGCATTCGCCGCGGCTGAGCGCGACCGGTTCGGCGTTCTTGCCGCTCTCGGCATCGGGCGACAACGCGTACCAATGCAGCCAGCCGTTTTGTTCCGAGGCGAAGATCAGGCGGTTGTCGCCGCTCCAGGACAGCGGCTTGCTGGCGCTGAACTGAGCGTAGCCGCCGGCCTTGTCGCTGGAGCGGAACACGCGTTTCGCCAGCCCCGTGGCGACATCGGCGGTCCAGATTTCAAACGCGTTGGCGGCGGTCAGATCGAACGCATCGCCGGCGCGGGTCGGCGCGGTGCGCAGGAACGCGACGCGGCGGCCGTCGGGCGAAAACACCGGATTGGCGTCGTTGTAGAAATCCGCGCCCATCCAGCGCACCGAGCGCGCGGCCAGATCGAGCACGCCGACGAAGGCGTGATCGCCGCGATTGCTGGCGAAGGCCAGCAACCTGCCGTCGGGCGAAAACTCCGCCGCGCTGTTGGCGCCGCGGCTCTTGATCAACGCTTCCTTGCACCAGTCCGGCGCCTTGCCGCCGGGCAGCGCGAAACAGCCCACGCCGCGGCCCTGCACGATCACCGCATCGCCGTTCGGCGCGAACTGCACCGAGCGGCCGGGGCCGATGCGCTGCGGTTTGCCCGAGCCGTCGCTGGCGACGATCCACACCGCCTGTTCCTTGCCGTCCGGATCGCTGGTGGGATTGCTGTTGTTGCCGGCCGCATCCGGGCCGCTGCCGCGCACGTAGGCCAGCCAACGGCCGTCGCGGCTGAGTTGCAGGCTGCCGAGCAACTGGCCGTCGTCTTCGTCGAACGCGGTCAATTTGCGCGGCGCGAATTCCGGCGCGCGCGCCGACCACAGATTGCGCGCGCCGCGCTCGTTCGACACCCAGGCCAGCACCGGCGCGCCGCGGGACGCGGTCAGCTGTTCGGGCTGCGGCGCGCTGAGCAGATCGGCGATGTCGATGCCGTCGTCGGCGGCCTGTGCGGCGCCAGCGAGCGCGATGCTGATCGCAAAGCCCGCCGCCGCGCCGATCTTGCGATGCCGTGTAATCCCGCGCTGTGTTGCCTTCATGCCGCCCGCTCCGTGTCGCTTGGATAAGTGACCGACCAGGCAGCGCGGCGATCTTGCCGCCGGCTCAGCGCATCAGCACCACTTCCTCGGCGCTGGTCGGATGGATGGCGACCGTGTCGCGCAGGTCGTCCAGGGTGATGCCGCGCTTGAGCGCGACCGCGAAGCCCTGCAGCATCTCGTCGGCGGCTTCGCCGAGCAGATGGATGCCGACCACGCGGCGCTCCTCGCCGACGCAGATCAGCTTGAACAGGCTGCGCTGCGGCGATTCGGCCAGGGCGTACAGCATCGGCCGAAACCCGGCGCGATAGATGTGCAGATTGTCACCATGTCGCGCCCGGGCTTCGTCTTCGGTGAGGCCGACCTTGCCGATCGGCGGATGGGCGAAGACCACGGTCGGAATATTGTGTTGATCGAGCCGGCCTTCGCGCTTGCCGTAGACGCGATCCATCAGCCGACGCGCGGCGGCGATGGCGACCGGGGTCAGCTGGACATCGGTGGTGACATCGCCGACCGCGTTGACGCCGGCGACGCTGGTCGCATGCAGTTCATCGACGACGATATGGCCGCGCGCATCGAGCTTCACGCCCAACTGCTGCAGGCCCAGCTTCGCGCTGTTCGGCCGCCGCCCGGTCGCGAACAGCACCTTGTCGAACGGCTCGCTGAGCGCGCCGTCGGCGCCGCGCAGGCGCACGCGCAGGCCGTCGGCTTCCAGCGCCGCGACCGCATGATCGAAATGCAGGCGCACGCCGCTCTGGCAGTAATCGTCCGACAGTTGCGCCGTGAGTTCGGCATCGAAACCTTCGAGCAGGCGCGAACCGCGCACGAACACCTCGACCCGGCTGCCCAGCGCCTGCAGCACGCCGGCCAGTTCGACCGCGATATAGCCCGCGCCGATGATCGCCACCCGTTCCGGCGCCGCGTTCCAGGCGAAGAAATCGTCCGAGGTGCCGCCCAGTTCGGCGCCCGGCATGTCCGGCTTGACCGCGTGGCCGCCGGTGGCGATCAGGATGCGCGGCGCGCTCAGGCGCGCGCCGTTCTCGCACTCCACCGTGCGCGCGTCGAGCAGGTGCGCGCGCATCGGCGCGAGCACGATGCCGGACGCGTCCAGGCGCTTGCGGTAACTTTCGTGGATGTTGGCGATGTAGCGCTGGCGATGGACGATGAAGGTCGGCCAGTCCAGTTCGCAGCGTTGCTGCGGCGGCTGGTCGATGGCGAAGCCCAGCGACTGCGCCATGCGCAGCTTGGCGGCGATGTCGGCGGCCAGCCACATCGCCTTCTTCGGCACGCAGCCGACGTTGACGCAGGTGCCGCCCAGCAGCGCCGGTTCCAGCAGCGCCACGCGCGCGCCGTACTCGGCGGCGCGGAACGCGCCGGCCAGGCCGCCGGAGCCGCCGCCGACCACGATCAGGTCGAAGTGGGTCTTGCCTTGTTCGTCTGCGTTCAAGCGAAACGCTCCGGTCGGTAGGGATGCGGGTCGATCGCGGTCGCGCGACCGGCGATCAGGTCGGCCAGCAACTGGCCGGTGCCGGCGCTCATGCTCACGCCCATCATGCCGTGGCCGGTCGCCAGCCACAGGCCGTCGCGGCCGGGCACGCGGCCGATCAGCGGCACGTCGTCCACGCTCATCGGCCGCCAGCCCTGCCAGCGCTCGCGTTCGACCGGGCCCACCGGCTGGTGCAGATATTCGGCGGCGCCGCGTTCCAGCGCGGCCAGGCGGCGCGGGTTGAGGCTGTCGTCGAAGCCGGAGAATTCCATCGTGCTGCCCAGGCGGAAGCCGCTGTCCCACATGGTCACGCAGACCTTGCGTTCGCGCAGCACCACCGGCCGCAACGGCGTCAGCGCCGGACGGTCGTAGGTGATCGAATAGCCCTTGCCGGGCTGCATGGTGCGCTTGAGCGAAGGCAGGCCGATCGCGTCGGACAACTTCGGCGACCACGCGCCGAGCGCGATCACCGCTTCGCGCGCGCGCATCGGGCCGTGCGTGGTGTCCAGCTCGATGCCGCCGGCGCCCTGCCGCAGGCCGCGCAGCGCGCAGCGCTCGATAATCTCGCCGCCGCGCGCGCGCAGCGTGCGCGCCAGCTCGGCCACGTAACGATCCGGGCGCAGCACCGCGTCGTGATCGAAACGGATCACCCCGGCCAGGCCGGGCTTGAAGGCGGGGTCTTGCGCTTCGTAGGCGGCGCCGTCGATCAGTTCGATCTGCACGCCGAACTCGCGCAGCAGGTCGAGCTCATGCTGGCCGGAGGCGAAGGCGGCGGCGTCGCGGAACACGTAGTCCACGCCGGAGCTGTCGAATTCGCAGACCAAGCCGTAGCGCGTCACCCAGTCTTCCAGCCGCGCGCGCGAATCGTTCAGCAGCGCCGACTTGGCCTGCGCGCTGGCGCGCCAGTCGCTCGCGTTGCAGCGCGCGGCGAAGCGCAGCAGCCAGCTCCACAGCTGCGGATCGAGTTTGGGATGCACGTACAGCGGCGCGTCCGGGGTCAGCATCCAGCGCAGCGCCTGCGCGATCACGCCCGGCGCGGCCAGCGGCGTGGCGTGGCTAGGGGTGATGGTGCCGCAGTTGCCGTGCGAACTGCCGCCGCCGACCGGGCCGGCGTCGATCACGCGCACGCCGCGCCCGCTTTCGAGCAGGGCCAGGGCGCAGGTCAGGCCGATCACGCCGGCACCGACGACGATTACGTCTTCGCGCCCGCCCACGGCGGCGGCCGCCGAATCCACTTCCACTTCCACTGCGCCCATTGTGCTCCGTCGCTCGGTTCGAACTGATCAGCGCGCGGCGGCGCGGCGCTGGCGTGGGCCGTTCGCACGGCGCCGCCGACATAGTAACGAGCGCGCGCCGATGCGGTTGTGTTGTGGATCGGATGCAGGGTTTCGGTGATGCGGCGGCCGGGATCGTGCAAAGGCCGCGCCGCCGCGGCGTCGGACGGCGCGGGACGGGACGGAACCGGGCCGGTCGGCCGCTCCGACAGGTGCGAAACGTCCCCGATCTCGCCGATGCCGCCGGGCTCACGTCACAGTGCCGGCCGGAAAATGACGGCTAGGACTCGTCTGAATTCAAAATTACCGCGCCCATCATCACATTTGCAATGTGCTTGCGCCCGGCGCGTGCCGCTGCCGATCGCCCCTCGGCTTCTAACGTGAATCCCGATGCGCTGCCACGGACCGCCGGACGCTACCGGGACGGCCGCGGCGCCATCGCACCGGCATCGCCGCGTCGCGCCGCAACAGCCCGCGCCGATGCCGTCCTTCCGCAGCAGTTACAGGGGAATCGTTTCCATGCAGTCGAAGACCACCTTACTCACCCTCGCCGTCGTCGCCGGGCTCGCCGGCCTGGCCGTGTACGGCTCGCGCCCGAACACCGACGCCGCTTCCGCGGCCGACGCACAGGGACGCGCCGTCGCGGCGCCGGCCTCGCCGGCGCATTCGGCCCAGGCGCTGGCCGCCGCCGCGCGGAACACCGTGGCGCTGCGCGCGCTGATCGACACCAGCGCGCGTGCGGGCAGCCAGCAGGCCTGGGCCAGCAGCTCGCCGGAACAGGCCGACCGCACCGCCGCCGCCGAACGCGCGCGCGGCCTGCTCGCCGGCGCCGCCGCGGGCGAAGTCCATCTCGCCCAGGCCGACGGCTTCCACGCCCGCGACGTGATGATCGACCGCGACGGCACCGAGCACGTGCGCATGGAACGCAGCTACGAAGGCCTGCCGGTGATCGGCGCCGACATGGTCGTGCATTCGCGCAACGGCGAACTGCTCTCGGTCACCCAGGGCGGCAACCTACGCACCACCGCGCGCCCGCAACTCAAGCCCGGCATCGCCGCCGCCCAGGCCCGCAGCGCGGCCGGCGCCCAATTCGACGGCCGCGTCGCCGAACTCGATCCGGCCAAGCTGGTGGTGTATGCACGCAACGGCATGGACCCCACCCTGGCCTATCAGGTTGGCCTGCGCGGCGAGCGCAACGACAGCCAGGCGCCGGGCGTGATGTCGTACTTCATCGACGCCCGCGACGGCCGCCTGCTGGAGGCCGAGGATCATGTCGAAGCCGCCGCCGCCAACGGCACCGGCAAGACCCTGACGCTGGGCGACGTCGGCCTCGTCAGCAACTCGGTCAGCGGCGGCTACGAATTGACCGATCCCTCGCGCGGCAGCGGCCAGACCCTGGACGCCCAGAACTACTCGTTCACCTTCCTGGGCAAGATCGTGAAGGACGCCGACAACGTGTGGGGCAACAACACCACCTCCGACCGCGCCACCGCCGCGGCCGACGCGCATTACGGCGTGAGCGCGACCTGGGACTATTACAAGACCGTCCATGGCCGCAATGGCATCAAGAACGACGGCCTCGGCGTGAAGAGCTACGTCCACTACGGCAAAAACTACTTCAACGCCGCCTGGGACGGCACCAACATGATTTATGGCGACGGCGACGCCAGCAACGGCAATCTGCCGTTGGTCGCCCTCGACGTCGCCGGCCATGAGATGACTCACGGCGTCACCGGCGCCACCGCCAAGCTCGGCTACTACAACATCAAGGACACCGGCGGCCTCAACGAAGCGACCTCGGACATCTTCGGCACCCTGGTCGAGTACAGCATCGGCAGCGCCGCCGATCCGGGCGACTTCCTGGTCGGCGAGAAGCTGAACTTCCGCCCGAAAGGCCCGGGCACCCAGGCGCTGCCGCTGCGGGTGATGTTCCAGCAGAACCTCGACATCGCCTTCCGCACCAGCCCCTCGGTGAAGTGCTATCCGGTGGGCGGTTTCCCCGCGGCCGATACCGCCGAAGGCAAGAAGTACGATCCGCACCTCACCTCCGGCGTGGCCAACCTGGCCTTCTACCTGATCTCGCAAGGCTCGGTCGTGCCCGCGGATTACTCCGCCAGCCTTACCCCCGCCGACCTGGCTTGTAACGGCGACACCAGCGTCGCCGGCATCGGCCCGGCCAAGGCCGGCGCGATCTGGTACCGCGCGCTGACCAAGTACTTCGTGTCCAGCACCGACTACCCGGGCGCGCGCACGGGCTCGCTGCAGGCAACGGCCGATTTGTACGGCGCCGATTCGGCCGAATACAAGACCGTCGCCCGCGCCTGGTCGGCGGTCAACGTCAACTGACCGATCCATAGGCGTTACCGAAACGGCCCGCATCGCGGGCCGTTTTTTTGCGCGGGCTCGTGTCGCCGCAATGCCCGGCTTCGTCGCTGAAATCACGGACTCGCCCGATTTCGTTGACCGCCGCGACATCGATCAGACCGATCGCGACCGAAATCGCGCGAACCGCGAGCTCCCGCATCGTGCATGCATTCGTCCACGCAAACGCTCCGTTGCGTTGTTGCAGCCAATGCCTCGGCCGCCTTAGCGCGTTCGCGCATCGCGATGCCCGCCTTTACGACGCCGTGTTTACGCCTTGATGAAGTTCTGTGACGCCTTGCGAACTAGCGCGCGCGATTGTGTGACGCGATGCGCTGGTTTTCGCTGCCTGCATCGCTGGCGCAGGCATATGGTTTTCAACGCTCACAGGCACATAAGAAACATGCATCCAACGCCGATGAGTCTCCCATTGCTTCCGGGAGAGCTGTCTTGCGCGCATTCGCGAGGACGTGCGCAACCACATTCCATCCACCTTGTAGGGGTCCAATCGAATGCAACTCAAGACCGCTGTGCTGAGCACGGCCGTGGTCGCCGCGCTCGTCGCTCTGTCGACCCAAGTCGGCTCGGGTTCGGGTCCGACGCAATCGCTGTCGCACCAAACTTCGGCAACGGCACCATCCGGCGTCGCCGCGACCAACGCCACCGCGCCCGCAATCGCCTCGGCCGTCGCGCCCCGTCATTCCGCCTTCGGCGCGATCGCCAGCGCGCCCGGCGCGCGTCCAGGCAGCGATCTGGTCGCTTCATCCGAATCGCCGGCACAGGCCGACGCATCGCCCGCCGCCCACCGCGCGCGCGGCCTGCTGTCCGGCGCGGCGGCGCAGGAAGTGCATCGCGTGCAGGCCGACGCCTTCGTCGCCCGCGACGTGATGATCGACCGCGACGGCACCGAGCACGTGCGCATGGAGCGCAGCTACCTGGGCCTGCCGGTGGTCGGCGGCGACTTCGTCGTGCATTCGCAGAACGGCGAACTCAAGTCGATCACCCAGGGCGACAACATGCGCACCTTCGGCCGCCCCGACATCGCGCCGAAGATCAGCGCCGAACAGGCGCGGATCGAAGCCGGCGCCGCGTTCGACGGCACGGTGACTTCGGTCGCCTCGACCCAGTTAGTGGTCTTCGCGCGCGCCGTCGAACCGACCCTGGCCTATCAGGTAGACGTGCTCGGCGATCGCCGCGACGATCCCGCGCCAGGCAACATCAGCTACTTCATCGACGCGCGCAACGGCGCGCTGCTGCAGGAAGACGATCGCGTCCACTCCGCCGCCGCCAACGGCACCGGCCGGACCCTGACCCTGGGCAACGTCGGCATCGTCACCAATTCGGTCGCCAGCGGTTTCCAGATGACCGATCCCAGCCGCGGCAGCGGCCAGACCCTGGACGCCGGCAACCGCAGCAGCGCCAGCGGCACCGTGTTCAGCGACGCCGACAACACCTGGGGCAACAACACCACCTCCGACCGCGCCTCGGCCGCCACCGACGCTCACTACGGTGTCGCCGCCACTTGGGACTATTACAAATCCGTGCATGGCCGCAACGGCATCTTCAACGACGGCAAGGGCGTGAAGAGCTTCGTGCACTACGGCCCGACCAATCTGGTCAATGCGTACTGGGACGGCTCGGCGATGCTTTACGGCGACGGCGACGGCGTGACCTACCGTCCGCTGGTGGCCCTGGACGTAGCCGGCCACGAAATGACCCACGGCGTGACCGGCGCGACCGCGCGCCTGGGCTACTACAACATCAAGGACTCCGGTGGCATCAACGAAGGTATCTCGGACATCTTCGGCACCCTGGTCGAATTCAGCGTCGCCAATGCCAACGATCCGGGCGACTATCTGATCGGCGAAGAGATCTACATCAGCAATCCCGGCGACAAGAAGGCCCTGCGCGTGTTGTTCAAGCAAGATGCCGACGGCCGGTCCAAGGTGTGCTACCCCAGCGGCGGCTTCACCGCGTCGCAGACCGGACAGGGCGGCACCTACGATCCGCACTACACCTCCGGCGTGCTCAACCGGGTGAACTACCTGGCCTCCGAAGGCGTGGTCGTGCCGAGCGGCTTCAGCTACACCAAGGCGCAACTGGTCTGCAACACCGACACCACCATCGTCGGCATCGGCCGCGACAAGGTCGGCGCGATCTTCTATCGCGCGCTGACCCGTTACTTCGTCTCCAGCACCACCTACCCGCAGGCCCGCACCTGGACCTTGCAGGCGGCGGGCGATCTGTACGGCAGCACCTCCAACGAGTACAAGATCCTCGCCCGCGCCTGGAGCGCGGCCAGCGTCAACTGAGGCCTGGCGGCATCGTATGCCGGCGACACCTGCGACATGGAGCGGCCCGCGCGAGCGGGCCGTTCCTTTGTCCGCGCGCTTCGTCATTCGCGGTCGCGAATAGGAGTGAGTTCAGAGGAGTGAGGAGTGAGTGCGAAGCCGCTGGCGGCCTTTACTCACTCCTCACTCCTCTGAACTCACTTCTCTGACCCCACTCCTCTGAACTCACTCCTCCCCATCAGTCGGGCTGCGCATCGCCGGCCGGCGCCAGTACGCGAACGCGCGCCACAGCCATTCCAGCGGACCGAAGCGGAAATGCCGCAGCCACCAGGCGCTCGCGGCCATCTGCAGCGCGAACAGGACCACGGCGGCGGCGATCAGTTCGGTATAGGACAAGCGTCCCCACAGATTCAGGCCATAGTGGTACAGCGCCCAGGTCACGATCAGCGACTGGCCGAGATAATTGCTCAGGGCCATGCGCCCGGCCGGGGCGAAACGCAGCGGCCAGCGCGCGCCGCCTTGCATCAGCAGCAACACGCCGGCGATCAAGGCCAGCGCCAACGGCAGCCCCGCGAGCATGTGCAGGGTCTGCGCCAGAATCGAGGACGCGCTGTACAAGGCCAGCGACGGCGCGCTGTCGATCATCACGCTGGCGAGAGTCAGCATCGCGCCGATGGGCAGGCCGATACGCACGAACTCGCGCAACAGCGCGCGATGGCGCCGCGGATCGGCGACGAGGCCGGCGCGCGCCAGCCCGGCGCCGATCAGGAACAGGCCCAGCGACAACGGCAGCATCATGATCCAGCCGCCGATCGTGGACTCGAAGAAGAAGCGCACACGTTGCCCGGTAACGGCGAAGTAATCGCCGCGCGCGTACACGGCGACTTCCGCCGCGCGTTCGGCCTGGGCGCGCGCCAGATCCGCCGCGTCGCCCTGGGCCACGCCGGGCACGGCCAGGGCGGCGGCGACCAGCAGCCAGTAGGCGATCGTGCCCAGATACAACGCCGCGCCGAGCTTGAGCCAGCCCGAGCCCGACCACGAACGCAGCGCCAGCAACACGAATGCGCTCAAGGCGTAGGTGACCAGGATGTCGCCGGCCCAGATCAGCCAGGCGTGGATCAGGCCGATCGCCAGCAGCCCGATGCTGCGGCGCAGGTAGATCGCGCCGAAACCGCGGCCGGCGTCGCGGGCGCGTTCGAACATCACCGCGAAGCCCATGCCGAACAACAGCGCGAACAGCGTCCAGAACTTGTTGCGGATCGCCACGTACACGAACGCCGACAGCCAGTAATCCGATCCGCTCAGCTTCGGATCGATGCCCTCGCTCAATTCCGCCAGCGGCCCGGCGAAGCTGGCCACGTTGCTGAGCAAAATGCCGAGCAGGGCGATCCCGCGCAGCGCATCCAGCGCGAGCAGGCGCTCGCGTGCGGCGATGGGCGCGAACTCGGGCGGGGCGGCGATCATGGAATCGATGGCGGTATGAGTAATGGCGGCGGCCGTGGCACGAGCGACGATGATGCAGTCAGGGCTTCTATGGGAGGGACTTTGTGGGAAGGGCTTCTGTGGGAGAGGAGCTTCTGTGGGAGGGGCTTCAGCCCCGACGCCCTTCGATCACCCCGGGACCAACCCCACCCACTCGAGGATCAGGCGAGCGAACCGATCAGGAAAACATCGACCTTCAAGCCCCCGCCACCCACAACCCAACGACCGCATCGCCACCGCGCAAAAAACGAACGGCCCGCTCGCGCGGGCCGTCGTCGTGCGGTAGTGCCGGCGGCGCGATCGCCCCACCCGGCCGCGCGCTTATCAGTGAGCGTGGCCGCCGTCGCCGTGCACGTGACCGTGCGCGATCTCTTCCTCCACCGCCTCACGCACCTCGACGATCTCGACCGCGAAATGCAGATCCTTGCCGGCCATCGGGTGGTTCAGATCGACATCGACCACGCTCATGCCGATCTTCAGGATCGTCACCGCGCGCGGGCCGAAGTTGGTCTCGAGCACCGCCTGCATGCCCGGGAACAGCTTGGCGTCCTTGAAGTACTTCTTCGGCACGCGCTGGGTCAGGCCTTCCTGGTGCACGCCGTAAGCGTCGGCCGCGGCCACATCGACTTCGAACTTGTCGCCGGCTTCGTGGCCTTCCATCGCCTTCTCCAGGCCCGGAATGATGTTGTTGTGGCCGATCAGGATCGCCAGCGGATCGCGGCCTTCCGAGGTTTCCAGCGGCTCGCTGCCCTGCTCGGAAACGGTGTAGTGGAAACGCACGACGCGATCTTTTTCGATTTTCATGGCAAGTCCGGCTGGGATGACCGCCCACGGGGCGATCAGGAAAGGTAACGGCGGCGCCGATGTGCGCGGGCCGCCACAAAAGGTCACATGGATTGTCTTGCCGCCGCCGCCGATAGCCGCCAAGCTATCGGCCGTGACGAAGGCCGCGCATTATCCCGGCAACACCGTGTCCGCGCCAGCGCGCGGGCCGCTGCCGTGGTCGGCGGCGCTGCTGGGGCTGGCCCTGTGCGGGCTGCTCGCGGCCTGCGGCGGGGGCAAGCAGATCGTCCGCCGCCCGCCGCCGTCCCAGCCCGTCCGGGTCTGGCCGCAGGTCGATCCGGAAAACCCCGGCGCCGCCAATTCGGTGCTGATGCGCGCCTTCAGCCTGGTCGGCACGCCCTACCGCTACGGCGGCAATACCCCGGACGGCGGCTTCGACTGCAGCGGCTTGGTCAACTACGTCTATCGCGACATGCTGGCCCTGAGCCTGCCGCGGACCTCGCGCGATCTGGCCGGTTACCAGGGCCCGCGCATCGACCCGATGCGGCTGGCGGCCGGCGATCTGGTGTTCTTCGGCAGCTCCGGCAACGTCAGCCATGTCGGCATCTACGTCGGCGAGGGCCGCTTCGTCCACGCCCCCAGCAGCGGCGGCACGGTGCGCCTGGACCGGCTCGACGGCCCCTACTGGCGCGATCACTACAGCGGCGCCAAACGGGTTCTCAGAAAGAACTGAGACCCTTTATGAATGCGGCTTCCGTCTCAGACTCGTCAGAAATGTGAGGAAAATCACATACCTGTTAACGACCGTCTAACGAAATTTGAACCAACCTCTTGCTCTTCGAAGGTATCGTCCCCTACCGGTGACGACTTCGTGATTAATAAGTGACGACCAATACCACTCGCCACAACCGCCAGGCTGCCACCCCCCAAGCATCCCGCGACACCGCCCAGAGCCACTCCGGCCGGGCTACCCAACGTCTTGTGCTGACCGCCGTGCTGGCGGTTTGCGCCCTGCCCGTTTTCGCCCAGTCCGCGCCGACCAGCGTGGCCGGCTCGTCGATGGCCGGCGGCGCCCTTCCGGGCGGCCCGTCGCTGCGTAACGACTCGGCCGACGCTCCGGAGCCGACCGCCAGCAACATGCTGCCGGAGGCGATGACCCTTTCCGACCGCGCCATGATGCTCGCCACCGACCTGAACCGCCTGCTGGGCCAGGGTCAGGACGTGGAGCTGAGCAAGACCGACATGCCGGTCGCCGAGCAGGGCCGGATCAAGGGCATGCTGCAACGCGCCCTGGCCCTGCTGGGCACACCCTATCGCTGGGGCGGCACCTCGCCCGACCAGGGCTTCGATTGCAGCGGCCTGGTCGGCTACGTATTCCGCAACGCCCTGGGCATCGAACTGCCGCGCGTCTCGCGCGAGATGGCCAAGACCGGCGAAGTGATCGAACGCGACTCGCTGACCGAAGGCGACCTGGTGTTCTTCGGCCGCCGCGGTCGCGTGGACCATGTCGGCATCTACCTGGGCGACGGCCGCTTCGTGCATGCCCCGCGCACCGGCAAGGACGTGACCGTGTCCAGCCTGGACAGCGGGTACTGGAGCGCCAAGTTCATGGAAGCGCGCCGGGTCGATGGGATCTGAGTTTCGCGCTCGATCGACGATTCGATGAAACAGGCCGCCTTCGGGCGGCCTGTTTCGTTGTGGGCTTGTGAATTGCCCCCTTCGAAAAAGGGGGCGAGCGCCCGGCGCGGGGTTCGCTTCTGAGGAACGATCGGAGCGCGGGGGATTTGCTTTGGGTGGGGACGCAGGCAACTGCGGCTAAGAGCGAATCCCCCCTGCCCCCCTTTTCAAAGGGGGGGAAGCAGCAACAGCCGAATCAACCTTCCTTGACGTACCGCTCCACCGTAGCCTCGATGCCCTTGCTCAGCTCCATCACCTTGAGCGCGTACTCGGCCAGACGCTTGTCGTCCTCGCTCTCCGGCGTCCACGACGGCACCGCGGTCGGCTTGCCCTCGACCTGATCCATCGCCACGAACACGATCACGCAATGCGTGCACAGCCGCTCTTCCGGCTCGCCGTCGTCCAGGCCCGGGTCGCGCGCTTTCACATCGACGGCGAAATGCATGCTGCTGTTGCCGGTCAGGATCAGCTTGGTGTGCACGGTCACCAAGTCGCTGATGCGGATCGGGGCGACGAAACGGATGCCGCCGACGGCGACGGTGACGCTGTACTTGCCGCTCCAACCTACCGCGGCGGCATAGCCGGCCTGGTCGATCCACTTCATCACCATGCCGCCGTGGACCTTGCCGCCGTAGTTCACGTCGGTGGGCTGGGCGAGGAAGCGCAGGTTCAATTCGCGTTGCTGGCCTTTCATGCGCGGGCTCCGGCGATGGATGGGTTGTAGACGTGCAGATGCCGCACCACCGCGGCGCCGACGCGATGCACCGCTTCGCGCGCGCGCTCGTCGCCGAGTTGGCCGTAGTCGAGCAGCTTCTCCCCGGCCTGACCGACCGCGACCTGCTGCGGCACCACGATCAGGCCCAGCTTGGCCAGCGCGTCGCGCAGAACCAGCAGCGAACGCAGTCCGCCCAGCGGCCCGGGCGAGGCGGAGACGATGCCGGCGACCTTGTCCGTGAACAGCGCGGTGCCCGAGCGTCCGTCGCCGAGCGGTCGCGAAATCCAGTCGAGCGTGTTCTTGACCAAGGCCGGCATCGAGCCGTTGTACTCGGGCGTGGAGATCAGCAGGCCGTCGTGTTCGGCCATCAGCGCCTGCAGGCGCCGGGCGTTGTCGGGCAGGCCTTCGGCTTCGATGTCGCCGTCGTAGATCGGCAGCGCGTAATCGCGCAATTCGATATGGGTGACCTGCGCGCCGGCGGCGCGCGCGCCCTCGACCAGCACCGGGATCAGGCGGCGGTTGTAAGACCCCGAACGCAGACTGCCGGCGAAGGCGAGCAGACGCGGGGCAGCGGGCGGATCGGCTAGCGGGCTGGCGGCAGACATACGGTCCTCCGTGGCAAGGCGGGCATTATGCGCGAGCAGTGGCGAAGGGGAGGGCTTTTTGGCTCAGGCTCGGACTCGGATTCGGACTGTCGGAATACTCGCACCAACGCCGTCATTCCCGCGAACGCGGGAATGACGAGCAAAAAAGAGCGAATCGCGCCCAAACGCGGGAATGACGAGCGAGAAGAAGCGAATCACGCTCACGTTGTCGCTTCGCTCAAACAGCGACCAAAACCAAAAAGCCCCGACCGCGAACGGCCGGGGCTTTTCTTGATCGCGAAGGTGGCGAGCACGCCGACAATCCGTCAGCCGCACCCGTCACCGAGCCGCAACAGCCTCCAATCAGCAGCGAACTCACTTCTCCTGCTTGAACTCGCCGTACTCCTTGAGCTGCGGCTGCACCGCCTTGTAGTCGCCGACCACGATGATCGACTGATCCTTCACCGCGTAATACTTCTTCGCCATCGCCTGCACCTGCTCGGCGCTCACGGCGCGGACCTTCGGCACGTACTCGCCGAGGAATTCCGGCGGCAGGCCGTACAGCCAGTTGCTGGCCAACGACGACGCCACCGAGGCCTGCAACTGGTTGTTGATCAGGTAACCGCCGGCGACATAGCGCTTGGTGTCTTCCAGTTCCTGCGCCGGCACCGGATAGTCGCTGAGGCGGCCGAGTTCGTAGATGAACTCGCCGATCGCGGCGCCGGTGACTTCGTTGCGCACGTCCGCCGAGGCCTGCACCGCGCCGCCGGCGCGGAACGCGCTGAGTCCGCCGCGCGCGCCGTAGGTGTAGCCCTTCTCCTCGCGCAGCTTCTGCATCAGACGGCTGCTGAAACCGCCGCCGAGCACGATGCCGGCCAACTGCGCCGGAATGTAGTCGGCATCGGTGGCCGCGATCGCCGGACGGCCCAGCCGCAGCGCCGATTGCACGCTGCCGTCGCGCTGCACGAACACCCGTTGCGCCTGCGCCGAACTGCGCGCGGGCGCGACATCGGCGATCGGTTCGCCGCTGGCTTTCCAGTCGCCGAAGGCGGCTTCGGCGGACTTGAAGCCTTCCTCGGCGCTGATCCGCCCGGTCACCACCAGCAACGCGCGGTCGGGACGGAAGCGACGCGCATGCTCGGCGCGCATCGCCTGCGCGGTGACCGCGCTGATCGCCGCCTCGGTGGGTTGCGTGCGCGCGTACGGATGATCGCCATAGGTCGTCGCCAGCAACGCGCGCGTGGCCTTGAACGAGGGCTGCGACTGCTGCGCCTTCAGACCTTGCAGGGCATTGGCCTTGGCCAGCTTGACCTCATCGTCGGGAAAGCTCGCGCCTTCGGCGACTTCCGACAGCAGTTGCATCATCGATGCGGCCTGCGAAGGCAGCGCGTAACCGCTGAGGGTCAGCCCGTCGTTGTACGGCCCCGCGCCGATCACGCCGCCGTAGCTCTGCGCGGCTTCGGCGATGGCCTTGGCGTCGCGTTTGGCGGTGCCTTCGACCAGCAGGCCGGCGTACAACGCGGAGAAACCCGGCGCATCGGCGGCGTCGCTGGCATAGCCGGCGTTGCGCACGGTCAGGGCGAAGTCCACGCGCGGCAGTCCCTGGCGCGGCACGACCCAGACCTGCAGGCCGTTGGCGAGGGTTTTCTGCGCGATCTGCGGCACCGGCAACGCCTTGTCGGCGGCCAGCGGCGGCAGGCGTTCGGGCAGCTTGGCGTTGGGGCCGGCCGCGGCGGTGCCGGCGATCAGGGTCAGGGCCAGCGACAGCGCGAGCGAGTGGGTATGGATTCTCATGGCGCGGGTCCTCAGTTCTTGCCCGACGGCGCGGCCGTCTGGGAGGGCGCGGCGTCGGCCTTGGCCGCGGGCGCGGCGGCGGCCATCGCGGCCGGCCGGCGATCGATCACGGTGCGATTGGCGCGGGTCAGATAGGTCTTGGCCACGCGTTGCAGATCGGCCGAAGTCACGCCTTCGATCAAGCCCGGGATCTTGTTGACCACGTTGGCGTCGCCCCACAGGGTCTGCATCAGCGCGATGGTGTTGGCGCGCTCGATGAAACTCTCCAGGCCGTTGTACCAATCGGCCAGCATCTTGGTCTTGACCCGCTTGAGCGTGGCCGCATCGACGCCGTCGCGGGCGATCTTGGCCACTTCCTCGTCGATCGCGGCCAGCACCGCGTCGGCGTTGGTGTCGGGCTTGTACAGCGCGAACAAGGTGTAGAGCGTGGGGCCGTTGTAGGTCCACGGATCGACCAGGCCGTACAGCGGTTCGACGTTCAAGGCGATCTGGCGCTGCTTGACCAGGCCCTGATACAGACGCGAAGCGTCGTCGCCGGCCAGCACGTTGCCCAGCACCGCCATCGGCGCGTGATCGCGGCTGCCGCGCGCCGGCATCTTCCAGGCCGCGGCGATCGCCGGCACCTGCGCCAGCGCGTCGGTCTGGTCGATGCGCTTCTCGGCGGTGTTGAGGCCTTCGCTGTAATCCGGCGCGGCCGGCGTCGGGCGGCCGGGGACCGCGCCGAAATACTTGTCGGCCAGCGCGAACGCCTCGGCCGGGCTGATGTCGCCGGCGATGCCGAGCACGGCGTTGTTGGGGCCGTAGTAATCGCGGTGGAACGACTGCACGTCGGCCAGGCTGGCGTTTTCCAGATCCTGGAAGCTGCCGTAGCCGTCGTGGTTGTTCTCCCACTTCTGGAACGCGTGCTGGCCGATATCGATCCACATGAAGCCGCCGTAGGGCTGGTTCTTCACGTTGACGCGGATTTCTTCCTTGACCACGTCCTGCTGGTTCTTCAGCGTGGTCGGATTGAAGTCCAGGGTCTTCATCCGGTCCGCCTCCAGCCACAGCAGGCGGTCCAGCGCCGACACCGGCGCGATTTCGATGTAATTGGTGAAGTCCGGGCGGGTCGAGCCGTTGTTGCGTCCGCCGCCGCCGCTGATGACCTTGTCGAAAACGCCCTTCGGCGCGACCGGCGTGCCCTGGAACATCAGATGCTCGAACAGGTGCGCGAAGCCGGTGCGGTTCTTGGGCTCCAGCCGCATGCCGACGTGATAGACCACGCTGATGCCGACGGTCGGCGAGGTGTGATCGGGCGATACGACCACGGTCAGTCCGTTGTCGAGTTTCTTGACCGCCACCGGCACCTGCCAGCGATCGCTCTCGGCCGCGGACGCTGTAGCGAACGCGGCGGTCGTGATCGTGGTCAGGCCGGCCAGCAGCACGCTCAGGTGACGCTTGCGCATGGAGTGCTCCCTGTCCTTGTCGAGATATTCGGATCGTGATGGTTCCGTGGCGATTATGGCCGCATGCGGGCGCCGCCGCCGCGGGCCCGGGCACCTTAACCCGCGCCGATGACACCGTGGCAGGTCGAAACTCACGTAGGCAGACCGGCGCCGCTGGCCGTTGCCGGACGAATCGTCGACACTGTGCGCCTGCAGTTCCGCTGCGCCCTTTCCGACGCCGATCCCCCGATGCCGTACACGCCTATCGTGGCCACCCTGGGCTACGTGATTTCGCCCGATGGCCGCCAAGTGCTGATGGTCCATCGCAACGCCCGTCCCGACGATCACCAGTTGGGCAAGTACAACGGCCTGGGCGGCAAGCTCGAGGCCGACGAAGACGTGGTCGCGGGCATGCGCCGCGAGATCTTCGAGGAAGCCGGCATCGACTGCACCGCCATGCAGTTGCGCGGCACCATCAGCTGGCCGGGCTTCGGCAAGCACGGCGAGGACTGGCTGGGCTTCGTGTTCACCATCACCGCCTTCGAAGGCGCGCCGTTCGCGAGCAATCCCGAAGGCACGCTGGAATGGGTGGACATCGAACGCCTGCACGAGTTGCCGATGTGGGAAGGCGACCGCGAATTCCTGCCGCTGGTGTTCGACGCCGACCCGCGGCCGTTCCATGGGGTGATGCCGTATCGCGACGGGCGGATGGTGTCCTGGAAGTTTTCGCGGATTTGAGTGGCGCTGCTTTTTGTGGGAGAGGCTTCTGTGGAAGGGAGCCTTTGTGGGAGGGAGTCTTTTGTGGGAGGGAGCTTTAGCCCCGATGCTTTTCAGTCAGGTCACCGGACTTTCACCTGAGCTGATCGAAAAGCATCGGGGCTAAAGCTCCCTCCCACAAAAGTCAGCGCTTCGCCGGGCAAGCCCTCAACCGCCCACCCTCACCGACCCCTTGCCGTCCTTCTGCTCGAACACGAAGCTGAAAGCCAGGCTCACCGCCACCGATTCCTCCTTCCCGGTCACGCAGCCTTGCTCATCGGGTTTCGCGCCCGGGTAGACGCAACGGAAGGCAGGATCGAAACGCCACTGCGCCGCCGCGGCGCGCGCGGCTTCGACGAAGCGCGCGTCCGACCCGATCGCGCAGCCGGCCTGCACATCGTCGATAGGCTGACTGTCCATGACCCGCCCGTCGGCGCCGATCGCCACGCGCAGGCACACGGTCTGGGGCGCCAGCCGCTGCGCCAGCAACTCGACCGGATACACCGGCACCGCGTTATCCGCCTCGGCCAACGGCATCTGGAAGGTTTCGTTGTCGGCCAGCTGCATGCGGTCGTCGGACGGCATGAGTTTGTCGATGGAGCGCACGCCGACGGCGCCGCTGCGCGGGTCCGGCGGCGGCTCGACGGATCGTGGCGCACTCGCGCATCCAGCAAGAGTCGCCAACAACAACGCGGACATCCATGACCTCATCGTTTCTTCCTCCGAAAATGGAAAGACGGCATTACTCGGAACGAACGGCGGCCATCCGAATCAAATCTGTCTCCAGCGGCGCGCGATCCCGTCCCATGGCCGGTTCCAGATCTTGCCATCATCGCCCTGCTCGATCTGGCGGTCGGCGACAACGCCGTCGATCGGTGCGTGGATCACGGATGTGGCGTTGATCCTGTGCGCCAGATTCAACGCCGCCGGCCGACGCGCATCGAGATCGGCGCAGCGCCGCGCTAAGCGTTTTCCTGCTCGATCCCGACGTTGGTCGGCGCGGCCTCGTACACCGCGCGGTCGAGCAGGCCGGTTTCCTTCGCCACCAGCACCGGCACCAGCATCTGCCCGGTCACGTTGGTCATGGTGCGCATCATGTCGAGGATGCGGTCGATGGCGTACAGATAGCCGATGGTTTCCAGCGGCAGGCCGGCGGCGCTGAGCACCACGGTGGCCATGATCACCGCCGTGCCGGGAACGCCGGCGGTGCCGAAGCTGCCCAGCACCGAGGCGATCAGCACGATCAGGTACTGGTCCGCGGTCAACGGCGTGCCGGTGTATTGCGCGATGAACACCGCGCACAGCGCCGGATAGATCGCGCCGCAGCCGTCCATCTTGATGCTCGCGCCCAAGGGCGAAGCGAACGCGGCGTAATCCTTGTTGACGCCGAGGTTGTGCGTGATCGAGCGCATCGCCACCGGCATCGCGGCGAAGCTCGAGGAACTCACGAACGCCACCTGCATGCCCGGCGCCGCGCCGCGGAAAAACTTCAGCGGGTTCAGGCCGTGCGCGAGCAGCAGGCCGCTGTAGACCACGACGATGTGAATGCCGCAGGCCAGATACAGCGCCAGGACGAAATTGCCCAGCGGCAGCAGTTTTTCGAAACCGTATGCGCCGACCAGCGCGGCGATCAGGCCGAAGGTGCCGATCGGGGTGAATTCGAGAACGAAGCGGGTGACCTGAATCATCAACTCGCTGGCTTCGCCGACCAGCTTGCGCACGCCGGCGACTTTTTCGCCGAGCTTGACCATGGCGAAGCCGAGCAGCGCGGCGAAGAAGATCACCGGCAGGATCGAGCCCTTGCCGGCGGCGAGCACGGTGTCGCCGGCCGCGTTCTTGGTCGTGCCGATGCCGGTCAGGGCGTAGAACGGATTGCTCGGCACCACGTCGAGCAGCACCTTGGTCACGCTGGGCACGTCGCGCGGCTTGTACGACGAATCCATCGCCAGGCCGATGACGCCGGTGCCCGGCTGCAGGATCGTGCCGACCGCCAGGCCGACGCCGACCGCCAGCACCGCGGTCACCGCGAACCAGGCGAAGGTGCGGCCGCCGAGCGCGGCGATCGACTTCTGCCCATGCAGCGAAGCCACCGCGTTGATCACCGCGAAGAACACCAGCGGCACCGCGATCATCTTGATCAGGGTGACGTACAGATCGCCCAGTGGCCCGAACCAGGTCTCGGCCGAATGACCGAAGGCCCAGCCGGCCAGCGCGCCGAGCACGAAGCCGCCGACCACGCGTTGCCAGAACGGGATGCGGAACCAGGCCGAGAACAGAGCACTCATCGCGGGACTATCCAGTCAATTCAGCGTGGGACGCGCCTGCGCGCGGTTGCGGATGCGCGCGCCGCGCGGCGGCGGCGCGAGAGGACGACACGATAAACAGCTTCGCCATCGCGCCGGCTGATGGAAGTGCATAAGCCGGCAACGAAACTTCATTAGTGTGAACCGCTTCGGCAAAACGCCGCATCGCGGTCCGCGCTTTCATGCGCGGGCCTTGCCGGCGCGCACGGGCGCCGGCTCGCCGCGACGGGCACGCGCGGCGGGCTTGGTCGCCGCTTTAACCGCGGGTTT
Source organism: Lysobacter sp. ISL-50 (assembly GCF_018612875.1). Taxonomy (GTDB): domain Bacteria; phylum Pseudomonadota; class Gammaproteobacteria; order Xanthomonadales; family Xanthomonadaceae; genus Lysobacter. Next base: position 127,097 of record NZ_JAGGRI010000007.1, on the reverse strand, counting down.
TGCCAGCGCCGCCGGCGTCTTGCCCGGATATTTCGCCGCCGGCACGCCGCCCGCGCAATGCAGGATCGCGCTCAGCAGGCCGGGGAAGCGGCGCTCCAGATCGTCGCAGCGCAGGGTATTGAGATTTTGCGTTCCGGATTTGACGGTACGGACCAGTCCGGCCGAACGCAACACATCGAAATGCCGCGACAGCGTCGCGCGCGGCAATTCCTCGTCGATGCAGGCGCCGATGCACGACACCGGCTGATCCTTGCTGAGCCCGCGCACCAGGCCCAATCGCACCGGATCGGCGAGCGCGTACAGCACGGTGGTCAGTTCGATGTCGTCGGTGGCGGGGTGATGCAGAGGTCTCATGGCGACAGCTTGCAACAAGCCGGGGCCTGCTGCTATATTTTCCATAGTTCCGAATATTGGAACTATACTACAACCGGATCCGGAACTCACCGGGGCGCCACCCCGCTCTCCCGCCCGCGAACCCGATCGCCCCGATCGCTGCGCAAGCGCCGTTGCGACTCCCGACGCCCCAACCCCCATCCCGGCCTCATGAACAAAGCACTCTTCGCTCTCCTCCTGGGCGCCTTCGCCCTCGGCTCGGCCGAATTCGGCACGGTCGGGCTGATTCCGTCGCTGACGCACCAGTTGCACCGCAGCAGCGACGAATTGGGCTGGCTGGTGGCGATCTACGCCATCGGCGTCACCATCGGCGCGCCGGTGTTGACGCGGCTGCTGCAGCGCTACGACACCCGCCTGACCCTGGCGGTGTCGATGGCCGCGGCCGGCGCCCTGACGGTGCTGGCGTCGATGAGCGAACACTTCGGCCTGCTGCTGGCCGCGCGCCTGTTGCTGGGCGCCAACCACGGCCTGTTCTTCTCGCTGGCGATGCCGCTGGCCGGGCGGCTCAGCCCGCGCTCGACCATCGAAGGCATGGCGCAGGTGATCTCCGGCCTGACCATCGCCATCGTGTTGAGCATTCCGATCATGGGTTTCGTCAGCGATCACTATCGCTGGCAGGCGACCTTCTGGTTGCTCGGCGGCGCGTACCTGATCGCGGCGGCGGCGATGTGGCGCTGGATTCCGGCGCAGGCCGGCGCGCGCACGCTGGAATCGCAGCAGGTGCGCTTCGCCGAAGTGATCTCGAACCCGCGCGTGCTGTCGGCGCTGATGAAGATCGTGCTGCTGTTCGGCGGCTATTTCATCGCCTACACCTATCTGCCCAAGCTGATCATCGATTCATTGGGCTACAGCCAGGACACGGCGAATTTCCTGCTGCTGTTGTTCGGCGTCGGCGTGGTGCTGGGCAATCATTTCGGCGGCATCGCCGCGGCCAAATACGGCGTGTCGCGCACGATCGGTTTCAACTACGCGCTGATCGCGGCCTTGTTCGTGGCGATCTATTTCCTGATCGGCCTGCCCTCGTTCGCCTACGCCGGCATCTTGCTGCTGGGGCTGTTCGCGATGAGCTCGACGCCGTCGCTGGGGCATTACGGGATCGAGGTGTCGCGCCGCTTGATTCCCGGTTCGGCCGAGATCGCCTCCAGCCTGACCGTGTCGGGCTACAACATCGGCATCGCCCTGGGTTCGCTGATCGGCGGCGCGGTGCTGCGCCAGGTCGGGCTCAATCAGGTGCTGGTGGTGGCCGCGGCGGTGATCGGGCTGGGCCTGGTGGTGAATTTTCTGGAGCACCGGGCGGATCGGCGCCTGAACATGGCTATTTAGGCAGGAATGAGTTCAGAGGAGTGAGGAGTGAGTAGGGGCGATGCTTTACTCACTCCTCACTCCTCTGAACTCGTTTCTGCCTCCTGCTTTCCGCCACGACCAGCAAACATCCGGCGCCGTACCACCAGCGCCGACGCCCAACCGCAGTCACACGTCCAGGGCATAATCGCCGGCTTGTCATTCCCAACGCCCGGCCCGCCCATGTCCAAGCTGCGTTCCGCTTCCGTTCTCTTCGTTCCCGCGCTGCTCACCGCCTGCGCCGCGGCCGCGCCGACCACGCGCGCCGATGCGCCCGCCAGCGGCGTCGTCGTCGATGTCCCGCAGATCAAGCACCCGCAGGACGAAACCCCGGCATGGTGGTACCGCGACGGCGCCGCCCAGGCCGCGCAGCGCGGCGCCAGCACCGGCAAAGCCAAGAACGTGATCCTGTTCGTCGGCGACGGCATGAGCCTGACCACCGTCGCCGCCGCGCGCATTCTCGACGGCCAGCTCAAGGGCTCGCCCGGCGAAGAAAACCGCCTGAGCTGGGAGCGCTTCCCGGCGACCGCGCTAAGCAAGACCTACAACACCGACTCGCAGACGCCCGACTCGGCCGGCACCATGAGCGCGATGGCCACCGGCGTGAAGACCCGCGCCGGCGTGCTCAGCATCGGCCAGAAAGGCCTGCGCGGCGATTGCGCGGCCGCGCTGCAGGCGCCGATGCTGACCTTGTGGGAACTCGCCGCCAGCAGCGGCCTGGCCACCGGCGTGGTCACCACCACCCGCGTCACTCACGCCACCCCGGGCGCGACCTTCAGCCATTCGGCCGAGCGCAACTGGGAAAACGACATGGACCTGACCGACAAGGCCAAGGCCCAGGGCTGCATCGACATCGCCCGGCAGATGATCGAATCGCCCTACGGCACCGGCCCGGACGTATTGATGGGCGGCGGCCGCGGCAACTTCATGACCGTGGAGCAGCGCGATCCGGAATACGACGACAAGGTCGGCCAGCGCTTGGACGGCCGCGACCTGATCGCGACCTGGAAGCAGCGCCATCCCGGCGGCGAGTACGTGTGGAACGCCAAGCAGTTCGCCGCCGCGCCGAAGGACAAGCCGCTGTTCGCGCTGTTCGAGCCCGATCACATGCAGTTCGACCACGACCGTCCGCAGGACGGCGCGGGCGAGCCGTCGCTGGCGCAGATGACGGTCGCGGCGATCGAGCGGCTGAAGGCGATCAAGGGCGATACCGGCTTCGTGCTGCTGGTCGAGGGCGGACGCATCGATCACGCCCATCACCAGGGCAACGCCTATCGCGCGCTGACCGACACCATCGCGCTGAGCCAGGCGGTGGACGCGGCGAACAAGGCGACCTCGGCCGACGACACTCTGATTCTGGTGACCGCCGACCACTCGCACACGCTCAGCTTCGTCGGCTACCCGGTTCGCGGCAACCCGATGCTGGGCAAGGTGCGCGGCACCAGCGGCGAAGACGGCGACGCCAACGACTACGCCCGCGACGCGCTGGGCAAGCCGTACACCACGCTCAACTACAGCAACGGCCCGGGCTACACCGGCGCCAGCTCGCAGCAGCCCGAAGGCCCGCACACGTTCCCGCACACCGCCAGCGGCATGCAGGAAATCGAGAAGGGCCGTCCGGACTTGACCAACGTCGATACCCAGGCGCCGGACTACATGCAGGAAGCGCTGGTGCCGACCAGCAACGAAACTCATGGCGGCGACGACGTCGGCATCTGGGCGCGCGGCCCCGGCAGCGCCGCGGTGCGCGGCAGCGTCGAGCAGAACACCATCTATCACTTCATGTTGCAGTCGATGCCGAAGCTGCGCGCGGCGCTGTGCGCCAAGGGCGATTGCGATGCGAACAAGGTGCCGGTGATGTTGCCTAAGGGTGAGGATTTCAGGAAGAACTGAGGGGTTGGCGCTCAGGTCTGGGGGCAATCCCCCTGCCCCCCTTTTTCAAAGGGGGGAACGGCACGGGCTTCGGTAGAAAACAAAAACGATCATGCAGATCGCAACGCCACTCCCCACCACCAACGCAACCAGTCTCCCCCTTTGAAAAAGGGGGATTAAGGGGGATTCGCTCTTCCCCCCATAACCCTCAAAACGGCTTAGCCAACACCAGCCAGACAATCGCGATCAGCGCCAGCAACGGCAGCTCGTTGAACAAGCGCAACATGCGCGACGAAGGCAGCGCCCGGCCCTTGTCCACACCCTTGAGCCAGCGCCCGGTGAAGATGTAATACACCAGCAGCACCGCGACCAGAGTCAGCTTGGCGTGCAGCCAACCGCCGCTCATATGGAACACGAGCCACAAGGTCAGTCCCAGGATCGCCGCGATCCCGAACATCATGTGGCCGAAGCGATACAGCTTGCGTCCCATCAACACCAGCCGCGCGCGCACCGCCGGTTCGTCGCCGGCTTCGGCGAGGTTGACCAGTATCCGCGGCAGGTAGAACACCGCGGCCATCCAGGCGATCACGAATACGACATGGAAGGTCTTGGTCCAGACATAGGCATTCATCGCGGGCTTCCTGAAGACGGGCTGGCAGTGACGGCGAACGGCGGCGGCTCGCGCGGGCGCTCCGCCGAGCGCCGCCGGGCGCGTTAGGATGCCACGCCCCCACGCCACGCACGGCCACCATGAGCAAACAATACGACCGCGATTACTTCCAACGCTGGTACCGCGACCCGGCCCTGAAGGACCAGGCCATCGGCGGCGCCGCGCGGCTGACGCGCAAGGTGGCGCTCACCGTCGCCACGGCCGAGTACCACCTGGAGCGGCCGATCCGCAGCGTGCTCGACATCGGCTGCGGCGAAGGCCCGTGGCGCGCGCCGCTGCTCAAGCTGCGCCCGCGCCTGCAGTATCTGGGATTCGACAGCAGCCAGTACGCCACTGCGCGCTTCGGTCGCAGCCGCAATCTGCATCTGGCCCGGTTCGGCGATTTCGAATACCTGCGGCCGTGCGCGCCGGTGGATCTGCTGATCTGCAGCGACGTGCTGCATTACCTGGACACGCGCGAACTCGATCGCGGCCTGCCCGGCCTGGCCGAGCTATGCGGCGGGGTGGCGTTCCTGGAAACCTTCACTCGCGAGGATGGAATCGAGGGCGACACCGACGGCTTCAAGCGCCGGCCGGCGAAGTTCTACCGCGAGCGCTTCGCCGCGCAGGGATTCGCCGCCCTGGGTTCGCATTTGTGGTTGGGACCGATGCTGCGCGGCGGCACGGCGGCGTTGGAGACGGTGGATTGATCCGCGACGAAGCCGCCCCCCTCTGAGCTGTTCCCCCCTTTGAAAAAGGGGGGCTAGGGGGGGATTTGCTTTTGCTCTTCCCGAAAGCAAAAGCAAATCCCCCGCGCTACAGCAAGGCCCGGCTTCGTACTCACGCCGGGCGCTCGCCCCCTTTTTCAAAGTGGGCAATGGTTGACGCGCTTGGTCGAAGCCTGAGCATTCGAATCGGCCCGCCCAGCCAACGATCTCGCCCCCCACCGCGACACCCCTCACCATTCACGCGACCGCCGTCCCAATCCGCTATGCTGCGGCGCAGCAAACCGCTCGTGCCGGGGTCAGCTACTCTCCGGCGCCAGCCCTGCACCGCCACCGCTGTACACCGCCACTGAGAGTCCGACCCGATGCTGCTTTACCAAATGCACGAACTCGGCCGCGCCTGGATGGCCCCGATGACCTACTGGGCCGACGCCGGCGCGAAGATGTTCGCCGCGCCCGGCAGCTGGCTGTCGACCCTGCCCGCCGCGCCGCGCCTGGCCGCCGGGTACGAACTGCTCTATCGCATCGGCAAGGACTACGAGAAGCCCGAATTCGGCATCCACTCGGTGCAGATCGACGGCAACGCCTATCCGGTGATCGAACGCGAGATGCAGCGCAAGCCGTTCTGCCGGCTGCTGCGCTTCAAGCGCTACGCCGACGACGCCGACAACATCGCCGAACTCAAGGACGATCCGCCGGTGCTGGTGGTCGCGCCGCTGTCGGGCCACCACAGCACGCTGCTGCGCGATACGGTCAAGACGCTGCTGCGCGACCACAAGGTCTACATCACCGACTGGATCGACGCGCGCATGGTGCCGACCGAGGAAGGCGCCTTCACCCTCGACGACTACGTCGGCTACATCCAGGATTTCATCCGCCTGATCGGCGCCGACCGCCTGCACGTGATCAGCGTCTGCCAGCCGACCGTGCCGGTGCTGGCGGCGGTGTCGCTGATGGCCGCGCGCGGCGAAGCCACGCCGCGTTCGCTGGTGATGATGGGCGGGCCGATCGACACCCGCGAAAGCCCGACCAAGGTCAACGACCTGGCCGTGCACAAGCCGCTGTGGTGGTTCGAAAGCAATCTGATCCACCACGTCCCGGCCAACTTCCCCGGCCGCGGCCGCCGCGTCTATCCGGGCTTCCTGCAGCACAGCGGATTCATGGCGATGAATCCGGAACGGCATTTCCAGTCGCACTGGGATTTCTACCAGGACCTGCTCAAGGGCGACCTGGAAGACGCCGATTCGCACCGCCGGTTCTACGACGAATACAACGCCGTGCTGGACATGCCGGCCGAGTACTACCTGGATACGATCAAGGTCGTGTTCCAGCAGCACCTGCTGCCGCGCGGGCTGTGGGATGTGGCCGGCGAGCGGGTCGATCCGGGCGCGATCAAGAACACCGCGCTGCTGACCATCGAAGGCGAGCTCGACGACATCTCAGGCCAGGGCCAGACCCGCGCCGCGCACACGCTGTGCACCGGCGTGTCCAAGCAACGCCGCGAGCACCTCACCGTCGAAGGCGCCGGCCATTACGGCATCTTCAGCGGCCGCCGCTGGCGCGAGCAGGTGTATCCGCAGGTGCGCAACTTCATCGCCAAGAACGCGGCGAAGTAACCCGCGCGTCATCGGCTTCATCGAGCCATCAGGAAAGCCCGGCCACGTGCCGGGCTTTTTTCATGCGCGGCCGATCGCTCCGCGCTCAACGAAAGAGCCGGCGCGAACGCCGGCTTTTCGTCGCATCGCTGTCGCATGCCGTCAGTCGCGCTGCGCCCACTGCACCAGCAGATGCTTGGCCAACTGCGCATGCGCATAGCCGATCAGGCGCGCCACATGCAGCATCACGAACAGCAGCAACACGCCGACCAGGGCGAACACCGGCATCGCCCAGGGCTCCCAGGCGCCCAGGAACGAAACGCCGTCGATCCGGACCAGACCGTCGAACAGGCCGAACAACATCGCGAACGGCAGGAAGATCAGCGACAACGACAGCGCCAGGCCGGTCACCGCGATGCTGAAGTACGCCGTGCCCAGCGGCATCATCAACAGCATGTACAGCAAGGTGCCCCAGGTGCGCGGATCGGTGAACATCTCCTTGATCCGCTCCAGCACCGGCCGGCTGCGATCGGAATACAGCGGCCGCCGCGGCATGCGCTCGCCCAGCATCACCTCGACCAGGCGCCCTTCCACCAGCGACAACACCCGCACCGAGCCCAGGAACAGGATCAGCAGCGGAATGCCGACGATCAGCACCATCAGGCCGAGCGACAGCGACACGCCGGTGGTGACCCAGGTGAAGTAGAACGTGCCGGTGGCCAGCGACAGCAGCATGTAGAACAGCGCGCCGTAGGTGCGCGGCTCCAGCGCCACGCCGAAGAAGCGGCCGAGCGCCGATTTGCGCGGCGCCGGCTTCGGCGCGCGCAACGCGGTCTGCACCTTGACCTCGGTGTCGCGGTAGATCTCCGCGACCTCGTCGGGCGCGCCGTAGCTGCCGGCGACCGCGGCGATGATCTCGGCCTCGCTCTGGCCGGGGTTGTCGGCCATTTCCGAACGCAGGTATTCCTCCGCGTCGTACAGCGCGTCCTGGATCAGCGCCGGATCGGCGCCTTGCAGCGCTTCGCGCAGGCGTTGCAGGTAATCGGGAATCGAGCGCGGCAGGCTGGCGTCGGCGGCGGTCGCGGCGGCGTGGGCGGTGTCGACGCCGGGCGCGTCGGCGCCGGACGGGTCGGCGGAGTTCGGATAGTGGCTCGTGCCGGCTATGGCGTTCATGAGTTCAGCCCCTGGAGTACGGAATCGACGGAATCGCGGGTGGCGCGCCAGGCCTGCGTCCATTCGCGCAGCACGGCCTGGCCGGTGTCGGTGATGCGGTAGTAGCGGCGCGGCGGTCCGGTCACCGACGGCTCGACATAGCTGTCCAGCAGCCCGGCCGCGCCGAGATTGCGTAGCACCGGATACAGCGCGCTCTGCTTGCCGCTGAGCACGCCCTCGCCTTCGCGTTCCAGGCGCTTGGCGATCTGGTAGCCGTACATCGGCTCGCTGGCCGCGGCCAGCACCGCCAGCAAGGCCAGCGACACGGTGCCGGCGCTGAGTTCCTTCTGGAACTTACGCAACTGGCTGTCGAGTTCGATCACGGCGCCCCCGCGGGTGTCTGGCTAGGTTGGACCTCAGGCTATTACGAAGTTCGGTATAGCGGATGTGCCGGTAGTCATTGAGCAGGAATTAGTTGAGAGGAGTGAGGAGTGAGTGGAAGCACAAGCGAGGACCGGGCTTTTACTCACTCCTCTCAACTCACTCCCGCTTCCAGCTACGCTTCGCCGACCCGCCACCCAAAGCCACGCCGCGCGGCGAAGCGCGCCACCGCTACGAATTCGGCGGCGACCGCTACCGCTTCGTGATCGAAAACCGTTTCCCCGGCCAGAGCGATTTCGCGGAATTCATCCGCGGCGATTACGCTCGCCAACCCTGATCAGGAGATCGTCCATGCTTTCGATGCATCGAGCCGCCTCGCTCGCCCTCGCCCTGAGCGCCGCGGTCGCGGCCCCGGTTTTCGCCCAGACCGCCGAGCCGGCCAAGGGCCGGACCATGCAGCAGATTCTCGACGCCAGCCAGCCGTCGGACTGGCGCGCGCTGGACCCGAAGAACACGATTTATCTCGAACTGCCGCGCGGCCGGGTGGTGATCGAACTGGCGCCGCAGTTCGCGCCGGCCCACGTCGCCAACATCCGCGCCCTCGCCCACAACGGCTATTGGAACGGCCTGAGCATCAACCGCTCGCAGGACAACTACGTGGTGCAGTGGGGCGACGCCAACGGCGAAGACCCGGCCAAGCGCAAACCCTTCGGCAAGGGGGTAAAGACGAAACTGCCGGCCGAGTTCTCGCGCAAGAGCGCGGGGCTGGCGATGACGGTATTGCCCGATCCCGACGGCTGGGCGGCGCAGGCCGGTTTCGCCGCCGGCTTTCCGGCCGCGCGCGATTCCGGGCAAGGCAACAGCTGGCTCGCGCATTGCTACGGCACCGTCGGCGCCGGCCGCGACTTGGCCGCCGATTCCAGCAACGGCACCGAGTTGTACGTGGTGATCGGGCAATCGCCGCGTCACCTGGACCTCAACATCACCACCGTCGGCCGCGTGATCAAGGGCATGGAGCTGCTGTCGACGCTGCCGCGCGGCACCGGCAATCTGGGCTTCTACGAAACCGCCGCCGAGCGCACGCCGATCCAGGCCATCCGCCTGGCCGCGGACGTGCCCAAGGCCGAGCGCGCCAACCTGGAAGTGCTGCGCACCGACACGCCGCTGTTCACGGCGCTGGTGGAATCGCGGCGCAACCGCCAGGACGATTTCTTCAAGCGCCCGGCCGGGCACATCAATATCTGCAACGTGCCGCTGCCGGTGCGCGATCAGGTGGTTGAAAGCAAGGCGGCCAAGAAGAAGTGAGGCTGCGTTAGCGGCGAAGTCTCTGCTTCGGCAGAGCATCCGTTTTTACCCGTCATTCCCGCGAACGCGGGAATGACGGAACTATTTCTTGGAGACGCTGACCGCGCTCTTAGCCCCTCTCCCGCTCGCGGGAGAGGGGTTGGGGTGAGGGCACGCGAACCGACAAGCACGCCGCGGGCCCTCATCCGGCCCTTCGGGCCCCCTTCTCCCGCGCAGCGGGAGAAGGCATCAGCGACTACTACGATCGCGCCAGGCGCTGCCCTGCCCCAGCACCTGCGGCTGGAACAGGCACATCCGCACCACGTCGTGATAGCGGCCGTCGCTGAAGAACTCATCGACCAGGATGCCTTCGCGCTGGAAACCGGCGTCTTCGTAGATCTGGATCGCGCGCAGATTGTCCACGTCCACCAGCAGATACAGCTTGTACAGATTCAACACCCGGAACGCGTAGCTGATCGCCAGCCGCGTCGCCGCGCGCGCGTAACCGCGGCGCTGCTGTTCAGGCGAAATCATGATCAGGAATTCGGCGCGCCGGTGCAGGTGGTCGATCTCGACCAGTTCCACCAGCCCCACCCGCTCCTGGCCGCCGTCCTGGACGATGAAGCGGCGCTCGGACTGGTCGTGGATGTGCTTGCGGTACAGCTCTTCAAGCTCGACGAAGGACTCGTAGGGTTCTTCGAACCAGTAGCCCATCACGCTGCGGTTGTTGTTGAGCACGTGGACGAAATGCAGGTCGCCGCGCTCCAGCGGTCGCAATGTGACGCTGGGCACGGGCACCGACGAAGGGGCCGTTTCGGAGGTCGTGTTCATGCGCCTAGCCTACCTCGACGCGATTTAGACGGTGTGACGTTTCACGCGGTCTTAGCTGCGCCCTGCCTAGCCTCCAGACTCCGCCGCGATTCCAGGTTTTCCGCCATGCCCCTGCTTCGATTGCGTATCACCGGCAACGACGACGACGCGCGTGCGATCGGCAATCTGCTGTCCAGCCTGGACGGGATCGAGCACGTGGAGGAAGTCGCCGATCTGATGCCGCACATGGACGATGCCGATTCCAGTTCCGCCGGCCTGACCGACGACGCCGGTCCCGGCGTGCACGAACTGGAAATCGACGCGCCCAACCCGTCCACCGCGAACAAAGTGCGCGAGGCGGTGGAGGCGCTGGCCTTCGACCTGGACGTGCTGGTCGAGTTCGAGTCCGAAGAAGAACGCTGAGCCTCGCGGGCGCGTCGTGCGCGCCCGCGATCGCCACGGCCGCCGCGCGCCTCAGCCGCCCGCGGCCGCCCGCTTCGCCTTGCGCGCGCGGCGGATGCGCAACAGCACCCACACCAGCGCGACCAGCACCACCGACACCGGCAGCAACACGGCGACGGCGCGGATCAGGAACGCGATCACCAGGGCGACGATGCTGCCGAAATCGCGGAACGCATCGCCGATCTCGCTGCGGCTTTCCTGGCCGCGGGTGGTCTGGAAATTCAAGGTGACCAACTGGGTCGAGATGCGCCGCTGCTGCTGCGCGGCTTCCTGCTGCGCGGCCTGCAGTTGCGATTCGATCTCGGCGATGCGGCTGGACAAGGTCAGCACATCGGCGACCTTCAGATCCTTGCGGTCCTGGAATTCGAGCAGGCGCGCGTGTTCTTTCTGCAGCCGGTCCTGGCGCATCGCGTTGTCGCGCACCGCGGTGGCCAGATCGTCGGCCTGGATGCTGCGCTCGGCGATTTCCTCGCCCTTGCCGGCCACGCCGATCAAGGGCTCGACCCCGGCCGGCACGATCCGCACCTGCACCATCGCCGAAGGATCGTCGCCGCCGCTCTGATTCATGCCCAGCACCGCGCAGGCGCCGAACTTGGCCGAGGTGCACGCCGCCTGCACCGCCGCGGCCTGGGCGGCGATGCGCTCACCGGGCAGGCGGATCTGCACGCGGTGTTCGTAGGCCAGCAGCACGCCCAGATCGGCCTGCGGCGCGGGCGGTCCGGAGTTGCCGCCGGAGGGCGCCTGGCGGAGGTACGCCACGGTCGTCGCGGCGCTTTCCGCCATCTTCGGCTGGTCATGGCTGCTGCAGCCGCTCATGCCGCCGCTCAGCGCCAACATCAACAGCGCCGTCGCGCTTAGCCGTGCGGCGCGGCCGAAACCCGCCGTGTTCGCCCTGGATCGTTCGATTCCCGCTTCCATCGCCGCATCTCCCACGCCGTCAGTGGCAGGCAGCACTATGCCACCGTCGCGCGCCGGGTCCAGCCTGGACTGCGGCGCGCGTTGCCGCGCGTCAGTGCCAACGCGCGCCGGCGCCGCACGGGGTTGGCGCCGCGAACAAAACGGGCGGCGCGCGGACCCGATCGGGTTCCGCCGCCGCCCGTCGCATCGTCCGCGCCGGCGCTTAGAACTTGTGCTGAAGCCGACGCTGACGAACCGCCCCAGCGCGTCGTACTGGCTGATGTCGTAAGGCAGCGCGCCCTGCCCGACTTGCGGCTGCTCGTAGCTCAGCAGCCGGGTCCAGGTGCCGTCCGGCGTCCACGACGAATCGCCGGCATGCCAGACCTTGCGGCCTTCGATATCGAAGCCGGTCGTGGCCAGGGCTGCACCGGATCGAAGGGATCGATCACCGACCCGTAGCTGATGGTGGTGCTCTGGGCGATCTCCGGCAACGGCGGCGCGCGGAAACCGCGCGATGCGTTCAAGCGCAGCAGCCAGTCGTCGCTGACCTGCCGGCGGATGCCGAGCTCGGGCGAGCGAGCCGATCCGGATTTGCCCGCTCGGCCGGCTGGCTTTGCATCGAGTTGCAGCTCGCGCGAATCCTCCACGTCGATCCGCCCACATCGGCCAGTGCCGCCGCCCGCACACGCAATCCGCACGCGCTGACGGCCATTGGATATAGGCCGATCGTCGCCCGACCAATGACCCATGCGGGCGTGACCGGCTTGGCATATCCTCCGCGCAACCCGGCCGCGGCCACCCCACCCCACCGAGAATGGATATGCGCCCGTTGCGCCCTACGCAGCTCGCTGCCTTGCTTAGCCCCACCCTGATCGCGCTGGCTCTGGCCGGCTGCGGTTCGCACGATTCCGCCACGCCCGCGCCGCGCAGCGCGCCCACGCACGCGGCCGCCGCCGGCGCCGCCGATCCGGCGGTCGATGCCGCCTTCGCCGCGCTGTCCAAGCGCTGGCTCGACGGCGTCATGCAGATCAATCCGATCGCCGCGACCCAGATCGGCGATCACCGCTTCGACGGCGAAGTCGATGACCTCAGCGCCGCCGGCCGCCAGCGCCAGATCGACTTCAACACCAAGCTGCTCGGCGAACTCGACGCCATCGACGCGACCCGGCTGTCGCGCGAGAACCAGGTCGATGCGCTGATCCTGCGCAACCGCCTGCGCTCGGACGTATGGACGATCCAGACCCTGCAAAGCTGGGCCTGGGACCCGCTGGTCTACAGCGGCCTGGCCGGCGACGCGCTGTACAACCTGATGGCGCGCGAATACGCGCCGATGCCGCAACGGCTGAAGTCGGCGACCGCGCGCATGGAGAAGATCCCGCAGATCTTCGCCCAGGCCCGCGCCAACCTCGATCCGGCCCGGGTTCCGAAAATCCACGCCGAGACCGTGGCCAAGCAGAACGCCGGCGTGCTCAGCCTGATCGACACCTTCATCGCGCCCAACGCCGGCCAGCTCAAGGGCGCCGAGCGCAAGCGCCTGGACGCCGCCGTCGCCGGCCTGCGCAAGGCCGTGGCCGAGCAGCAGGAATGGCTGGACAAGACCCTGGTGCCGAACGCGAAGGGCAACTTCCGCATCGGCCAGACCCTGTACGACGAAAAGCTGAAGTTCTCGCTCAATTCATCGCTGTCGCGCGCGCAGATCATGCAGCGCGCGCAGGCCGAGCTGATCCGCGTGCGCGGCGAGATGTACGCGATCGCGCAGAAGGAACTCAAGGACAAGCCCGGCGCGCCGGCGCTGCCCGGCAAGCCCACGCCCGAGCAGCAGCAAAAAGCGATCGAGGCGGCGCTGGAATTGGCCTACGCCGACAAGCCGCCGCGCGACAAGATCGTCGATTTCGCCAAGCAGACCCTGAGCGATGCGACCGCCTTCACCCGCGCCAAGAATCTGGTGACCGTGCCCGACGCGCCGGTCAAGGTGATCCTGATGCCGGAATTCCAGCGCGGCGTGGCGCTGGCGTATTGCGATTCGCCCGGCCCGCTCGACAAGGGCCTGGACACGTATTACGCGATCTCGCCGATCCCGGACGACTGGAGCCGCGAACAGGTCGATTCCTTCCTGCGCGAATACAACACGCGCATGGTGCACCTGCTGTCGATCCACGAAGCGATGCCGGGCCACTACCTGGAAGGCGCGCATTCGGCCAAGGCGCCGTCGACCCTGCGCGCGGTGCTGCGTTCGGGCGTGTTCGCGGAAGGCTGGGCGGTCTACACCGAAGACCTGATGGCCGACTCGGGTTATCTCGACAACGATCCGCTGTTCCGCCTGGTGCAGTTGAAGTTCTACCTGCGCACGTTGGGCAACGCGATCCTGGACCAGGGCGTGCAGGTCGAGGACTGGAGCCGCGAGCAGGCCATGGAATTCATGACCCGGCAGACCTTCCAGCAGGAACGCGAAGCCGCCGGCAAGTGGGTGCGCGCGCAGCTGACCTCGGCGCAGCTGCCGACGTATTTCGTCGGCGCGCAGGAGCATTTCGACATGCGCAAGGCGGTGGAGGCGCAGTCGGGGGCGAAATTCGATCTCAAGACTTACCACGATCAGGTGCTGTCTTACGGCGCGCCGCCGGTGCGGTTCGTGCGTGAGTTGATGTTGGATGAGCCGATTCGCTGAGCAAACGCGGCGAAGCGGCCCTCATCCGCCCCCCGCCTTCGCGGGGGCAGGCTCTGTCGGGCACCTTCTCCCGCTAGCGAGAGAAGGCAAAGCAATTGCCTGCGTCGAGCCCCTCTCCCGCTTGCGGAGAGGGGTTGGGGTGAGGGCCGTCAGCGCCCTCTCAAGGCAACCGAACCCGCTGCCCATTGCCCGCATTGCAATCCCATATCTGCAACTGCGTCTCCGGCGTAGCCGCGCCGTTGGGAACATCCAGGCACCGCCCGGATTGCGGATGAACACGGCGTTTTCGATGTGACGCCGGCCACATGCGTCGTTCGCCGCCCGCGCACACGCTGGCGGCCTCGAATCGCGGGTCCGATCGGCCGCACCGCGATCGTTCAATGGATCAGGGTCGGCCCGCTCCGTGTCTGCTGCTGGCTCAACTGCCGCGCCCGTTCCTGCTCTTGCGCGATGGCTTGATTCGCCGACTGCAGCTTCTGATCCGACTGCTCCACCGGCGTGCCGAGCGCCCGTTCGATATTCACCGTCGCACGCTTGTGCTCGGGATCGTCCAACCGGCCCTCGATCGCGAACACATTGCCGTTCGCCACCACCACATGATCGACCCGGCCCAGGGCATTGGCCGCGAGCGAAACCTCCTGGCCCGGGTGCATTTCGCGATTGTCCTTGCACGCAGCGAGGACGGCGCGGCCGAGCCGTTCCCCGGCTTGCTCATCGGGCCTGCCTAGCTGATCGGCGTTGGCGCGCAGGCCGGCGCGGATTTGTTCCAGCATGCCGTGATCGGCATGGCGCGGATCGGCCGGGCCCGCGTTGGACGGAGGCGTCGTCAGTGGATGGTTGTTCCCGCCGGCCGTGTGCCGCACTTCCACCACCCGATGACCGCCCGTATCCACGAACTCGAACGGACCATCGCGAAACAAGCCGAGGTTTACCGATTGTTTCCGCAAGGTCTCCGGGTCCAGTTTCAGCTTCGCCAGATCGATATGGACATCGCTGAAACGGCGATCCGGATCGAGCCGGCGCGCCTGGAACTCGGCATCGGCGACATAGCCGATCGCGTCGGCCTGACTGGCCTGGGGATAACCGCCGCGCGTGCGCTTGATGTCGTAGAAGCAGGCGGCGACGGCTTCGATGTTCTGCGGCGAGACCGGGAGCGATTGGGTTTTGGGGTCGAAGCTGAGGCCGGGCTTGAAGGCCACGCGGCCCAAGCTTGAAACTTCGGTACAGGAACTGATTTCCTGCGCACGCTTGGCCAGCACCTTTTCCGAGATCGGCCCTCCGTCCTCGTGCTTCATTCGGTCCGCCAGCGTATTGATTCCGTTCAATTCGGCGCGAGCCTCGTTATCGCGTTGGAGCGCGTCGTAGCGCTCGACCAATGCGGTGTAGTCCCGGGGCCGCGCCCCGCTCTCGGCTAGCGCGCGAATCTCCGCAACGATGGCCAGTTCGGCCTTGCGTGCCGCCGGATCTTGCTGAGCATGGGAAATTTCGTGGCCAAACGCGTAAGCAAGACGATCGAGAGGTTCGGCGCGGAGCGGCACATCAAGCAACGCGCGTTGGAAGCCTATTTCGCGCGTCGTTGGGGCGTACCAAGCCGAAGCGGGAGATTCCGGCGGCAGGAAATGCAGGCCCAGCACCCGTTCGTTCAAGATGGCGTCGGTCATCGCGCGATTCAGTTCGGGTGAACTGCGCATCGCCGCTTCCAGCATGCGCAAGTGATGCTCGGTGGCGCCGCGCTTCGCGAACCCGTCGAAGACTGCGTCGAGTTCGTCCTTATCGGCCACGATGCGGCCCTTCGTCCGTCATGGCGAAGTCCATACTGACCCATTCGATGCATCGGCCCGTTTCAGCGAAAGGCTCGCCGGTGTAATAGAACTTCACCCCCACCGACTGACTGCCACGGCTGTATTCCCAGGCCGTTCCCTTGCCCAAGGGGCCAAACCCCTCTGAGTCGTTGAATCCCATCTCTTTCATGCGCCGATGGAAGGCCGGGTAATCAAGAGTGCATTGGGGAGAGTTGCCCAGCTTGTCGCGCTCATAAGGCCCGGCCAACATCTGAAGCCTTACATCGCGGGGCGAATAGGTCGTGATATTCATGTTCCAGCGCCACCATCCGTCGGCCCCCTGGCCGGCGATGTCGCGTATGTCCGGCGCATCGGGAACCGGTGCGAGCGTGAACCCCGTGATGCGTTCCAGATGGCTCTGGCTCAGCTCTTCCCGCCGCGTAATCCCCTCGATCACCTTGAACACCAGCGCCTGATACTGCTCCCGGCTCAACGTCGGTCCTTTCATCGTCCCCTTCCCCGCTGCGTCATCCGCTTTCGCTGCCGCCGCCGGCAAGACGGAGCGATCGCCTTGCGCGCAAGCGCTCGCGGCCAGGCAGACCAGCAACGGCACGAACGTCCAGCGGTAAGTCGATGGCATGGCCAACTCCGTTGCCTTGCGATGCGTCAATGGTTGGGCGAGCAGGTGCCGGGGTCAAGCCGACGCCGGCGATCGAGTACGCGAAATTTTCCGCCCCGATCAAATTTTTTCGAATCGCAGATCGATTGGACATCAAGCCGGTGCGTTGCGAATGCGAAAAGTGTGACCTGGCTTTTTCGCGAGTCCCTCCGGCTCGTCCGCGGCCACTCACGACGTCAAGCAAACACCGCCCGCGCCGACGGAAACGCCTCGAACAAATCCTGCACCGTGCCGCAGCGATCGGCGTCGTAGCCCGGCAGCAGGCCCAACTCCCGGCGGAAGCGCTCGCTGTGCAGGATCGCCATCACCTCGGCCAGGGCCGGCGCGGTCAGCGTCTGTTCGCGCACCAGGAAGAAGTAGTGCTCCGAGGCGATCGGCAGGAATTCCAGGCCGTAGCGCCGCGCCGGCGTTTCCAGGCCGAAGCCGGCGTCGGCCATGCCGCTGGCGACATAGGCCGCGACCGCGGCATGGGTAAGTTCGTCGATGCCGCAGCCGCGCACGTCGCGGATCGAATGGCCTTGCTTGGCCAGCATGCGCTCCAGCAGCAGGCGCGCGCCCGAACCGTGTTGTCGATGGATGAAGCGCACGTCCTCGCGCAGCAGATCGGCCAGCGTGCGGATGCGCTTGGGGTTGCCGGGCGCGACGATCAGGCCGATCCGCCGCGTCGCCAGATGCAGCGCGCGGTCGCCGGCCGGATCGATGCGGTCGGCGTAGTGGCTGAGAATGTCGCGTTCGAATTCGCCGATCGGCAGATGCACGCCGGCCAGATCGCAATCGCCCGAGCGCAGCGCCGCCAGGGCTTCGCCGGGACTGCGGTATTTCAGATCGACGGAGGCGCCGGCCTCATCGAGAAACCGCCGCAATGTCTCGACCGCGAATCCGTGCGCCGCGTGCAGCCGCGGCGGCGCCGCCTGCGCGCTGAGCACGCGGCCGAGTTCGACTTCGACCTCCGAGGCCAGACTGTCCAGGGTCGGCGCCAGGCGCGCGGCGATGCGCTGGTCGGCCCACACCAGGCTTTCGCCGAGCGCGGTGAGCGTCGCGCCGCGGCCGCGGGTCATGCGCAGCAGCGGCGCGCCGAACAGCGAACGCGAGGATTGCAACAATCCCCAGGCATAGCGATAGGACAGGTCGAGATCGCGGCACGCCGCCGCCAGCGAACCGGTCGCGTGCACGCCCAGCAGCAGATCGATCAGCTTGGGCGGCAGCGGCCGGCCGTCGGCGGCGTGCAGGGTCCACTTGGGTTGGATCAATACCTTGAACATGTCCGCTCCGCGCGGTGGGGGCGCTCGCGCGCGGTTGCGATCGCGACGCCGTGCGCATCGACGCGTCGAACTGAGACCTGCTGCAGCGAACGGCGATGTCGCGGTTGGAAATGATGCGAGTTGCAGGCAGATTCGATCGGACGCACGCAAACCTTTCGCGATCGCCGCGGTCGCGCATGGGTTGCACCGTCCATCGCCGCGGACGGATGCATCGGCATCGCGCGATCGACGACGCGCTGCGCCGATCCGGCTACGACCACGGCTAGGACTCCCCGCCCATGAGTGTTTTTCTCCAAGCATCGCCGCGGCGCGCGAAAGCCGCGCCGACATCCGCATCGTGCGTATCGACGCGGCGCAGATGCACGGCGTCTGCGACACCACCGGCAGCTGGCGCCGCGGCGACAGCGTGCGCCAGCGGGGCTGTCGCGATCGCCGCTGCAAGGCGCTGGTGCTGTTGATGCCCGACGACGGCGCGCCCTGAGCCGGGCCGGCATCGGGGTCGCGCGGGTGGCCGCATCGTCTTCATCGCCGTCCTCGTTTCCAGTAGCCGCCGTGCCCGGCCTGGGCTCAGCCCAGCGGCTGCAATAGGCTATCGATAGCCGATTATTAGACTACCCGAGGATATACGCCAACCCACAGCTACGTTAGCCTCGCTCAGCGCCTCAGGACTGACCCCCCTTTATGTCCTGGAAAACCTATTTCGTACGAATCCGTAGTCCGCAGCATCGGGAGGGGTCCAAGCATGTCCAGTGAGAGCGCGGTGCTCGCAGCACCGCAGTCGGCCGCCGAAGGGTTGTTGTCGAAAGAACGCATCGTCGCCAAACCGGGGTTCAACCGCTGGCTGGTCCCGCCGGCGGCGCTGGCGATCCATCTGTGTATCGGCATGGCCTACGGCTTCAGCGTGTTCTGGCTGCCGCTGTCGAAGGCCGTCGGCATCGCGCAAGCGATCGACTGCCCGAAAGAGATGGGCCTGTTCGCGCGCATGTTCGCCACCGGCTGCGACTGGAAAGTCAGCGAGCTGAGCTGGATGTACACCTTGTTCTTCGTGCTGCTGGGTTGCTCGGCGGCGATCTGGGGCGGCTGGCTGGAACGCGCCGGCCCGCGCAAGGCCGGCGTGGTCTCGGCGCTGTGCTGGTGCGGCGGACTGGTGATCTCCGCGATCGGGGTGAAAACCCATCAGATCTGGATGCTGTGGCTGGGCTCGGGCGTGATCGGCGGCGTCGGCCTCGGGCTGGGTTACATCTCGCCGGTATCGACCCTGATCAAATGGTTTCCCGACCGCCGCGGCATGGCCACCGGCATGGCGATCATGGGCTTCGGCGGCGGCGCGCTGATCGGCAGTCCGCTCGCCGACATGCTGATGAAGCATTACGCCAGCGCGACCTCGGTCGGCGTGTTCGAAACCTTCCTGACCATGGCCGCGCTGTATTTCGTGTTCATGATGGCCGGCGCGTTCGGCTACCGCGTTCCGCCCAGCGGCTGGAAACCGGCCGGCTGGACGCCGCCGGCGGCGAACAACAACGCGATGATCACCCAGCAGCACGTGCACGTGAAAAAGGTCTGGGGCATCCCGCAGTTCTGGCTGTTGTGGGGCGTGCTGTGCCTCAACGTCTCCGCCGGCATCGGCGTGATCGGCATGGCTTCGCCGATGCTGCAGGAAGTGTTCGGCGGCAAACTGATCGGCGTGGACGGCGGCATCAAGAGTCTGGATGCGACCCAGTTGGGCCTGATCGCCACCATCGCCGCCGGCTTCACCGGCCTGCTGAGCCTGTTCAACATCGGCGGACGCTTCTTCTGGGCCTCCACCTCCGATTACATCGGCCGCAAGATGACCTACGTGGTGTTCTTCGTGCTGGGCTTCGCCCTGTACGCGGCGGCGCCGGCGGCCGGTTCGTCGGGCAGCATCGCGGTGTTCGTGGCGATCTTCTGCGTGATCCTGTCGATGTACGGCGGCGGCTTCGCCACCATTCCGGCTTATCTGGCGGACATGTTCGGCACCCAGATGGTCGGCGCCATCCACGGCCGCCTGCTCACCGCCTGGGCCACCGCCGGCATCCTCGGCCCGGTGGTGGTCACCTACATGCGCGACTACCAGTTGGGCCTGGGCCTGCCGCCTTCGCAGGTCTACAACACCACCATGTATATCCTGGCCGGGATGCTGGTGCTGGGCCTGCTGTGCAACCTGATGGTGCGTCCGGTCGCGCAGAAGCATTTCATGACGCCGGAAGAACTGGCGCGCGAAAAAGCCCTCGCCCACGAGAAGACCGGCAGCAACGGCGAAGCGCTGTACACGCCGGAACAGATGGCCCTGGTCGGCCACGGCGGCAATCCGGCCCTGGTGCTGGGCGCCTGGGTCGCGATCGGCATTCCGATGGCCTGGGGCGTGTGGGTGACTTTGCAGAAGGCCTTCGTGCTGTTCCATTGAGGCCCGCGGCCGGACGGCGCCACCGCCGTCCGGCCACCGAATCGACATGAGTACACAGCGACCATTGCCCGGCAGCGAACGCGACGCCGAACCCGAAGCCGATCGCGCCGGCGCGGTGCGGCGCACGGTGCGCCGCCGCCGCGGCGCGAACGTGCGCGAGGCGCTGGACGTCATCGCCGCCGAAGTGCCGGTCGCGCTGATCTACAACGACACGCCGTTCGCGGTGATGATGGCCACGCCCGAGGATCTGGCCGATTTCGCCCTCGGCTTTTCCCTCAGCGAAGGCATCGTCGCCGGTGCCGGCGAATTGCGCGTGGAGGAAATCGCGACCTCGCTGGAAGGCATCAGCCTGCGCCTGAGCGTTCCCGGCGAACGCGCCGCCGCGCTCGAACAACGCCGGCGCAATCTGCAGGGCCGCAGCGGCTGCGGCGTGTGCGGCACGGAAAGCATCGAGGCGGTGCTGCGTCCGCCGCCGCGCGTGGGCGACAGCGCGCCGGTGCGCGCGCGCGCGCTGCAACGCGCCCTGCGCGAGTTGCGCCAACGCCAACCTCTCAATGCCCTGACCGGCGCCACCCACGCCGCCGGCTGGGCCGACGTCCACGGCCGCGTGCTGCTGGTGCGCGAGGACGTCGGCCGCCACAACGCCCTGGATAAACTGATCGGCGCGATGTCCGCCGCCGGCATCGATCCACTGCGCGGTTTCGCCGTGGTCACCAGCCGCGCCAGTTACGAGATGGCGATGAAAACCGCGCAGGCCGGCATCGCGCTGCTGGCGGCGATCTCGGCGCCGACCGCGCTGGCGATCGCGCTGGCCCAGGCCGCGCACCTGACCCTGATCGGCTTCGCCCGCGACGACGGCCACGCCGTCTACACCCATGCGCAGCGTCTGCTCGAAGGCGACGGGCTCGAAGACGCCGCGCAACTCTCACGCGAACGCGACGCAGAGCGCGACGCGACGGAATCGGACTCATGAGCAAGAAAACCATTCGCCCCTACGACGGCCCCGCCGGCGGCTGGGGCGCGCTGCGCAGCGTCGCCACCCATCTGCTGGAGCAGGACGTGCCGGTGCTCGGCGCGCGCACCTTGTTGTCGGCGAACCAGCCCGACGGCTTCGACTGTCCCGGCTGCGCCTGGCCCGATCGCGACCACACCTCCACCTTCGAGTTCTGCGAAAACGGCGCCAAGGCCGTCGCCGCGGAAGCCACCCGCCATCGCGCCACGCCGGAGCTGTTCGCCAACTACACCCTCGCCGAGCTGGCCCGCTACAGCGATCACTGGCTGGAAAACCAGGGCCGCCTGACCCATCCGATGCGCTGGGACCCGGCCAGCGACCGCTATCTGCCGATCACCTGGGACGAGGCCTTCACCCGCATCGGCGCGCATTTGAACGCGCTGGCCTCGCCCGATCAGGCGCTGTTCTACACCTCGGGCCGCTGCAGCAACGAAGCCGCGTTCCTGTACCAACTGTTCGTGCGCGAGTTCGGCACGAACAACTTCCCCGACTGCTCGAACATGTGCCACGAGCCTTCCGGCACCGCCATGAAGGCGCAGATCGGCATCGGCAAGGGCACGGTGCAGTTGCGCGATTTCGAACTGGCCGATGCGATCTTCATCTTCGGCCAGAACCCCGGCACCAACCATCCGCGCATGCTCGGCGAATTGCGCCAGGCGTCCAAGCGCGGCGCGGCGATCGTCTCGTTCAACCCATTGCGCGAGCGCGGGCTGGAGAAATTCGCCGATCCGCAGGACAAGCTGGAGATGCTGCACAACGGCTCGACCCGCATCTCCTCGGATTATTTCCAGTTGCGCATCGGCGGCGATCTGGCCGCGCTCAAGGGCATGATCAAGCGCACCCTGGAGCTGGATGCGCTGGCGCAGGCGCAAGGCCGCGCGCGGGTGATCGATGTGAGCTTCATCGCCGAGCACACGCGCGGCTTCGACGCGTTCGCGATAGAGGTGGCGAACGAATCGTGGGACACCATCGTCGCCGAGTCGGGCCTGTCGCGCGCCGAACTCGAACGCGCCGGCGACATCTACGCGCAGGCCGAACGGGTGATCTGCTGCTGGGGCATGGGCATCACCCAGCACAAGCATTCGGTGGCGACGATCCAGATGATCCTCAACCTGATGCTGCTGCGCGGCAACATCGGCCGCCCCGGCGCCGGGCCCTGCCCGGTGCGCGGACACAGCAACGTGCAGGGCGACCGCACGATGGGCATCTACGAAAAACCCGCGCCCGCGTTCCTGGACCGGCTGCGCGAGGTGTTCGGCTTCGAGCCGCCGCGCGCGCACGGCCACGACACCGTCGGCGCGATCGAAGCCATGCTCGACGGTCGCTGCAAGACCTTCTTCGGCCTGGGCGGCAACTTCGCCACCGCCACGCCCGACACCGAGGCCACCCATCGCGCGCTGCGCCGCTGCGACCTGACCGTGCACGTGACCACCAAGCTCAACCGCAGCCATCTGGTGCACGGCCGCGACGCCTACATCCTGCCCTGCCTGGGCCGCACCGAAATCGACATCCAGGACACCGGCCCGCAAGGCGTCACGGTCGAGGATTCGATGAGCATGGTCCACCTGTCGGCCGGCATCAACGCGCCGGCCGATCCGATGCTGTTGTCGGAACCGGCGATCGTCGCGCGCCTGGCCCACGCCACCCTGGGCGCGCGCAGCAAGGTGCCGTGGCTGTGGCTGATCGGCGATTACGACCGCATCCGCGACAAGATCGAGGAGGTCTTCGACGATTTCCACGACTTCAACCAGCGCCTGCGCGTGCCTGGCGGTTTCCACCTGACCAATTCGGCCAGCGAGCGGCGCTGGCTCAATCCCGAAGGCAAGGCGCTGTTCAAGCCGCACGCGGTGCCGACCGATCTGCCCGTGCACCGCGCCCGCGCCAGCAACTCGCAACCGGTGTTCACGCTGGCGACCACGCGCTCGCACGATCAATACAACACCACCATCTACGGCATGAACGACCGCTACCGCGGCGTGTTCGGCGAGCGCCGGGTGTTGTTCATCCACAAAGAGGACATCGCCGCGCTGCGGATGAGCGCGGGCGATTGGGTGGACCTGGAAAGCCTGTGCGACGACGGCGTCAAGCGCGTCGCCAAGCGCTTCATGTTGGTCGAATACAACATCCCGCGCGGCTGCCTGGCCGCGTACTACCCGGAAACCAATTCGCTGGTGCCGCTGTCGAGCTTCGCCGACGAAGCGCGCACGCCGACCTCGAAATCGATTCCGGTGATCGTGCATCCGCACCAGCCGCAGCCGGCGCAGAACCTGCAGTCGGCCAAGGACATCGGCCTTGTCCGAGTTGACTGAGCCGCTGCTGGCGATGCTGGCCGGCGAAGCCGGCGGCGTCTCGCTGCCGCGCCTGTGCAAGCGGCTGGGCGTGCGCATGAGCGTGCTGATGCGCGAGCTGGCGTGGATCGGCGAAGACGCGATCGGCGATCATCCCGCGCCGGGCTGGGTGCGGGTCGAAGCGCACGGCGAGAGCAGCGTGGCGGTGCTTACCGCGCGCGGACGCGAGCGTCTGCGCACCGGCGAGACTTCGAACTAAGGCAGCGCCGCCCGTTGCTGACGCGGCGCGAGGCTCAGTACGAGCGCCCGTCGATCGGCACGATCTTCAGCGATTTCAAATCCACCCCGTCCAGGCAACGCACGTTGATCGCCGTCATCGGCGTACCGTCGGGCATCGAGGCTTCGCTGTACGGCGCGATGCCGCAGTTGCGGCAGAAGTGGTGATCGATCGAATGCTTGTTGAAGTGATACGTGCCCACGTCGGCCCGATCGCTTTTCAGGCTGAAGGCCGCGCGCGGCACGAACCAGAGCAGGCCGCCGCGACGCTGGCACATCGAACAATTGCAGTCGATCGTCTGATCGATCTGGCCCTCGACTTCATACGCGACCTTGCCGCAGTGGCAACTGCCGGTGTAAGTGCTCATGCGCGCGCCCCGTCCCGATGAAGACGCGAGAATAACGTTGCCGCGCTATCCTCGTCGCCTGACGAACGTCACCCGTCGCCGCAGCGACCGCCCATCCGCGCCGTCTCAGGAGCCTTGCCATGGATCCCATCGCCGGAAGCACCATCATCCCGTCCCTGCGCTACCGCAACGCCCCCGCCGCGATCGAATGGCTGTGCCGCGCCTTCGGTTTCGAGAAACACGCGGTCTACCAGGACGGCGAGACCGTCCACCATGCCCAGCTGACCTACGGCCCGGGCATGATCATGCTCGGCTCGGTCGTCGATGACGGCGACAACGAGTGGAGCAAGCGCATCGTCCAACCCGATGAGATCGGAGGGCGCGAAACTCAGGCCTGCTCGGTCGTCGTCAGCGACGCCGACGAGCATTACGCCCGCGCTCGCGCGGCCGGCGCGCAGATCGTGGTCGCGGTCGCCGACCAGGACTACGGCGGACGCGCCTACACCTGCCGCGACATCGAAGGCCGCCTGTGGTGGTTCGGCACTTACAATCCCTGGAACCTATGAACCGCAAACCGAGCAAGTCCGATCATCCCTCCGCGGACGGCGATCTGTTCGCCGCCGCGGCCAAGCCCGCGGCCGTGGACCCGCTCGCCGGCAACCATGGCGTGGCGCCCATCGACGGCATCCGCAGCGGCATCGGCGGCTGGACCTTCGTGCCGTGGCGCGACAATTTCTATCCGAAAGGCCTGGTGCAGCGGCGCGAGCTGGAATACGCCAGCCGCCAGCTCAGCAGCATCGAAATCAACGGCACCTTCTACAGCGCGCAGAAGCCGGCGACCTACGCCAAATGGGCCGCGGACACGCCGGAGCATTTCATGTTCTCGCTCAAGGCGCCCGGCCGCATCACCCAGGCCGGCGCGCTGGCCAAGGCGCAGTCGGGCGCGAAGGCCTTCATCGACGGCGGCCTGGGCGAATTCGGCGAACGGCTCGGGCCGATCCTGTGGCAGCTGGCGCCCAGCCGCCGCTTCGATGCGGACGATCTGGCGCCGTTCCTCGACGCCCTGCCGCGCACGCTCGATGGCCGCGCGCTCAAGCACGTGCTGGAAGTGCGCCACGCGAGCTTTCTCGATCCGGCCTATCTGCGGTTGGCGCGCGAGCGCCGCATCGCCACGGTGTTCACCGATTCCGACGAATACCCGTCGCTGGCCGATGTCACCGGCGATTTCGTCTATGCGCGGTTGATGCGCGCGCGCGCCGACATCGCCACCGGTTATCCGCAGGACGAGCTCGACGCCTGGGCGCGGCGCGCGCAGGCCTGGGCGCGCGGCGAGGACAATCCGGAGCTGCCGCATGTCGGCGCGGCGCTGGCCAAGGCCGCGCCGCGCGAGGTGTTCGTGTATTTCATCAGCGCGGCGAAGGAACGCAATCCGGCGGCGTCGATGCGGCTGCTGGAGATGATCGGCGCGCGTTGAACGCGCCGTGGTGGCGTTGCCGTCGCGGCTCGCACGCGATGGCGACCCCGGCGCTTGAGCGCGGCGCCG
This sequence comes from Lysobacter sp. ISL-50, assembly GCF_018612875.1. Taxonomy (GTDB): domain Bacteria; phylum Pseudomonadota; class Gammaproteobacteria; order Xanthomonadales; family Xanthomonadaceae; genus Lysobacter. The sequence continues at coordinate 101,258 of NZ_JAGGRI010000007.1, read as the reverse complement.
GAATGCGCGAGGCTGCGCATCGAAGCCGCACCGAACCGCACCGATTCCAACGCGAGTCATCGTCATGGCCAGTCGTCGCGAATTCCTCAGTTCCACTGCCGTGGTCGCCACCGGCCTCGCCCTCGCGCCGTTGAGCGCCTGCAGCGGCGAAGCGCCGTCGGCAGCGGCGGTGCCGCTGGCGGCCGAGCGAGCCGAAACGCCGTTCTCCGGCGCGCTGATCAAACGCAAGATTCCCGCGACCGGCGAACGGGTGCCGGTGATCGGCCTGGGCACCTCGGGCAATTTCGAAATCGGCGAGAATGCCGCCGCGCGCGAACCGCTGCGCGAGGTGCTCAAGCGTTTCGTCGATGCCGGCGCGCGCGTGGTCGATACCGCGCCGACCTATTCCAGCGCCGAGGATGTGCTCGGCGAACTGGTCGCGCAGGCCCAACTGCGCGATCGTCTGTTCCTGGCAACCAAATTGTCCGGCGTCAACGGCCGCGCCGAAGGGCTGGCGCAGTTCCAGCGCTCGCTGCAACGCCTGCGCACCGATCGCATCGACCTGCTGCAAGTGCATAACCTGCGCGACACCCGCACGCAGCTGGCCTTGGCGCGCGAACTCAAGCAGCAGGGAAAAGTGCGGCTGGTCGGCCTCACCCATTACCTGGAAAGCGCGCACACGCAGTTGGCCGACGACATGCGCGCGCTCAAGCCGGATTTCATCCAGATCAACTATTCGGTGATATCGCGCGGCGCGGAGCGGGCGATCCTGCCGCTGGCGGGCGAGCTTGGCATCGCGGTGATGATCAACCGCGCCTTCGAGGACGGCCGCCTGTTCGCCCAGGTCAAGGGCAAGCCGCTGCCGGCGTGGGCGAGCGAAGTCGGCGCCGATTCGTGGGCGCAGTTGTTCTTGAAGTTCGTACTCAGCCAGCCGGCGGTGACGGTGGTGATTCCGGCTACGGCGAAGCCCAGGAATCAGACCGACAATCTCAAGGCAGGAGTTGGGGCGATGCTGGATGCGAAGCAGTGTGAGGCGTTGATTGCGGCGGTGGGGTGAGAGGTGATTTAGAGTTTGGAAGGGCCGGTGTTGCCGCTTAGCCGCACTCCTCCCGCGCAACCCCCAAGCCCGTCATTCCCGCGAACGCGGGAATCCAGTGACTTTGACGCAACTTGCTCGAAAGCCGCTGGATTCCCGCGTTCGCGGGAATGACGGTCTGGAGAGGAAACGAAAACCGAACCAGGCAGCGGGCGCTATCCGCCCGCCGCCATCAATCCTTCGCTCAATACGCCACGGTAAACCGCTTGCGCGAATGCGCCGGCTGCTCCAGCTCATCGATCAGCGCGACCGCGTAATCCTGTACCGAAACATTGCTCTCGCCCTTGTCATCGACCAGCAGTTGATCGCCGCCGATGCGGAAGCGGCCGCTGCGCTCGCCCGGCACCAGGTGCGCGGCCGGGGACAGGAAGCTCCAGTCCAGTTCGCGCTCGCCGCGCAGCGTGTTCAACACCGTGCGCATCGCTTCGGCGCCGCCGCGGTATTGCTCCGGGAAACCGGGCTGATCGAGCACCTGCTGACCGGGCGAGACCTCCAGGCTGCCGGCGCCGCCGACCACCAACAGGCGCGGCACCGAGGCCTGCTTCAGGCCGGCGACGATCTGCGCGTAACCGGCGACCGTATCGGCGCCGAGATTCGGGTTGCTCCAGCCACCGGCGTTGAACGAGGCGATCACCGCCTCGTGGTCGCGCACCAGTTCGGCGACCTTGGCCGGGTCGCCGCCGTCGATGGCCGCCGTCTTGGCGGTCAGGCCGGCGTGGGCCGGCAGCGAGGCGGTGTCGCGGGCCACGGCGGTGACGCGGTGGCCACGGCTCAGGGCTTCTTCGAGCACGGCGCGGCCGACGTAGCCGGTGGCGCCGATCAGGACGATGTTCATGGGTGACTCCAGTGAGGTGAGGACGGGATATAGTTTGCCCACTTAAAGACCCGGCGATAATCCGGCCACGGAAGCTATAACCATGAAGCTGGACTTCACGATAGACCGCCTCAAGCGCATGGCCCTGTTCGCCCGCGTGGTCGAGCTGGGCTCGATGAGCGCGGCCGCGCGCGAGCTGGACATGACCCCCTCGGCGGTCAGCCAGCAACTGCGCCAGCTGGAGAGCGAAACCGGCGTGGTGCTGCTGCATCGATCCACCCGCAAGCTGACCACCACCGAGATCGGCCAGGCCTATTACGAGGATTGCGCGGCGATGCTGCACGCCGCGCGCAACGCCGACGGGCGCCTGGGCGATCTGCGCGACACGCCGCGCGGCGAATTGCGGGTCGCGGTGCCGGTGGGTTTCGCCTCGCACCTCGCGCCGGCGCTGGCGCCGTTGCTGCGCGCGTACCCGGAGTTGTCGCTGCGCGTGTTCGCCGACGACCGGCAGATCGACCTGATCGCCGAGCGCATCGATCTGGCGATCCGGGTCGGGCGTCTGTCGGACTCCAACCTGATCGCGCGGCGCATGGCCGAATGGCGGCACCTGCTGGTGGCCTCGGCGGCCTACGCGCGCGAACACGGCCTGCCGGCGACGCCGGAGGAGTTGTCGCAGCATCCGATGCTGATCCTCAGCGTGCTCAATCAGCCCGAGTACGTGGAGCTGTATCGCGACGGCGAACCGTCGCGGCGCGTGCGCGTGAGCGGACGCATCGTCAGCAACAGCTCGCGCACAGTGAAGGAGATGATGCTGCAGGACCTGGGCATCGTGCGCCTGCCCGAGCCCGATGCGACCCCGTTGCTGGCCGACGGCCGCGCCGTGCTGGTGTTGCCGGACTGGACGATGCCGCCGCTGGGCGTGTTCGCGGTGACCGCGCAGCGCGATGCGCAGCCGGCGAAGGTGAGGATGGCGATCGCGGCGTTGCAGGAGTATTTGCGGCGGTGAGTTTCGAATGATCTGACCGAAAAGCATCGGGGCTGAAGCCCCTCCCACAAAAGACTTCGCGGCCACGAGGTTTATTGTAGGAGGGGCTTCAGCCCCGATGCTCTTCGATCAGCACCCACGCGCCCCCAAAGATCACCCGACAAACTTCGCCAAAGCCCGCACCGGAAACGTCCCCATGCCCTTCACCTTCGGCGGCACCGCGCTGAAGCTGAAACCCTCATCCGGCAATGCAGCCAGATTGCGCAAGTGTTCGACGATCAGAATCCCGGCGCCGAGCAAGGTCGAATGCACCGGCCGGCTCTTGCCGCGCGTGTCGTCGATATTCACCGAATCGATCCCGACCAGCTTGACCCCGCAATCGCGCAGCCACACCGCCGCCGATTCGGTCAGAAACGGATGGTCCACGCCATAGACCGCGGTGGCGAAATGCACGTCCCAGCCGGTATGCACCAGCACCGCGCGGCCGCGCAGCTCCAGATCGCGGAAATAGGTGTCGTCGATCGCGCGCACGTCCGCCGCGACCCGCACCACGATCGCATCGAGGTCGGCGCAGTCTTCCGCGCCGATTTCGGACAAGTCCTTGCCGTCGGCGTAGCGATGCGAAGGGCAGTCGATGTAGGTGCCGGTGTTGGCGACCATGTCGATGCGTCCGATCTGGAACTCGGTGCCCTCTTCGTAAATGTCGCGCGAGCGTTCGCGGCTGAGGTAATCGCAGATATGCGCCGGCGGCATGCCCGGATAGGTGACCAGCCCGTCTTCGATGGTATGGCTCAGATCGATATAGCGGATGCTGCCGCTTTCGATCGCACCGGCCTTGCGCTTGTGCGCTTCGACCAGGATGCGCTTGTTGAGGATGCGCGCCGGGCCGACCATCAACAGGCGAAGATCGCGCACGATGTAGTCGATCAGTTCGGCATCGCTGATGTCGTCGCCGTCGATGTCGAGGCGGAAGCCTTGGCCTTGCAGGCCGCCGCCGTTGCTGAATTCGATGTCGAAGTCGAATTGGACGCGGTGTTGGATGGGGGACACGTGAGGCTCCGAGTAAGGCTTTTGCCCGTCATTCCCGCGAACGCGGGCTCCGCTTCACTTCGGCGGAGCCCGCGTTCGCGGGAATGAGAGGTACGCGGGAATTGCCGAATGAAAAAGGCGCGGCACAGCGGCATCCACCTGATGCCATGAAGATGCCGTCGTCGGCAGAGGCCTACTTGGCCGCCCGCTGACTCAACGCCACGCTGCCCAAAATCAACATCGCCGCGACGACCATCGTCACCGTCAGCGGCTCGCCCAGCAGCATCCAGCCCCAGGCCACGCCGAACAGCGGCACCAGATAAGTCACCGCGACCGCGCGGGCGGCGCCGATGCGCTGGATCAGGCGGTAGTACATGACGAAGGCGATGCCGGTGCAGACCACGCCCAGCATCGACGCGGAGAACCACGACTTGGCCGGGATCGCATGATCGGGCCAGTGGGCGATCGCGAACGGCAGGATCAGCAGCGCCGAGGTGCCCAGCGTCGCTGCCGCGACCGCGGCCGCCGGCAGGCCGGTGAGCTGGCGCCGCACCAGGTTGGCGCCGATGCCGTACAAGAACGCGGCCGAACAGCCGGCGGCGACCGCCCAGCCGATGCTGGCGCCGGCGGTCTTGCCGCTGGCCAGCACCACCACGCCGGCGAAACCGGCGAGCAAGGCGATCGCGCGCTTGCCGCCGATCTTCTCGCCGAAGAACAGGAACCCGACCAGGGCGGTGAACAGCACCGCCATCGAATTGGTGATCGCGCCGATGCCGGCCGGCGCGCGCTGCGCGGCCCAGGCGAACAGGATGAAGGGAATCGCCGAGTTGATCAGGCCGATCAACGCGAGCTTGGCCCAGATCGCGCCCTTGAACGAAGCGCGCGCCTTCCACAGGAACGGCAGCAGGATCAGCGCGCCCAGGCCCAGGCGCATCTCCACCAGCGGCACCGCGCCGAAATCTTTCGCCGCCACGCGCATGAACAGGAACGATGAGCCCCAGATCGCGCCGAGGATGGTCAGCTCCAGCGGCGTGCGCCAGGACTGTGCGGCCGCCGTTTCGCTCGAAGGCGTGGCGGTGGGTTGCGATTCGGCGGGCATGCGGAGCGTTTGCGACGTACTCATCTCGACCTCGCGAGCGACGGTGGCGGAACGACCGGAGCGTGGGGGCGCCGGCTGGCGAATCTGGGTGCAGCATGCCGCGATCGGGGCGGCGGGAATATCCGTAACCGGTCCGGCCCGGGATGCGCGAACCGGCGCGTCCGCTTGCGGATTTCATCCATCGCGCCGGGCCGGTGAAGCGGCCTGTCGCGATCCGTTCCTGTCCGCCGGGCATGGCGCTTGCCTCGTGTCGCCGCGGGCCGGCCACAGGCCGTTTCGACACCGCCGCGACCGCCTGCGAACGCCAGCGATACGGCCCGTAGCGACAATCTGGCTTTTCCCTCCCCGCTATTCTGACTGGCCGCCAAACCCAGACAAGCGCATACTTTCGAACCTAGCCACAAATTTAATTTAAGGCTCGACATGGCCCTCAGAGCAGACTGGCTACCGGCCCTGGCGGCGTTCGAAGCCGCCGCGCGCCACCAGAATTTCGCCCATGCCGCCGAAGAGCTGCATCTGACCGCCAGCGCGATCAGCCATCACGTGCGCAAACTCGAAAGCCGGCTCGGCCTGAGCCTGTTCCAGCGACATGCGCGCGGGGTGGCGTTGACCGACCAGGGCCGCCAGCTCGCCGACGCCGCCGGCACCGCCCTGGCCGACATGGACGGCGTGTTGCGCAGCCTGCGTCTGGCGCGCGAAGAGCGTGATCGCGTGCGCATCACCACCCTGCATTCGCTGGCCTACATCTGGCTGTTGCCGCGCCTGAACCAGTTCACCCGTGCGCACCCGCAAATCCAGCTCAGCGTCGATACCGAGATCGCGCTGACCCGCTTCGACGACAGCGGCCCCGACATCGGCATCCGCCACGGCGCCGGCCATTGGCCGGGGCTGACCGCGCACCATCTGATGGACGATGCCTTGTTCCCGGTGGCCTCGCCCAACCTGCCGGGCGTCGAGCAGATCACCGAGCCGGCGCAGATCGCCGAGATGCCGTTGATCGCCGATCAGGCCCGGCAGGGTTGGCACGACTGGTTCCGCGCCGCCGACGTGCACGGGCGCAAGCTGGAAGAGCGTTACATCTTCAGCAACACCACCGACGCGATGATGGCGGCGGCGCAAGGCATCGGCGTGGCGTTGGCGCGCGAGCAGATCGTGGGGCCGTATCTGCGCTCGGGGCAGTTGATCCGCCTGCCGGGGCCGTCGATGCCGGCGCGCTGGGGGTATTACGCGATCTATCCGTCGCACCGGCGTTTGCGGGCGACGGCGCAGACGTTTCTGGATTGGTTGTTGGCGGTGGAGAAGGGCTGATCTGCGAGTCCGAGACCTGCGCGCCAACTTTGCCCCCTTTGAAAAAGGGGGCGGGCGCCCGGCGAGAATCGGCTTCCGACTAAACCGCAGCGCGGGGGATTTGCTCTTCGCTTTGCTTCGCACTGAAGCAAAAGCGAATCCCCCCTGCCCCCCTTTTTCAAAGGGGGGAGGCGGTTGGAGGGTGGGTTTGGGGTCTGGAGGGATTTCGGCTTCGGGTCGCTGCGTGGGCCCGCTTACCGCGCCCCACCCCGCCGCTTGGTCGAACGCGGCCGCTTTACCGGCGCCGCATTCGCCTTGCGCAACGCCGCCTCGAACGCCAACCTGAGCCACGGCTTCATATCCTGCGGCGAATCCATCGCCGCCTCCGGCACCGACCAATAACTGGTCGGCACCGTCTCGCCGCGCCGCGTGTACATGAAAGGCCCGCTGCCGGCCGCGCGGAACCGTTCCTGCGTGTCCGCGTCGGTCTTCAGATACAGCACCTCGGCCGACACCAGTCCGATTATCACGCCGTCGTGGTAGACGCCATGAGCGCCGAACATCCGGCGCGCGCTCAGCGCGCCGAAGTCCGAAGCCAGATCCTGCAGATGGGCGATCAGGTCGTTGCTCATGGCCGCGATCGTATCGCCATCGCCGCGATCAGAACTTATGCCACAGGCGCACGAAATACGAAGCACCGTTCAAGCCGAACTGCACGCTGTCGAAGATATGGCCGTTGTCGGTTTCGTCCGGGTTCTGCCGGGTCGGCTTGACGTTGAGCAGGTTGGCGCCGCCGACGGTCAGCTTGGTGTTGTCGCTGAAGGCGTAAGTCACGCTCAGATCGACCGAGCTCTTGGCCTTGTAGTGCGCGTTCGGCACGCCGCCGGCGGTGCCCGAGAACGTGCCCAGGGTCTGCGGCCCGAAGTAGATCAGCTTGAGGTTGCCGTCCCAGGCGCCGCGCGACAGGTCGAAGCCGAGCACGGCCTTGGACTTGGGCGCGCCCTGCTCGATGAACAAACGCTCGCGCTCGGACAACAACACGTCTTCGCGGCCGACCAGCGCCGGCGGCGCGTGGATGGCGTTGACCTTGGTGCGGTTGAGGTTCAAGGCGAAGAAGGTGCCGAGCTTGAAGTCGTTGCCCAGTTCGCGCTCGTTGTTGAAGGTGAAGTCCACGCCTTCGGTGCGGGTATCGACCGAATTGACGAAGAACTGCGCCTGGCCGACGCCGAGCGAATCCAGGATCGAGCCGATGGTCGGATCGGTGGTGTCGAAGCGGCCGCTGAGCACGATGCGGTCGTCGATGTCGATGCGATACGCGTCCAGGGTCAGCGAAGTGTCGGCGGTCGGCGACCAGGTCAGGCCGAGGGTGTAGTTGCGCGACTTCTCCTTGGTCAGCAGCGGCAGGCCGGCGGCGTTGGCGATGGTGCCGCCGTTGGGCGCGATCACCACGTCCACCGGTTCGCCGTTGACGAAGTCGGTGATGGTCGAGGAGAAATACTTCTGCTGCAGCGACGGCGCGCGGAAACCGGTGCTGGCCGAGGCGCGGAACATCAGCGTATCGGTAGCGCGGAAACCGGCGGCGAGCTTGCCGGTGGTGGTCTTGCCGAAGTCGCTGTAGTCCTCGTAGCGCAGCGCCACGCCGGCGGTGAAGCGCTCGGTGAAGTCGGCTTCCACGTCGGCGTAGGCCGACCAGCTGTCGCGGCTGTGAGCGCCGGCATCGGCCGGCTGGAAGCCCGGGAAGCCCTGGCTGCCGGCGTTGCCGCCTTCGCCGACGCCGTCGGCGTCGATGTAGGAACCCGGCTCGCCGGCGAAGATCTTGTACTTCTCGTCGCGCCGTTCCAGGCCGAAGGCGACGTTGAGGCCCTTGAATATCTGATCGTAGAAACGGTTGACGTCGAAGTTGATCGTGTTCTGCTCGAACGAGAAACCGCCGGCGTCGAAGCTGCGCGCGCTCACGCCCTTGCCGCCGCCCAGCAGGTCGAGATTGGCGATGGACGCGTTGAGGGTGTTGTTGATGGTGTAGCGCAACTTGTTGTAGCCGTAGGTGTAGGACAGGTCGGCGTTCCACTCGCCCATCGCCCAGCGCAGGCCGAGGATGCCGAAGCGGTCGTCGATCTCGCCGTCGATGAAGGGCACGAAGCCGTCGGGATACATCGCCGCCGAGTTGCGCGAGGGGATGTCTTCCGAGCCCAGGCCGTCGCGCGCGAACGCGGCCGAGGACGCGTCGCGGCGCTGCACGCCGAGGGTGAAGTACAGGTCGACGTTCTCGGCCAGCGGCTTGTCGCCGTTGAGGAACAAGGTCTCGTTGCGGATCTTGGAGTCGCCGATGATGCGCGGGCTGCCGGCCGGCTCGGAGCGGTCGGAGCGGCCGCGGTCCTGCCATTCGCCGGTGATGCCGAGGCTGCCGTCGCTGCCCAGGCCGAAGCCGCAGTAGGCGGTGGCCAGCCAGTTTTCGCCGTCGCCCTTGGAGTACTGGCCGTAGCCGGCGACCGCTTCGCAACCCTTGCGCTTCTTCAGCGAGATGTTCATGACCCCGGCGATGGCGTCGGAGCCGTACTGCGCGGCGGCGCCGTCGCGCAGGATCTCGACGCTGTCGATCGCCATCAGCGGAATGGTGTTGAGGTCGGTGCCGGTGTTGCCGCGGTTGCGCGCGCCGAACAGGTTCAGCAGCGCGGTGGTGTGGTGGCGCTTGCCGTTGACCAGCACCAGGGTCTGGTCCGAACCCAGGCCGCGCAGCGCGGCCGAATCGACCAGGTCGGCGCCGTCGGCGCCGCTCTGGCGGGTGGAGTTGAACGCGGGCGCGGTGTATTGCAGCGACTGGGCGAGGTCGAACTGCGCGCCCTCTTCCACGGTCTTGGCCATCGGCAGCACATCGACCGGCGAGATCGAGGTGGTGTCCGAGGAGCGCTGGCTGCGGCGCGAACCCAGCACCGATACCGTCTCGAGCGTGCGCGCCTCGCTCGCCGGCGCGGGCGCCGCGTCCTGGGCGGCGTCCTGGGCCAGTGCGCTGCCGGCGAACAGGCTGCCTCCGAGCCATAACGCGCAATGGACCGCGCGGAACAAGCCGGCGCGGTGCAGGCGGGCGCGGGGGGCGAGACGGGGCTGGGTCATAGCGGAATCCTTGCTGGTCTGGCGGGGCGATCCCCCTAGCCTAAAGCCAAGACACCCGTTCGTGCACAGTGGCCGGACCGGAACTGTGAAAGGAAGCGTGCGGGTGGTGGCGGTCCTGGGGGCGGCCGGACGGCGCGGCGCGCGGGGAAGCGCGGGGGATTTGCTCTCGCGAACCGTTGCCCCCTTTGAAAAAGGGGGCGGGCGCCCGACGCGAGATGGTTCCAGATTGAACCTCGCGGCGCGGGGGATTTGCTTTGGCTTTGCGGTGGCGGATTCAAGCGAAGAGCGAATCCCCCCAGCCCCCCTTTTTCAAAGGGGGGAGACGTCGGGCTTCAAAGGGTGAAGCTATCTGGCGTTATCGATGGGGCGCGCAGAAGCAATGCATGAGACTTCGACAGCTACCGGCACCGGCTACTTCGCCGGCACATCCACCTTCGCCGCCCCCGCCTCGCTCTTGAGCGGCACGTTCTCCGCCGACTCCACCCAACGCGCGAAGAAGCTCCCCAGATCGCGCCCGCTCGCGCGCTCCATCGCCGCGCGGAAATCCGCGGTCACCACCGAGTGGCCGTAATAAGCCCGGGTGTAAGCGCGAATGCCGCGCCAGAACGCGCGCTCGCCCAGTTCCTCGCGCAGCACGTGCAGCACGTAGGCGCCCTTCTGGTAAACCACGGCGCGATCGTCGGCGCTGGGTTTGTTCCAGCTCGCGTATACCAGCGCATGGTCCTTGCCGCTTTCGCGCAACTTGTCCACGCGCCGCTTCCAGGCGTCCACCCGTTCGCGATACGCCGCATCGCCGAAGCGATGCTGCAGGTACGCGGCCGCCATGAAATTGGCGAAGCCCTCGTTGAGCCAGAAATGGCTCCAGTCGCGGCTGGTGACCATGTTGCCCCACCACTGATGCGCCAACTCGTGCGCGATCAGCGATTCGTTCTCGGGCTTTTCCAGCACTTCGCGGCCGTAGGCTTCCGACATCAGCGAGAAGCCGTCGAGTTCCTGGCCGATGGTCTTCGCCACCAGCGCCTGGGTGTAGTCGCCGCGATAACGGATGCCGGCGCGGCGGCCGAAGAACCGCATCATGTCGGCGCTGTCGGCGAACACGCGGCGCAATTGCGCGGCCTGCAGATCGGCGGAGAGAAACCGCAGGGCGCCGTTTTCGCCGGTGGCGCCGGCCTCGACGTAACGTCCGGCGGCGAAGCCGTAGACGTAGCTCGGCATCGCCATGTCCTGGCGCCAGCGATACGAATCGCGGCGGCCGCCCAGCGCCGACTTGGCCACCAGCCGGCCGTTGCCGACCGCCTTGAGGCCGCTGGGCACGGTCAAGGTCAGGTCCAGGCTCGCGCGCTCGGACGGCGCGTCGATGCACACCAGCCATTGGCTGGTGGAGAAGATCGTGTAGACCTCGCCGCGCTCGGGATGGAATTCCAGGCCGTAGCGCGGTGCGCCGCGGTAAGCGATGTCGATCTCGTGACGCTCGCCGGCCGCGCCGGGCTTGGGCAGTCGCACGCGCAGACGCTGCTCGACCTTCTCGAAATTCAGCGCCTGCCCGCGTTCGCCGACCCGCTCGATGTCCAGATCGCCGGCATCGAACTCCAACTGCTGCGCGCCGTCGCTGCGCAAGGCCAGGCGGATCGACACCTGCCCGCGCAGGCTCTTGGCGCCGATGTCCGGTTCGATGCGCGCGGTGTAATGCAGCACGTCGAGATTGGCGCCGGCGCGCGCGGCGCCCTGCGCCAACGCGGAACCCGCCGCGCAGCCGCACGCGAGCGCCAGCGCCGCGGCGGCGATGCGGCGGCGCAACGAAGAAACTGCGGATTGGTTCAACGGCTGATGCATCGGTGATTCGTCCTGCCCCACGCGCCGCGCGACGCGCTCCTGTAACGATCGGTCCCGCCGCGACCGCCGGAACCGGCGAAGCGTGCGCGGCCTGCGCGTGATCCGCGCGAGCGGACCGGCCATGCGCAGATGATCGCCGATCCGGCGCCCAGGCCGAAACCCGCGCGTTGTCAGCCATTCGTACTAGGTTGGGTGTGACGTGCGCGAACCGGCAGATCGGGTAAAGCTCCGCCGCGGCCGCGCGCGGGTTCGGGCCCGCCGCGCGCGCGCGATCGCGCGCGAAGCCGCATTCAGGCGCTTTTCGCGCCGCAGTGCAGCATCGCGGGCGCTGCCGGTTCTGCGCCCACGGTCACTGACAGCGCTGTCATACATAGGACAAGGTGCGGGCCGTGGACGCCGGCGCGCGGACGATCGCGGCGCGGGCGCTCACGCCCTTCCCTGCAAGCCAGTCGCCTTCTGCAAGGCCCTGCCGCGGCACGAAGCCGCCGGACCATCACGGTCCGAAGCCCTGACGGATCGCCATCGCTTGCCCAGCTCAGGAGCTCAACGATGGTCACTCGCCGTAGTTTTCTCGGCGCCTCCGCGGCCGCACTCGCCGCCGGCGTCGCCAGCCCGCTGATATCGCGCCAGGCCTTCGCGGCCACGCCGGCGCGTTTCAACCTCGCCCTGGTCAACGCCTCGGGGCAGAACACCGCGTATGCCTACGTGGTCGGTTTGTCCAACGACCGGCCGTTCTTCGTGCGCGCCGACGGCGGCAGCTATTTCCCGCCCTCGCCGTCGTCGCCGGTGACGCCGTTGGGTCAGGACTGCGCGATCGCGCTCGGCGGGCAGGGCTCGACCACGCGGGTGTCGGTGCCGCGCATGTACGGCGCGCGCATCTACCTGGTCACCGGCAGCAAGCTCAATTTCTACGTGAATCCCGGCCCGGCCGTGGTTCATCCCAGCTTTCTCAACACCAGCGATACCAACTTCCAGAAGAACTGGACCTTCGCCGAATTCACCTTCAACGAGTTCGAGCTGTTCTCGAACATCAGCTACGTCGATTTCGTCGCCGCGCCGCTGAGCCTGTCGCTGCGCTCGCTGTCGGGCCGCAGCGAAACGGTTCCGGGGCTGCCGGCCGGCTCGCTGGACCCGATCTGCTATTCGCTGCAGCAACAGGCCTCGCAGGAAGGTTCGGCCTGGGATTCGCTGATCCAGCGCGGCAGCGACGGCCGCAACCTGCGTGCGATGAGCGCGCACTATCAGGCCAGCCGCTTCCAGAATTATCTCAGCGGCTATATCAACTCGGTCTGGAGCAAATACGCCTCCAACACTTTGACCGTGGATACCCAGTCGGGCTTCGGCGTGCTGACCGCGCGCGTCGGCGGCGACGGCCTGCTGCGCTTCAACAACGGCGAGACCTTCGCCCGTCCCAGCACCGCCGACGTGCTCAGCTGCGACAGCGGTCCCTTCAGCCTGGCCGGCGCCAGCGAGGTGCGCAAGGCGATCATCCCGCGCCTGGCCGCGGCCTTGAACCGCACCACTCTGCTCGACAATGCCAACCAGCCGCAGGGCGAAGTCGCCAGCCGGTTCTATCGCAACGCCCAGACCAATCACTACGCGCGGCTGGTGCACGAGCGCCTGCCGGACAATCGCGGCTACGCCTTCCCCTACGACGACGTGGCGCCGAGCGGCGGCCAGGATTTCAGCGGCGCGGCACGTTCGGGCGATCCGGATACCTTGACGGTCACCTTGCGCGCCTTGCGTTGAGGTTCGCGCGGCGGGCGCCTGGCGCGTCCGCCGCGTCCGCCGCGTCCGCCGCGTCCGCCGCTTCCGCAGCGTCCGCCGGCTCGCCGATCCGGCGGGCGCGGGCTGCGTTCCGACCGGCGGCGACGGCTTCACGGGGCGTGTTCGCGGCGAAGATTTATCCTGCAGGCCTCGCCCGCTTTCGCAGGAATCGCCATGAACGCCGACCGATACCAGGACCTGGGCAAGCTGCTGCTGCGCCTGACCTTGGGCGCGCTGATCCTGCTGCACGGCGTGTCCAAGTTGCGCGGCGGCACCGAGGCCATCGTCGGCCTGGTACAGGCGCACGGGCTGCCGGGCTTTCTCGGCTACGGCGTGCTGATCGGCGAAGTGCTGGCGCCGCTGCTGCTGATTTTGGGCTGGCATGCGCGCGTCGGCGCGGCGCTGATCGCCGGCAACATGCTGGTGGCGCTGGCGCTGGTGCATCTGGGTCAGTTGGGCGAGCTCAACAAGGAAGGCGGCTGGGCCATCGAGCTGCAGGCGATGTTCCTGGGCACCGCGGTCGCCATCGCGCTGCTGGGGCCGGGGCGGTACGGCCTCAACGGCAAGTAACAACCGATGCGGAACTTCCGCCGGATTTTGTAGGAGGGGCTTCAGCCCCGATGCTTTTCGATCAGAGCCGGATAAATTTCACCGCGATCCGAGCCAAGAGCGTCGGGGCTGAAGCCCCTCCCACAAAAGACCTTGCGATGCCGGGCGGCTTGAGGCTTTCGTTCGTTATCTGATCGGAAGGCATCGGGGCTGAAGCCCCTCCTACAAAAGACCTCGCCGGGTCGCGGCGGCTCGAACGCTGCGTTCTCTCACGGTCGAATCGCGGCCGGCGATGCCGGCGCCGAGGCGTCGCGCGGATTCAATCGCTCCGGAACCGATGCGAAAAACAACCCGGCCAGCCGCTCGGCCAGCGCCTCGCCGATCACGCGCGCGCCTTCGTGGTTCAGATGAAACTGGTCGTAGAACAGATCGGCGCGCCCGGCGAATTCGTTTTCAAGATCGATGCATGCCCGACCGGCGGCTGCGCAATAGCTACGGGTGTTGGCGTTGACCGCGCGGCGTTTGGCCGACAGTTCCTCGAACCAGGTGCCGCGCGCGATCGCGTAGTCATCGCGGCCGCGGTGCGCGAACGTCGCGAACGCCAGCGGCAGGCCGAAGCGATCGCAGGTCTCGCCGATCAGTTCCAGCATGCGCGTGCGGTCGGACAAATCCATCGCGACCAAGGGCTCGACCGCGCCCGGCGGCGGCTCGGGTTCGCACTTCAGCGGGTTCAGATAAGCATCGCGCGACCAGAATCCGCCGGATTTCAACGACACGTCGATGTCGATCACGCCATTGAGAATCACCAGCGCGCGCGGCCGCAGCGGCACGATCTTGGCCAGGATCATGTTCAGCAGATGCAGGCTGGTCGTCCCCGACGCGCCGCCGTTGCGGACCCGGGCGACGATGCCGCGACGGCGCAGCGCGAGTTCGCAGCGATCGCTCAGGCGGCGGCCTTCCTGCAGGAACATGCATTCCACGACGCTGTCGCCCAGCACGATGATGTCGTCATCGCCGGGCGCATGCTCGAAACCGCTGGCGATGAAGCCATCGGCATCGGTGCGGAAACGCACGGTGTCGGCGCCGAGCGTCGGGTCCGATCGTTCGATCGCGCCTGCGTCGGGCGTGCGCTGCACATCGATCCCGATGCCCCATTCCTTCAAACGTATCGCTCTGCGCATCTCACGGCCCCGGTGATGGCGACGATGATCCGCATCGCCGTCGCACGATGCGTGCGCGGCGGCGCCCGCCGCGAAGATCGTCGGCGGATATTCTGGATGCGCGTAACCGCCGTCAAGCGCGGCGCGGACGCTGCTAAGCGTCGCTACGCAACGCTTGAGTTCTTTTGATGCACGCGATGTTTATGCGATGCGCACGACAACCACATCGGGCGCATCGAACGCCTCGCAAGCGCGAGGCGTGATTCAGACCCGATTGACCCGGAACTTGCGTCCCTTGATCTTGCCTTCGCGCAAACGCGCCAGCGCCGCCGCGGCCTGGGAGGTCGCGACGGCGACGTAGGAACGCGTGGCGTAGACGTTGATCTTGCCGACCGCGTCGGCCTTGAGGCCGGCGTCGCCGGTCAGCGCGCCGAGGATGTCGCCGGGACGCAGTTTGTCGGTCTTGCCCGCGTCGATGCGCAAGGTCGCCATCGGCGCGGCCGGGGCGTTCCTGGCTTTGCCGCTCAGCGGTTCGGCGCGCCGCCATTGCAGCGGCGCGCCCTGCATTTGCTCGATCTGCTGGGCGCGGCCGGTTTCGCGCGGACCGCACAGGCTCAGCGCGACGCCGCCGCGGCCGGCGCGGCCGGTGCGGCCGATGCGGTGCACGTAGACGTCCGGATCGGTCGGCAGGTCGTAGTTGACCACCGCGCCGAGGTCTTCCACATCGAGTCCGCGCGCGGCCACGTCGCTGGCGACCAGCACGTTGCAGCTGCGGTTGGCGAAACGCACCAGCACTTCGTCGCGATCGCGCTGTTCCATTTCGCCGTGCAGGGCCAGCGCGGTGAAGCCGTAGTGGCTGAGCGAGCCGACCACTTCCTCGGTGTCCTTGCGCATGTTGCAGAACACCACGCACGAATCGGGCCGGTATTCGAGCAGCAGCGCGCCCAGCAGCGGGGTTTTCTTGGCCGGATCGACTTCGTAGAAGTACTGCTCGATCCGCGGCGCGCTGCTCTGGCCTTCGACCGTGACCTCGACCGGTTCGCGCATCGCGGCGCGGGCCAGTTCGCGGATCGCGTCGGGGAAGGTCGCCGAGAACAGCAGGCTCTGGCGGTTCTTCGGCGTCTTGGCGACGATTTCGCGCATGGGTTCTTCGAAGCCCATGTCGAGCATGCGGTCGGCTTCGTCGAACACCAGCGTGCGCACGCCGTCGAGCTTCAACGCTTTCTTGCGCAGCAACTCCTGCAGGCGGCCGGGCGTGCCGACCACGACGTGCGGCGCGTGTTCCAGCGACGCCAGCTGCGGCCCCAGGGCCATGCCGCCGCACAGCACGGAGACTTTCAGATTCGGGATCGCGAAGGCCAGCTTGCGCAGCTGGTTGCCGACCTGATCGGCCAGCTCGCGGGTCGGGCACAGCACCAGGGCCTGGGTGCGGATCGCGGCCGGGTCCAGCGCCTGCAGCAGGCCCAGGCCGAAGGCGGCGGTCTTGCCGCTGCCGGTCGGCGCCTGCGCGATCAGGTCGCGGCCGTCCAGGATCGCCGGCAGCGCGCGCGCCTGCACCGGGGTCATGACCGTGTAGCCGAGCGCGGCCACGCCCTGCAGCAGGGCGGGACTCAGGGAAAGGGTGTCGAATGCGGCGGTGCCGGCCGGGGTCGTGGGCAGATTCATGCGCCATGATCGCAGCTTCGGGGCACGGGCACACGGGAAGCACTGGCCGGCGCGGCCGATTCCCGCGCCGGCGAAGCCCTCGCGCATGGCCGCCGCAGCCGCTCGCGCTGCGTCGATCCTTCGCCCGCGAGCGCGGCGCCCCGCGCTCGCCCTATGCTGTCGCGGTACCGTCGCCAAGCCGCCTCACCGCATCCGCAGGGAGACCGTCATGGAGCAGTTCCTGCATATCCGCGTCCTGCTCGGCATCGTGCTGGGACTGGCCATCACCACCTTGCTCAAGGGCCTGGCCCGCTTCGTCCAGCACCCCGGCCGCGATCGGGTGTACTGGGTGCATATCGGCTGGGCGCTGTCGATGTTCACCTTGCTCGCGCACTTCTGGTGGTGGGAATTCCGCCTGGTCCATCTGAGCCAGTGGAGCTTCGTCGCCTTCGCCTTCTTGATCGTGTACGTGGTGGTGCTGTTCCTGCTGTGCACCTTGCTGTTCCCGGACGACATCGGCGATTACGAGGGCTGGCGCGATTATTTCCTGTCGCGGCGCGGCTGGTTCTTCGGGATCATGGCCCTGTCCTACGTGATCGATTTCGGCGATACGCTGATCAAGGGCAAGCGCTATTTCGAAGCCTTCGGCCTGGAGTATCCGCTGCGCAATCTGGCCTACGTGACGCTGTGCCTGATCGCCATGCGCACCCGCTCGGAGCGCTTCCACAAAGGCTTCGTCGCCGCCAGCGTGGTGTATCAGTTGTCGTGGATCTACCGGCTGTACGATTTCGTCGAATGAGTTGCGGCCAAGTTGCGCACAGTAACGGCGCGGCTGCGCTCACTCGCCGGCAACGCCGTTTGTCCTACATTGGTCGGATGCCCGATCACACTGCCCCTGCGTGAGCCGCGCTTTCGTCAAGGAAGGCGACGGCGACGAGAACGCCGGCGACCTGCCGGAGTTGCCGATCAGCGAGCACCCCAACTACGTGACGCCGCGCGGCATGGCCTTGCTGCGTTCGCGCCTGGACGACGCGGTCCGCCGCGTCGGCGCGCTGGATGCCGACGCCCGGCTCGAACGCGCCCATATCGAACGCGAGATGCGCTGGTTGCAGGCGCGCATCCTCGGCGCGATCACCATCGCGCCCGAACGCCAGCCGGCCGACCGCGTCGCCTTCGGCGCGCGGGTCGAACTGGTCGATGACGACGGCCGGGAGTATCGCTATCGCGTGGTCGGCGAGGACGAGGCCGATCCCGAGCACGGCCTGATCAGCTGGGTCTCGCCGCTGGCGCGCGCGCTGCACGGCGCGCGCGTGGGCGACAGCGCGCTGTGGAAACGGCCGGCCGGCGATTTGAGCGTGGAAGTGCTGGCGATCGAGTACGGCTGATCGCGCGATGGCGCCGCGGCGGTCGATGGGCCGCGCGCGCAAACGGCCGGCGCGCCGACCGCGCCCGCGTCGCCATCTGCCTCCGAACGAATCCGCGTCATGCCTCGACGCCGACCGCTCGTCGGCCCAGGCTTGACGCGCGGGCGCCATCGGCCGAATTATTTAGCAAATTAGTTAATTGCTGAATACATACGGATCGCGGCAATACGCCGCTCGCGGGCCCGCCACCAGGGAGAGGTCATGAACGCATTACCCGAAAGCCTGAAGTCGCATCGCGTCCAGTCCCTGGCCGATCAGGCGGCGTCGGTGCGCAGCGTCAGCCACGGTCTGGTCGCTTGGGAACCGGTGCGCTCGCTGTGGTTGAGCGGCATGGCGCTCGGCGCGAGCGTCGGCGGCGCGCTGACCTTCACCTGGGCGGCGTTCGCGCTGTTCGCGGTCTCCACCGCGCTGGTGCTGCTGCTCGGCCATTCGGTCGGCATGCACCGCAAGCTGATCCACGACAGCTTCGCCTGCCCGAAGTGGCTGGAATACCTGCTGGTGTATTGCGGCGTGCAGGTCGGCCTGGCCGGGCCGATCGGGCTGGTGCGCACTCACGATCTGCGCGATTACGCCCAGCGCCTGCCCGCCTGCCACGACTACCTCAGCCATCGCCGGCCGTTCGCGGTCGACGCGTGGTGGCAACTGCACTGCCGGTTGCATCTGCTCGATCCGCCGCAAATCCGCATCGAAGCGCGCATCGCCGACGACCGTTTCTATCGTTTCCTGCAACGCACCTGGATGCTGCAGCACCTGCCGTGGGCGCTGGCGTTCTTCGCCATCGGCGGCTGGGGCTGGGTGTTCTGGGGCGTGTGCGCACGGGTGACCGCGGGCGTGTTCGGGCATTGGCTGGTCGGCTACTTCGCCCATAACCACGGCGGCATGCATCATGAAGTGCGCGGCGCCGCGGTGCAGGGCCGCAACGTGCGCTTCATGTCGTTGCTGACCATGGGCGAGTGCTGGCATAACAATCATCATGCCTTTCCCGGTTCGTCCAGGCTCGGTCTGTATGCGGGCGAATGGGATCCGGGCTGGTGGTTTCTGCGCGGTTGCGAACGGCTCGGCCTGGTGCGCGATCTGCGCTTGCCGGAAGATCTGCCGCCGCGCGAGGAACTGCATCGGCTCGACCCGCACGCGCCGCCCGCGCGCGCGGCCGCTTCTCATCCGCTACTCACGCGTGCCGCCCCATGAGCCAGACGCCGTTCGATCCTTCGATTCCGCCGCCGCTGCCGCCGTCGGCGCAGCCGCGATCCGTCGCACCGCAACCCTCGCAGCAACAGCCGCCGCCTGCGCCGCTCACCAGCGTGCTGCGCGCGGCCCTGATCGGCGCCGTGCCGGTCGTCGGCGGCGGCCTGATCGGCTTGGCGCTGCGCCTGGCCTTCGACGGCAATCCCGGCACCACGTTCGCGACCATGCTGTGGATCTTCATCCTGCTCGCGCCGTTCGCGGTCGGCGCGGCCACGGTCTATCTGGCCGAACGAATCCGCGCGCGCAGCACCGCGTACCACTTCTTCATGCCGATGCTCAGCGTCTGCCTGTGCCTGCTCGGCAGCATGGTCGCGATGCTGGAAGGCGCGATCTGCGTGCTGCTGATCGCGCCGGTGTTCGCGGTGATGAGCGCGGTCGGCGGCATCGTCATGGGCGTGATCTGCCGCGCCGCCGGCTGGTCGAAGACGCCGACGGTCTACAGCTTCGTCGCCCTGCCCATCGTGCTGGCCCTGCTCGGCGTCGGCCAGGACGAGCCGCGGCGCTTCGAGCATGTGGAACGCAAGGTGCTGATCCAGGCGCCGGCGGCGGCGGTGTGGAAGGTGCTGCTCGACGCCGACCACATCCGCGCGGACGAGGTCGATCGCGCCTGGATGTACCGCATCGGCGTGCCCACCCCGCTGGCCGGGCTCACCCACGAAACCCCGACCGGCCTGGTCCGCGAGGTGCGCATGGGCAAGGGCATCCACTTCCGGCAGATGTCGGCCGACTGGCGCCCGCAGCGCTACGTGCACTGGCAATACAAGTTCGAGGAAGATTCGGTGCCGGCCGGCGCGCTCGACGATCACGTCCGCATCGGCGGCGACTACTTCGATCTGCTCGACACGCGCTACACCCTGACGCCGCGCGGCGACGCCACCGAGTTGAGCATCCGCATGGACTATCGGGTCAGCACCGGCTTCAACTGGTACACGGTGCCGCTGGCGGATGGGCTGATCGGGAATTTCAGCGAGGTGATCCTGCAGTTCTATCGCCACCGCGCCGAGGCGCCGGCGTCGGCCGGCTGAGCGCGCGCGGCGAGCGAATCAGCCGGCCGCCTTCTTGGCGCGCCGGCTTTCGCGCTTGAGCGGGCCGCCGACCGGGCAGATCTCGAAGGCGAACTGGCTCAGGGTGTTGACCAGGTTGTCCGGCACCAGCTTGTAGACCACGAACTGGCCGCGGCGCTCGCTGCTGATCAGGCCGGCGTTGACCAGCACCGACAGATGGCGCGAGATCGCCGGCGCGCTCATGTCGAAGCGCGCGGCGATGTCGCCGGCGCTGAGCTCGCGTTCGGACAGGAAGGCCAGGATCTGCCGTCGCGGCGAGGAAGCCAGGGCTTCGAAGATCTTGTCCTGCATCATGGGGCACCGCCGCGGTCGGGCTGGGCGCCGAGGATCGGCGCGGGTGCGGGTATAGTGATGCTTATTTAACTAAAATGCTAATTGTCGTGCGGGACGGGTGACGGCCGGACGTAATTAGGGTAGCGAGCCGGCGACATTCAGGCGACTGCAAGGCCGTCAATGGCTCGGAGTACCTCGCCCTCCCGGCCCAAACGCATAGCGTTTGGGCGTTCGCGGACGCGCGAGCCGATGGCTCGCAAGCCGCGTCCGCTCACCCCACCAGCGGGAGAGGGGGAATCGAGGGTCAGGCGCGGGCCCGCTTCGGGAAACCCACCATCCGCTGCAATTCCTCATCCCACAGCTTCATGCGCGCGCACTTGAGGCTGGACCACAGGGTCAGCCGCGGCGCGGCCTGCAGCAGCGGGCTGGACTCGAAGGCCTCGCGCAGACGGTAGTTGGGAATGCGGCTGGCCAGATGGTGGATGTGGTGGTAGCCGATGTTGCCGGTGAACCAATGCACGATGCCCGGCAGGTCGTAGTAGGAGCTGCCGGCGATCGCCGCCTCGTGCGAGTCCCATTCGCCCTTGCGGGTCCAGTAGGCGTCTTCGAAGGTGTGCTGCACATAGAACAGCCACACGCCGGCGGCGCCGGCGAACAGCACGATCGGCAGATGCACCATGAACACCGTATGCCAGCCGATCGCGAAGCCCATCGCCAGGATGGTCACCGCCAGCGCGAGGTTGTTGAACAGCACGCTCGCCCACTCGCGCTTCCAGGTGAAGGGCAGGTCGAACGGGAAGCGATGCTTGATCACGAACTGGTACACCGGGCCGACGCCCAGCAGCACCGGGATGCTGCGGTACAGGCGATAGCTCAGGCGGCCGAGCCAGGAGCGCGCGCGGTATTCGGCGACGGTCAGGGTCTCGATGTCGCCCATCTCGCGGCGGTCGAGGTTGCCGGAGGTACCGTGGTGGATGGCGTGGGTCTTCTTCCAGTAGCCGTACGGGAACAAGGTCACCAGGCCCAGGCAGCGCCCGACCATGTCGTTGGCGCGGCTGCTGGCGAAGAACGAGCCGTGTCCGCAGTCGTGCTGGATGATGAAGGTGCGCACGTACAGGCCGGCGGTCGGCAGCGCCATCAGCAAGGTCCAGCCGTAACCCCAATGGCCGATCACGCTCCAGGCCATCAGCGCCCACATCGCCGCGAACGGAACCAGCGTGTTGATGAGCTGCCAGACGGCCCGTCCGAGTTGAGGCTTGGCGAAACGCGCGCAAAGCTGACGCAGGTTGGCAACGGAGGTTTGCGGTTCGGCGTCGGCGTTCAAGCGGCAACTCCTGGAAGGAGGCTCATTGTGGTGAGCCCAACAAGACTAGGCAATGACGTTCGTGGGCGTATGGTTGTGATGAACGGCGGATTCGCGACAAGCGCCACCTTCCGGACCACGCTGCGCCGAGGGCGTTCAGCCGCTAGGCTAGCGCCATGTCGCCCTGGTTCGTCTATGTCATCGAATGCCGCGACGGCAGTCTCTACACCGGCATTGCCGTCGATGTGGAGCGCCGTTACGCCGAACACGTCGCCGGCAAGGGCGCGCGTTACACGCGCTCACACCCGCCGGCACAGCTTCTTGCCCGATTCCCCCACCCCGACCGGTCTTCGGCCCTGCGCGCCGAGTATGCGATCAAGCAACTGACGGCGTCGGCCAAACGAGCCTTGTGCGCCGGCGCGGCGGCCGCCGAGGCGGCCACCGAGGCGAGCACGGACGCGCCCGCCGATCCGGTCCAGGCGGACACCGCCTGCGTCTGAACCTAGAGCAACGCCCACAGCATTTGCAGCACGCCCCACAGCGCCGCGACCCAGATCGCGGTGCGCAGGTAGGGAATTCCCGCCGCGTACACCGGCACATAGGCCAGTCGCGCCCAGAAATACACCTGCGCGCCGAGCGCGGTGGCGTCGTTGCCGCGCCCGCTCAGGCTCACCGCCAACACCGCGGCGGCGAAGAACGGGAAGGTCTCCATGAAGTTGCGCCAGGCCCGGTCCAGGCGCGCGGCCACGCCGGTCAAGGGCTCGGGCGTGCCGTCGCGGGCGCCGGTGTTCCAGTGCACGCCGCGCTGGGCGGTCATGAAGGCGGCGGCGATCAGCAACTGGGCGATGCCCAGGGCGATCGACCAGGCCAGCATTTGCAGTTCGGTGGTCATGGGGTGGTGATCCTCCCTTTCGGGTGGCTTTCTATGTCGAAAGCCTTGCGGTCGGCGCGCACCGGATGCGGTGCGATCTGAGCGAAGGGCATCGGGGCTGAAGCCCCTCCCACAACAAACTTCCAGCATTCGGCAAGCGACCGCGCGCGATGAATCTCATCCGGCGCGCTAACCGATCACTCCCGCCGAGCGCCGCCATGAGGTCTTTTGTGGGAGGGGCTTCAGCCCCGATGCTTTTCGGCCAGATCACCGCGACGGATCGAAAGGCATCGGGGCTGAAGCCCCTCCTACAAGAGTCCTCCCACAAAAGTCTTGTCTTCACACCGGGCCGTTCGGCAGGACCAGGATCTTGCCGTCGCGTTCGCCGGCCGCGGCGGCGATCACCGCCTCCTTGATCTGGTCCAGGCCGTAGGTGGCCTGCACCCGCGCCTGCAGCTTGCCGGTGGCGATCAGCTTCGTGATCTCGCCGAACACGTCCGCGCGCCGCGCCGGGGCCGCGGTCTGGAACCAGCGCGACAGCCAGAACCCGCGCAGGCTGACATCGCGGAACACGAACGAGGCCGGCGAAATCTGACAGGCCTCGCCGCTCATCGCGCCGTAGTTGACCACCACTCCGCCCTCGGCCAGCGATTGCGCGATGTGCTGGGTCGCCAGCCCGCCGACCGCGTCGATGCCGAGCTTGATCGGCGCCTTCTGCGCCGCCTCTCTCGCGCGCTTGCCCAGGTCCTCGCCATCGACCAGGACCACGTCCGCGCCGGCCGCGCGCACCGCCTCCACCGCCGATTCGCGCCGCACCACGTTGATCGTGCGCAGCCCGCGCAGCTTGGCCAGCTGGATCAGATAGGTGCCGACCGCCGAATTGGCCGCGTTCTGGATCACCCAATCGCCCGGCTGCAGCTCGACGATGTCGCTGAGCATCAGCAGCGCGGTCGGCGGATTGATCGTGATCATCGCCAGCTGCTTGGGATCGGCGCCGTCGGGCAGCGCGATCAGATGCTTGGCCGGGGCGACCATGTGCGTGGCCCAGGTGCCGCCCTGGATCGGCAGCAGCACGGTCTGGCCGGGTTTCAGATTCGTCACCTCCGGCCCGACCTCGGCGATCCGGCCCACGCCCTCGTTGCCGCCGACCGCGGGCAGCGGCGGCAGCAGGCCGTATTCGCCGGTCAGGGTCAGCACGTCGGAGGGATTGATCGGCGAGGCCAGCACCTCGATCAGCACCTGCCCGGCGGCCAGGGGCGGCGTCTGGAACTCCACCGCCTGGATCACGTCCTGCGGCACCGGACCGCGCTGCTCGTACTGGGCCTTCTTCATCGCCATCCTCTCTGGGGTAGTGGAGTCGAACCGGCGGGGCGGACGGATCGCGATCGACCCGTCCGCCCCGCGCACATACGCGAGAGTACGCCCGCGCCAGTGCAAACGTCTTGCGTCCAAGTCTCAGCGCTGCGACCCTGCCCTGCCTTACGAGCTGCCGGCCTCATGCAACCGATCCGTTTCGAACTCGACCCCAGCCACGACCATGTCGAACTCAACCAGTTGCTCAAGCTGGTCGGCCTGTGCGACAGCGGCGGCGCCGGCAAGGCCATGGTCGCCAGCGGCGTGGTGCGGGTGGACGGCCAGGTCGAGCTGCGCAAGACCTGCAAGATCCGCGCGGGGCAGGCGGTGGAGTGCGAAGGGACGAAGATCCTCGTCGTCTCCGGCTGAGCCGATTCGCGCAGACGCCGCTGCGCCACCGTTCTTCAAGCAATCAAGGACTCCGGGCGCGCGGCTCAGGCCAACGGCAGATCGCGATCGGCCCGGCACATCGCATCGTGCATCCGCTGCACCCCTTGCGTTTGCGACACGTAATCGCGGCTGCCCAACGCTTCAACGAAGCGGCACGAGGCATACGCATCGGACTTGCGCTCGTACTCGGCGACCCAGCGCTGGCGTTCGGGCATGCGCTCGGGCGCGATCGGCCACACGCCGGTGCGCGGCGGCATGCGTTCGCGGATGCCGATGCGCCAGGGCTTCGGGCTGACCCGCGCGCGGAAGCAATGCTGGCGCTGGCACAGCAAGGCGTAATACGAATCGGCGCCGATGGCCTTGAAGAAATCCGGCACGGTCGGGTCCAACGGATCGAATACGCGATGCATGGCCAACAGGCGAAAACCGTTGGGCGTGCGATAGACCCGCAGATGCCAGTCCAGATTCGCCGCGACGAAAGCCCGCACCGGCGCCATCGCGCGCGCTTCCAGGCCGCCGCCGTCGGTGCGATGGCGCCGCGCCGCGGCGGCGCGGGCGATCCACGCAAACAGCCACAGCAGCGCGAGCAGCGACAGCACGCCGATCCACGGCTTGATCCAGAATCCGGTCGCCGCGCCGACCGCGAGCGATATCCAGAAGTACGCCGCGCGCCAGCCCGAAGGCGGCGCGGCGAAATCGATATCGGCGAACAACACGTTCGGCGAATTCAAGCAACGCGCGCCGTAACTGTTGCGGGTGATGACCACATCGCCGTCGCGCTCGACGATGGGCTCGCGAATCGGCAGGCCCTCGGCGTCGTAAGGCACCCGCGGCTCGCGCTTGGCCAGCGATTCGCCGGCCAGGATGCGGTCGAACGCGGCGCGGGCGCGCGCATCGGCCATCGCCTGCGCTTCGGCCAGGCTGGAATCGGACCAACCGAAGCGACGCACCGTAAGCGAATACCGCCCGGAGACATGCCCTCGCCCGAACTGCTCGCCGACCCGGCCTTCCGCCCAGTACTCCGGAACTATCATCGCCATCCGCTTGCTCCCCTGTGTCCGAAGCAGTATGCGAGGAACGAGTTGAGAGGAGCGAGTAAGTCAGGTGCAATCCACTCACTCCTCACTCCTCTGAACTCGTTCCTCCTCGCCCTGCCCCAGGCACTTGACGACACAAACCACAGGCGTAGCATCTCCCATACGCCAACGGACAGACCGATGGCGACATCAACTCCGTGAGGGATTCTCATGGCACACGAATACGATTACCTGGTTTTCATCGGCCGTTTCGAGCCTTTCCACAACGGTCACGCCGCCGTCGCCCGCCACGCGCTGGGCAAGGCCGCCAAAGTCATCTTCCTGGTCGGTTCCGCCGACACCCCCCGCACCATCAAGAACCCTTTCACCGTCGCCGAGCGCGCGGTGATGATCCAGGCCGCGCTCAACGACGCCGACGGCCGATTGATCGTGCGCCCGCTGCGCGATCACCTCTATAACGAGAGCCTGTGGATCGCCGACGTGCAGCGCAGCGTCGCCGAGGCGGTGCGCGCCGACGGCGGCGATGCCGACGCGCGCATCGGCCTGATCGGCATGGACAAGGACGCCTCCAGCTACTACCTGCGCGAATTCCCGCAGTGGCCGCTGGTCGATGTCAGCCACACCGCCACGCTGTCGGCGACCGAGCTGCGCCGCTATCTGTTCGAAGCCAACCAGATCGACAGCCACGGCGGCCTGATGCTGATCCGCGCCAACGTGCCCGGCCCGGTGTTCGACATGCTCGAAGCCTTCCGCAAAAGCTCTCCGGCGTTCACCCAACTGGTCGCCGAGTATCGGTTCATCGAGCAATACCGCGCCGCCTGGGCCGATGCGCCGTATGCGCCGACCTTCGTCACCACCGATGCGGTGATCGTGCATTCCGGCCATGTGCTGCTGGTGCGCCGCCGCGCCGAACCGGGCAAGGGCCTGTGGGCGCTGCCGGGCGGCTTCGTCGGCCAGGACGAGACCGTGCTCGACGCCTGCCTGCGCGAGCTGCGCGAGGAAACCCGGCTCAAGCTGCCGCTGCCGGTGCTCAAGGGTTCGATCAAGGGCGAACACGTGTTCGACCATCCCGAACGCAGCGCGCGCGGCCGCACCATCACCCACGCCTTCCACTTCGAATTCCCGGCCGGCGAACTGCCCGCCGTGCGCGGCGGCGACGACGCCGACAAAGCGCGCTGGATCGCGGTCAGCGAAGCGCTGGAGATGAGCCCGCAATTGTTCGAAGACCACCTGCACATCCTCGAATTCTTTCTCGGCCGCGGTTAGTCCACAAGGACCGCCCGGCCGCACGCGCCGGTGGACAGACCGCCGGCTACTCCCAGACGCGAAGGAGCTTCCGTCATGCAATGCCTCGACAACCTGCTGCTCAACACCGACAGCTATAAAGCCAGCCACTGGCTGCAATACCCGCCCGGCACCGATGCGACGTTTTTCTACGTCGAATCGCGCGGCGGCGTGCACGATCGCACCGTGTTCTTCGGCCTGCAGGCCATCTTGAAAGAGTATCTGGCCAAGCCGATCACCCACGCCGACATCGACGAAGCGCGCGACCTGTTCGCCGCGCACGGCGAACCGTTCAACGAGGCCGGCTGGCGCTACATCGTCGATCATCACGGCGGGCTGATGCCGATCCGGATTCGCGCCGTGCCCGAAGGCACGGTGGTGCCGACGCATCAGGCCCTGGTGACGATCGAATCCACCGACCCGAACGCGTACTGGGTGCCGTCCTACCTGGAAACGCTGCTGCTGCGCCTGTGGTACCCGGTGACGGTGGCGACGATCAGCTGGCATGCCAAGCAGACCATCCGCCAGTTCCTGGAACGCACCAGCGACGATCCGGAAGGCCAGTTGCCGTTCAAGCTGCACGACTTCGGCGCGCGCGGCGTATCCAGCACCGAATCGGCGGCGTTCGGCGGCGCCGCGCATCTGGTGAATTTCCTCGGCACCGACACGGTGTCCGGCCTGTTGCTGGCGCGCCGCTACTATCACGAACCGATGGCCGGCTTCTCCATTCCGGCCGCCGAGCACAGCACCATCACCAGTTGGGGACGCGACCACGAGGTGGGCGCGTACCGCAACATGCTGACCCAGTTCGGCAAGCCCGGCGCGATCGTCGCGGTGGTGTCGGACAGCTACGACATCTTCCATGCGATCCGCGAGCATTGGGGCAAGACCTTGCGCGAGGAAGTGATCGCTTCGGGCGCGACCTTGGTGGTGCGTCCGGACTCGGGCGATCCGGTCGATGTCGTGCACCAATGCGTGACCATGCTCGACGAGGCCTTCGGCCATACCGTCAACAGCAAGGGTTACAAGGTGCTCAACCACGTGCGGGTGATCCAGGGCGACGGCATCAACCCGACCAGCATCCGCGCGATCCTGGAACGCATCACCAGTTACGGCTACGCCACCGACAACCTCGCCTTCGGCATGGGCGGCGCGCTGTTGCAGCGACTGGATCGCGATACGCAGAAGTTCGCGCTGAAGTGTTCCGCGGCGCGGGTCAACGGCGAGTGGATCGACGTCTACAAGGACCCAGTCACCGACAAGGGCAAGTCGAGCAAGCGCGGCCGCATGACCTTGCTGCGCCATCGCGAATACGGCCACTTCAAGACCGTGCCGGTGCCGCCGGAAGCGGCGTCGCTGGAAGAAGCGGTGAAGCCGCTGGGCTTCGACGATGCGATGGTGACGGTGTGGGAGGACGGCAGGATCGTCAACGACTGGACGTTCGCGCAGGTGCGCGAGTTGGCTGACGCTACGCGGCTTTGAGCGCTGACGGCCCTCACCCCAACCCCTCTCCCGCAAGCGGGAGAGGGGCTTCAGACAGCCACGGAACCGTTCCCTCTCCCGCTTGCGGGAGAGGGCTAGGGTGAGGGCATGAGCGCCGAAGGCGCGAACGCTTCAGCTCTCCCGCGCCACCAAACCAACAAACCGGAACCCACCATGCAAGCCCCCATCGAAGGGCTCGCCGCCGCAGACCCGGCGACCCTGCCCCTCAGCGCAGCCTCCTCCCTGTTCGAACGCCTGCGCGCCAGCACGCCGCAACTCGCGCGCCGCGCCCCGGTCGAACACGACGCCACCCGCTGGCATGCGCACAGCATCGGCGGCCGGCGCTATCGCTTCGCCCAGCCGATCACCTTCACCCCTTACGCCTCGGTGCGCCCGTGTTCGGCGCGCTGCCGCTTCTGCTCGGAAACCCTGCAGCCCGTCGAGCGCGGCGCGATGGCGCAAACGCTGCGGCCCGGGCCGGACTATTTCGCGACGCTGACCCAGGCGCTGGCGCAACTGCGCGGCCTGCCGCTGTCGTGGTCGCTGTCGGGCCTGGAATCCAGCGACGACGAAGACTGGTTCCTGCACCTGCTGAGCACCCTGCAGCAGGCCGAACGCGGCGGCGTCGTCGCCGGGGACCGCGTGCTCTACAGCAACGGCGCCGGCTTCGCCCGCGGTCGCGGCGCTGAACTGATCGCGGCACTGACGCGCTTCGGCCTGTCCTGGGTCGAACTGTCGCGCCATCATCCCGATGCGTTGCGCAACCAGCGCATCATGCGTTTCCGCGACGGCGAGCCTGTCGCCGGCAACGCGGCGTTCGAAACGGTCGCGCGTTCGATCGCGCAAGCGATACCGCTGCGCCAGGTCTGCATCCTGCAACACGGCGGTGTGGACGACGCGGACGGCGTCGCCGCCTATCTGGACTGGGCGCGGCATTGCGGCGCCGGCACGGTGATCTTCCGCGAGTTTTCGCGCCTGGGCGAGGGCTACCGCGACAACGGCACGCGCCGCTATGTCGAAAGCGAACGCGTGGCGATCGAGCAGGTGCTCGGCGACTGCATGGCCGCGCCGTGGTGGCCGCGGATGACGCCGCTGCGGATCACCGAAGGCTATTACTTCTGGAACCTGCGCCTGCGCGACGAAACCAGCGGCTTGGACGTGATGTTCGAATCCTCCGACTACAGCGCCATGCATCGCCGCCACGCCAGCGGCGACATCTACAAGCTGGTGTTCCATGCCGACGGCCGGCTGTGCGCGGGTTGGCAACCCGATCGCGACGTGCTGTGGCCGCTTGCATCCTCATCCGCGCAACCGGCGGACGCGGAGCGCGCGCATGGATAGCCGCAGCTGGCTGGCGTTGCAGCCCGATCCGCCCGAACACGACCTGCCGGCCGACCTGCGCGCACGCGACCGCTTCGGCGGCCGCGATTGCGGCTGGGTCGCGCAGATGCGTCCGTTCGTGCGCCATTTCAGCCGGCCCGGCCACTGCGTGTTCGATCCGTTCTGCGGATTCGGCACCACCTTGCTCGCCGCCGCGCTGGAAGGCCGCGCGGGTTGCGGAATCGAGATCGACGCCCCCCGCGCCGAGCTAGCACGCGAACGCCTGCGCCGCCACGGCGTGGATGCGCCGATCGCGGTCGGCAGCCTGCCGCGCACCGCGATCCCGCACGCGATCGACCTGTGCCTGACCAACGTGCCCTACTTCGGCTGCCGCTGGCCAACCGACGAGGACACGCCCGCCGAAGACCAGCTTTATCTGGAAAACGACTACGCCGCCTACCTGCAGCGCCTGCGCGACATCTTCCACGCTGTGCGCGGCGCCCTGCCCGAGGACGGCTTCTGTATCGCCATGGTCGAGAACGTGACGATCCAGGAGCGGATGCTGCCGCTGGCCTGGGATCTGGCCGGCGTGCTGCGCGGCTTGTTCGTGGCGCGCGAGGAGCGCCTGCTGTGCTATCCACGCGACGCGCAAGCGCTGCCGGCCGGCGCCACGCACAGCAATCGCAGCCACGAGTACGCGCTGATCTTTCAGAAAACCCGCGAAACCCCGTGCATCGCCAGCACCCGCGCCGAACTGCGGGCGATGGCGCAGGCCGGCTTCGCCTTCGAAGTGTTCGGCAGCTTCGCGTCCTGGCTGTCGCGCGACGACGACACCGCGCCGCGCCCGCCGGGCGATGCCGATCTGCTGTTGCCCGACGATCAGGCGCGATTCGATGCGCTGCTGCACTGGCTGCACGCGCGCAATTACGAACTCACGTTGTGGGGCGAGGCGGTGCTGCCGCCGGTGCCGCTCGAACGTCTGCGCGCGCATTGGTATCTGCGCGCGCAGCGCCGCGACCGGCTAGGGCGGCTGGTGCGGCTGGATTTGTGTTTGGGTCCATCGGCTTGACGCGTGCGCTGATCGTCATTAAGGGCACCGATTGAGTCCATCTGTGAGAGCCCGGACAACCGCAGAAATCCGGGCGAAAGCATTCGCGCCTGCGGCGCTCATCCCCTCACCCCAGCCCTCTCCCGCGAGCGGGAGAGGGAGTAGATGCAGTTCCGTCGGTTACCTCATTCCGCCAGCGCATCGGCCAACTGCGGCAGACGCGTTTGCCCTCCCAGCCGCTTCAGCAAGTGTTCGCAACGCGCGCGGATCGCCGCGGGCGGCATCGGCCAGGCCGGCGTCATCCGCGATTTCGGGAACACCAGACACAGCATCGAGCCGGACGGAACGCCCTGCCCGCTCTTGGCCTCGGCGCGGTGGCCGGACAGATCGCTGGCCATGCGCATGGAAATCTCGCCCAGGGGCCGGTCGGCGCCGATGCCGCCGATCAGCCCGTAACTGAAGCGGCGCGTGACCGGGTGATAGGCGACGACGAAATCGCCCAGATCGCCGCTGCCGTCGATGGCATGAAACGGCGCCGGCAACACCAGATACGGAATCCGGCCGGCATCGACGTAGGCCGTCGGGTCGGTGCGCTGTCGGCTCGGATCGTTCAAGGCGGTGATCGAGACGAAGTAACCGGCGTTGCGTCCGCCGGACTGTTGCAGCGGAC
This sequence comes from Lysobacter sp. ISL-50, assembly GCF_018612875.1. GTDB lineage: Bacteria > Pseudomonadota > Gammaproteobacteria > Xanthomonadales > Xanthomonadaceae > Lysobacter. Next base: position 70,141 of record NZ_JAGGRI010000007.1, on the reverse strand, counting down.
GCCGCGGATGGCTCGGATCGGCGACCAGCGCGTGCCGCCAGTCGCCGTCGGGCCAATGGGTCTTGCGGATATGGCCGGTGCCCAGATTGTCCGGGTGGTACGCATCGGGCGCACCGTCGGCGGTGACGATGATGTTCGGACTCAAATAGGCGTATGCCTGTCGTGCCCCTGTATCGATGCTGTGAACGACGGTTCCCCGATATTCCATCCATCGATCGACGACCAAAATACTCATGGCTCCCTCCTTAGCCGTGGTCGAACGGCGCGATCGCTATCGCGCCTTGCTTCAAGCTAACGGGATTGCGCACAAACCGATGTCAATTCATCGTGATTTTGCGCACCCGGTATTCGCTCTATCAGCGTGTTGTCGAATGCCGTGGAGGGATCACAGCGAAGTCATGCATAACTTGAACACATGCATCGCGCGCGCGATCAGTTCACCGATATTTTCTTACTGACTTTAGGTGATCACCTGATACCAAAAAAGCGCCGTTTCATGAACCAACGCCGCATCATGCGCATAGTGGAAGCGGTCGAACCCGCCCAGCACGAAGCCCTTGCGCTGATAGAAACGGCACGCGGCGACATTGTTGTCCTGCGTTTCCAGCATCACTGCGGGCAGGGCCTGTTCACGCGCCCAGGCCACGGCGCGATCGATCAGGGCCGAGCCGGCGCCGGCGCGGCGCGCGCCGGCATCCACGGCGATATCGTCGATCAACGCGTAACCGTTCCAACTGCGCGACAGCAACAGCCGGCCGATCACCGCATCGGCGTTGAGCGCGACGAACGCCGCGCACTCTTCACCGTCGAGGTATTCGCGCAGTTCCTCGACACCGATGGCATCGTCGTAACGCTTGCGGTAAGGCGGCACCGGCACGATGTCGAAACCGATCGCGCCGTCGTGCGCGTGCAGGCTCAGGCGCGAATCGACCAGGAAGCTGGCGTCGAACGCCAGCGCGGCCTGCAGATGCGCGGCGCGCAACGGCGCGACCGCTACGCTCACGCGCGCAGGTCCAGGGCCAGCACGTCGTCGTCGTAGATATTGCCGCCGACCTGGAAACGGCGGTCGCCGACCTTGACGAAGCCGTTGCGCGCGTAGAACGCCAGCGCGCGCGCATTGCCCGAGTACACGCCCAGCAGCAGGCGGCGCGCGCCGCGGGCGCGCGATTCGGCGATGGCGTGGTTCATCAGTTCGCGGCCGACGCCGCCGCCGTGGAATCGCGACAGCAGGTAGATGCGCTTGAGCTCCAGGTCGGTCTCGCTCAGATCGTCCAAGGGCAGCCTGGGCGGCGCGATCACCGCATAGCCCACCGGCGCCGGGGGCGAGACGGTTTCGGCCAGCCACGCGGCGACCGCGCCGTCGGCCAGCCAGTCGGCGTACACCGACGGCGCGTGTTGCAGGCGGCAGTGCTCGACGATGTCGCGGCCGTCGAGAATGCCGGCGAAGGATTCCAGGAACGTGGCCGCGCCGGCCAGCGCGAGGGCGCCGACATCGGACGGCTCGGCGCGGCGGATACGGGTGGGCAGATCGGTGGCGACGGTGCGGGGGGCGTTCATTGCGGCGGGCTCGATGCGGGTTCGGAGGCTATCGCGGCAAGATCGCACGACTCGGCGGTCGGCGACATCGTCGGAAAGTCGCACGGCGGCCATGACGCGATGCGCGGCGCCGAACCCTCAGCGCGCGACCCGGATCACCACCTTGCCGAAGTGCGCGCCGCTCTTGAGGTACTCGTACGCGGCCGGCGTTTGTTCGAAATCGAACACCCGGTCCACCACCGGCGCGATCTTGTTCACGCCGACGAAGCGCGACAGATCCTCGCCCATGCCGCGGCTGCCGACGAAGATGCCCGACAGGCGCTTGGCGCCGGTGATCAGCGCGAAGGGGTTGAATTCGCCGGCGAAACCGCTGACGCCGCCGATGATGGCGATGGTGCCGTTCATCGCCGCCGCGTCGATCGAGCGCTGCAAGGTGCCCTTGCCGCCGACTTCCAGCACCGCGTCCACGCCGCGGCCGCCGCTGAGCTTGCGCACTTCGTCCTGCCATTGCGGATGGGTGCGGTAGTTGACGGTGGCGCTGGCGCCCAGGGCCTTGGCGCGTTCGAGCTTGTCGTCGCTTGAGGAAGTGATGATGGTTTCCAGGCCGGCGGCCTTGGCCAGTTGCAGTCCCCAGATCGACACGCCGCCGGTGCCCAGCAGCAGCACGCTCTGGCCCGGCTGCAGTCTGGCTTCCACGAACAACGCGTTCCAGGCGGTCACGCCGGCGCAGGACAGGGTCGCGGCCTGGGCGTCGTCCAGGTGCTCGGGCACGGCGAACACGGAATCCTGCGAGATCACGATTTCCTCCGCCAGCACGCCATCGGCGACCGCGCCGAGCGCGTCGCGGGTGTTGTGCGGCGTCGCCGCGCCGTGGTGCCAGTACGGGAAGAAACTGGTGGCGACGCGGTCGCCGACGCGCCAGCGGCTGGCCGCCGGCCCGACTTCGACGATTTCGCCGACCGCGTCGGAGCCCGGGATCGCCGGATTCTCGGCATCGGCCGGGTAGCTGCCTTCGGCGATCATCAGATCGCGGAAGTTCAACGACGCCGCGCGCACTTTCACCCGCACCTGGCCCGGCGCCAGCGCCGCGGACGGGGACTCTGACAACGCCAGCGTGCCGATGCCTGCGCCGCTGCGGATACGAAAAGCCTTCATGGGAATCTCCTGGACAAACGATGAGGACGGGCCCCGGGCGGCGAGGGGTAGCGCCGCCCCGGGCGAGTGGCGCTAAGATATCGTCGCCACAGATTCGTTAGTGGCTATATTCAATCCACTCTTTGTAGCGCCTCAGGAACCAATATGGCCATGAACGATCGCCTGCTCGGTATCGTCGCCTTCGTCCAGTCCGCCGAAGCCGGCAGCTTCGCCGTCGCCGCCGACCGCCTGGGCGTGACCCGTTCGGCGATCGGCAAGCGCATCGCCCGGCTCGAACAGCAACTCGGCGCGCGCCTGTTCCATCGCAGCACGCGCCGTCAGAGCCTGACCGACGACGGTCAGGCCTATTACGAACGCTGCGTCAAAGCGCTGGCCGAACTCGACGCCGCCGAAGCCGCGCTCGACACCAGCCGGCGCGAGCCCAGCGGGCGGCTGCGGATCAGCGCACCGGTGTTGTTCGGCCGGCACTGCGTGGCGCCGGTGATCCTGGAATTGGCGCGCCGTCATCCCAAGCTCGACATCGACCTGTCGTTCAACGACCGCGTGGTGGATCTGGTCGAGGAAGGCTACGACCTGGGCATCCGCATCGGCCGCCTGCCCGACAGCGCCACCCTGGCCGCGCGCCGGCTCACCGAAGAGAACCTGGGCATCTGCGCCGCGCCCGAGTATCTGGCGCGGTGCGGACTGCCGCGCGATGTGGACGATTTCCGCGGCCACGACGCGGTGATCTACGGCCGTCACGGCCAGAACGTGTCCTGGCGCCTGCGCGACGCCAACGGCGAGGTGCGCGAACCCGACGTGCAGGCGCGGCTGCGCTTCGACGACTTGCAGGCGATCGCCGACGCCGCCATCGCCGGCGCCGGCCTGGCGATGCTGCCGTGCTGGCTGCTGAGCCGTTACGTGCGCAGCGGTGAATTGCAGATGGTCATGCACGCCGATCGCGTCGTCGGCAGCCGCATCAGCGCGATCTGGCCGCACACCCATTACTTGCCGCTGCGCACGCGCGCGGCGATCGATCTGCTGGTGGAGCGGATTCCGGCGCTGGTGGGGTTGGATGGGGTGCGGTTGCGCGAGGCGGCTTGAGCTAGCTGAGCCACGCAACTGTTCCCCCCTTTGAAAAAGGGGGCTAGGGGGGATTCGCTTTTCACGCAGTCGACGATTCAACGCGTCCGATCAAGAGCAACAGCAAATCCCCCCTAGCCCCCTTTTTCAAAGGGGGGAACTGCATGTCGCGGCGCAGCTGCCCAACTCACCGCTCCGGCCAATACCACGCCGGCGCATCCAGCATCCCCTGCCCGACAATCGCGGTCTGGCTGAATTCCTTGTGCAGATGCACGCTGTTGCACTCCGGCTCCTCTTCCAACGCCGAAATCAACCGCGAGGCATGCGACACCACCCACACCTGGCTGCGCCTGGAGGCGTGGGCGATCAATCGCGCCAGCGCCGGCAACAGATCCGGATGCAGGCTGGTCTCGGGTTCGTTGAGCACCATCAGCGGCGGCGGCCGCGGCGTGTGCAGGGCGGCGATCCACAACAGATAACGCAAGGTGCCGTCGGACAATTCCGCCGCCGACAACGGCCGCAACAAGCCGTGCTGGGAGAACTCCAGGGCGAAGCGCCCGCCTTCGCCGATCACCGCGACCTGCGCGCCGGGGAACGCGTCGTCCACCGCCGCGGCCAGCGCGCGCGGGTCGCCGATCTCGACGATGGTCTGCCACGCCGCCGCCAGATCGCGGCCGTCGTGGCTCAGCACCGGCGTGCGCGTGCCCAACTGCGGCTGGCGCGCCGGCGCCCGCGTGTCGCTGCGGAAGTGATCGTAAAAACGCCAGCCGCGGATGGTTTCGCGCAGGCTCAGCACTTCCGGCGCCGCGCGCGGGTCGGCGAGCTGCGCGAACAGGCTCTCGAACGAACTCAGATGCTCGGCGGCGACGCGCCAGCTACGGCCGTCGCGCACCCGCGCCATCGCCCCGCGCCGATCCACCAGCAGATTGGAACTGCGCAGGAACGGGCCGCTCCAGATCGCCTCGCGCTTGATCTGCGGATCGTCGCCGAACATCGACCGGCTCGGCGTCGGCAGGCCCAGATCGATCGCGTAACCGTACTCGTCGCCGGCGAAACCCAGGCGCAAGGCCATCGGCTCGTTGCGCGGGCCGCCCTGGATCGGCACTTCGCCGCGCTTCATGCGCGCGCTGATCGTCTCCGGCCCGGCCCACAGCGTCGATTGCAGCCCGCCCTCGCGCGCCAATGCCGGCACCACCCCACCCTGCGCGGTTTCCGCCAGCAGGCGCAGGGCGCGGTAGAGGTTGGACTTGCCGCTGCCGTTGGCGCCGGTGACCACGTTGAGCCGCGCCATCGGCACGACCAGCTCGCGCAGGGAACGGTAGTTGGCGATGGCCAGGGTGGTGAGCATGGGCGTCGGTCGGCTGGGCTGGAGCGGGTCGCCAGGATCGCGCAGGCCGGTCGCAGGTGCTGCGCCGGCGACCGGATCGGCCTCGGCGGCGCCGGCGACCGCGCCGGGACCGCCGCCGTCGGTCTGTAATGCCAGCAAGCGTCCTGAAAATGACTTCTATCACGTTATTATTGCGCAGTGAGTCCACTCTCAGGCCAGCGCAACCGGCCTGAATCCGTCTGGGGAGCTTCGGCCGACCTCCCGCTGTCCTGTGCAGCGAGGCCGCAGTAGACGACGGACTCCGACAGGCGCCGCGCCCGCAACGGCCGCGGCTTTCAGGAAAGCTGTTTGAAGGAACGAACTGACGATGAAGACCGCAATTAGGGGAATTCAGGCCACGGCCTGCATGATCGGTTTAGGGCTGGCGCTGAGCGCCGCGCCGAGCTGGGCCCAGCGCAAGAGCGCTCAAGACCTGCGCGCCGAGAAGATGACCCAGATCCCGACCTGCTCCAAGAATCTGGGCGCGATCTCGGTGATCGAGCCGGAAGACTCCGTGAACTGGTGGAGCGGCCAGCAACTGCCCGCGCCGAGCAAGCTGATCAAGGTGTTCGTGCAGAAGTCGCGCTGCTTCACCCTGGTCGACCGCGGCGCCGGCATGGACATGGCGATGCGCGAACGCGAACTGTCCTCTGGCGGCCAGCTGCGCAACAAGTCGAACATCGGCAAGGGCCAGATCCGCGCCGCCGACTACGTGCTGGTGCCCGACCTGATCTCCAAGAACAGCAACGCCGGCGGCAACGCGATCGGCGGCCTGCTCGGCGGTCTGATCGGCGGCAAGGCCGGCCAGGTCGCCGGCAATCTCAACTTCAACAAGAAGACCGCCGACGTCGTGCTGACCGTGACCGACGTGCGCTCCTCCGAGCAGGTCGCGATGGCCGAAGGCAGCGCCAAGAAGACCGACATCGGCTTCGGCGGCAGCGGCGCGTTGTGGGGCAGCAGCGGCCTGGGCAGCGCGGGCGTGTCGGGTTACGCCAACACCGAAGTCGGCCAGGTCATCACGATGGCCTATCTGCAGGCCTACACCGATCTGGTCGGCCAACTCGGCGGCCTGTCGGACAACCCGTCGGCGTCGAATTCGCAACAGGCGGTCACGGTGGTCAAATCCGCGCGTCTGTTCGCCAATTCCAACGGCGCCGGCAAGGTGGTACGTCCGCTCGACCCGGGCATGATGCTCTACCCCACCGGCAACAAGCATGGCGCAATGTGGGAAGTCGAGGACGAACTCGGCAACAAGGGCTGGGTGTCTTCGCTGGCGCTGGAGTTGTCGAAGTAATCCATCGCCGCGGGTAGCAACGCGCGAAAGGGCTGCCGGCGACGGCGGCCCTTTTCGTTCGCGCCCGTCGCTATCATCGCCGGCATGTTCGCTTCGGCCCGCGCTCGCGTCCGCCGCCGGCGATCCCGATCCCGCCGGCCGCGGCGCTGACCGTATCCGTTCCGATCCCGGCATTCCGCATCCGCTCAAGGATTCCCGCATGACCGCTTCCGACCGCAATCTGCGCCTGGACTACCTCGAATTCGCCGTCGCCGACATCGCCGCGACCAAGGCCTTCTACGGCGCCGCGTTCGGCTGGACCTTCACCGATTACGGCCCGGACTACTGCGAATTCAACGACGGCCGCATGAAGGGCGGCTTCCACCGCCAAAGCGCTCCGCGCCCGGGCGGCGCGCTGGTGGTGATCTACGCCGACGACCTGGCCGACGCGCAGCGCCGCGTCGAAGCCGCCGGCGGCGCGATCACCGCTCAACTGGAATTCCCGGGCGGTCGGCGCTTCCATTTCACCGATCCCAGCGGCCATGAACTGGCGGTGTGGACCGATCGCTGATTCCGCGGGAACATCGGCCGGTTCACGGCCGCTCGCGCCGCGGGTTTTGAGTACAGGAGGCAAGATGGCATTGGATGCCGTAGTGGAACTGGCCGGCGCCGCGTTGCGATTCGTCGCGCGCATGGCGTTCGAGCTGATCGTCGAGTGGTTGATGTACGGCACCGGCCGCGTGGTGCTGTGGCCGTTCTATCGGCGCACCCCGCCCAACGACGATCTGTGCTTGGTGGTCGGCATCGGTTTTTGGATACTGGTGGCGTTCGCCGTCGCGATCGGGCATCCCGGCCCGGTCGCCTGATCCCCTCCCCCGACCTTCGAGCTCATGGCCTACGAACCCATCCACATGACCTGGGACTACGACGACGGCCCCCGCACGGGCATCGCCGATCACGCCGGCCGGCCGCATTACTTCGTCTGCGCCTTCGATCCGGAGCATCTCGAATACGCCGAGGTCTTCACCCTGACCCCGCTCGATGCGGAGACCTTCGCCTGGGCGCGCGAGCACTGGGCGATCTGGCAGCGCTGGGAAGCCGAGGCCAAGGCCGGACGGCAGAGCCCCGAATCGCATCCCCGGCACGGCCACTACGACCCGCGCTATACCGAACTGGAAGCGCTGGTCGATACCGGCATCGGCCGGCTCGGCGCGCAGGCCATTTTGCGGCACGGACAGTTTCGGATCGCATCGGTGCCCGGCGAGTTGTTCCCCGGCCAGTTCCGCCAGCTCGAAGTGGAATGGTCGCAGTCGCCGGACAGCGCGCCGGAATAGCCCGGCGCGTCTACACCTGCGCCGACTTCCACCGCCCGCGCGTGAACAGCCATAGCGTGAACACGCCCACGGACGTCTCGGACACGAACACGCCCCAGAACACGCCCGAGTGTTGCCAGTTCAGGGTGACGGCCAGCACGTAGGACAGCGGAATCTGGATCAGCCAGAAGAACACCACGTTGATCTTGGTCGGCGTCATCGTGTCGCCGGCGCCGTTGAAGGCCTGCACCGTCACCATCCACCAGCCGTAGATGAAGAACGAGTACGACAGGATGCGCAGCCACTGCGCGCCGATCGCGACCACCTTCGCATCGTCGGTGAAGAACGCCACCAGTTGATGCGGGAAGGCGAAGAACAGCACCGACACCACGACCAGATAGGCCATGTTGTACCAGCCGATGCGCCACACCGAGGCCTCGGCGCGCTCGGGATGACCGGCGCCGAGGTTCTGCCCGACCAGGGTCGCGGCGGCGTTGGACATGCCCCAGGCCGGCATCATCGTGAACATCATGATGCGAATGGCGATGGTGGCGCCGGCCACGGCTTCGCTGCCGATGCTGGCCAGGATGCGCATCAGGAAAATCCACGAGGTCATCGCCACGATCATCTGGCCCACGCCGCCGAGCGAGGTGCGCACGATGTTCCATAGCATCGCCCCGCGCCAGACGAACTGCGCCAGCGTCACCCGGATGTGCTTGCCGCCGTGGAACAGCACCCACAGCTGGAACGCCACACCGATGCCGCGGCCGATGTTGGTCGCGATGGCCGCGCCCTCGATGCCCAGCGCCGGCACCGGCCCGAGGCCGAAGATCAGCAACGGGCACAGCAGAATATTCAGACCGTTGGACAACCACAGCACCCGCATCGCGATGGCCGCGTCGCCGGCGCCGCGGAAGATCGCATTGATCACGAACAACAGCATGATCACCGCGTTGCCGCCGAGCATCCATTGCGTGTAGCGGTAGCCGTGCTCGATGCTCCAGGCATCGGCGCCCATCAACCGCAACAGGTCCTGCGCATAGAAGATGCCGGCCAGGGCCGGCAGCACCGCCACCAGCAAGGCGATGAAGATCGCCTGCACCGCGGTGATCGCCGCGTCCTCGCGCTTGCCCTCGCCGACGCGCCGCGCCACCACCGCGGTCACCGCCATCGCCAGGCCCATGGCCAGCGCGTACAGCAGGAACAGATAACTCTCGGTCAGGCCCACCGTCGCCACCGCCGACGGTCCCAGCTTGGCGACGAAGAAGATATCGACCACGGCGAAGGTCGATTCCAGCACCAGCTCCAGCACCATCGGCACGGCCAGCAGGAACACCGCGCGCCGCAGCGGGATCTTGGTGTAGTCGGCATCGGTGCCGCGGATGGCGTCGCGCAGGTCGCTCCACAGCGAATGCGGGGGCGGCGTGTCGTGGGTGGCCGGGGGCTGGTGGCTCATCGCATGCTCCGTCTGGGTCGCACCGGTGCATGATCCGGGCCGGCGGCCCGATTCACCAGTGATATTCGTACGACGAATCACGGGACTGCGGATCGACATCCGCCGCGTCGCGCCGCCGCCGGCGTCGCGCGCCTACCCTGGCAGGAACCGATCGCGGAAACTGTTGCGAGAATGTATTCACGGAAGGCTGTCGATTCGCGTCCCTTCCATTCGTCAGACACAGTGAGGGCTTCACCTCGCTACGGAGACCACCCATGACCACCGGCACCGTCCGCCTGCACCGCGTCCTGTCCGCACCGCCCGAGCGCGTCTACCGCGCCTTCCTCGATGCCGCCGCGCTGTCCAAATGGCTGCCGCCGGACGGCTTCACCTGCACCGTGCACGAACTGGAAGCGCGGGCCGGCGGCCGCTACCGGATGACGTTCACCAACTTCAGCACCGGCAACGGCCACAGCTTCGGCGGCACCTATCTGGAACTGGTGCCGAACGAGCGCATCGTCCACGACGACCGCTTCGACGATCCCAACCTGCCCGGCACCATGATCACCACCATCACTTTCCGCGAGGTGTCCTGCGGCACCGAGGTGGAGGTGGTCCAGGAGGGTATTCCCGAGGTGATCCCTACCGAGCAGTGCTATCTGGGCTGGCAGGATTCGCTGGCGCTGCTGGACCGGTTGGTCGGGCCGACGATTCCGGATTGATCGGTCGGGTTGGATCGAACGAACGCCGGGAGCACCGATTTAGCCCCTCTCCCGCTTGCGGGAGAGGGGTTGGGGTGAGGGCCCGAGCAGTCGTGGAACTCCAAGCAAGAGCATTCGCGCCTACGGCGCTCACCCCTCACCCCAGCCCTCTCCCGCAAGCGGGAGAGGGAGAGGAGCGGCTTCGCCAGTCGCTGCCATGAGGCGCACGGCCCGCCTGCAGACGCAGCGCGAGCCGCGACTTCCTCAGAGCATCGGCAACTTCAAGCCCTGCTCTTTCGCACACTGCTGCGCGATCTCGTAACCCGCATCGGCGTGCCGCATCACGCCCGTGCCGGGATCGTTCCACAGCACCCGCGCGATGCGCTTGTCGGCTTCCTCGCTGCCGTCGCAGACGATGACCACGCCGGAATGCTGCGAATAGCCCATGCCGACGCCGCCGCCGTGATGCAGCGACACCCAGGTCGCGCCGCCGGCGACGTTGAGCATGGCGTTGAGCAGCGGCCAGTCGCTGACCGCGTCGCTGCCGTCGCGCATGCTTTCGGTTTCGCGATTGGGCGAGGCGACCGAGCCGCTGTCCAGGTGATCGCGGCCGATCACGACCGGCGCCTTCAACTCGCCGGTGCGCACCATTTCGTTGAAGGCCAGGCCGAGCTTGTGGCGCAGGCCCAGGCCGACCCAGCAGATACGCGCCGGCAGGCCCTGGAAGCTGATGCGCTCCTTGGCCATGTCCAGCCAGCGATGCAGATGCGCATCGTCGGCGATGATTTCCTTGACCTTGGCGTCGGTCTTGTAGATGTCTTCCGGATCGCCGCTGAGCGCGACCCAGCGGAACGGGCCGACGCCGCGGCAGAACAGCGGGCGCACGTAGGCCGGCACGAAACCGGGGAAATCGAAGGCGTTCTTGCAGCCTTCGTCCTGCGCCATCTGGCGGATGTTGTTGCCGTAATCGAAGGTCGGGATGCCCTGCTGCTGAAACGCCAGCATCGCCTCGACATGCACGCGCATGGATTTCTTGGCCGCGTCGCGCACGCCTTGCGGGTCGCTCTTCTGCTCGGCCAGCCAGCGCTCCACGGTCCAGCCGATCGGCAGATAGCCGTGCACCGGATCGTGCGCGCTGGTCTGGTCGGTGACCGCGTCCGGACGCACGCCGCGGCGCACCAGTTCCGGCAGCACTTCGGCGGCGTTGCCCAGCAGCGCGATCGACTTGGCTTCGCCGGCCGCGGTGTACTTGGCGATGCGCGCCAGCGCGTCGTCCAGGTCGCTGGCCTGCTCATCGACGTAACGCGTACGCAGACGCATGTCGATGCTGCTCTGCTTGCATTCGATAGTGAGCGAGCACGCACCGGCCAGCGACGCCGCCAGCGGTTGCGCGCCGCCCATGCCGCCCAGGCCGGCGGTGAGAATCCACTTGCCGCTCAGGCTGCCGCCGTAGTGCTGGCGGCCCATCTCGACGAAGGTTTCGTACGTGCCCTGGACGATGCCCTGCGAGCCGATGTAGATCCAGCTGCCGGCGGTCATCTGGCCGTACATCATCAGGCCCTTCTTATCGAGCTCGTTGAAGTGCTCCCAGGTGGCCCAGTGCGGGACCAGATTCGAGTTCGCCAGCAACACCCGCGGCGCGTCGGCGTGGGTGGGGAATACGCCGACCGGCTTGCCCGACTGGATCAGCAAGGTCTCGTTGTCTTCCAGATCGCGCAGCGACTTGAGGATGGCGTCGAACGATGCCCAGTCGCGCGCGGCGCGACCGATGCCGCCGTAGACCACCAGCTCGGCCGGGTTTTCCGCCACGTCCGGGTCCAGGTTGTTCTGGATCATGCGGAACGCGGCTTCGCTGAGCCAGGACTTGCAGCTCTTTTCGCTGCCGCGCGGGGCGCGGATGACGCGAGAGGGATCGTTGCGATCGGTGGCGGACACGGCGACTCCGGTGTTCGTGAGAGACGCGAATTATCGCGCCGCGCTTCAAGCGCCCGCCAGCGCGGAACCGGCCCGGACGGTCGGACAATGCGACGTTTGCGCCCGAATTTGCCGTCGCGGCGGCAAAATGTATACGCTGTATACATGACTGCGCCCGCCACCGCCGACCGCATCGTCCGCGCCGCCCGCGCCTTGTTCGAACGCGGCGGCGCGCAGGCGGTGAGCATGCGCCGCATCGCCGACAGCATCGGGCTGACGCCGATGGCGATCTACCGTCACTTCCCCAATCGCGAAGCGCTGCTGCAACGCATCAGCGACGACAGCTTCCAGGAGATCTCCCATCACTGGAGCGCGCGCAACGAAGGCGGCGACGTGATCGCGCGGCTGTTGGCGATCCAGCAGATCTACCTGGACTACGCGCTGGCCCATCCGCATTTGTTCGATCACGCGTTCTCGATGCCGCGCGAACGCGCGCGGCGCTTTCCGGAAGATTTCCGCGCGCGCCGCTCGCCGACCTTGAACGTGGTCGCCGACGTGGTGATCGAAGCGCAGCAGGCCGGCCGCCTGCGCGCGGGCGATGCCTGGGACATCGCGATGACCTTGTGGGCGCATACCCACGGCCTGATCGTGCTGTACCGCGCCGGCCGTTTCAGCTACGGCGAAAGCGAGTTCCGCCGTTTCTATAAAGACTCGCTGCGGCGCTTGCTCGACGGTATCGCGAGCTGAGTATCGGCGGACGACGCACGCGCATGAGGCCCGGATTCATGCGGCCGGCTCTCACTTCGTTTATTTGCCGCTCATCGCGGCGCACGCAAGGCCGATGAATGAAACCCTGCGGCGGGCTCGACGCGCCGGCCGCCATCGCGCACCATCCAGGCTGCTGTGGAGAATCGATCATGACGACACAAACCCGAACCGCGATCCTGGCCGGCGGCTGCTTCTGGGGCATGCAGGAGCTGATCCGGCGCATGCCCGGCGTCGTATCCACCCGCGTGGGCTATAGCGGCGGCGACGTCGCCAACGCGACCTATCGCAATCACGGCTCGCATGCCGAGGCGATCGAGATCGTGTTCGATCCGGCCCGGATCAGCTATCGGCAGATCCTGGAATTCTTCTTCCAGATCCACGACCCCACCACCGCCAACCGCCAGGGCAACGACATCGGCACCAGTTACCGCTCGGCCATCTTCTACACCGACGCCGAACAAAAAGCGGTCGCGCAGGACACCCTGGCCGATGTCGATGCCTCCGGCTTGTGGCCGGGCAAGGCGGTGACGCAGATCGAGGCGGCCGGGCCGTTCTGGGAAGCCGAGCCGGAGCATCAGGACTATCTGGAGCGTTACCCGTCCGGCTACACCTGCCACTTCATCCGACCGGACTGGAAGCTGCCCAAGCGGCAGTGACCGGCGACGCCGGGTTGGATCGGCTGGCGGAAATGATGCCGCCCGGTTGGCGGATTTCGAAAACCGTCCGGATGACGACGATGTCCGCCAACGCGCACACGAGACGCGCAGCGAACCTGCGCGCATAAAAAACGCCCGGCACGAGGCCGGGCGTGAGGACGGTCCGAACCAGGTCCGGACCGGAACCGATGCTTGCGCGCTCAGTACAGGCGCGGATCGAGTTTGCGCAGCGCCTCGCCGACGTCGACTTGACCGGTGCGGTCCAGATCCTCGCGGGTGTAGCTGCGGCCGTTGGCGATGCAGTTGCTGCGATGGCGCGGCTGCAGGCGCGTGCCGGTCTGGCTCACGCAATTGGGGTCGTAGCGGTTTTTCGTTGCGGCGACGGACTTGGAATCGGCCTGCACCCGCGCCTGCGCCTGCGCATCGGCCGAATCCAGCGCCGTGGCGTTGGCGCTGGCCTGCACGCGCGCATCGACCGCGGCGGTCTGCGCGAAGGCGGCGAACGCGCTCAGGCTCAGCGCGGCGGCGAGCAATAGACGTTTCATGGGACACCTCCTGAAATCAGGAACGCGATTGGACTGATCCAGCCTACGCTTCCGGCACCGTCCCGGCGCCCGCGCGGCACCCGCCGTTTAGGCAGTCGTCAGCGTCGCGGGCAGGTCTCGCGGCGGCCGTGTTCGAACGCCATCGCCTCGGCTTCGGTGGCCGGGCGCGGAGTCAGGCCGTCGTCGAACACGATTCGCCATACGCCGTCGGCGTCGCGGTGCCAGACCGATTGGTAGGCGCCGATCAGATAACGCGGCTGCGCGCCCGGATCGAGCCGTTGGTACAGCGCCGGCCCGGTGGACCAGGCGACATCTCCGACGCCGCCGATGGTGACCCGCACCGGATACCAGCGCAGGCGCAGTTGCTTGCCTTCGATCAGCCCGGCCCACTCCGCGGCGATCTTGTCGCGCCCGCGGCTGGGCTGCGGCCGGCCGGCGCCGAACGCCGCCTGCGGATGCAGATGCGCGGCGAAGGCCTTGCCGTCGTGTTCGGCGATCGAGCGGGCGAAGCTGAGTTCGCGGGCCCAGACCGCGCATTCCTCCGCGCTCAGTTCGACGGGCTCGGCGGGCTTGCGATCGGCTGGCTTGTGATCGGCCGGCTTCGAATCGGCGGGCCTCGGCTCCGCGGGCCTGGCCTCGCCCACCTGCGTATCGGCCCGCTTCGGATCGGCCCGCTTCGGATCGGCCTGGTTCGAATCTGCCTGGCTCGCAGCGGCGGATTCGCCCGCAAATGCGGCCTGCGCCGAAACCCCGGCCAACAACGACATGGACAAGCACACGGCGGCGGCGATCGGGCGCATGGCGGAACTCGCGATGACAGGGCTTCACTATCGCCCCGCGCGCCGGCGCGGCGCCAGCGACTGAAGTCATGGCCGTGCCGACCTTGGCGGCTCGCCGCGCGGCCGGCATCGGCGACGGCTGACATCGGCTGGCAACCGCGTGCCATTACTATGCCCGGATGCGTTCGACCATCCTTGCGGCCCGCGCCGCCCTGCTCGCCCTCGTCTTCCTCCTCAGCGCCTGCGCCGCCGCGAACCGCCGCGAACCGCCGCCGGCCGACACGCCCGTGCTGCTGATTTCCATCGACGGTTTTCGCGCCAGCTATTTCGAGCTGGGCCTGACCCCGAACCTGGAACGGATGGCACGCGACGGCGTGCGCGCGCGATGGATGTCGCCCTCGTATCCGTCGCTGACCTTCCCCAATCACTACACCCTGGTCACCGGCCTGCGCCCGGATCATCACGGGGTGATCCACAACAGCATGAGCGACGCCGCCATCGGCAAGTTCAAGATCGCCGACCGCGATGCCGTCGGCGATACGCGCTGGTGGAACGGCGGCGAGCCGATCTGGATCGGCGCGCAGAAAGCCGGCCTGCGCAGCGCGACCTTGTTCTGGCCCGGCAGCGAAGCGCCGATCCACGGCCTGCGCCCCAATCGCTGGCGCCTGTTCGACGCCAAGATCGACGAAAACGCGCGCGTGGACGAAGTGCTGGGCTGGCTGGGCGAACCGGCCGCCGGCACGCGCCCGCACGTGGCCACCTTGTACTTCGACGCGCTCGATCACGAAGGCCACGACCACGGCCCGGACTCGGCCGAAGTGCGGGTGGCCCTGCAACGCATCGACGCGGCGATCGGCCGCCTGCTCGACGGCCTGGCCGCGCGCGGCCAACTTGAGCAGGTCAATCTGATCGTGGTGTCCGATCACGGCATGGCCGAAGTCGCGCCCGGCCACCGCATCGCCGTGGAAGACATGGTCACGGTGGAACAGGCGGTGGTGACCTCGGTCGGCCAGTCGATCGGCATCGCGCCCAATCCCGGACACGAGGCCGAAGTCGAAAAACGCCTGCTCGGCGCGCACGACACCTACGACTGCTGGCGCAAGAGCGAACTGCCGGCGCGCTGGCACTACGGCACCCATCCGCGGGTGCCGCCGATCGTCTGCCAGATGCACGAAGGCTGGGACGCGATCGAGGCGGAAAAACTCAAGACCGCGCGCAAGGACGAAACCCGCGGCTCGCACGGTTACGACCCGGCGCTGGCGTCGATGCGCGCGATCTTCGTCGCGCGCGGTCCGGCGTTCAAGCGCGGCGAGACCCTGGCGCCGTTCGACAACGTCGATGTGTATCCGCTGTTGGCGCGGTTGATCGGCATCGTTCCTGCGAAGAACGACGGCGACATCGCGCCGCTGTTGCCGGCGCTGCGCGACAGCGCCGCGCCCTGAATCCGCACCGTCGGTCCGGGTCGCGACCGGCCCGGCCCGGATCGGTCCGCAATCGGCACGGTTCGCGCAAAGCCGGCGCCGATGCCGTTTGCGCCGTGTCTGGAATCACAGGCCGGCGATGACGACTTCGCGCGCGTCAATGCCCGATCCCTGCAATTTGTCATGCGCCAACGCGCCGATGACAGGGCCCGGCCCTGACGTTTGTCATCGATCTGGATTTTGGTGACGCCGGCCCTGATTTTTCGCCGATCACTGACGCTAGCTTAGCTCCGGGAATCCAGGGACCTCCTCCCCCGCAACACCGCCCAAGGAACGGTCCGCCGTTCCTTGGGCGTGCCCGCGCACTCGCGCACTTCCACGCACCGGACCCAACCATGCATACCGAACCAGGCCTTGGTCCTGCGCGTCTTCGCGCGGGTCGTTCAGCTCGTTCGCGTGACCTGCGGTCGATCGCGATCGTGGCCGTATTTCTGTTTTCTTCCGCGGCTTTCGCGCAGAACATCGCTCCGGTGGGCACCGCCTACCGCTGGGCCCACGGCTTCACGCCCGGCGCCGACGGCCGCAGCGAAACCGAGCCGACCAGCGTGCGCGTCGCCGCGCCGCTGCTCAACGACGGCGACGACGCGGTCGATGTCGATCTCAGCGGCGGCCAGGCCGAGCCCAGCGACAACTACGAAGCCGCCGGCGTGTTATGGAGCGACGGGCCGCGCACCATCGACCGGGTCGAGATCGTCCACGGCAGTTGGAACAGCAGCGGCGACGGCGCGTTCTGCGACGGACTCAGCCTGCAGTTCTCCAACAGCGCGCGCGGCGACTGGCGCGACAGCGGCTGGGCGGTGGAACCGCAATACGCCTACGACTCCTCGCAAACCGCCGGCGTGGTCTACAGCTTCCGCGGCGCGCCGCGCGAGGTGCGCGCGGTGCGCGTGACCGGCAAGCTGCATTGCACCCAGAACAGTTCGTACTGGACCAACATCCGCGAAGTGCGCGTATTCCAGGCCGGCAATCAAAGCCTGTGGAACGACAGCGCGCTGCCGACGCTGGTGGATTCGACCGATCCGGAAGGCGTCGAACTGGGCCTGCGTTTCCGCAGCACCCAGCCGGGCTGGATCAAGGGCGTGCGTTTCTACAAGTCGGCCGCCAACACCGGCGTCCATCTCGGCAATCTGTGGAGCGCGGACGGGACCTTGCTGGCGCGCGCGCAATTCGCGAACGAAACCGCATCGGGCTGGCAGCGCGTCGCGTTCGCCACACCGGTGCGCATCGCCGCCGACACCACGTATGTCGTGTCCTATTACGCGCCCAACGGCCGCTACTCGGCGGATCTGGATTACTTCTCCGCGGCCGACTACGCCAACGGCCCGCTGCGCGCCTTGCGCGACGGCAGCGACGGCGGCAACGGCAACTACCGTTACGCCGCGCAGAGTGGATTCCCGAATTCGACCTGGCGCTCGGCCAATTACTGGGTCGATGTCGAATTCGCGCCGCTGAGCGGCGACACCGCGCCGCCGAGCGTGCCGACCGGCTTGTCGGCGACCGTATCCGACGCCAGCACCGTCGGCCTGCACTGGACCGCCAGCAGCGACGACACCAGCGCGGTGCGTTACCGCGTCTACATCGACGGCACGCCGCTCGCCTTGACCGAGACCGAACTCACCGGCTACGTCCACGACACCGCGCAACCGGAGACGAACTACACCTATCGGGTCAGCGCGCTCGATGCGGCCGGCAACGAATCGGCGCGTTCCGAACCGGTCAGCGCGACCACGCCGCCGCTGGGCAGCGCGCGCGCCTGCCCGCCGTTCCCGGCGTTCCCGAACGAAGCCTGCACCGGCGTTCCGGCCGGCCAGAGCCTGACCACCATCGCCGGCGACTACAGCACCAGTCGCGACGGCCAGGTCATCAACGCCTTGCTGATCACCGGCGATCTGGTCGTTCGCCACGACAACGTCACCGTCAGCAACAGCCGCATCAAAGGCTTCGTCGATCATCGGACCCATCGCAACCTGGTGCTGAAGGATGTCGATCTCGGCCCGGACCGCTGCCCCGCGGCCAACAACGGCGGCCGCCGCCTGATCAACGGCGACAACGGCTACACGCTGATCCGCGCGCATCTGCATCACAACGGCGACGACATGCTGATCGCCGGCGGCGGCGAACCGGTGGTGATCCAGGACAGCCTGATTCACAACACCTGTTTCTATCCCGACGATCATCTCGACGCGCTGCAGTTCTATTCGCCGGGGCAAGTCGGCCACGTCAGCGTCATCCACAGCGATATCGACGCGCGTCCGGTCAACTCCTCCGGTTACGGCAACGCGGCGATTTTCTGGGCCGATCGCCCGGGCGCCGGATCGACGCTGACCATTCGCGAAAGCCGGCTCGCCGGCGGCGGCTACACTTTGGCCCCGTACGATTCCGGCCTGGGCTCGGGCGTGGTGATCGAAGTCAGCGACACCCGCTTCGTGCGCGACTCGCAATGGGGCAGCGCGTGCTATCTCGGCCAGAACGATCCGGCCAGCCATTCGCCGACCGTGCCGTACAACGGCCGCGAAGGCATCAAGTGGCTGCGCAACGCCTGGAGCGACGGTACGCCGCTGCCGGGTTGTCAATAAGCAGCCAGACACAGATGTGTGAGGGCTTCGCTGCTTTTGTGGGAGGGGCTTCAGCCCCGATGCTTTTCGTTCAGATCGCCGCGACCGGAACGAAAAGCATCGGGGCTGAAGCCCCTCCTACAGAAGCGGTAAACCCCATCCGGTATTGATGTCCGAATCCGGCGAGTCCGAACCCGCCGCCGGTGCTAGCCTAAGGCCATGGACGCCATCGCCACTCCCGCACCGGACGCCTCGCTGCCGCACTGGCGGGTTTGCGAACAAGCCCGCATCAGCCGCGATCCGCGTTTCGACGGTCTGTTCTTCACCGCCGTGACCAGCACCGGCATCTACTGCCGGCCGGTCTGCCCCGCGCCCGCGGCCAAGCGCGAAAACGTCAAGTATTTCGGCCACGCCGCCGCGGCCGAAGCCGCCGGTTTCCGCCCCTGCCTGCGTTGTCGCCCGGAGTTGTCCCCCGCCGAAGGCGCATGGCGCCGCGGCGATGCCGCGGTCGCGCGCGCCTTGAAACTCATCGACGAAGGCCTGCTCGCCGAGCAACCGCTGGCCGCGCTCGCGCAACGCGTCGGTCTGGGCGAACGCCAGCTGCGGCGCTTGTTCGTCGAGCGTCTGGGCGCGCCGCCGATCGGCGTGCACGGCACGCGCCGGCTGTTGTTCGCCAAGCAATTGCTGACCGAAACCCGCTTGCCGATCACCGAAGTCGCGATGGCCGCCGGTTTCGGCAGCTTGCGCCGCTTCAACACGACTTTCCGCGAGGCCTACCGCATGGCACCGCGCGATCTGCGCCGGCGCCCGAACGAAACCCCGAACGGCGACGGCGACAGTCTGGTGCTGCGGCTGGGTTATCGCCCGCCGTACGATTTCACCGCGATGCTGGATTTCCTGCGCGGCCGCGCCCTGCCCGGCGTGGAAGTCGTCGACGCGCACAGCTACAGCCGCGTCATCGGCCCGATTGAATCGCCGGGCTGGCTGCGCGTGAGCGCGTGGCCCAGCGACAAGCGCAAAGCCGACGACAACCCGCACGCGCTGAAACTGGAACTGCACGGCCCGGCGCCGGCGCGGTTGCTGGAAATCATCAATCGCCTGCGCCGCATGTTCGACCTGGACGCCGATCCGAACGCGATCGCCACGGCCTTGTCGGTCGATCCGCGCCTGAAGGCCTTGTTCGCGAAACGTCCCGGACTGCGCCTGCCCAGCGGTTGGGACGGCTTCGAGATTTCGGTGCGGGCGATTCTCGGCCAACAGGTCAGCGTCGCCGCCGCGCGCACCTTGGCCGCGCGCGTGGCGCAGCGTTTCGGCCAGGCCTTGCCGAAGCCGTTCGGGCCCGGACTGGAACATCTGTTCCCCACGCCCGAAGCGCTGGCCGATGCGGATCTGGCCGAAGTCGGCCTGACCCGCGCGCGCGCCGACACCGTGCGCACGGTCGCGCGCGCCCTGCTCGACGGGCGGGTGGATTTCCGCGCCGAACGCACGCTCGACGATTTCGTCGCGCGTTGGGTGGCCTTGCCCGGCATCGGCCCGTGGACCGCGCATTACGTCGCTCTGCGCGCGCTCGGCCATCCCGATGCGTTCCCGGCCGACGATCTGGTACTGCAAAAGGCCATGCCCGAAGACGGCGTGCGCATGAGCGCGAAGGCGCTCAACGCGCGCGCCGAAGCGTGGCGGCCGTGGCGCGCCTACGGGGTGATCCAGGTCTGGCGCGACAGCATGCCGGTGCCGATCGCCCAAGCCGCCAAGCCGGGCGACGCGCCGGCCGGCGCGGGCGCGGCGAAGAAATCGAGGAAAGCCGCATGAGCAAGCACATCCGCCTTAAAAGCGGCGCGGTCACGTTCCAGCACATCGACAGCCCGGTCGGCCGGCTGCTGTTGGCCAGCGGCGAGGACGGATTGCGCCTGATCGAATTCCAGGCGCCGTGGCATCCGGTGGCGATGGACGGCGACTGGCGCGAAGGCGACAACGGCGTGTTGTTGGAAACGCGCAAGCAGTTGAACGAATACTTCGACGGCATCCGGCAGGAATTCGATCTGCCGCTGGCGCCGCACGGCACGCCGTTCCAACTGCAGTGCTGGCACACGCTGGCTCTGATCCGGTGGGGCGAAACCTGGAGCTACGGGCAGATGGCGCGGCATCTGGGCCAGCCGACCGCGACCCGCGCGGTCGGCGCCGCCAACGGCCGCAATCCGTTGCCGATCGTGTTGCCCTGCCATCGGGTGATCGGCGCCGACGGCAGCCTTACCGGATTCGGCGGCGGGTTGCCGACCAAGGAATTCCTGTTGAATCTGGAAGGCGCGCTGCCCAGGCGCGTGCCGATCGATGATTTGTTCGCGGTGTGAGGTTGTTGGGCGATCTGAGCCGAAAGCATCGGGGCTGAAGCCCCTCCCACAAAAGATTGCGCCGCAACGAGGTCTGTTGTGGGAGGGGCTTCAGCCCCGATGCTCTTCGCTCAGATCACCAGAACCTCAATCCGCAAGCAACCCCCGCAAAGTCCGCCCATACCGCGCCGCGATCGCCTCGCGATCGCGATGGCGCCCATCGGCCACGACCTGCGTCCCACCCACGCGCACCTCGCGCACCAGATTGCGATTACCGCTGAACAACCAGCGATCGACGTAATCCTCATCGCTCGCACCGGCGAACACCGGCGCGTCGCGATCCAGCACCAGCGTATCGCCGGCCAGACTCGCGGCGCAATGGCCGGTCGAACGCTCCGCGCTCGCATGCGCGCCCTGCAGCAAGGTCTCGCCGACGCTGCTGCTGCCCGCGCCGACCGCAATGTTTCGCCGCCGCGTGAGCAAGCGCTGCCCATACTCCAGCCAGCGCAGTTCCTCGACCGGCGAAATCGAGATATGCGAATCCGATCCCACGCCCCAATACCCGCCGGCATCGAGATAATCGCGCAGCGGGAAAAACCCGTCGCCCAGATTGGCCTCGGTGGTGGTGCAGATCGCCACCGTCGCGCCGCTGGCGGCGATGCCCCGCACTTCGGCCTCGTTCAAATGGGTGGCATGGACCAGGGTCCAGCGCTGATCCACCTGCGCATTGGCCAGCAACCACTCCACCGGCCGCGCATGGCGCAGCGCCAGGCAGTCTTCGACTTCGGCGACCTGTTCGGCGATATGCACGTGCACGCGGCTGTCGGTCGGCAGCGCCGCCAGCACCTCGCGCATCGGCGCCGGCGGCACCGCGCGCAGGCTGTGCAGGCAGCAGCCCACGCGCAGCAGTTCGTCGGATTCCGCGCGCAGGCCGTCGAGCAGGCGCAGATAAGCATCGACCGTATGCCCGAAGCGGCGCTGGCGCTCGCTCAGCGGTCGTTCGTCGAAACCGCCGGTCATGTAAAGCACCGGCAGCAGGGTCATGCGGATGCCGGTGTCGCGCGCGGCCGCGATCAGCGCGCGCGACATTTCCGCCGGATCGGCATACGGGCGGCCGTCGGGCGCGTGGTGCAGATAGTGGAACTCGCACACGCTGGTGTAGCCGGCTTCGAGCATTTCCACGTACAGCTGGGTCGCGACCGCATGCAGCGCCTCGGGCGTGAAGCGCTCGGCGAAGCGGTACATGGTTTCGCGCCAAGTCCAGAAGCTGTCGGCAGGGTTGGTCTGGCGCTCGGCCATGCCCGCCATCGCGCGCTGGAACGCGTGCGAATGCAGGTTGGCGATGCCCGGCACGATACGTTCACCGGCGGCGTCGCCGCGCCAGCCGTCCGGGGTCCACACGCGGGTCGGAGTCGAAGAGGTCATGCGCGCATTCTCGCCTGCGCGCGCGCGCAACGCGACCTTGGCCGCGGCGGCGACGCGGCCGCGGGACGGCGCAGCGACTAGAATCGGCGCATGAACACCGCCTCCGACGCCCCTCATCGCCGGCCCGACGGCCGCCTCTACGACGGCCTGATCCTCGGCGCCTCGCTCGCGACCCTGGACTGCGCCGACGGTTACGGCGACATCGCCGACGCCGCGCTGGCCTGGCGCGACGGCCGCATCGCCTGGCTCGGCCCGCGCGCCGACCTGCCCGGCGCGCCCGCCGACGTGGCCGAAACCGTGATCCAGGCCCAGGGCTGGATCACCCCGGGCCTGATCGACTGCCACACCCACCTGGTCTTCGCCGGCGACCGCGCGCGCGAGTTCGAGCTGCGCTTGAAGGGCGCGAGCTACGAAGAGATCGCCCGCGCCGGCGGCGGCATCGTCTCCAGCGTGCGCGCCACCCGCGCCGCCGACGAAGCCGAGTTGCTGCGCCAGTCGCTGCCGCGCGCGCGCGCCTTGCTCGGCGACGGCGCGACCACTGTGGAAATCAAATCCGGCTACGGCCTGGATTTCGACAACGAACGCAAGATGCTGCGGGTCGCGCGCCAGGTCGGCGACGCGCTGGGCGTGCAGGTGCGCACCACCTACCTGGGCGCGCACGCCTTGCCGCCGGAGTATCAGGGCCGCGCCGACGATTACATCGACGCGGTCTGCGAATGGATGCCGCGCTTGCATGCGCAGGGCCTGATCGACGCGGTCGATGCGTTCTGCGAAGGCATCGGCTTCAGTCCGCTGCAGACCCGGCGCGTGTTCGAAACCGCGCGCGCGTTGGGGCTGCCGGTCAAACTGCATGCCGATCAGCTCAGCGACCTGGGCGGCGGCGCGCTCGCGGCCGCCTTCGACGGCTTGTCGGCCGACCATGTCGAACACACCTCGGTGGACAGCGTGAAGGCGATGGCCGCGCACGGCACGGTCGCGGTATTGCTGCCGGGCGCGTTTCACGTGCTGCGCGAAACCAAGCTGCCGCCGCTGGATGCGTTTCGCGAACACGGCGTGGCGATGGCGGTGGCGACCGACTGCAACCCGGGCACCTCGCCACTGCTGTCGCTGCGTCAGGCCATGCAGCTGTCGTGCACGCATTTCCGCCTGACCCCGGAAGAAGCCTTGCGCGGCGCGACCGTGCACGCGGCCCGCGCATTGGGCCTGAACGATGCGGGCGTGTTGCGGGTGGGGGCGCGGGCCGACTTCGTGCAGTGGGATATCGGTCATCCGTCCGAGCTGTGCTATTGGCTCGGCGGGCGCCTGGCGCGGCGGGTGGTCAGCGCGGGGCGGGTTCTGGTCGATCAGGCGGATCGCTGACGGCTCGCCTCATATCCCCGACACCGCCACATTGCCCCCTTTGAAAAAGGGGGCGGCGCCAGCGTGGTACGAAGCTGGTACATGGCGCATTCGCGCGGGGGATTTGCTTTTGCTGTGCGTCGAAGCAAAAGCGGAATCCCCCCTGCCCCCTTTTTTCAAAGGGGGGAACAGCCGCCGCGCTTAGACATTGCCGGCGCTTCAGCTGCGCGGAACCACACCGATCCACCGCCCGCAAACGCTGCAACGCGGCAAGGCAGCCCGCACTCGCTGTTGTACGCTGGGCGCCCGGCGCGTTGGCTCACGCGCATTCCCATCGTTTGGAGGTCACGTGCGTATCGCCGCTCTCGCCCTAGCCCTTGCCCTGCTGCCGCTCGCCGCGCAGGCCGACCAGCCTCTCAGCGCCGGTCAGCGCTTCGCTCAGGACGCGACCATCGTCGATACCCACATCGACGCACCCAGCCTGCTGCTGCGCCATTGGGCCGATCTGGGCGTGGACACGCCCAAGGTCGAGTTCGACTACCCGCGCGCGCGCCAGGGCGGGCTGGATGTCGCCTTCATGTCGATCTACACCTCGCCCGGCGAAGACCAGGCCGGCGAAGCGACCCAGATCGCGCACACCCAGATCGACGCGGTCGAGGCGATGATCGGCCGCCGCCCGGAGCAGTTCGCGCTGCTGCGTTCGCCGAAGGATTTCGAGCGCCTGCACGCGCACGGCCAGCGCGTGCTGCTGGCGCTGGGCATGGAGAACGGCGCGCCGATCGGCGACGACCTGTCGCGGCTCACGCTGTTCCACGCGCGCGGCGTGCGCTACATCACCCTCGCCCACAGCGAGGACAACCGCATCAGCGATTCGTCCTACAGCCGCAAGCACACCTGGAAGGGCCTGAGCCCGTTCGGCGAGAAAGTCGTCGATGAAATGAACCGGCTCGGCATCATGGTCGATGTCTCGCATCTGTCCGACGACGCCACGCGCGATGTGCTCGCGCGCAGCAAGGCGCCGGTGATCGCCAGCCATTCCGGCCTGCGCCATTTCACTCCGGGCTTCGAGCGCAATATCAGCGACGAACTGGCCAAGGCGGTCGCGGCCAAGGGCGGCGTGATCCAGGTCGTGTTCGGCAATGCCTTCGTCGATCCGGCGTCGGCCGCGGTCACCCAGGCCTATTTCGTCGCCAGCGCCAAGTTCGAACAGGAACAGGCCGCGGCGCGCGCGCGCGGTGAAACGCCGAAGTCGTCCGAGGCCTTCGACAAGGAATGGGAAGCCGCGCATCCGCCGCTTCCGGTCAAGATCGATGCGGTGCTGAACCAGATCGACTACGGCATCAAGCTGGTCGGCGCCGATCACATCGGCATCGGCTCGGATTTCGACGGCGTCAGCGGCGCCTTGCCCGACGGCCTGAAATCGGTCGCCGATTATCCGAACCTGATCGAAGGCATGAAGGCGCGCGGGCATTCCGACGAAACCATCCGCAAGGTGCTCGGCGGCAATCTGCTGCGGGTGTGGAGCGCGGTCGAAGCCAAGGCGGCGCAGCAATGAGTGAGGAAACATCGGTGCACGCGTTCGACGTGCTGGCGGAGAATCCGGGCACCGACACCCACGGCCATCTGCGCTTCACCGGCGCCGACGGCGAGGAATGGCTGGAACCCTTCGACCTGCCCGAACTGGCCGCCAACGTGCTACGCGAGCTCGGCCACGCCACGCTCATGCACGAAGACGGCTGGCTGGAGCTGACCGAAAGCGGCCTGCATCTGCTGCCGCAGTTCATCGAATTCCACGTGCGCGACGACGAACTGATCGGCACCGCCACGACGATCCAGTGCAATCAGCCGCAGTGGCTGCCGCAGGGCTTGTTCGAATACCAGTACGCGATCGCCGAAACCTTCGACGAAGCGGTGACCTCGGGTTTCCGCAAGTGGGCGCGCACGGATCTGCTGGTGCTGCTGGACGCGGCGAGCGCGGAACCGCAGTCGTGCATGACCATGAGCATGGAACTGCCGGCGCAGGACGGACTCCCGGCGCGCAAGCGGCGGCTGTTGTTCGGGCCGGTCGAGCACGTCGGCCAACCGCAGCGCGACGCCGATGCGGCCGAAGACGCGACCGAAGAAGACTTCTGCCCGTGCTGTCTGTTCACCAAATCCATCGACGCATTCGAGCCGCTGCTGCGCACCGATCAGGTCTACGGCCTGCGCCTGTTCGCCTCGCACGACAACGCCGGCGGCGAATGCCAGGCCGATTGCCGGGTCAACGGCGAAGAGTGGCCGCAGGGATTGGATGCGTTGCGCGCCTACGCGGCGAGGTGGCCGGCGGCGGCGGGACTGGAATACCGCAAGCAGTACGTGATCGTGCAGAACGCGCCGCAGTGAAGCGCGCGATCGCTGCCTGCGACCGACATGACGACCGCCAAAAAAACAAAGCCCGGCTCGCGCCGGGCTTTGACTGTCGCACCCTCGATGGTGTCGCGCGGGCTTAGAAGCTCGCGCGCACGCCGAGGCGGAACTGGCGGTCGTCGGAGCCGACTTCGGCTTCGCCGACGATGCCCCACATCTTGTTGAACTTCACCAGCACGCCGAGCGTGCCGCTGAACTCGCCGTCGTAGACGTCGCCGTCGGTGTAGTTGGCCTTGATCCAGCCTTCGAAGTTGGCGGCCAGATCGCCGCGCAGACCGACCGAGGCGCGGTAGTCGTCGCCTTTCAGGCGTTCCTTGAAGTCTTCGACCTTCAGCTCCACACGGGTGTTGACGTAGCTCAACTCACCGGTCCACTCGACGCGGTCGCTGAGCGTGTGGTGGTAGCCCAGGCCGATGTGACCCTGCTGCACGTCGGCATCGAACTCGCCGACTTCGCCGATGCCATCGACGCTCACGCCGACGTCGTCGTTGCCCTTGTGGTAACCGCCGAACAGGTAAAGGCTGTCCATCACTTCGAACGAACCGGCGATGTAGCCGCCGTCGGCCTTCATGTCGTCGATCGAGACGCCCTGGCCGGCCACGACCGGCAGTTCGGCCTGGTGACGCACGAAACCAGCTTCGACGTAGGTGTGGCTCAGACCGTCGGCAGCGGCGGCCGCCGAGGACGCCGTCGCCAGCAACAGGGCCAGCGCGAGTTGCTTCTTCATAATTTCCTTGTCCCTTAGATTTGGTAATGACGTTCCCGTCCGCGGGAACGGCGCGCATCTTAATGAAAAAATTACACCTTGTCGCCAAAATCTCGACGGCCGTCATGCAAATGTGCGCTTTGCCTACACCCAATCCGTAGCGACAACAGCCGCATGGCACACCGCATCCACAAACCGTCCGCGCAAAGAAAAGCCCCGCGATGCGGGGCTTTCTTTGCTGACCGGGCCCGTGCCGCGACCGGCTGCCGGGGCAGCGGTCGGATCGGGCGCCTGTCGGCGTGCGTCTTATTCCTTGGTGGCCTTCTTCGCCACGACCTTCTTGGCCGGCGCCTTGGCGACGGCGGTCTTGGCGGTCTTCTTGGCGGCCGGCGCCGCGGCGGTGCCGGCGGCCTTGGTCACGGCCTTGCTGCGGGCGTTGCCGTAGCTGGAGTTGTAGCGCTTGCCCTTGGCGGTCTTGCGGTCGCCTTTACCCATGGTCGTGCTCCTAATCGGTTGAACGTGTTTCGAATGAAGGTCGGCCCAGGCCGCCAGCGGGGCGGCGGGAGGGCGCGAAGCCCGGTTTCCGGCGCAGCAGGGCCGCGCGCGAGGCTGCGAAGCCTAGCACAAGCGTTACGTTTAGGCGTTCGGCGGCCGAAGGCCGGCGCTCAGTGGGCGCAGCTGGCGTCGTGGATATGGCCGTGGTTGAGGCGCAGGTTGGTCAGATGCGCCAGCCCGACCAGCACGCCGCCGCAGGACATGGTGATGGCGTGGGGCAGCAGCGCGTGGTGCAGCGGCGCGTACAGCACGCCGACCCACAGCAGGCCCAGGCCCGGAATCAGCAGGGACAGCGCGCGCATGGCGTGGTGGCGGCGATAGCCGGAAATCACGCTGAAGCTGCCCAGCAGGGTCGCGAACATCACGAAGCCCATTTCGAAGCCGTCGCCGAACCATACGGCGATGCCCAGCGAGGGCAGCACGGCGATCAGCAACGGCAGGGCAGCGCAATGCACGGCGCAGGCCAGCGAGCCGAAGGCGCCGATACGGTCGAGCAGGCCACGTAGGAATGAAGGCATGGGGGATGACTTCTGGGACGGTTGTCAATCAGGTATTGTTACTCTATAACATTTCAACCGCCCCCGCCAGTTCAGAATCTGCCAATTCGACATGCCCAAGCCCATCGCCAACTCCCGTCGTGTCCGCCGTAGCGCGCTCGCCATCGCATTGACCCTCGCCCTGCCGTTCGCCCAGGCCGCCGCGCAGGACGCGCCCCCCGCCGCCCAGGGCACCTCTCCCGGCAACCCCAGCGACACCCGGCACGACAAGGCTACCAGCCTGGACGCGGTCGTCGTCACGGCCACGCCCCTGCAGTCCAGCGCGGAAGAACTGGCCCAGCCGGTGGAAGTGCTGTCGGGCGAAAAGCTCGACGAAGCGCGCGGCGCCACCCTGGGCGAAACCGTCGGCAAATTGCCCGGCGTGCAGAGCTCCAATTTCGGCGCCGGCGTCGGCCGGCCGATCATCCGCGGCATGGAAGGCCCGCGCGTGGGGGTGATGACCGGCGGCCTCGCCAGCCAGGACGTGTCCACCGTCAGCCAGGACCACAACGTCGCG
The DNA here is from genome assembly GCF_018612875.1 of Lysobacter sp. ISL-50. Classification (GTDB taxonomy): domain Bacteria; phylum Pseudomonadota; class Gammaproteobacteria; order Xanthomonadales; family Xanthomonadaceae; genus Lysobacter. The sequence goes on along the minus strand of NZ_JAGGRI010000007.1, from coordinate 41,792 downwards.
GTCGAGCCGTTCCTGGCCGACCAGATCGAAGTGCTCAAGGGCCCGGCCACCTTGCTTTACGGCAGCGGCGCGATCGGCGGCGTGGTCAACATCGTCGACGGCCGCATCGCCGAGAAGCCGCTGGAGGAAACCGTCTCCGGCCGCGCCGAAGTGCGCCGCAGCACGGTCAGCGACGGCGTCACCGGCATGGCCCGCGTCGATGCCAGCGGCGCCGACGGCGCGCTGGTGCTGCATGCCGACGGCGTGTACCGCAACAACGATGACTACGAAACCCCGCTCGGCCGCCAGCGCAACAGCTTCGTCGATACCAAGACCGGCGCGCTCGGTGCCTCGCTGGTCGGCGATATGGGCTTCCTGGGCTTCTCCGCCGCGCGCTACGAAGACAAGTACGGCAATCCCGGCGAGCCGGGCAATGCAGAAGAAGGCGAATCGCCGGTGCATATCGACATGCGCCAGAACCGCTTCGAGCTCAAGGGCGGCATCAACCAGGAATTCGGCATCTTCAGCGGCCTGCGCGCGAGCCTGGCCAACACCGAGTACGAACACACCGAATTCGAAGGCAGCGAGGTCGGCACGCGTTTCCTCAACGACGCCACCGAAGGCCGTTTCGAGCTCACCCACAAGCCGCTGGGCGGCTGGGTCGGCGCGCTGGGCGTGCAGGGTTTCGAGCGCACGTTCCAGGCGATCGGCGAAGAAGCCTTCATTCCCAAGACCAAGACCCGCGCCGCCGGCCTGTTCCTGACCGAACAGCGCAAGTGGGATCAGCTGCAGCTCGAACTGGGCGCGCGCGTGGATCGCGTGGAAAGCTCGCCGCAGGGCGAGGCCAAGCGCAGCTTCAGCCCGCTGAGCCTGTCGGCCGGCGTGTTGTGGAAGTTCAGCGACGCCTGGCGCCTGACCTTCAACGTCGATCGCGCCGAACGCGCGCCGGCGGAGGAAGAACTGTTCGCCAACGGCCTGCACGCGGCGACGGCGTCGTTCGAGATCGGCGACGCGAATCTGCGCAAGGAGCGCGCCAACCAGTTCGAAGTCGGCCTGCACTACCACGGCTCGATGTTCGAGGCGAAGCTGGCCGCGTACCAGACCCAGTTCGACGGCTTCATCTATCTGGTCGATACCGGCGCCACGGTCGAGGACAACCCGGTGCGCCAGTGGAGCCAGGCCGATGCCAAGTTCACCGGGTTCGAGGGCGAAGCGATCGCGCATCTGTTCGACGGCGCCGCCGGCAAGTTCGACGTGCGCGTGTTCGGCGACACCGTGCGCGCCAAGCTCGACAACGGCGGCGGCAATCTGCCGCGGATCGCGCCGGGCCGGATCGGCGGCGAGCTGCGCTGGGACGCCGACAGCTGGCGCGCTTCGCTGGGCGCGACGCGCTACATGAAGCAGGACAAGGTCGCGGTCAACGAAACCCCCACCGACGGCTACACCCTGGTCGATGCGCACCTGGCCTATCACTGGGACTCGGGCAACCTGGGTTACGAGTTGTTCCTGGACGGCACCAACCTCACCGACCAGACCGCGCGCGTGCACACCTCGTTCCTCAAGGACACCGTGGTGCTGCCCGGCCGCGGCGTGGACTTCGGCGTGCGGGTGTTCTTCTGATCCGCGCGGGGTCGGGCGGCGCCTCGCCCGGCCCCATCGTTTCCGTGCCGCCCACCGATTGCACGCGGGGTTGTTCCGACTCTCTCCAAGTCGACCGGTAGCGCCCTCCCCGCGGCCCCAGACGCCGGCCTTCGCGCCGGCGTTTGCGGTTGCGGACGAAATAGGTGTATATACACACAATGAGCACGATCAACGAAACCATCCGCGCCGAGAACGCCGTGCCGAGCGTGTGCACCTGTTTTCGCATGCGCAAGCTCGCGCGGCTGATGACCCAGCGCTACGACCAGGCGCTGGCGCCGGCCGGGGTCAACCTCAACCAGTACTCGATCCTGCGACGCACCGGCGGCCGCGGCCGCCCGTTGGGCGAGGTCGCGCACGAGTTGGGTATGGACCGCAGCACCCTGAGCCGCGACCTCAAGTCGCTGGTCGCATCGGGCTGGATCGAATCGGTACCCGGCGCCGACGCGCGTCAGCGCCGCCTGCGCATCACCGACAGCGGCCGCGCCGTCATCGAACGCGCCCAGCCGCTGTGGCGGGTGGTGCAGGACGAGATCGATCGAGGTCTGGGACACGACGGGATCGAGGCGCTGCATGCGCAGTTGGATCGGGCGATCGTGCAGTTGCAGGCGGATGCGGCGTCGGCGCAGCGGGGTTCGCGGTGATGGTGTTGGACGCTGCGATGGCGTCGGTGTTTGGGTGCCGTCGTTTCAGCGAACGCGGGGATGACGGCAAGAGCAGGAGCGCTGCGACTTCGTATTCTTTCGCACGAAAAGCCCTGGATTCCCGCCTTCGCGGGAATGACGGCAAAAGCGGGAGCGCTGCTGCTTCGCAGTTCCAGCGGGGTCCGCGATGATCGCACTGGCCAATCCGATGGCGTCGCCGCCTGGTTACCGTCATTCCCGCGAACGCGGGAATCCAGGGACTTTCGAGCGAGAACGCTTGAGGTTTTATGCCCTCGCTTTGGTGGGGGAGTGCAGGCTCACACCGTCGTCTGTCGCATGTAGACGAAAGCCGCTGGATTCCCGCGTTCGCGGGAATGACGGCAAGAGCGGGAGCGCTGCGGCTTCAAAGTCTTTCGCGCGAAGAGCCCTGGATTCCCGCGTTCGCGGGAATGACGGCAAGAGCAGGAGCGTTGCGGCTTCGAAATCTTTCGCACGAAGGTCGCTGGATTCCCGCGTTCGCGGGAATGACGACATGGGGCATCCGCATTCGCCGCAGTCAGTGCAGTCCAACGCCGCACGTGGATAACCGCTCTCCGATCGACCGCATCACCGAACTCCCTCCCCTCCCGCCGCCCCACTTGCCGCCGAGACTCCAATGAGCGTCACCGCCACCGCGTTACCCGGCCCAAAACCCGTCTCTTACTGGCCGTTGCTGCTCGCCGCGACCGCGATGCTGATGATCACCATGGGCATCCGCCAATCGCAGGGGCTGCTGATCAAGCCGATCGGCCACAGCACCGGATTGGGCATCGCCGAAATCAGTTTCGCCCTGGCGATCGGCCAGTTCGTGTGGGGCGCGGTGCAGCCGGTGTTCGGCGCGCTCGCCGATCAGCGCGGGCCGGGGCGCGTGCTGGTGTTCGGCGGCGTTTTGCTGATGGCCGGCATGGGCCTGACGCCGTTCGTGTCGTCGCAATGGGGCTTGATGGTCACCCTCGGCATTCTCGGCGCCGCCGGCGCGGGCGCGGGCAGTTTTTCGATCCTGATCGGCGCGACCGCGCAAAGCTTGCCGGCGGAAAAACGCTCGATGGCGGCGGGCATGATCAACGCCGGCGGTTCGCTCGGGCAGTTCCTGTTCGCGCCGCTGGTGCAGGCGGTGATCGCCGCGGCGGGGTGGATGGCGGCGATGTGGACGCTGGCGGCAGCGGCGCTGGCGACCTTGCCGCTGGCGTGGCCGCTGCGCCGGCGCGTATCGGCGACGCCCACCGGCGCCGCGGTCGCGGCCGCGCCGCCCGGGATCGGCCTGCGCGAGCAGTTGCGCATCGCGGTGCGCGAGCCCAGTTACTGGATGCTGCACCTGGGCTTCTTCACCTGCGGCTTCCACATCGCGTTCCTGGTCACTCACCTGCCCAGCGAAATCGCTCTGTGCGGGCTGTCGGACAATGTTTCGGCGATGGCGCTGGCGCTGATCGGCCTGTTCAATATCGGCGGCAGTCTGGCCGCGGGCTGGCTCGGGCAGCGCTATCGGATGAAGCATCTGCTCGCGTTGATGTATGCCAGCCGCGCGGCGCTGATCGGCATTTATCTGATGTCGCCGCCGACGCCGCTGACGTTCTACTTGTTCGCCGCCGGACTGGGCGTGACCTGGCTGGCGACGGTGCCGCCGACCGCGGGACTGGTCGGCAAATTGTTCGGGCCGCGCTATCTGGGCACGCTGTTCGGTTTCACCTTGCTCTCGCATCAGATCGGCGGCTTCTTCGGCGCCTGGCTCGGCGGTCTGGCGATGGCCAACTTCGGCGATTACACCTGGATGTGGTACGCCGACATCGCGCTGGCGCTGTTGGCCGCGGCGGCGAATCTGCCGATCCGCGAGGCGCGCGTGCCGCGCGCGGCGCTGGCGCCGGCTTGAGGCATCCGGCTCCAAACAAAAACCCGCGAAAACGCGGGTTTTTTTGTAGGAGGGGCTTCGGCCCCGATGCTGTTCGTTCCGGCGATGCGATCTGAAAGAAAAGCATCGGGGCTGAAGCCCCTCCCACAACAGCTCTGCAGATTTCGCGAGCGGCTAAGCGTTCGCCTTGGCCTGAACGCAATCCGCGCACATGCCATGGACTTCCAATGTCTGCGCCTGCGGCACGAAGCCGAGCGCGCGCGCGCGCGCTTCGAGCAGATCGACGATGCGCTCGTCCTCCAGCTCGGTCGCCGACTGGCACGAATCGCAGATCAGGAACGGCACCGCGTGCTGCGCGCCGCCGGGATGATGGCAACCGACGAAGGCGTTGATCGACGCCAGCTTGTGGATGAAGCCGTGTTCGAGCAGGAAATCCAGGGCGCGGTAGATGGTCGGCGGCGCCGCGGCGTCGTGGGTGGCTTTCATCTGATCGAGCAGATCGTAGGCCTTCATCGGCCGGCCGGCGTCGGCGATCAGGCGCAATGCGTGCGCGCGGATCGGCGTCAGGCGCAGGCCGCGCTGCTCGCAGGCCCGCTCCACTTCCTGCACGAAGGCGGTGCCGTCGTGGACGTGGTGCTGGGGGTCGGTGCAGGCGTGGCTGGTGCTCATGGCGGGCTCCTCGTTCGCGGCGCGGGTCCTGGCGCCGGCACGGGGCCGGCGCGAAACCCCCTACGCAGGGATCTTAGTAAGGGCGGCGTCGATACGTTGCAAGGCCTGGGCCTGCCCGGCCAGGTAGACCGTATGCGAGATATCCGGGCTGACCTGGGTGCCGGTGATGGCCACGCGCAGCGGCTGGGCGACCTTGCCCATGCCCAGTCCCAGCGCTTCGGCGGCCTCGTGCAGGGCCGCGGAGACGCTGTCGGCGCTCCACACCGCCAGCGCGGCCAGACGCGCGCGCGCCTCGCTCAGCGGCGCCTGCGCGGCGGCGTTCAGGTGCTTGGCGACTGCGGCCTCGTCGTAAGTCTGCAGCGGGCGATACCAGACCGCCGCGCGCTCGGCCATGTCCTTCAGGGTCTGCACGCGGTCGCGCAGCGCGATCACCACGTCGGCCGGCGCCGGGCCGGCGGCCAGGTCCAGGCCCTGCTGGCGCAGATGCCATTCCAGGTGCTTGCCGACCTCGGCCGGATCGTCGCTCTTGAGGTATTGCTGGTTCATCCAGCCCAGCTTGGCCGCGTCCAGGCGCGAGGCGCTGGAGTTGACGTCCACCAGTTGGAACAGCCGGGTCATTTCCTCGATCGAGAAAATTTCCTGATCGCCGTGCGACCAGCCCAGGCGGACCAGATAGTTCAGCAGCGCGTGCGGCAGATAGCCCTCGTCGCGGTACTGCATGACGTCGGCCGCGCCAGTGCGCTTGGACAGCTTGGCGCCCTCGGAGTCGAGAATCATCGGCAGATGGGCGAAATGCGGCACCGGCGCGCCCAGCGCTGCATAGATGTTGATCTGGCGCGGAGTGTTGTTGACGTGATCGTCGCCGCGCACGACATCGGTGATGCGCATGTCCAGATCATCGACGACGACGGCGAAGTTGTAGGTCGGATAGCCGTCGGCGCGGAAGATCACCAGATCGTCCAACTCGCTGTTGGCGATCTCGATCCGGCCCTTGACCTTGTCCTCGAACACCACGGTGCCGTCGAGCGGATTCTTGAAGCGGATGACCCGGTTCGGATCGTCCCGGTAAGGCTCGTTGCGATCGCGATAGGCGCCGTTGTAACGCGGCTTCTCTTTCGCCGCCAGGGCCGCGTCGCGCGCGGCGGCCAGTTCTTCGCGGGTCTCGTAGGCGTAGTAGGCCGTGCCGGCCGCGACCATCTGCTCGGCGACCTCGCGGTAACGCTCCAGGCGCTGGGTCTGGTAGATCGGGCCTTCGTCGTAGCTCAGGCCGAGCCAGTCCATCGCCTCCAGGATCGCGTCTATCGCCGCCTGGGTGCTGCGCTCGCGGTCGGTGTCCTCGATGCGCAGGATGAACTGCCCGCCCGCGCGGCGCGCTTCCAGCCAGCAGTACAGCGCGGTGCGCGCGCCGCCGATGTGCAGGTATCCGGTGGGGCTGGGGGCGAAGCGGGTGCGGGTCATGCGGGGCTCGGGTGGATCGGGGAATCGGGCATTTTAGCGGAGTGGCCGTGGGGATGGCGGGAAACGAGCCGAGGCGGGGTGTGTGCGAGCGAAACGACCCGGGTCCTATGAGTAGCCAAAACAACCGTTTCGCTCCCTCTCCCGCTCGCGGGAGAGGGCTGGGGTGAGGGGATGAGCGCCATAGGCGCGAATGCTCCTACACGAAACCTCACCACTTGCCGCGCACTCTCACCCAACCCCTCTCCCGCAAGCGGGAGAGGGGCTCAACAAGCGCTCCCGTCACCTAGCAGCCTTTGTCAGCGGGCTTGCTCGCCCCGGCCGGTTCCGTGGGATTCGGCCTATTCGATTGTCCTAAACTATCCCCATGACGACCCTCTTCATCTCCGATCTCCACCTCGACGCCGAGCGCCCGCAGATCACCGAGCTGTTCGGCCGTTTCGTGCGCGATGAAGCGCGCGGCGCCGATGCGCTCTACGTCCTGGGCGATCTGTTCGAGGCCTGGGTCGGCGACGACGATCCGTCCGAGACCGGCGCCTTCGTCGCGCGCGAGCTCAAGGCGCTGGCCGACAGCGGCGTGCCGGTGTACTTCATCCGCGGCAATCGCGATTTCCTGCTCGGCGCCGATTACGCCGCGCGCGCCGGCATGCGCGTGCTGGCCGATCCGTCGGTGATTTCGCTGTACGGCCAGCCGGTGCTGATCGGCCACGGCGATCTGCTGTGCACGGACGATGTCGCCTACCAGCAATTCCGCGCCCAGACCCGGCATCCGCTGTGGCAGGCGCAATTCCTCGCCCAGCCGCTGGCGGCGCGGCTGGCCTTCGCGCAGCAGGCACGCGCGGCGAGCAAGGCGCATCAGGCCGGGCTCAAGGATCAGGGGCGCATGGAAACCATCACCGATGTCGCGCCGGCCACGGTCGCGGAGACCTTCGCCCGCTACGGCATCGACACGATCGTCCACGGCCACACCCATCGCCCGGCGGTGCACACGCTGGAGGTCGGCGGCCGCGCGCGCAAGCGCATCGTGCTCGGCGACTGGTACGAACAAGGCTCGGTGTTGCGGGTCGATCGCGACGCGATGCAGTTGCAGAACCTGAGTTGAGGCCGGCGGCCGCGCGCTCGCTGCCCGCGCGCGGCCTTCCGACACCCCGCGCTATTCCGGCCGCCGCACCGATCGCGCCACCGCTTCGGCCCAATCGCGCGGCGCGCCGATCTCGTTGCTGATGGTCAGCAACAACAGTTGCCCATCGACGGCGAAGGCCGCGTACAGATGCCGCGCCGAATCGGCGGGATCGTCTTCCCAGCGCGCGCTGGCGATGATCGTGTCCTGGGTCCAGCTCAGGTCGGCCGGTTCGCCGCGGCCGGCGGTTTCCAGCAGTTCGGCGGCCGGCGGCAGGCTCGCGTCGGCCGAGGTGATGCTCAGCGAACTGACATAGACCGCGCGCCGGTCGCCGACGTATTGCAGATTGTTGCCGTCGTTGAGCACATGCTCGATGAAATGCCCCGGCACTTCCACGCTCCACGGCCCGCCGTAAAGGGAATGGCGGGTCGGCAGGCGTTTGTAGCCCGGGCCTTCGCGATGCGGCAGTTCGATCTCGGCGCCGCGATCGAGCAGCCAATGCAGTTCGTCGCGCAGCGAGGCGTCGAGCGCATGCGCCGGGTCCAGCGCGGCCGCGCGGCGATCGTAGTCGAGCACGCGGCGCAGCGTGTCGCGCTCGTTCTGATCGCGCGGGCCGACCCAGGCCACGTCGCACCACACGCCCACCCGCGCCAGTCCGCTCCAGAAATCGGCGCCGAAACCCGGCGTCCACCAGGGAAAGAAATCCGGCGCGGCCGCGGCCGCGGCGTCGCGGTTTTCGGCGATCTGGCGTAAACGCGATTCGCTCCAGATTCCCATCGGCGAACCGACGAAACCCGGCAGGCGCGGCAGCGGCCCGATCGGCATGCACAGGAACAGATTCTCGGCGTCGCGATGTTCGAACAGCACGCCGGCAACGGTATGCAGCCAACCCGCCATCTGCGCCTGCAGATGCTTCGCGTCGCGAGCGAGCGCGTAACCGCATTCGTCGCCTTCGGCGGCGGCGGCGGCTTCATCCCAGTTCCAGCGCACGCCCCATTGCGCGGCGATGAGGTCCAGCAGCTCGACCAGGAACGCGTGATAGCCCGGCCCGACCGTGTTGGTCTTGGCCCAGGCGGTCATCCGCCCGTCGGGATGCAGATCGATCGACAGCCCTTCCTCGGCCGGATGCCACGACGCGGTCACCCCGCCCTCGCGTTCCCACACGCTCAGGCGCTCGCGCAACACGCCTTCGGGCAAGGCGTCCAGGTAGGTGCGGCGCAGCTCGCGCTCCAGCGCGCGCAGACTCGGCTTGGCCCACATGCGCCGCTTCCACGGCGTGCTGCTGACTTGGAAGCCCAGACCCATGGTCGCCCCGTCACCGATAATTTCCCCGCGTCCATGCTAGCGATTTGCGCCTTGCCGAACGAGGGGGTTCGAAGGCACAAAACCCGCATACGCGAACGCCCGGGCACGGGCCCGGGCGTTCGCGAGTTCGCTCATGCGCGCGTGCCCGCGGCCTGGCTCAGAAGCGCACTTCCGCGGTCAGGAACGCCTGGCGCGGCGCGCCCGACTGCACGGTGTAGTTCAAGCCGCGCGGATCGGAGGCGACGAAACCGTTCGTGCCGATGCTGCCGAAGTATTCCTTGTCGAACAGATTCGTCATGTTCAACTGCAGCTTGAACGAATCGGCCCAGGACACATCCTTCCACTCGTAGGAAGCCGACGCGTCCACCACCCAGAAACCGGACACCTTGGAATCGTTGAGGTAGGTCAGGTAGCGCTTGTCGGTGTACTTGGCGCCCAGCTGCAGCGACAGGCCGCCCTGCTCCCAGCGGATCTCGGTCGCATACAGGCGCTTGGGCGCATCCACCACCTGCTTGCCCTTGGTACGAACCAGGGTGGTGCCGTCCAGGTAATCGGACTCGTACTGCGAATCGTTGAAGGCCAGCGAGTTGTACCAGCTCAGGCCGGCGATCGGCTTCCACAGCACGGTGACTTCCGCGCCGCGGCTTTCCACGTCGCCGACGTTGGCGAAGCTGGACGCGCAGCCCACGATTCCGGCGCAGCGCGCGATCGCGAGCAGGCGGTTCTCGAAGTTGACCCGATACACCGCGACCGATGCCTCGATCTGGTCGCGGCTGGTGCGCAGGCCGGCTTCCAGGGTCTTGGAGGATTCCGGTTCCAGCGTCTTCACCGCCGCGTCGAACGCCGCCTGCGAGGTCGAATGCGGGCCGTTGACGCCGGTGCGGAACGCCGACAGGTTTTCGCTGTAGGAGCCGAAGATTTCCTCATGCTCGCTGAGCTGCCAGCGCGCGCCCAGTTGCGGCAGGAAGTTGTCTTCCGACACCAGCTTGCCGCTGGCGCGGCTGGCGCCGCCGATCAGCGTCTTGCCGTCGGTCTCGACCTTCAGGCCCTTGAAGCCGGCGTCGATGGCCAGGCGGCCGTCGATGAACTCCATGTGGTCGAGCACGTAGTACATGCGCGTGTCGGTGTCGAAACGCTGGCGGAACACGCGCTGGCTGGGATTGCGGTAGAAGAAGATGTCGTCCGGCGGCTCGGTCGCGCTGAGATCGTAGAAGTTGCGTTGCACGCCGTGATCGTTCTTCTCCAGCCACAGGCCGGCCTGCAGGCGGTGATTGCCGATCTGCCAGCTCAGGCTGGGCATGAAGCCGGTGCGCTCGATGTCGTACTCGGTGGTGCGCATGCGGATCGGAACCGTCGGCGACTTCGAATACGGCGTCGCCCAATGGCCCTGGCCTTCGTTGTTGTGGTAGTAGATCGTCGCCGCCAGGGTCAGGTCCGGATTGACGTTCCATTCGCCGCTCAGGTACGCCAGATCGTCGTCGCGCACGCCGCGGGCGATGTAATACGCATCGTCCAGGCTGGTCACGCCGCCGCGGAAGATGCCGTTGGCGGCGTCGATGGCGCGCTGCCAGTCCTTGGCGTAGTTGTCCCAATCCATGCCCAGGCGCTTGGCCGATTCCAGCGACAGATCGGCGTAGTCGGTTTCGCGGCGACGCGAGGAGTCGGCGTAGCCGGTGATCTTGAAATCGTCGCCGGCGTAGATGAACTTGCCGTTGAACTGGGTATTGCGCTGCGGGCCTTCGCCCTTCCACTTGTCGGTGGTGTGGAACACGCCGCTCAGGTAGGCGCTGAAGCCGTTGTGATCGCCGGTGTCCATGCGCACGTAGCTGCGGCTGGTGGAATCGCTGCCGATGGTCTGGGCCAGGCGCACGCCGAAATCGGCCGACGGATCGGCGCTGAAGAAGCGCAGCGTGCCGCCGAGGTTGCCCGAGGACGCGGTGTCGATGGCGCCGCTGCCTTGCGAGAGTTCGGCGCCGGACAGGTTTTCGGCGGTGATCGCGCGGCTGATGTGCAGGCCGTTGTGGTTGCCGTAGCTCATGTCGCCCAGCGGCACGCCGTCGAGGGTGAAGCCGAGTTGCTGCTGCGAGAAGCCGCGGATGCTGAGCTTGCTGGACCACTCGTAGTTGCCCCAGGGATCGGAGCTTTGGAAGTGCACGCCGGGCAGCTTGGCCATGACCTTCAGCGGGCTGGTGCCGGCGGCTTCGCGCTGCAGATCGGCCTTGCCCAGCGCCTGCACCTGGCGGGTCTGGCCGGTGCCGACGACCGAGACCACGTCGAGCGTGGTGGCGTCGCGCGCGGCGTCGGCGGTGCCGGTGGCGGCGCCCGCATCGGCGGCGCTGGCGTCGGGAGTGTTGGGCGCGAGTTCTGCGGCGAGGCCGTTTCCGGCATGCAGGCACAGCAAAATCGAGGCGGCGAGGAGCGTCGTCTTCGTCGTCATGGGACTTCCATTGGTGAGTGGCCGCCGCGTGCGATGCAGAATCCGCTGCGCTTAATCACTCTTGGGCGGCTTGAGAGCGAAGCCCGGAAGTCTGTGGGTGGCGTGTGAAAGGGGTATTTCAGATCGGCGTCAGTTGATCGACTGGGAGGTGGGGTTTGCGGGGCTGAAAGAGCAAATCCCCCCTGCCCCCCTTTTTCAAAGGGGGGAGCAGCAAAGGCTGTGGGGTGGGATCTGGCGGCGTTCGATCTGCAGGAACACAGCGTCATGTCGCCCCCTTTGAAAAAGGGGGCGGCGCGTTGCGCAAGCTCAAGACAGCCGGGAAACCACCGCGTGGGGGATTGCCTCCGCCGCCACGCCTTCAGCGCGCCACGAACGCCTCAAGCATCCGCAGTTCCTCATCGTCGAACCCCGCCGCGCTGCGCGCTTCGAAGTTGAACGGCCCGTACAACACCGCGCGCGCATATTCGGCCAACAGTTCGCGGAAACGCGGCACCGGGTCGATGCCGGCGCGCTCGCAATACCAGCGATACCAACGCGAACCGGCGGCGACGTGAGCGACTTCCTCGCGCAGGATCGTTTCCAGGATCGCGACCGTGGCGCTGTCGCCGAGCGAACGCAGTTTCACGATCATCCCCGGCGTCACGTCCAGCCCGCGCGCTTCCAGCACGCGCGGCACCAGGGCCATGCGCGCCAGGCCGTCGTGCGCGGTCTTCTCGGCCATTTCCCACAACCCGTTGTGGGCATCGAAATCGCCGTAGTCGAAACCCAGTTCGCGCAGGCGCTCGCGCAACAGGCTGAAGTGGCGGGCTTCGTCGTTGGCGACGCCGACCCAGTCGGCGTAGAACTGCGCCGGCAGGCCGCGGAAGCGATAGACCGCGTCCCAGCCCAGGTCGATGGCGTTGAATTCGATGTGCGCGATCGCGTGCACGAACGCGGCGCGGCCCTCGGCGGTGCCGAAGCCGCGCTTGGGCAACTCGCGCGGATGCACCAGCGCCGGCCGCGCGGGGCGGCCGGGCATGCGGATGGGTTCGGGCGCCGGCGCGTCGTCGGGAATACCCAGCTCGCCGCGCGCGTAGGCCTGCGCGCAGGCGAAGGTCAGTTCGACCTTGGCCTGCGGCGTGGCGGCATCGAGACAGGCGCGCGCGGCGTCGAACAGCGAATTCGAATCCGACATGGCCGCGCGCCCGCGCTTACGAGGCGCGGCGGGTCTTCTTGGCTTCGTCCGAACGCAGTTGCTGGATGCGCTCGAAATAGCCCGACTCCACGCCGGTGACGTATTCGCCGTTGAAGCACGACGAATCGAAATGATCGATGCGGTGCTTGGGACCGGACACCGCCTGTTCCAGCGCGTCGAGGTCCTGGTAGATCAGCCAGTCGCAACCCAGCAGCGTCTGCACTTCCTCGTCGGTGCGGCCGTGCGCGACCAGTTCGTCGGTGGAGGGCATGTCGATGCCGTAGATGTTCGGGAAACGCACCGGCGGCGCGGCCGAGGCCAGGTACACCTTGCGCGCGCCGGCGTCGCGCGCCATCTGCACGATCTGGCGCGAGGTGGTGCCGCGCACGATCGAGTCATCGACCAGGAGCACGACGCGGTTGCGGAATTCCAGCGGAATCGGATTGAGCTTGCGCCGCACCGACTTGGCCCGCTCGCCCTGCCCGGGCATGATGAAGGTGCGGCCGACGTAGCGGTTCTTGATGAAGCCTTCGCGGTACTTCACGCCCAGGGTGTTGGCGATTTCCAGGGCCGAGTCGCGCGAGGTGTCGGGAATCGGGATGACCACGTCGATGTCGTGCTGCGGACGCAGGCGCAGGATCTTCTCGCCGAGCGTCTGGCCCATGCGCATGCGCGCCTTGTGCACGGAGACGTCGTCCATCATCGAGTCGGGACGGGCGAAATACACGTATTCGAAGATGCACGGCGCGTGCTGGCGCGGTTGCGCGCACTGGCGCGAGAACAGCTCGCCGCGCGCGTTGATCACGATGCCCTCGCCCGGGCGCACGTCGCGCAGGCGTTCGAAACCGAGCAGGTCCAGCGCCACCGATTCGGACGCGACCGCGTACTCGTCCTGGCCGCCGGTGTTGCGCTTGCCCAGCACCAGCGGGCGGATGCCGTGCGGGTCGCGGAACGCGATCAGGCCCAGGCCGAGCACGGTGGCGACCACCGCGTAGCCGCCGATGCAGCGGCGATTGACGCCTTCGATCGCGCCGAACGCGGCCTCGGCGGTCAGAACGCGCTGGCGGTCGAGCTCGTGCGCGAACACGTTGAGCAGCACTTCCGAGTCGGACTCGGTGTTGACGTTGCGGCGATCCTGTTCGAACACTTCGCGGCGCAAGGTGTCGGTGTTGATCAGGTTGCCGTTGTGGGCCAGGGCGATGCCGTAGGGCGAGTTGACGTAGAACGGCTGCGCCTCGTCGGAGCCCTCGCTGCCCGCGGTCGGGTAGCGGCAGTGGCCGATGCCGACCCGGCCTTCGAGCAGGCGCATGGCCTTTTCGTCGAACACGTCGCTGACCAGGCCGTTGCCCTTGTGCACGCGCAGGCGCGCGCCGTCGGCGGTGGCGATGCCGGCCGCATCCTGGCCGCGATGCTGCAGCACCGTGAGTCCGTCGTAGAGCTGAGCGGCGACATCCGTGTTGCCGACGATACCGAGAATGCCGCACATAGCGCTGGTCCTGCCTGAGTGTCGAAAGTGCCGCGTGGCCGCGGCGGCGAATTATCGCCGCTGCGGACCGGGAATGCAGTGGCCGCGGTGACAGCGGGCCGTTTGAGAACGTAGCGCCGCCGTCGTGAGCGGACGGTATCGGGGCGCGAAACCGGATTTCGATGGCGCCGCGCGCGATGTAGCGTTGCGGCGGCGGCGATGGCTGGATCGGATCAATGCACCTGCTTGTCGTCGCGCCGCTTGTCGTCGGCCTGGGCCGGATCGCCCTCGATCTGGTTGCCTTCGGCGCGGTTCTGCCCGGTTTTGGGCAGCAAATCGCGCATCGCGCCGGGCAGCAGCCCGGTCAGGCCGGACAGGTCGCCCGATTGCTGCTCATCGACCGGTTCGGGCAATACGCCCATCGGTTCGCGCGGATCGCCCTGGGCGTTGCCGTGCGCGTTGCCGCGGCCCATGCCGCCCAGACTGCCGGCCATGGCGTCGGTGAAACCACCCGGCAGCGCTCCGCCCGGGACTTTGCTCTTCAGATTCTTTTCCAGATCCTGCGCCTGAGCCTGGACCGTGGCCTGCAGCGAGGTGCCGCGGCCTTCCAGATCGACCTTGCGCGCCATCGCGTCGGGCAAGGCGCTGCGCATCAGCTGGGCGCCGGGCATCAGCACCGCGGCCAGGCCCGAGTCGCGCCAGGCGCGTTCGCGCGGCAGCGTGGTCATGGCCGCGAACACCATCGCCATGCAGGCGAAGATCACCCCGCGCACCGCGCCGAGGCCCAGGCCCATCAGCCGGTCCATCTCCGACAGGCCGTAGGAATGCGCGACCCGCCGGATCACCATGCCGATCAGGCCGACGCCGACCCAGATCACCGCGAAGCTCAACGCGTAGCCGCCCAGGTAGGCGCCCCAGCCCAGGTGGCCGTCGGTCAGGCTGCGGCCGACGTCGCCGCCGAACAGGAATGCGCCCACGCCGGCCAGCAACCACGCCGCCAGCGACACCGCCACGCCGATCAGACCGCGGGCCATGCCCAGCAGCGCCGACAGGCCGACGATAATCAGCAATCCCCAATCCACAGCCGTCATAGCACCCCGCTCCCTAGTGTGTCCGGCCGCCGCTCACTGGCAGCCCCGCCTGCACCCGCCGTCCGCGCTCACGGATGCGGTTTGACCAGGGCGTCGCCGATCCCGAGCTTGCCCGCGACCTGGGCCTTGAGCTTGTCGGCATCGGCACGATTGACCACCGGACCGATGCGCACGCGGTTGAGCGTGCCCTTGTCGGTGCGGACCTGTTCGACGAATGCGCTGAAACCGGCCGCGCGCGCGCGGTCGCGTAATTTGTTCGCCTCATCCACGTTGCCGAACGCGCCGAGCTGGACGGCGAAGCCGGTGCCGGCGGCGGCGGGCTTGGCCGGCTCGGCCGGTTTGGCCGCGACCGGCGCCGGCTTGGGCGTTTCGGCCGGCAGCGGTTCGATCTTGACCGGCTTGGTCGCGGCGGGCTTGGGGGCCTGGGCGACGGGCGGCGCGGGTTTGGCCGGTTCGGGCTTGACGGGCGTGGGCTTGGTCGGCTCGGGCTTGATCGGCTCCGGCTTGCTGGCCTGGGCCACGGGCGGCGCGGGCTTGGTGGGTTCCGGCTTGGCTGGCGGGGTCGCGGGCTTGCTGGGCGTGGCCGCCGGCGAAGCCAGATCGGCCGCGTCGGCGTTGAGCACCACGACCTTGGCGCCGATGTCGTTGCGGACCTTGGTCGAGCTCAGGCGCGCGGCTTCGGCGTCGGCCTGGGTCGCGAACGGCCCGATCCGCACCCGGTACACGGTGCGGCCGTTGGCGCCCGCGGCGGTTTCCTGATACCCCGGCAGTCGCGCGGCCTGCAGCGCGGCGATCACCCGGTCGGCGTCGCTGGAGCTGGCGTAGCTGCCGAAACTCACCGCGTAATCGCCGCCGGCGGTGGACGGACGCATCATCGTGTCCTGACGTCCGGCCGCGGTATCGACCGTCGGCAGCGTCTGGCCGTCGCCGGCCGGCGGCGCGCCGGCATCGGCCGGGGCCGGATGCTCCATGCCGACCATGCCGCCCTGCGGCGCGTCGCCGGGGGTGACCAGGGGCAGTTCGCGGGTTTCGATATCGCCGGCTTGCGGCTGGTCGGGCAGGGTCAGCGGAACATCGGACGCGCCACTCTGCGGCGCGGGGCCCTTGATCAGCATGGGCAGGAAGATGACCGCCAGTGCGATCAGCACCATCGCACCGATCAATCGCTGTTTCAGGGCAGGTTCCATCGCTACTCGATCACTCGCAGGCCGGTTACCGGCGCGAATTATACCCTCGCGCGGGCATCGAGCCGGTGTACGCCGGTGGGCCGGAGCGATGCGTTCAGAAAATCGGTGCGCTGCGGCGCTGCGATTCGTCGAGGCAGGACAGGCGCGAGCGGCGATCGCGGCCGCTCGGATACGCCGCGAAACGCTGGGCGTGGTTGCGGCTCGCGCCGCTTCCGCCAGCGCACAGACGATGACTCAGTCCGGATGCGCCGCCAGCCACTCCAACGCCGCGGCAGCGGTGTGGAACGAGCCGAACACCAGGATGCGCTCGCCGGCCCGCGCCTGCGCGGTAGTCGCCGCCAGCGCCGAGCCGACGTCGGCATGACGGCTGCCCTCGCCCGCCGCGGTATCGCGCAGGCGTTCGGCGAAAGCCTCCACGCTCACTCCGCGCGGGCCGCTGTCGGCCAGACCGGCCAGATGCCAGGCATCGACCGGCCCGGCCAGCGCCGCGACCACGCCGGCCGCGTCCTTGTCGCCGAGCGCGGCGAACACCGCATGCGTGCGCCGCGCCGGCTGCGCCGCCAGCCACGCCGCCAGCGCGCGCGCGGCCTGCGGGTTGTGGCCGACATCGACCAGGATTTCGATCCCGCCGCGTTCGAAACGCTGCAACCGTCCGGCCACCCGCGCCGCGGCCATGCCCGCGGCCACTTCCTCGTCGCTGGGCGCGCGCTCCAGCGCGCGCAGCGCGGCGATCGCGACCGCGGCGTTGCGCAACTGCACCGGCGCGCTCAGCGCCGGCATCGGCAGCTGCGTTTCGTAGCCGACTTCGCGCCAGCGCCAATGCGCGCCGTCGTCGTCGGCCTCGAAGAAGAAATCGCAGCCCGCGCGCAGCGCCGAGGCGCCGAT
The DNA here is from genome assembly GCF_018612875.1 of Lysobacter sp. ISL-50. GTDB lineage: Bacteria > Pseudomonadota > Gammaproteobacteria > Xanthomonadales > Xanthomonadaceae > Lysobacter. Next base: position 24,858 of record NZ_JAGGRI010000007.1, on the reverse strand, counting down.
CGCGTAGGCATGGCGCAACACGCTCGACGGCGGATCGTCGTCGCCCAGCACCAGCGGCTTGAACGCGCGGGCGATGCCGGCTTTCTCGAAGCCGATGCTTTCGCGGTCGTCGCCGAGGTAATCCTGATGGTCCAGATCGACCGTGGTGACCACCGCCACGTCGGGATCGACGATATTGGTCGCGTCCAGGCGCCCGCCCAGGCCGACTTCCAGGATCGCCAGATCCAGCCCGGCGCGTTCGAACAGCCACAGCGCGGCCAGGGTGCCGTATTCGAAATACGTCAGCGCGATCTGCGCATCCTCGCCGCCGCCCAGGCGCGCGGCTTCGATGGCGTCGAACGCGGCGACGATGTCGGCATCGGCGGCGTCGCGCCCGTCGATGCGGATGCGTTCGTTATAGGCCAGCAGGTGCGGCGAGGTGTAGGCGCCGACCGTGCGGCCGCCGGCGCGCGCGATCGCCTCGATGAAGGCCACCGTCGAGCCCTTGCCGTTGGTGCCGCCGACGGTGATCACCTCGCGGCCCGGGCGTTGCAGCCCCAGGCGTTGCCAGACGATGCGGATGCGCTCCAGCCCCATGTCGATGGACTTGGGGTGGATGCGTTCGATGTAGGAGAGCCAGTCGGCGAGAGTGCGTTGCATGGTGCGAATTCTCGCAGATACGCCGGCACTGTTGCTCGGCCGGCGCGGGCGGACCAAGCCTCAGCCGCGCTGCCACACTGGACGCGCCGCCGGATCGGTGGGGTGCTTGGGATCTTCCGGAACCAGCCGCGAGCGGCCGAGCGGATGCTGCGACGGAGTGCGCCGCGGCGGCAACGACAGCGGCGCGGACCACGTCTGCGGCAGCGGATCGCCCGGTTGTTGGCGCGGCCAATTGCGCACCATCCGCTCCAGCTTCGCGCAGGCCGATGGCTTGGCCGCGCCACACAAAATACGGCTGGCGTAGAACGACTTCTTGCCGTCGCTGACCAGACGCTGGCGGATCAGCGAGGGCGCGGCCGGATGACTGTCCTCGATCAACAGCCACTGGAACGCGCCGCGGTCGTTGCTGACGCGCACCGCCGGCCAGCCCAGCTCGCCGCCGGGCACTTCGCGGCCTTCGCGTCGCGCCCCGTCCATCAGGGACAGCAACTCGGTCGCGCTGCCCTCGTCCATCGGCGAGGCGTCGGGCACGAAACCATCGACGCTGCCGTCGCGCGCGGCGGCCACTTCGGGCACCTGGGCCAAGGGCCAGACCAAGTCCCACTTGGCCTGCGCGCGGGCCAGATAGTCGGCCATCTGCTGCGGCGAAGGCGGGGCGAACTCGACCGGTATGCGCACCCGCGACGGCACCGCGACGCCGTCGCGAAACTCGGGCGTCAGGCGCCACTTCACGGCGGTCTCGATCGCGGCGCGGTCGAGCGCCTGGTAACCCGAATCGGTCTCGACCCAGAGCTGATCGACCTGGCCGCAGCGGTCGAGATCCAACACCAGCGTCACCGTGCCGGTGGCGCCGTAGATCTCGGTCGGATACTTCGGCGGCGGCATCGACTGCCCACCGCTCGGACAGCCCGACGGCATCGGCGCGACGCCGCCGCCAGGAAGAATCGATTGCGCCGATACCGGCGCGGCGAACAGCGCGGCCAGCAACACCGCGGACCTGCATGCGAATTCGAACACCGCCATCCCCGCTCTGCGCCGCGTCCTGCGGCGGCGGGTATTGCACCACAAGCGCGGCCGTGCAGGGTGAGGGCGCGAATCGAGACGCCGCGGCTTCGGCCGACCCCCGAACTAAAACCGGTCTGCACGCAAGCCCCTGTCACAACGCCCGATGCACCGCCTCGCCGAACAACGCCGTGTGATGGCTGCAATCGTTGAGCCGCACCACGTCCAGATGATCGACATCGTCGCCTTCGAGCAGATTCAACGTGGTCGGCGCCTGCCGGAACGTCCACAGCTTGGCCAGCGGAATGCCGAGGATCTTGCACAGCAGCACGCGGTTGACCGCGTCGTGCGCGACCACCAGCAAGGTGTCGTCGGCCTGCAAGCCTTCGCAGGCGCGCGCGAACGCCGGCCAGGCGCGATCGAGCACGTGCACGATCGATTCGCCGCCGGGCATCAGCACTTCGTGCGGCGTATCGCGCCAAGCGCGCAGGCGGTCGCCGTCGCGCTCGCGGATTTCGCTGGCCAGCAGGCCTTCCCAGGTGCCGTGGGCGATTTCCATCAGGCCCGGATCGAGCTTGAGCATCGATGCGCGTTCTTCGCCGAGCGCGAACTGGGCGGTGTGGCGCGCGCGCGACAGCGGCGAGGCCACCGCGCGGGTGATCGAGACTTCGCGCAGGCGCGCGCCGAGCGCGCGCGCCTGGGTTTCGCCGACCGGCGACAGGGCGATGTCTTCCTGGCCCTGATAACGGCCTTCGGCATTCCACGGCGTCTCGCCGTGACGGGCTAACAAAATTCGCATGCTTACACCTGTGCCAGAGAAAGGATGCCCGGGGTCGCGCGCAGCGCGGCGAGCTGTTCGTCGTTGACCGGACGATCGACCGTGATCGCCGCGCGCGCCTGGCCGTCGCCGGCCGCGCCCAGGGCGAAGTTGACGATGTTGACGCCGGCCGCGCCGAGAGTCGAACCGACCACACCGATCATGCCGGGCCGGTCTTCGTTGCGCAGCAGCAGCACGTGCGCCTGCGGATCGAATTCGATTTCCACGCCGTCCAGGCGCACCACGCGCGGGCCGCGATGCAAGGTGGCCTCGATCTCGCGGGTGCGGTCTTCGCCGACCACGCGCAGCCTGAGCAGGCGATCGAAACCGTCGCCGTCGCCGCCGAGGGTTTCCGACACCACCAGACCGCGCGCGGCCGCTTCCTGCAAGGCGTTGACCGGCGTGACGCGGCCCGATGCGGTGCCCAGCAACGCGGCGACCAGCAAACGCGACAGCGGCCGCGTGTCCAGCGCTTCGGTGCGGCCGGCGTAAGTGATGTCCAGGCGCGTGGGCGCCGGCACCAGCCGCGCGGCGAGGCGGCCGAGCGACGACATCAGCGGAATCCACGGGCCGACTTCGCGCGCGGCTTCGGCGGTCAGCGGCGGCAGATTGACGCAGCCGGCGACCGCGCCGGTGGCGACGAAATCGATGATCTGCCGCGCCAGGATCGTGCTGACCGCTTGCTGCGCTTCGCTGGTGGATGCGCCCAGGTGCGGGGTCAGGATCAATTTAGGATTGCCGCGCAGCGCCGAGTCGGCCGGCAAGGGCTCGGTGACGAAAGTGTCGAGCGCGGCGCCGGCGATATGGCCTTCTTCGATCAGCGCCAGCAACGCGGCTTCATCGACCAGACCGCCGCGCGCGGCGTTGATCAGGTACGCGCCCTTCTTCATCGCGCGCATGCTGGTTTCCGACAGCAGGTTGGTGGTTTCCTTCGTGCGCGGGATGTGCAGGGTGACCACGTCGGCCCAGGCCAGCAGTTCGTCGAGCGTCTTCAGCGGCACGCTGCCCTTGCCGGCGGCGGACGCGGGCAGGAACGGATCGTGCGCGGCCACTTCCATGCCGATGCCCTGCGCCTTGCGCGCGACCGTGCCGCCGATGCGGCCCAGGCCGATCACGCCGAGCTTCTTGCCTTCCAGTTCGAATCCGGTGAGCCCGGCCTTCGGCCATTCGCCGGCCTTCATGCCGGCGTCGGCGCGCGGGATGTGGCGGGCCAGCGCGAACAGCAGCGAAATCGCGTGTTCGGCCGCGGCCAGGGTGTTGCCGTCGGGCGCGTTCATCACCGCGATGCCGCGCTGCGTGGCGGCATCGACGTCGATGGTGTCCACGCCGGCGCCGGCGCGGCCGATCACGCGCAGTTGCGCGGCGTCGGTCAGCGCTTCGGCCGGCACCTTGGTCGCCGAACGCACCAAAATCGCGTCCACGTCCTTGAGCGCGGCGGCGAGCGCGGCGGGTTCCTTGATCGGGTCGGACACGACGACTTCCCAGCCCGCATCGCGGAACAGGGCCAGACCGTCTTCGTGGATGCCATCGCAAGCCAGCACTTTCATCGCAGCTCCAGGTCGTGAAGGATCAGACGGGAGACATTGCGGGCCGGCACTGCGGGTAAGAACGCCTGGCGGTCGTTCCGGCCTGGGCACCTGGAGGGTGAACGGGGCGGGAGCGCCTTGGGCGGCGCCGCGTCGAAGCGGCATCTGACACGGGTCGGGAGACGGGGCCGGCTGGCATGGGAATCCGCGACTGCCCGCGAAGACTAAGGCAGCGCTGTCGCGCTTGGCAAGCGGCGATGGCGGCGCCGACGACGGCGTCGCGATTGTCCCGATCGAGCGATTTCGATTGCCGGCCGCATGCAACTCAAATATGCAGTCACGCCAGCGACGGAACGTCGTCACAAAGATACGTTCAGGTGTTACTTGTCACGTTGAGTAATCACGCACTGCGTCCTAGTTTCGTGGCGCCGGCGATCTGCCGGCACCTTCGAGAGAGAGAACGTCATCATGCGCAAGAAACTCGCTCTGGCGCTCGGCTTGGCGGCGATCGCCGCGGTCGGCGCCGCGGTCGCCGCGATCGGTCCCACCGGTCCGGGCCAGATCTACACGTACTACGACGCCAACGGTTCGGTGGTCGGACAATCCTCCATCCACTGCGACGGCACGACCGAGTTCTGGGGCAAGGCCACCAAGAATTACGGCGTCGGCTACTACATCTGCGATCCGGAACCGTGATCGGCGCGGATCGGCGCCGCATTGCTGACGCAGCGCGCGATGCCGGTCCGAAATGTCGCTTCCGCGCATCGCGCGTTCGAGCGCGTCGCGACACCGGTCAGTCCGGCACGATCCAGACCGGTCCGCAACGCCCCGTCGCCTGATGCACACGATGCAGCCGTAGCAGCAAACGCAACACCGGCTTGAACGATAGCCGCACCGCGCGATTCGCCACGACGTGAGCGACGCCGGACGCGAGCCGCGCCGCGCTATCGAACCAGCCACCGTCCGCATCGCGGCCTTCGCCGCAACGGACATCCCGCTTTCGCCACTTAGAGACAGGAGTTCGCCATGCGTAAGTCTTTCGCCATCGGTATCGGTTTCGCCGCCGCCCTCGTCGCCACCGTCGCCCTCGCCCGTCCGCCGGGCCCGGATGAAATCGGCGAGTTTTATTTCTACTACGACGCCGCCGGCAATGTCGTCGGCCAGGCCGAGCTGAGCTGCGCCGGCGTGCTCACCGAGTCGGGTGTGCGCACCGCCAAGTACAGCTCGGGCCACATGATCTGCCCGCCGCCGCGCGACTGATCGAAACCCGCGAGAAAAAATGGGCCGGCAATGCCGGCCCATCTTTTGCGATGAATAAATGCTGCACGAGGTCTTTTGTAGGAGGGGCTTCAGCCCCGATGCTTTTCGCTCAGGGCTGGAAGGTGCTCAGAACTCGGATCGAAAAGCATCGGGGCTGAAGCCCCTCCCACAAGAGACTTCGTCGCCTGCGTCGCAACTCGTTCCTCACGCCTCGTTCTTCACTCCTCACTCCTCACTTCCCGCTAAAAGCCAATCACTTCCCCGAAGCCGGCACCCCCATCTCCGCCAGCAACCGCGGCGCCGGAAACACCTCCTGCAAGATCCAGCGCAAATAGCGTTGATCGACCGAGATCGTGCGGGTCGCCGCCGGATCGAACAGCCAGCTGGAACTCACCGACTCCCAGTTGTTGTCGAACGCGATGCCGGCCAGCTTGCCCTGCCCGTCCAGCACCGGCGATCCGGAATTGCCGCCGCTGATGTCCAGGTCGGCGAGGAAATTCACCGGCACCGATTCGAGTCGCTTGTCCAGCAGCGCCGCGCTGTAGCGCTTGGCCGCGACCGCATCGAGCAAGGCCTGCGGCGCATTGAACGGCGCGGCGCCGGTGTTGCGCGCGGCGATTTCATCCACGCGGGTGAACGGCAGTTGGCGCACGCCGTTGTCCTTCGTGTACGGGGTGACGGTGCCGTAGCTGACGCGCAAGGAACCGTTGGCGTCGGGATAGGCGACCTTGCCCACGCTCTTGCGGAAATCCGCCAGCGCCTTGAGGTACACCGGCCGCACCAGCAGGGTCTCGCCGGCGCGGCCGCGGATTTCCTGCTCCATCTGCAGCAAGGTCGGCATGATCGCGACCGCGAAGGAAATCGCGCCGTCCTTGCTCGCGTCCTTGCTCTGCTCGAATCCGGCGCGATCGGTCTTGAGCCAGTTGGCGCGCTGCTCGGGATTGTTCAAGCGCGATTTGGCGATGCGGTCCAGCGCGCGCTTGATCGACTTTTCGTCGTCGCCCTCCAGCCATGTATCGACCGCGGCGACGCGATGCTCTTTCGGCAACTTGACGTATTCGTGCAGCCAGTAATTCTGCAACTGCCGGTCCATGCGCGGATCGGTGCGCCGGTCCATCTGCTTGAGGCCGTTTTCGAAGGCGACGCGATCGCGGTCGCGATACCCGTTCTCGCGCTGCGCCTCGGGCTTGGCGCGTTCGATCGCCGAGCGATACAACTGCGAAGCCGCGGCCAGCGAACCCGTCGCCGACAACTGGCCCAGGACCAGATCGCGATCGCGTTGCTCGCGCGCCTGCTGGCCCAGCTCGACCAGCCGCGCGTGCGCGGCCAACGCGGCCTGGCCGGCGGCGCCCTTGCCGCGCAGCCATTGCAGCAGCTCGGTTTCTTCGTTGCGCTTGATCTGGGTGGTGCCGGCGCGGCGAATGCTCTCGATCTGGCTTTCGTAATTCTTCGCCGCGCCCTGCCAGCCGCGCAGGGTGGTGGCGTACTTGCTCGCGATCTGCGGATTCCTGCGGCTTTCCGCATCGATCAGCGCGGCCAGTCGCTTGTAGTGCGCGGCGACGGTGGGATACGTCCACTCGGCGTTGGCCTGGAAATCGTCGGCCATGGCGTAGCGGTTGGTCAGCGAAGGAAAGCCGGCGAGCATGATGAAATCGCCCGCGCCGAGCGGCTTGTCGGCGATCTTGAGCCAGCGCTTGGGCTGATACGGCACGTTGTCGATGGCATACGGCGCCGGCCGGCCGTCCTTGCCGACGTAGGCGCGGTAGAAGGCGAAATCGCCGCTGTGGCGCGGCCACATCCAGTTTTCGCTTTCGCCGCCGAAATTGCCGATCGCTTCCGGCGGCGCGTAGACCAGGCGCAGATCGCGGATTTCCAGGCTGCGCTGCAATTCGTAGCGGTTGCCGCCGGAGTAGCTGTACAGGCGGCAGCCGTAGTCGGATTGTTTTTCGCAATCGCCGACCAACTGCCGCTCCAAGGCGTCCAGCGCGGCGATCCGCGCCAGCGGATCGGCGGCGGTGTTCAGCGCCGCCTGCACTTTGGCGGTGACGTCCTGGACCGAGTCGAGCACGAAGATGCGCGCGTTCGGCCCGGCCGAGACTTCTTCGTTGTTGGTGCCGCTCTTGAAGCCGTCGCGCGAGAGATTGCGTTGCGGGGTGGAATTGAGCCCGATCGCGCCGAGCGCGCAATGGTGGTTGGTCAGCAGCAGGCCCTTGGGCGAGACGAAGCTGGCGGTGCAGCCGCCCAGCGGCACCACCGCGCCGAGCGGATCGCCTTTCGGATCGGCCCATTGCGCCAGTTGCTTGGGCGTGGCGCGCGCGCCCGACTGCTTGAGCTGGGACGCCAGTTCCGGCAATTGCTGGGGTGTCCACATGCCTTCGACCGCTTGCGCGCTCTCGTGCCAGGCCAGCGCGCACAGCAACGTCCCTGTCATGGCCATGGCTCTGGCCAGCACCGTGTATCGCATCAAAACGTCCTGGGTCCGCGGGAGGTCGAGTCTAGCCCGTTGAAATCTGTGAACGCCATGGCGGAAGCGAGAGCTGGCCGGATCGGCATGGGGATGGCGGGTGGGGTTTTAGCTTGCGCTCAGTTTTTGTGGGGGTGTGGAGGGGTAACGCTAAAATTTCGTTAGCGTTTGCAGGAAGAGCTGAATCCCCCCTGCCCCCCTTTTTCAAAGGGGGGGAACAGCACGGTGAAATGGAGGACGCATTGGCGTGAGCGATTGTTGTGCGCAGTAACGACCCGGTGTCCGCAAACAAAAACGCCAGCCGGAAATCCGGCTGGCGTTCGCTTGTCGCGCGATGCGGCGGCGCTTACTTCTTCGCCGGCACGCCCAGTTCGGTCAGCAGCTGCGGCGCCGGGGACACTTCCTGCATGATCCAGCGCATGTAGCGCTGATCGACCGAGATCATGCGGGTCATGGTCGGATCGAACAGCCAGTTCGAGCTCACCGATTCCCAGTTGCCGTCGAACGCCAGGCCCACCAGCTTGCCTTCGCCGTCGAGCACGGGCGAGCCGGAGTTGCCGCCGGTGATGTCCAGGTCCGAGAGGAAATTCACCGGCACCGACTTCAAACGCTTGTCGGCGAGGCCGCCGTAACGCTTGTCGGCGATGGCTTCCAGCAAGGGCGCGGGCGCGTCGAACGGCTCCTGGCCGGTGGCCTTGGCCGCGACTTCTTCCAGCTTGGTGAACGCGGCCTGCTTGCTGCCGTCGAGTTTGGTGTAAGCCTTGACGTTGCCGAAGGTGATGCGCAAGGTCGAGTTCGCATCCGGGTACACCGACTGCTTCTTGCTCTTGCGATAGTCGATCACGCCCTGCAGATACGCCGGACGCGCGGTCAGGGTCTCGCCTTCGATGATCTTCGCGTCCTGCTCCAGGCGCAGCGCCGCCGGCATCAAGGCCTTGGCGAACTGGATCGCCGGGTCCTTGCTCTTGTCCAGGCTCGCGCGGCTGTCGTCGAGCAGGGCCAGACGTTCCTTGGCGTTGCCCAACTTGGTCTTGGCCAGCTTGTCCAGGCCGCGCTTGATCGCCTTCTCGTCGGAACCGCCCAGCCAACGATCGAGTTCGGCCACGCGCTCGCCGGCCGGCAGCTTCACGTATTCGCGCAGCCAGTACGCCTGCAGCTCGCGGTCCATGCGCGGGTCGTAGCGGCGGTCCATCTGCTCCAGCCAGGCCTTGACCGAGGGCAGATCGCGCTGCTGATAACCGGGCTCGCGCTCGGCATCGGGCTTGTCGCGCTCCAGCGCGAAGCGATACAGCTGGCTCGCCGCCGAGATCGCGCCGCCCCGGCGCAGCTGGCCGAACACGAAATCGCGCTGGCGATGGGCGATGGCGCTTTCGCCGAGCGTCACCAGCTTGTCGTGCGCGGCCAGCGCCGGCGCGCCCTGGGCGCCGCGCGTGCGCAGCCATGCGAGCACGGCCTCTTCGTCGGCGCGCTTCTTCTGCGCCGCGCCGATGCGCTTGAAGCCTTCCAGCTGGCCGTCGTAGTTCTTCATCGTGTTCTGCCAGCCGCGCACGGAGCTGGCGTACTTCACGCCGATTTCCGGATCTTTCTTCGCGGTTTCCCCGACCAGCGCGATCAGGTTCCTGTAGTGCGCGGAGGTGGTCGGATAGGTCCAGTTCGCGGTCGCGTCGAAGTCGCTGGCCAGCGCGTAGCGGCTGGTGCGGCCCGGGTAACCGGCGACCATCACGAAGTCGCCTTCGCCCAGCGGCTTGTCGGCGAGCTTGAGGTAACGCTTGGGCTGATACGGGACGTTGTCCTTGGAATACTCGGCCGGCTTGCCGTCCTTGCCGACGTAGGCGCGGTAGAACGAGAAGTCGCCGGTGTGGCGCGGCCACATCCAGTTGTCCACTTCGCCGCCGTAGTTGCCGACGCTGCCGGGCGGCGCGTAGACCAGGCGCACGTCCTTGATCTCGATGCGGCGGAACAGGCGGTAGGTGGTGCCGCCGAAGAAGCTGTACAGCTCGCAGCCGTAGCCGGCCTGCGCTTCGCACGACGCGATCAGGCGCTTTTCAATCGTCTCCAGCGCGTGGGTACGGTCGATCGGCTCGACCACTTCGTCGATCGCGCTCTTGACCTGCGCGGTCACGTCCTGGATCGAGTCGAGCACATAGATGCGCGAGGACGGGCCAGCGGACAATTCTTCGCCGGGCGTGGCGGCGTTGAAGCCGTCGCGCATCAGGTTCTTCTGCGCGGTCGAGTTGAGCTGGATCGCGCCGTAGGCGCAGTGGTGATTGGTCACCACCAGGCCGCGCGGGGACACGAAGCTGGCAGTGCAGCCGCCCAGCGAGACCACCGCGCCCATCGGATCGCCGGTCAGGTCGGCCAATTGCTTGGCGTTGAGCTTGAGCCCGGCCTTCTTCAACGGCGCGGAGATCTCCGGCAATTGCTGCGGCACCCACATGCCTTCGACGGCGCGCGCCGTGGTCGCGACGCCCAGTGCCAGCGTCCCTGCCGCGACCGCGGCGGCTAATACGGTGTAGCGCATCGTGTTCCCCTTACCCAATGAATGGCGATGAATCGGTTCGGACGGATCGGCCCGGCCCTGGACTCGAACAAAATCGGCCGGAAAGTCTAGCCCGATCATGCCGCCCCCGCCACGAACGCACTTGCCCCCGGATGGCGCGAAGCCCTTATCAGAAAGGGCTTTCGTGCCGAAAAGCGGCGTGGCGCGGCGATGAATACGGCTCGGGAGTGCGGCGCATCACAAATCCGCGCGGCGGCGACCCGTCCCCGGGCCGCCGCCGCGAACGGGCTCACTGCGCCGGCAGCTTCATTTCCCGCAGCAGCTGCGGCGCCGGATAGACCTTGGCCAGCAGCCAGCGCAGATAGCGCATATCGACGTGGATCGCGCGCTTGTAACGCGGATCGAACATCCAGCTGGCGCTGACCGCTTCCCAGTTGCTGTCGAAGTTCAGGCCGATCAGCTTGCCGTTGGCGTCGAGCACGGGCGAGCCGGAATTGCCACCGGTGGTGTCGAGGTTGGTCAGGAAATCGACGGTCTGGGTCTTGAGCTCGGCATCGACGGTGCTGCCGAAATCGCCCTTGGCGATCGCATCGCGCAAGGCCTGCGGCGCGTCGAAGGGTTTGACGCCGGTGTGTTTCTCGACGATGCCCTGCACCGTGGTCAGCGGGCGATAGCGCACGCCGTCGCGCGGGTCCATGGCGCTGACCGCGCCGAAGCTCACGCGCAAAGTCGAGTTGGCATCGGGATACACCGCGCGGCCCTGCGATTTGCGGAACGCGATCAGCGCGCGCATGTAGGCCGGACGCAGACGCAGCAGCTCGCCTTCGCGGCTCTTGTTTTCCTCTTCGATCCGCAGCACCGCCGGCAGCAGCGCGGCGGCGGCCTTGAGCAGGCTGTCGTCGCTGGCCTGCAGTTGCTTGGCGTCGCCGTTCATCGCCTGCAGGCGCGCGGCTTCCTCGCCGAGTTTGGTGCCGGCGTACAAGGCATCCAGGTTGCGCTGCAGCGAGGCGCGATCCTCGCCTTCGAACACGCGGTCGAACTCGGCCACTCGCGCCGCTTTCGGCAGCGCCTTGTACTGGCTCAGCAGCTCCAGCAGCAGCGCCTTTTCCACCTGCGGCGCGTAACGGCGCTGCACTTGCTTGAGCTTGCCGGCGATCAGCGCTTCGTCGCGCTGCTGATAGCCCGACTCGCGCTGCGCATCGGGCTGGGCGCGCTCCTGCGCCAGGCGCTGTACGGTCAACGCGGCGTTGAGCAACTGCGGCATGCCGCGGATCGCGCTGAGCAGTTGATCGCGATCGCGCATCGCCGCGCCGGCATCGAGCACCTTCTGCGCCGCGTCGATATCGGCGCGGATCGCTTTCGCATCGGCCTGCGTGTCCAGCCACGCCAGCATCGCCGTCTCGTCCGCGCCGCGCACGCGCACCGCGTCGCTGCGGCGCAGGCCGTCGAGTTCGCCCTGGGCGCGCTTGAGCGTGTTCTTGAAACCGGCGACCTGCGCGGCGTAGCGCACCTTGGCCTCGGCATCGCTCGCGCTGGCCGCGTCGATGGTCTTGATCATGTCGCCGTACAGCGCCACCCGCGACGGTAGCTGCCATTGGATCTGCTGCGCGAACTCCGACGCCATGCGGTGGCGGAAGGTCACGCCCGGATAACCGGCCAGCATGGCGTAGTCGCCTTCGCGCACCGGGTCGGTGGAAATCTGCAGATGCCCCGGCGGCGTGTACGGCACGTTGTCGGGCGAGTAGTCGGCCGGCTTGCCGTCCTTGCCGACGTAGGCGCGCAGCAGGGTGAAATCGCCGCTGTGGCGCGGCCATACGAAGTTGTCGACCTCGTCGCCGTAGTTGCCGATGCTGTTGGGCGGCGCGTACACCAGACGGATATCGCGCAGCTCCAGCTGGCGGATCAGATAGAAATCGGTGCCGTAGTACATGTTGGCGACGCTGCAGCGATAACCGGCTTCGCGTTCGCACTCGGCCACCACCGCCTTGGTCGCCGCGTCCACCGCGTCGAAGTAGGCGCGGCCGTGCTTGCCGCGCGCGTCCTTGAGGATGCGATCGGTGACTTTGTCGAAACCGGTCGTCACCAGCACGCGGAAATCCGGATTGGCCGGCAGCTCGGCGGCGCGGTCGGCGGCGACGAAACCGTTGCCGATCAGGTCGCGGTCGGGCTTGGAGTTGTACTGGATCACGCCGAAGGCGACGTGGTGGTTGGTCAGCACCAGCCCCTCGGACGACACGAACGAACCGGTCGCGCCGCCGACCTTGACCACCGCGTTCATCGGCGCGCGGGTCAGCTCGGCCAGATCGCTCGGATCGCCCTTGAACCCGGCCGCGCGCAGCTGGCGCGCGATGTCGGGCAATTGCGAAGGCATCCACATGCCTTCATCGGCCTGGGCGGCGGTGGCGCACAGCGCCAGGGACAGGGCTAACACACGGGGGCGCATGGACATTCCGTACGGATTCGGGAAGCCGCGACGATAGGCCAAGCCGCCCGGCGCGGGCAAACCCCGGCGGGGTCGCGGCGTATAATTCGCGCTTCCCTCCCGCCCGGCGCGGCCGCGGCCCCTAGGTAATCGAGTCCCATGACGCAAATGATGAAGGCCCTGGTCAAGCGCGAAGCCGGCAAGGGCATCTGGCTGGAAGAAGTGCCGGTGCCCGTGCCCGGCCCGAACGAGGTGCTGATCAAGCTGGAAAAGACCGCGATCTGCGGCACCGACCTGCACATCTACCTGTGGGACGAGTGGAGCCAGCGCACGATCAAGCCCGGCCTGGTGATCGGGCATGAATTCGTCGGCCGCGTGGTCGATCTCGGCCCCGGCGTGGTCGGTTACCGTCCCGGCCAGCGCGTTTCGGCCGAAGGCCATATCGTCTGCGGCCATTGCCGCAACTGCCGCGGCGGCCGCCAGCACCTGTGCCCGAACACCACCGGCATCGGCGTCAACCGCAACGGCGCCTTCGCCGAATACATCGTCATGCCGGCCAGCAACCTGTGGCCGATCCCGGACCAGATCCCCAGCGAGCTGGCCGCGTTCTTCGATCCCTACGGCAACGCCGCGCATTGCGCGCTGGAGTTCGACGTGGTCGGCGAAGACGTGCTGATCACCGGCGCCGGCCCCATCGGCATCATCGCCGCCGGCATCTGCAAGCACATCGGCGCGCGCAACGTGGTCGTCACCGACGTAAACGATTTCCGCCTGAAACTGGCCGCCGACATGGGCGCCACCCGCGTGGTCAACGTCGCCAACCAGTCGCTCAAGGACGTGATGGCCGACCTGCACATGGAAGGCTTCGACGTCGGCCTGGAAATGAGCGGCAACCCGCGCGCGTTCAACGACATGCTCGACTGCATGTACCACGGCGGCAAGATCGCCATGCTCGGCATCATGCCCAAGGGCGCGGGCGCGGACTGGGACAAGATCATCTTCAAGGGCCTGACCCTGCACGGCATCTACGGCCGCAAGATGTACGAGACCTGGTACAAGATGACCCAGCTGGTGCTCGGCGGTTTCCCGCTCGGCAAGGTGCTGACCCATCAGCTGCCGATCGACGATTTCCAGAAGGGCTTCGACCTGATGGAAGCGGGCAAGGCGGGCAAGGTCGTGTTGAGCTGGAACTGACCGCTCGCGACGCGATCGCACGATCGACCAGGGCGGCCGCGAGGCCGCCCTTTTCGTTGGCCGGCGGCAAGGGGTGATCCCGGCCCGGGATTGCGGCATGCTGCGCGCGGAACCTCAACAAGGATCGTTATGCGCCTGTCGCTGTCGCTACCGCTTTGCGCCCTGCTCGCCGCCGTCTCGCCGGTGTTCGCGCAAGCCCCGCCGCCCTGCCCCGCGCTGCCGGACAACCTGCCCAAGACCCTGCGCTGCGTGGCCACCGAACACGGCTGGTTCTATGCCGGCGACGACGCCGAGGCGGCGATGTTCGCCGACGCCGCGCGCCAGGCGGCGGCCAAGTTCGAACGCGTGTTCTCGCGCAAGGCCAGCGTCGGCGCGATCGTCGCGCTGGACTACGACCAGGCCCTGCCCGACGATGCCACCGCGGCGCTGCGCGAACACGGCGCGCTGTGGGTGCTGCCCTGGGTCAGCGCCGCCAGCATGCGCCAGGAAATCCAGAAGCAGATCCATCGCCAGTACAAGAAGCAACATCCCAACGCCCGCGTGAGCGCCTCGCGCGGCTACGCCAACGACTTCGCCAAGCGCATCGCCGGCGATACCTCCGGCACCATCCAGCACGAGGTCGGCCACCATCTGTTCATCGCCGCGTTCTGGCCGCGCGAATCGTTCGCGCACGACCATCTGCGCTACGGCGGCCCGGCGCCGGACTGGCTCGACGAGGGCGTGGCGATGCTGATGGAACCGGCGCCGACGACCGAAGGCCGCCGCGCCATGTTCGCGCAGATGGCCGCTGGCGAACTCAAGAACGCGCAGGTCCAGCCGCTGGATGCGTTCTTGAACGCGCCGCATCCGCGCCTGACCGAACCGAACCTGCCCGACGAGCTCAATTCCGGCTCCGACGCCAACCGGGTCAGCATCAGTTTCTCGATCGACAGCAATCCGATGTTCCTGCGCATGGCCGGCTATTACGCGCAGACCCAGGTCTGGATCGATTTCCTGCGCGAAAACAGCCAGCGCGGCACGCTGACGGCGCTGGCCGAATCCCTCGCCGCGGGCAAGAGCCTGGAAGACTGGCTGGGCCGCGACGGCGCGCAATACGGCCTGCCCGCCAGCCTGCCGGTATTGAACAAGCAATGGTCGCAGTGGCTGCAGCAGCATTATCCCGGGCCCGGCGCCGGCGCCAAACCGTGACCGCCTGAATCCGCGCCGCCGCGCCGGCGCAAAGTCGCGCGCGGACGACTGGACTAGAATGGCGGCCTTCCCCTCATCGGAATGCCGCCCGTGTCCGACGCACCGAGCCTCACGCAGCACTACGCCGACACCCTGGACGAAATCCGCGCCCAGGGCCTGTTCAAGTCCGAGCGCATCATCACCAGCCCGCAGTCGGCGGAAATCACGCTCGAAGACGGCCGCACCGTGCTGAACTTCTGCGCCAACAACTATCTGGGCCTGGCCGATCACCCCGACGTGATCCAGGCGGCGAAAGACGCGCTCGACACGCACGGCTTCGGCATGGCCTCGGTGCGCTTCATCTGCGGTACGCAAGACCTTCACAAGCAGCTGGAAAAAACCATCTCGGATTTCTTCGGAACCGAAGACACGATTCTTTACGCCGCCTGCTTCGACGCCAACGGCGGATTGTTCGAGCCGCTGCTGGGCGAGAACGACGCGATCATCTCCGACGCGCTCAACCACGCCTCGATCATCGACGGCGTGCGCCTGTGCAAGGCCAAGCGTTTCCGCTACGCCAACTGCGACATGGCCGACCTGGAAAAGCAGCTGCAGGCCGCCGACGCCGCCGGTTGCAAAACCAAGCTGATCACCAGCGACGGCGTGTTCTCGATGGACGGCTTCATCGCCCCGCTCGACGAAATCACCGCGCTGGCTAAAAAGTACGGCGCGCTGGTGCACATCGACGAATGCCACGCCACCGGTTTCCTCGGTGCCAGCGGCCGCGGTTCGGCCGAGGTCAAGGGCGTGATGGACAAGATCGACATCTTCACCGGCACCCTCGGCAAGGCCATGGGCGGCGCGCTCGGCGGTTTCACCACGGCGAAGAAGGAAGTGATCGAGTTGCTGCGTCAGCGTTCGCGTCCGTATCTGTTCTCGAACTCGTTGCCGCCGCACGTGGTGGCCGCGGGTATCAAGGCGTTCGAAATGCTGTCGGCCGCCGGCGATCTGCGCGAGCAGTTGGCGCAGAACACCGCGTATTTCCGCGAGCAGATGAGCAAGGCCGGCTTCGACGTGAAGCCCGGCGTGCACCCGATCAGCCCGGTGATGTTGTTTGATGCCCCGCTGGCGCAGAAGTTCGCTTCGCGCCTGCTCGAAGAAGGCATCTACGCGATCGGTTTCTTCTTCCCGGTGGTGCCGCAGGGCCAGGCGCGCATCCGCACGCAGATGTCGGCGGCGCATACGCGCGAACACCTGGATCGCGCGATCGCGGCGTTCATCAAGATCGGGCGCGAGCTTGGGGTCATCAAGGCCTGAGCGCAGCGTCGATGACTGCAAGGATGCGGCCGATGCGAACGGATCAGAATCACCGAAGCGCGCCGCAGCGGCAGCAGCCGTGCGGCGCGCGCCGGTATCCGCGATCAGCCGAAACGGCGGTCGCTACGCTGCTTATCGCTGCGCATCGGCCATCGCCTGTTCGATGTTGCGCAGATCCTGGGTCAGCTGCGTCATCGACATCTCGGCCATGATCAGGTCGATCTGCGAAGTCGGCTGCATGCTCAGGACCATCAGCTGGGTTTCCAGCACCTGGCAGTGCTGCTTGGCGATGGAGGTGAAGGTGATCGCCCGCTGCTGGCTGTTGCCGTCGCGATACAAGCCGCGATCGAAGGTGTCCTGGTTGTCGTTCAACAGCCGCATCAGGTTCGCGGTCAACCCCGCCGCCTCGATCTGTTCCATGATGAAGCTGGTCCGGGCGGCGTTCGTATTGCCCTGTTGCAGCTGCAGCTTGGCGATCTGGTGATCGAGCTTGACCACTTCGAAGCGTTGCTTGGCCATGCTCAAGGACTGACTGGCCGCGGTCGGATCGGCCAATACGCCGCTGCTGAACATCATCAACAGCGACAACAACAGCAGCTTCATGCCTGCGATCAGGCCGATACGGTCAGCGCGCGGGGCCGGGGTCGTGAGAGTCGCGGTTCCATAAGACATCGTGTTTCTCCATTTGAACAAGACGATGTCGCCGCGCGGGGCACGCGGCGCCGTGGTGGTATGCATGTTCGATGTCGGCCTCCACGCGCGGGCGAACCCGGGCCGGCGCTGCACCTCCTTGTCGAAACGAATCACGTCCGTGTTGCATGCCGGCGGAATGTCCACGCCGGCGATTGCGACTGATGGTCGCGGCCGAATCTACACCCCATCCCCGATGCCGACCGTTATCGCGGTCGAATTTCCGCTGCGCGGAAGCAGGTCGCGGAATTCGTTGCGGCTGGCTCCGTTCGAAGCGGGCATCTTCACGTGGCTGTCGCGATCATCGCGCGGCGGGCGCGCGCGGCCGGCGGATCATTGCAGGCGTTGCAAATCCTCATCGTCCAGCACACGCCACTGCCCTTTCGGCAATTCGCCCAACTGCAGGTCGCCGATCGCCACCCGGATCAACCGCAACACGTTCAAGTCGAACCCGGCGAGCAGGCGCCGGATCTGCCGGTTGCGGCCTTCATCCAGCACGATCTGCAGCCACGCGTTCTTCTCGCCGCTGCGCAGCACCGTCGCGGACTTGGCCCGCAGCAGTTCGCCGTCTTCGCCGTCTTCGCTGATGCCCGCGTGCAGCGCGGCCAGTTGCCCGGGGCTCGGGATCGCGTCGATCTGGACGTGATAGGTCTTGTCCGGGCCGTGTTCGGGGTCGGTGATGCGCGCGGCCCATTGCGGGTCGTTACAGAACAGCAGCAGGCCTTCGCTGGCCTTGTCGAGCCGTCCGACCGGCGCCAGCCACGGCAACGGCGCGCCGTCGATGCGGGCCTCGTCCAGGCAGCGGTACACGGTGTCGCGGCCGCGTTCGTCCTGGACCGTGGTGACCAGGCCGCGCGGCTTGTTCAACATCAGATACAGCCGCGGCGCGGCGTCCAGCGCCTGCTCGTCCACGCGGATGCGATGGCGGCCCTGCACGATCGGGAATTCGGCGTCGCGCACGATCCGGCCGTCCACCGACACCCGCCCGGCCGCGATCCACTTCGCCGCCTCGCTGCGCGAGCACAGGCCCTGCTTGGACAGCACGCGGGCCAGGCCGTATCGGGGCGGGGATTTGTTCAAGCGGCGCGATCCTGAGGCGATGTGGCTTGGTGTTGTGTGCGGCGGCTGCCGAAGCATCGGGCGATCGCGTCCGCGCGGTGCCGGCCAGGCGGGACGTTATCGGGTCGCGATCATCAAAGGGCGAAGCATCGCTCGAATCCGATGCGCGCCGAGCGATGGCATCCATTCGCGTCGATGTCCGCTGCCCACAGACTGCCGGCACCGCAGCGCGCCATCCGCGGCCACGCAAGGCGACACCGAACTCGCCACGGCATTATCGCAGCCGCCGCGGCCGCAGAGCCGCCTCGCGCGCCGATCCACCGAATGACGCCGCCGCCCCACAAAACAAAACGGCCGCGAGCAAGGCCCGCGACCGTCCGTGTCCGCCGTCGCCGGCGAGGCTTACTTCTTTTTCTTCTTGTCGTCGGCCGGCGCCGGCGCCGGTACGGGCTCGACGGCCGGGGCCGGCGCGGCGGCGGCCGTGCCGCTGCCCTTGGCCACGCGCACGCCCTTGGCCTTCATCCAGGCGCTGAACTCATCGGCGGTCATGCGCTTGCCGCCCTGGCTCATGTCGAAGCGCCACGGGGTGTTGTCGAATTCGGTCTTGGGCTTGTACGCGGCTGGATCGTTGGCCGAGGGCATGCCGGAAGACGCCGGCGTGGCCTTGGCGACGTTGCAGCCGTCCAGGCGAATGCGCAGCAGCACCTGATCGACCGACAGCGCCTCGTCCAAGGCCTGCGAGAGCACGCCGGTCGGCGCGCCGAGCTGATGCGAAGGCGCGACCAGTTCCGGCGCGATCGGCGCGATCAGCGTGGGCTGCACCGGCTGCGCGCGCGAGGCGGTCAGCGATGCGCAGTTGGCGGCGCTCTGTGCCTGCGCCGCTCCGGCGATCAGGATCAACGACGTGGCGGCAAGCAATCGGCGCATGGGGCTCTTTCTCCGGGTTCGGCGCGAAGGCGAAGCCACTACGCGCGTTTTGTACGATGCGCGCCAGTGTAGGCGCGGCGGCGGGATCGGACAACCCACAAAATCAGGCGCTTATCGGCGTTTCCTGGACGCGGCCGCAATTGCGCGGCGCAAGCGCGCGCGGCGATTGCGCAACCGTCCGTCGCCCCGCGCGGGCGGACACAAAAAGAAGCCCGGCACGAGGCCGGGCTTCCAGGTCTTGCAGTGCGGGCCGCGAACGGCCCGCGCTTGCCGCTTAGTTCTGAGCGTTGAGCTCGGTGCGGCGGTTCTTTTCGCTCTTGCAGGCCGGGAAGGTCTGCGGGGTCGACTCGAGCGGACGGCTCTCGCCGTAGCCGATCGGACCGGCCAGACGGCCGGCATCGACGCCATTGCTGGTCAGGAAGTCGTACACGGCCTTGGCGCGACGCTCCGACAGCTTCTGGTTGTACGCATCCTTACCGCACAGGTCGGTGTGACCGGCGACTTCGACGCGCAGGCTCGGGTTGCGCTTCAGGATCTCAGCGGCCTCGTTGAGGATGGCCACCGAATCCGGACGCAGCGTCGCCTTGTCGAAATCGAAGTTCACGCCCTTCAGGTCGATCGAGACCGGCACCGGGCAGCCGTCCGAACCGATGGTCTGGCCAGCCTGCGAACCGGGGCACTTGTCGTCGCAGTTGTTGACGCCGTCGCCGTCGTCATCCTTGTCCGCGCAACCAGCTTCCACGACCGGGGCCGGAGCCACGGCAGCGACGGGTTCCGGACCCAGCGGGATCACGATGCCGACCGAAGCCAGCACGTCGCCGAACCAATCTTCCTGCGGAGCAGCGACGCTGCTGTCGTCGAAGTCGGCGCGGTACGCCAGTTCGGTGCGGATGCCAACGCGGCCCAGGTCGCCCTGGATACCCACGCCGACCTTGGCGGCAAGGTTGCCGTCCTTACGGTTGCCCGGCGACAGCAGCGACGGCAGGAGGTATTCCTCTTCCGAACGCTGGTAGCCCAGGCCCATCAGGATGTAGGGGTTCCAGTTGCGGCCGTCGGTCACGAAGTGGCGACGCAGGTCCAGCGAGATGCCGTACTGGCTCCAGTTGGCGTCCTGGTTGTCGTCGAACTTCGGGTTCTGATAGTTCAGCTCACCGTCGAGCGACCAGTTCTTGTTCAAGAACTTGCCCAGGCCGATCGCACCGAACGGAGCGTTGCGGGTGCCGCGGTCGTTGTCCTGGATGTTCATGCCGACGGCGCCGGTGACGTACCAGCGGTCGTCGAAATCCTGCGCGCTGGCAGCCTGCGAGAAAGCCAAGCCCGCCAACAGGGCGGTGCTCAACATACGAATCTTCATGTGTAACTCCTTCAGATCGATCGGAACGGGGGGTGATCGGGACTGTGTGATCGGGACAGTCTTCTGCGGCGCTGACTCTTGTGACAGAGACACTTTCAGCACTGGCAAGGCCTAGCACCGCGGTCACTGGCGGGGGGATCATACACGCTCAGCAAGTTTGTTAATACCACTTAACGTAGTTCAGTCGAATGCAAGTCGGTTTGTGTGTAACGCGTCCGCACGCAATACGCCCACTGCGGTTCACTCGGCCCGACGAACGGTCGATATTTGGAAACAAAATGCGGTGCAAGTCTTATTTTCGAAAATGATTACGACCGCGCATGAAACATAAAAAGAAGCCCGGCGCGAGACCGGGCTTCTGAAGTGTGTTGCAGTGCGGACCGCGAACGGCCCGCACTCGCCGCTCGTCCGATCAGTTCTGGACGTTGAGCTCGGTGCGGCGGTTCTTTTCGCTCTTGCAGGCCGGGAAGGTCTGCGGGGTCGATTCCAGCGGACGGCTCTCGCCGTAGCCGACCGGACCGGTCAGGCGGCCGGCATCCACGCCATTGCTGGTCAGGTAGTCGTACGCAGCCTTGGCGCGACGCTCCGACAGCTTCTGGTTGTACTCATCCTTACCGCACAGGTCGGTGTGACCGGCGACTTCGACCTTCAGGTCGGGGTAACGCTTCAGGATCTCGGCGGCCTCGTTGAGGATCGACACCGCGTCAGGACGCAGGGTCGCCTTGTCGAAGTCGAAGTTGACGCCCTTCAGGTCGATGGTGACCGGCACCGCGCAGCCGTCCGGACCGATGGTCTGGCCAGCCTGCGAACCGGGGCACTTGTCGTCGCAGTTGTTGACGCCGTCGCCGTCGTCGTCCTTGTCCGCGCAACCGACTTCCACCGCCGGCGGCGGGGCTACGGCAGCGACGGGTTCCGGACCCAGCGGGATCACGATGCCGACCGAAGCCAGCACGTCGCCGAACCAGTCTTCCTTCGGAGCAGCGACGCTGCTGTCGTCGAAGTCGGCGCGGTAGGCCAGCTCGGTGCGGATGCCGACGCGGCCCAGGTCGCCCTGGATACCCACGCCGACCTTGGCGGCAAGGTTGCCGTCCTTACGGTTGCCCGGCGACAGCACCGACGGAAGCAGATATTCCTCTTCCGAACGCTGGTAGCCCAGGCCCATCAGGATGTAGGGGTTCCAGTTGCGGCCGTCGGTCACGAAGTGGCGGCGCAGGTCCAGCGAGATGCCGTACTGGCTCCAGTTGGCGTCCTGGTTGTCGTCGAACTTCGGGTTCTGATAGTTCAGCTCGCCGTCGAGCGACCAATTCTTGTTCAGGAACTTACCCAGGCCGATGGCGCCGAACGGAGCGTTGCGGGTGCCGCGATCGTTGTCCTGGATGTTCATGCCGGCCGCGCCGGTGATGTACCAACGGTCGTCGAAATCCTGGGCGCTGGCGACCTGCGCAATGCTCAGGCCACCGAGCAAGGCGGCACAGAGGAGTTTCTTATTCATTGTTGTAGCTCCTGGTTCTAAAAATATGGAAACCGCGTCTGCGAGGTTTCTACCGTTCAGGACGGCTGCCTGGATGACGCCATCGAGCGAGAGAGTAGGTTTGCCAACGTGAAAGCGGTGTTAACAACCGTCTAACATTCGATTCGGTTCCATGAATTCTGGGATTGAGTCGCAATCCATTCAGGTTTGAGAAGGCAGCCCGTTCAGCAACGAACTGCACTTCTCGAGTGCGAATGACCGGCCGGTTTACTTCGCCGGCTGGGCGAACAGGGCCATGAACTGGGTCACCGGCAGGGCTTCGAGCTCGGCCGGGTTGTTGGCCAGGGCCAGCAGGCGGTCGGCCTGGGCGGCCGGCAGCTTGGCGCGGACGGCGGCTTCGAACTTGGCCATCAGCACCGGGATGCCCTCGGCGCGGCGCTTGCGGTGGCCGATCGGGAAGTCGATGGACACCTTTTCGGTGGACGAGCCGTCCTTGAAGAACACCTGCACCGAGTTGCCGATATAGCGCTTGTCCGGGTCGAAGTAGTCCTTGGTGAACTGCTCGTTCTCCTTGACCGTCATCTTGTCGCGCAGGGCGTCGATACGCGGGTCGGCGGCGATGGCGTCCACGTAGTCGTCGGCGGTCAGGCGGCCGAAGATCAGCGGCACGGCGACCATGTACTGCAGGCAGTGGTCGCGGTCGGCGTAGTTGGCCAGCGGGCCGGTCTTGTCGATGATGCGCACGCCGGCTTCCTGCGTTTCCAGTTCGACGCGCTCGATCTGGTCCAGCTTGTCCTTGACCTGCCCGTGCAGCTTCATCGCGCACTCGACCGCGGTCTGGGCGTGGAACTCGGCCGGGAAGCTGATCTTGAACAGCACGTTCTCCATCACGTAGCTGCCGAACGGGCGCTCGAACTCGAACTGCTTGCCCTTGAAGGCGATGTCGTAGAAGCCCCAGGTCTTGACCGACAGCGCGCTCGGGTAGCCGACCACGCCCTTGACGGCGTTGAGGGCATGGGTGACGGCGCGGCGGCAGGCGTCGCCGGCGGCCCAGCTCTTGCGCGGGCCGGTGTTCGGCGCGTGGCGGTAGGTGCGCAGCACGCCGTTGTCGATCCACGAATGCGACACGGCGGTCACGATCGCTTCCTTGTTGCCGCCCAGCATCTGGGTGGTGACCGCGGTCGAGGCCAGGCGCACCAGGATCACGTGATCCAGGCCGACCCGGTTGAACGAATTCTTGAGCGCGTAGCCGCCCTGGATTTCGTGCGCCTTGATCGCATGGCCGAGCACGTCGCGCACGGTCATGGCCTTGCCGCCTTCGGCCTCGGCCTTGCGGCCCAGGTAGTCGGCGACGCCGAGGATGGCGCCGAGGTTGTCCGACGGATGGCCCCATTCGGCCGCGAGCCAAGTGTCGTTGAAGTCGAGCCAACGGATCTGCACGCCGATGTTGTACGCGGCCTGGACCGGGTCGAGCTCATAAGAGGTGTACGGCACGCGCGCGCCGCCGCTCATCTGCGCGCCCGGAACCAGCGGGCCCAGGTGCTTGAGGCATTCCTTATGGTCCATCGCCAATGCGGCGCAGGCCAGCGAGTCCAGCAGCATGTAGCGGGCGGTGTCGAAGGCTTCCTTCGAATCGATCTGGTAATCGGCGACGTAGTCGGCGATATCGACCATCGGCTTGTCGGGATCGGGGCGGACGGTCGAACGGATGTCGAAGTGGCTCATGTGCACGGGGCCTGCGGACGGGTGAGTGAGCCCGCTATTTTGCCAGGCCGCGGGCTCGCGGCGGGACGACGGATTTCCGGTGCGCGCTTGCAGGCAAATTTCAGCTTGCGTGGCGCATCGTCCCGAAACTCAACAATCAGCCCCGTTGTTGCGAATTAGTCGCAACAACAGAACGATCCTGCGCGCCGGCTCAACTTGGAAATCGTCCGGGCGAGGATCACCCTTCAGTGCATGGACATCCCGACCCGTCTTCCGACCCTGTTCCTTTCCCACGGCTCGCCGATGCTGGCGCTGGAGGATTCGCCCGCCGGGCGCTTCCTGGATTCGCTGGGCCAGCAATTGCCGTGGCCGCGCGCGATCGTGATCGCCTCGGCGCACTTCATGACCGACCGGCCGATGGTCGGCGGCCATCACAAGCCGCACACCGTGCACGACTTCGGCGGCTTTCCGCCGCCGCTGTACCAGATCCAGTACCCGGCGCCGGGCCAGCCGCGCCTGGCCGAACAGATCGCCGCGCGCCTGAGCGACGCCGGCCTCAACGCCAAGCTGCGCGACAACCACGGTCTGGATCATGGCGTGTGGGTGCCGTTGCGGCGCATGTATCCGCATGCGGACATTCCGGTGGTGCCCTTGTCGGTGATGCCGTATGGGACGGCGGCTCAACACTATGCCGTGGGGCAAGCGCTGGCGGCACTGAGAGACGAAGGGGTCTTGGTGATCGGCTCGGGCGGCTTCGTGCACAACCTGGGCGATCTGGACTGGAGCCAGCGCGACGCGCCGATGCCGTCGTGGGCGGCCGATTTCAGCGCGTGGATGCACGAGAAGTTGTCAGCGGGCGATCGCGAGGCTTTGCTCGACTGGCATGACCGGGCTCCGAACGCGCGTCATGCGCATCCGACTGTCGAGCATCTGATGCCGTTGTTCGTGGCGCTGGGCGCCGCGGGCGATGCGCCGACCGCGCGCACGATTCATCGTTCGCATGAGATGGGGTCGTTGGCGTTGGATGCGTTCGCGTTCGATTGAGGCGGTGTTGCCGTTGCCGTTGCCGTTGCCGTTGCCGTTGCCGAGATTTTTCTTCGGCTTTGCTTAGCTTTGGCTCTGCTTCGAATTTGCTTGGCCTCGGCTTCGCTCTGCTTCCGCTTCGCTCTGCTTCTGCTTCGCTTTGCTCCGGCTTTGCTTTTAGCCGTTGCCCGGCGCCGCTTGTTACTCGCGAGACCGATGGACACCCGAAGGGCGGCGCACATGGA
The DNA here is from genome assembly GCF_018612875.1 of Lysobacter sp. ISL-50. Lineage (GTDB taxonomy): Bacteria > Pseudomonadota > Gammaproteobacteria > Xanthomonadales > Xanthomonadaceae > Lysobacter. Next base: position 77 of record NZ_JAGGRI010000007.1, on the reverse strand, counting down.
CGTGCGCCGGGTGCCACCTTGGGCAGGATGCCCAATGTGGCACCTGCCTGCGTCGGCTACGCACTCGTGGCTTTTGA
>NZ_JAGGRI010000072.1:2054-5768 GCF_018612875.1 Lysobacter sp. ISL-50 | reverse complement strand
AAAGGAAAGCAAAGCCAGAGCAGAGCAAAGGAAAGCAAAGCAAAGCAAAGCCAGAGCAGAGCAGAGTCAGAGCGGAGAAAAGCCAGAGCTAAGCCGGGACGAAGCAAAGCGGAACTAGAGCGGGTTGGTGAGGCCGGACCAAGCCGGACCGAAAAGCGGGGCAAAGATCCGGCGGCACAGCGAACTGGCGAAAATATGTCCACCCGCTGCCGCGGATGCCATCGACATCCGCAAGCCGCGCACCGCCACACTCATCACTTCGGCAAATAAATCTTGTCGAAGAACCCGCCATCGGAAAAATGCGCCGCCTGCGCCTTCTTCCAACCGCCGAACGCGCCATCGATCGTGACCTGCTTCACCGCCGGGAACTTGCTCAACTCCGCCGCCGGCACCTTGTCCGGCTCCGACGGGCGATAGCCGTGCCTGGCCGCCAGGCGCTGGCCGTCCGGGGTGTAGAGGAAACGCAGATAAGCCTCGGCCTGCTTGCGCGTGCCGTGCTTGTCCACGTTCTTATCGACCCATGCCACCGGCGGCTCGGCCTTGATGCTCAGGCTCGGCACGACGATCTCGAACTGGTCGCGGCTGCTGGGCTGGGCCAGGGTCAGCAAGGCTTCGTTCTCCCAGGCCAGCAGCACGTCGCCGATCTTGCGATCGACGAAGGTGGTGGTCGAACCGCGCGCGCCGGTGTCGAGCACGGGCACGTTCTTGAACAACTGCGTCAGGAACTCCACGACCTTGTCGCCGTCGCGATACTTCGTCGACGCCCAGGCCCACGCGGCCAGATAGTTCCAGCGCGCGCCGCCGGAGGTCTTCGGGTTGGGCGTGATCACGCTGACGCCGGGCTTTACCAGATCGCTCCAGTCCTTGACGCCCTTCGGATTGCCCTTGCGCACCAGGAACACGATAGTGGAGGTGTAGGGCGAGCTTTGATGCGGCAGGCGCGTCTGCCAGTTGGCCGGTAACTGCTTGGAAGCGGCGATGGTGTCGATGTCGCCGGCCAGCGCGAGCGTAACCACGTCGGCCTCCAGGCCATCGACGACCGCGCGCGCCTGCTTGCCCGAGCCGCCGTGCGAAGCGCGGATGCTGAGGGTTTCGCCGGTCTGCTGTTTCCACTGCGCGGCGAACACTTGATTGACCTCGGCGTAGAACTCGCGGGTCGGATCGTAGGACACGTTGAGCAGTTCGGCGTCCTTGGCCGAGGCCGCGCCCGCGGCGAGCGCCAGGCTGAGCAGCATCAGTCGGAAAGCGGTTTTCATCGTAGATTCCTCTGCGGGGTAGCGGTGCTCAGAAAGCGAGCTGTGCGCGGGTGAAGAAGGCTTTTTCGTCTTCGCGGTCGCGGCCCGCGGCCGCGCCGCCGTCGAATCGGGTCCGGGTGTAGTTGGCGACGAGTTTGAGGTTGCCGGTCAGGTACCAGTTCAAGCCCAGGCCCCACGAACGCGCCGCCGCGGCGACGACATTGGGGTCGGCGTAGCGCGGGAAAGCGGCGTCGTCGATGTCCAGGCGGCCGTAGCGCGCGACCAGTTCGAATGCGCCCCAGCCTGCACCACCGACCGTAAAAGCTTGGTTAGGCCGGGCCACGCCCTTGTAGCCGGCATCTTCGCCGGTCAGCACCAGGCCGGCGGTGAGTTGCCAGGCGCGATGATCGAGTTCGGCGTCGAACGCGCCGACCCGCACGTCCTGGCTGGAGCTGACGTATTCGCCGAGCAGGCTGAACGCGTTGCGGTAGTAATACGCCTGCGGCGACCAGCGCTTGCTCGCGCCGTCGGCGAGCACCGTGCTGCGATAGTTGAAGAACTGCGCCTGGCCCGGTGTGCGATAACGCGGCAGGAAATTGTTGCCGCCGCCGGCGCGGTCGCCGGTGCTGGCGCCGACACCGAAGCCCAGGCCCGACAGCGCGTTGCTGGCGTTCTTCCACGGTTCGAAGAAGATCCGTCCGGCGTACTCGAATTCGTTGTCGGGATTGGTGGTCGGGCTGTCGCGGCCATCGACCGCGCCGTTGAATACGCCGAGCGCGTAGGACACGGTGGCGCCGGCGAGTTCGCCCTGCAACTGCAGGCCCAGATCGCGGTTGGGCGTGAGTTCGGAAGCCAGGCCCAGTTCGATCAATCCGGTGGAACCGCTCGACTGCAGGCGTTCCAGGCCGACCGGGCTCTTGAACTTGCCGATGCGCAAGGTCGCGCGCGGATCGAATTTCAGATCGAGGTAGGCATCGTTGATGGTCGCGCTGTCGCCGGCGAACTCGGTCAGGATGCGGAAGCCGATCAGCGAACCCCAGGTGCCTTCGATGCTGGGCTGGATGCGGCGGAACAGAAAGGTATCGTTCTGCGGCACCTGCTCGTCGCCGATGAAGAAGCGGCCGTCGGCCTGTACCAGCGCCTTGACCTTGACCTCGACATCGCCCGGCGGCGGCGATTTGACCGACAGGCCCTTGCTCGCGCTCAGCGACACCGTCGGCGTGCTGGCGGTCCTGGCCGCGCTTTCCTCGGCCTGCAGTTCCAGCTTGCGTTCGATCACGCGCAGTCGCTGATCCAGATCGGTCAGGTCGTTGCCGGCGCTGTCGTTGCCGCCGGCGGTGCCGAGCCGTTGCTCGATCGCCTTCAGGCGTTGCGCGAGTTCGGCGACGGTGGGCTCGCCGGCCTGCGCGGGCAAGGCCAGGACGCAGGCGAGCGCGCCGCACAGCGAAGTGGCTGCGATGCGTGACGCTCGCGCTGGTCGTACCCGGATTCGCATGAGGTGCTCCTTGGATCGGTGCTGACGGTGGATGAGCCCGCGCGATGCGCAGGAAAAACAAACGAGGTTGAAGTGGCCGGACATCGCGGACGCCGACGAACACGCTGTGCAACCGCGCCGGACCCGGTTTCCCCGTGGGCCCCTTGCCCGCGCCCAATTCGCGCACCGCCTTGAGCAGCACGTACTCGGTATCGCTGAGGTTGACGATGTTGATTTCCGGCTCGGAATCGCGCGCGATTTCGTAGCGCACGGTCGATACCCGCGGCGCGGCCTCGGCGGCCGACCTGCGCGCGCGGGTCGCGGCCGGTTTGCGGGCGCTTTCGCGGCTCATGCGCGGTCTCCGCCGTAGGCCAGCGTCGTCACCGGCAGGAAGGTCGCGTCGAGCGACGCGGGGCCGAGCGCGGCGGCGCCGAAGTCCGGCGCCAGCGCGAGTTCGCGCAGGCTGCGGCGGTCGAGCACGGAGGAAAGCGCGTCGCGCGCCTCGCGCATCAGCGAGCGCAGGCTGCAGGCGTCGGGGTCGGGGCAATCGGCACAGGGCTGGTAGGCGCTGACGCTGGCGCAGCGCACCGGCGCGAGCGGGCCGTCGATGGCGCGGATCAGGTCGCCGACCATGATCTGGTCGGCCGGCCGCGCCAGGGCGTGGCCGCCTTTCTGGCCGCGGCGGCTGTCGATGAAGCCGGCTTCGCGCAGGTCCACCAGGATGGATTCGAGAAACTTGCCGGGCGCGCCGCTGTGTTCGGCGATCGCGCGGGCCTGCAGGCGGCCGTGGCGCGGCGCGTAAGCCGAGTCGGCCGGCAACCGGCCGCCTTCGGCGCGCGCGAGCGCGCACATCGCCCGCAAAGCGTACTTGGCCTTCATCGTCAGCATTTCCCAGTCACCATGTAGGAAATGTGGCCGCGGGCGGTGGCTCAGGGGAAAAGGTAATGCTTCATCTGCTTATGACGAGGGGGTATGTGGCGGGGTGTGCCCTCACCCCAACCCCTC
>NZ_JAGGRI010000072.1:0-2037 GCF_018612875.1 Lysobacter sp. ISL-50 | reverse complement strand
GGGGCGGATGAGGGCGCGCGCACCGAACGACAGCCGCATCGCCACGCCATCCCGTTACGATGCCCTCCAATGCATTCCCACAAATCGCTCCCACCCCTCGCCCGCACCTGTCTGGCCGTGCTCGCCGCCCTGGCCGCCGTGTGCTGGTTCGCGCCGCTGCTCAGCCGCTACGGCCCGGTGCTGCCGGACTGGGAGTCGCTGTCCGCGGTCCCGGGCCGCGCCGGCCACTGGTTCGGCACCGACGCCATCGGCCGCGACGTGTTCGCCCGCACCCTGGCCGGCGGCCGCCTGTCGCTGGGCATCGGCCTGCTGGCCAGCGTGGTCGCCCTGGTCATCGGCCTGAGCTACGGCGCCGTCGCCGGACTGGCCGGCGGGCGCGTCGAACGCCTGATGCTGCGCGTGCTCGACGTGTTCTCGGCGCTGCCGTTTTTGCTGGTGGTGATCCTGCTGCTGACCTTGTTCGAACGTTCGCTGTGGCTGCTGCTGGCGGCGATCGGCGGTTATGTCTGGATCGATCTGGCCCGGGTCATGCGCGCGGAGGCCGCGCGCCTGCGCGAGGCGCCGTTCGTGCTCGCCGCGCAGGCCGCGGGCGCGAGTTTCGGCCAGCGCCTGCGCTGGCACGTGCTGCCGAACCTGATGCCGCTGGCGTTCGTGTACCTGGGTTTGATCCTGCCGCAGGCGATCCTGGTCGAAAGCTTCCTCGGCTTCCTCGGCCTGTCCATCGACGAGCCGTCCTCCAGTTGGGGCGGGTTGTTGGCCGAAGGCGTGCAGGAACTCGACAGCGCGCCGTGGACCTTGTTGTTCCCAGCCGGCTTCCTGGTCGCGACCCTGGCCGCGTTCCAGTTCCTCGGCGACGGTCTGCGCGATTGGCTCGACGTGCGCGGCGACCCTCGCCAGGACGCCGCGCCATCCGAGGCCGCGGCGGCATGAGCGCGTGGCTGACCTTGGAGGCGTTGCACGTCGAAGCGCGCACCCGCACCGCAGCGATGCAGCGCTTGCTCGGCCCGATCGATCTGCAACTGCACGCCGGCCAATGCCTGGGCGTGGTCGGCGAAAGCGGCAGCGGCAAGAGCCTGACCGCGTTGTCGCTGCTGGGCCTGCTGCCGGCGCCGCTGCAGGCGCGCGGTCGCCTGAGCGTGGACGGCGCCGCCATCGAACTGACCAGCGCCGCGCACGCGCGGCTGCGTGGACGCGCGCTGGCCTGGGTGCCGCAGGACCCGCTGGCGTCCTTGCATCCGCTGCGCCGGGTCGGCGCGCAACTGCTGGAAACCTTGCGCACGGTGCGCGGGCTCAACGCCGGCGATGCCGACACGCAGGCGCGGGCATTGCTGGAACGCGTGCAATTGCCCGATCCAGATGCGTCGCTGCGGCGCTATCCGCATCAGTTCTCCGGTGGTCAGCGCCAACGCATCGCCATCGCCCTGGCGTTGGCGACGCAGCCGCGCGCGCTGATCGCCGATGAGCCGACCTCGGCGCTGGATGCGCGCATCGCCCGCGACATTCTCGATCTGCTCGATCGCCTGCGCCGCGAAGACGGACTGAGCCTGTTGCTGATCAGCCACGATCTGCCGCTGGTCGGCGCGTATGCGCAGCAGTTGCTGGTGCTCAAACGCGGCGAGGCGATCGAACGCGGCGCCACCGCGCAAGTGTTCGCCGCACCGGCGCAGGCGTATACGCGCGAGTTGCTGGCGGCCGACCGGATCGCGCCGCTGCGCGAAGGCGATGCCGCGCCGCGCCCGGCCGACACGCCCGCGCTGTTGGTCGGCGAAGGCCTGCGCATGCGTTATCCGCGCGCGCTTGCGCCGGCGCTCGATGGCGTGGACATCGAACTGCATCGCGGCGAAGGCCTGGCCCTGGTCGGCGAAAGCGGCAGCGGCAAGAGCACGCTTGGCCGCGTCTTGCTGCGTTTGTTGCGCGGCGCGCAAGGCCGGGTATATCTGGACGGCGTCGACCTGGCCAATCTCGATGCCGCCGCGCTGCGCACGCTGCGGGCGCGCACCGGCGTGGTGTTCCAGGACCCGTATGCCTCGCTCGATC
>NZ_JAGGRI010000071.1 GCF_018612875.1 Lysobacter sp. ISL-50 | reverse complement strand
CAAACGCTTCAAGCAAGATCAAACACTACAAGCAAGATCAAACGCTAAACGCTTCCGCCATAGAGCGGCGGGTCACTTTCTTTGTCCAAAGCCACAAAGAAAGTAACCAAAGAAAGGGCTTTGGGCTGTTTCGAATCAAGAGCCACGAGTGCGATGCCGACGCAGGCAGGTCCCGCAGTGGGCATCCTGCCCACGGCGGGACCCGGCGCACGTCCATGTGCGCCGCCCTCCGGGTGTCCCTGGTCTCGCGAGTTAATAGCGGCGCCAAGCCACGGCCAAGCAATAACAACAGCTAAGGCAATAGCAGTTGCAAAAGCAGGAGCCACGTCAACTGCGGTAGTCACGGCCATGGCAAGGGCAAGGGCAAGGCAACAGCCACGGCCAATTCAGCAGCAAAAGTAAAAAACAAAATGAGCTTCGACCCGCCCTGCAATTACAACGAACCCCACCCCGGGAATACCACTACCTGCACCAAGCCCATCGGCCGCCCCAAGCCACGCTAAGACGACGGTTCACGAACCCCTCACCGCTGCCGCTAGAATCGGCCCCTGCTCTTTCACTGAACCACGGACACGGACATGGCCCCGACCCCCGGCGCAAACCAGAACGACATCCTGATCGGCAAGGCCGTGACCACGCCCGAAAGCGGGCAAGTCTTCCTGCACACCAAACTGGGCAACCGCCACGGCCTGGTCGCCGGCGCCACCGGCACCGGCAAGACCGTCACCCTGATGACCCTGGCCGAAGGCTTCTCGCGCCAAGGCGTGCCGGTGTTCCTCGCCGACGTCAAAGGCGACGTCGCCGGTCTGGCCGTGCCCGGCGCCAGCAACGACAAGCTGCAGTCGCGCCTGACCGAGATCGGCGTCGCCGACTGGGCGCCGGCCGCCAATCCGGTGGTGTTCTGGGACCTGTTCGGCAAGCTCGGCCACCCGGTGCGCACCACCGTCAGCGAAATGGGCCCGACCCTGCTCGCGCGCATCCTCGAACTCAACGACACCCAGTCGGGCGTGCTCGACATCGTGTTCAAGCTCGCCGACGACCGCGGCCTGTTGCTGCTCGACCTGGAAGACCTGCGCGCCCTGCTCGGCCTGGTCGCCGACGAGCGCAAGGACATCTCCACCAGCTACGGCCTGGTCAGCAGCCAGTCGGTCGGCGCGATCCAGCGCTCGCTGCTGCGCCTGGAACAGGACGGCGCCAACCACTTCTTCGGCGAACCGGCGCTGGAACTGGCCGACCTGATGCGCACCACCAGCGACGGCCGCGGCGTGGTCAACGTGCTCGCCGCCGATTCGCTGATCCTCAAGCCGCGCCTGTATTCCAGCTTCCTGCTGTGGCTGCTGTCGGAACTGTTCGAACAACTGCCGGAAGTCGGCGACATCGACAAGCCCAAGCTGGTGTTCGTGTTCGACGAAGCGCATCTGCTGTTCGACGACGCCCCGGCGGCGTTGCAGCAGCGGGTCGAGCAAGTCGTGCGCATCATCCGTTCCAAGGGCGTGGGCGTGTACTTCTGCTCGCAGTTCCCCGACGACGTGCCGGACAACATCCTCGGCCAGCTCGGCAATCGCGTGCAGCACGCGCTGCGCGCGTTCACTCCGCGCGACCAGAAGGCGGTGAAGACCGCGGCGGAAACCTTCGTGCCCAATCCGGCGCTCAACGTCGCCGAAACGATTTCCAAGCTCGGCACCGGCGAGGCGCTGGTATCGACCTTGCAGGACAAGGGCGTGCCGATGCCGGTCGAACGCACCCTGATCGCGCCGCCGCGCTGCCGCATGGGCGCCATCACCGAGGCCGAACGCGCGCAGGTGCGCGCCGGCAGCCCGGTCGGCGGCAAGTACGACACCTCGGTCAATCGCGAATCGGCGGCCGAAATGCTGGTCAAGCGCGCGCAGACCGCGACCGAGCAGGCGCAGGCGCCGGCCGCCAAGACCCGCGAGCAGGACGATCAGGAAGAAGGCGGTTTCGGCCAAGCGGTCAAGGACGCCGTGTTCGGCACCAAGCGCCGCCAGGGCATGGTCGAGACCATGGCCAAGCAGACCGCGCGCACGGTCGGCAGCCAGGTCGGCCGGCAGATCCTGCGCGGCCTGCTCGGCGGCATCTTCGGCGGCAAGCGCTGACCCTCACGCGCCGCCGCCCGCATAAGTTGTGGGCCGAACGCAGTCGCGCATCGCTTTCGCGCGGCGTCCGGATCGGGTCCGATCCGGACGCCATTGCAACCAGTGAGTTCAGAACGTTTCCACTCATCACCAGGAGCCGCATGTGAATCAGAAACTGCTTGCCCTCGCCTGTCTCGCCGCGCTCGCGCTGAGCGCGTGCAATAAGCCGAACGAAGCCGCGCCGGCCCCCGCCGAAACCGCCAAGGCCGCCGAACCCGCCCCCGCTCCCGCCGCGGAACCCGCGCCCGTCGCCGAAGCCCCCAAGCCCGGCTTCGACGCCGCCGCCTTCGCCGGCGGTTTCAGCGGCACCCTGCCCTGCGCCGACTGCAGCGGCATCGACACCAAGATCGAGTTCAAGGCCGACGGCAGCTACACCATCGAGGAGAGCTACCAGGGCAAGAAGGACGGCAACGCCAAGGGCGACGGCAACTGGACCGCGGAAGAAGACGGCAAGCGCCTGCGCCTGGACCCCAACAGCAAGAGCGCCGCCGATCGCTTGTTCGAAGTGGTCTCGCACGAGGAAATCCGCCAGCTCGACCAGGACGGCAAGGCGATCGACTCGCAGCTCAACTACAGCCTCAAGCGCGCCAGCGCCGCGCAGTAAGCGCACCGCGGCCGGCGGGCGCGGGCGCAAGCACGAACGTCGCCAACGCGCCACCGCACCTTTGGCGAGCATCCAGGCGGGCCGGTCGGTCCGGCCCGCCTCTTCATGCCGGCGGCCGTGCCGAAGCATGGATAAATTCGCGACCGGATCGGCTAACGTAGCCGAACCATAACGACGATCACGGTTTCGACGCCTCCGCCATGCAATCCACCTCGACCCTCGCGCAGCTGGTCCCGTTCTGGCACCGGCTGCGGCAGATCATGCTTTACCCCATCCGTGGCGCCGCCTTCTTCACCCTGCTGGTGCTGACCCTGTGCACCTTCCTCAGCGTCGTGCCCGGCATCGGCTGGCTGCTGTCCATCGTGACCTGGCTGGCGGCGTACAAGTACGCCTTCGAAATCCTGCGAGCCACCGCCGACGGCCGCATGGACCCGCCCGAGAGCGTGCTGAAGGTCGATGGCGGCGTGGTCTGGCGGCTGATCGCGCTGCAGCTGATCTACATGGTCGTCGTGCTGGTGGCGATGCTGTTCGGCGGGCCGGTGGTGGGCCTGTTCGCGCTGGCGGTGATCGTGTTCCTGCAGCCGGGCTGCATCATGTCGCTGGCGATCGACGGCAGCCTGGGCAACGCGCTCAATCCGGCCACCTCCTTCGGCATCGTCGCGCGCGTGGGCTGGCCGTATCTGGCGGTGTTCGGCCTGTTGTTCGTGATCCAGGCCAGCGTCGCCACCGCCGGCATCTGGATGAACAAGTTCATGCCGATGCTGCTGGGCGGCCCGCTGCTCAACCTGGTGTCGTTCTGGGGCCTGTTCGCCGCGTTCCACCTGATGGGCTATCTGGTCTACCAGTATCACGAGGAACTGGGCTACGACCCGGAAAGCCATCGCCATCAGTTGCCGGCGCTGTCCAACCGCGACGGCGACTTGCTCGAACGCGCGCAGAACCTGGTCCGCGACGGCCACAACGACGCGGCGAAGGAAATCCTGCGCAGCGAAATCCGCGTGCGCTCGGTGACCCCGGAGGTGCACGAGCTGTATCACCGCCTGCTGCGCAGCGACGGCGACGCGGCCGAGCGCACCGAGCACTCGCGCCAGTACCTCAACCTGTTGATGATCGAAAAGCAGGAGACCCGCGCCCTCACCGTGATCCGCGAGGCGATCGAAGCCGATCCGCAGTTCACTCTTATGCAGATGGAACACGCCGAACGCCTGGCCGAACGCGCGCGCATGGCCGGTCAATCGCAGTTGGCGTTGGATCTGCTGCGCTCGCTGCTGCGGCAATCGCCGCGCAACCCGTCGGCGCCGCGCTGGGCGCTGGATGCGGCCTTGCTGCTGGTCGATCGCTTCGGCCGCGACGACGAAGCGCGCGCGCTGCTCGAACAGGCCCTGACCCGCTGCGAGGACGCGACGCTGAGCGAGAAACTGCAGGCGGCGCTGAAGCCGCTGGCGCCGGCCAAAGTCTGAAGAACCCGCGGCGCCGCGGCCTCAGCCCGGCGCCGCCAGTTCGTGCTCCAGCAAGAATCGCGCCTTGTCCGCCTGCGGCTGGCGCGGATGACGCTCGACCAGCGCGCGCAACACCCGCGCCTGCTGCGGCCGCGCCTGGCGGTCGCGATAGCCCAGCGAAAGTTCGAACCACAACTGCGCCTGGGTTTCCTCCGGCCACTGCCGGCTGACCGGCCGATCCAGCATCGCCTCGACCGTATCCAGCGCGCCCAGCCCGATCCAGCACCGCGCCAGGCTTTGCCGCTGCGCGCTGTCGATGCCGTCGCCGGCCTGCTCGATCGCGGCCAGGGCCTCGGCCTGCGCCTGCGCGCCTTCCACCGTGTCGGCGCTGGCGGCGAGCAACTCGCGGCGGCGCTGATCCAGCACGTCGCGACGGCCGCCATTGCGGGCGACGCGGTAACGCGCCAGTTGCAGCTCGAAACGTTGCGGCTGTTCGCGCAGCAGTTCTTCCAGCAGGCGGTCGGCCTCGGCCAACTGCATCCGCCCCAGGTGCTGCTGCGCCTGCTCCCAGCGCGTATCGGGCGCGGCGGCGTCGGCGTAGTCGCTGACGAACGCTTCGCGCACGCGGCCCAGGGCGACGAAGACCGCGCCGATCAGCGCGCCGGTGATGAGGCCGCCGGCGTGGGCGTCGAAGCCGATGCCCAGGTTCTGATTGGCGAACAGGTTGTACAACTCCCAGCCCAGCCACAACGGCAGCAGCAGGATCGCCGGCGCGCGCACGTAGTCGAAGATCACCCCGATCCAATAGAAGAACCGCACCGGACGCAGTCCCCAGACCAGGCAGAACGCGCCCATCAGGGCCGCGATCGCGCCCGACGCGCCCAGGCCGCCGCCGGCCTCGCCCCAGCGCCACCACAGCGACGCCGCGCTGGAGCCGTAGGCGCCGAGCACGTACAGCACGACGAACAGCAGCGGGCCCACCGCGCCTTCCACCAGCAGGCCCAGCGCCAGCAGGAACACCATGTTGCCGATCAGATGCATCGCATCGCCGTGCAGGAACGCCGCGGACAACATCCGCCACGGATCGATTTCGGAACTGCGCATGATGTGGCGCAGCGTGAACACCTCGTCCTGCATCGCCTCGTAGCGCGCGCGCAGCGGCCGCCACTGCTCCAGCGTACCGGCATCGGGAAACAGGGCGCCGCCGCGCAGCGCCTGGGCGAAGGTCACGTCGGTCAGGGTGTGCACGCCGACATACGCCAGCCGCTCGCGTTCGCCGGCCGCGGCGAAAGCGGCGCTCGCGTCGGCCTGGCCGGTGTTGCGCAGATGCTGCTCATAGGCCGGCGCTTCGATCCGCCCCAGCCCCGAGTCCAGATAGTACTGGCGCAGTTTCTCCAATCCGGCGCGGTCGCCGCTTTGCAGGGCCAGGAACACGAACACGTTCGCCAGCGCCAGCAGTATGGTCACGAACGGAAAGTTGGCGCGGGTGAACGGGCGGTGCAGCGGCAGGATCAGCATGGGAACACGGCGTGCGGCGGGTCTTCGCGACGCACAGCCTTGCCGATGGATCGGGGCCATTGCAAGCGCGCCGGGCCTCGCCCGCGCGGCGCCGCGCTTGAACCGCGGGCGCCACTCTGCGATAACGGCCGCCCCGCTTGCTGCGATGCCTTTGCGATGGGCCGATGGCGCCCCCCTGCCGAACACAGCACCGCCCTGATCACCCGGGAAGGCCACGCGCGCCTGAAGCACGAGTTGGACGACCTGTGGCGGGTGCGCCGTCCTGAAGTGGTCAAGGCGCTGACCGCGGCCGCGGCCGAGGGCGACCGTTCGGAAAACGCCGAGTACATCTATCGCAAGAAGCAGCTCGGCGAAATCGACCGGCGCGTGCGTTATCTGAGCAAGCGCCTGCCGTTGCTGCGGGTGATCGAGACCACGCCGACCGATCCGCAATCGGTGTTCTTCGGCGCCTGGATCGAAGTGGAGAACGTCGCCGACGGCGAGCTGGCGCGTTACCGCATCGTCGGCCCGGACGAAACCGACGCCAAGCTCGGCTACATCAGCATCGACTCGCCGCTGGCGCGGGCCATGCTCAAGCGCCGCGTCGACGACGAATTCGAGGCGATGCTGCCCGGCGGCATGGCCCGCTTCGCGATCGTCGCGGTGTCTTACGCCGGGCCGATCGAAGGCTGAGCGGCGGCTTGCGACGCGCCGATGTCGGGTTCGCGCCGCGGATTACGAACTAAGGGTATCCCTCGTCCTGGCGAACGCCGGTGCGGGCGGAGGCTTCGCCGGGAAGCGATTCCGGCATTACCCTGAGGAGTGATTCGATGAAAGTCTTGAACGACAGCGAAGTCCAGACCGTGTCCGGCGCCGGCATCACCGACGTGTTCCCGCGTCCGTACTACACCCCGTCGGAGCGTCTGCTGCAGAATCCGTACTGGGCCCAGCAGTGGGAGCTGTGGGGTCCGGACCGTATCGGCGGCTATCCGAACTGAGTTCCACGCCGGCGGGGGCTGTATGCCCTCGCCGGTGCTTCAGCTCGCCATTCCCGCGAACGCGGGCTCCGCTTTACTTCGGCGGAGCCGAACATCCAGAGACTTCAAACGTTCTCGCACGAAAGGCCCTGGATTCCCGCGTTCGCGGGAATGACGAGCCAAAACTGGATTCCCGCGTTCGCGGGAATGACGAGCCAAAACTGGATTCCCGCGTTCGTGGGAATGACGAGCAAAAAAAGATGGCTCGATACTCGAAACAGATGCATTGAACAGACCTTTACAACGAGTCCAGCAACTCATCCGGTTTCGGCGTCGTTTCCATATACAACGGCTTATATTGCGACTGACGCGGAATCCGCCGGCCGATGCGCGCCGGTCTAGCGCGAGCCCTGCGCCTTCGCCGGCAACTGCCGCAGGTACAGATGCAGCGCGCGCAGATCGGTGTCGTCCAGCGCGGCCATCGTCGCGAACGGCATCGCCGGGTCGATCGCGCCGCCGTCGGGGCGGCGGCCGCTGCGCATCATCGCCTTGAACGCGTCGAAGCCGGCGTAACGCGGCATCGCGCTGCCCGCGCCCGGGGTCAGATTGGCCGCCGCCGGCCACTGCGGCGGCGCGCCGGGAATCGTGCCGCCGCCGAAGCCCGGGCCGTGGCAGCCCTGGCACATGGCCGCGACGTAGGCGCCGTGCTCGACGCTCGCCGCCACCGCGACCGGCGCCGGCGGCGGCAGGGCGTGATCGATCTTGGCCGCCGCGTCCTGCATCAGCCCCAGTCCATACACCACCCGCACCGGCAACGGAAAGCGCAGTTCCGCCGCACCGCCGGCGATCGGCGGCAGTTGCCGCACGTAAGCGACCAGCGCGGCCAGATCGGCGTCGGTGAAACGGTTGTAGTCCTCGCTGGGCATGATCATCAGCGGATGCGAATCGCGATCGAGCCCGTGCCGGATCGCGCGCACCCAATCGCGTTCGCGGTAGCCTTCGATCGCGCTGCCGGCGCCGCCGGTGATGTTCGGCGCGCGCACCCGCAGGCCGTTGGGATCGTCGATGAAGACGCGGCCGGCGCCGTCGCCGCCGTGGCATTCCTGACAGCCGCGCGAGCGGTACAGATAGCCGCCGTGCTGCAAGGCGCCGTGCGTCGGCTCGGCGTAAGCCAGCGGCGCGACCGCCACATCGACCTGCCGCTCGCGCAGTTGCGCGCCGCGCCACAAGGCGCCACCGAGCGCCAGCGCCAGCAGCGCCGCCACGCCGAGCACGATCTTCAACACCCGCGCCGCCCACTTCTTCATCGATCACCTCGTTCGGGAAAACGCCGACCGTACGTCGTGTGCGGCGGCGACAAAAACTCTCGGATCGCAGCCGATCGGCGCGCATCCGGAATCAGTGGGCGGCCGCGGGCTTCAAGCGCTCGGGCAGATCCACCGGCTTCATGTCGGTGCTGTCGTAGGCCTGCGCAAAGGCCTGGCCGGGCTTTTGATCGGCGCCGCATTCGGCGGTCCACTCGGCGTAGTCGCTGACTTTTTCGCCGCTGTCGTCGGTGGCCGCGGCCGGCTGGGTGATGACGTCGCGGAAATAGATCTGGCCGTCGTCGATGCGCAGCCGGGTGATCACGTTGTGGTCGCCGAGCTTGCACACCGTGCGGCCGAGATAGAGGCCGTGTTCCTTGTTCGACACGCTGGTGCTGCACTTGTCGGCGGCGAACCGGGCCGGGCCGCGGTTGATCATGCCTTCGCTGGCGGCGTCGATGCAGATGAAGGCCTTGCCGGTGTCGACCAGTCCGGCGAACACGCCGTCCTCGACCCGCCACAGGCCCGGCTTGAGCCGGGGCTGGGTGCGGGCGGCATCCGGTGCAGCGGAGGCAGCCGGCGCCTCCACGGCGGGGCTGGAGGGTGCCCGCGCCTCGACAGACGCCGGCTGCTTGGCCGATGCGGGGGGCTCGCCGGAGCGGCTGCAGCCTTGGACGGCGGCGGCCAGCGCGAGGAGCAGTAAAAGGTTGGAACGGACGTGGGTGAGCATGATGGAACCCTCCAGGGATGGCTTTGCGGCTTGCGTGGTGATCGATTGCCGGCTGCGGCGTGCGGCGATGCGACAGGCTCAGCGCCCCGGCATCGCCGGCATCCGCATCAACTCGCTTGCGCGCCGGCGGCTTCGGCCTGCGGGCTGCTCATCTGCCACAGGCCGGGCTTGAGCTTGGGCGGGGCGACCGTCGGCGCGGCGGCCATCGCCGAACTCATGGCCATCGTCAACAGCGCGGCGGCATACCTTGGGTGGATCATGTCAACGCTCCTGTGCGTGCGTCAGGGCAAGTCGCGAGCCGCCGGACGAAGCGGCGACCGCCGCTGCCACCCGGCCCGTCCTGAGCCGTCCTTGCCTGTGAGGACGCACCGTAGTCGCCCGGCCGGTACCGGCGCGCGGAAGAAAACTTCTTTTTTTTGTGATTTTTGCCTCGCCAGGCCCGAGAATGGCCGCGCACAGGGGCCCCCGCCCCTCGTTGGGCGCAACGGGTAAGTGCATGTCTGATAACGAGATTTACCGATTCGGCGGGTTCCGCCTGGAAGCCGGCCAACGTCGCTTGTGGCATGGGCAAGACCCGGTGGACCTGCCGCCGAAGGTGTTCGACACCTTGCTTGTGCTGTTGCGCCGGGCCGGTTCGCTGATCACCCGCGACGAGTTCTTCGCCTGCCTGTGGCCGAACACGGTGGTCACCGAAGCCAGCCTGGGCAGGCACATCTGGCAGGTGCGCAAGGCCCTGGAACGCGACGTCGGCGTCGATTACGTCCAGACCGTACCCAAGCAGGGCTACCGCTTCGTCGGCGAGGTCGAGCGCGAGGCACCGGCGGCGGCGCCTGCGCTGACGCCTGCCGCGTTCCCGCCTCCCGCGGCCGTACCGATTGCGGAACCGGAGGAACCCGCGGTCGCGGCCGAACTGGCCCCCCTCGCGCCGCCCGCCCCGGCGCCCACGCCCGCCTCGACACCCGCCCCACCGCGCCCGCGCCGCCTGTGGCC
>NZ_JAGGRI010000070.1 GCF_018612875.1 Lysobacter sp. ISL-50 | reverse complement strand
CGTCAGCACCGCCGGCAATGACGCCGACACCGGCGGCAACGCCGCCTCGCGCGCGGCCGCGCCCCAGCCCGCGCGCACCGCGCCCGCGCCCGCGCAAGCCGCGCCGCGGCAAAAACCGGCGGCCACCGCCGACGGGAACCGCCGATGACCCGCGCCCGCCATCATTGGGTGCTGCCGGCCAGCCTGCTCGCCGCGCTGGCCCTGAGCCTGCTGCCGGTGCCGCAATTGCTGCTGGCGCTGCGGCCGTACTGGCTCGGGCTGGTGCTGGCCTATTGGGTGATCGAAGACCCGGATCGGGTCGGCCTGGGTTTCGCCTTCATCGTCGGCCTGGCCGGCGATCTGGTCTCCGACGGTTTGCTCGGCGAGCAGGCGCTGCGGCTGGTGGTGATGGCCTTCATCCTGCAGCGCTTCCGCGCGCGGCTGCGGTTCTTCCCGTTGTCGCAGCAAGCGCTGGCGGTGGGCGGCCTGATGCTCAACGACCGCATCGTCACCGCCGCCATCCACATGGTGCTGCGCGAACCGCCGCTGCCGTCGCTGTTCTGGCTGTCGCCGCTGACCGGCATGGCCTTGTGGCCGGTGATCTTCCTGTTGCTCGACGCGCTGCGTCTGGGCAGCTGGCGCAGGCGCTGACATGGGCCCGCGCCGCAAACTGCTGCAAAGCAAACGGGTGTTGAAGAACACCGCGGGCGAAGCCGAGCAGTTCCGCATGCGCGCCGCCATCGCCTTCGCCTGCGTGGTGATCGGCGTGCTCGGCCTGGGCTTCTGGTACTTCCGCCTGCAGGTGTGGCAACACGACGATTACGCGATGCGCTCGGAAGCCAACCGGGTCAAGCTGCGCCCGGTCGTGCCCGGACGCGGCCTGATCTACGACCGCCAGGGCCGCATTCTGGCCGACAACGTGCCGGCCTTCCGCATCGAGGTCACGCCCAGCGAAGCCGGCGACAGCGAGAAATGGCTGCCGCAACTGGCCAAGGTGGTCGCGCTGACGCCGGAAGACATCGCCCGCTTCGAAGCCGAACGCAAAGCCACCCGCGGCTTCAAGCCGATCGTATTGAAGCTGCGCGTCAGCGACGCCGAAGTCGCCGCGTTCGCGGTCGATCGCTGGCGCTTCCCCGGTGTCGAGCTGGTGTCCTACCTCAACCGCCGCTATCCCTACGGCGAGTTGTTCGCGCACGTGCTGGGCTACGTCGGCCGCATCGACACCAAGGACCAGGAGACGATGGGCCGCAACGGCGTGCTCACCCACACCGGCAAGACCGGCCTGGAGCGCTCCTACGAAGAACAACTGCGCGGCCAGATCGGTTACGAGCAGATCGAAACCAACGTCGACGGCCGCCCGATCCGCCAGGTCGGCCACGTCCCGGCCAAGCCCGGCGCCGACCTGCGCCTGAGCATCGACCTCGACCTGCAGCGTGCCATGGTCACCGCCTTCGGCGACATGGACGGCTCGGCGGTGGCGGTGGACCCGCGCACCGGCGAAGTGCTGGGCATGGTCAGCCTGCCCAGCTACGACAGCAACCTGTTCGTCAACGGCATTTCCAACGTCGATTACAAAGCGCTCAACGACGATCCCTCGCGTCCGCAGTTCAACCGCAACGTGCTCGGCGGCGGCCCGCCGGGTTCGACGATGAAACCGTTCATGGCGCTGGCCGGGCTCGACAGCGGATTCCGCCGGCCCGAAGACCGCATCCTGTCCACGGGCGAATTCCACATTCCCGGGCAGAAGCGCGGCTATCGCGACTCGCACGGCGGCGGCCACGGCTGGGTGGACCTGCGCGAATCCATCGCCCAGTCGGTCAACACCTACTACTACAAGCTCGCGCTGGACATGGGCATCGACCGCGTCGATCAGTACATGACCCGCTACGGCTTCGGGCAGAAGACCGGCATCGACCTGCTCGGCGAAAACATCGGCATCCTGCCGTCGCCGGCGTGGAAGGCCAAGCGCAACAAGAAGGAAGGCTGGTACCCGGGCGAGACCGTGATCGCCGGCATCGGCCAGGGTTATTGGGTAGTGACCGCATTGCAGCTGGCGCGCGGCACCGCCGCCATCGCCAACGGCGGCACCTTGCATCAATTGCATCTGGTGCGCGAAATCCGCACCGGTTACGAATCGCCGTGGGTGCCCAAGGTGCTGCAGCCGGCGACCCGGATCACCGACCACCCCGCGCACCTGCAAGCCGTGCACGAAGGCATGGAAGGCACCATCCACAGCTCGCGCGGCACCGCGCAGATGATGGCGCGCGGCGCGCCGTATCGCATGGCCGGCAAGACCGGCACCGCGCAGAAGGTCAGCCGCAAGGGCAACGTCAGCATGAATCCGCATTCGCTGCCGTTCCACCTGCGCCATCAGGCCTTGTTCGTCGGCTACGCGCCGGCCGACAACCCGACCATCGCGGTGGCGGTGGTGGTCGAGCACGGCGGCTACGGCGGCAGCACCGCCGCGCCGATCGCGCGCAAGATCTTCGACGCCTGGCTGCTCGGCAAGATGCCCGAGCCCGATCCGGCCAAGGACAAAGGCGCGCCGCCGGTGGCGCCGCTCGCCGGCGCCGCGCGTCCCGCGGGCGCGCCCGCTGCGACCGCCGCCGTCGGCAGCACCGTGGCCGGCGAAGAACCCAAGCTCGTGCCGGTGCCGGTCAACGGCGCCTGGGCCGCGGCGGTGGCCGTGGCCAACGCGCGCGTCGCCGCGCAGCCGGGGCACACGCCGCAGATTCTGCAGCGCTCGGAAATGCTGCGTCCCCATCTGCCGCCGGGCTCGGCGCTGCCGGAGGAACCCGCGCGCGAAGCGCCGGCGCGCAGCGACGACGCCTTGATCGAACCCGACGTGGACCCCGAAGACGACGCGGCGCCGCCGCCGATTACCGGGCCGCAACGATGAGAGTGATCCTGCGCTACCTGTGGGACATGAGCCTGCGCTTCACCCGCACGCTCGACCTGCTGATGCTGGCCGCATTGCTGGCGCTGATGGTGATCGGACTGGCGGTGCTGTACAGCGCCGGCGAACACTCCACGCGCATGGTGTTCGCGCAGGGCTCGCGCTTCGCCATCGGCCTGGCCGCGATGTGGGGCCTGTCGCGCATGTCGATGCCGCAACTGCGCAACTGGACGCCGGTGATCTACGCCGTATCGATGGTGCCGCTGCTGCTGGTGCTGGTGGTCGGCACCGGCAAGCACGGCCGCCACTGGATCGACCTGAAGGTCTTCTACTTCCAGCCCGCCGAGCTGCTGAAGCTGAGCCTGCCGATGATGGTGGCGTGGTACCTCAACCGCCAACCGTTGCCGCCGAAATTCTTCAACGTCGTCGTCGCCGCCGTACTGATCGGCGTGCCGACCATCCTGATCCTGCTGCAACCCGACTTCGGCACCGCGATGCTGGTCGGCATCAGCGGCGCCTTCGCCCTGTACCTGGCCGGCCTGTCGTGGTGGTGGTTCGTCGCCGCCTTCAGCGGCGTCGCCGCGATCGCCCCGGTCGCCTGGTTCTGGCTGCTGCGCCCGTACCAGAAAGACCGCATCCTGACCTTCCTCAACCCCGAGACCGACCCGCTGGGCACCGGCTGGAACATCATCCAGTCCAAGATCGCCATCGGCGCCGGCGGCATGACCGGCAAAGGCTGGCTGCAGGGCTCGCAGTCGCATCTGAATTACCTGCCCGAACACACCACCGACTTCATCTTCGCCGTGCTGAGCGAAGAGTTCGGATGGGTCGGCGTGGTCACGGTGCTGGCGCTGTACCTGTTCGTGGTCGGGCGGTGTCTGTGGATCGCAGCCGGCGCGCGCGACGGCTACTCGCGCTTGATCGCCGGCGCGTTGGGCTTGGCGTTCTTCGTGTACGTGATCGTCAACGGCGGGATGATTTCCGGGTTGCTGCCGGTGGTGGGCGTGCCTATGCCGTTGTTGAGCTACGGCGGTACCTCGGCGGTTTCGTTGTTGGCGGGGTTGGGCGTGGTGATGGCTGTGCGGGCGCATAAGCCGGTGCATGGTGGGCGCTGAGCGAGCGGCTCGCGCCATAACTCCCGGAGCCTGCATATAGGGAGCGGCGTGAGCCGCGAACGAGAATTCCTGGCGCTCACTTGGCCGAGCGCGTCCGCGCCCGCTCTCGTATTTCCGCCGTACCGCTCCCTGATGCGTCGGCTACAGGATTCGCGCTCTCCAACTGCACCTCTCCCGCCAACTGCCGCGCCAGCTCCTGTCGCTCTAGACAGAACCGAGCGTTTGCGGCCAACTCACCCCAGCGCTGCGCCGACGTCAATTGCTCGTCCACTCGCTCAAGCAAACGGCGTTGGTGCTCAGCCGGCAAGGGGAATTCCAGCGACTCCAATGCGATATCGAGTAAGTCGCGCGCTTCGCCGACTGCGCGGTGATGGAGGTCGGAAGCCTTGGCGCGGAGGTAATCGAGCGCGGCAGGATCGAGGCGCGAGAGATGCGCGATCGGCTCCGATGCTTCGGGCGAGGACTGCAGCAAATGCAGCGCAAAATCGATGGGACGGGCTGCGGAATTCGGATGGGGCATGACGGCGTTCCTTGCTGGCCGCGCTTTGGCGGGGGAACACCACAGTAATACTCGATCTTGGATATCTAAAAAGCCGATATTCGTATGCGCTGGGTGCCGGTGGCCATAGCGATGGCAGTCGGGACAGCGCGGTCCGAGGCTTCATCTTGTTCGTGCGGAGTTCAAGAAATTCCTTCCGTTTCAGATTGGCGAAGGAACACCATCTGATGTCGCGGCGTCGCTATCCGATCTGACGCTTGCGACCGCCGTTTCGGCCGTAACCTCGGCGCTTTCCATGCGCGTGAATCTGGCGCGCCGTAGTTTATGCGCAATAAATACGTCATCCGTGTGCACTAAACATTAGCGACGCTTCCAGACCTCATCGGTTGGTCTGGAGTCGTCATGGCACGCAATACATTGGCAATGGTCGCAATGCTGAGCCTGTGCGGCGTAGTCGGCTCAGCCGCAGCGGCCACCTGCACGACGACGCATAACGAGCAATACCTGGGCGGCAAGAAGCCGGTGCTCAGCAATACCGAGCTGACCCAGGAGACCATTTCGGTCTGCTACAAGGAGTACAACCTGTACGCCTCGAAGATCATCGGCGGCAGTCTGTGGTCGGCCGAGCATCTGACCAAGGCGAAGGTCGCGGGCGCGGATTCGATCACCCGTATCGATTCCAACTTCTTCAGCGAGCCCGGTCTGGCCACCACTCACGCCAGCTACACCAACAGCGGCTACGACCGCGGCCACATGATGCCGGCCGGCGACGCTTCGACCACGACGGCGCAGAAGGAAACCTTCTCGGTCGCCAACATCGTGCCGCAGACCGGTAAGTTGAATCGCGGGATCTGGGCGCGGATCGAGAACACGGTGCGCATCGTCGCCAGCAGCTACGACGATGCCTACGTGGTGACCGGCCCGGATTTCGAGAACATGACCACCACCATCGCCAGCGGCAAGGTGGTGGTGCCCACGCAAACCTGGAAGGCGGTGTACGTGCCGCAGGCCGGCGTCGCCGGCGCGTACTGGTGCGAGAACAATCTGGCGCCGGTGTGCAAGGTGATTTCGATCGACGAACTCAAGCGCACCGCGTTCGTGGATGCGTTCCCGGGCCTGCCGGCGGCGCTGCGCAATCAGACTTCGTCGGATTGGAGCGAGGTGTTGGTGCTGCCGTAAGCGGACGCGTTGCGCTACGAATTGGCGCGGCCGCCAGCGCTGACGGATTTGTCGTCAAGACCGCAGGCCGGCGACGTCGCGTTTGCGCCAACCGACATCTGGGCAATGTCCGACGAACAAGCGCTCTTCGCTGTCCCGCACGAAGAGCGCTTGTCCGGACCAGAGCCTTGCCGTCTTAGTGCTCGGCCACCCAGACGAAGCTGTCGCCCTTGGCCTCGACACGTCCCAGCCCCGGGAACGGGAAGTGCACCGCATACACGCGCACTTTCCCGTCGGCCGCGCGCTGCAGCAGGGCGCGGCGCTGCTTCTGCGCCGCGGGCGCGTTCTCGTCGTACTGCACCGTCCATTCCGGACGCTCCACCGAGATCACGTGGTGATGCGCGGTGTCGCCGATGTAGAGCAGGCGATCGGCGCCGGTGCCGATTTCGTAGGCGCTGTGGCCCGGGGTGTGGCCGGCGTCGGCGACGGCGGTGACCACGCCGGGGACGATCTGCGCGCCGGGTTCGAAGGGCTGCACTTTCGGGCCGATCGCCGCGGCCAGCTTGGCTTCGTCCTTGCTGGCCTTGATGCCGTTCCATTCCGGCGCGGACAGGTGGATGGCGGCGTTGGGGAAGGCGAGGGCGCCGTCGCGGGTCAGCAGGCCGCCGACGTGATCGGCGTGATGGTGGGTGATGAAGACGTCGGTGACCTGGGCGGGCTCGACGCCGGCGGCGCGCAGCGAGGCGGGCAGGCGGCCGGCGCGCGCAAACGAAGCGTCGGCGGCGCCGGTGTCGAACAGCAGCACGCGCTCGCCGGCGCGGACCAGCAGCGGCTGGATGCTCAGGTGCAGCACATCGGTGGGCTGGCCGGCGGCGCTCAGCAGGGCGTCGACGTCGGCCTTGGGCTGGCCGATGGCGAAGGTCGTGCCGTCGTTGGGAGCGTCGATGTCGCCGTCCTTCAACGCCGCCGCATCCAGGGCGCCGATCTTGAAGCGGAACACGTCGGCGCTTTCGGCCGGCTTGGGCGCGGCTTCGGCGGCCGGCGCGGTGGCCGCCGGTGCCGTGGCGGCGGGCGGTGCCGGTTGCTGCGAACACCCGGCAAGCACGGCGCCGGTCAGCGCGGCGGCCATCGTCAGGAAGAGCGGGGTTCGGGTCATGGGGAATCTCGGCTGGGGGTGGAGGGCCGAGAATAGAGCGCGGCGGCGGGGATTCGGAAGCGGAGGAAATGGAACGCTGCGGGTGGACGGCGGCGGCCGGCGAAAATCGCGCAGTTCCCGAGGCGGGACGATCCACGTTCCGAAGCGGTAATGCGCCGGTTAACAGGCAGATGTCGCCGCGATCGCTTTTTCCGGCGACGCACCGCCGAGCGAACGGTCAACACACGATCGGCGCCGATCGCTTCCGTATCGGCGCCTGAATCGGCGTGCATAAACCGCGAAAAGGCGCATCGCGCCGCCGCGCATGTCACCGGCCGAACAGTGGGCATCGCTCCAAAGATGCATTACCCGGCCGAAGGGTGCATTGTGGGGCTCGGTCTGCAAGGCCCCGCGTGTCGCGCGGTGAGTCCGTTGCAGCGCATCAGGCTCCGGGCGTGGCGGCATTGAGTCGAGCCTGTCGACCCGGCCGGCTTGAAACTCATGGAGACGCTTATGGATACGGACCTGTCTACCGCGCAAAAAGCGTTGCACGCATTGCAAAGCGCTTACCGCGCCCACGACATGGATTTGGCGGCCACGTACCGCGATTTCGGACTTGAAGCGCAACTGGTGCTGCAACATCTCGACAAGCGTCCCGGCGCGGTCACCGCCGAGGCGATCGCTCAACTCGCCGCGTCGCTGGAAGCGAAGTGGCGGCAAGCCGGGCCGCCGGATCTGGCCGGCGTCACCACCCGCGTCACCGCCACCGAGCATTACGCCGACTGCTTCTATGTGGTCACCGAAGAAGTGCGCACCGCCGATGGCCGCGTGTTCTCGCATCGCCTGTTCCTGTCGCAAAGCGGCGGGCCGTGGGCGGTGCTGTGTCCTTATGCGGCGCCGCGGCAGGAACAAAAGCCTTGGTGGGTGTTCTGGGGCTGATCGCACTCATGGATGCTCCGGAAAAAATCAGTTTCCCGTCGTCGTTCTCGTATTGGGAGCGCGTGCGCGCCAGCGCGGTGTTGATGCTCGAACGCAAGGCGAGCTATGTCTTCATCGCATTCTGGCCGTTGGCCGCCTTCGGCCTGGCGGCGTTGAGCCTGTCCAAGGGCCGGCCGTTCGACGCGCAACTGTGCGCGGTCGTCGCGGGATGCCTTTTGTTCGTGCCGGCGATGCTGCTGCTGGGCGCGGCGTCGACGCACTACGTGTACAAGCAATCCCGCGAGCCGTTCACGTATGTCTTCGACGACGACGGAATCCGCGCCGTGGGCGTCAGCTACGAGTACGCGCACAAATGGCCGGTCATCTTCAAGGTGAAGCGCCGCGCCGGATTTCTGATGTTCTTCTTCGCGCCGGGGGCCGCGCATTGCATTCCGCTGCATTCGATCGCGGATGCGGACCTGCAGGCATCGCTGATCGCGATGGCGGCGGCGAAGGGGGCCGATGTGAGCGAGGCGGCGGCATTGGCTTGATAGCCGTTGCGTGCTTGACGTTGGCGCGAGTGCTCGGGACGATGGGGTAACAGGCAATCCCAAACTCAGTACGCGCCGGACATGATGATATAGCCGCGAGAGCCGGGAATGACGATGATCCAAAACCTGCCCCTGCGTTGCCCCTGTTGCGGCGGCGAAACTCTCGATGAGCGCGGGCAATATGAAATCTGCGTGGTCTGTCACTGGGAGGACGACGGCCAGGACGACGAGGACGCCGACGAAGTATGGGGCGGTCCTAATGGGGATTTGAGCCTTACACAGGCGCGCGCCAATTATCTTCAGTTCGGAACTTCGGGTAGGCGCGCAGTATGATTGCATTGAGCAGGAGGTGGGTTGGCCCTTCGAGCGAGCGCCGTCAGGTGATCCTGGCGAGGCCGATGGAATGTAGCGATCTCAGATGTAATCAGCCCGAGCTAATAAGTTCAGCGTAGCGACCGTGTTTTGTTGTTGTCGGGGTTGAGTGGTTGCGGCGAGGGCCCGCAGAATCCAAGTCGGAGGGATGGATGTTTGAGCGGGGATTCGCCCGAAGCCGAATACTCACCTGCCGTCATTCCCGCGAACGCGGGAATCCAGCGACTTTCGGGCAGCCGCGACAAAGACATTGGATTCCCGCGTTCGCGGGAATGACGGCTTGAAGGGGCGCAGTAGGGAAGGGGCGGCATGTGGTCGCTGGTGTCTGCACTCGCGCTATGAGCAAGACCGGCTCAGACAAGGCGTCGCCGATTCAACCATGCGCGAAGCACAGCATCGAAAACACCAGACATGAAAAAGCCGGACCCGCGTCGCGCGAATCCGGCTCGGTTGGACGGCGAAGCGCTATCGAGCCGGCGGGCCGTTTACAACTCGATGCAGTCGAAGCTCACTTCCGGATCGACATCCTTCGTGTAATCCACGTCCTCGCGTTCGAACCCGAACAGTTTGAGGAACTCGTGCTTGTAGCCGGCGTAATCGGTGAGCTGGAACAAGTTCTGCGTAGTGACCTGCGGCCACAGCGCCTTGCACTGCGCTTGCACGTCCTCGCGCATTTCCCAATCGTCCAGGCGCAGGCGCTGCTCTTCGTCGGTCGGCGCCGGCTGGCCGTCCTCGCGGTACATGCGGTCGCGGAACATGCGGTTGAGCTGTTCGATCGGACCTTCGTGCAGGCCCTTTTCCTTCATGACCTTGAACACCAGCGCGATGTACAGCGGCAGCACGGGGATCGCCGAACTCGCCTGGGTGACCACCGACTTGAGCACCGCCACGTTGGCGCCGCCGCCGATCCTGGACAGGCGCGTGTTGAGGCGCTGCGCGGTCTGGTCCAGATCGACCTTGGCCTTGCCCAGCGCGCCGTGCCAGTAGATCGGCCAGGTGATTTCCGTGCCGATGTAGCTGAAGGCGACCGTGCGCGCGCCCGGCGCCAGCGCGTCGGCGCGTTCGAGCGCGTCGATCCACAACTCCCAATCCTGGCCGCCCATCACCGTGACCGTGTCTGCGATCTCCTGCTCGGTGGCCGGCTCGACCGTGGCCTGGATGACGGTGTCCTTGTTGGTGTCGATCGCGGTGGAGGTGTAGGGCTCGCCGATGGTCTTCAGCGCCGAGCGCTTGACCTCGCCCGTGCCGGGCAGCTTGCGCACCGGCGAGGCCAGCGAATAGACGATCAGATCGACCTGGCCGCCCATTTCGTTCTTGATCAGGTCGATGACCTGCGCGCGCGCTTCGTCGGAGAACGCGTCGCCGTTGATCGACTTGCTGTACAGGCCTTCGGCCTTGGCGAACTTGTCGAACGCCGCCGAGTTGTACCAGCCGGCCGTGCCCGGCTTCTTGTCGGTGCCGGGCTTTTCGAAGAACACGCCGAGGGTGTCGGCGCCGTAGCCGAAGGCGGTGGCGATGCGCGCGGCCAGTCCGTAACCGCTGGAGGCGCCGATCACCAGCACCTTCTTGGGGCCGTCGCTGCGCGCGCTGAGCGCGCGGGTGGCTTGAATCTGGTCGCGCACGTTGAGTTCGCAACCCAGCGGATGCGTGGTGGTGCAGATGAAGCCGCGGACCTTGGGCAGGATGACCAACGTGAATACCTCTGGCTGTGGGGCGTGCGCTGCATCTTAGTGGCTGGCGCGGGTTTGAGAAATGCCGGGGTTCCGTGTTCGCGCGCGCCGGCGCGGCGATTCTCCGGACGTTTGCGTACGGAATCGGGGCGGGTCCGGGCCGGCCGGGCGCGGGTGGCGAGCGCCATCGGCCCGGAACGGGCGGCTCCGCGCCGCTGGGCCGCTCGCATGGCGATCGCGCGGCCCGGCGTCCATGATGGTGCGCTTCGGCGCTCATCGCATCAGGACGCTTCCGTGCACGACGGCTTCATCGCTTCCACCGGCACCCTGCGTTACAGCCCGCAACTGGCCGGCGGCGGTCACGGTCGCCGCGACGGCGGCAGCACGCTGTGGTGGCTGATCGTCGATTGCGATCCCGAGTTGGGTCGCTACCTGCGCCATCAGTATCTGCTCGGGCACCGGCGCACGCGCTCGCTGCAAGGTCCGCTGTGGGGCCCGCACATTTCGGTGATCCGCGGCGAAACGCCGCCGCGCATGGAGGCGTGGAAACGCGGCGACGGCGACGCGGTGGAATTCGTCTACGACCCGCGCCCGCAGCAGACCGACGGCTATGTCTGGTACCCGGTGCGTTGCGAAGCGGTGCTGGATCTGCGCGTCGCCCTGGGCCTGCCGCGCGAGCCCGAGCCGGGCTTGCATCTGACCATCGGCAACGACAAGCACGCCGAGGCCGATCCGGCGGGAACGCCTCGGCGCGCATAGGCGCGCGCTCGCCTTATCGAACGCTTAGTGGCGCGAGCTTGCGATCTGCGACGGGCTAAGCCCCAGCACCCGGCGCATGCAGCGGGCCATGTGGCTGGCGTGCGAGAACCCCGCGTCCAGGGCGATGTCGCCCATGTTCCTTCTGCCTTCCAGCAGCAGCGTGCGTGCGCGTTCGACCCGCCGCTCCAGCACGAAGCGATGCACCGGCAGGCCCGTGGCCTGTTTGAACAGCGGCTTGAAGTGCGACAGGCTGAAGCCGGCCACGGCCGCGAGTTCGGCCAGCGACAGGTCTTCGTCCAGATGCGCTTCGATGTAGTCCAGCACATGACGCAAGCGCCACACCGGCAACGCGCGCGCGTGGCGCTCGCTCGCGGCCGGCTTGCGCGACTGCAGCGCGAGCAGGCGCGCGGCCAGCGCGCTGGCGAGGCTGTCGGTGAACACGCGGCCGCCTGGATAGGCGTCGTGGTCTTCGGCCTGCATCATCCAGCCGATGCATTCGACCTGCGCGTCGCGCACGTGGATCGACGGCGCCAGTTGCCCGGCTTGCGTGCTCAACCCCATGGTCTCGGAGATCTCGCGCAGCAGCGACGGCGTCAGTCGCAGCAGCAGTGAGCGCGCGGGTTTCGACACGATCCAGCGCGTGCTCGATCCGGCCGGCACGACGCAGAATTGGCCGTGCAGGCGCACGCCCTGTCGCTCGTGTCCGTCCATGCGGTACGACACCGGCACCGGTTCGCCGACGTGCAGACACAGCACATGGCGGCCGTCCACCGGCGAGTCGAACAACCCGAGCGGCACCGGCGAGACCAGCACGTCGAGCAGCGGGGCGCGATCCGGACCGGCGCCGGCCTGCAGCGCGGCCGGGGGAGCGGGGTAGCAGGCGGGGCGGTCGGTCATGCGGCGATGCTCATCCCCGGAGCCCGGGGGCGAACAGTGTCGAAGATCATCCCTGCGCGCTGTGCGCGACCGCTTCGGTTGCGCCGATGCATGCGTCGGGTTCGACGTGGCGCGTTGTCTTGCCGATCCGCGCCTGCCCTGGCGAGAACGATTGACCGTCGCCTCGCTGCGATCTGCATCGATAGTGTGACGACACAAAGCCGAGGGGATGCCGGGCCCGGCCAACCCCGCCGGATCGGTAAGCGCTATTCAGCTTCCGACAGCGCCGACGCGCACCTCGCAAGCGCTGCCGACACCCGTTTCACTTCGACAACCCTACATGAATAAAATCGGTTAAGTCCCGCAAACCCAAGGTTTTTTGTCCCGCGGTCGCGTGCTACCCTCGCGACGATGACCCGACGCCACACCGCCCGTTGCGCCCTGTTCGGCGCACTCACGATCGTGTTGGCCGCCTGCGCTACGCAGGCGCCTACCGCGCCTATCGCTTCCGCTCCGGCCGCGCCCAAACCGGCCACGCCCAGGCCGGCGACGCCCGCACCGGCCACGCCCGCCACCCCGGTGGTCGGCACGCCCGCGCTGCCCGAACCGGTGGTGCAGATGCCGATCGAGCAGGCCCGCGCCTTGTTCGTGCGCGACACCGCCGCGCAGTACGGCATCGACCCGGCCTATATCGAATCGGTGCTGGCGCGCGCGCAGATCCGCGACGGCATCGTCGCGGCGATGTCGCGTCCGGCCGAAGCCAAGCCGTGGCGCGATTACCGTCCGATCTTCATCACCCAGGCCCGCATCGACGGCGGCAAGGCGTTCCTGGCCGAGCACCGCGCGCAGTTGTCGCGGGTGGAAGCGGCCACCGGCGTGCCGGCCGAGATCATCGTCGCGATCGTCGGGGTGGAAACCAGCTTCGGCAAGAACACCGGCAAATACAGCGTGGTCGATGCGCTGTACACGCTGGCCTTCGCCTATCCGCGCAGCGGCGATCCGGCCAAGCTCGATCGCGAGAACCGCCGCGAGGCGTTCTTCCGCGGCGAACTGGGCCAGCTGTTCGCGCTGGGCAAGGAAGAAGGCATCGACATCGCCACCCTGACCGGCAGCTACGCCGGCGCGATGGGCTGGGGCCAGTTCATGCCGTCGAGCTATCGCGAGTTCGCGGTGGACGGCGACAACGACGGCAAGCGCAATCTGTTCACCGATCTGGACGACGTGTTCTTCTCGATCGCCAATTACTTCGTCAAGAAGGGCGGTTGGGTGCGCGGCGGCCCGGTGGTCGCGCGCGCCAGCCGCGATGCGACCGCGCAGGACTTCGTTCCGGAAAACATGGACCCGGTGTATTCGCTCGCCGACCTGGCCGCGCGCGGCTATCGGCCGCTGAGCAAGGTGGCGCCGACGCAGACAGCGACGCTGCTCAATCTGGACGGGGTCGATGGCCCCGAGTACTGGTTCGGTTTCCGCAACTTCTACGCGATCACCCGCTACAACATCTCCAAGCATTACGGCATGGCGGTGTACCAGCTGGCCGAGGCGATCGCCGGACGGGAGAATCCCTTGATCATTCCAGCGCAAGCGCCGATCCAATCGACCCCTCCCACGCCCGCGCCGGCCGCTCCGGCGCCGGCGCCGAAACCGCAGGCGCCGCGGGCATGAACGGCGGCCCGAAGCGGCCGCCGACGGCGCCCACGGCCGGCGCGACGATCCGGCGGCTGGTCGCCGCCGCGCTGCCGCTGGCCCTGGCGGCCTGCGCCAGCGCTCCGAAGAAACCCAACTCGCAGGCACTCGCGCTGCCCGACCGCGACCGCGTCCACAGCAGCGGCCTGCCGGCCCATGGCGGACGCAAGAAGTCGCCGTACGCGGCGGCGCAGGAAGACCTCAGCAAGCGCGGCAACTACCGCGCCGGCGGCCTGTATGCGCCGGAGGTCAAGGACACCACGCCGGACTACATTCCCGACGTGGACGCGATTCCGGAACCCGACGTCGTCGCCGAGCCGCGTTCGCAGTTCGGCAACCGTTCGCCGTACGCGGTGCTGGGCAAGACTTACAAGGTGCTGGACTCGCACGACGACTATGTCGAGACCGGCACGGCGTCGTACTACGGGCAGAAGTTCCACGGCCGGCGTACCTCCAACCTGGAGGTGTACGACATGTACGCCTTCACCGCCGCGCATAAATCGCTGCCGCTGCCGAGCTTCGCCCGGGTCACCAACCTGGACAACGGCAAGTCGGTGACGGTGCGGGTCAACGATCGCGGCCCGTTCCACGACAACCGCGTGATCGACCTGAGCTACGCCGCCGCGATCAAGCTGGGCATCACCCAGCGCGGCACCGGCCGGGTCGAGGTGCGCGCGCTGCATCCGGGCGAAGCGCCGCCGCCGGTGTACGCCAGCGCCGCCAACAATCCGCCGCAGTCGCCCGCCGCCGCGCCGAAGCCGGCCGCGTCCAGCGCCATCGACCGCCTGGTCGCGGCGATGCCGATCGCCAGCGCCAACGCCGGCGAACTGCCGCCGGGCGTGCGCATCGCCACCGGCAAGCCGGCGCCGGTCGCCAGCCAGGCCGAGACCGGCACCTACGGTTCGGCGAAGACCACGATCGCCACCGGCAAGCCCGCGCCGGTGACCCCGGTCGCGTCGGTCAAGACCACGGTGGCGACCGGACAGCCCGCGCCGGTGGCGTCCTCGCTGCCGACCACCGTGGCCACCGGCAAGCCCGCCGTGGTCGCCGGCGCCGCCAAGCCGCTCAGCGGCGGCGCGCAGGACTACCGCTTCGACATGATGCAGAACGGCAAGTCGATGACCGCGGACGAGTTCGACGCCTGGATGAAGTCGCGCCAGGTCCGGGTCGCCACCGGCAAGGGCATCGACGCGCCGCCGCCCAAGCCGCTGACCAAGGCGGAAAAACGCGCTCTGGCCAAGCAGCAGAAGGAACAGCAGCGCGCCCTGGCGCAGGCCGAGAAAGCCGCGAAGAAGGCCGGCAAGACGCCGCCGGCCACCGTCGTGGCCGCTGCCTCCGCCGCCGCGCTGCCGGCGCC
>NZ_JAGGRI010000069.1 GCF_018612875.1 Lysobacter sp. ISL-50 | reverse complement strand
CCCTGGTCTCGCGAGTTACTAGCGGCGCCCAGCAACGACAACAACAAAATCAAAGCCGAAGCCGAAGCCGAAGCCGAAGCACGGCACAGCGAAGCCAAGGCAAAGCAAAATCTTGGCAACGGCAACGGCAACGGCAACGGCAACGGCAACTGCAACTGCAACTGCAACTGCAACTGCAACTGCAACTGCAACAACAGTCCCGCCAACCGCTCCGACAGCGCCACATAGAAAAACTACAAGCGCCGCACTGTCATCACGCGCGCTTCATGCCGCAAAGCCGCATGCGAAGAAAAGCCGCGCTCACTCGCCGAGCCGCGTGCTACTCGAAGTGGCAATGGCACGCAAAAACAATCGCTGTTTATCGATATCACCACACGCCGAATCTCACCGCCGCGCACACGCAGTTGTCGCATGGCCGCAAAACTATGCGCAATCAGCGCGTAGTCGCAACGCGAAACGACACGTCAATCCCATGACGATCCTGGACGCGTCCCGTCATGAGATGACAGCGTCACGCCCACTGTCACGCAAGCCCCGATCGCATGACATTAAAAATAATTCGACAGAAAAATGCCGCGTAAATGCGCATCGCGTCGCACGTTGAAAGCGAAGTTTCTTGAGTAACAAATGTGTACCCGCGCCGTCGTCGCGATGGAACACACGCCGGCGAATCTAGCGAGGCGTCGGATAGCAAATTAATGGACGCAACACATCGCTAAATGGATTAGTCGGATACACGCCACATAACCTCTTTTAGGAGAAGTCACGTGCATCGCAACACGCTCTCGCTTTCCCGCATCGCTTTCGCCACCGCGCTGGTCATCGCCGCCGGTTCCGCCACGGCCGCCGATCTGTACGGCGGCGGCGCCACTTTCCCGGCTCCGGCTTATGTCGGCGACGCTTACAACGCCACCACCCCGAACAAGGCCCGCCTGTCGCGCGCCGCGTCGATCACCGCCCCGGCGGTCGGCTTCAATGTCGCCGGCCTGAGCAACAGCGCCACCGGCCCGAGCGCCGGCAAGACCCCGGTGTTCGCCTTCGTCGCCGACGGCCTGTCGTACTGCCAGACCGGCAGCGGCACCGGCAAGAAGGTGCTCAACCAGGATACCGTCGCCGCCAACGGCGCTTGCGGCGATGCCGCCAGCCCGGCCGCGACCGGTTTCAGCGCGCTGTCGCCGACCCCGGACTTCATCGGCACCGACTCGCCGACCAGCACCGCCGACTACACCACCTTCAACACCAACATGCAGGCCACCCGCGGCGCGATCACGCAGATCCCCGTGCTCGCCGGCGCCATCGCCGTCCCGTACAACAAGTCGACCGTCGCCTCGCTCGACCTCAATGCCGAGAAGGTCTGCAAGATCTTCGGTAAGGTCATCACCGATTGGTCCGATCCGGTCCTCGGCCTGAGCGGCGTCAGCGGCCCGATCACCGTGGTTTACCGCTCCGACGGCAGCGGCACCTCGTTCGCGTTCTCCAGCTACCTCAACAGCGCCTGCGCGACCTTCGGCATCACCGTCACCCCGAACCAGAACTTCGCCACCGCCGTCGGCGGCGCGGGCGCGGGCTGGGTCGGCGCCAACGGCAACAGCGGCGTCGTCAGCAAGGTCAAGACCACCGCCGGCGCCATCGCCTATGCGGACATCGCCGAAGTCCTGGCGCAGTCGGCCACCTACGCCAAGGTCAACACCTTCGATCCGGCCGTCATGCCGGCGTGGCTCAACCTGACCGGCGCCAGCCTGGTCTCGAACAAGGTCCTCGACGGCGCCACCCAGAACGCCATCCCGGGCACGCACAGCGCCGCCGAGCAGACCTGCATGAAGCTGATCCCGCCGAACACGAACGTGTCCGGCGCGTATCCGATCGTGGCTTACACCTACATCAACACCTACTACACCGGTCATGCGGCGACGCAGTCGGCCGCGCTGAAGAACCTGCTGCGCGTGTTCTACTCGACCAAGGTCGTGGCGGGCGTCACCGTTGCGGGCGGTCCGGATCTGCCGAAGGGTTACTCCTACCTGCACCAGAACACCGTGTTCCGCGGCCAGGCCAACACCGCGATCAACAACTGCGTCAACTGATCCAGGCTCCACGGCGCGGCGGCATGGGCCGCCGCGCCGCATTCGCGCGGATACGGCGACAACGAACCACCGCATCGACGGCTCTCCGGGCGACCGGCGGGCCGTTTTGCGTTGCCGCGCGCGAGGGATCGGCGCGGAGGCGAACGCAAAAAAAACTCCCCGGCGAACCGGGGAGCTCGATGGCGGCCACGATCGAGCGCGAATCTCGCGCTCGCATCTCGATCCTGGATCAGGTGCCGCAGAAGCAGGTCGCGTTGGCGCCGACCGAAGCGCCGGCCGGCGCGTCCACGTACACCGTGCACTGCGCGCTGGAGGCGGTGCCCTTGTCGGCGGCGGCGGCGACCTTGTTGTTGCAGGTGCTGGCGGTGACGCCCTTGCGCGTGCCCACGGCGGTGGTTTCGCAGTTGGCGGTGATGTCTTCGCCGCCGCTCAGGCGCGCGGTGCTTTCGACCGCCACCACCGCCGCCGGCGAGGACGACAGGCCGCCGCCGAACACTTCGACCTGGCGCGAACCGGCCGGGCAGGCCACGGCGGCATTGCACAGCACGTTGTCGCCGGCATTGGCGTCGGCGGTCACGGTGGCGTACACCTGCACCACGCCCGGGAAGAAGTTCACCGTCTTGCACTGGCCGGCGGCGTGCGCCTGCGGGGCGGCCAGCAGGCCCAGGCCCAGCGCGGCGGCGATGACGAGAAGCTTGGCGCCAGCGGCGCGCATTACGTAGTCCATTGCGTATCTCCTTAGGAAGTTGGAATGAGTCCGGCGTGGATGTGTCGCATCCCGGGGAGCGGAGACGTTCGGGCATGGCAACGGCCGCGTCGGGCGGCCGCAGATAGCTGCAGATGGGTGGCCAAAGGGCCGCGTCGTGCCGGCGGCGGCCCGTTAATGCAATGCGGTGTGTCGCGGGCGCTCCTTTCCCCGCCAATAGGAGAACAGGCGCACGTGTCGATGCTGTTGCATGCGCGTGAATGCATGTGAGCGCGTAAGCATTCGCGCCGATGCGGCGCGCGCCCGAAGTCAGTCGCCGGCGCGCGCCAGCTTGCGTTCGCGCCGGTGCATCAGCACGCCGGCCACGGTGACGCCGATCGTCACCAGCATCACGATGATCGTGGTCAGCGCGTTGATCTCCGGCGTCACTCCGATCTTCACCTTCGAATACACCAGCATCGGCAAGGTGGTCGAACCCGGGCCCGAGGCGAAGCTGGCGATCACCAGATCGTCCAGCGACAAGGTGAAGGCGAGCAGCCAGCCGGCCAGCAGCGCTGGCGCGATCAAGGGCAGGGTGATGACGAAGAACACCCGCCACGGTTTCGCGCCCAGGTCCATCGCCGCTTCTTCCAGGCTCGCGTCCATCGAGGTCATGCGCGAGCGCACCACCACGGTCACGTAGCAGGCGGTGAGGGTGATGTGGGCCAGGGTGATGGTGGTCATGCCGCGCTCGGGCCAACCGAAGACCTGCTGCAGCCCGACGAAGAGAAGCAACGAGGACAGGCCGAGCATCACGTCGGGCATCACCATCGGCGCGGAGTTGAGCAGACTCAACACGCCGCGTCCGGGAAAGCGCCCGAACCGCGACAGCGCCAGGCCGCTGGCGGTGCCCAGCGCGACCGCGGCGGTGGCCGAGATCGCGGCGATGGTCAGGCTGCGCCGCGCCGCTTCCAATATCTGCTCGTTCTGCGCCAACGCGGCGTACCATTGCAGCGAGAATCCGCCCCAGGTGGTCGCGCGATCCGAGCCGCTGAAGGAGAACACGATCACCGAGACGATGGGCAGGTACAAGAACGCATAGCCCAGCGCCATCATCGTATACAGCGCGAACGGACGCCGGTTCACGACTGCGCCTCGCGCGCCACGCGGCGGTTTTCCACGTACTCGAACAACAGCGTCGGCAACACGATCAACAACAGCATCGCCACCGCGATCGCCGCCGACAGCGGCCAGTCGCGATTGGTGAAGAACTCCGTCCACAGCACCCGGCCGATGGTCAGCGCATCCGGGCCGCCGAGCACGTCGGGAATCACGAATTCGCCGACCGCCGGAATGAACACCAGCAAGGTGCCGGCGAGGATGCCCGGCAGCGACAGCGGCAAGGTCACCCGCACGAACGCCTGCCAGGGTTTCGCGCCCAGGTCGGCGGCGGCTTCCAGCAAGGTGAAGTCCAGGCGGATCAGCGTCGCCGCCAGCGGCAGGATCATGAAGGGCAGGTAGTTGTAGGTGATGCCGATGTACACCGCCAGATCGGTGTGCAGCACCGCCTCGCCGGGCTCGATCACGCCCAGCCACGCCAGCGCCTGGCTGACGATGCCGTTGGCGCGCAGCAGGCCGATCAGCGCATAGGTGCGCAGCAGCGAACTGGTCCAGAACGGCAGGATCACCAGCACCAGCAGCAACAACCGCAATATGCGCGGCGCGCGCGCGATGCCGTAGGCGATGGGATAGCCCAGCAGCAGGCAGCACAGGGTCGAGATGCCGGCGAACAACAGCGATTTCAGATACGCGGCGATGTACAGCGGATCGGCCAGCAGCGCGGCGTAGTTGGAGATATGCAGGCGCAGCGAAGTCGCGCCGTCGGCGGTGGTTTCCAGCAGCGGCGTATACGGCGGCACCTGCCCGAACACCGCCTGGGCGAAGCTGATCTTCAGCACGATCAGGAACGGCACGCAGAAGAACAGCGCCAGCCACAGCATCGGGATCGCGGTGACCAACAGGCGGCCGCGGCGGGTGCGGAATTCGTCTCCCACGGAGCGGAACCAACCGAAGAGATTATCAACGACATCCCCCCAGAAACCCCAAATCCCCCGGCCATTCTCCCCGCGCTCATGCGCACTCACAGCCAAGCCCCCACACCGGCCGCATCCACGACGACGCTCATGGCCTGAGCATTCATGACGTCAACACCACCGCACTCCCCGCATCCCAAGACAACCACAACGTATCGTCCCAGTCGTAATGCGGCTCGGAACTGCGCGCCACATGCGTCTCCTGCACGCGCAACGTCGCGCCGGCCTCGGTCTGCACGTGATAGATCGACACATCGCCCAGATAGGCGATATCGCGGACCTTGCCGGCGACCGCGTTCTCCATCCCCTCCGGCCGGGTCTCGTGCACGTCGATCTTTTCCGGCCGCACCGCGATGCCGACCGCGGTGCCTTCCGGCAGCGGATCGGGATGGCGCGCCAGCAGCTGCGCGTCGACGCCGTCGCACTGGATGCGCAGCAGCCCGGAGCTTTCGTCGTGCGACAGCACGCGTCCGTCGAGCAGGTTAATGCCGCCGATGAACTCGGCGACGAAGCGGGTCGAGGGATATTCGTACAACACCGCCGGCGTCGACACCTGGACGATGCGGCCGGTGTCCATCACCGCGATGCGCGAGGACATGGTCATGGCTTCTTCCTGGTCGTGCGTGACCATGATGAAGGTGGTGCCGACTCGTTCCTGGATGCTGACCAATTCGAACTGGGTATGCTCGCGCAGCTTCTTGTCCAGCGCGCCCAGCGGCTCATCGAGCAGCAACAACTTGGGTTGTTTCGCCAGCGCACGCGCCAGGGCGACGCGCTGGCGCTGGCCGCCGGAGAGCTGGTCGGGCTTGCGATTGCCCAGTTGCGGCATGCGCACCAGTTCCAGCATGGCCTGCACGCGGTCGCGGATTTCTCCGGCGCCGAGCTTGTCCGCGCTGGAGCTGGAATGCTTCAGGCCGAAGGCGATGTTCTGCGCCACGCTCATGTGCGGGAACAGCGCGTAACTTTGGAACATCATATTGACCGGGCGCTGATACGGCGGCAGATCGGTCACATCGATGCCGTCGATGAGCACGCGCCCGCGATCGGGCGACTCGAACCCGGCCAGCACCCGCAGCAGCGTGCTCTTGCCCGAGCCCGAACCGCCGAGCAGGGCGAAGAACTCGCCGCGGTAGACGTCCAGGGAAATGTCGTCGCAGGCGTAGACCTTGCCGAAGGTCTTGGTCACCCCTTCGATGCGCACGAACGGCTGCGCCGCCGGATCGCGCCAGGGTTCGCGCGCGGCCGGCGCGGCGGCGGAGCGGGGGACGGGCGCGGACACGCGCTCAGTGCCCGCTCTTGATGCTGGTCCAGGCGCGCACGCGCTGACGTTGCACGTCCTCGGGCAGCGACTTGGGATCGATCAGCTTGGCGCGCACCGACTCGGGCGGATACACGCCCTGATCCTGCGCGATGGCCGGATCGACCAGGCTGGTCGCGTCCTTGTTGGCGCTGGCGTAGGCGACGTGATTGCTGATCTGCGCGGAGACCTTGGGATCGAGCAGATAGTTGATGAAAGCGTGGGCGTTGCCCGGATGCTTGCTGTCCTTGGGCACCGCGATCACATCGACCCAGCGGATCGCGCCTTCCTTGGGAATGACGAAGCGCAGGTTCGGCAGCGGCGTGCCGGCCTTCTTGGCCGCGTCGAAGGCATCGGTGCTGGCCTGGGCGATGTCGCCGGAATAGCCCATGACCAGACAGGCGTCGCCGTTGGCGAAGGCGTCCTTGTATTCGGCGTTGTTGAAGGTGCGCACGAACGGGCGGATCGCGGAATAGACC
This sequence comes from Lysobacter sp. ISL-50, assembly GCF_018612875.1. Lineage (GTDB taxonomy): Bacteria > Pseudomonadota > Gammaproteobacteria > Xanthomonadales > Xanthomonadaceae > Lysobacter. The sequence continues at coordinate 2,084 of NZ_JAGGRI010000069.1, read as the reverse complement.
TTGCGCACCGCGTCGATCTCGTCGGCGGCGCCGGCGTTGGGATCGCGGCCCAGCCAGATCAGCGCCGCGCCGAAGGTTTCCTGATCGTCGTCCAGCACGGTGATGCCGCACTTCTGCAGCTTGGCCGCGTTGGCCGGATCGAACAGCAGCGACCACGAGTCCAGCGGCGCGTTGGCGCCGAGCGCGGCTTGCACCTTATCGACGTTGACGCCCAGGCCGGTGGTGCCCCACATGTACGGCACCAGGTGCGCGTTGCCCGGATCGATCGCGGCCAGATTCTCCAGCAGTTGCGGATCCAGATGGTTCCAGTTCGGCAACTTGCTCTTGTCCAGCGCCGCGTACAGCCCGGCCTTGACCTGGCGCTGGGCGAACGGCCGCGCCGACGGGAACACCACGTCGTAGCCCGAGGCGCCGGCGCTGAGCTTGCTTTCCAGGGTTTCGTTGGCGTCGTAGACGTCGTAGTTGACCTTGATGCCGTTGGCGGTCTCGAAGTTCTTCACCGTGTCGTCGGCGACGTAGTCCGACCAGTTGTAGACGTTGAGCAGCTTCTGCTCGGCCCCGGCCGGGGCCGCGGGAGCGTCGGCGCCGGACGGCTTGCCGCCGCCGCAAGCGGTGAGCAACAGGGCGCAGGCGAGCGGGGCGAGGCGCAGGTTCACGGTGAATCTCCTGGATGCAGGCACGGGCGGCCGGGTACTGGCGAGGATGTTCGGAGCCTGTTCGCGCGGTGTCAACGCGAAGAGGAGATCGCAGGGCGGCGAGCGCCCGGGCCGGTGGGTGGCCCGCGGCCGATCGGCGCCGGCCGGTCGCATCAGCGGATTGCTCAATTCGTTCGCGGGCTTCGCCGCTGCATTCCCTTGCGCCGGTTCGATGTGCAGTATCGTCATCGGCGGCCGTCCGTCGGCGGCGTTCAAGGGAGAAAACGTGATGCCGATCGTCCTGCAACGCCGTTCGCCGCGACCGCGCCGGCGGGCGTTCACCGTGCTGATGGCCGCGGCCTTCGCCCTGGTGCCGTCGTGGGCCGCGGCGCAGGACAGCGCCGAGACCGGCGAGGCGCGACCGTGGTCGGTGCGCGGCGGCGTGAGCGTACTCAGCGACTACGTATGGCGCGGCGTGTCGCAGACCCAGGAAGACCCGGCGTTGCAGGCGGAGATCAACCTGGAACACCGCAGCGGTTTCTACGTCGGCCTGTGGGGTTCGAGCATCGACTTCACCGCCGCCGACGAAGAGGACGACGGCATCGATTACGAACTGGACGGCTACATCGGCTGGGCCGGCGAACTGCGCCCGGGCCTTGAGTTGGACGTGGTCCTGACCCGCGCCGCCTATCCGGGCGCGCGTTCGGGGTTCGACTACGATTACACCGAGCTGGAAGGCACGTTGAGTTTCGCCGAGCACTACCACGTGGGGCTTGCGTACTCGCCGGATATTTTCGGTCTGGGCGGCCGGGGCTATTACTGGAACGCCGGCGGCGAGTGGCCGTTGGGCGAGAGCGGTTTCGGGCTCAAGGCGCAGATCGGCTATTACGATCTGGAGGATGCGGCGGGCGACAGCTACAACGATCACCTGTTGGCGTTGACGAAGGATTTCGGGCCGGTGCATGCGGAGTTGCAGTACACGGACACGTCCAGCTATGGGCCGCGGTTGGCGGAGGCGTTGGATGATGCGAAGTTGGCGGATGGGAGGTTGGCGGTGATGGTGGGGTGGAAGTTTTAGAGGGGCCGCGATGGTTTTCGTAGCACGCGAGCACCGCATCTGTTGTAGGAGGGGCTTCAGCCCCGATGCCTTCCGTTCCGATCGCCTTGATCTTCACCGGCTGCGGTCGTAGCCGCCTTGCTCCGCTGTTGTGGTGGCTGCTGACTGTGCAGTTACCTTCCTCTGCCTTGCCTTGCCTTGCCTTGCCTTGCCTCCGCTTTTGTCTTTGCCTTCGCTTCCGTTTTCGCTTTTCCGTTCTTGCTTTAGCTCTGGCTGGGCGTCGCTATTAACTCGCGAGACCAGGGACACCCGAAGGGCGGCGCACATGGACGTGCGCCGGGTGCCACCTTGGGCAGGATGCCCAATGTGGCACCTGCCTGCGTCGGCATCGC
>NZ_JAGGRI010000006.1 GCF_018612875.1 Lysobacter sp. ISL-50 | reverse complement strand
ATCCGGCCGCGCCGGTCGCGCCGGTCGCGCCGGTGACGCCCGCAGCCCCGGCCGCGACCGATCCGCCCGCGGCTGCTCTCAAACCGGCGCCGCCCACCAGCGTTCCCGCCCCGGCCGCGCCCAAGCCGCACTGATCCGGCGGTAACCGCGGCATCGACCCGCGGGCCACACCGCCGTCCCATCGTCCATCCGCCCGCTCCGGCCCGGCTGGGCGGGCCGCGCGCGCAAGCCGAATAGGCATAATGCCGGCAATGCCGAAACAGACGCCCCTGCCTTTCCCCGACGCTGCCCCGGCCGACGCCAACGCGTCCGCCGGCGAGTCCGCGCCGCCGCCGGCCGGTCAACCCGAGCCGGCCGCCGAGCGCGATCCCGGTGGCGCCAGCGCGAATCCGCTCATAGAAAACATGCCTCAAGCGTCCGTTCCGAACGATTCCGATCCGACCCCGACCGACCCAACCGACGCCGCCCAGGCGGCGCCGCCGGCTGCCGCCGAGTCCGCCAGCGGCTTCGCCGGCGCCGAGCCGCCAGCCGAACCGGTGCAGGCATCGGCCGATCCCGCATCCGGCCCGGCCGCCGAGGTTCACGCGCCGGTGCCGGACGAATCCGGCCCCGAAGCGACCGCCGCGGTGCCGGAAGCCCCCGCCGCAGCGCCGCAAGCCGCCGCCATCGACGAACACGACCCGGAACAACCCGAGCTGCCGATGGCCGCGCCGCCGCCCGCCGCCGCGCAAGCGCGCGCCGCCGGTCCGCGCCCGTCCGCGCACCGGCCGTGGTGGGCGCGCCTGCTCGGCCAGCTGATGGCGCCGTGGGTCACGCTGACCATCGAGCCCAAGAGCCCGAAGGAACACATCGCCGAGGAATGGCACGGCCGCCCGGTCTGCTATGTGCTCGAGGACTACGGCCTGTCCAACGCCCTGATCCTGGAGCGCGCCTGCCTGGAAAGCGGCCTGCCGTCGCCGCTGCAACCGCTGCCGGGCGATCCGCTCGGCCGCAAGCGCGCCTACGTCGCGCTGTCGCGCCGCAACGCCGGCGCGCTGGCGCCGGCCGGGCCGCCGTCGGCCAAGACACATTCGGGCTCGCTCGCGCGCCTGCTCGACGCGCACCGCGTCGATCCCGCGCTCGACGTGCAACTGGTCCCGGTCTCGATCTTCGTCGGCCGCGCGCCGGATCGCAGCAGCGGCTGGTTCTCGGTGCTGTTCTCGGAAAACTGGACCCTGGTCGGCCGCTTCCGCCGATTGCTGGCGATCGCCCTCAACGGCCGCCACACCATGGTGCGGTTCTCGCCGCCGGTGTCGCTGCGCGGCATCGTCAGCGAAGGCCAGAACGAAGGCCTTGAGCCCGAACGCACGGTGCGCAAGCTCTCGCGCGTGCTGCGCACCCACTTCCGCCGCATCCGCGCGGCGGTGATCGGGCCGGACTTGTCTACCCGGCGCATGCTGATCGACCGCGTACTCGCCGCCGATCCGGTCAAGGAAGCGATCGCCGACCAGGCCCGCCGCGACAGCGGCGACAGCGCCGAGGCCTGGAAGAAGGCCCACGCGATGGCGTACGAAATCGCCGCCGACTATTCGCATCCGGTGGTGCGCTCGGCCAGCTTCCTGCTCACGCCGGTATGGAACCGCATCTACCGCGGCGTGCTGGTCCATCACCTGGACAAGCTCAAGCAGGATGCGCCCGGTTTCGAAGTGGTGTACGTGCCGTGTCATCGCAGCCATCTCGACTATCTGCTGCTGAGCTATCTGCTCTACACCAAGGGCATCGTGCCGCCGCACATCGCCGCCGGCGCCAACCTCAACTTGCCGGTGGTCGGCACCATCCTGCGCAAGGGCGGCGCGTTCTTCCTGCGTCGCAGCATCCGCGGCAGCGCGCTGTATTCGGCGGTGTTCTCCGAATACGTGGCGCAGCTGGTCGCGGGCGGTTACTCGATCGAATACTTCATCGAAGGCGGGCGTTCGCGCACCGGCCGTCTGCTGCCTCCCAAGGGCGGCATGCTGGTGATGACCGTGCGCGGCTTCCTGCGCCAGCCCACCCGCCCGGTGCTGTTCCAGCCGGTCTACATCGGTTACGAAAAACTGATGGAAGGCACCAGCTATCTCGACGAGTTGTCGGGCAAGCCGAAGGAAAAGGAATCGATCTGGCAGTTGCTGTGGGGCATTCCCAAGGTGCTGCGGTCCAACTTCGGCCAGGTGGTGGTGAACTTCGGCGAGTCGATCAAGCTCAACGACCTGCTGAGCGAACACGCGCCCGAATGGGACGGCCGTCCGGTCGATGAAGACGACAAGCCGCAGTGGCTGTCGGACACGGTCGATGCCCTGGCGGAAAAGATCCAGATCAACGTCAACCGCGCCGCCGACGTCAATCCGATCAACCTGCTCGCGCTGGCGCTGCTGTCCACGCCCAAGCATGCGATGGGCGAGGCCGACCTGCTCGCGCAGATCGCGCTGTCGAAAACGCTGCTGGCCGAACTGCCGTATTCCGACCGCGTCACCGTCACCCCGCACACGCCGCAGGAAATCGTCGCCCATGGCGAAGAGATCAACGTGCTCGAACGCATCGCCCATCCGCTGGGCGACGTGCTCGGCGTGGACGGCGAAGACAAGGCGGTGTTGCTGAGTTATTTCCGCAACAACGTCCTGCATCTGTTCACCGCCGCCTCGTGGATCGCCTGCTGCTTCCAGCACAACCGGCGCATGAGCCTGGCCGGCGTGCTGCGCCTGGGCCGCAGCGTGTACCCGTTCCTGCAGGCCGAGTTGTTCCTGCCGTGGAACGAGGACGAATTCAGCCAGCGCCTGGCGCGCACGGTCGATGTGTTCGTGCGCGAAGGCCTGCTGGAGAAAGTCAGCGAAGACGATGGCGGCATCCTGGCGCGCAACGCCGGCCAGACCGACGAAGTGTTCCGCCTGCGCGCGATCGGCCATTCGCTGCAGCAGGCCTTCGAGCGGTACTACATCGCCATCAGCGTGCTGGTGAAGAACGGCCCGGGCACGATGTCGGCCGGCGAACTCGAAAGCCTGTGCCAGCTCGCCGCGCAGCGCCTGTCGCTGCTGTACGCGCCGGCCGCGCCGGAGTTCTTCGACAAGACCCTGTTCCGCGGCTTCATCCAGAAACTGCGCGAACTCAAGCTGGTATGGCCCGACAGCCAGGGCAAGCTCGCCTTCGATCAGCGCCTGGATACCTGGGCGAAGGACGCGAAGGTGATCCTGGGCCGCGAGCTGCGGCATACGATCGAGAAGATCAGTCCGGAGATGGCGGTCAAGCCGGCGGCGGCGGAGAACGCGCGGGCCGACTGAGGCGATCACGGCGAGAGGGTCTCAGCGCAGATCGAAGAGAAACGAGCGCATCGCCCGCTGAGTGCAGGTGACTCATGCATGGGCATGCGCTCTTTCCCCACGTGTCCCCGCATGATTTCTCCATCACAGGATCGTCGGCGGCAGCTGCGTACTTCGCCCTTATATTTCGTGATAGACATCACGAAAGTTTAGAAAAGCCCCTATAATTCCCGCGCGGATCGGTGCAACGCCGCCGCAAGGGATGTACCAATCACAGGGGATCAGTAATGAAGTCATTTGCGTTCTTGCGAGCGGGCTGCGCTGCGCTCGCGTTGTTGTCGTTGGCGGCCTGCGCGCCGAAAGCTTACGTGGTGAAAAATCCCGTGCCCTCGGATGTGCGTTACCACGCGCCGTCCAATGAGCCGACGAAATTGGCGTTCGTAGACAATCGCCCGGCGAGTGAACGCAACTTTCTCACCGGCACCTTGGCTTCGACCCTGATGGTCGACCAATCGCCCCTCGACCCTGGCGCGTTCCTGGTCCGCAACCTGCAGGCCGAGCTCACCGCGCGCGGTATCGCGGCGCAGGTTGGCCCGGGTCAAGACGGCGCGTTTCCGCGCATCGACCTCAAGACGTTCCGGATTCTCAATCATCGTCAGAACGGCTTTTCGCCGTATGTAACCTTCACCTACATCAGCGCCGATGTCGAAACCGCCACCGGCAAAAAGCGCCTGGGTGTGTTCGTCAAGCGCGGCAAGGTGCCGGTGTGGACCTTCGAGGAGATCATCGAGCCCACGCTCAATCAGCCGCTGTCGCTGGCGGTGAAGGAACTGGCCGCTAAGATCGGCCGCCACCTGTACGGCACCAGCGCCGACGATGCGGCGGTGGCTTCGTTGAAGGCGAAAATCGCCCAGCGCAACGACAACAGTTTCATCGACGTCTATGCCCTGGGGTTCACCAACAATCCCAATGCCGTCGAAACCTTGGTCGGCTTGACCCGCGACGACGATGAGTACGTGCGTATCGCCGCGATTTCGTCGCTGGGCAACCTGCGTGCAGAAGGTCAGTTCGAACTGCTGAAGTCGATCTACGGCAGCGCCAACATCTGGCAGGACCGGGCCATGGCGATCAAGGCGATCGGCGATCTGGATACCCCCGAATCCAAGGCGTTCTTGACCGAGCAGATGGCGCATTGGAAAGGCAAGGCGTCGGACAAGGACTCGAGCAAGGAAGCCAACTGGACCATGCAGGTCATCGGCCTGTATCTGTAACTCGGCGGTGAGCCTATGAACCGGGGCGCCGTCGCGTCGGCGGCGCCCCGATCCGCCGGGTAAGGAACCGGTTATGGCGTGGCGGTAGCCTGATACTCGTCACTGCAAGCCGGCAATTCCCGCGAGTTACCATGGCGAGACTCCGTCCCGGCCGTATTCGATGTCCGCCAGCACTCTCTCGAACGCTCCGCCTGCTGCGTCGGCCGATGCGTCGGTTCAGGCCGGCGCACAGGGCTCCGGCCCCAGCGCCTGGCTCGAAATCCCCCTGCTCACCGCGCGCCTGCTCTGGCGCCACTGGCCGGCGCTGGCGTTCTGGTTCTTCGCCCAGCGGGTGTCCTACAACCTGTTGATGGACTTGGCGGTCAAGCTCGGCGAGCGGTCGGTGCTGCTGTCGTTCGCGGCCTTGTCGCTGCTGATCGTGACCCAGCTGGCCGGGACGATCCTGATGTTCCAGTCGCTGCGTCCGTCGCTGCCGATGCTCGCCGGCGGCGCGACCACGCCCGACACCCAGGCGGTACGCAAGCAGTGGATCACCGCGCTGGCGATCGCGATGCTGCCGTTCTTCGCCTACTACGCCGGCTGGGGCCTGCTCGAAGACCTGCGCCGGCAGTTCCGCACCGAATACATCTTCAGCGTGTGGGACAAGGAAAATCTCAACCGCGTGCTGCAGCTCAAGGGGCTGTGGATCGCGCTCGCGGTGGCCTGGGCGGTGCGCTGGTTCAGCAAGCGCCGCGCGACCGCGACCGGTCACGCGGCCTGGAACGTGGTCGCGACCAGTTGCGAGGCCTATTGGGTGTTCGTCGGCGTGGCCGCGATCGCGCAGGTGATGTCGGCCGGCAAGGACTGGTGGCACGAGCGCGTGGTTTATGTCGCCGCGACCGACTGGTGGGAAAGCCCGACCGCGTTGTTCAAGACTCTGGCCCCGGCCAAGCGCACGCTGGCGCCGCTGTGGGATTTCGTCAGCACCGCCGCCGGTGGGGTGGCGTTGCCGCTGATCTGGCTGGCGATCACCGCGATCATCTACGGCATCGACCTGCGCCGCGCGCAGCGCCTCGACGCGGCCGACGAACATCTGGGCAAGGTGGTCGAGCGCTTCAAGGCGATGCACTTCACGCTGCGCATGCTCGCCGACAAGGCCAGCGCCGGTTGGAGCAGCAAGGGCGTGCCGGTGGTCAACAGCCTGCGCCTGGTGCTGCGCGCGGGCTTGCCGGCGCTGCTGACGCTGTGCGTGTGCTGGCAGCTGCTGTCGTATATCGACTCGTGGTCGTGGCGGCTGATGCAGCAGTGGGTCGGCCCGCAGGATCCGGATTGGCAGCGCGTCAGCGGGCAGATCTACGCGGTGTTTCTCAACACGCCGCTGTCGTTCCGCACCTCGTTGCTGACCGATGTACTGCGGGTGGTGTTGCTGGCGGCGACGTTCGATCGGGCGATCGCGCGGTTGCCGCGCAGCGCGTGAGTCACTGCGTGACCACGGAATTTTTTGTAGGAGGGCCTTCAGGCCCGATGCTTTTCGATCCGATCGCAACGAAAGTTCATCGCCGCTGATCGAAAAGCATCGGGCCTGAAGGCCCTCCCACAACAGACCTCGAAGTGGCCCGGCCGAGCCGACGCAGTTACAACGCGAAATCCAGATAACGGCCCTTGGCCGTTTCCGAATTGCGCAATTCGATCCGCGCCCGCAGTCCCTCCATCGTCTGCCCGCGCGGCAGCAGATACGCATGCTGGAACGCGAACGGCCGTCCCGGCACCGCCACTACCTGCTTGAACGACGCGCCGTAACCGCTGCCGCAGGTGGTCGGCAGCTTGGCGCCGCTCAGACGCGGCAGTTGCGCGGGATTGGCTTCCCACAACCGGCCCTTGGCATCGGCGACGCTGCCGCGGCACGCGTCCAGCGTGGCGGTCTTGGTGCCCGAATCCGGGATCACTTCGAAGCGCACCAGCAGCACGCCGGCATCCTTGCGCAACGGGCCGAGGATGCGCGGATCGCGCGGCGCCAGCGCCTCGGCGCTGACCAATCGCCAGCGCGCGCCTTCGTACTGGGTCCACGCGCTCTTGCCGGCCGCGACCGGCCGGCTGGGATGGCGTTGTTGATAACTGCCCAGCGCCTCGCGGTAGGGCGCATAGATCGCCCAGGTGCCCAGCACCGCGGTGCCGAGCAGCCACCACAGGTTGCGGCGCCACCAACCGGCCGGCGCGGGCGCGGACGCCGGAACGGCCGCGACTTGAACGGGTTCGGAACTGATGGGCGAATTCATGGGCGCAGATCCAGAACCGGTTTGGCCTCGGCGGCGAGCTTGCGCGCGCGCGCGGCATCGATGCCCAGATCGACATCGACCAGGCTGTCGCCGCCGTGCGGCAGCAAATTGCCCCAGTACAACTGCAGGCGCGCGCCTTCGAGCTTGTCCGCGGGCACTTCGAAGAACCAGGCGCCGCTCTCGACCAGTCCCGGCGCCAGCGCGCGATCGCGCAGATTGATGCCCTTGAGCTTGGGCCGGTCGTCGCTGGAGGCGACATAGACCAGGCCGTCGCGGGTGCGCAGCTGCGCGCCCAGATAACCGGGACGATCGAACGCCTCGACCTTGGCCACCACCGACAGCCACAGGCCCGAGGTGCGCAGCAGATAATCGCCGGGACGGGAGTAGTCGCCCTTGAGCAGATACGCGTGCGCGGCCTTGAGGTTGCCGACCTCGACCGCGAAGTTGCGCCCCGCCACGCGGCCAGGCGCCTTCGCCGCCTGCAGCAGCGGCGCATCGCGTTCTTCGTAGGTCGATTCGCCCTTGCGCAGCGCCACCACCGCGATCAGCGCCAGCGCGATCCACAGCGCATCGCGCCAACGCCAGCGTGGCAGGCGCCAGCGCGCGGACGCTGCGGCCGGTTCGATCGGCGCGCTCATGGCGCCACCATGCGGTCGCGCAGATCGCTCACCGCGATCCGGTACTTGGCCGCCGGCTTGCCCTGCACCCATGCGCCTTCATCGTTGAGATAGGCCTTGGCCTTGTAGTCGCGAGCGAACACGCCGAAGGTCTCGCGCGGCGAATAAACGTAGTCTTTCGGCAGATTCCAGACCAAATCCACGCGCTGCTTCATGCGCGGATGCAGGTCGGCGGCGATGGTGTGATCGTCGGACATCATCAAGCTCTGCGCCGCGATGGGAGTGCCGCCCTTCGCGACCAGGATCAGGTCCTTGAGCGGATAGCCGAAGCCGCTGAAGCTGCGCGGCGTGCGGTTCTCGATATCGACCTGCAGCACCAGATACAGCTTGCCCTGATTGAAGGCATCGATCTGGCCGCCGGGCTTGTAGCGCGCCACCCAGGCGCGCAGCGGCGTCGCTGCCATCGCCCCGCCCTGGTAACGGTGGCCGGCCTGATACTGCGGCAGCGGCTTGGTCACGCTCTTGGCCTGCTTGAAGCCGCCCAGGGCGAAGGTCAGCACGAGCGCGATCGCGGCCACGGCCGCGGCGCCCTGCCACCAGGGATTGCGTGCCGCCTTGACCAGTTCGTCCTTGTTCGCCATGCCACTGCCTGCCATCGAGTGGCGGCACCCTAGCACAGCCGATGTGCCCTGCTGCAGCTGGGTTTCGCACTAGATGGACATGACAGCGCCGCCGCTGCAGGGATCGCTGGGCGACATGGTTTGCGCGCGCCGGGCGGCGCGGCTCAGGCGGGTTCGTCGGGAATCAGCGCGCTTTCCAGCCGCGCGATGCAGTCCTTCAGCCACAGCCGGCGTTTCTTCAACCGTTTGACCGTGAGTTCGTCCGCGTCGGCGTCCAGCGCCAGACGGTCGATCGCCAGATCGAGGTCGCGATGTTCCAACCGCAGATGGGCCAGTTGGTGCGTTATTGCGGCGGGATCGCTTTCGATCATCCGATGAGCTTAACGCGCGCGGATGTCGATTCCACATCTCCCGGTGCGACCGGCGATCGGGATCGGCGCCAGTCGAGGTGGCGGGGCGGTCGCGTGGGCGGCGCCGAGGTCAGCCGCCGTCCGGCGGGCATTGCGCCGAGCCTGAAGAAAGTAATAATTTCGTTAATATTTTGCGGGTAGGTCGTTTTTCGATGCTGGCCCGGCGGACCACCCGCGGTGGCGCCTTCCCCGCGCGGCGACCGCAAGACGCCTCAGCCCCAGGCCTTGGCGTCACCAAAGGCTAGCGAACCGGTCCGCGAGCCGCGTCGTGCCTGGCGCCGGGCCCGCGGCGGCGCGGTTCGCCGCGACCGGCGCGCAGCCCGTAGAATCGTCGGCCACATGAGCACTGTCCTGCCCCTCGCCGAACCTGTCCGCCGCAGTCGCGCCGACACCTCCGCCGCCTCCGCCGCCGACGGCGAGCGCCTGGCGACCCGCCTGCGCCATCAGGTCGGCCGCGCCATCGCCGACTTCGGCATGATCGAAGACGGCGACAAGGTCATGGTCTGCCTGTCCGGCGGCAAGGACAGCTACACCCTGCTCGACATCCTCCTGCAGTTGCAGAAGAAGGCGCCGGTGAAGTTCGAACTGGTCGCGGTGAACCTGGACCAGAAGCAGCCGGATTTCCCCGAGCACGTGCTGCCGGCGTATCTGCGCTCGATTGCGGTGCCGTACAAGATCCTCGAGCAGGACACCTATTCGGTCGTCACGCGGGTGGTGCCGGAAGGCAAGACGATGTGTTCGCTGTGCTCGCGGCTGCGGCGCGGGGCGCTCTACACCTACGCGGCCGAGCAAGGGTTCACCAAGATCGCGCTCGGGCATCATCGCGACGATCTGGTCGCGACCTTCTTCCTCAACCTGTTCTTCCACGCCAAGCTCAGCGGCATGCCGCCCAAGCTGCTGTCCGACGACGGCAAGCACGTGGTGATCCGGCCGCTGGCCTACGTGCGCGAAGACGACATCGTCGATTACGCGGCGGTCAAGCAGTTCCCGATCATCCCGTGCAACCTGTGCGGCTCGCAGGAAAACCTGCAGCGCAAGCAGGTCAAGCGCATGATGGACGCGTGGGAACGCGAAACGCCCGGCCGCATCGAGACGATCTCGCGCGCGCTGGGCGATATCCGGCCGTCGCAGTTGAGCGATCCGAAGTTGTTCGACTTCCTGGGGTTGGGTAAGGCGGGCGTCGCACCCATGACAGATGCACCGGTGTGGCTGGACGAATCGTCCGCCGACACGAACGCAACGCAAGTTGGTTAACCCCGGATTTCCCCCGCTCGTGATTCCCGCGAAGGCGGGAGTCCAGGGCCTCATCGCGGTATGACTCTGAAGTCTCCGGATTCCCGCCTTCGCGGGAATGACGAGCAAGAGCATTCGACTCCATTCCCATTCAATTCGGTCCTTCGATGTTCTTCCGCAACCTGACGTTCTTCCGCTTCCCCACCACCCACAAACTCGACGATCTCGACAAAGGCCTGGCCGAATGCGCGCTCAAGCCGGTCGGTCCGCTGGAGCTGTCCTCGCGCGGTTTCATCTCGCCGTTCGGGCGCGACGCCGAGGACGCGATGATGAGCAACCGCATCGGCGACGCGATCTGGATCACCGTCGGCAGCGAAGACCGCCTGCTGCCCGGATCGGTCATCAACGACATGCTGGCCAAGAAACTGGCCGAGATCGAACAGAAGGAAGGCCGCAAGCCCGGCGGCCGCACGCGCAAGCGGGTCAAGGACGAGCTCATCGTCGATCTGATGCCGCGCGCGTTCATCAAGCCCGGCCGCACCGACGCGATCATCGACCTGGAGCACGGGCTGGTCATCGTCGATACCTCCAGCCGCAAGACCGGCGAGAACGTGATCAGCGAAATCCGCCGCGCCATCGGCAGTTTTCCGGCGCTGCCGCTGAACGCGGAAATCGCCCCGCGCTCGATCCTGACCGGCTGGGTCGCCGGCGAGGAATTGCCCGACGGCATCAGCCTGGGCGACGAATGCGAACTGCGCGATCCGGTCGATCAGGGCGCGGTGGTCAAGTGCCAGCGCCAGGAGCTGGAAAGCGACGAAATCGCCAAGCACCTGGAAACCGGCAAGCAGGTCACGCGCCTGGCGCTGAGCCTGGACGATCACGTGTCGTTCGTGATCGGCGAGGACCTGGTCGTGCGCAAGTTCAAGCTGCTCGACGGCGCGGTGGATCAGCTCGAACACAGCGACGGCGACGGCCTGCGCGCCGAACTCGACGCGCGCTTCGCGCTGATGAGCGGCGAGGTGAAGCGTTTGTTCCGGGTGCTGGAGTCGGCGTTGAAGTTGTCGAAGGTCGAGGCTTGACGGCGAAAATCTGAGCCGACTGCGATTCGAGGTCGGGCTGGCCTCATCCGCCCCCCGCCTTCGGGTGCAGACTTTTCAGGCACCGCAGTAGAAGGGACTTAGCGCCCCGAATCCCAGGAGCCCCTCTCCCGCTGGCGGGAGAGGGGTTGGGGTGAGGGCCCTCGCGGCATCATTGGTCCCAGCGCCGACATCAACTTCGCGCCTCGCAAGCGCTATGCTTCGCCCATGGCGGTCCCCCACCCATGACGAGCCTTCTGCGCTTGCTCACCGGCCAGCTGCGTGCTGCGCCGCGCACGATCTCGCGCGAAACCATCGCGATCACCCTCGCCAACGGCCAGGCCGTCGAGGTGCTGCGCGTGCGCGATCCGCGCGCGCGCCGGATCAAGCTCAGCGTCGATGAGCGCGGCCCGCGCCTGACCCTGCCGATGCGCGCCAGCGACATCGCCGGGCAGCGATTTGTGATCCAGCATGGCGAGTGGCTGCTGGCGCAGATCGCCAGCGCCGGCACCGATGCGCCGAGCCTGCAGGCGCACGTCAGCACCAGCATTCCGCTGCGCGGGCGCGACATGCCGCTGCGCTGGCAAGTCGCGCGCTATCTGCGCCTGCAACTGGAAGACGACGCCGTGGCCGTCGCCGCGCCGGACACGGTGAACGCCAAAGCCCTGCAGCGCGCGCTGCGCGATTTCTACGAAGGCCAGGCCCGCGCCGACGTCGGCCGTTGGCTGCCCAAGTACCTGCCGGGCCTGCCGCGCGCGCCGTCGCGCCTGCGTTACCGGGTCATGTCCTCGCAATGGGGTTCGCTCGCGCCCGACGGCGCGCTGTCGCTGGACCTGTCGCTGGTGCTGGCGCCGCCGGCCGCGTTCGAATACGTGCTGGTGCACGAACTGTGTCACCTGATCCACGCCGATCACTCGCGCGCGTTCTGGCGCGAAGTGGAAGCGCGCTGCCCGGATTGGCGCGATCAGCGCGAGTATTTTCGCGCCTCGGGGCGTGCGCTCAAGGCGGGGTTGCGGCGGTTGATTGCGGACGATAAGTAGGTTGCGTAGTCGCGTTGAGCGACGCCACTGCTGTTCTCCCCCTTTGAAAAAGGGGGCAGGGGGATTCGCTCTCCGATCAGACAGCAGCGCCGCTACGTAAAAGCAAATCCCCCGCGCGAGCCGGAATATTCAGACATCGTGCCTACGCAGCGCGCCGCCCCCTTTTTCAAAGTGGGCTTTGGAATTTTGCCGCGGCTTACAGGTGCGCGCAGGAGCGCCACACGGCCGCCCGCCTCACCCCACCGTCAAAAAATTCTGAAACAACTCGCCCACCGCCCCGGGCCGTTCCATATGCAGATGATGCGTCCCCGGCAGCGTATGCAACTCGCCGCGGGCCAACAGCGTCGCGCGTTCGCGGCGCAATGCATCGGGCATGTAGCTCTGCGCCGGGTCGGCCCAGATCATGCAGGTCGGGCATTCGATGGCGCGGATCAACGAGCGCATCTGGCCTTCGCTCATGCGCTGCGCCGAGGTCAGGGTCAGGCGCGGATCGCTACGCCAGACAAAACCGCCCTGATGGTCGTCGCCGCGCACCGGTGCGATTCCGCGCTCCACCAGCAACCGCGCCACCGGCTCGCTCAGATCGTTGGCGGCCATGCGCACCTTCACCGCGCTGGCGATGTCGGCGAACACGCGCAGTTGTTTGCGGTTGACCGCCGCCATGCCGGCGAAGGCCTCGCGCAGACGGGTGCCGACGCGTTCTTCGGTTTCCGCCAGCGAACCCAAGGCTTCGATCAGCAGCAGGCGCTGCACCCGCTGCGGCGTGGCCGCGGCGACGAAGCTGGCGGTGGCGCCGCCGAGCGAATGGCCGAGCAGATGGAACCGGTCCCAACCCAGCGCGTCGGCGATCGCCAGCGCGGCGCGGGTGGCGGTGGTCATGCTGTATTCGCCGGCCGCGGGCAAATGCGCGCTGGCGCCGTGACCGGGCAGGTCGGGCGCGACCAGATCGAAGCCTTCGAACCACGGCGCCAGCGGCACGAAGCTGGCGGCGTTGTCCAGCCAGCCGTGCAAGGCCAGCAGGCGCGGCGCGCCGACGCGGCCGTTGCGCAATCCGGCCAGGCGGCCGAACTGGGTATCGACGACGAATTCCTGCATTGCGGCCATCAATGGGTTCCTGTCACTGCCTTGTTCCGTGCCCGGTTGGCATCAGACCACGCACGGGTGACAACGCGCATCGACCGCTGCCGCATTCCGCTGCCGCCGCTCATTCCCAGTCCGCGAGTTCGCGCAGCACCACGCCGGCCAAGGCCGCCGCGTGCGCGGGCGAGTCGTTGAGGCAGGGTACGTAACGCAGCTGGCCGCCGCGCGCGGCGAAGTCTTCCGCCAGCATCAGCGCGACTTCCTCCAGCGTCTCCAGGCAGTCCACCGCGAAGCCCGGCGCGACCACATCGACCTTGCGCACGCCGCGCGCGGCCAACGCGGTCAGAGTGTCGGCGGTGGCCGGCTCCAGCCAGCGCTCGCGGCCGAAACGCGATTGGTAGCTCAGCGTCCACGCCTCGTCGGGCAAGTCCAGCGCCTGCGCGATCGCGCGCGCGCTGGCTTCGCATTGACGCGGATACGGGTCGCCGGCGGCGGCGAAACGCTGCGGCAAGCCGTGGAAGGAGAACAGCAGGTGCTCGCCGGCGCCGTGGTTGGCGCGATGGCGATGGATCGAATCGGCGACCGCGGCGATCCATTTCGGGTCCAGGTGGTAATCGCCGATCATCCGCGTGCGCAGCCCGTGTGCCTGCTCCAGCACGTCGCCGACCGAGGCGGTGGTGGAGGTCGAATACTGCGGATACAGCGGCAAGGCCACGACCCGCTTCACGCCCTCGCTGCGCAGTTGCTGCAGCAGTTGCTTCCACGACGGTTTGCCGTAACGCATCGCGTGCAGCACGCGATGCTGCGGCAGTTCGCGCTGCACCGCTTCGGCCAGACGCCGGGTGTGCACGGCCAGCGGCGAGCCTTCCGGCAGCCACACGCTGGCGTATTTGTGCGCGACCTTGCTGCTGCGCAGCGGCAGGATCGCGAAATGCAGCAGCGGGCACCACAGCCAGCGGCTCATGTCCACGACGCGATGGTCGTGCAGGAATTCGGAGAGGAAACGCCGCACGGCCGAGGTGTTGGGCGCGTCCGGCGTCCCCAGATTCACCAGCACCACCGCGGTGTCGGCGGCGGAGTGGGGCGGGGGAGCGTCGATGCTGGCGGAGGCGGGCATGCGCATAGGATGACATCCGCGCGCCGGACTGGGCACTCGCCGCGGCATCGTTGTTTTCGATCGGGGCGATCGGCAGCGCCGATGGCGCTTCGCTCGGCCGCGCCCGAAGCCGCGCGAATCCCCGCGCAAATCATTGCGAACGGCGCCGGCGCGATGCGGCCGATGCGGCCCGGTTCGCGGTCGTTAACCCACAGCGCACCGATCGAATGAGACATCCGCCGCAAGCCCGCCGCGCCGATCCGCACGCCCTGGCGCGCGCCGGCCTACAATGCGCCGCGCATCTCGCGCGACACGGCACGACAGCGGCATCGATGCGGCATCGCGACGTTTCGCGCCGCGGCCTCGGCCCGCATCCCCGGTCAGGCGGCAGTTAGGCGGTGATTCATCGCCGCGGCACTAGCCTGAACCGATCGCCGTCGTCGCGGTCATAGACAGCGTCATGGCCCTGGGCGTGTCGCCCGCGGCGCATCACATCCCGCACCATCGCCGGAGTTCCCCATGTCCCGTCCGCTGCCCCGCGTCCTGAGTCTGAGCCTCGCCCTGAGCCTGGGCCTCGCCGCCACCGCCGCCATGGCCGGTCCGACCGAGGACCAGCGCGCCCGCGATGCGGTGCGCGTGCTCGGCGATATCCAGCAGATTCCCGAATCCTCGATTCCCGACAAGCTCTTCGACGAAGCGCGCGCGATCGTCGTGGTGCCCGATACTCTGAAGATCGGCCTGGTCGTCGGCGGACGCCGCGGCCACGGCCTGGTGTCGGTGAAAAATCCCGACGGCACCTGGTCCAACCCCAGCTTCGTCAAGCTCACCGGCGGCAGCGTCGGCTTCCAGGCCGGCGTGCAGTCCTCCGACATCGTGCTGGTGTTCCGCGGCAACCGCGGCCTGGATTCGATCGTCAACGGCAAGCTGACCCTCGGCGCCGACGCCAGCGTCGCCGCCGGCCCGGTCGGGCGCACCGCCGCGGCCGCCACCGACGGCCAGCTCAAGGCCGAAATCTGGTCGTGGTCGCGCGCGCGCGGCCTGTTCGCCGGCATCGCCCTCGACGGCGCCGCCTTGTCGATCGACGACGACGCCAATCAAGCGGTCTACGGCGAAGGCAACACGCCGCGGATGATTTTCGAAGGCCGCGCCACCGGCCAGCCGTCCTCGGCGGTGGTCGATTTCCGCGATCGCCTGGAAGAAGCCAACGCCGCCGCGCGCGAGCATCGCCTCGCCGAAGAACAGCGCACGCCGCTGGGCGCGACGGTGTATCCGGCCGCCGGCACCGCCCAGCCCGCTCCGGCCCAGCCCGCCGCCGCGGCGCGCGCGCCGGCGCACGAGCGCCTGGCGCCGGCGGTGCCCGAGCAGCCCACGCAGGGCCCGAAGCCGTTCGAAACCGTGCCGGCGCAGCCCAATCCGGCCAAGGTCGAGCCGCTGCCCTGATCCGATGACGCGCCGGATCGCGGGTCGCCGACCCGTTACCGGCGCGATCGCGCCGCGGCCCCATTCAGTCGTTCGCGGCCGCGACCGTGCCGAATCGGTTCGGCCGAGGGCCGGTCGAATGCCGATAACGGATGCGCGATCAGACAGGACCTTCGCCACATTGGCTTAGCGATGGTTGCGGTATCCTTGCCCTCTTCATCATTCAGCAGTGAGCATCGTCATGGGCGCCTGGGGCATCGGTCATTGGATTGTCGTCCTTGTCATCGTGCTGCTGATCTTCGGCACCAAGCGGCTGGGCTCGGTCGGCAAGGATCTCGGCGACGCGGTCAAGGGCTTCAAGAAGGGCATGCAGGACGAAGACAAGCCGTCGCAGCAGTTGCCTGACGACAGCACCCGCAACGACACCACCAACAGCACGCAGTCGCGCGACAACGAACAGAAGCCGCGCTGAGTCCGGCCTGTTGCGTCATCGACTTCCCCCGCCCGGCATACGCGCATGTTCGACATAGGCTTCTCGGAAGTCTTCGTGATCGCGATCGTGGCCTTGATCGTGCTCGGCCCCGAGCGCCTGCCCAAAGCGGCCCGGTTCGCCGGCCTGTGGGTGCGGCGCGCGCGCGCGCAGTGGTATTCGGTCAAGTCCGAGCTCGAGAACGAGCTGGCCGACGAAGAACTCAAGCGCAGCCTGCGCCAGGCCCAGGACGATCTGCGCCAGGTGCAGGAGCAGCTGCGCAACAGCGATCAGGCCGTGCGCAACGAAGTCGATGAGTTGAACCGCAGCATCGCCGCGCCCGTGGGCGCCGCGGCGGCGCAACCCGCGCTTCCGGCGCCGGCCGACGGCGGCGAAGCGGCCGCTGTACCGCCGGCCGCCGAACCCGCCGCCCCGGCCGACGACTACACCGGCGCGGCCTTGCCCGACTATCGCCCCGCCTCCACCGCGCAGACGCCGAACGATGAGCGACGCTGATCCCCGCTCCGGCGACCTCAACGAAGAGGCCGCGGCCGAACCGCGCCTGCTCGATCACCTGATCGAACTGCGCGCGCGCCTGCTGCGCGGCGTGACCGGGCTGATCATCGTGTTCCTGGGCCTGCTGCCGTTCGCGAACAAGCTCTACCACTTCCTGGCCACGCCGCTGCTGGCCAAGCTGCCGGCCGGCAGCCAGCTGATCGCGGTGGAGGTGGCCTCGCCGTTCTCCGCGCCGCTGAAGCTGGCGTTCTTCGCCGCGCTGATGATCTCGATGCCGTGGCTGCTGTTCCAGGCCTGGGCCTTCGTCGCGCCGGGCCTGTACAAGCGCGAGAAACGCCTGGCCTTGCCGCTGCTGGCCTCGGCGCTGGTGCTGTTCTACGCCGGCTGCGCGTTCGCGTTCTTCCTGGTGCTGCCGTCGGTGTTCGGCTTCCTGGTCAAGATCACGCCCACGGGCGTGTCGATGATGACCGACATCAACGCCTACCTGGATTTCGTCCTGATCCTGTTCCTGGCCTTTGGCATCAGCTTCGAAGTGCCGGTGGCGCTGGTGATCCTGGTGTTGCTGGGCTGGGTGACGCCGGCGCAGCTCAAGGAAGGCCGCGGCTACGCCGTGGTCGGCATCTTCATCGTCGCCGCGGTGATCACGCCGCCCGATGTGGTTTCGCAGCTCATGCTCGCCATTCCGATGTGCCTGCTGTACGAGATGGGCATCATCGCCGCGAAGTGGGTCGGCTCCGATCGTCGCGATGCCGACGATCCCTCGCCCGGCGACGCGCGCGACCCATGAGTTCGCCGGCCCCGTCGGCGACCGCTTCGCCCACGGTGGCCGCGCCCGCCGCCGCACTGCTTCCGGCCGGATTCTGGCCGCGCTACATGGCCTGGTCCCTGGACGCGGCCTTGATCGCCGTTTTGACCTGCGTGATCGGCTCCAGCCATTGGCGCCATCAAGCCGTCGCCGCGCGCGAAGCCTATGCGGCGATGAACGCGCGCATGGCCGAGATGATGTCCACCGCGGTGCTCAGCGACGTGGATTTCGCCGGTTACGCGCAGCAACTGCTGGCCGATCCGGCCCTGCACGCGGCCGCGCAGGCCACCGCCGCCGCCGTCACCGGCCTGGTGCTGGGTTGGGTCGTGCTGTTCGCTTTATTCGGCTTGGTATACGAGCTGGCGTTCGTCGCGTTTTCGTCGTGGCAGGCCACGCCGGGCAAACGCGCGCTGGGCCTGCGCGTGACCGACATGGCCGGCCGCCGGCTCGGCGTCGGCGCGGTGGCGGTGCGTTATCTCGGCGGCGCGCTGTCGTGGCTGACCTTGAACATCGGCCACGTGATGGCGATGGCCAAGCCCGAGCATCGCGCCCTGCACGATCGCATCGCCGGCGCGCGGGTGTTGCGCGCCGGCGATGGACGGGTGCCGTTGTGGGGCTGGGCATGGCTGCTGCTGCAGGCCTTCGCCACCTTGGCCGCCTGCGTGTGGGCGATGCAGGCGATGCAGGCGGCGATGGACGCGGCGTTGTTCGAAAGCGGCGCGATCTAAGCCGCCCCGCTATATCCGCGCGGCCAGACTCAGGCCTCGAAATGCCCCGGATTCGCGGCCGCCGCCGGCGCGGTCGGCGCATCTTCGTCCTGCGCGAACACATCGCGCCAGGCGAAATAGCAGGTGCCGCACATCACCACCAGGAAGGCGGTGCCGTACAACGCGAACAAGGCCATGACCAACAGTTGCCCGACCGTCGGCGCGAGCAGCGAACCCAGTTGCATCAGCAACAGCGAGGCCACGCTGACCAGCAAGCCGGTGATCATCGCGCCGAACATGAACAACATCGCCGCGAACAGATACGAGCCCAGGTTCCACAGCGATGCGCCGAGACTGCGCTTGACCGCATCGGAAATGCCGAGCCCGGAGAACATGATCAGCGGCACCGACACCAGCACCACCGCGGTGCTGAAGTAGTAGTAGGCCAACTGCACCAGGATCACCAGCGTGGGTTGTTCCGCGCTGGGCACGTTGGTGATGCGGCCGGTGATGGCGCCGCGCGCCATGTCCTGGTACTGCGACCAGAAATCCGGCCCGGTCGCCCACAGCAGCAGCGAGCCGCAGATCAGCGCCAGCGCGATCTGGATCAGGCCCAGCAGCGCCAGCGGCAGTGCCTTGTGCAGGCGCAGCGGCGCGAACAGATCGCGCGCGCGCACCGGCCGGTTGTTCTCGGCCTCGCGGATCACGTGCATCAGCCCGCCCAGCAGCACCGGCAGCACCAGCACCGCGGCCAGCACCGCCAGCACCAGGGTGGAGACGAAGCTGTCCATGCTGATCGAATCCGCGCCCAGCCGCAGCGGCATGGTGAACAGGTACAGCACCAGGTACAGCACCGCGATCAACAGCAAGGCCGCGCCGAAGATCGCGCGCGGATTGCGCGTGCCCAGGTTGATGGCGCGGATCAGCCACTGCGCGCCGTGGGTCAGCGGAACCTTGCGTATCGGTTGGCTCATCGGATCGATCCCGGGGGGAGAGGGAACAAGGGCGCGCCGTGCATGCACGGCGCCACGGCGAAGGCCGGAACCGCGCGCCGCGGCCGTCGCGAAACCGCGGGCTCAGCGCCCGTGCAGCGCACGCGCATGGCCGACGAAACGGCGCAGCACGCGCCGGGCATGCGGCGCGGCGCTGACGCTGCCGGCGATGGTCTTCGGGCAATGGCCTTCCGCGCGCAACGCATCGCCGCGCGCGCGCACGTAACCGAGCATGTGCGTGGCGCTGAATTCGGGATGGAACTGCACGCCCCAGGCGCGATCGCCCCAGCGGAACGCGTGGCAGGCATCGTGCGCCGAGCGCGCCAGCACGGTGGCGCCGTCGGGCGCGCGCAGCACGGTCTGCAGATGCGTGGCCTGGGCCGGAAACTGGCTCGGCAGGCCGCGGAACAGCGGGTCGTGTTCGGCGCTGGAATGCAGCTCCAGCCCGATCGTGCCCATCTCGCGACCGCCCGGGTGATTGCCGACCTCGCCGCCCAGCGCATGCGCGAGCAGCTGATGGCCGTAGCAGATGCCGAACACGGGCAGCCGGGCGTGGGCGGCTTCGCGCAGCCAGTCGGCGCTGCGCTCGCTCCACGGCGCGCGGTCGGTGACCATCGCGCCCGAACCGGTCACGATCGCCCCGGCGAAACCCTCGCGGCTGGGCAAGGGTTCGCCGTGTTCGACGTTGATCACGATCGCCTCATCGCGGCCCAGACCGGCGGCGACGCGGATCCAGTGCGGAAAACCGCGGTGACGGCGCATGGAGGCGACCGGCTGGCCGGTCTCGACGATCAGAAAGGGCGGGTTCACGGCGTGGCGTCGAGGGGGGATGGGCGCTGCTGAAATCCGGGGCGAAGCCCTGTATTTGTAAGGCTCATGGCTATACTAACCCGCTTTGCTGCACTGCGATGAGACCATGAGCGCGAGCGACGCACCCCCTGCGGTGATCACCTTTCAAAGCATGATCCAGCGCCTGAACGCCTACTGGGCTGAACAGGGCTGCGTGTTGATCCAGCCGCTGGACCTGGAGGTCGGCGCGGGCACCTTCCACCCGGCCACGTTCCTGCGCGCGCTGGGTCCGGAGCCGTGGAACGCCGCCTACGTGCAGCCCTGCCGCCGTCCCACCGACGGCCGCTACGGCGACAACCCCAACCGCCTGCAGCGCTACTACCAATACCAGGTGGCGATGAAGCCCAGCCCGGACAACATCGTCGAGCTGTACTTCGATTCGCTCAAGGCGCTGG
This sequence comes from Lysobacter sp. ISL-50, assembly GCF_018612875.1. Lineage (GTDB taxonomy): Bacteria > Pseudomonadota > Gammaproteobacteria > Xanthomonadales > Xanthomonadaceae > Lysobacter. The sequence goes on along the minus strand of NZ_JAGGRI010000006.1, from coordinate 81,385 downwards.
GCGTGGACCCGCGGGTGCACGACCTGCGCCTGGTCGAGGACAACTGGGAATCGCCGACTCTCGGCGCCTGGGGCCTGGGCTGGGAAGTCTGGCTCAACGGCATGGAAGTCACGCAGTTCACCTACTTCCAGCAGGCCGGCGGCCTGGAGTGCCGGCCGGTGCTCGGCGAGATCACCTACGGTCTCGAACGCCTGTGCATGTACCTGCAGAACGTCGACAGCGTGTTCGACATCGTCTGGACCTACGGCCCCGACGGCCGCGCGGTGACCTACCGCGACGTCTACCACCAGAACGAAGTCGAGCAGAGCGCGTACAACTTCGAACACGCCGACGTGGCCGAGCTGTTCCATCGTTTCGACGCCTGCGAACGCGAAGCGGCCAAGCTGATCGAGCTCGGCCTGCCGCTGCCGGCTTACGACCAAGTGTGCAAGGCCTCGCATTCGTTCAACCTGCTCGACGCGCGCCGCGCGATCAGCGTGACCGAACGCCAGCGCTACATCCTGCGCGTGCGCAAGATCGCCCAGGGCGTGGCCGAAGCCTATTTCGCGCAGCGCGAAAAGCTCGGTTTTCCCGGCCTCAAGCAAACGCCGAAAGCGCACGCCGCCTGATTCGCGCGCAGCCCCAGTCCCGCGCGCGGGAGAGGGGTGAGGGCGAGCGCACCGATCAACTTCAACCTCGCCGCATCGAGCGCGAGGCGTCTTCAACAAACGAAGACGAAACCGCAAAGGCCACCGCATGAGCACGACCCAACCTCTCCTGATCGAACTGGGCACCGAAGAACTGCCGGTCAAGGCGCTGTCCGGCCTGGCTCAGGCGTTCTTCGACGGCGTGCTCGACGGCCTGCACAAGCGCGGCATCGGGTTCGATCGCGACGGCGCCAAGCCGCTGTACACGCCGCGGCGCCTGGCGGTGCTGCTGCCCGCGGTGGCGCTGCGGCAGCCGGAACAGAACAGCGAAGTGCTCGGCCCCTACCTCAACATCGCGCTCGATGCCGACGGCCAGCCGACCAAGGCGTTGCAGGGTTTCGCCGCCAAGGCCGGCATCGACTGGACGCAACTGGAAAAAACCAGCGACGCCAAGGGCGAGCGCTTCGTCCATCGCGCCACCAAGCCCGGCGCCGACACCGCCAGCCTGCTCGCGGACATCGTGCGCGAGGCCCTCGCCGCGATGCCGATTCCCAAGCCGATGCGCTGGGGCGATCACGACTACGGTTTCGCCCGGCCGATGCACTGGCTGGTGTTGTTGCTCGGCAATGAAGTGGTGCCGGCGGACATCCTCGGCGTGCGCAGCGATCGCGTCAGCCGCGGCCACCGATTCATGCATGACCAGACCGTTTCGTTCAACGCACCGGGCGATTACATCGAAGCGTTGCGCGGCGCCAAGGTGCTGGTCGATCCGGACGAGCGCCGCGAACGCATCGTGCGCGAAGTCACCGCCGCGGCCGCGCAGGCCGGCGGCAGCGCGCGCATCGACGACGGCATCCTGGAAGAGGTCAACGGCCTGACCGAATGGCCGGTGGCCGTGGCCTGCGGCTTCGAGCGCGAATTCCTCGCCGTGCCGCAGGAAGCGCTGATCGCGACGATGGAAGCCAACCAGAAGTTCTTCCCCGTGCTCGACGCGGCCGGCAAGCTCAGCGAACGTTTCGTCGGCATCGCCAACATCGAAAGCCGCGACGTCGGCGAAGTTCGCAAGGGCTACGAGCGCGTGATCCGCCCGCGTTTCGCCGATGCGAAGTTCTTCTTCGACGAAGACCTCAAGCAGGGCCTGGCGCCGATGGGCGAAGGGCTGAAGACGGTGACCTACCAGGCCAAGCTGGGCAGCGTGGCCGACAAGGTCGCGCGCGTGACCGCGCTGGCGCAGGACGTGGCCTTGATCGCCGGCGTCGATCCGGCGCTGGCGCGCCGCGCCGCGGAGTTGTCCAAGAACGATCTGCAATCGCGCATGGTCAACGAGTTCCCCGAACTGCAGGGCATCGCCGGCCGCTACTACGCCGTCGCCGCGAACGAGCCGGCGCAAGTGGCCGATGCGATCGACGAAGCCTACATGCCGCGTTTCGCCGGCGACGCGATCGCGCCGTCGCGGCTGGGCCGCGTGCTCGCGATCGCCGAACGCCTGGATACGCTGGCCGGCGGTTTCGCCGCGGGTCTGAAGCCGACCGGCAACAAGGACCCTTTCAGCCTGCGCCGCAATGCCTTGGGCCTGGCGCGCACGCTGATCGAAGGCGAAATCGATCTGCCGCTGAGCGAAGCGCTGCAAAGCGCATTGGCCGCGGCCGCCATGGCGATCGCGCTGGAAGCCACGCGCAAGCAAACTCAGGCCGACGAAAGCGGCAAGGCGAAGCCGGCCGATCCGGCGAAGGTCGCCGCGCCGACGGCCGATGAGCTGTACGACTTCGTGGTCGAACGCCTGCGCAGCTACTACACCGAGCGCAGCGTGCCGGGGCAGCAGTTCGATGCGGTCGCCGCGCTGCGCCTGCCGATGCTGCCCGACTTCGACCGCCGCCTCAACGCCATCGCCGAGTTCGCGAAACTGCCCGAAGCCGAAGCCCTCGCCGCCGCCAACAAGCGCAGCCGCAATATCCTCAAGAAAGTAGACGGCGAAGTGCCGAGCGCGATCGACGCCGCGTTGTTCAACGAGCCGGCCGAACGCGAACTGGCGCAGGCCGTCGATGCCGCCGTCGCCGACACCGATCCTCTGCTCGCGCAGCGCGACTACGTCGCCGTGCTGGGCCGGCTGGCGCGCCTGCGTCCGCAGGTCGATGCCTTCTTCGACAAGGTGATGGTCAACGTGGACGACGCGGCGGTGCGCAACAACCGCCTGGCCTTGCTCAAGCGCTTGTCCGATCGCCTGGGCAGCGTCGCGGCGATCGAGCATTTGTCGGTCTGAGGTAATCGCGGCGAGGCAAGCCGGCGCGAGGCGGACGACGAACGCCGGCCTGCGTTGATCGCGGACAAAAAGAAAAGGAGCCGGCTCGCGCCGGCTCCTTTTTTGTTGCGTGCGAGCGTCGCCGCGATCAGAACTTGTAGTTCATGCCCACGTAGTAGGCGCGACCGATCTGGTCGTACAGGCCCGAGCCGAAGCCGGTGCCGAACAGGTTGACCGGCGGGTCGGAGTCGAACACGTTGGTGACGCCGCCGTAGATCTGCAGGCCGGTGTCCTTGAACGTGTAGCTGCCGCGCATATCGTGGAACACGCCCGATCCGGCCCAGGCCACATTGGTCTGGCGCGGATTGGAGATGTAGCTCTCGTTGCTCACGCGAAGACCGCCGGAAGCGAAGCGGGTCGACCAATTGACGTCCCAGTTGTCGCGGCTGTAACCGGCGCGCAGCGTCGCTTTCCACTCCGGGTAGCCCAGCGTCTTGAGCCTGTCGATGTTGTCGTCCGGATCTTCCTGGAACGGGTAATCGTCGTAGCTCAGGACCTTGGTCGCGTTGAGATCCCAGCGCATGCGGCCGCCCCACAGGTCGTGGGAGTAGTACGCCGCGATGTCCACGCCATCGGTTTCGATCAACGAGATGTTCTGGTTGATCGAGGTGAGGAAGTCGAGCTGGCCGTCGGCGCGGCGCTGGGCGTTGCGGCAGTAGATATTGTCGATGCCGGAAGGCGAATCGACGCAGTGGTCGGCGGTTTCCTGGAAGGTCGGCGCCGAGATCGCGTTCTCGATCCGGATCTTCCAGTAGTCGATGTTGAAACCGAAGCCTTCCAGGAAGGTCGGGGTGAACACGAAGCCCGCGGTCCAGCTGCGGCCGGTTTCCGGATCCAGGTCCGGGTTGCTGCCCTGCAAGCCTTCGTTGGAGGAACCGATCCGATCGATGAAATCCCCCGGCAGGCCGAGCGCGGCGCAGTTGCGCGCGCGCAACGCCGGATCCTTGCCGTTGGGGATTTCGGTTGGATCGCAGGGATCGTCGACGATGCCGAAGTTCTGCGACTGGCCGCCGAACAGTTCGTCGATGTTCGGCGCGCGCACCGCCGCCGACATGTTGCCGCGGATGCGCAGGCTGTCGTTGATCGCCCAGTCCAGGTTGTAACGCCATGCGCGAGTGCTGCCGATGGTGTCGTACTTGGAGTAACGCGCGGCGGCGCCGACGGTCAGGCTCTTGATCAACGGGATGTCGTGCAACAGCGGGATCGCGACTTCCGTCCATACTTCGCGGACGTTGTAGCTGCCGCGCGCGCTCGGGATGGCGTTGAGGAAGGTCTGGCCGGAGATGTCCAGCGGATCGTTGTTGGTCTCGCTGGTCTCGCGGCGGTACTCGACACCGGCGCCGAAGCTGATCGGACCGGCCGGCAGTTCGAACAGGTTGTTGTTGGTCAGCGAGCCGCCGGCGACGAACTGGGTCAGGCGGGTCTTGGAGATGGTGGTGGCGTTGAACCAGTCGCGCGCGGCCGGGTTGATGGCGCCGTCGCCGAAGATCGAGAACGGAATGCACGATGCGGCCACTTCCGGCGAGATGATGCCGTCCGGGGTGCCGGTGTTGTTGTAGTACGCCTCGTTGACGTGGGTCGGATCGATCTTCGAGCGACACACGATCTGGCCGCTGGACGGATCGACGATGGCGTTGAGGCCGGCGTAGAAGCGTTCCATGATGCGGTTGTTGAGGTTGCGGCGACGCTCCTGGGTGCGGCCGTAGTTGACCGAGGCGTCGTACAGCCAGCCGCTCTCGCTGCCGAATGCGGCGCCTTCGATGCCGAACACCAGGCGAGCGGTCTGGCGCTCGGTGTCTTCGCCGCGCAGGCCCGAGTCGAGATCGTCGCGGGTGATCCGGATGTAATCCATGTCGGCGGTCAGCGCCGCCAGATCAGGACGGATGTAGGCGTTGTCCTTCTCGATGATGTGGTAGTTGTTCGCGCCGGCGAACGCCGCCGAGCCGTACGACTTGCTGGCGACCTTGCTGTACATGCCTTCGAAGTACAGGCGATGGTCCTGGCTCAGGTCGAAGCTGGCGACCGAGCTGACCGTGGTGCGCTTGTAGTCGGGCTGCAGTTGGGTCTGATCGTTGGTCAGGCCTTCGCAGTTCTGGCAGTTGTTGCGGTTGTCGTAGATGCCGTCGAAGCGCTGGTTGCGCACGCTGCCGTCGGGGTTGAAGACATAACGCTGGCTCGGAACCCGCGGGTCGGGATTGCCGCGCGAATCGAAGGCGGTCGAGAACGCGCCGCCGGTGGTGTAGATGTAGTTACGCGAGTTGGGCAGCAGCAGGCCGTCGTAGGCGCCGCCCGGGGTGAGCACGGTGGCGTAGTTCTGATGGCCGAAGCGATCCGGGAACCACAGCGGGTCCTGCTGGCTGTGTTCGATCGACACCGCGACGTTGCCGCGGTCGTCGGCGAAGTTGGTGCCGGCGGTGAACGAGAACAGGCGCTCCTTGAAGCCGCCGTGCTGGCTGTCGCCGATCTGCACGTGGGCGTTGGCGCCCTCGTACTTCTTCTTGAGGATGAAGTTGACCACGCCGGAGACCGCGTCGGCGCCGTACACCGCGGACGCGCCGCCGGTGATGACTTCCACGCGCTCGACCCAGTCGGCCGGAATCAGGTTGGTATCGACCGCCGAGGTACCTGCCGAGGCGCCGACCATGCGGCGACCGTTGACCAGCACCAGGGTGCGCGAGGTGCCGAGGTTGCGCAGGTCCTGCATGGCCACGCCGGCGGTGCCGATGAAGCGACCGGAGTTACCCATCGTGAAGGTGGTGGCCAGCTGCGGCATGGTCGTCAGCAGGTCGCCGATGTTGACCGCGCCGGTGGCCTTGATGTCTTCCGCGGTCAGCACGCTGACCGGGGCGGGCGATACGACGTTCGGGTTGGAAATGCGCGACCCGGTGACGGTGACGGCTTCGATCTTGGTGATGCTGTCTTCGTTCGACGCGGCGTTCGCCTGCTGGGCGTAGGCCGGCGCGACCGCGCTGACCAGCGCAGTGCAGACAGCCGTGGTGAGCAGTTTTCTATTCACGAAAGTGGACTCCTGAAATGTGCAATGACATCGCTTCCTTACCGTGCGACTTCCCTGGTGTTGGAAGGCTGGATGAGGTGTGATCAGAGGAGATCCCGAGTGCCCGCCCGCGCAGCCCCCCGCGCGTACGACCAGTTCCCCTGACCCGAAATTACGGACTGTTAACGAAAGATGCAACGAACTGCGCAAAGTCTCGTTAAAAAATATGTAATAAATACAGATAGTTAGTGAGGGCGTGCTACTTTGCCGAGTCTGGCCGAATGACTGTGCCAAGGCGCGCCCAGGTCGCTGTGCGGTTGTTTTTCTGAAGGATTTCAGGGCGATGTGGGCCGAGCGCGAAGCGGCCGGCGGGCCTCGCCCGGCCCGGCCCGGGCGCCGCCAAAACGAAAGAGCCGGCTTGCGCCGGCTCTCCCGATGAAGCTCTAACGATGATGCTGGACCGCTACACGTTCGATCAGAAGAACTTGTAGTTCACGCCGACGTAGTAAGCGCGGCCGATCTGGTCGTACAGGCCCGAACCGAAACCGGTGCCGAACAGATTGACCGGCGGATCGGAGTCGAACACGTTGGTGATGCCGCCGTAGATCTGCCAGCCGGTGTCCTTGATCGAGTAGCTGCCGCGGATGTCGTGGGCGACGCCGGAGCCGGCGTTGTAGACGTTGACCGACTTCGGATTCGAGCGGTAGGTCTCGTTGCTCACGCGCAGGCCGCCGTCGGCGTAGCGGGTGTTCCAGTTCAAGCCCCAGTTGTCGCGGGTGTAGCCCAGGCGCAGGGTGGCCTTCCATTCCGGGAAGCCCAGGGTCTTGTTCTGGTCGACCGTCTCGTCCTTGTCTTCCTGGAACGGGAAGTCGGTGTAGCCCAGCACCTTGGTGGCGTTGAGGTCCCAGCGCATGCGGCCGCCCCACAGGTCGTGGGTATAGTAAACGCCGATGTCCACGCCGTCGGTTTCGGTGGCGGCGATGTTCTGGTTGATCGAGACCAGGAAGTCGATCTGGCCGTCCGGACCGCGGCGGGTATTGGTGCAGTAGATGTTGTTGATGCCGGCCGGGTTATCGACGCAGCGCTCGGCGGTCTGCTGGAAGGTCGGGGCGCCGATCGCGTCGGTGAGACGGATCTTCCAGTAGTCCACGTTCATGCCGAAGCCTTCCAGGAAGGTCGGGGTGAACACGAGACCGGCGGTCCAGCTGCGGCCGGTCTCCGGGTCCAGGTCCGGGTTGCTGCCCGACAGGCCTTCGTTGGTGGCCGAGAAGGTGTCTTCGAAGTCGGCCGGCAGGCCCAGCGCGGCGCAGTTGCGGGCGCGCACGGCCGGGTCCTTGCCGTTGCGGATGTTGATCTGATCGCAAGGATCTAAGACGCCGCCGAAGTTCTGCGACTGGCCGCCGAACAGTTCGTCGATGTTCGGCGCGCGCACCGCCGCCGACATGTTGCCGCGGACGCGCAGGCTGTCGTTGATCGCCCAGTCCAGGTTGTAACGCCAGGCCTTGGTGCTGCCGATGGTGTCGTACTTGGAGTAACGCGCGGCGGCGCCGACGGTCAGGCTCTTGATCAGCGGGATGTCGTGCAACAGCGGGATCGCCACTTCCGTCCACACTTCGCGGACGTTGTAGGCGCCGCCGGAGTTCGGGATCGCGTTGAGGAAGGTCTGGCCGGAGATGTCCAGCGGATCGTTGATGCTCTGGCTGGTCTCGCGGCGGTACTCGACACCGGCGCCGAAGCTGACCGGACCGGCCGGCAGATCGAACAGGTTGTTGTTGGTCAGCGAACCGCCGGCGACGAACTGGGTCAGGCGCGCCTTGGAGATGGTGGTGACGTTGAACCAGTTGGCCGCGCCCGGGCTGATCGCGCCTTCGCCGAAGACCGAGAACGGAATGCAGCTGGCGGCCACTTCCGGCGAGATGATGCCGTCCGGGCTGGCGGTGTTGTTGTAATACGCCAGGTTGACATGGGTCGGATCGATCTTGGAACGGCACACGATGTTGCCGTTGGCGTCCTCGACCGCGTCCAGGCCCGCATAGAAACGTTCCATGTGGCGGTTATTGAGATTGCGGCGACGCTCGTGCGTGCGGCCGTAATTGACCGACACGTCGTACAGCCAGTTGCTGTCGCTGCCGAACGCCGCGCCTTCGGCGCCGAACACCACGCGAGCGGTCTGGCGGTCGGTGTCTTCGCCGCGTCCGCCGGCATCGACGTCGTTACGGGAGAGATTGATCGTCGGGCGCGCGCCGATGAGGGCCAGCAGTTCCGGCGTCATGTAAGCGTTGTCGCGCTCGATGATGTGCGGGTTGCCGGTGGCGCCGAACGCCGGCGAGGAACTGGTCTTGCTGTGGACCTTGCTGTACATGCCTTCGAAGTACAGGCGGTGATCCTGGTTCAGATCGAAGCCGGCGACGGCGCTGACGGTGTCGCGCTTGTACCGCGGCTGCAGCTGCAGTACCTGGTTGTTGTCGAGGCGGTCGCAGTTCGTGCAGGTGGCGCTGCTGTTGCGATCGACCGCGCCGTCGAAGCGCTGCTTGCGGACTTGTCCGTTGCGATCGAAGGTGTAACGCAGATCCGGATTGAAGTTGTTGCCCAGCGAGAAGGTGCCGGCATTGGTGATGGTGTAGTTGCCGGCATCGCCCACGAGGGTGGTGTCGAAGCCGGTGCCAAGCGTGCGCAGGGCGCGATAGGCCTGCTTGCCGAAGCGGTCGCCGAACATCAGGCTTTCTTGCTGGCTGTGCTCGAACGACAGCGCGTAGTTGCCGCGGTCCTCGGCGAAGTTGCCGCCGCCGGTCACCGAGATGAACTGCTTGCCGAAGCCGCCGTGCTGGCTGTCGTTGATCTGCGCGTGCAGATTGGCGCCTTCGTACTTCTTCTTGAGGATGAAGTTGACCACGCCGGAGACCGCGTCGGCGCCGTACACCGCGGACGCGCCGCCGGTGATGACTTCCACGCGCTCGACCCAGTCGGCCGGAATCAGGTTGGTATCGACCGCCGAGGTGCCGGCCGAGGCGCCGACCATGCGGCGGCCGTTGACCAGCACCAGGGTGCGGGCGGTGCCGAGGTTGCGCAGGTCTTGCATGGCCACGCCGGCGGTGCCGATGAAGCGACCGGAGTTGCCCATCGTGAAGGTGGTGGCCAGCTGCGGCATGGTCGTCAGCAGGTCGCCGATGTTGACCGCGCCGGTGGCCTTGATGTCTTCCGCGGTCAGCACGCTGACCGGAGCGGGCGAGACGACGTTCGGGTTGGAGATGCGCGAGCCGGTGACGGTGACCGTCTCGATCCGGGTGACGTCATCGTTTGAACCGGTAGCTGCCGCCTGCTGGGCGTAAGCCGGCGCGACCGCGCTGACCAGCGCAGTGCAGACAGCAGTGGTCAAAATTTTTCTATTCACGAAGTGGACTCCTGGAATATTCAGTGACATTGCTTCCCTACCGTGTGACTTCCTTTGTGGAAGGGCGGGACGGTCTTTTATCTAGGAGATTCCGAGTGCCAGTAGCGCAGCCCCCCGCGCTTACGGCCAGTTCCCCTGACACCGAAATTACGACTTCTTAACGCTGGATGCAACGAATGTGCAAAGTCTGACGCCAGGATCGGCAAGCAGTGTCAGCGCCAACCGGTTATTCTGGTGGCTATGCCATTGATCCCCCGCCTTTTTTTCGTCTTTTCCACCTTCGCAGCGGGGTTCGGGGCCGCCGGCACCGCCTGGGGCGCCAAGGTCGGCAAAGTCGAGATTCGCGGCCTCGACGAGGCCATGACCCATAACGTCCGGGTTTCGCTGTCCCTGGTGGACACCATCGACAAGGACGTGTCCGGGCGCCGCCTGGGCTATCTGTTGCGCGAGGCCGAGAACGAGACCCGCGAGGCGCTGGAGCCGTTCGGCTACTACTCGCCGACCATCAAGATCGAGGATTCGCGCGGAACCCGGCGCATCGCCACCCCGGCCGGCACCGATCCGACCGCGCCGGCCGACCCGGCCGATACGGCCGATACGGCCATCGATCCGGCCGCCGCCACCGATCCGCCGGCCGCCGGCGCTACCGCCGCGGGCCCGGTCGGCACCGCCGCCGATCCGGCCGCCGCCGCCGCGGCGCGCGCGGCCTCGCCGCCGATCGCCGTCATCATCACCGTGGACAAGGGCGAACCGGTCAAGGTGCGCCGTTCCGACATCGCCATCCTCGGCGCCGGCAGCGACGACCGCTATCTCAAGCAGGACCTGGCCGCGTTCCGGCCCGGCCCGGGGCAGGTGTTCGACCACGCCGCCTACGAGGCCAGCAAGATCAAGATCAGCCGGCGGTTGGCGGAACGCGGGTACTTCGACGCGGATTTTTCTTCGCGGAGGGTGGAGGTCACCCGCGCGGAACAGGCCGCCGACGTCGACTTGGTCTGGACCAGCGGCCAGCGCTACGACATGGGCCCGATCAGCTTCGAGCAGACGCCCAAGCGGATCATCCGCGACAGCCTGCTGGAGCGGCTGGTGTACTGGGAACAGGGCAGCTACTACCACCAGCGCAAGCTCGACACCTTTCGCGAATCGCTGGCGCGGCTGGATTATTTCTCCAGCATCGACATCGAGCCGCAGCCGGAAAACGCCGTGGACGGCCAGATTCCGGTCAAGGTCACGCTGACCCCGGCCAAGCGCAGCATCTACACCTCCGGCCTGAGCTACGGCACCGACAGCGGCGCCGGCGTGCGCCTGGGCGTGGAGCGTCGCTACGTCAACGACCGCGGCCACAAGGCGCTGGCGCAGATCGACTTCGCCCAGCGGCGCAAGACCGCGACCTTGCAATACCGCATTCCCGCCTTCGCCTGGCTCGACGGCTGGTACACCTTCAGCCTTCAGGGCGCGGACGAACAGACCGACTACATCGATTCGCGCCGGATCGAACTGGTCGCCAGCCGCAGCGGCAAGATCAATCAGCGCTGGACCGCGACCGTCTCGCTGCACGGCCTGCGCGAGCGCTGGGCCTATGCCGACGAAGACGACGACGATCCGGCCACGCCCGTCGACTACCGCACCGCGACCTTCCTGTATCCCTCGCTGCGCGCCGAATACATCGACGCCGACGACCGCCTGTACCCGCGCAACGGCATCAGCGCCACCGGCCTGCTGCGCGGCGGCCTGGAAGCGGTGGGCTCGGACGCCAACTTCCTGCAGGCGCAGGTCACCGCGCGCTGGTACAAGGGCCTGGGCGAACGCAGCCGCCTGATCACCCGCGGCGAACTCGGCCATACCTTCACCGACGCCCTGGTCGATCTGCCGCCGTCGCTGCGTTTCTACGCCGGCGGCGATCGCAGCATCCGCGGTTACGAATGGCGCGAAGTGGGCCCGCGCATTCCGGCCATTCCCGGGCGCAAGGCCTTCGCGCTCGGCGCCAAGAACGTGATCACCGGCAGCGTCGAATTCGAGCAGTACTTCAACGAAAGCTGGGGCGCGGCGGTGTTCGTGGACAGCGGCAGCGCCTTCGACGACAGTCCGGACATGCGCACCGGCGTCGGCGTCGGCGTGCGCTGGCGCTCTCCGGTCGGCCCGTTGCGGGTCGATATCGCACGCGGCCTGGATCACCCCGATTCAGGCTTCCAGCTCTATCTCAATATCGGCGCCGATCTGTAAGGCGCGGCAAGGACGAACCGGCAACACATGAGCGATACGCCCCCGCCTTCGCAGACCCCGAGCGCGCAAGAGCTGTTGCTCGAACGCCGCCGCCGTCGCCGCGCCGCCGCCAAGCGCTGGGCCTGGCGCAGCAGCCTGGCGGCCGCGGCGCTGACCTTGTTGATCGCGTTCGCGGTGTACTGGCTGATCGCCACCATCGCCGGCCGCGATCTGTTGCTGGCGCAGATCGTCGCGCGCCTGCCGGCCGATTCCAGTTTCAGCTGGCGGGCCGCCGAAGGCCCGGTGTCGGGTCCGCTGACCTTGCGCGGCGTGCGCTTCGCCTACAAGAAAACCGTGTTCACCGCCGATCGCATCTACATCGATCCGTCGCTGCGGCCGCTGTTGGGACGCAAGCTGCGGCTGGATGCGCTGCAGGTCCAGAACGCCACCTTGGATATCGAAAAAAGCGACGAGCCGTTCGAGCTGCCGCGCTGGCCCGAGGTGTTGCCGCAGATCGAGCCGCCGCTGTCGGTGCAGGCCGACGACGTGCGCATCGACGGCTTCAAGGTCAGCCAGGCCGGCGAGCATCTCATCGACGTGCGGCAACTGCGCGGCGGCCTGGATGCGCAGTCGGGCAAGCTGCATGTGGGAAAAATCGACGCGGTCACCGATCGCGGCCATTTCACCGTGCACGGCGATTACCAGCCGCGCAAGGATTTCAAAACCGATCTGGTCGCCACCGCCGTGCTACCCAGTGCCGCGGGCCGCACACCCGCGCGCCTGGGTCTGGTCGCGCGCGGCGATCTGTCGCGCATGGACGTGGCCGTGGCTGGCGCCGCGCCGGGGCCGGTGCGCATCACTGCGACGCTGCGCGGCAAGGACGATCCGACCTGGCAGGTGCATGCGCGCAGCGACGCGCTCGACATCGGCCTGCTGACTTCGCCCGATGCCAAGCCCAGCGATACGCCGATGGCCTTGCGCTTCAATGCGACCGGTGTCGGCGGCAAGGCCGATCTCGACGGCGAATTCCGCCAGGGCGATCTGGCCCTGACCGTGCTGCCGTCGAAGGTGTCGCTGAAGGATCAGGTGCTCGACGTGCAGCCGTTGGCGCTGAAACTGTTCGACGGCACCGCGACCCTGCGCGGCCACGCCGACTTCACCGACGCCGACAACGGCCGGTTCAAGTTTTCGATCAACGCGCGCGGCCTGACCTGGGGCGGCAAGGCCGCGCCGACGACGTTGAAGTCTCTCGCCAAGCCGTCGCAGGCGGCGCAGACGCCCGCCACGCCGGCGGTGACGTTGGAACGCGCCGACCTGGGCTTCGCCGGCACGGTCAAGGCCTGGGCGGCGATCGGCGATGCCCGCCTGCTGCGCGACAAACAGGCGGCGACGATCGAGTTCGACGGCCGCGGCGACGATCAACGCATGACCTTGAAAACGCTGAAGGCGAAGATGCCGGCCGGCCTGCTCGACGGCCGCGGCGATGTCGCCTGGGCGCCGAAGCTCGGCTGGGATTTCAAGGCCACGCTATCGGGGTTCGATCCGGGGTATTTCGTCCCGGAATTCAAGGGTGCCATCGACGGCAAGATCGCCACCACCGGCGCCACCCGCGACGACGGCGGCCTGGAGATCAAGGCCAATGCCGATCAGCTCGGCGGGCGCCTGCGCGATCGTCCGCTGGGCGGCCGCGGCAGCTTCGTCATGCACGGCGCCGCGCCGGGCAAGAGCGACGACGGCTTTGAGGGCGATGTCGCCCTGACCCTCGGTGGCAGCCGCATCGAGGCCAAGGGCAAGTACGCGCAAGCCATCGATGTCGATGCCAAATTCGCGCCGCTGCAGCTCAACGATCTGCTGCCGAGCGCGGCCGGCAGCCTCAACGGCACGGTCAAACTGACCGGCGCGCACGATGCGCCCAACGTCGACGCCGACCTCACCGGCAGCGGCTTGAAATACGGCGACTACCAGGCCGCCAGTGTCAGCGCCAAGGGCCGTTTGCCCTGGCGCGGCCGCGGCGGCGAACTGGCGCTGCGCGCGAGCGAACTCGACGCCGGCATCGCGCTGTCGTCGCTGAGCGTGGATGCGCACGGCGCGGTCGAAGCCTTGCAGCTGCAATTGCAGGCGCGCAGCGAGGTGGCCAATCTCGATCTGTCCGGCAACGCGGAAAAACGCGGCGCGACCTGGCAGGGCGCGCTGGCGTCGCTGCAACTGGCACCGAGCAAGGGCGCGTCGTGGAAGTTGCAGCAGCCCGCGCAATACCGTTGGGACGGGCGCAACGGCGCGCTGACGAATGCGTGCCTGGCGTCCAGCAGCGGCGGTTCGTTGTGCGCGAGCGCCGACTGGCCACGACGCGGCGTCGAACTCAAGGGCCAGGGCCTGCCGTTGCTGCTGGCGCAGGCGTATCTGCCCGAACGCAGCGACAAGCGGCCGTGGATTCTGCGCGGCGAGATCGCCCTCGACGGCGAGCTGCGCCCGGCCGGCAACGCCTGGCGCGGACAGTTCAACCTCAGCTCCAGCGGCGGCGGCCTGAAGTTCAGCGAACGCTCGCGGCGCGAGTTGGTGCGCTACAACGAGCTTTCGCTCAAGGCCAGCTTCGACCCGAACAAACTCAACGCCGAGCTCAAGGCCGGCTTCAACGACGACGGCCGCATCGAGGCCACGGTCAGCACCGGTTGGGACGCGTACGCGCCGCTGGCGGGCAATGTCGCGGTCGACACCGACGAACTGACCTGGATCGAATTGTTCTCGCCGGACATCGTCGAACCCAAGGGCAAGCTGGAAGGCCGCATCAGTCTGGCCGGCACGCGTTCCAAGCCGCTGCTGGGCGGACAGGCGCGGCTGTCGCAGTTCACAACCGAAGTGCCGTCGCTCGGCATCGTGCTGCAAGACGGCGACGTGCGCCTGGACGCGCAGCCCGACGGCAGCGCGCGCATCGCCGGCAGCGTGCGCTCGGGCGAGGGCACGCTCAACATCGACGGCACGCTCGGCTGGCAGGGCGACGACACGCCGCTGGTGTTGAACGTGCGCGGCAGCAACGTGCTCGCCTCCGACACGCGCGATCTGCGCGCGGTCGCCAATCCCGAACTCACCGTGCGTTACGCGGCCAAGCAGCCGTTGAACGTCACCGGCAAGGTCACCATTCCTTCGGCGCGAATCGATCTGGAGCGCCTGGACCAGGGCGTGTCGGTGTCCGAGGACGTGGTGGTGCTCGATCCGGTCGATCCGGAAGACACCGGCGCCTCGCCGCTGGAACTCGACCTGACCCTGGCCATCGGCGACGACGTCAAGCTCAACGGCTTCGGCCTGGACGGCAAGCTCGGCGGGCAGATGCGCGTGCGCTCCAAGCCCGGGCGCGAGATGACCGCCAGCGGCGCGCTCAACATCGAAGGCCGCTACACCGCGTACGGGCAGAAGCTGCAGATCACCCGCGGCAATCTGGTCTGGAACAACGGGCCGGTGTCCGATCCGATTCTGGACGTGCGCGCCGAGCGCGAGGTCGGCGCGGTCAAGGCCGGCGTGGACATCAGCGGGCGGGTCAGCTCGCCACAGGTCAACGTCTGGTCCGATCCGGCCAGCTCGCAGTCCGAAGCGCTGGCGTACCTGGCGCTCGGCCGGCCGCTGTCGTCGGTCAGCGGCGACGAGAACAAGCAGCTCAACGCCGCCAGCGCCGCGCTGTCGGCCGGCGGCGGCCTGCTGGCCTCGCAACTCGGCGCGAAGATCGGCCTCGACGACGCCGGCGTGATGGAAAGCCGCGCGCTCGGCGGTTCGGTGCTGGGCGTTGGCAAATACCTGTCGCCGCGCCTGTATGTCGGCTACGGCGTGTCGCTGCTCGGCACCGGTCAAGTGCTGACCTTGAAGTATCTGCTGCGCAAGGGCTTCGATATCGAGATCGAATCGAGCACCTTGGAAAACCGCGCTTCGATCAACTGGCGCAAGGAAAAATAAGCCGCGCCCGCGCGGCGAGCCAGGGATGAAGTTCACGATCCGGCGATGGAGCGCCGCTCGCGGCGCGGCCATCGCGCCCGTCGCAGGACAGCGGACCGCCTGCGCCGCGAAAACATCGCTCGCTCAGGAATGCCGTCTTTGCGTTCGACTATGAGAGCGAGCAAACGGGCGATAGAGCGCAGGAAGACATGGAGCCGGTCTGCGGGCTGGATTTCAATGCCTATGAGGCGGCGCTGACAGGCATGGGTTTCAAGAACGAACACGCGTCCTACGGCGAGCTAGGCCGGTTGCTTGCGCTGCAGTAAGTGCGCAACGACGTGCGGGGGCAAATCATCCCGTGCCGCGGAGCCAACATGCCAGACACCAAGCTCAACCACGCTAGTGTGCAATCGATCAGCATTCACCCACTCGATCCCTGAGTCGCCGCTCTTCAATCGTCGCTGGCGCCGTGTATCTTCGGCAGTAGACGAACCAAACGGCAATCAACCTTCAGTGCACGTATTTTGTGCATCCGGAAATGGAAACTGGCGTAACCGGGGATTTCCATGAAACATTTGATATTCCGTGTCCCGTCGCTGGCGCTTGCCGGGCTCACGCTTGTCGCCTGCGCGCATCCGTCGGTTCCGAAGACTGCGGTCCCAGCATCCAAGGAAGTTGCCGCCGTGAACACCGTCTCGCCCGCTCCCTATCGGCCCAGCACGCTGGCCGAGCATCCTGAACTGACGGCGGAGGAAATCGGGCGCCGCTTCTTGGCGCTGATCGATAGTCTGAAATCGTTCGATGAGTTGTCGGGCGAGCGGGTGCAGAAAGTTATGCGATTGCCGTTGACTCGGCTATCGGAAAAGGATGAAGGCTTCTTGACGATGACCTTGCCGGATTCCGCTTGGCGATACAGCTTCGTCTACGGCGTTAACCCGAAATATCGCTCGCTCACTAACGCCATATTTGAGTTTAACAATGAGAAAGAACGACTCAATGTGCAATTACTGGAAGATATGGAGCCAGTCTGTGGGTTGGACTTCAGCGCCTATGAGGTGGCGCTGATAGGCATGGGCTTCAAGAGGGACGATCCCGGCGATTATGACGAGCTCGGACGCCTGCTGGCGCTAGACTATCTGCGAAACAACGTTCGTGTGCAGATCGTCCCACGTCGCGAGGCCAATACGCCCGATGCCAAGCTCAATCATGCCTGCGCCAGAGCTATCAGCATTCATGCATTCGGACCTTAAGCCGTCGCTCTTCGATCTTCGTTGGTGCCGTGTATCTTCGGCAGTAGACGGACCAAACGGCAATCAACCTCCAGTGCACGAATTTTGTGCATCCGGAAATGGGAGCTGGCGTAACCGGGGATTTCCATGAAACATTCGATATTTCGTGTCCCGTCGCTGGCGCTTGCCGGACTCACGCTTGTCGCCTGCGCGCATCCGTCGGTTCCGAAGACTGCGGTCCCAGCACCCAAGGAAGTTGCCGCCGTGAACATCGTCTCGCCCGCTCCTTATCGGCCAAGCACGCTGGCCGAGCATCCCGAACTGACGCCGGAGGAAATCGGGCGTCGCTTCTTGGCGTTGATCGATAGCTTGAAGTCGTTCGATGAGTTGTCGGGCGAGCGGGTGCAGAAAGTTATGCGATTGCCGTTGATTCGGCTATCGGAAAAGGATGAAGGCTTCTTGACGATGACCTTGCCAGATTCCGCTTGGCGATACAGCTTCGGCTATGGAGTCGATCCGAAGTACAGACGCTACACAAATGCTGTGCTTGAATTCATAAACGAAAACGAGCGAATCAACAGTAGCTTGTTGGAAGACATGGAGGCGGTTTGTGGCCTGGACTTCAATGTTTATGAGGCTGCGCTGACAGGCATGGGGTTCAAGAGGGACGATCCCGGCGACTATGACGAGTTGGGGCGCCTGCTGGCACTTCAATATTTACGGAACAACGTTCGTGTGCAGATCATCCCGCGTCGCGAGGCCAATGCGCCCGATGCCAAGCTCAACCATGCCTGTGTCAGCGAAATCAGCGTTCATGCATTCGGACCTTAAGTCATGCCGTCCATCAACACTCAACTACGGGCATCGATCGCGCAGTTCGCCCATCAACCTGGCGTGACGCTGGACCAGGAAGCACAGTTGCGCGCGACCATCGCCAGCGATGCCGATCTGCTGCAGCGCTTGAACCAAGCCGCCGCCAATCGCCAGCTGACGGGCTTCGCGTCGGCATCGACAGGAGCGGGGCCGAATATCGTGGGCACGTACGACAAGGCCTCGGGCGTAGTGACGCTGCCGTCCAACGGCTTCCAGGCCGGCGGAACGGCGGCCAACCCGGACCTGCGCGCCAGCCTGCGCCTGCAGGAGATGAGCCTGCGTTTTGCTCACGGCACCTATGTCGATGCAGCGGGAGTCACCCAGCAGGTATCGCAGGACATGCTGAGCAATCTGCAGTTCACCATCAACGGTTCTCCAGTTCTGGCCGCGGAGATGAAACGGGCGGCGACGACGGTCGATCCATCGGATCGAAACGATCGGATGCTGCTGGAGAACTTCGCGCCGCTCAGTAACATGGTCGCCGGCGGAACGTACAACGGCGACACCAAGACCATGAGCGTTCCGCCAAGGGTGCTGGCGAGGACTCCCGCAGGTTTTCAGAGGTTCGACTCGCCGGACCTGACCTTCGTGCTGGGCCACGAAACCCAGCATGCTTTCAACCACCCCGACAAGGTGATCGCCTATCGGGCGTTCGATACCGCCGCGAAGGCCATCGCCACCGACAACAATCCCGTCAACGATTACACCGCGCCTGTTGGTCAGCTCATCGGCGCTGGTCGTGATGACGAAGCCAGGGCGCAGATTGCGGGATGGAATTCGCTAGTTAGCCGAGAGCGACAAGTTAATCCGGCAGCCAATCTTACGAACATGATGCTGTTGCGAAACTCTCGATTGCACGATTTTATTCAGCCTGATCCGGCCAACTCGCGGCAAGCCCAAGCCCGCCCAGGCCTCTCCTTCAACCCAGACAGCACTCTGCCGATGACCCCCGGCAACATCGCCGCCCAGGCGCAAAACTATTTCGACAAGCCGCCCGCGGGCGCGCCGGGCTTGCCGAGCCACCGGACCACCGGCATCGGCCATCACGGCGATTCGGACTATCCGAATTTCTACGGCGCCGGCGCGATCAGCCGCGCGATCCATTTCGAACGCAATTACGCCCATGCCGTGCACGGGGTGGCGCCGCGGATGCAGCTCGACCTGGGACAGTTGAAGCTGCGCGAGGACTTGCTCGAGCGCAACGGCATCAGCCTGCCGCCCAGCAGTGCGGGCACAGCGCAGGCCTACCTGGACACCACCACGAACCCGCCTCGAGCGGGTTTGTTTCAACATACGGCCAGCACGCACCAGCACCTCAGCCCGATTCCCGCGCTGCCCCTGGAGTTTTCCAGCCCGGCGCCGACGGTTGCGCAGCCTCGTCCCGGCGATCCGAACGATTCCGATCACCGCGATCACGCCCTGCTGGAGAAAGTCCGCGGCGCCGTTCGCGAGTTGGACCGGCAGGTCGGTAAATCCTGGGACGAAGGCAGCGAGCGCATGAGCGCCAGCTTGTTGACGCTCGCCGCGGAGCAGCGGTTCTCGGCCCACGACGACATCCGGGCGATGTTCAACCAGCCGGCCGCGGGCCTGGCGGCCGGCGATGTGGTGCATGTCTATCGAGTCGGCCATCCCTCTTCCGATCCGGCGGCGCACCACGCCCACATGCGCACGGCCGAGGCGGTCTCGATGCCGGCCGAAGAGCGCTATCGCCAGACCGACTCCATCCGCCAGGCCCAGGCCGAGATCGCGCAATCGGAGCAGCAAGCGCGCACGCGCGGGCCGGACGATCCGGATCAGGGCGGACCCAAGCGATCGATGTGATGTCGCGACGTGTGCTTGCGCTGCCAATCGATCGCGGCGTTTCGCAGTTCGTTGAAGCCGCCGCCGCGCAAGAGCGCGATATCGAGCCCGAATCGCGCGATGACAACCGCGTCGTTCAACAAGCTGGATGAAAAACCAGCCCGCAGAACAAGATTGCCGCGCACGATGCGATACGGCGAAGTTGTGCGGAGCGTGCTCCGGATCGGCTCGACCTGTTGTCGCGTTGAACGCACTTTCCGTGCCGAATATCCGGAAGAAATAGCGGTTCTGGTGCGGCCGTAATAATCGTCCACACGCGATGCACAACTGTCGCGACGCCGCGAAAACGAATGGCTATGATGCAGCCGCGCCGGATCGTGGGGAGACGATCATGCCAACTGGCGACGGCCGATCAACAGGACGCTCAATCCATTCGTCATTCATCGGCGCGGGCGCGAGTGCCCGCGTGGCAAGGAGCAACATCATGCGCACACCTGGCTTCGCCGTCGCGGCATTGTGGATTTCCGTCGCATTGGCCTTGGGCGCATGCGGCGGCGGCAAGAAACGCGCCGCGGCCTCTTCGACGCCGTCGCCGTCGCCGAACACCTCGCCCACGACGCCTCCCGGCAGTTCGCCGACTACACCGCCAACCACGCAACCACCGCAGCCACCGCAGCCGCCGGCGAACGCGCCGCTGCTGGAAATCGGCGAACTCCAACTCGCCCAGACCCATGTGCTGCCCGAAGCCGGGCTGAGCTGGAGCCTGCCCGCGGCCACGGAAAACCTGCACGCGGTCGGTGGACGCGAAACCCTGGCACTGCTGAGCCTGTCCGCGCTCGGTCCCGGCAACCCGCAATTAGAGGCCTGGGTCAACGGCGTCCAGCTCGGCACGCTGGCCTTGTCCAGTTCCATTCCGGCCACCGAAGCCGGCGGCCCGGCCTATGCGACCGGGCGCTACAGCGCGACCCTGCCGGCCGCATGGCTGGTGCCCGGCCTGCAGTTGCGCGCGCGCGCCGACAACCATCGCGCCGGCGGCTTTCGCGCGCCGGTCATCGGCGCCGACAGCCCGGTGCTGCTGCGCGTGTTGCCGCTGTATCTTTTCGGCGCCGACGAGAACAACTCGGTGCCGCTGGCGACCACCGCCGCGCCCGATGCCGCGACGGTCGACGAAATCTTCGCCAAATGGCCGGTCGCCAGTCTGGTGGCGCAGAACCATCCCGCGCAGAAGATGGTGTCGCCGACGCTGTCGATCGCGCCGTCCGGAACCAAGCCGGCCTATCTGGCGCGCAACAGAAACGACGAACAAGCCGGTTTCCAGATCCTGAGCGCCGCGCTGGACATTCTCGGCGACCTGCTCAGCGCCAACGGCGAAGCGCCCGGCCCGGTCCAGTACTACTCACCGGTGATCGCTTTCAACGCAGCCGGCAAGGTGGTCGGCGTCGGCGGCGGATGGGCATCGGTCGGCGGCGATACCGGCACCGGCGACTACGCCTACAAGGGTATCTTCATCCACGAACAGGGCCACGCGATGGGCCTGCCGCACCACAACGACGCCTACCTCGCCGGCAAGTATCCCTACGTCGGCGGCAGCCTCGCCGGCTCGGCCTGGGGCTACGACAGCACGCGCAAGGAGTTTCTGGCGCCGTTCGTTCCGACCACCGCGACGCGCTACAACGGTTGCGCGGGCGACACGTTCGACGGCAGCCCGCGTCAGCTCGACGCGCAAGGCCGTTGCGTCAAGCAAGACCCGATGGCGAGCGGTGCCGGCGACCAGGCCAGCGGCTACCGCTTCGCGACCTTCGCCGATTACAGCGCCGCGATGATGCAGCGCCATCTGGAGGGAACCACGACCATCGACAGCAAGGGTGCGCGCGTCTACAGCGGCGGCAGCATCGTCGCCGATGCGTCTTTCCCCGGCGGTTACAAGCGCTGGGACGGGATCGACCGGCGCTGGGTCAACGTTACGCCGACGACCCTGAGCAAGGGGCTTTACAGCTTCGATCTCAGCCTGCCCGAGCAGCGCGACGTGGCGGTGCAGGCCATCGCCATCGCCTACAGCCATGCCGGCACCGCCGAGGTTTCGCAGATCTATCCGCCGATAGCCTTCCGCGGCAATCTGCGGCGCTACATCGATCCCACCGACGCGGCGCAACGGGCGAGCATCGTGCCCGGCGCCGGCGCGTATTCGTCGTTTTGCCAGAACAACGGTTGCGACTACACCGTGCGCGCGACCTACGCCGACGGCAGCGTGAGGCACGTTCTGCTGCAGAAGGGGTTCCGCAAGTGGTTCGGTGCGACTGCCGCGGTGCCGGCCGAGGCCAGCGATCCCAACAACAAGGCCAGTTTCCGCACCTGGGGCATCAACGTGCCCGCCGACAAGCCGCTCGCGCGGATCGAACTGCTGGATACGCCGAAGGCATGGGAGGGCTTCCCGGCCAATCCGACCGTGTTGCTGTCGCGGGAGGTGGCGACGGTGTCCACGCTCGCCGCGCAAGCCGGCGCGAACGATGCCGCCTGCGTCGAATTGGCCACCGTCGCGGCGCCACGCTCGGCGGCGCCGGAACCTCGTTGCGCCTCGACGCCGCGTCCGGCCGCGTTGCCGGCCGCGCCGGCCGCGGTCCCGCCCGCCGCCGTGCCGGCTGCGCCGCAGCGGCCGCGGATCGGCGAGGTGATGCGTGCCTGGTTCGACGGCATGTTCAAACGTTGACCGGGCGCGGCGGATCGCGGGCATGCATTCCGATCCGCCGCGTCTCAAGAGCACGGATTCGCGATCCGACGCGGCGCGGAACGCGCGAATCCAATCGCGCGGGCCGCTAAACTCAGGCGCTCCCTCGGCAGGAGCCGCTTAGATGAATCTGCGCGAACACGCGGTGTTGATGGCCGCCTACAACCGTTGGATGAACGACAAGGTGTACGCGGCCGCGGCGCAACTGCCGCATGAGGCGATTGCCGCCGATCGCGGCGCGTTCTTCGGCTCGATCCTGGGCACGTTGAATCATCTGCTGGTCGCCGATCAAGTCTGGCTGCATCGCTTCGCCACCCATCCCGCGCGCTTCGCCGCGCTCGATCCGATCCGCCCGCGGCCGCGGCCGCTCGATATCGCCGCCATCGTCCACGACCGCCTGCCGCCGCTGCGCGCCGAGCGCGAAGCCCTGGACGCCTTGATCGAAACCTGGGTGGCCCAGTTGAGCGAGAGCGATCTGGATCACGCGCTGGACTACGCCAGCATGAAGGGCGTGCTCTCGCGCCGCCGCTTCGGCAGTTTGCTGATGCATTTCTTCAATCATCAGACCCATCACCGCGGCCAGATCACGACCTTGCTGACGCAGGCCGGCGTGGATGTCGGCGCGACCGATCTGTTGGGATTGATCGCCAACGTGGACGGCGACTGAAACTTCGCGCGCGCTCGGCCACGCCGCGCGGCGAAGCAGCGATTTATTCGCAGGCGTCGCGTATCGCCTGCGCCTCACGCCCCACCTCGCTGCCGTCCGGCCGCGCTTCGGCGATGGTGCGCAGCAAACCGTCGAGATTCGCCCGCGCCTGTCCGCGCTGCGTGCCCACGCAGCGCGCCTGCGCGGCGTAGGCCTGGGCGCGCCAGCCGAGCGTGCGCAGGTCTTCGTTGGTGGTCGGCAGTTCCGCCAGCGAATCCAGGTGCGCGACCGCGGCGGCGTCGCCGCTGCCGGCTTCGGCGCGGGCCAGGTCGAGTTCGGCGTGGCGGCTGCGCGGGTGGCGTTCGCCGTAGGCCGCGCGGGTGAGTTGCAGGGCGCGCTGCAGCCGCGGCAGCGCGCGCTCGGGTTCGCCCAGCGCCAGTTCGACGTCGCCGAGCACGCGCTCGGTGTCGCCGACGCTGCCGTGCTCGGGACCGAACCGGCGGATGCGCAGGTTGCGGGTCTGTTCCAGCACCGAGCGCGCTTCGGTGTCGCGCCCGGCGTCGTGCAGGATCACGGCCCGATTGAACAGCAGCTCGGCGAGGCGGTCGGATTGAACGGCGGGCAGGCGATGCTGGCGGACGATGGCGATGGCGCGATCGAGTTCGCCGAGAGCGCGGTCCAGGTCGCCGCGTTCCCAGGCGATCAGGCCGAGCGCATTGCGCACGCTGGCCAGTTGCAGATGATCCGGTCCCAGCCGCTGCGTGAGCAGGCCGCGTATCAGTTCGAACTCGGCCTGCGCCTGCACGTACTGGCCCTGATCCACGTGCAGCTCGGCCAGTTGCAGGCGCACCGCCAGGGTCGCCGGATGCTGCGCGCCGTTGACTTCCAGCGCGATCGCCAGGGCCTCGCTGGCGTCGCGTTCGGCGTCGCCGAGTTGGCCCAGGTCGCGGCGCAACACCGCCAGGCTGCGGCCGATCTCGACCTGCAGCGGATGGCGGTCGCCGACGCGCTGCTGCAGGCGCCGGCGCGCGTGTTCGAAGCCTTGCAGCGCTTCGCGGCTCTGGCCGGCATCGGCTTGCAGGCTGGCCAGGTCCATGAGGTTTTCGACTTCGCCCGCGTCGGTGTTTTCGAGCATCTCGCGCCGTATCGCCAGTGAGCGCTCGAACAACTGCCGCGCGCCCTGGCGTTCGCCGTTGGCGCGGCGGCAGCGGCCGAGTTCGGAATAGAACTCGCTCGACTGCAGCGGCAGTTGCGACTGTTCGCGCCGGGCCAGGTCCAGCGCCGGCTGCATCAGCGCGGCGCAGTCGCGCGGCAGGTTCAGCAGGCGCAGGACTTTGCCGCGCTGGGTCATCGATTCCAGGCGCAGGCTGTCGGGGATGTCGTCGGCCGAGGCCATGATCGCGGTCTGGCGTTGCAGCAGCGCGCGCGCTTCGTTGTAGTCGCCCAGGCTGGTGCGCAGGCGCGCGATCACGCCGAACAACTCCGCGCGCGCGCGCGGTTGCCGGGCGAGTTCGCGATTGCCGCGCGCGACCGAGGCGTCGAGCAGGCCGCGCAGGTCCAGCGCTTCGCCTTCGGGCGTGCCGCGCGCGCTTTCGAACAGGCCGACCATGAAGTCCTGCATCGCCTGCGCGCGCGCGGCCTCGGCCACCGCTTCGCGCGCCTGCCAGGCGACGATGCCCAGCGCGGCGCTTAGCACCACCGCGACCAGCGCCGCGGTCGCCAGCGCCCAGCGATGGCGGGCGACGTATTTGTTGAAGCGGTAGCGCAGGCTCTGCGCGCGCGCCAGCACCGGGCGCCCGGATTCGAAGCGCTGCAGATCCAGCGACAGCGCTTCCACCGAGGGATAACGCTGCTCGGGCCGCTTGGCCAGGGTCTTGAGAACGATGTTGTCCAGATCGCCCGACAACTGCCGGCCGAGCCGGCGCAGCGACACCGGATCGATGTCGGCGTCGCTGGCGTCGGCGTAGCGCAGCACCGCCTGCGAGGGCCGCATCGGATCGGCGGCGAGGATCGCCTCTTCCCATTCCGCGTCGGTCTGGCGCTTGAGCTTGTAGGGCTTGGCGTCGGTGAGCAGCTCGTACAGCACCACGCCGAGCGAGTACACGTCGGTCATGGTGGTGACCGGCTCGCCGCGCACCTGTTCGGGCGCGGCGTAGTGCAGGGTGAAGGCGCGCGCGCCGGTGCGGGTCTGCTCGGGCAGCGGCACGTCGCTGCTGTCGAGCAGCTTGGCGATGCCGAAATCCAGCAGGCGCACGTCGCCGCCCGGCGTCACCATGATGTTGGACGGCTTGAGGTCGCGGTGGACGATCAGGTTGGCGTGGGCGTGGCTGACCGCGTCGCAGATCTGCTGGAACATGCGCAGGCGCTTGTCCAGCGGCGTGCGCTGATTGCGGCAGTAGTCGGTGATCGGTTCGCCTTCGACGTATTCCAGCGCCAGGTACGGCAGGCCGTCGCGGGTCACGCCGGCGT
The DNA here is from genome assembly GCF_018612875.1 of Lysobacter sp. ISL-50. Taxonomy (GTDB): domain Bacteria; phylum Pseudomonadota; class Gammaproteobacteria; order Xanthomonadales; family Xanthomonadaceae; genus Lysobacter. The sequence continues at coordinate 56,212 of NZ_JAGGRI010000006.1, read as the reverse complement.
CGAGCAGGCGGGCGATGTGCGGATGGGCGAGGCGGGCGAGGATCTGCCGTTCGCGGGTGAAGCGGGTGCGCAGGTTGGTGTCGGCCAGGCCCGGGCGCAGCAATTTCAGCGCGACCCGGCGCTGGTACAGGCCGTCGGCGCGCGAGGCCAGCCAGACCTGGCCCATGCCGCCTTCGCCGAGCAGGCTTTCCAGCCGGTACGAACCCACTTCCACGCCCGGGCGCATGCCGCTGGCCTGCGGCGTCACCAGGGGTTCGGACAGGAAATCCTCGTGGCCTTCCTCCAGCGCGATCAGCCCGGCCAGATCGTCGGCGAGCGAGGGATCGTCCGCGCCCAGTTCGCGCAGGCGTTCGGCGCGGGCGACCGGATCGAGCTCGAGCAGCGCGTCGAGCAGCGGAGACAGGCGTTGCCAGCGCTCGGCATCCATGCGCGATCAGGCCGCCGAAGCGAAGACGGTGGCCGCCTCGGCGCGCGCGGCATCCAACGCGGCGGCGGTCAGCGGGGATGAAGCCTTGGCGATCATGACGGTGCGCATTCCTTGCAGACGCGCTGCGCGTGAGCCGCCGGCGACGCGGACGCCGTCAGCGGTTGGGCTCATCCTGCAACGACGCCAACAGGAACAGCCGCGCCTTCTGCCAGTCGCGGCGGATGCTGCGCTCCGAGCGCTGCAGCAGCGCGGCGATTTCCAGCTCGGACAGGCCGGCGAAATAGCGCAGCTCGACCACCTGGGCCAGGCGCTGATCGACCGCGGCCAGCTTGGTCAGCGCGGTGTCCAGGCCGAGCGTGTCTTCGTCCAGGCGCAGGCCGCCCTCGACGTCGTCGGGCAATTCGGTGACGCGGTGCAGATCGCCGCCGCGCTTTTGCGCCAGGCGCTGGCGCGCGTAGTCCACCACCACGCTGCGCATGGCCGAGGCGGCATAGGCGAAAAAGTGTGCGCGATCGTCGAACTGGGCTTCGCGGCGGCCGACCAGTTTGAGGTAGGCCTCGTGGACCAGCGCGGTCGCGTCCAGGGTCTGGCCGTGCTGGCCGGCGAGCTGGCGCCGGGCCATCGTGTGCAGCTCCTGGTACAGCGTCGCCAGCACGCGGTCGAGCGCACCGCGGTCGCCCTCGCGGGCGGCATCCAACAGGATGGTGATGTCAGCGCTATCGGCCATATGCCCCTCGACTCGGTGCGACTATAGCGCGTTCATCTTTACTTGGTAGCGCACCTGGTGGCACCAACCAGGCTCCGGATGGCACGCGTAGCGCACGTAAATCACCCCGTCCGGTGAACGCAGGGCTCGCCGACCGGATGACAAACGCGTCCGCCGACCGATGGACGGCGCGGTATCGACCGACTACCGGCGGCGTCCGCGGCCCGCGTTCAGCGCTGGCAGTGCCCGCACCACACCGTCGTGCGCTGGCCGATGCTGGCCTGTTTCAGCGGCCGCGCGCAGCGCGGGCAGGGCTCGCCGCCGCGGCCGTAGGCGGACAGTTCCTGCTCGAAATAGCCCGGCGCGCCGTCGGGGCTGATGAAATCGCGCAGGGTGGTGCCGCCGCGCTGGATGGCGTAGCTCAGGATGGTCTTGATCGCGCCGGCCAGCTCGGCGTAGCGCTCGCGCGAGACCTTGCCGGCCGCGCGCAGCGGCGACACGCCGGCGGCGAACAAGGCCTCGGCGACATAGATGTTGCCGACGCCGACCACTACTTTCTGATCCATCAAAAATGTTTTCACCGGCGCCTTGCGGCCGCGGCTGAGCTCGAACAGGTAGTTGCCGTCGAAGTCGTCCGACAGCGGTTCCGGGCCCAGCTCGCGCAGCAGTTCGTGGGTTTCCCCCGGCGGCTGCCAGAGCAGGCAGCCGAACCGGCGCGGGTCGTTGAAGCGCAGCACCCGGTCGCTGTCGAGCAGCAGATCGACGTGGTCGTGATCGCGCACCGGCGTATCGGCCGGCAGCACGCGCAGGCTGCCGGACATGCCCAGGTGCAGCAGCGCGCTGCCGGCGGCGGTGTCCAGCAGCAGGTACTTGGCGCGGCGGCGCACCGCGTCGATGCGCTGGCCGGGCAGGGTGTCCTCGATCTGCAGCGGGATCGGCCAGCGCAGGTCGGGCCGGCGCAGGATCGCGGTCACCACGTGGCGGCCTTCCAGGTGCGGGGCCAGGCCGCGCCGGGTGGTTTCGACTTCAGGTAATTCAGGCATGACGCCAGCGTACTATCCCGGTCGGGCCGCTGCCGATACGGCATCGGTCGCGAATCGAGGAAGTCGCTCATGCAGCAGGCGAGTGCATCCGAAGAAGGCGCCGGGGCCGGGTCCAGGTCCGCCGCGGCGCAGGCCGCCACCGCCGGAGATTCGGAGCGGCCGCCCGGCCTGCGCCTGCGCGGCTTCGCCTCGCGCGAACTCGACCAGGCCCTGGACGCGTTGGGCTGGCGCGGCAATCGCATCCATTCCGGCGTGCATCTGGCCCGCAAGAGCCTGCGCCGGGCGCGCGCCACCCTGGCCCTGGGCGGGGCGGCGCTGGGGCCGGGCGCGGCCTTGATCGATCGCGAGCTGCGCCGCCTCAACCTCGACCTGTCCGGCCTGCGCGATGCGCATGCCCTGGTGGAAACCTTCGACCGCCTGCTGCGCAGCCATACCGAAGCCGACATCCGCCCGCTGCTGCTGCGCGCGCGCCGCCGCGCCGCCGCGGGACGGGCGGCCGCCGCGCGCCAGGCCCGCGCCGAGGACCCGGATCTGGGCGCGCGCCGGTCCCTGCTGCGGGTGTTGCGCGCCGGCCTGCGGGCGCTGCCCTGGGCGGACCTGCAGCCCGGGCATTGGCGCGAAGCGGTCGCCGCCAGCCTGATGCGGGTCGCCCAGACCGGCGCCCGCGCCCGCCGCAGCGGCTCGAACGAGGACTGGCACGACTGGCGCCGGCGCGCGCGGCGGCTGTCGCAGCAGCAGCGCGCCTTGAAGGCGGCCAAGCTGGGCCGCGACGCGCCCAAGTTCGACAAACACCAGATCGAGCGCCTGGGCGAGGCCCAGGACCTGAACCTGCTGCTCGACCATTGCGGCAAGCGCTCGCCGTTCGGCAAGCCCGACCGCGCCGCGCTCAAGCGCTTCGCGCAGACCGAGCTGGCCCGGCAGCGCGAGCGCATCGCCGGGGACGGGGAAATCTCGGCGGAGGATTGAAGCCTTTTGTGGGAGGGCTTCTGTAGGAGGGGCTTTTGTGGGAGGGGCTTTTGTGGGAGGGGCTTCAGCCCCGATGCTTTCCGTTCCGGAGCGGCGATCCAGCCCTGAACGAAGAGCATCGGGGCTGAAGCCCCTCCCACAAAAGCCCCTCCTACAAAAGACCTCTCAACCTCGGCTCATCCCCTGAACCCCGCCGCCGCGCCCGGTTCTTCGCGCCTTGCCCGTTGGAATTTACGACCCCATCACAACACCCGAGGCCGTACCGGCGCGAACGGTCATCGCGACGTGGCATCATCCAATATACAACTGTCTTTTAATTGGCCTAAGGCCGAACCGCCCGGCTGCCGCCACAGCCATCGTCCTCCCGGAGTCTGCAATGCCCGCGTCCCTGATCGATTTCCTTGCCGGCGGCCTGATCCAGGCCAGCTTTTGGGAACTCGCCGTGTATTTCCTGGTGGTGACCCAGCTCACCATCATGTCGGTGACCTTGTACCTGCACCGCTCGATGGCGCACCGCTCGGTCGATTTCCATCCCGCGCTCGCGCACGTGTTCCGCTTCTGGACGTGGCTGACGACCTCGATGATCACCAAGGAGTGGGCGGCGATCCATCGCAAGCACCACGCCAAGTGCGAGACCGAGGAAGACCCGCACAGCCCGCAGTTCAAGGGCATCGACACGGTGATGTGGCGCGGCGTGGAGCTGTACCGCGAAGCGCGCGCCGAGCGCGAGGACATCGAGAAGTACGGCAAGGGCTGCCCGGACGACTGGATCGAACGCAAGCTCTACACCCCGCACGCGACCATGGGCCCGGTGCTGTTGCTGGCGCTGAGCTTCGCCTTGTTCGGCGCCGCCGGCGTGGCGATCTGGGCGCTGCAGATGGTGTGGATTCCGTTCTGGGCCGCCGGCGTGGTCAACGGCCTGGGCCACTGGTGGGGCTATCGCAATTTCGAAACCACCGACACCGCGACCAACCTGACCCCGTGGGGTTTCTGGATCGGTGGCGAAGAACTGCACAACAATCACCATGCGTTCCCGAGCTCGGCCAAGTTCGCCCTGCGCAAGTGGGAATTCGACATCGGCTGGACCGCGATCCGCGGCCTGAGCGCGCTGCGCCTGGCCAAGGTGCTGCGCGTGGCGCCGTCGCTGGACGTGCGTCCGAACATCGCCATGCCCGACAGCGAAACCTTGAAGGCGCTGCTGGCGATCCGCTTCCAGGCCATGACCGACTACTACCGCAACGTCACCCTGCCGGCGCTGCGCGAGGAAGCCGGCAACGCCGGCGACCGCGTGCGTTCGCTGCCGCGGCGCCTGCGCAAGGGCCTGGCCGACGGCGGCCGCTGGCTCGACGACGGCGCCCGCTCGCATCTGCAGAGCTGGATCGACGAACGCCCGAAGATGGCGACCCTGGCCGATTTCCGCCAGCGCCTGGCGCAGGTGCTGGACGATCGCTCGCACGACGCCCAGGCCACGCTGCAGCGCCTGCACGCCTGGTGCGTGGAAGCCGAAGCCAGCGGTATCCACGCCCTGCAGGCCTTTTCCGAGCGCTTGAAGGGCTACGCCCTGGCGCCCGCGCGCCACTGAGCCCGCGCCGCAAGCCCCGGCGACCCGAGACCCGCGCAGCGATGCGCGGGTTTTTCGTATCCGCGCCTCGGCGCGCCGATCCGGCATCCGCCCCTTGCCTGCGCGCCGCGCCCGCGTCAGGCTCAGCCGCGTCCCCCGTCGCCGATACCCTCATGCGCCATCGTCTGTCCGCTTTGCTTGGCTTGTGCTTGCTGTGTCCGGCGCTGTGCGTCGCGCAAGTCGTGACCTCCACCGGCGACTACCTCTCGCGCATGGACGCCGACGGCGACGGCAAGATTTCGCTGAGCGAATACCAGGACTGGCTCAGCTACGCCTTCGACGCGATGGACGCCAATCACGACGGCGTGCTCGATGCGACCGAGCAACCCGCCAGCGGCCGCGGCGCGCGCGCGACGCTGACCCGCGAGCAGCACCGGCAGACCCTGGCCGAGCGTTTTCGCAAACAAGATCGCAATCACGACGGCTGGCTCGACGCGCGCGAACTCGCCTCGCCGCCGCAGTGAAGCCGCGTTCGATCCCAAGCTGAATCGCGCGTTCGCACGCGCGCGGCGCATGGCGCGATGCGAATTCTCCGCCGCGCGTCGCAATGCCCGCCTCGCGCAATTGCCGCATTCGCGCGCCGCGTGTTAACTAGCGCCGATGGAATACGCATTGCCGCAAGGCGAACTCGACACCCTGTTCGCCGGCCCCCAATCGGTCACCGGCGAGCAACGCCGCGAACTGGTGGACGATATCGTCGAACAACTGCGCCGCCGTCACGGCGAGCGCTTGCTCGCGGTCGCGTTGTACGGTTCGACCGCGCGCCAAGCCGACGGCCCGTACTCGGACGTGGAACTGTGGGCGGTGCTCGACGACGGCGCCTTCGGCGCGGATTTCGAGGAATCGCTGGAATGGGTGCACGGCCGCGGCAAGGCCGAGGTCAATCTGATGTCGCGCACCACGGTGGAAGCGTTCGCGCGCGAAGTCGATGAGCGCTGGGCGCTGACGCACGGCCAGTTCGTGCATGCGCGCGCGCTGTGGATCGCACCGGATCACGGCACCTTGATCGAGACGCTGCGCTCGCTGGCCGCGCATCCCGACGACGAAGCGGTCGATCGCGCCATGGCCGAGGCCGTGGTCGGCGAGTTGTACGAGTTGGTCGGCAAGCTGCGCAACCGCTTCGCGCGCAAGCCGCTGGCGCTGCTGGCCGGTGAGTTCGCCGAGCAACTGGCCTGCCTGATCGGCCTGGCTGAGCGGCATGTGTTCGTCAGCGCCGGCAGCTTGTTCGACGAAGCCGCCGACCTGCCGGCGCCGGACGGCGCGACGTCCTTGTTCAAACTGGTCGCCCGGGGCGATCTGAGCGACGAAGCGGCGATCACCGCGGCGATCGAGCGGGTCTGGGCCGGCATGGAGGCCTGGGCGGGCGAGGTGGCCCTGGACGCGGCGCTGCTGCGGCGCTGCGTGGCAGGCGAACGCTGAGGCGGTCTACGCGGGCGAATCTTTCTGCAAGCCCGCTCAGTCCGGCACGATCCGCTAAGCCCGATACCTAAGGCACTGGAGCGCCGCGTGCGCGATCATGACGATGTCCCCGGCGCGGTCCGATCCGCGCCGCGCGTCGCGTTCGTGTCATTGCCCGACTCCGTCCTTTCAAGCGCCCATTCATGACGATGCTGCTTCATCCGTGGCTGCATGAGGCCCGCATCGCCGCCGCGCGCGGCGGCGGCCGGCGCCGTTGGCGCACGCCGGGGCTGGTGCTGGCGGCCTGCGTCCTCGTGCCGATCGCGTTGCGGCTGTGGAGCGCGCAGGCAGCGGCCTTGCCGGCGGCGCTGCCGCGATTGATCGTGCAACTGCCGTTGCCGTTCGGCCTGCTCGCGATCGCCTTCGCCTACGCGATCGCGCGCGGCCGGCTGATCGCGCTCGACGAACACCTGCGCCACGGCTGGTGGGCGGCGGCGCCGATCGATCCGGCCCGCGCCACCCGCACCCTGATCGTGCTCGCCGCCATCGCCACGGCGGCGGCGATGGCGATCGTCGCGATCGTGCTGGCCGCGTTCGGCGGCATCGCCGGCGCATGGCGCGGCGCGTGCGGGGTGGTCGAAGCCGGCGTCGCGGTCGGCGCCGTGCTGGGTCTGATCTCGGCGCTGCGCCATCGCCGCCATCCCGCGCGGCGGGCGCGCGAAGGCGCGCGCGAGCCCTTGTTCGGCCTGCGCTGGCTCGACGACGCGCGTCTGCCGCACATCAGCGACTGGCAACGGCGCGAAGCGCTGCTGCGCTGGCGCCGCGGCGGCCACGCCTGGATGATCGGCGCGGTGCTGTTGGCGCTGCCCAGTTCCACCGGCGCCGCGAGCGGGCTGGGGGTGTTGCTGATCGTGATCGCGCTGGCCTGGTTCAGCCTGCTGGTGCAGGCCTGCGCGGCGAGCATCGTCGCCGCGCAAACCCTGCTGCACAGCGCGCCGCGCGCACCGCATGCGCTGGCGCGCGCGGCCTGGCGTTATCCCGCCTTCGCCTTCGCTTGCGCGGCCGGGTTCGCGACCGTGGGCTGCGTGCTGTTGTCGCTGAGCTGGCGCGCCGCGCCGGTGCTGCTGGCGATCCTGATCGTGCTGTGCCTGCCGGCGCTGTTCGCGCTGCGTCCCGCCCATCGCCCGACCACGCCATGACCTTCGTGCTCGAACTGGAACAACTGCAACACCGCTACGACGAGCACGCGGTGCTGCACGGCATCGATCTGCGCCTGCCGGGCGGCGAGTTCGCCGCGCTGATCGGCCCGAACGGTTCCGGCAAGACCACGCTGCTGCATTGCCTGGCCGGCATCCAGCGGCCCAGCGCCGGTCGGGTGCTGATCGGCGGCCATGACATCGTGCGCGCGCCGCTGCCGGCCAAGCGGTTGCTCGGCTTCGCGGTCGATCCGGCGCGATTGCCGCCGCTGCTGAGCGGACGCGAATGCCTGCGGCTGTTCGCCGGCGCGCGCGGCTTGAGCGAGATCCCGGCATCGACCTTGGCGCTGGCCGAAACCTTGTCGCTGTCGCCGATGCTCGACCGCCGCATCGGCCAGTATTCGCTGGGCACGCGGCAGAAACTGGCGATCGCGCTCGGCCTGCTCGGCGAGCCGCCGCTGCTGGTGCTGGACGAGCCGCTCAACGGCCTGGACCCGCTCAGCGCCTACGCGCTCAAGCGCCACCTGCAACAGCTCGCGCGCGAATGCGGCACCACCGTGCTGCTGGCGACCCATTCGCTGGACGTGGCCGAGCGCTTCATCACCCGCGCGGTGCTGTTGATGGACGGCCGGCTGCGGCGCGAATGGCATGCGCAGGAACTCGATGCGATCCGCGCCGATCCGCGGCGCTCGCTGGAGCAATCGATGGTCGAAGCGCTGGCCGGTTGAAACGCTCAGCCGCGCTCGCCGAGCGCGCGTTGCAACTCCGACCGGCGCCGCTGCAAACCACCGTAATAACGATGCGCGCGCACCAGCAGCGCCAACGCCAGCGCCAGCATGAACAGACCCAGCACGCCGGCGAGGAAAGCGCCTGGGCCGCCGCCCGACCCGGCGAGAGCGAACGCACCTACGCTGAAGACCGAGCAGAACAGCGTGGCCATGCGCGCCGATACCAGCCGATGGCGCGCATACAGCACGCGCCGATGACGCAAGGCCCAGATCGCGAAACCGCACCACGACAGCGCGATCGCCAGCAACACCGCGAACGCGACCTGGGTGCGCATCGGCAGCGACGGCTCGGTGATCCACAGCGAGGCCACGGCGATGCCGGCGGCGAGCGCGAGCAACAGCAGGCCGACGTAGGCCAGGCGCGCGCCGGGCGAGAGTTCGTGCTCCAGCAATCGGCGCAGCGCTTCGGGCAGGGGCGCGTCGTCGCTGGCGGCGGTGTAATTCGTATGCGTGTTCATCGATCCGCTCCGGTGGGATTCAATTGCAGCCGCAGCAGGCCGCGCGCGCGGAACAAGCGCGATTTGACCGTGCCGACCGGCAATTCCAGTACTTGCGCGATGTCCTGCAGCGACAGCTGTTGCAGATAGAACAGGCTCAGCGCTTCGCGCTCGATCAACGGCAGCCGGTCCAGGCCGCGTTGCAGCCGGTCCAGGTCCATGGCGTGGTCCAGGGCCTGCTCCGGCGCGGCTTCATCGCCGGGCAGGCTGTCGAGATCGGTCTCGTCCCCGCGCGGCGGCGCGGAGTAGCGGCCGCGCAGCCGGTCCATCAGCGCGCGCCGGGCGATGCCGAACAGCCACGCGCGCAAACGGGCGCCGTCATGCAATCCGGCGATGCCGCGCAGCACGCGCAGCCAGGTGTCCTGCGCGATCTCGTCGGCCAGTTCGTCGTCGCCGCACAGGCGCCGCGCGTAGCCGCGGATCGGCCCGTGCCAGCGCCGGATCAGGGTCTCGAAGGCGTCGCGCTCGCCGAGCTGGCAACGCACGACCAGCCACTCGTCGTAGCGGGGATCGGCAGGCGTCGCGGGATGGGCGGGCGGGGCGTTCAAGAGGCGATTCCGGCGGGGTTCGATCCTGTAGTCGCGATCTGGCGGAAAAGGTTCACGGGCGCCGGCCGCGGGATTGGCGGGCATCGCGCCTGCTACCATGCGCCGGTTCGCAGAAGAGTGGCGCCGGCCCGCACGCCGCCGCCCGCCGAAGGCGCAGGCTCCCATAATCGCTCAGGCCCGGCCGTTCGGCCGGAACACTGCGAACACTTCGCCGATCTGGAGAGAGGCCGCCACGCGGCCCACCGAAGGGGCAAGCGGCCGCCGGCGCATCGCGCCGGGCCGCGCAAACTCTCAGGTAAAAGGACAGCGGGAGCGGCGCCGCGGCCACGGCCTCGGAGACATCGGTTATCGGTGCGCGATCGCGTTCTTGCGTGATCGCGCGCGTTCGACGGCGCCCGAACCTGTGGGTTCGGCGCCCCGGCCCTGTCTTCGTTCGCGCGTCCGCGGTTTCCCCGCGTTCGTCCGACGGAGTTGCGCCGTGTTGCTGCAAATCATCTACCTCATCGCCATCAGCGCCGAAGCCATGACCGGCGCGCTGTCCGCCGGGCGCCGGCGCATGGACCTGTTCGGCGTGGTCATCATCGCCAGCGTGACCGCGCTCGGCGGCGGCTCGCTGCGCGACATCGTGCTCGGCCACTATCCGCTGGGCTGGGTGAAGCATCCCGAGTACCTCGCCTACACCGTGTGCGCGGCGATCGCGGCGACGTTCCTGGCCAAGAAACTGCATTACCTGCGGCGCGCGTTCCTGTGGCTGGACGCGCTGGGCCTGATCGCCTTCACCCTGATCGGCTGCGCGGTCGCGCGCGAGGGCGGCCACGCCCCGGTGATCGTGGTGATCGCCGGCATGCTCACCGGCGCCTTCGGCGGCGTGTTGCGCGATGTGTTGTGCAACGAGATTCCGCTGGTGTTCCAGCGCGAGTTGTACGCGGTGATTTCGCTGCTGACCGGAGTGGCGTATCTGCTGATGCTGCGCCTGGGCGTGGCGGAGAATCTCAGCGTGCTGCTGTGCCTGGGCGGCGGCTTCGCCTTCCGATTGCTGGCGATCCGCTACGAGTGGGAAATGCCGAAGTTCGTCTATCAGTGAGCGACGCGTTCAATCGGCGCCGTCCAGCACCCGCGCCACGCGTTCGCGCAACATCGGCAGCAGCTCGCGTTCGAACCACGCATTGCGTTTGAGCCAGGCCTGATTACGCGGACTGGGATGCGGCAGCGCGAGCTTGAGCGGCCAGGTGTCGCGCCATGCCGCCACCGCCTGGGTCAACGAAACCCCGGCGCCGGGTAGGTGATAGGCCTGCGCGTACTGGCCGATGGCCAGACTCAATCGCAGTTCGCGCAGTTGCGGCAGCAGGCGCGCGTGCCAGGTCGCGGCGCATTCGGGCCGCGGCGGCAGATCGCCGGATTTGCCCGTGCCCGGATAACAAAACCCCATCGGCACGATCGCGACGCGGCGTGCGTCGTAGAACGTCTCGCGGCTCATCCCCAGCCATGCGCGCAAGCGCTCGCCGCTGGCGTCGTCGAACGGAATCCCCGATGCGTGCACCTTGCGCCCCGGCGCTTGTCCCGCGATCAGAATCCGTGCGCTCGCCTCCATCTGCAACACCGGACGCGGCCCGTGCGGAAGGTGCGCCGCGCATACGGTGCAGGCGCGGGCTTGGGCGAGCAAGGTGGGCAGCGACTCCATGCGGCCGATTCTAGAGCCGCCGGCCGACCCGTGCCGCAACGAACGACGCCGGCGCGAGGCCGGCGTCGTTCGCGACCGATGGACAGGCCGATCAGTCGGTGATGTCGCGATCCTTGGTTTCCGGCAGGAACAACGCGCCGATCACCACCGTCATCGCCGCGACGATGATCGGATACCACAAGCCGCTGTAGATGTTGCCGGTCGCCGCCACGATGGCGAAGGCGGTGAACGGCAGGAAGCCGCCGAACCAGCCGTTGCCGATGTGGTACGGCAGCGACATCGAGGTGTAGCGGATGCGGGTCGGGAACAACTCCACCAGCCAGGCGGCGATCGGCCCGTAGACCATCGTCACCAGCAGCACCAGGAAGGTCAGCAGCGCGATCACCATCGGCTTGTTGATCTGCGCCGGATCGGCCTTGGCCGGGTAGCCGGCGGTCTTCAAGGCTTCGGTGAGTTGCTTGCCGAATTCCTCCGACTGGGCCTTGAACGCGGCGCTGTCGAGCGATTCGCCTTCGAAGCTGCTCAGGTTGGCGCCGCCGATGCCGACGGTGGCGACGCTGCCGGCCGGGCCGGGCGCGTTGACGTAGGGAATGCCCTTCTTCGCCAGCGCCGACTTGATCACGTCGCAGGACTGCTTGAACGCGGCCTTGCCGACCGGGTCGAACTGGAACGCGCAACGCTGCGGATCGGCGGTGACGGTGACCGGCGAAGCGGCGACCGCGGCTTCCAGGGCCGGATTGACGTTATGCGTGAGCGCCTTGAACACCGGGAAGTAGGTGAACACCGCGATCAGGCAGCCGGCCAGCACGATCTTCTTGCGGCCGATGCGGTCCGACAGCCAGCCGAAGAAGATGAAGCCGCCGGTGGCCAGCGCCAGGGCGATGGCGATCAGGATGTCGGCCTGGTTCGGGTCCATGCCCAGGGTCTTGGTCAGGAAGAACAGCGAATAGAACTGGCCGCCGTACCACACCACCGCCTGGCCCGCGGTCGCGCCGAGCAGCGCGAGCAGGGCGATCTTGCCGTTCTTGGAGAAGAAGCTCTCGGTGATCGGCGCCTTGGAGGTCTTGCCCTCAGCCTTCATCTGCTGGAACAGCGGCGACTCGGCCAACTGCAGGCGGATCCACACCGACACCGCGAGCAACAGCACCGACACCCAGAACGGAATGCGCCAGCCCCAGGACTCGAAATCTTCCTTGCCGAGGAAATTGCGGCAGCCCCAGATCACCAGCAGCGACAGGAACAGGCCCAGGGTCGCGGTGGTCTGGATGAAGCTGGTGTACAGGCCGCGCTTGCCGTTGGGCGCGTGCTCGGCCACGTAGGTCGCCGCGCCGCCGTATTCGCCGCCGAGCGCGAGGCCTTGCAGCAATCGCAAGGTGATCAGGATCACCGGCGCGGCGATGCCGAGGGTTTCGTAACTGGGCAATATGCCGACCAGGAAAGTGGCCAGGCCCATGATCACGATGGTGACCAGGAAGGTGTACTTGCGCCCGATCATGTCGCCGAGGCGCCCGAACACCAGCGCGCCGAACGGCCGCACCGCGAAACCGGCGGCGAAGGCGAGCAGGGCGAAGATGAACTGGCTGGTTTCGTTCAAACCGCCGAAGAACTGTTTGCCGATGATGACCGCGAGCGAGCCGTACAGATAGAAGTCGTACCACTCGAACACGGTGCCCAGGCTGGAGGCGAAGATGACTTTCTTATGGTCTTTGGTCAACGGCGCGGTGGACGGCGCCGCTTGGGCTGAAGTGCTGGACATGAGCTGTTCCCCCGAACAGTGGGAAGGAGCGGACTAGGGCCCGCCGAGGGTGTTACCGATCAGCTGCGTGATGGTTGAGGGTTGATGGTTGTTGGTGGTCTTGGGTAATCGTGGGTGGTCGCACAGGTTGTACGAGATCGTGGAGGTCGTAGATATTCGCGGATGGTCGTGGATGGTCGCGGGCGACATCCCTCCAGCCGTCATTCCCGCGAATGCGGGAATCCAGTGACTTTCGTGCGAGAACGTTTGAAGTCTCTGGATTCCCGCATTCGCGGGAATGACGGCTGGAGAGGCCCCGACGATCGGAAAGTTCATCGAAACATCAGAAACTGTACTTCACATGCGTCTGCAAGCGATTGAGTTCGCCCTTGTCGCCGGTTTCGATCTCGCGCTGGCCCCAGATGTATTCCGCGCCGATGTCGAGCTTCGGAATCGGGGTGTAGATCAGGTTGAGATGCGCCGACTGCGCCGACTTGGTGATGCCCAGGCCGGTCAACGCGGTCTTGTTGTCGTATTCGGCGCGCGAGTAGAACACGTTGCCGCGCAGCTTCGGGCTGAACACGTGACGCCAGCCGACGAAACCGGAGATCAGGTCGATGTTCTCCAGATCGCCCGCGCCGTCCAGCACCGCGTCGTTGTTCAGCGCCAGACCGACATAGCGGCCGATGCCGCTGCCGGTGGTGACCATGTAGCGCAGATCGTCGCGGGCGCCCAGGTTCCACTTGCCCGACAGGCTGATGCCGTAACCGGTGTTGGAATCGTTGGCGCGGCCGCTCTGATACTTGAGCTGGCGCGCCAGCGCGCCGACGCTGAAGTGGCCCCAGTCGCCCTTCGCGGTGTAGCGCGCGGTGACGTCGGGAACCGCGCCGTCGTCGCCGGCCACCTGCGCCATGTTGCCGCGGAACGGCGTGTAGACGGTTTCCGGATTTTCGACCGAGAACGACCACGGGCCGCTGGTGTAGCGCAACTGCGCCTGCCGCACGAACACCGTGCCTTCGGTGGGGCCGAGGAAGTCGACCGTATCCGGCAGCGCGTTGGCGTCCTGGAAGTTCGACCAGGTCTGGCCGGCCAGCCACTTGTTCCAGGTCACGTAGGCGTGGCGCACGGTGAGCGCGTAGGTGTTGGTGGCGATCTCGTTGCCGCTGAAGGCGGTGGTGCCGCCGCCGAACAGATCGAATTCCAGATAGCCCTTGAGCTTGTCGCCGCTTTCCAGATCGGTATCGGCGGCGAACCAGAAGCGCGAGAAGTTCGCGCCCATGTCGGTGTCGCTGCCGCCTTCGCGGGTGGCGCCGCCGCCGACCGGAATCGCCTTGGGCACGTAGAACAGCCGGCCGACCGAACCGTCGGCGATGTCGCCGTCGTTGGTGGAGGTCACCGACGCATCGAGCTTGATGAAGCCGCCGTAGCTGAAACGCGTGCCGGGATTGCCGGCGGTGCTGATGGTGGTGGCCTGGATCGGATTCTTCACCGGCGTCGCCGCGATCGCCGCCGGCGCGGCCGTCTGCGCGGCCTTCACCTCGGTGACCTGGGTCTGGACCTGCTGCTGTTGCGATGCCAGTTGCTGGACCAGGCGTTCGAGCTCGGCGACGCGCGCTTCGAGTTCTTTTTCTTTCGCGGTCTGTGCCGCGGCCAGTCCGGGCAGCATCAGCGCGACCAGCAGGGCGCAGGCCAGAGGCCGTCGCCGGATCGTCGCGCGCGGTGTGGCGCTGCGTGTGAGCACGCTAGAGAAAGTCATGATTTCCCTCCCAAGGAATGCCGCCCGAAAGGTGCGGCCGCGGCCAGCCTGCGCGCCGGCGGTGGCCGCCCACCATTCGCCATTGGTCGAAAACACACACCTGTCTGCGGGGTTTACGACGAAGGTCTAGGTCGGGAGCCGGGATTGGGGATGGGTGATTCGGGATTCGCAAAAGCCAAGAGCGAGTCCGGTTGTCGCGTCTTCGATACCGGATTCGGCGCTTCGACCAAGGTCTACATCGGCGGCTTGGCCGCGCTTGCTGCATTGCGGCACACTTGAGGGCCGAGCTTGGGGATTCGCGGTTCCCGCGTCGGCGCGGCATCATCGGCGCCTGATTTTCGAATCCCGAATCCCCAGTCCCGAATCCCGCCCCTAGCAGGAGCCCTCCATGAGCCACCCCGCCAGCGTTTATCCCATCGATGAGGCGTTCGCCGCCAAGTCCCGGTATAAGCGCGAAGACTACGAGCGCCAGTACGCCGAATCGATCGACGATCCGGAAGGCTTCTGGGGCCGCGTGGCCCAGCGGCTGGACTGGTTCAAGCCGCCGGGCAAGATCCAGAACGTCAGCTACGACCTCGACGATTTCCGCATCAAGTGGTACGAGGACGGCGAGCTCAACGCCAGCGTCAACTGCCTGGATCGCCATCTGGCCACGCGCGGCGACAAGACCGCGCTGCTGTTCGAGCACGACGATCCGAACCTGCCGGCCGAGCCGATCAGCTACCGCGAGCTGCACGCGCGTGTCTGCCGGCTGGCCAATGCGCTGCGCAACCTGGGCGTCAAGAAGGGCGACCGCATCACCATCTACCTGCCGATGATTCCCGAGGCGGTGGTGGCGATGCTGGCCTGCGCGCGCGTGGGCGCGATCCATTCGGTGGTGTTCGGCGGCTTCGCCCCGAACTCGATCGCCGACCGCATCGCCGACTGCGCCAGCAAGCTGGTGATCACCTCCGACGAAGGCCTGCGCGGCGGCAAGAAGATTCCGCTCAAGGCCAATGTCGATGCGGCGCTGAAACTGCCGGGCACCAACTCGGTCGAAACCGTGCTGGTGGTGCGCCACACCGGCGCCGCGGTCGATATGCAGATGCCACGCGACCGCTGGTACGACGCGGTGGTCGCCGGCCAGCCCGACACCTGCGAGCCCGAGCGCATGAACGCGGAAGACCCGCTGTTCATCCTCTACACCTCCGGCAGCACCGGCAAGCCCAAGGGCGTGCTGCACACCACCGGCGGTTACCTCGCCTACGCCGCGTTCACCCACGAGGCCGTGTTCGACCTGCGCGAAGACGACGTCTACTGGTGCACCGCCGACGTGGGCTGGGTCACCGGCCACAGCTACATCGTCTACGGCCCGCTGGCCAACGGCGCGACCGCGCTGGTGTTCGAAGGCGTGCCCAACTATCCGGACGTGTCGCGCTTCTGGAACGTGATCGACAAGCACAAGGTCACGATCTTCTACACCGCGCCGACCGCGATCCGCGCGCTGATGCGCGACGGCGACGAGCCGGTCAAGAAGACTTCGCGTTCTTCGCTGCGCCTGCTCGGCACGGTCGGCGAGCCGATCAATCCCGAGGCCTGGCGCTGGTATTACGAAGTGGTGGGCGATTCGCGCTGCCCGATCGTGGACACCTGGTGGCAGACCGAGACCGGCGGCATCCTGATCACGCCGCTGGCCGGCGCGATCGACCTCAAGCCCGGCTCGGCGACCAAGCCCTTCTTCGGCGTGCGGCCGGCGCTGGTGGACGCCAACGGCGGCGTGCTCGAAGGCGAGGCCGAGGGCAATCTGGTGCTGACCGGCTCGTGGCCGGGGCAGATGCGCACGGTCTATGGCGACCATCAGCGTTTCATCGAAACCTATTTCAAGACGTATCCCGGCAACTACTTCACCGGCGACGGCTGCCGTCGCGACGCCGACGGTTATTACTGGATCACCGGCCGCGTCGACGACGTCATCAATGTCAGCGGCCACCGCATCGGCACGGCCGAGGTGGAGAGCGCGCTGGTCTCGCACCCGAAGGTCGCCGAAGCGGCGGTGGTGGGTTTCCCGCACGACCTCAAGGGCCAGGGTATTTACGCCTACGTCACCCTGATCGCCGGTCAGGCGCCGAGCGACGAACTGCGCAAGGAGCTGGTGGCGTGGGTGCGCAAGGAAATCGGCCCGATCGCCACGCCCGATCATCTGCAGTGGGCGCCGGGTCTGCCGAAGACGCGCTCGGGCAAGATCATGCGCCGCATCCTGCGCAAGATCGCCGAGAACGCGCCGGATCAGCTGGGCGATACCAGCACCTTGGCCGATCCGTCGGTGGTGGAGAGTCTGGTGAATGAGCGGTTGGGGAAGTGATGGGCGGTTGAGTTGAGCTAAAAGCAAATCCCCCCTGGCCCCCCTTTTTCAAAGGGGGGAACCCGTTAGGTGGGGCTGCCTGGCGTGGCGTTGCGTCTGATCGCGGCAGGTAGAGCCAATCGCTGCCGACACTACTGCTGTTGCTGTTCCCCCCTTTGAAAAAGGGGGGCAGGGGGGATTCGCTCTTAACGCCGAACCCGCCGAGAAACCACCCCAAAGATCACCTCCATCACCGCAGCCGTCTCATTGAGCGCCTGCAGATTGTCGAACCGCAGCACCTCCAGCCCCAGCGCATTCAGCGCCGCGGTGCGCACCGCATCCGCCGCAAGCCCTTCCGCGCCGAGATGCTGCGAGCCATCCACCTCGACCACCAGCCCCGCCGCCGGCGCATAAAAATCCACGATGTACCCCAGCAGCGGCTTCTGCCGATAAAACCGCACCCCGCACACCTGCCCGCGCCGCAGCAGGTGCCAAAGCCGCTGCTCGGCCCGGCTCATCGCGCCGCGCAACCGCCGCGATGGATTTTTGAGACGTCGTTCATACGGCTGCATACCCGCATTTCACCCGCCTTCACCCATCGTCCAATAGCGGGCGACCCGCCGAACGGGCATAAGATTTCTCTGAAACACGGAAAAATCCGCCATGCACGTCGTCCGCGGCAATGCTCCACCGACCAGGCCCGCCCCCATGCCGACTTTGCTGATCGCCGACGACCACCCGCTGTTCCGCGAAGCCTTGCGCGGCGCGGTGGCGCGGGTGCTGCCCGATGCGGTGCTGCGCGAGGCCGACAGCGTTGATGCGCTGTACGTGCTGGTGGAGGCCGAATCCGACGCCGATCTGCTCCTGCTCGACCTCAACATGCCCGGCGCGCAAGGCTTCAGCGCGCTGGTGCATCTGCGCGCGCTGCATCCGCAACTGCCCATCGTGGTGGTGTCCGCGCGCGAGGAACCGGCGACCATGCGCCGCGCGCTCGATCACGGCGCGGTCGGCTTCATCCCCAAGTCCGCCGACGCGGTCAATCTGGGCGAGGCGCTGACCCGCGTACTCGACGGCGATCGCTGGGCGCCCGCCGCCGCGCTCGCCGCCCCGGCCGCTAACGCGGAAGAACACGACGCCGCGCAGCGCTTGCGCGACCTCACCCCGCAGCAGTTCCGGGTCCTGCAGATGCTCGGCGCGGGCTTGCTCAATAAGCAGATCGGTTACGAACTCGGCGTGTCCGAGGCGACGGTGAAGGCGCATGTGACCGCGATCCTGCGCAAGCTCGGCGCCAACAACCGCACCCAGGCGGTGCTGATCGCCGGACGTTTGGCGCTGGACCCGGGGGCGATCGTGCCGCCGCCGGAAGAAGCGGATTGATCGCCGCCGCATAAGCGCCTGCAAGCCAGCGCTGCTTCAACCCGCAATACCGGCGATTGCCGCCGCGCGCTCGCCGGCCCAGACTGGAGCCATCGCGCCGCCAGCCCCACACCGGATATCGCTCAGCGCTCGCCGCCCTCGTCGCGACGCCCGAACCCCAACTCCCGCATCGCCGCCGCATACGCGCGATCGATCTGCATGATCCGCCGCTGCGCCTGATTGCGCACATCCGCGCTCAGATGGGCGACGCGCTCGGGCAGGTGCTCGGCACGTTTGGCCTGATGGGCGGCGTCGATGGTGCCGCGATCCGCGTCTTCGGCCACGTCCAACACTTCGTGCCAAGGTGGATCGGCTTCGAACAACGGTGGACCGGGCGGTGCGTCGCCGCGATTGCGCAACAGCGGCCATATCACCGCGACCAGCCAGTAACCGAGCGCCGCGCCGCCGAGGATGACGATGAATTCGGTCGTGGTCATCGCAGCAACTCCAGTCGTTGTTTCGCGGCGATCAGGCGGGCATCGCCGTCGTGGAAATCCAGGGCCATCGCCAGCCGCCCGTCGATGGCGTCGGCGATGCCGCTGCGTTCGGCGCCGGTGAGCAGGCGCCGCGCCGCGTCGACGGCGTTGCCGTGCAGGCCGCGCCGCGCGCACAGGCGACGCACGACGTTGATCGCATGCGGCGGACAGCACAGCAGTTCGAAGCCCAGCGACAGCGCCTGTTTGCCGCTGAGTTCCAGCACCCGCCGATAGCGCCAGATGTGCAGGCCGATCTTGAGCACGTTGAGATAGATCAGCAGTGCCAGGCCGAGCATGACCGTCGGGCTCGCCGAACGCCACAACAACAGCGGCAGCCAGATCAACAGCAGGCTCCACAGCGTCCAGCACGCAGGGCGAAAGGTATCCAGCGCGGCGAGGTAGTGGTCGAAGCCGGCCCAATGCTCGCCCCGCGCCCTTGCCGGATCGGCCAGCCAGCCGCTGCGGAACAGCGGCGATGCCGGTTGCAGCGGATCGGGCAGATAGGGATAACGCCCGCCGATCTGGCTGGACGAGCCGGCCGAAGCCTGCCAGCGGCGACCGTGGCGCACTACGACGATTTCGTCGTAGTGCAGCAACATCATCGAGTCCTGCAGATAGAACCCGATCACGCCCAATACCAGCAGCAGCTCCAGCGGCGGCAGCGTCATTCCCGGTCGGCGTCTTTCTTGCGGCCGAACAGCTTGGCGATCACGCCGCCTGCGGCGGCCAGGCCGACCAACACCAGCTTCCAGGCCTTGAGCAGGAAGATGCCGATCGCGGCGAAGAAGCCCTTCTTGGTCGCCACCGCGGCGGCGCCGCCGGTGATCAGCGCGGCCAGTCCGAACTCGGCGACATGATCGCCGGGCTTGAACTCGCTGTACTTCTCGCCGTCGTTGAAGGTGTAGCCCGGCACCAGTTGCTTGAACTGGCCGATGGCCTGATTCAGGCCGGCCTGATCGGCGACTAGGATCACCTCGGTCACGCCGTGGCGGCCGAGCAGGCGGGTGTTGTAGTTGACGATCTTGTCGGCCGAGCCCGAGGTCGAGGCCAGCACCGCCCATTCCAGGTTGTGCGTGCTCTTGTCGTACTGCGGCTTGAAGCTCCAGCCTTCGATCTTCATCGTCTCCCAGCCGCGCTTGCGCCGTTCGACGTTGCCTTCCTCGGTGCCTTCGCGGATCGAATCGAGGATGCCGTCCGGGTCCAGCGATTCTTCGTCCTTCACGTAGCCGATGTCGTTGTAGTGGAAGAACGAAAACCATTTCAGGTCTTTCGGCGCCAGCGTGTATTCGTCGGTGCCGGTCGGCGGGTTGTGCAGCAGTTCGTTGAGCTTGCGGGTGCCGGCGGCGTCGAGGAAGGCGTAGCCGTCGGGCACCTTGATGCTCGCCTTTTCGGCGATCGAGCCCTGGGTGGGGCCGACCTTCCAGGCCAGATTGGCCACGGCATCGGCGCCGGAATCCTGCGCGGCGGCCGGCGCGGCGGCGGCGACCAGCGCGAGCGCGGTCAGAACGGATAGCAGGCGCTTCCGCATGAGTGATCCCCTGTTCGATTCAATACGTCTGTGATGAGACGCTGACGAGCGTTCCCCACGCTCGGCCCGCTATCGCGTCCTTGGATAGGTGCGGGCGGTGCAAGCTTAGTGTGTTCCCGGTCACGCAAGCAACGATGGCCGGGGTTTGCCATGGCAATGAGCGTGCGCCGGTTCGCGCATCGCGGTAAGCCGGCGCCGGCTTGATTGGTATCCGAGCATCGGGACCGGGACTCGCTCGCGCCTTGCGCCTGCCGGTGGTCCGGTCACGCCGTGGCGTCGCGCCGATGTCGGCCGGCGCCAGGACCGCACAAAACACGATCGATCCGCGAACCGGTCAGGCCTGCACCGGCCGACGCTGCGCGGCGAGGAAGGCGCGCAACGAGGCCGGCTTGATCGGCTTGGTCAGCACCCGGCAGCCGCGTTCGCGCGCGGCGAGCTTGAGCGCGTCGCTGCCGTCGCCGGTCAGCAGCGCGGCCGGCAGTGCGATGCCCAGGCGTTCGCGCAGGGCGTCGATGATCGCCAGGCCGTCGAGGCGGTCGTGCAGGTGGTAATCGACCAAGGCCACGTCCGGACGCTGATCGAGCAACGCCAGCGCGTCATCGACCGTCGCCGCCAACAGCGCGCTCGCGCCCCATCGGTCCAGCAGCGCGCGCATGCCGTCGAGAATCTCGCGATCGTTGTCGATGCACAGCACGCGCAGCCCGGCCAGCGAATCGGTGAGGGTGGCGTTGACCGGCTCGGCCGCGACTTCGCGCGGCGGCTCGCCGCACGGCACCGCGATCGAGAACACGCTGCCGTGGCCGATGCGCGAACGCACGCGCAGCGGATGATCGAGCGTGCGCGCGATGCGCTGGCAGATCGACAGGCCCAGGCCGAGGCCGCGCTCGCCGCCGATGCCGGGTTGGTCGAAGCGGCGGAACTCGTCGAAGATCTGTTCCAGGTGATGCTCGGGAATGCCCGGGCCGGTGTCCCAGACCTGCAGTTCGATGCGCTGCAGGCCCGGCCGCGCGCGCGCGGCCAGCAGCACGCCGCCCTCGCGGGTGTAGCGCAGCGCGTTGGCGAGAAAGTTCTGCAGGGCGCGGCGCAGCAGGCGCCGGTCGCTGCGCACCGGCATGGTGTTGAGCGGCGCGCGCACGCGCAGTTGCAGGCCGCGGCCGGCGGCGCTGGGGGCGTATTGCGCGGCCAGTTCGCGCAGCAGCTCGCCGGCGTCCAGGTCGGCCAGTTCCGGCCGCAGCGCGCCGGCGTCGAGGCGCGAGATGTCGAGCAGACCGTCGAGCAAGTCCTCGGCCGCGCGCAGCGAGGCGTCCACGCGTTCGGCCAGGCGCCGTTGCTCCTGCGCGTCGTCGCTTTCGCGCAGCGCGGTGGTGAACAGGCGCGCGGCGTTGAGCGGTTGCAGCACGTCGTGGCTGACCGCGGCGAGGAAGCGGGTCTTCGATTGCTGCGCCGATTCGGCTTCCTGCGTGCGTTGTTCGACTCGCTGCTCCAGGGTCTCGTTGGCTTCGCGCAAGGCCTGTTCGGCGCGCTTGTAGTCGGTGACGTCGCTGTAGCTGGTGACGTAGCCGCCGCCGAGCAGCGGCCGGCCGACCAGTTCGATCACCTGGCCGTTGCTGCGCACGCGTTCGAACACGTGCGGCGCGCCGGCGCGCAGATGGGCGATGCGGCGGCGCACGAGTTCGTTGATGGTGTCTTCGTCGAGCGGGCCGGGGCCCATCTCGCCGCGTTCGGCGTTCCAGCGCAGCAGATCGCTGACCGGGCGGCCGACGTAAAGCATGCCGTCGGGATAGTCGAACAGTTCCTGATAGCGGCGATTCCACGCGACCAGGCGCATTTCCGGATCGACCACGCTGACGCCCTGGCTGATGTTCTCCAGCGTGGTCGACAGCACCTGGCGGTTGAAGCGCAGTTCCTGATTGGCCTCGTCGAGCAGCGCCACCACTTCGCCCAGCTCCATGCCCGAACCGCGCAGCGCGCTGGTCAGGGTCAGGCGCGCGGAGGCCGCGCCGATCGCGGCGGCCAGCAATCGCTCGGTGAACTGCGCCAGCGCGCGATCGGCCGGTTGCTCGGGCTGCCATTCGCGGCCCTGCTGATGGGCGTAGTCCTCGAACGCGCGCCGCGCGTGACGCTCGCCGACGATGCGTTCGGCCAGCGCCAGCAACTCGCCGCTGCGCACCGCGCCGGCCCAGCCGCCCGGGCCGAGCGCGGGACGGCGCACGTAGGGATCGAGGAACGGCGCGGCCAGCAGTTGTTCCTGCAGGCGCGGGCGCTGCCGCACCGAGATGAACAAGAACGCGCCGACATTGAACAGCAGCGACCAGAACGTGCCGTGCGTCAGCGCGTCCCAACCGACCAGGCCGAACAACTGCTCCGGCCGCAGCCACAGGATGCCGAGCGGGCCGCTGCTGAGCCAGCCCTCGTCCAGCCAGCCGATCCGCGTCAGCGCGGGCAGCAGCAGGGTGTAGATCCACACCACGGTGCCGGCGAACAGGCCCGACACCGCGCCGGCGCGACTGGCGCCGCGCCAGTACAGCCCGCCGATCAGCGCCGGCGCGAACTGCGCGACCGCGGCGAACGCGAGCAGGCCGTGCTGGGCCAGGCCGTTCGCGCCGATCGAGGCGCGGTGATAGGCATAGGCCATCAGCGCCAGCAGCACGATGGTGATGCGGCGCACCCACAACACTTGCCGGTCGATGCCGGTGCTTTCGTGCGGCGCGCCTTCGTGCAGCACGCCGCTGCGCAGCAGCAGCGGCATGACCAGATCGTTGCTGACCATCGTCGACAGCGCGACCGAAGACACGATGACCATGCCGGTCGCGGCGGAGAAGCCGCCGATGTAGACCATCAGCGCCAGCGCCTGCTGATCGAACTGCAGTGGCAGCGCCAGCACATAGGTGTCCGGCGACACGCCGCTGCCGCCGAGCACGGCCTGGCCGGTCAGCGTGATCGGCACCACCAGCAGGCTGATCAGCACCAGATAACCGCCGAACAGCCAGCGCGCCGAGCGCAGGTCGTTGGGGTCCTGGCATTCGACCACGGCGACGTGGAACTGGCGCGGCAGGCAGATGATCGCGGTGAAGGCGAGCAGGGTCTGGGTGACGAAACCGGCCGGCAGGCCGGGTTGCATGACTACGCGCGCGGCCTGTTCGACGCGCTGCGCGTAGTTGCCCAGGCCAGGCAGATGGATCAGCGCGAACACGCCGATGGCGATGAAGGCGATCAGCTTGACCAGCGATTCCAGCGCCACCGCCAACACCATGCCGTGGTGGTGTTCGGTCGCATCGACCCGGCGCGTGCCGAACAGGATCGCGAACACCGCTAGCATCATCGCCACGTAGAAGGCCGGATCGGCGAGCAGGCCGGCGTCGGACGGCACCCCCGCCAGCACCTGCACGCTCATCGCCACCGCTTTGAACTGCAGGGCGACGTAGGGCACCGCCGCGGTCAGCGCGACCGCCGCGACCAGCGCCGCCAATCCCGGCGCGCGGCCGTAGCGCGAGGACAGGAAGTCGGCGATGGAGACGATGCGGTGCTCGCCGGAGATCAGCACCAGCCGCTCCAGGATGCGCCAGCCGAACAGCAGCATCAGCAGCGGGCCGAGGTAAATCGGCAGGAACCCCAGCCCGGTGCGCGCGGCGGTGCCGACCGCGCCGTAGAAGGTCCACGACGAGCAGTACACCGCCAGCGCCAGCGAATACACCGCGGTACGCAGCCAGCGCGCGCGCGGCGTGCGTTCGCGCTGATCGCCGTAGTAGGCGACCGCGAACAGCAGGCCGACGTAGCCGGCCGATACCAGCAGCAGGATCCAGCCGGGAATCAAGGGCGTTTCAGGCTCGGGTGGGAGGTCGGTCGAGTGTAAGGCCTGGGGTTGGGCGCGGGGCCGCGGCGGGGGTTCGACCTTCGGGTAGGTGGGCGGATGGCGGGTGGAACGGGCGGTGGTCGGGGCGGCCGTAACCGGGTGGGTGCGGCTCGGGGCTGGCAATGGCGGCCAGTGCGTCGTCGCGGGTTCGATCCACGCCGAAGCGGCCCGGCGTATCCGCGCCGCATCGCGAGCGAGATGGACGATTCGGTTTGCGACGAACGCGCATCCGTGTCTTACCTCGCTATTTCATCGGCGATCACGGAATCGACGTGCGCGTCCGATCGGCAGTACTGGAAAATTTCGCGAAGACGAGATCGGGGATTCGCATCGTTTTCGATGTCGCCGATCTTGCGCATGCCGCCAATGGAAACGCTCTTCGCGATGGCGAAAAAAGCCAACGCGCGCTAGTAACGAAGCGACGCGATTCACCCCGCAGCGCAGCGCTCAGGCTGAACTGGCCCCACCTTCGGCACGATTCAGCTGAGCCGGCGGTCAAGCTTCCAGTCATCGATGCGGCGTAATCCACTGCGATCACGGTTTCGGTCGCGCTCATTTGCCAGTGTCGCCGCGCACGGCAGCCGTCGCTGCCGGTGCGCAATCCAACCTCTCTCATCGGCGCATGCAACCGCCATGCACGTTCGTCGCCGCGTTCGCGGTGCGCGCCCGTGCGCTTGCCCGTTTCGATTGCGACCGCGCCGCCATCGTTCCAGGAGGAACACCGTATGAAGTATGGACAGTGCAAGCAGTTCGCCCCGGCCCTGCTGTTGGGCGCCTTGTGTCTGGCGTTGCCGGCGCTCGCCGCCGCGCAGACCGAACCGGCTGCGCCGGTGCCGTTGAAGATCGCCGAGCAGCGGAGCATCGACCTGCAACTGGGCGCACAGCCCGGCCGCGTCGGCCGTGCCGGCAACGACGCCGGCACCAAGCCGGTGGAGATCCGCACGCCGGACGCGTCCTTCATCAAGGTGCACTTCGATCGCTTCTCGCTGCCCGCCGGCGTGAGCCTGGAAGTGTCCAGTCCCGATGGCCGCGAGGTGTATCGCTACAGCGCGCAGCAGTTGGGGCCGCACACCGTCGCCGCCGATCTGGGCCAGGACGGCAAGACCAGTTTCTCCGCGATGTCGATCAGCGGTCCGGTCGCGGTGCTGCGCCTGGTCGGTACCGCACGCGAACCGTGGCGCGCCGATCACGGCGTGAAGGTGTCGCGTTATCTGGAAGGTTATCCCGAGGACATGCTGCCGGAGTTGCAGAACGAAGGTCTGCTCGGCACGCAGGTCGGCGGTAAATCGATCTGCGGCACCGACAACAAGCGGGCCGCGGCCTGTTATGTCACCAGCGACACGCAGGCCTTCAACGGCTCCAGGCCGGTCGCGCGCGCGGTCATGAGCGGCGGCAGCCTGTGCACGGCGTGGCGGGTGAGTTCGAGCAACCGCATGTTCACCAACAACCACTGCATCAGCACCGCCGCGGGCGTGGCCGGCGCGGAGTTCTGGTTCAACTACCAGCGCAGCACCTGCACCGGCGCGCAGGCGACGGTGACCAAGGTCGCGGGCGATCAGATGCTCAAGACCAACACCACGCTCGACTACACGCTGTTCACGGTGAAGAACTTCGCGAACATCTCCAGCTTCGGCTCGCTGGGCCTGGATGTGCGCGCGGCGACCGCCAACGAAGGCATCTTCATCGCCGGCCATCCGGGCGGACGCATGAAGGAACTGAGCGTCGCCGACACCCAGAACAGCGGCGGCAAATGCCGCGTCGACGCGCCGAGCGTCACCGGCAACGCGCCCAACAGCGACGTGGGTTATTACTGCGACACCGAGGGTGGCAGCTCGGGCTCGCCGGTGATCGCGCGTTCCACCGGCAAGGCGATCGCCTTGCACCACTTCGGCGGCTGCTTCAATTCCGGCGCGAAGATTTCGCTGATCTGGCCGCAGGTTTCGACGTATTTCGGGGGTGTGATTCCCTGAGGGCTGATTGGTTCGGCAGTGCGAAGAAACCCGCCTTCGGGCGGGTTTCTTCTTGGGGAGGCAGCGCAAGACAAGCGGCCGTTGCCGTTGCTGTTGCTGTTCCCCCCTTTGAAAAAGGGGGCAGGGGGGATTTGCCTTTGCTCCTCCCTACAACCACAAGCCAAAGCAAATCCCCCGCGCCATCAGCGACGGTCCAGACATCCCACTGTCGCCGGGCGTCCGCCCCCTTTTTCAAAGGGGGCAACGGTGGCGCGCTTGTTCGCAGTGTCCGTTCGCAACGTCGGTGCAATTGGTCGCGGCATATCAACCGTGCCACAAAATCTTGGCCAAAAAAAACCCGCCGAGTAGGCGGGTTTCTTCTGAAGGCGCTGAATCCCCGCTTTCGCGGGGATGACGTCTTGGCAAAGCCGTTCGCGCCAGGCGCGAACGGGCCAAGACGTCACTTGATCTTGCCTTCCTTATAAATCACGTGCTTGCGAACGACGGGGTCATACTTCTTGACCTCCATCTTCGCCGGGGTGTTCTTCTTGTTCTTGTCGGTCGTGTAGAAGTGACCGGTGTTCGCCGTCGAGATCAGGCGGATCTTGTCGCGCTTGGAAGCCATGGTTCGATCCTCCTCAGATCTTTTCGCCGCGTGCGCGGAGTTCGGCGAGGACGGAATCGATACCGTTCTTATCGATGGTGCGCAGGGCATGGGCGGAAACGCGCAGCTTCACCCAACGGTTCTCACTGGCGACCCAGAAGCGGCGCTCGTGCAGGTTGGGGAGGAAACGGCGGCGGGTCTTGTTCATGGCATGCGAGACGTTGTTGCCAGTCGTCGTTCGCTTGCCCGTTACTTGGCATACGCGGGACATTACGCACCTCGAAAGGAGTCTTGCTTCCCTTGGCCAGGGAGGCGGCGGCCCCGGCACCGCTTCTTTCGAAGGCGGGCACCGCGCGATACAGGTAAGGATTCTCGCCGTACGTGGCGGCCCGGAATCGCGCTTCCGAGGGCCGCCCGGTGATGCCCCTAAGGACAGCCGGACACAGCGAGCCGCGCATTATGCCGGCAAATCCAAGTCGGAACAAGCACTTGCCGGCCACGATCTCGGCAGCCGGCCGGAAAGCCGCGATATTCTCCCGAACCGGGCCGCGAGCCTCTTATCCCGTCCTATCCCAGCCGAGGAGATCCGCATGATCCGTCGCACAGCATCCTGCGATTGCGGCCAATTGAGCCTGACCTGCGAAGGCGATCCGGTGCGGATCTCGGTCTGCCATTGCCTGTGCTGCCGGCGCCGCACCGGCAGTGCGTTCGGCTGGCAGGCGCGGTTCCCGCGCGAGGCGGTAACGATCGAGGGCGAGTCGCGCGATTACGTGCGACAAGGCGACAGCGGCAGTTCGGCCCGCTTCGGCTTCTGTCCGAACTGCGGCTCGACCGTCTACTGGCGCGCCGAAGGGCTGGAGGCGTTCGTCACGGTCGCGGTCGGCGCCTTCGCCGAGCCGGACTTCCCGCCGCCGTGGGTGTCGGTCTACGACGACCGGCGCTCGGGCTGGGTCCGGATGCCGGAAGGCTGCGAGATTCTCGCCTGATCCGAGCGCCCGGCCCGCGCCTCAGTGGCTGGCGCGGTCGCGGCGCCAGCCGCGGTGCTTGATGTCCAGGTACAGGCTGTAGGCGGCGGTGAAGGCCGGAAACAGGTTCTGGATGACGCCCACCGAGTCCTGCTTCTGCGAGAACACGAAGTAGCTCAGCGTCATCACGCTGCCGACCAGGCTCATGTACCAGAACGCGCGCGGGATCACCGGCTTGCCGTGGCGCTTGCTGGCGATGAACTGCACCAGCCAGCGGCCGCCGAACATCAGTGCGCCGATCAGGCCGATCAGCTTCCACGGCGACATGTGCAGGCCGGTCCAGGCCAGCCACGCGATCGGCGAATTCATGAAGTCCATGGCGGCGACCTCAGCGTTCGACGATCTGGGTGAGCTTGCCGCGACGGATCAGCCACGCCACCCCGCGCAGGTCGCTGATGCCGACCAGGGCGCGGTTGAGGTTGTTGTACTTGGACACGCCGGTGCTGCGCTGGCGGTGGTTGACCGGCACGCTCAGGGTCTTCCAGCCGGCGCGCTGCATCAGCGCCGGCAGGTAGCGGTGCATGTGGTCGAAGTAGGGCAGTTCCATGAACGCGGCGCGCTCGAACAGCTTGATGCCGCAGCCGGTGTCGGGGGTGTCGTCGCGCAGCATGCGGCTGCGGATCGCGTTGGCCCACTTCGACGCCCAGCGCTTGCTGCCCGAGTCCTGGCGGTTGACTCGCCAGCCGGCGAACAGCTTGACCTCGGGGCCGGATTCGGCGCGCTTGGCCAGCAGCTTGGGGATGTCGGCCGGATCGTTCTGGCCGTCGCCGTCCAGGGTCGCGATCCAGGCGCCGCGCGCGGCCTTGACGCCGTTGCGCACCGCCGTGCTCTGCCCGCTCTGGCTGACGTGGTGCAGCACGCGCAGTTCCGGCACGCCGGCTTTCAGGGCTTCCAGCGCGGCCAGGGTGCCGTCGCGCGAGTGGTCGTCGATGTAGACGATCTCGAAATCGGCCACGCCGCGCAGGGCGGTGACGATTTCCTCGACCAAGGGGGCGACGTTGTCCTGTTCGTTGAATACCGGGACCACGACGGACAACTGGGGGGTTTGCGTCATGAATGAAGCTCGCGAGTAATACGGGTAGTTGCGCCCGGGGCCGTGTCGGCGCGGGGTGATGAACGCGGCGGCGGGGCCGGGCCGGGTCGCATCGAGGCGAGCCCGTCCTGGGGCGACAGCGGATTACAAAGTGTTAAAGCGTGCCCAGACGACCCACGTCGCAGAGCTGCAAAAAACACGCGCAGCTTAAGCTTCTGATGTGCCTGAGTGCACGGCCCGAAGGCGGGTTCGGAATGCCGGACCATGAATGAGCCGATGTCGGCGGGATGTCGGCGCGGGGTCGAGCGCTGATCGCGCCGCCCGCCCGCGGCGAACGGCCGGGCGGAGAACATCGGCGAATTATCGATTTTCTCGCCGCTATGCGGCCAAAACGTCAGGCATTGTCGCCGAAATAGCTCCGGCACCATTCCACCACGCGCGGCAATCCGGCCTCGATCGTCGTCGCCGGCTCGAAACCGAACGCGGCCTGAGCGCGCGAGGTGTCGGCCATGGTCTCGACCATGTCGCCGGGCTGCATCGGCTTGTAGACCTTCTGCGCCGGCCGGCCGGCGGCGTCGGCGATGACCTGGATGAAGCGCTCCAGTTCGACCGGGGTGTGATTGCCCAGGTTGAACACGCGGTGCGGCGGCTCGGACTGCGGCGGATGGTCGAGCGCGCCGATCACCCCGGCGACGATGTCGTCGATGTAGGTGAAGTCGCGGCGCATCTTGCCGTGGTTGAACACGTCGATCGGCCGGCCCGCCAGCACCGCGCGCGAGAACAGCAGCGGCGCCATGTCCGGCCGGCCCCAGGGCCCGTAGACGGTGAAGAAGCGCAGGCCGGTGGCGCGCAAGCCGTACAGATGCGCGTAGGTGTGCGCCATCAGTTCGTTCGCGGCCTTGGTCGCCGCGTACAGCGAGCGCGGCTGGTCGATGCGCTGGTCTTCCGAGAACGGCGGCGTGGCCGAATCGCCGTACACCGAGGACGAACTGGCATACGCCAGATGCTGCACGCCGCGATGGCGGCACAGTTCCAGCAGATTGACGAAGCCGACCAGGTTGCTGTCCACGTAGGCATGCGGATTGGTCAGCGAATAACGCACGCCGGCCTGCGCGGCCAGATGGACCACGCGCTCGAAGGCGAACTCGTCGAACAACGCGGCCAGGCCGTCGCGATCGCCCAGGTCCAGCGCGCGGATCTCCACGTCCGCGCACAGCGCGGCGACGCGATCGCGCTTGATCCGCGGATCGTAGTAATCGTTGTAGTTGTCCAGGCCGACGACCGCGCGGCCTTGCGCGCGCAGGACGCGGCAGACGTTGGCGCCGATGAAGCCGGCTGCGCCGGTGACTAGGATGGTCATTCGAAGTGGAGTCGGCCGATGAGGCGCAAAGTGTCGCCTAATTCGTGTTCCGGTTTCGCGTCGATGCGCACGCGGAACATCCGCCCGCTGCCCGCGGCGTGCAAGGAAAACACGCCGGCCTCGGCCGCGCGCGCGCTTCCGGGCGGCGGCCGCCCGGCGCGCGCTGCGGCCGCGGGTTTACTGCACCGCCACCTGCTTGGCCAGGGCGAAGCCCTCGTTGAGCTGCTCGGCGGTGGCCGCGTCGATCCACACGTAGACCTTGACCTTGCTCCTGGGCTTTTCGCCCGGCAGGTTGACCAGGGTTTCGCGCGAGTACGGACGCAGGTTGTTGACGGTCTGCTTGGTGAACCACTGGACCTGTTGGCTGCCCACGGTGCCCTTCTCGGCGCGGGCTTTCTTGGCCGGCTTGAAGGTGCGGGTGCCCAGGTAGACGCCGAAGCCGGTGCCCGTGCCCAGGCTGTTGGGCAGTTCGAGGTAGCAGATCGTGTAGTTGGCGCCTTGGCGCTGATTCCACTTCAACTCGGGATTCTTCAGTTCCGGGCACGACCCGGTCTGCGCCCAAGCCATAACCGGTGCCAGCATCAATGCGGCGGCGGCCATCCATTTCATGTGTATCTCCTTCTCGGTGGTGTGGTTCGTAGTGCGGCGACGACGCTTCGACCCGGCCGGGAAGGCCCGGCAGGCGTGTTCAGCGAAAGCGAATGCACGAGTTTAGTGGATTACCCCAATCCCGCCGGCGCGAATCGTCACAGGACGGTCGTTTTCCGGCCCGCCTGGCGGCGGTGCGCCCAGGCTAGTGCCTGGCAGTCGAGTCTGTGCTCTGGAGTGCTTGGGTGGGAGAGGGCGGGGCACTGAGCGGAAAGCATCGGGGCTGAAGCCCCTCCCACAAAAGACCTCGGGCCTGCACGCAAGCCTTGAGGCCGAAGCGGGGCCGCGAAACATCCGGCCGGAGCGCTCGTCAGGATTGTTGTGGGAGGGGCTTCAGCCCCGACGCCCTGGCCTCAGGCGTCGACCTTGCCGCGCAGCTTCTCCAGCACCCCGTCCAGCGAATCCAGGTCGGTGTAGTGGATCACCAGCCGGCCCTTGCCGCCGCGGCCGTGCAGGACGTTGACCTTGGTGTTGAGCGATTCCGACAGCTCGCGTTCGAGCGTGACGATGTCGGCTTGCGGCTTGGCCTTGACCGGCTTGGCCTTGCCCGCCACCGGGATCTTGCCGGCGGCCAGCTGCTGCACGCGGTGTTCGACGTCGCGCACCGACCAGCCCAGCTCGGCGGCCTGGCGCGCCAGCGCGATCGCCGCTTGCGGCTGCAGGGTCAGCAGGGCGCGGGCGTGACCCATTTCCAGGGCGCGGGTCTCGACCAGGACGCGGATCTCGCCGGGCAGTTCCAGCAGGCGCAGCAGGTTGGACACCGCCGCGCGCGAACGGCCGACCGCTTCCGCGGCCTGGGCGTGGGTGAGGTCGAATTCGTCGATCAGCCGCTGCAGCGCGGTGGCTTCTTCCAGCGGGTTGAGGTCTTCGCGCTGGATGTTCTCGATCAGCGCCATCGCGACCACGGTGCGGTCATCGACTTCGCGGATGACCACCGGGATGTCCGCCAGCCCGGCCAGGCGCGAGGCGCGCCAGCGGCGTTCGCCGGCGATGATTTCGTAAGTCTTGCCGCCCTTTTCGCCGATCTCGCGGACCACGATGGGCTGGATCACGCCCTGGGCCTTGATCGATTCGGCCAGCTCGGCCAGCTTGGCTTCGTCCCAGTGCTTGCGCGGCTGGTACTTGCCGGCGCTCAGCGAATCGACCGGCAAGTTGCGCAGCATGTCGCCGGGCTGGGCTTCGACCAGGGTCGGCGCCTCGGCGGCGGCTTTCGGGCCGAGCAGGGCTTCCAGGCCGCGGCCCAGGCCGCGCTTCTTGGCGGGGTTGCTCATGCGGGGGTCTCCGCGCCGGCGGCGGTCTTGGCGGCTTTGGCGGCCTGTTCGCGTTCGCGCTGGCGGCGCAGCACTTCGCCGGCCAGGCCCAGGTAGGCGATGCCGCCGCGGCTGGTCTTGTCGTAGCCGACGATGCTCTGGCCGTAGCTGGGCGCTTCGGCCAGGCGCACGTTGCGCGGCACGATGGTGCGGAACACGCGGTCGCCGAAGTGGGTGGTCAGGTCGGCCGACACGGCATTGGCGAGGTTGTTGCGCACGTCGAACATGGTGCGCAAGACGCCTTCGATTTCCAGTGAAGGATTCAGATTGGCCTTGAGCGCCTCGATGGTATCGACCAGCGCGCTCAGGCCTTCCAGGGCGTAGTACTCGCACTGCATCGGCACGATGATCGAATCGGCCGCGGTCAGCGCGTTCAAGGTCAACAGCGACAGCGCCGGCGGGCAGTCGATCAGGATGTAGTCGTAATTGCCGCGCAGCGGCGCCAGCGCGCGCTTGAGCCGCTGCTCGCGCGCGTCCTGGTTCATCAGGCTGATTTCGGCCGCGGTCAGGTCGATGTTGGCCGGCAGCAGGTCGAAGTCTTCCGGCGCGCGCACGATGGTCGCGGCGGCGTCGGCTTCGCCGAGCAGGACGTCGCAGACCGTGTCTTCCAGCTGGCGCTTATCCACGCCGCTGCCCATCGTGGCGTTGCCTTGCGGGTCCAGATCGACCAGCAGCACCCGCTTGGGCGTGCGGGCGAGCGCGGCGGCCAAGTTGACCGCGGTGGTGGTCTTGCCGACCCCGCCTTTTTGATTGGCGACGGCGATGATGCGGGCCATGCGGCTCGTCCCCTGCTTGTTGCGGAGTGAATTGAGTAACGACGGCGTCCGGCGCCAGGCGCCGACCGGACTGGGGATTATGCCCGCGCCGGCTGCCTCGCGCTTGACGCGGGCTCGCGGCCGGTTCGGCGGGCGCCGCCGCGCCGCGAGACAGACGGTTGCGCGGCCCGGCGTATGGTCGCAGACCCGTCGCAGGCGCGGCTCAGCCTTCGCCCTGGCGGCCGATCACGACCATATGACGTTCGGCGGCCAGCCCGGGCACGGTCATCGGCTCGACCGCGCGGACTTCCCAGCCTTGCGGCAGCGCGGCGATTTCCTCGTCCGGGCGCTGGCCCTTCATCGCCAGCAGCACGCCGCCGGGCTTGAGCAGGTGGCCGCCGAGTTCGAGGATCAGCGGCAAGGTGGCCAAGGCGCGCGCGGTGATCGCGTCGTAGGCGCCGGGCTCGGCGAAGGCTTCGATCCGCGATTCGGCCACGCGCGCGTCCTTCAGGCCGAGCTGGCGCAGCGCCTCGCGCATGAAGCGGGCTTTCTTGCCAGCGCTTTCGACCAGGGTCACGCGCAGGCCGGGCTTGACGATCGCCAGCGGAATTCCCGGCAGGCCGGCGCCGGTGCCCAGGTCGGCCAGGGCGCCGCCGCGCGCGGCCAGCGCATCGACGTAGCGGTGCATGGCCAGCGAATCGAGCAGGTGCTTGCCGACCATGTCCTGCGGATCGCGCACCGCGGTGAGGTTGTAGGTGCGGTTCCAGCGCGCGAGCAGGGCCAGGTAGTCCAGCAGCGGCGCGGACAGGGCGGGGTCGAGTGCGAGCGCGGACAGGCCGGCTTCGAGCTCGGCGCGCAGCCCGGGCGGGAGGGAGACGGGGGTATTCATCGCGGCGATTATCGCCGATGGCGCGGGCGGCTGGAGTTGGGTCGTGGCGTGGGTCGGGGCTGAAGCTCCCTCCACGGAGATTCCGAGCGCACGCAGGCTCTCCGGCAGCGTCTTCCATGTTCGCGGCGCAATTGCCGATGTATTTTGTGGGAGGGAGCTTCAGCCCCGACCCGAACCCCACCTGCGACGAAACCGCGACCGGCCCATCAACCCCAAGGCCGCCACGCCAACGCGCCCAGATACCCTGGCGCCGGCTCGATCTCGCACAACCGCCATTGCTGCGGCAGCCCGAGCCCCGGATCGCATTCGACCAGCACCAGGCCCCGGTCGCGTTCCTCGAAACGCAGCTTGTCCAGGCCGTACGACAGCCCGTGCCCGTGCGCCTTCAACACCGCTTCCTTCGCGCACCACAGGCGCAGGAAGGCGAGGTCGCGATCGCCGTGCGCGGCCAGCCACCGCGCTTCGGGCGCGGTGAAGTAACGCTGGGCGATCTCGACCGCGCGCGGCCGCCGGTGCAGCCGCTCCAGGTCCACGCCGACCTGGGCGCGATGCGCCAGCGCGACCAGCAGGTGTTCGCCGCTGTGGCTCCAGTTGCAGTCGTAGTCCTGGTGCGGCGGGTCCAGGTGCGGGCGCTGGCGGTCGTCGCGCGACAGCGTCAGCCCGGCATCGTCCAGTTGCCCCGCCAGCCAACCGCGCGCCTGCGGTTCGGCCGGCGCGCCGTGCGGGTGCGGCAGCCAGATCCAGCGCGGCGTCGCGTCGCCGGCGGACGAGGGTGAACGAGCGGACAGGGACATGAACGAGGGCGGCTTGGCGGGTGGCGGCCCAGTCAGCGTAAGCTAAACGCTTGGGGACCGGGTTCGTTCGAGGTGCGCACGCGGGGGCGTGACACCGTTCCTGAAGTGGAGCTGGGCGGCCGCGACGGCCGTCAGCCTGCGATCAGGCGCAGCCGGGCAAGTTGCAGGCAATGAAAGCGGCCGCGGCCGCGGGAAATCATATTGATGTCAGCGGTTATCGATCCGAGCCAGGTTCCGCTCAGCCAGGGTCTCGCGCACGCCGTCCAGTGGTTCGATCTGGTCGCCGGCGCGCCCGGACGCATGCTCGCCTTCGGCGGCGGACCGCGGATCGAACGCGCGCGCTTCGAGCGCGAAGTGCGCGCCCTCGCCGCCCGCCTGCCGCAGGCCGCGTGCGCGGTGAACCTGTGCGAGAACCGCTATCGCTTCCTGGTCGCGCTGTGCGCGGTGGCGCTGCGCGGACAGACCAATCTGCTGCCGTCCTCGCGCGCCCCGGCGGTGATCGACGACGTGCTGGTGCGTTTCCCGGACAGTTACTGCATCGGCGATCTGCCGCTGGACCCGCCGCCGCCGCGCTATCTGCGCTTGGCCGACACGCTGGAACAAGCCGAGGGCGAGCCGCTGCAGGTCGATGCGCAGGCCTTGCTGGCGATCGGCTTCACCTCTGGCAGCACCGGCCAGCCCAAGCCCAATCACAAGACCTGGAACGCGTTCCGCACCAGCACCGCGCAGAATCTGGCCGCGCTGCACGACTTGCTGCGCGACGGCGAGATCACCCCGCTGGTCGCGACCGTGCCGCCGCAGCACATGTACGGCATGGAGATGTCGGTGCTGCTGCCGCTGCTGGGACCGGTCGCGGTGCACGCGCATCGGCCGTTCTTTCCCGGCGACGTCGCCCGCGCCCTGAGCGATGCGGATACGCCGCCGCTGTTGGTGACCACGCCGGTGCATCTGCGCGCGCTGGTCGAATCCGGCGTCGAACTGCCGGCGCTGGCCGGCATCGTCTCGGCCACCGCGCCGCTGCCGGTGGAACTGGCCCAGGCCGCCGAAGCGCGTTACCGCTGCGAAGTGCGCGAAGTATTCGGCTCCACCGAGACCTGCGTGTTCGCGCGCCGCCGCACCGCGCTGGAAACGGCGTGGACGCCGTTGCCCGGCGTGCGCGTGTGTCCGCAGCCCGACGGCACCGCGATCCACGCGCCGCATCTGCCCGAACCGGTGGTGCTGGCCGATCTGATGGAAGTCGAAGCCGACGGCCGCTTCGTGCTGCGCGGCCGCAGCGCCGATCTGCTGGAAATCGCCGGCAAGCGCGCCTCGCTCGGCGATCTCACCCGCAAGCTGCTCGCCATCGACGGCGTGCGCGACGGCGCGGTGTTCCAGCTCGATGCCGCCGACCATTTCGGCGTGCGCCGCATCGCCGCGCTCGCGGTCGCGCCGGGCCTGAGCGAAACGCAGATCCTGCACGCGCTGCGGCAGAGCATCGACCCGGTGTTCCTGCCGCGCCCGCTGCGCTGCGTGAGCGCGTTGCCGCGCAACGAAACCGGCAAGCTGCCGCGGCATGCGCTGGAAGCGATGCTGCATTCGCAGGAGTGAGGCGGTTGCGCGGGTGAACGGTTCATCCGCGTCGGGGTCTTCATCGCGCGACATCGGCGATCGTTTCCGCGCTCATTGCCGCGCCGCGCGCGGCCATTGCCGTGATGCAGAAGCGAAACGCGTTCGGACTTTTCATTCTTGCAACGATGTCGAAACCCGCCGCATCACAATCCGTTCACCTGCATGAAAAGCCGTGCGTTTCTTCACGGATCGTCGATGCGTACTTCGACGTTGCCATCACGTAGCACGCTCCAGACTGCCTGTGTCTCCCGTTCAGGGGACAGCGATCGACAGTGCGTTCAGGCACGCGATCGCTGTATGTATTCATCAGGAATCGTCAGGAGAACGCGCATGAACATTACCGGCTTAATCATCTGGCTTGTCGTAGGCGGCGTCATCGGCTGGATCGCCAGCATGATCATGAGGACCGATGGTCAGCAGGGCCTCTTCCTCAACATCATCGTCGGCATCGTCGGTTCGTTCCTCGGCGGCTGGCTCGGCGGCGTGGCCGGCATCGGCGGCGGCACCATCAACAGCGGCGCGTTCAATCTGTCCGGACTGCTGCTGTCGCTGGTCGGCGCGGTGGTGCTGCTGGCGATCGTGAATCTGTTCCGCCGCGGGCGGGTGCGTTGATCGCGGCTTAGATCGATACGCGACAAAGCGAAGGCCCGGCGCAAGCCGGGCCTTTGTCGTGAGAGGGATCAGGCTTTACCGGCGAAGTCTTTTGTAGGAGGGGCTTCAGCCCCGATGCCTTTCGATCAGCCGCTGCGACCGGAACGGAAAGCATCGGGGCTGAAGCCCCTCCTACAAAAGACCTCGCCGCTTTCGCAGAATCTTCCCGAAAAATCAGCCCGCCAGCTCCACCCACGCCGGCGCATGATCGCTCGGCCGATCCCAGGTGCGCGGTTCGCGGTCGATGCCGGCGGCCACGCAACGCGCGCGCAGCGATTCGGAGATCAGGGTCAGGTCGATGCGCAGGCCGAGGTTGCGGCGGAAGCCGGCCTGGCGGTAATCCCACCACGAAAACTGGCCGTCTTCCTGATGGTGCAGGCGGTAGGCATCGTGCAGGCCCAGCGCGAGCAGGCGCCGCAGCGCGTCGCGCTCGGCGGTGGAGGTGAGGATGTGGTTTTCGTTCCACACCGCCGGGTCGTGGGTGTCGCGCGCTTCCGGCGCGATGTTGAAATCGCCGAGCACGATCAGATCCGGGTGCTGCTGGATTTCCTGCGCGACCCAGGCATGCACCGCATCGAGCCAGCGCAGTTTGTAGGCGTACTTGTCCGTGCCCACGTCCTGGCCGTTGACCACGTAGAGATTGACGATGCGCACGCCGCCCACGGTCGCGGCGATCACGCGCTTTTGCTCGTCCTCGAATCCCGGGATGCCGATCTGCACGTCCTGCGCGCTCTCGCGCGAGAGGATCGCCACGCCGTTGTAGGTCTTCTGCCCGGCGAACACGCTGCGGTAGCCGGCGCCGATCAGCGCGGTGTCCGGGAAGCGGCTGTCTTCGAGCTTGGTTTCCTGCAGCGCGACCACGTCGGGCGCGAACCCGGCCAGCCACTGTTCCAGATGCGGCAGGCGCACGTTGAGGGAGTTGACGTTCCAGCTGACGATTTTCATGGGCGAAGTGTAGCCGCAGGGCGGCGCGATGTCGGCACGCAGGGGCGGCCCTTGCCTTCGATCGGCTCGATCGCCGCCTTGGGCAACCGCGCCGCCGCGTCGGTCAGGACCCAGGCACCATCGCTCTTCCGCGCCGGGCAGTTGGCGTCCACATAGGCGGACGGCGCGGCGGCTTATCCGCCGCCGCTCACTTCGACAGCCAGCGGATCATCGCGTCGATCCGGCCCCGGTACGGCGGCTTGATCATGTCGCTGCCGGCCTTGGAGCGCTGATAGAACACCGGCAGCAGCTTGCTGAAGGTGTCGAAACCGTTGCGGCCGTGGATGGCGCCGATGCCGCTGGGGCCGATGCCGCCGAAGGGCAGGTCGTGGGCGCCGAAATGCAGCAGGGTGTCGTTGACGGTGACGCCGCCGGACAGGGTCTGGGCCAGGATCTTTTCGATCTGCGCCGAATCGTGGCCGAACGGATACAGCGCCAGCGGACGGTCGAGCGCGTTGATGCGGGCGATGGCTTCGTCGAGCGTGCGGTAGCTCAGGATCGGCAGGATCGGCCCGAAGATTTCGTGCTGCATCACCAGCGCGTCCATGCCCGGATCGATCACCAGCGCCGGTGGGAAGATGCGCTCGGCTTCGCGCTGTTCGCGCGGGGCGCTGCCGGCGAAGGGTTCTTCGATGCGCAGGCCGCGCGTGCGCGCATCGTCGAGGTAGCTCGACAGCCGCGCGTACTGGCTGGCATTGATGATGCGGGTGTAATCGCGCGGTTCCACCAGATCGCCGTAGCGTTGTTGCAACTGCCGCAGCAGCGCGGCAACCAGTTCGTCGCGGCGCGCCGCATCGACCAGCACGTAGTCCACGCCGATGCAGGTCTGTCCGGCGTTGAACCACTTGCCGCTGGCGATGCGCGCGGCGGCCTGTTCGATCGGATAGTCGGCGCAGATCAGCGCCGGCGCCTTGCCGCCCAGCTCCAGCGTGACCGGGGTGAGGTTGGGCGCGGCCGCGGCCATGACCTTGCGCCCGACCGCGGTCGAGCCGGTGAACAGCAGATGGTCGAACGGCAGCGCGGAAAACGCCGCGCCGACCTCGGGCCCGCCGATCGCCACCGCGACGCGGTCGTCCGGGAATACTTCGGCCAGCAATTCGCGCAGGAACCGGGCGGTGCGCGGGGTGTGTTCGGACGGCTTGAGATAGACGTGATTGCCGGCGGCGATCGCCGACACCAGCGGCACCAGGGCCAGGTTCACCGGGTAATTCCACGGCGACAGGATGCCGACCACGCCGACCGGTTCGGGCCGGATCTCCGCGCGCGCAGGCCAGAAGCGCCAGCCCACCGACGCGCCGCGCGGGCGCATCCAGCGGCGCAGGCGGCCGAGCGCGTGGTCGATTTCGGCCTGGGTGATCATCGCCTCGGACAGCAGGTTCTCGTGGCTGGAGCGATGGCCGAAGTCGCCGCGGATCGCCGCGTCCATTTCGGCGCCGCGCTCGCGGAACGCGTCGCGCAGGCGGATCAGGTCGGCGCGGCGCTGGGCGTAGTCGGGCTTGCGCGCCTGCCAGGCGGCGCGCAGGCGCTCGCGGGTGGCGGCGAGGTCGGCGATCGGAGTGTCGGCGAGTATGTCCATACGCGGCAGTGTAGTCGTCCCGCCGGCAGGGAAGGGTGCCGGCGACGGGGCGCGAGAGGACAAGCGAGGGGGCGGCGGCGGCCGTTATGCGGCGCGGGCGCGTATCGATCGCCGGCCCGCGTGGCCGCTGGCCGCCGTGCATGGGGCCGGGCAGCGGGCGGCGGCCATTCGAACGTCGGGCCCGCCTTGCCGGCTGAGCCCAAACCGCGCCGTCGCGGCGGTTCGCCGCGCGCACCGCTTACAATGCCGGCATGAGCCTGCGCCCCTATCTCGACAGTTTTCCCACCCTCGGCGAACGCGTTTACGTCGATCCCGCCGCCACCATCATCGGTGCGGTCGCCCTGGCCGACGACGTCTCGATCTGGCCCGGCTGCGTGATCCGCGGCGACGTCAATTCGATCGCCATCGGCGCGCGCACCAACATCCAGGACGGCAGCATCGTCCACGTCACTCACGAAGGCCCGTTCACCCGCCCGGGCGGGCTGCCGACGGTGATCGCCAACGACGTGACCGTCGGCCACGGCGCCATCATCCACGCCTGCACCGTGGATGAGTTCGCCCTGATCGGCATGGGCGCGAAGATTCTCGACGGCGCCCGGATCATGCGCTTCGGCTTCGTCGGCGCCGGCGCGGTGATCGCGCCGGGCAAGGTGGTCGGCGAGGGCGAGCTGTGGGTCGGCAATCCGGCCCGGCTGGCGCGCCGCCTCAGCGAACGCGAGATCGAGCAACTGCAATACAGCGCGCAGCATTATGTCCGCCTCAAGGACCGCTACCTGGGCATGTTGTCGGGCTAGTCAGGCCCGGCGGCCGCGTTTACAGTCGCGGCAGGGGAAAGCAGGACTCAGGGAGTCATCGCGACATGGAAGAAACGCAGAATCCGTACGCCGCGCCGAGCGCGCCGCCGCCGTTGCCCGCCGAAGCCTTGGACCACAGCGCCAAGGCCGATCGCGGCGTCCGCCTGGTCGCGCGCCTGATCGACTGGGGCCTGCAGATGGCTTGCCTGGTGCCGTTGATCGTGATCGTGGCGATGAACCCGCAACCCAGCGGCGGCAACCCGGATTTCACTCCATTGCAGATCGCCGGCATGGTGATCTGCGGCCTGGCCGCGCTGGGTCTGGCGATCTATCAGCTGGTGCTGCTGTACCAGACCTCGCAGACGCTGGGCAAGCGCTGGATGGGCATCAGGATCGTGCGCAACGACGGCTCGCCGGCCAGCTTCGGCCGCATCCTCGGCCTGCGCATGGTGGTCACCGGGGTGATCGAACAAGTGCCCTGCCTCGGCGGCCTGTTCGCCCTGGCCAACGTACTGTGGATCTTCGGCGAAGAAAGCCGCTGCCTGCACGACCTGCTCGCCGACACCAAGGTCGTCAACGCCTGATGCTCGACACGTACCGCCAGGTGGTGACACCCGAAGGGGTGGCCCTGCATCTGCGCGCGGCCGGTCCGGTGCCGCGGGCCTTGGCGTACGCGATCGATCTGGCCGCGCGCGGCGCCATCCACACCGCGTTTTTCCAGGCCCTGGTGAGTTTGTTCGGCGGCGCCGGCTACGCGCTGCTGATGCTGATCAGCTTCGTGCTGAGCTGGTTCTACTCGGTCCTGTTCGAAGTGCTGATGCAGGGCCGCACGCCCGGCAAATGGGCGTTGGGTCTGCGCGTGGTCGCCGCCGACGGCGCGCCGGTCGGCTGGATGGCGTCGTTCACGCGCAATCTGTTGCGCGTGGTCGATGCCTTGCCGGTCGGCTACGCGGTCGGCTTGACCACGTGCCTGATCGATCCCTGGGGCCGCCGCCTCGGCGACATGGTCGCCGGCACCCTGGTGGTGCACGCGGCGCGTCAGCAGATCCTGCATGAGGCCGCGGTCGCGCCGGCGATCGCGCCGAACCAGATGCTGCTGCAGCACGAGCAAGCCGCCGTGGTCGCCTTCGCCGAACGCGGCCCGCGCCTGACCGCGGCGCGCCAGGCCGAGCTCGCCGATCTGGCCGAGCCGCTGGTGCACGCGCGCGGCGAAGCCGCGGTGACGCGGCTGTACGGCATCGCCAACTGGCTGCTGGGGCGACGATGAGGCAGGAGCGTTTCGTCGAGCGCCATCAGGCCGAGTGGCGCGAGTTCGAATTCTGGCTGGAGAAGCGTTCGCTCAGCGCGCGCGAGGCGCGCAAGCACCGGCGTTCGTGGACCGGCATCGGCGACGACGAAATGCCCGCGCGCCATCGGCGCCTGTGCCAGCAATTGGCGCTGGCGCGCCGGCGCGGCTACAGCGCGGTGGTCACCGACCGCCTGCAGTCGCTGATGCAACGCGGCCACAGCGTGCTGTACCGGACCAAGCCGGTGCACGGGCGGCGCGCGATCGAATTCCTGCTGGCCGGTTTCCCGCGCTTGGTGCGCGCCGAATGGCGCTGCATGCTGGCGGCGGCGCTGCTGTTCGTGATTCCGCTGGTGAGCATCTTCGTCGCCATCCAGATCAAGCCCGATCTGGCCTCGGGCCTGTTCGACGCGCAATCGCTGGCCAGTTACGAACAAATGTACGACCCGGCCTCCAAGCGCGACCTGGGCCGCACCGACGAAGACGATCTGCAGATGTTCGCGCACTACATCGGCAACAACGTCGGCATCGGTTTCCAGACCTTCGCCGCCGGCCTGCTGGCCGGCTTGGGCACGGTGTTCGTGCTGATCTTCAACGGCATCACCATCGGCGGCGTCGCCGGGCATCTGCAGGCGGTCGGCCACGGCGATCCGTTCTGGCGGTTCGTCGCCGGGCATTCGGCGCCGGAACTCACCGCGATCGTCATCGCCGGCGGCGCCGGGCTGCGCATGGGCCTGAGCCTGCTGGCGCCGGGGCAGCGCCGTCGCGTCGATTCGCTGATCCACGGCGGCCGCCGCGGCGCCAAGATCTGTATCGGCGTGTTCGCGATGCTGGTGTTCGCCGCCTTCGTGGAAGCGTTCTGGTCCTCGATCGCGAGCGTGCCGGCGTCGATCAAGTACACGGTCGGCGCGGCGCTGTGGGTGCTGGTGTTCGCCTGGCTGGCGCGCGGCGGCCGCAACGCGCTGCATCAGGACGACGAAGACGCGCAATGAAGCTCGAAGCGCTCACCGTCGCTCTGCGTCCGCGCACCTCGTGGGAGGCCTGCGAGCTCGGCATGGCCCTGGTCCGCCGCCATGCCGGCGCGATCTGGAAGCCGTGGCTGCTGGTGACCTTGCCGCTGCTGGTGCTGCTCAACGCCGCCGGCTGGGCGCTGGACCTGCTGTGGCTGTCGGGCCTGCTGATGTGGTGGCTCAAGCCGTGGTTCGACCGCATCCCGCTGTTCGTGATTTCGCGCGCGGTGTTCGGCGAAACCCCGAGCACGCGCCAGACCGTGCGCGCGCAGCTGCGCTGGGGCGCGCGCTGGTGGCTGCCGTACCTGACCTGGCGCCGGCTCGGCCCGGCGCGTTCGTTGTACCTGCCGGTGGATCTGCTCGAAGGCGGCGACAGCTCGGAAGCGCGCCAGCGCCGTTCCGCGCTGGGCGCGCCGGTGTACGGGGTGTGCGCGCTGCTGACCTTGGTGTGCGCCAACTTCGAAATGCTGATCGTGCTGGGCACGGTGTTCGCCGGTCTGGTCATCATTCCGTTCGACTATCTGCCCGACACGCTGAAGTCGCTGTGGGATTCCTTCCTCGAACAACCGCACTGGATGAACGCGTTGTTCAACGGCCTGATCTGGATCGCGGTCAGCGTGATCGAGCCGTTCTACGTCGGCGCCGGTTTCGGCCTGTACCTCAACCGCCGTACCGAGATCGAAGGCTGGGACATCGAAATCGTGTTCCGCCGCCTGCGCGCGCGCCTGGCCGCGGCCGCCGCGCCGACGCTGCTGGCGTTGTGCCTGATGTTCGGCTGGCTGCCCGATGCCGCGGCGCAGATCGCTGCAAGCGATGAACCCGCCGCCGCGGCGCAGGTCGCGGACGCGCCCAGCGAGGCGAGCGACGACGCCGACTCCGAGGAAGATCCGGAGGCATCGCACACCCGCACCGCGCCGATCCGCGAATTCGACAGCAGCAAGAAATCCAGGCGCCTGCCGTCCACGCTGGGCGAGTTGTACGGCGATGCGCGCGCCGACGACCGCGGCCTGCGCGACGCGGTGGCCAAGACGATGCTCGAACCGAGCGTCGCGCCCAAGCGCAAGCAGTCGGTGTGGAAGGCCAAGAACGAGGTCAACAAGGACGAGCCCAAGGCGCCCGACGGCGCCTTGTTCAAGGGCCTGGGCCAAGGGCTGGCGTCGGCCCTGCAGGTGGTGCTGTGGGGCATCCTGGCCGTGATCGTCGGCCTGTTGTTGTTCAGCGCCGGACGCTGGCTGGGCTGGTTCCGCGGCGGCGGCGAGGAAGACGCGCCGGCGCCCGGCGAAGTGCGCACCGCCGCGCTGGCCGAACCCGAGCCGCTGCCCGACAACCTTCCCACCGCGATCCGCCGCCTTTGGCGCAGCGGCCGCCATCGCGATGCGCTGGCGCTGATGTACCGCGCCGCGGTCGAATCGATGGCCGCGCGCGCGCAGATCGTGCTGGTGCCCGGCGCCACCGAAGCGCAGTGCCTGCGCGCCTCGCGCAAGCTCGGCGCGGCCGAGGACCGCGACGTGTTCGCGCGCGCGGTGCGCACCTGGCAGTACGCGGCCTATGCGCAGACCCTGCCCGGCAGCGAGGATTTCGACGATCTGGTCGGCCAGTTGGCGCAGCGCTTCGGGTGGACGGCATGAACCGCGGCAACGCGGTGTTCGTCGCCGTCGGCGCGGTCGTGGTGATCGCGCTGGCGCTGATCGTCGGGGTGATCTGGAAGCGCGGTTACGTCAAGGTCGAGGAAACCGTCGATAGCCCGCGCACCGGCGAGGCCGCCAGCAATCCGCTGTACGTGCTCAAGCTGGCCTTGCAGAAGGACGGGGTCAAGGTCGATGCGCGCCAGCGCCTGTTGCTGTCCACGCATGCGCTGAAGCCGCGCGACACGGTGCTGATCTATCGCGATCCACGCACGCTGTCCGCGTCCGACGCCGATGCCTTGCTGGCCTGGGTCGAGCGCGGCGGCCATCTGATCGTGCGCACGCCGCCGTG
This sequence comes from Lysobacter sp. ISL-50, assembly GCF_018612875.1. GTDB lineage: Bacteria > Pseudomonadota > Gammaproteobacteria > Xanthomonadales > Xanthomonadaceae > Lysobacter. The sequence continues at coordinate 12,005 of NZ_JAGGRI010000006.1, read as the reverse complement.
GCGCGAGAACATCGGCAGTTCGCCGGTGCCGGTGCTCGGCGCGCTCGGGGTGACCTTGCTCGACGCCGACGACTTGCCCGACGCCACCGAGGATTGGCGCGACGAATGCGTGGGCCTGTACGAGCGCAGCAACGCGCCGCAGGACGTGTTCTGCGACGCGCGCCGGTTTTACTTCTACAACAGCGACGTCGATCCGGACTTCGCTTGGGGCGACGAGGACCGCGCCTACGTCTACGCGCGCTTCCCTTACGGCGAGGGCAAGGTCGATGTGCTGTCGGACCTGGATTTCCTGTCCAATCGCGGCGGCACCGGCAATGCGTTTCTCGACGGCCTGGGCATGGGCGGGCGCGATCGCATCGCCAAGCCGGGCAGCGCGGCGCTGGCGCGGCAGATCCTGGCGCCTAACTACCGCGCCGGCACCGTGCACCTGATCTACGCCGCCGAAGTTCCGTCGCTGTGGAAGACCCTGATCGTCAACAGCTGGATGGCGTGGCTGCCGCTGTTGCTGTGGCTGCTGGGCTGGCTGTGGCAGCGCATGCAGCGGCTGGGCCCGTTGCGGCCGGCGCCGGCGATGGAGCGGCGTTCGCTGCTTGAACACATCGCCGCCAGCGGCGAGCACATCTACCGCTACGGCTACGGCCCGAGCCTGCACGCGGCGGTGCGCGCCGCGTTCCTGGCGCGATTGCGCCGGCGCGATCCGTATGCCGCGGCGATCCAGGGCGAGGCGCAGATCGATCTGCTCGCCCAGCGCTACAAGAACGAACCCAACCTCGACGTCGCCGCGATCCGCGACGCCCTGGCCACTCCGCTGGCGCGCGACCACGCCGCGTTCCGCGCCCGCATCGCCACTTTGATCCGCATGAGAAACCGCTTATGAGCCTCGACGCCGCTCCGCTCGTTCCGATCACCGGCGCCGCGCTGGCGCAACGCGCCGCCGATGTGCGCGAGCAAGTCAGCAAGGCCTTCATCGGCCAGGCCGACGTTCTCGACCAGATCCTCATCGCCTTGCTCGCCGGCGGCCACGCGCTGCTGGAAGGCGTGCCCGGCCTGGGCAAGACCCTGGTGGTGCGCGCGCTGTCCAAGGCCCTGGACTGCGGCTACGCGCGCGTGCAGTTCACGCCCGACCTGATGCCCAGCGATATCAGCGGGCACGCGGTGTACGACCCTAAAACGGAGAGCTTCAATATCCGCAGGGGCCCTGTTTTCACCAATTTGCTGTTGGCCGACGAAATCAATCGCGCCCCGGCCAAGACCCAGTCGGCCTTGCTCGAAGCGATGCAGGAACTGCAGGTCACCATCGAAGGCCACAGCTTCGAGCTGCCGCCGCCGTTCCTGACCCTGGCCACGCAGAACCCGGTCGAGCAGGAAGGCACTTACCCGCTGCCCGAAGCGCAGTTGGACCGGTTCCTGCTGAAGATCCTGATCGACTACCCCAGCCGCGCCGACGAGAAGCGCATGGTCACCGCGGTCAGCCTGGGCCGCAGCGCGTCGGATTTCGATCTCTCGCAGGTGCAGCGCGTGCTGGGACCGGAAGAGATCGTGGCGATGCAGCAGGGCACCGCGCTGGTGCGGGTGGACGAGGCGGTGATCGACTACGTCGTGCGCATCGTCGGCAAGACCCGCGACTGGGCCGGCATCGCGCTCGGTGCCGGCCCGCGCGGCAGCCTCGGGCTGGTGCGCGCGGCGCGCGCGCAGGCGGTGCTGTCGGGCCGCGATTTCGTCACTCCCGACGACGTGCGCGAAGTCGCCAAGCCGGTGCTGCGCCATCGCATCGCGCTGGCGCCGGAGTTGCAGATCGAAGGCCAGTCGCCCGACGACGTGCTGCACACCCTGCTCGCCACGGTGGAAGCGCCGCGTCAATGAAATCGGCCTTGCCGCCGCCGCTGCCGGTCGCCTCCAGCGAGGCCGATCTGTCGGTGCCGCGCGATCGCGCGCTGCCGCGGCGCGGTTGGGCGCGGCCGGCGCCGCGCTGGGCGTGGCTGGTGCTGCCGTGGTCGGCGCTGGGCCTGGCCGCGAGCGCGGGCTGGCTGCAGGCGCAGGCGTGGCAGGCGGCGACGATAGGGGTGCTGCTGATTGCGCTGATCGATCTGGCGCGGCTGTTGCGCGCGCCGACGCCGCAGGCCGCGCGCAAGATGCACGACACCTGGGCGATCGGTGTGGAGCGCCCGGTCACCCTGATCGTGGAGGCGAGTCAGCGCCGCCAGCGGGTGGACGCGTTCGATCTGCATCCCGGCGGCTGGGCGATGCGCGATCTGCCGCGCCGGCTCGATCTGCGCCGCGGGGAAGCTGCGATCTTCGATTACCAATTGCGCGCCAACATGCGCGGCGATTTCCAGTTCGACGGCGTGCAGTTGCGCATGCATTCGCCGTGGGGCCTGTGGTGGCAGTCGCGGGTGACCGGCGAAATCCAGCGCGTGCGCGTGTTCCCCAATTTCGCGCCGCTGGCCAAGTTCGCGATGTTCAGCGCCGAACAGGCCTCGCGGCTGGTCGGCGCGCACGTCAAGCGCCGCCGCGGCGAAGGCACCGATTTCCATCAGATGCGCGAATACCGCGTCGGCGACAGCCTGCGTCAGATCGACTGGAAGGCGACCGCGCGCGCGCGCCGGCTGATCTCGCGCGAGTACCAGGACGAACGCAACCAGCAACTGGTGCTGATGCTCGACACCGGCCGCCGGCTGATGGCGCGCGACGGCGCCTTGTCGCATTTCGATCACGTCCTCGACGCGGCGCTGGTGGTGGCGTATCTGGCGCTGCGCCAGGGCGACGGCGTCGGCCTGCTCGCCAACGGCGGCCAGAGCCGCTGGGTGCCGCCGCAGCGCGGCGTCGGCGCGATCGACAACCTGCTGCGCGCCAGCTACGCGCTGCAGCCGCAGCCGATCGCCACCGACTTCCTCGCCGCGGCCACCGAACTGTCGCTGCGCCAGCGCCGCCGCTCGCTGGTGATGCTGGTGACGAACCTGCGCGACGAAGACATGGACGATCTGCTCGCCGCCGTGCGCATGCTGCGCGGACGCCATCTGGTGTGCGTGGCGAGCCTGCGCGAAGGCTCGCTCGACCAGGCGCTGGATGAAGACGTCGACGACCTGTCCGGCGCGATCCGCGCCGGCGCCACCGCGCAGTACCTGGAGCACCGCGTGCGCGCGCACGAAGCCCTGCGCAATCACGGGGTCATGGTCCTGGACGTGAGCTGCAGCCAGCTGGCGGCGTCGTTGGTGGAGAAGTATCTCGCGATCAAGCGTGACGGGTTGCTCTGAGGCAATAAGCCCGCGGCGGTTCGTTTCGATACGCACAGACACGATGCGATTCGTCCTTCGCTCCCAACCCGGCCTTCACATCCCTACCTACCGCTTCCCCCCTTTGAAAAAGGGGGGCAGGGGGGATTTGCTTTTTGCCCGCATAGAACAGCAAAAGCAAATCCCCCACGTCCGCTGCGCGGCCGTTCGCCCCCTTTTTCAAAGGGGGCAACAGCAACGGCGCTGCGGTTCGCTTCGATACGCACAGACACGATGCGATTCGTCCTTCGTCCCCAACCCGCCTTCACATCCCTACCTACCGCTTCCCCCCTTTGAAAAAGGGGGGCAGGGGGGGATTTGCTTTTTGCCCGCATAGAACAGCAAAAGCAAATCCCCCACGACCGCTGCGCGGCCGTTCGCCCCCTTTTTCAAAGGGGGCAACAGCAACGGCGCAACGATGACAGCGGCCATCGCGTACCGCCGACGACCGCTCAGTTCGGCGCGGTCGCCCGCTCCAACTCCGCCAACGAAGCCATCGCCTCGCTGCGGTCGCGTCCGCACATCTCGACCGAAGGCCGCAACGACGCGCAGAACGCCGGCCGCTCCGGCTGGCCGAACAAGCGGCAACGCAATTCGTCGTCCAGTTGCACGCACGGAATTCCGGCCGGCTTGCCGTGCGGCATGCCGGGAATCGGCGAGGTGATCGAAGGCGCGATGCAACACGCGCCGCATTGGTCGCGGCAACGCATGGCCGGCTCAGCCGCCCTGCGCGGGCCGGCGAACGAGGATCGCCGCGAGCAGCAAGCCGACGCCGGTCAGCGAGAGCAGGGTGCTGGCGATGCTCAGCACGGCCACCCGGATCGAGAGCGAACTGATCGAGGCGTGTTCGTGCTGCGCCGACCACATGATCCAGGCTTGACTGCCCAGGCTCAGCAACGTGCTGAGCAGCAACAGGCCGAAACCCAGGGCGGCGTAGGTGCTGGCCCGGCCCAGCGAGGGCTTGCGCATCAGGCACAGCGACAGGCCGAGCACGTACAGCAGCATGCCGGGCAATCCCATCAGCAGGTTCGTCAGCATCGAGAGCAGGAACTCGTTCATCGCGACGCCTTTACCGCCGCGGCGCCACCGCGATCGCATCGCTTGCGGCGCGGGCATCGAAAAGCCGATGCGCGCGAAGAACGCGCGCCCGATCGCGACCGCATGCCGCTCAGTCCGCCGTGACCAGCGACAACGCGCCCTGGCGCAGCTGCGCGTACACCGGATCGGTGTCCGGGCGCTTGCGGTGCCAGCGCTCGAAACTTTCCGCGGCCTGTTCGACCAGCATGCCCAGGCCGTCGATGCGATCGTGCGCGCCGGCGACCTTGGCCCAGGCCAGGAACGCAATCGCCGCTTCGCCGTAGCTCAGGTCCACCGCCGCGGTGCGCGGCGTGGCCAGACTCATCGGCAGGGTCGGCATGGCGTCGTCGCGCGCGGCCGAGGTCGCGTTGACGATCAGGTCGAAGTTGCCGAGCGTGCTCACGTCGGACAAGTAACGCGGATGCACGCGGCCGGGCAGGCCAAGCGTGTCGGCGAGCGCGTCGGCGCGTTCGGGCGTGCGGTTGACGATGAACAGATCGCCGATGCCGGCATCCAGCAGCGCCGGCGCCACGCCGCGCGCCGCGCCGCCCGCGCCGATCAGCAAGGTGCGGCGCTCGCGCAGGTCCAGGCCGTGGCGTTCGGTGAGATCGCGGATCAGGCCGACGCCGTCGGTGTTGTCGCCTTCCCAACCGGTGGCGCTGCGGATCAGCGTGTTGACCGCGCCGGCGCGGTGGGCGCGATCGCTCAAATGCGAGCAGATGCTGGCGGCGCGGGTCTTCAACGGCAGGGTGATGTTGGCGCCCAGTCCGCCCTCGGCGGCGAATTCGGCCAGGGCCACGTCGAAGCGCTCCGGCGCGGCGTCCACGCCGACGTACTCCAGCGCGATCCCGAACTGGCGCGCGAACGCGGCATGGATGCGCGGCGACAGCGAGTGGGCGACCGGATGGCCGAAGACCGCGTAACGCAGGACCGGGCTGGACGAACTGGAATCCATCGACATGAGCGCGCCTCGTTCTAGACTGTGGACCCTTCCGTTGGGAGACGCACAATGCGGCACGCCAGGGTCTTAGGATCGAGTGTACTCCTCGCCTGTGGGCTCGCCAGCACGGTCCACGCGGGCCTGAGCGAATTCGGCATAGAAGGCATGGGCATTGTCTCGACCCCGCACAGCGAGGTGCGCGCGAGCGTGAGTCCCGACGGACGGCGCATCGTCTGGGGCAGCAGCGACCGCCCCGGCGGACCGGCCGGGCGCGACCTGTGGCAGGCCCACCGGGTCGATGGCCGCTGGCAGAACCCCGAGCCGTTGTCGATCAACACGCCGTCCAAGGACTACGACCCCATGTTCAGCGGCGACGGCCGCTGGTTGTATTTCTTCTCCGACCGCCCCGGCGGCCTGGGCAACGAAGACCTGTATCGCGCCGCGGTATTGGACGACGGCGGCTACGGCCCGGCCGAGAACCTCGGCCCCGGGGTCAACACCTCCGGCAGCGAATGGGCGCCGACGCCGAGCCGCGACGGCCAGCACCTGATGTTCGCCAGCGACGGACGCGGCGGCGCCGGCGGCCAGGATCTGTGGATCGCGCGCTGGGACGGCAAGGCCTTCGTCGATCCGCAACCGGTTCCGGGCATCAACACCGACGCGGACGAATTCGACGCGACCTGGCTCGGCGATGGGCGCGCGATCGTGTTCACCCGCTCGGACGACGTCAAGACCAAAGCGGTGCGTTTGTTCGTCGCCCAATGCGACGGCCGCCAATACGGCCACGCTGAACTCTTGCCGCTGTCGTTCAACAGCGAGGACGGTTTTACCTACGGCCCGGTGATCGACTGGAACAAGCCCGGCGAGCTGTTGCTCAACGGCACCGCCAAATCGCCGAAGGCCGGCAAGCAGGACATCTACCGGATGAAGGCGCCGGCAGCGACGGGCAAGGCCGGCTGCGGTGCGGCCGCCACGGCGCAGTAACGCGCAGCGGCCAGCCACTCGTCGGGCGCCAACGGTCGCGCGCGTTTGATGCAGTGCATGAGGATCGTGCGCGCGCGCCGCGCCGCGATTCCGCCGATCCGCGTCCATTCGCCGCCCATCGGATTCGCGCATGCGCGCGCGGCCTCGCCTGGCGCCGGGTGCCTATGCTGCGCCGGCCACACTCGGTGGCTGACCAAAAAGGACTTTCGATGCGCAACATGAAACGTCGTACAGGGGGCTTGTGGTTGTCGTTGCTGTTGACGGTCGCCGCGGCGCCGTCGCTGGCCGCTCCGATCGGCGGCACCAACCCGCAGCCTCCGCAACCCAGTTGGGGCACCTGGGACGCGACCGTGCGTTGGGTGCAACCGCATACCGTCCCCGGCCCGAACGGCCCGCTCCGTTACACCTACACCTATGCGCACATCTCCGCCGCCACGCAGAGCGATTGCGAAACGCAGCTGTATGGCTATGCCAGCCAGCCCGGCGTCACCGTGATCGACTTCTGCACCTTCCACTCGTTCTGACGTAGTTCACCGCGGGGCCGTGCGGCCGGCCTCGTGGTATGGGGATGATGACAGCAAGTTACAAAGATGCTGATGCGAGAACGATCTGACAACGTGTGCCGTCGTTAATGAGAGAGTTCACGCAACGCGTTTTTAAGTCGTATTTCAAGCAGGTTCCACGCTGCATTTGTTCTATCTTGTAGATGTTCGTCATGCCACAAGATGGATCCACTCTCGTTGCGCACGTAGGCCGATATTCCGCAAAAGATGAGTGCTTCCTTGAGTCGGTGATTTCTTGATACTGACCAGGATTTAGTGTTGAAGTGGACTAGATCGTTCCTGGTTTGATCGAAGCTCTCGATGGCAGCTTTGTGGTCGCCTTCTGACGGAAGTGCTTTCGCGCCGGCTCTCAAATTGCGGACTGACAAAAGTTTCGTGTACAGATTTACGAAGTTGTCCATATAGGGGGGCGGATAGGGTGTGCCACTATCCAGTGCACTGATCATCTTTTGCGCGGTGCTGGATTTTTGAACGAGGAGTTCATTTCCGTTGTCAAGCGCCATGCAAAACAAACCCTGCATGCCGCTATGCAGGGCTATGACATACCACTTCCAATATCGATCATCCGATTTGCTGGCTTCAAAGAACTCAGCCGCTAGTTCGATCGATGATGTTGCATCAGTTTCGGTATCAAATCTCATGAACGGACTGGATGGCATGACGGTTGATGGTCAGTTCGCCTCGCGCATCCACCGCGCCGCATCCAATGCGAAATACGTCAACACGCCGTCGGCGCCCGCGCGCTTGATCGAGGTCAGCGCTTCCATCACGCAGCCGCGTTCGTCGAGCCAGCCGTTCTGGATGGCCGCGCGCAGCATCGCGTACTCGCCGCTGACCTGGTAGACGAAGGTCGGCGCGCCGAATTCGTCCTTGGCCCGGCGCACGATGTCCAGGTACGGCATGCCCGGCTTGACCATGATCATGTCCGCGCCTTCTTCCAGATCCAGCGCGATCTCGCGCAGGGCCTCGTCGCTGTTGGCCGGGTCCATCTGGTAGGTGTACTTGTTGCCCTTGCCGAGCGCGCCGGCCGAGCCGACCGCATCGCGGAACGGGCCGTAGAAACTGGACGCGTACTTGGCGCTGTAGGCGAGGATGCGGGTGTGGATGTGGCCGTCGAGTTCCAGCGCGTTGCGGATCTGGCCGATGCGGCCGTCCATCATGTCGCTGGGCGCGACGATATCGGCGCCGGCGACGGCGTGCGACAGCGCCTGCTTGACCAGCGCCTCGACGGTTTCGTCGTTCATGACGTAGCCGCTGTCGTCGATCAATCCGTCCTGGCCGTGGGTGGTGTACGGGTCCAGGGCGACGTCGGTGATCACGCCCAACTGTGGGAAGCGCTGTTTAAGCGCGCGCACGGCGCGCTGGCACAGGCCGTCGTCCTGCCACGCGGCTTCGGCGGTCAGCGACTTGGCGTCCGGCGCGGTCACCGGGAACAGCGCCAGCGCCGGCACGCGCAGCTCGCTGGCCTGTTCGGCCACGCGCAGCAGTTCGTCGATCGACAGGCGGTCGATCCCGGGCATTGAACCGACCGGCGCGCGGCCGTCGAGTTCGTGCACGAAGACCGGATAGATCAGGTCGTCGGCGGTGAGGACGGTCTCGCGCATGAGTCGGCGCGAGAAATCGTCGCGGCGCATCCGCCGCGGGCGCGAGTAGGGGTAAGTCATGGCGGCTAGTTTACCCCTGCGCGGCGGGGCGGCCTGCGACCGGCGGTCGCGTCCGGGCGGTGACGCTGTGTTCTGCCCGATCCGGCAAGCTTGCTTGTCTCCCTCTCCCTCTCCCGCTCGCGGGAGAGGGCTGGGGTGAGGGGAAGCGCCGTAGGCGCGAATGCTGTTGCTTGGATTTCTGCGACTGCCCGCGCCCCTCACCCCAACCCCTCTCCCGCGAGCGGGAGAGGGGCTCTTATGCGGCGTCGGAGGGAATCAAAGCCACCGGCCGAGCTTCGATCCGATATCCCTAATCCGAATACACCCGATACCGCAGCGGCCGCACATGCACGGTGCTGCCCGAAGCCGGCGTCACCGCGTCCGGCGTCGCCACCAAGTCCAGCTCCAGCGGCCGCTGCTGGCCGTTGATGCTCAGTTCCAGGGTGATCCGCTCGGCCAGGCGGTGCGAGGACAGCACCCGCGCCGGCAGGCCCTCGCCGTCGCCGACCAGGGCCATGTCGTGCGGCCGCACGTACAGGCGCGCGCGGCTGCGACTATGGCTGTCCACCGGCAGGCGCAGGGCGTGGCCGTTGACCGACAGCTCGCCGCCCTCGGTCTGGCCTTCGATGACGTTGGCGCGGCCGATGAAATCGAACACGTAGGCCGAGGCCGGCGCGCTGTAGATCTCGTCGGGCGTGCCGATCTGCTCGATCCGGCCGTCCTTGAGCACGACCACGCGGTCGGCCAGCTCCAGCGCTTCTTCTTGATCGTGGGTGACGAACAAGGTGGTCTGGCCGGTGTGATCGTGCAGCCGGCGCAGCCAGCGGCGCAGTTCGACGCGGACCTTGGCGTCGAGCGCGCCGAAGGGTTCGTCCAGCAGCAGCACGGTCGGGTCGATCGCCAGCGCGCGCGCCAGCGCCACGCGCTGCTTCTGCCCGCCGGAGAGTTGTTCCGGATAACGCCCGCCCAGCTCGGGCAACTGGATCAGCCCCAGCAATTCCTGCACGCGTTTGGCGATGGTCGCCTTGTCCGGCCGCCGCGAGCGCGGCCGGCTGCGCAGACCGAAGGCGATGTTCTCCGCCACCGTCATGTGCTTGAACAGCGCGTAGTGCTGGAACACGAAACCGACGTTGCGCTCGCGCAGGCTCAGCCGGGTCGCGTCCTGATCGCCGAACAGCAGCTGGCCCGAATCGGGTTGCAGCAGGCCGCCGATGACCCGCAACAGCGTGGTTTTGCCCGAACCCGAAGGCCCGAGCAACGCGACCAGCTCGCCGGAGGCGACATTCAGGCTCACCGCATCCAGGGCGGCGACGGTCGCATAACGCTTGGCGATGGCTTTGAGGTGCAGATCCATTCGTGGCGATACCTAGTGAAACGATGCTCGGTGAATCAATGCCTGCGGTGCGAACGCGCAAGCGCGTCGCCATGTCGCGCTTCCAGCCAGATCTTGATCACCAGGGTGATCAAGGCCAGACCGGCCAGCAGCGAAGCCACCGCGAATGCCGGAGTCGGGTCGCCGGGGTGGTTGAACAACACTTCCACATGCAGCGACAGCGTATTGGTCTTGCCGACGACGTTGCCCGACACCACCGTGACCGCGCCGAACTCGCCCATCGCCCGCGCGCTGCACAACAGCACGCCGTAGAGCAGGCCCCATTTGATGTTGGGCAGGGTCACGCGGAAGAACATGCTCCAGGCGTTGGCGCCGAGCGAGCGCGCGGCCAGTTCCTCGTCGCTGCCTTGCTGTTCCATCAACGGAATCAGCTCGCGCACCACGAACGGGAAGGTCACGAACATCGTCGCCAGCACGATCCCGGGCGTGGCGAACATGATCTTGAGGTCGTAGGCGTTGAGGACATCGGCGAAGAAGCCGTGCGACGGGCTGAACAACAGGATCAGGCACAGGCCGGCGACCACCGGCGACACCGCGAACGGCAGATCGATCAGCGCCAGCAGCATGCGCTTGCCGCGGAATTCGAAGCGGGTCAGCGCCCAGGCCGCGAACACGCCGCAGATCGCGTTGACCGGCACCACGATCGCGGCGGTGAGCAAGGTGAGTTTCAGCGCCGCCACCGTGTTGGGTTCGGTGACCGCGTTCAACCAGGCCTTCAGGCCGTTGCCGAAGGCGGTGCCGAGCAGCATCAGCAGCGGCAGCACCACGATCAGCAGCATGATCGCGCCGGCCGCGCCGATCAGCAGCCAACGCACCCAGGCCGGCTCCTGCAGGGGATCGCGTTGCGGCGGCAGGCGCGGCTCAGCCATCGCGGCGATTGCCGTGCGAGAAAAACGCGGACGCGGCATTGATCGCGACCAGGCAGGCGAACGACATCAGCAGCAGCAAGGTCGCCAGCACGATCGCGGCGTTGATGCCTTCGTCCTCGAACAGGCGGATGGTGATCAGCAGCGGCGCGATCTGGGTTTTCATCGGCAGGTTGCCGGCGATGAAGATCACCGAGCCGTACTCGCCCAGGCCGCGCGCGAACGCCAGCGAGAAACCGGTCAGCAGCGCCGGCAGCAATTCGGGCAGGACCACGCGGCGCAGCGCGGTCAGGCGCGAGGCGCCGAGCGAGATCGCGGCTTCTTCCTGTTCGCGGCCCAGCGCTTCCAGCACCGGCTGCACCGTGCGCACCGCGAACGGCAGGCCGATGAAGATCAGCGCGATGACGATGCCGGTGAGATTGTTGACCAGCTTGATGCCGAAGGGCTGCAGCAGTTGGCCGATCCAGCCGGTCTCGTCGTAGATCGCCGCCAGGGTGATGCCGGCGACCGCGGTGGGCAGCGCGAACGGCAGATCGACCAGGGCGTCCATCAGGCGCCGGCCGGGGAAGCGGTAGCGAACCAGCACCCAGGCGATCAGCGCGCCGAACACCAGCGCGGTCACCGCGGCGATGAAGGCGCTCAGGAAGCTGACCCGCAGGGCGGACAGCACCAGCGGATCGGAGACCGTGCGCACCCAGCCGGCCATGCCGAGGCCGCCGGAGCGCAGGATCAGCGCGGCCAGCGGCAGCAGGACGATCAGGCCGAGCCAGGTCATGCCGATGCCCAGGCCGAGGCCGAGACCGGGTAACGGCCGGCGCCAGCGGGTGGCGGAGGTCGGCAGGGGAAGGGCGTGCTCGCTCATGTGGCGTGGGCGGCAGAGGTTTTGTGGGGGCGAAGGAGGTGACGCTATCGCAGATGCGCGGGCCTTTGGAAATGTGCGTTGGTTGTTTCGAGGTGCGAGATGGCGATATGGGTGGGGATTGTGGCGTTGGGTGGTTTCGGGGAGGTGAATGGGCGGTTGGGGGGCGGGGGTGTCATTTCGGCGGGTTCGGGGCGAGATGCCGAGTCGCTGCTGAGGTTGTTGCTGTGCCCCGCCGTTGCTTTGATCCTTGCCTTGCCTTGCCTTGCCTTGCCTTGCCTTGCCTTGCCTTGCCCTGTGCCCTGTGCCCTGGTCTTGGCTGTGGCTGTGGCTGTGGCTGTGGCTGTGGCTGTGACTGTGGCTCTTGTCTTGCTCTGGCTTGGCGCAGCTAGTAACTCGCGAGACCAG
>NZ_JAGGRI010000068.1 GCF_018612875.1 Lysobacter sp. ISL-50 | reverse complement strand
GCGGTGCCTGCGCAGGCAGGTCCCGCAGTGGGCATCCTGCCCACGGCGGGACCCGGCGCACGTCCATGTGCGCCGCCCTCCGGGTGTCCCTGGTCTCGCGAGTTACTAGCGGCGCCCAGCAACGACAAAAGCTAAGGCGAAGAAAAGGCAAGGCGAATCAAAGACAGCGCAAAGCGAGGCAAAGCAAAGGCAAAGCAAAATCTTGGCAACGGCAACGGCAACGGCAACGGCAACGGCAATGGCCGCGCCGCTATGAGCACCGAATCAGCGCGCCGCATCCAGAGCCAGATTGAGCCGCAGCACATTCACCCGCGCCTGCCCAAGCGCACCGAACTGCGGCGCTTCAGTGTTCGCGGCGATCAAGGCCTTGATCTTGGCCGCATCCACGCCGCGCGCCTTGGCCACGCGCGCGGCCTGCACCTGCGCGGCGCGGGGCGAGATGTGCGGGTCGAGGCCGCCGCCGGATTGAGTGGCCAGTTCGGCCGGGACTTCGCTCACGGCGATGCCTTCGCGCCGGGCGATCGCCGCGGTGTCGTCGGCGATGCGTTTGTGCAGGTCGGGATTGCTGCGCGCCTGGTTGCTGCCCGATGCGGCCGTCGGATCGTACTTGGCCGCCGAGGGGCGCGCCTGGAAATACTTCGCATCGAGGAAGGGCTGGGCGATCAGCGCCGAGCCGACCGCATGGCCGTCGTGCTCGATGATCGAACCGGTGGCCTGCCACGGGAAGGCGACGCGGCCGAGCGCGGTGCCGGCGAGCGAGTACAGCAGGCCGAAGCCGAGCAGGGCGACGGCGGCGAACAGCAACGGTGTGCGCAGCGCAATGCGGTCGTCGATGCTGGCGGCTTGAGTGGTGGAAGTGTTCATTTCGTTGTCCTGTTGATTAGGTCGGGCCTTGCTGGTTTCGCTTGGCCCTCACCCCAACCCCTCTCCCGCAAGCGGGAGAGGGGCTCTGTAGGGCGCGGCGGTTCAGAAGATCGCCACCAGCGCCAAGTCGATGAGCTTGATCGCCACGAACGGCAGCAGCACGCCGCCGAGGCCGTAGACCAGCATGTTCCGGCGCAGCAGCGAGACCGCGGTGGCGGGCTTGAAACGCACGCCGGCCAGGGCCAGCGGGATCAGGGCCGGGATGATGATCGCGTTGAAGATCAGCGCCGCCAGCACCGCATGGGTCGGGCTCGACAGATGCATGACGTTGAGCGCGGCCATCTGCGGAATCGCCGCGGCGAACAGAGCCGGCAGGATCGCGAAATACTTCGACACGTCGTTGGCCAGCGAGAACGTGGTCAGCGCGCCGCGGGTGATCAACTGCTGCTTGCCGACTTCCACCACCGCCAGCAGCTTGGCCGGATCGGAATCCAGATCGACCATGTTGCCGGCTTCCTTCGCTGCCTGCGTGCCCGAGTTCATCGCCAGGCCGACGTCGGCCTGGGCCAGCGCCGGCGCGTCGTTGGTGCCGTCGCCGACCATCGCCACCAGACGGCCGCCGGCCTGTTCGGCGCGGATGCGGGCGAGCTTGTCTTCCGGGCGCGCTTCGGCGATGTAGTCGTCCACGCCGGCCTCGGCCGCGATCGCCGCTGCGGTCAGCGGGTTGTCGCCGGTGATCATGACCGTGCGCACGCCCATCGCCCGCAGACGCGCGAAGCGTTCCTTGACGCCGTGCTTGACCACGTCCGACAGCTCGATCACGCCGAGCACGTAGCGGCCTTCGGCCACGACCAGCGGCGTGGCGCCGCTGCGCGCGACCTGCTCGATGCGGGCATTGAGTTCCGGGATGACCTCGCCGCCGAGCGAACGCACGTAGTTGCCGATCGCATCGCCCGAGCCCTTGCGGATGGAGCGCGCGCCGCCCGCGTAATCCTCCGGCAGATCGACGCCGGACATGCGGGTCTGCGCGCTGAACTGGATGTAGTCGGCGCGCTCGGGTTCGAGCGAATTGCTGTGCAGCTCGCGCGCCAGACGCACGATGGACTTGCCTTCCGGAGTCGGGTCGGCCAGCGAAGACAGCAGCGCGGCATCGCGCAATTGCGCGCGATCGACGCCGGCCAGCGGATGGAACGCGGTCGCCTGGCGGTCGCCGAAGGTGATGGTGCCGGTCTTGTCGAGCAGCAGCACATCGACGTCGCCGGCCACTTCCACCGCCTTGCCGGATTTCGCCAGCACGTTCGCCGACAGCGCGCGGTTCATGCCGGCGATGCCGATCGCCGGCAGCAGGCCGCCGATGGTGGTCGGGATCAGGCAGACCAGCAGCGCGATCAGCAGCAGCGGATCGAGCCTGGCGCCGACGAAGCCGGCGAAGAACGGCAAGGTCGCGACCACGATCAGAAAGGTCAGCGTCATCGCCGCCAGCAACATGGTCAAGGCGATTTCGTTCGGCGTCTTCTGCCGGTTGGCGCCTTCGACCAGGGCGATCATGCGGTCGAGGAAGCTGTGGCCGGGTTCGGCGCTGACTTCGATCACGATCTCGTCCGACAGCACCTTGGTGCCGCCGATCACGCCGGAGCGATCGGTGCCGGCCTCGCGCAGCACCGGCGCGGATTCGCCGGTCACCGCCGATTCGTTGATCGTCGCCACGCCCTTGACGATTTCGCCGTCGGCCGGGATCAGCTCGTTGGCCGAGACGATCACTCGATCGCCGGGTTTCAGGGTCGAGGCGGCGACGCGGGTTTCGTTCTTGCCGATGGTGTCGAGCTTGCGCGCCACCAGATCGCGCCGCGCCGCCCGCAATGACGCGGCCTGGCCGCGGCCGCGCGCTTCGGCGACGGCTTCGGCGAAGTTCGCGAACAGCACGGTGATCAGCAAGATCACGCTGACCGCGATGCCGAAGCCGGTGTTGCCCGGAACGAAGATCGTGATCAGCGCCGACAGCACCGTGCCGAGCAGCACGATCGCCATGATCGGGCTGCGCACGGCGTGACGCGGCGAGAGTTTGACGAAGGATTCCAGGATCGCCGCGCGCAGGCCGGCGGCATCGAGGCCGGCGACCGCGGTGGTGCGGCGCTGCACTCCGAGATGGGTTTGTTCAGTCACGATGGCATACCTCAGAGAGCGGGGCTGCTGAGCGCCGCAGCGGCGCCCGCATACAGCGTCAGGTGGTCGGCGATGGGGCCGAGGACCAGCGCCGGCATGAATTGCAGGACGGTCAGGATCACGATCACCGCGATCAAGGTCAGGGCGAAGGTCGGCGTTTCCGCGTGCAGGGTGCCGGCGCTTTCCGGCGCCACGCGCTTGCGCGCCAACAGGCCGGCGACCGCGAGCGGCACGATCAAGGCCGGATAACGGCCTAGCGCGAGCACCGCGGCGCAGCTCAGGTTCCACCAGTAGGTCGCGTCGCCCAGGCCTTCGAAACCCGAACCGTTATTGGCGAAGGCCGAGGTGTACTCGTAGAACACCTGGCTGATGCCGTGGAAGCCGGGATTGGAATTGGCGGTGATCGACGGGATCGCCAGGGCGATCGCGCTGAAGCCGAGCACGACCAGCGGCTGCAGCAGAATCAGCAACGCCAGCAGACGCACTTCCGGCGCTTCGATCTTGCGGCCGAACAACTCCGGCGTGCGTCCGGTCATCAGGCCGGCCAGGAACACCGACAGCAACAGATACACCAGGAACTGCTGCAGGCCGCAGCCGATACCGCCCCAGATCGCGTTGATCAACATGTTGACCATGGCCATGCCGCCGGTCAGCGGCGCCAGCGAGTCGTGCATGGCGTTGACCGAGCCGTTGCTGGTCTGGGTGGTCAGCGCCGCCCACAAGGCTGAATCGCCGGCGCCGAAGCGGGTTTCCTTGCCTTCCATCAGCGCCGCGTCGGCGTTGGTGGCCGAATGCGCTTCCGACCACACCGTCAGGCCGGTGGAGACCACCGACATCATCAGCATGCTGCCGAACACCAGCGCGGTGAGTTTGCGGCGGCCGGTGAACGGGCCGATCATGAAAGTCATCGCGACCGGAATCAGGATCAGCGCCAGGGTTTCCAGCAGATTGGCGAACGGAGTGGGATTCTCCAGCGGTACCGCGCTGTTCGGGCCGTACCAGCCGCCGCCGTTGGTGCCGAGCTGTTTCGCCGCGACCATGGAAGCGACCGGCCCCACCGGGATCTTCTGATCTTTCAGCCCGGCGCTTTGGTCGAGCGGCGAAACCGTTGCGGCGCCTTGCAGCGTCGACGGAACTCCTTGCGAAGTCAGCAACACCGCCCAGACCAGGCACAGCGGCAGCATGAAGCGCAAGGTGGCGCGGGTGACGTCCACCCAGTAGTTGCCCAGGTCGCGCGTTTCGCCTTCGCGCGCCGCGGCGTCGGGCGCGCCCATCGCCTGGCGTCCGCCGAACAGGCCGCGCAGGGTGGCGACCACGATCGCCAGGCCCATCATCGGCGTGACCACCTGCAGCCCGACGATGCCGACCATCTGCGACAGATAGCTCAGCTGAGCCTGACCGGAGTAGTGCTGCTGGTTGGTGTTGGTGAGGAACGACACCATCGTGTGCAGCGCGGTGTCCCAGCGCATGTTGGGGATGTTGTCCGGGTTGAACGGCAGCCAGGCCTGGGTCATGAACAACACCCACACCAGCACCGCCAGCACGAGATTGCTCAGCGCGAAGGCCAGCGCGTAACCGCGCCAGCTCATGCCGCGGTCGGGATCGACGCCGAGCGCGCGGTAGATCGTGCGCTCCAGCGGCCCGAACACCGCGTCCAGACGCGAGCGGTCGCCGCGCATGACCCGCGCCAGGTACAGGCCGAGCGGCCATCCCAGGCCGACGGCCAGCGCGAATACGAGAATGATTTCGATCATGGTGAAACACCGGGCGATGAAGGGGCCGTCGCGACGCATCCGGCGTCTCTACGGACCGCGCCCGAACGGTCGTTGTGTTCGGGTGCTGAGGAAAGGTGATGCGGATCGGTCCTGGTCCGCACTGCGGCTGCGCGGACTAGAAGTCTTCCGGACGCAGCACGACGTAGAACAGATACGCGGCGGCCACCAGGACCGAGACCGCGCACAACATGGAAAGCCAGCCAGGCATGGTCGTATCCCCTGTCAGAACGAGGCTTGCACGGCCGCTTCGATGCGCGAGCCGGCAAGGGAGTCGCCGAAGATGCGTTCGGCGTTGTGATCGGTGGCGTGCGCGGTCAGGCGCAGTTCGAACGGCGCCTTGACCGCCCAGATCGCGCTGAGCTGACCGTGGCTGTAGCTGCGGTCGTAGACGTCGTCGAGGAAGTAGTGGCCGACCGCGGCTTCAAAGCGCAGCGCGTCGTTGACCGGGAAGCGGGCGCCGATCTGCGTGTAGAGGCCGCGATCCTTGCTGCCCAGCGCTTCGTTCGAATAACCCAGCGACAGCCAGTAGTTGTCGCGGTAGGTCACGGTGCCGTTGAGCTCGGTCCAGTTGAGATCGCTGGTGGCCGAGGGATAGCGGTAGTGCAGGACGTTGACGTCCAGCGCCCAGTCCTGGGCGATCTTGCCGGCCCAGCCGACGGTGAAGTCGAGCTCGCTGCTGGCGTGGGTTTGCGGCGCGAACTCGACGTTGGAGCCCCAGATCGAGCCGTAGAAACCATTGGCCGCGGCGGCCTTGAAGCCGACCTGCACGGCCGGATCGCCTTGCGTCTGCGAGCTGCCGCGCCAGACGTAATCGCTGGTGAGCGCGGCCGAGCCGGTGAAGCTGGCGCTGGGCGTTTCCGCGGCATTCGCGCGCGTGCCGAGCGCGAGCAGGCCGAGGCCGGCGCAGACGGCGAGAAGCAACGGAGCGGCGGCCTCGCGGCGGCGGAACAGAGGATGCGACGACGACATGGGTGTATCCGGGAATTGGCAACGAGGCCGGTCTTGGCCACGTCGTCATTCTCGGAACATGGGGCGTAAAGCCGCTATTTCGTGCAGGCCGTCACGCCGTAAATTCAGCGTAAAAAATGGCTTGTTGGGCGTAAATCGGCGCGGCGCGGCGTTGTGTTTCCTGCTGCGGTGGATGTGGAGCGGTGCAATCCACGACCGTGGGGTGGGCGATGGCGGCGTCGCTGCGTGGTCGCGGCTCGCGCTACTTTTCGCGCGCGGTTCGTGCGGATTCGCCTACTTGCGCAGCAACGCCTTCGCCACCGCGTCGGGCTGCTTCATCCATGAGAAGTGATCGGCCCGCGTTCCCAGATCGCTTTCGCGCAAGACCACCGTCTCGGCGCGCGAGCGCGGCAGCTTCGACAACAGGAAGTCGAGCGAGGCCCGCGGCACCAGCCAATCGCTGTCCATGATCGCCGCGCGTATCTCGACTTCGACCTGGGCCATGCCGGCTTCCATGTCCGCCTCGATGCCGTGCGCGGCGTAGCGGCCGCTCAGCGCGGTCAACGCCCAGTCGCGGATCAGGCTGCGCGCTTCGTTGCCGCCGAAGCCGATGCGTTTGCCGGGCAGGGCGCCGTTGACCTGCGCCAGCCACGGCAGGAAGCGATAGATCATCGGCATCGCGATCCGCCGCGGCATCGGCCACGCGCGCCAGTACGGCGCGCCGCTGGCCGCCAGCCACAGCGAACGCGGCATCAGCGGATCGTTGTGCAACGCCGCCAATCCCAGGCGCATGCCCGCCATCTGCCCGCCGAGGCTGTGGCCGCCGATGATGCGCGGCACGCCGGGCAGCGCCGCCGCGACCGCGGCGTCGCTGAGCGGAATATCTTCGAGCAACAGCTCGCGATAACCCCAATCGCTGTCGCGGCCGGCGCGCAGGCTGCTGCTGCCGTTGCCGCGCCATTCGTGCACGAACACCGCGACGCCGTTGGCGGCCAGCGCGTGTGCGAACGGCAGATAGTTGCGCGCGGCGACGCCGAGCGCGGGCAGCCACAGCAGGCTGGCGCTGGGCTGCGGCGGAATCACGGAGATCAGCGACCAGCGATGGCCGTCGGCGCCGCTCAGCGGGGATTCGCCGACCAGGACGGATTCAAGCACGCGGCGCGGCTCCGAAGTGATCGAGCACCAACACTTCGCTGCGTCCCGGCCGATAGCCCAGGCGAAGCGCGTTATGCACGTAGTCGGCGGCGGCGACGCTTGCCTCTTGCAGCGAACGTCCCAGGCACAGATTCGCCGCGACCGCCGAAGCGAGCGTGCAGCCGGTGCCGTGCGCGTCCACCTGCAGGCGCGAGTGCGCGATCTCGCGCACCGATCCGGGTTGCGCGAACAGATCGACGACATCGCCGTCGCCGGGCAGGTGCCCGCCCTTGAGCAGCACCGCGTGCGCGCCCAACGCGAACAGTCCGTCGATGGCGCGATGCATGGCCTCGCGATCGGCGATGGATGCGCCGAGCAGCAGTTCGGCCTCGGGCAGATTCGGCGTGATCACGCTCGCTAGCGGCAACAGGCGCGTGCGCAGCGCGTCGAGCGCGGAGGCTTCGAGCAGGCGCGCGCCGGAGGTGGCGACCATGACCGGATCGAGCACGATGTACCGCGGCCGGTAGTGTTCGAGCGCATCGGCGACGGCGACGATGACTTCGGCGGTGGCGAGCATGCCGAGTTTGACCGCGCGGATGTCGAAGTCGTCGAAGCAGGCGTCGATCTGCGCGCGCAGGAACCCGGTATCGGGCACGTGCACGGCGCTGACCCCACGGGTGTGCTGCGCGGTCAGCGCGGCGATGGCGCTCAGCCCGTGCACGCGGTGCGCGGCGAAGGTCTTGAGATCGGCCTGGATGCCGGCGCCGCCGCCGGAGTCGGAACCGGCGATGGTCAGGGCGCTGGGGGGGAGAGGGGAAGGGGGTGGGGCGGTCATGGGGTTAGCGTACCCAAATCGTTTGGGGTGTGGCGTGGGGATGGGGTGGGAGAGGGGCGCGAGGGTGTGTCGAGTGGCAGTTTGCGAGGTTTTGCGCGATTGGTTGCTGACTCGTTCCTCACCTCGGCCCTTGCTGTTGCCTTTGCTGTTGCTGTTGCCAATATTTTTTTCGGCTTCGGCTTCGGCTTCGGCTTCGGCTTCGGCTTCGGCTTCGGCTTCGGCTTCGGCTTCGGTGTTGCTTTTGTCTAGCTTTGCTTTTGCCGTTGCTGGGCGCGGCTTGTTACTCGCGAGACCAGGGACACCCGGAGGGCGGCGCACATGGACGTGCGCCGGGTCCCGCCGTGGGCAGGATGCCCACTGCGGGACCTGCCTGCGTCGGCATCGCACTCGTGGCTCTTGATTCGAAACAGCCTAAAGCCCTTTCTTTGGTTACTTTCTTTGTGGCTTTGGACAAAGAAAGTGACCCGCCGCTCTATGGCGGAAGCGTTTAGCGTTTGATCTTGCTCTTGCTTGAAGCTTCTAAGGAACCTGAAAGCCCCGA
>NZ_JAGGRI010000067.1 GCF_018612875.1 Lysobacter sp. ISL-50 | reverse complement strand
GTGCCGGGTCCGGCCGTCGCCGCGCCGGCCCCGGTGGCGGCCGCCGCCAGCGCGCGCTCGGCGCCCGCAGCCAAGCCAATGCCGCGCCTGATCGCCGACGCCAGCCCGCGCTATCCCTTGTCCGCGCTCAATCGGCGCATCGAAGGCAGCGTCGAGATCAGCTTCACCATCCTGCCCGACGGCCGCACCAGCGCGCCGAAGCTGGTGTCCTCGCAGCCGGCCGGCGTGTTCGATGAAGCCGCGCTGGCGGCGGTGTCGCGGCTGCGGTTTGAGCCCAGCGGGGATGCGCACGCGGCGCGGCGGACCTTGAACTTCAAACTGCCGTCGCGTTGATGCGGCGGGCGCGGCGGGGCGCTGGTCGCCCGCCGGCCCCGCCGCCGGTTTCCGCCGCGCCGGCTTGGCGCGGCGCGCATCCAGCCGCCACAATGCGGCGATGGATACCACCGCCCCCGCTTTGCTCGAAACCGTCGAACTCGAAACCCGTCCCCTGCCGAGCTGGAGCGTGCTGTGGCTGCACGGCCTGGGCGCGGACGGCAACGACTTCGCCCCGATCGTGCCCGAGCTGGTCCGCAAGGACTGGCCGGGGCTGCGCTTCGTGTTCCCGCACGCGCCGGTGCGTGCGGTCACGATCAACAACGGCCTGCGCATGCGCGCCTGGTACGACATCCGCGACTTCCAGGATCTGGCCAACCGCGCCGACGAGGCCGGCGTGGACGAATCGGTGCAGCAGGTCGAGGCGCTGATCGCGCGCGAAGCCGAGCGCGGCATTCCGGCCGAACGCGTGCTGCTGGCGGGCTTTTCCCAGGGCGGCGCGATCACCCTGGCGACCGCGCTGCGGCGCAAGCAGGCCCTGGGCGGCCTGATCGCGCTGTCCACCTATCTGCCCATGGCCGACCGGCTGATGCGCGAAGCGACCGCGGTCGCCCACACCCAGCCCTTGTTCATGGCCCACGGCCAGCACGACCCGGTCGTGCCCTACCGCGGCGGCGAGATGGCGGCCGCGCGCCTGCGCACCCTGGGCTTCAAGATCGACTGGCACGCCTATCCGATGGCGCATCAGGTCTGCGCGGAGGAAATCGCCGCGCTCGGCGACTGGATGTCGCAACGGTTCGCCGCGAAGGCCTGAGCCCGGCGCCGATGCCCGAGCCGCACACCGGCAAGACCGCAAGCGGGCCCGCGGGCGAGCACGAGCCCTGGCTGCCGGACCTGTGCCGGCTGCCGCGGCTGGTGGTCATGCTGAGCATGGCCGAGCTGATCGTGATCGTGCTGGCCCTGGCGCCCGACGGCAGCGACTGGGACCTGGGCCGGTTCGTGTCCTCCAGCGCCTTCGCCCTGTGGCTGGCGCTGGCGATCTCGGTGCTGCTGTGCGTGTCGCGCAAACCGCTCTCGCGCCTGCCGCCGGGCGTGGGCGGCTTCATCGCCACCGCCACCGCGGCCGCGATCGCCGCCGCGGTGGCCGGGGTCACCCACAGCATCGACACGGTGACCGGGGTCGGCCTGGTCCCGGCCGGCACCTCGTTCTGGCGTTTCGTCGCCGGCACCGCCGCGATCGCGATCCTGGCCGTGGGCGTGGTGCTGCGCTATCTGTACGTCAACGACAGCTGGAAAGCCCAGGTCCGGGCCAACGCCCGCGCCGAGGTCGATGCGCTGCAGGCGCGGATCAAGCCGCACTTCCTCTTCAACAGCATGAACACCATCGCCGGGTTGGTGCGCAGCGACCCGGAGGTGGCCGAGCGCGCGGTGCTGGATCTGTCGGACCTGTTCCGCGCCGCGCTGGGCGCGTCCAAGAGCGATTCCAGCCTGGCCGAGGAGGTCGAACTGGCCGAGCGCTACCTGGCGATCGAGCAACTGCGCCTGCGCGAGCGGCTGCGGGTGGTGTGGCGCAGACGCGAGCCGCTGCCGTGGAAAATGCCGCTGCCGCGCCTGGTGCTGCAGCCTTTGGTGGAGAACGCGGTGCTGCACGGGATCTCCCGGCTGCAGGGCGGCGGCGAGATCGAGATCGAGCTGACCCAGCTCAGCGACCACCTGTTGTTGCGCATCCGCAACCCGGCCCCGGCCCCGGCCGACGGCCGCGCCGGCTCCCGCCATGCCCAGCACAGCATCGGCCAACGCCTGCGATATGCCTATGGACCTACGGCGCGGATGACCGCAGGCTGGAACGGGGGCTACTATCTGTGCGAACTGCACGTGCCGACCGGGGTGGAGGCGCAGAGCCGATGAGGGGTGCGAGGTTGGCCATGAGAGTGGTGATCGCTGACGACGAGCCGTTAGCCCGCGAGCGTTTGCGCGGATTGCTGGCATTGCGCCCGGACGTCGAGGTCGTCGCCGAGGCGGTCGATGGCCAACACGCGTTGCATGCCTGCGCCGAGCACCGGCCCGATCTGGTCCTGCTCGACATCGCCATGCCCGGCATCGACGGTCTGGAGGCGGCGCGTCATCTGGCCGCGTTCGATCCGCGCCCGGCGGTGGTGTTCTGCACCGCGTACGACGCGCACGCATTGTCGGCCTTCGACGCGGAGGCCATCGACTATCTGGTCAAGCCGGTGCGCGCCGAACGCCTGGATGCCGCGCTCGAACGCGTGCGCACCTTCGCCGCCGGCCGCGAGCGCCACGAAGGCGGCGAAACCGCGCCCGGCCAGGTTCGCAGCCACCTGTGCGCGCGCCTGCGCGGCAGCCTGCGCCTGATTCCGATCGAAGACGTGCATTACCTGCACGCCGAAGAGAAGTACGTGATCGTGCATCACGCCCGCGGCGAGGACTTGATCGAAGAGTCCTTGAAGTCGCTGGAAGACGAATTCGGCGAACGCTTCGTGCGCATCCACCGCAACTGCCTGGTGGCGCGGCACGAGATCGTCGAACTCAAGCGCAACGCCGAAGGCCACGTGCAGGCGGTGCTGCGCCATGGCAAGCAGCCGCTGGAAGTGAGCCGGCGCTGCGTGGCGGCGTTGCGGGAGACGCTTAAGCATCTTTGATGCTTTGGGAATCGGGAATCGGGAATCGGGAGTCGGGAGTCGGGAGTCGGGAGTCGGGAGTCGGAAAGCGGCGACGCAACCTACCTACCGTCATTCCCGCGAAGGCGGGAATCCAGAGCCTTCAGCGCCATCCTTCCAGTCCGTCATTCCCGCGAAAGCGGGAATCCAGAGACTTCAGCGCCATCCTTCCAAGTCGTCATTCCCGCGAACGCGGGAATCCAGCGACTTCAAGCGTTCTCGCACGAAAGGCCCTGGATTCCCGCCTTCGCGGGAATGACGTTCTTGAGGGGCGTCGAAGGCCCGGCCTATTCGGCTTCTCTGAAACAACCCAGAGCCCGCCTTCGCGGGAATGACGAGCAAAAAAGCGGCATTGCCTCTGAGAGCCGATCACCGGCATGCATCGGCTCCGGCCCCGGCGCAGTTCCCATCCGACGCAGTTTCTTTTGGCCCCCAACCGTCCCACCGGCGATAATGCCGCCATGAAGACCTTGCGCATCGCCACCCGTAAGAGCCCGCTCGCCCTGTGGCAGAGCGAGCATGTCGCCGACCGCCTGCGCGCCGCGCACCCCGGGCTGGCGGTGGAACTGGTGCCGATGAGCACCCGCGGCGACGAGGTCCTGGACCGCTCGCTGGCGGCGATCGGCGGCAAGGGCCTGTTTCTCAAGGAACTAGAGCTGGCGATGCTGCGCGGCGAAGCCGACTGCGCCGTGCATTCGCTCAAGGACGTGCCGATGCAGCTGGAACCCGGCTTCGCCCTGCCGGCGATCCTGGAACGCGCCGACTACGCCGACGGCTTCGTCAGCAACCGCTTCGACGGCATCGACGCGCTGCCGACCGGCGCGCGCGTGGGCACGTCCTCGCTGCGCCGGCAAGCGCAGTTGCGCGCGCTGCGCCCGGACCTGGAACTGCTGGACCTGCGCGGCAACGTCAACACCCGCCTCGGCCGCCTGGACGCGGGCGAGTACGACGCGATCATCCTGGCCTGCGCCGGCCTGCAGCGGCTGGGCCTGGATGCGCGCATCCGCAAGCGCCTGGAATCGCCGTACTGGCTGCCGGCGCCGGCGCAGGGCGCGATCGCGATCGAATCGCGCGAGGACGACATCGCCGCGCGCGAGTTGTGCGCTGCGCTCGACCACGCCGCCACCCGCACCTGCGTGGAAGCCGAGCGGGCGATGAATCGCGCCCTGCACGGCAGCTGCCACGTGCCGGTGGCCGCGCACGCCTGGCTGGACGGCGAGCATCTGCGCCTGGATGGGCAAGTCGGCTCGGCCAGCGACGGCCGCGCCGTGCACGCTCACGGCGAAGGCCGCGGCGACGCGCCCGAATGCCTGGGCATCGAGGTCGCGCAGAAACTGCTGGAGCAGGGCGCGGGCGAATTCATCGCCGATTCGCTGCAAGCGCCGCACGACGACACCGACTGATCGGCCGGGACTGCTTTCTTGTGGGAGGGGCTTCAGCCCCGACGCTCTTGTCCAAGATTGCCGCGATCAGAAACAAAAGCGTCGGGGCTGAAGCCCCTCCCACAGTTGCTTGCACCGCGAGTGCGCGGCTCCACGCGAATCAAAACCGCCGGATCAGCTCGATCGAACTTTCCGCGCTCTCGCTGCCGCCGCCGCCGCGATTGTCGTGGCGGATGGCGAAGTCGGTTTCCAGTTTCCAGTTCTGCCACACGTCCACGTCCAGCCGCACCGACTGCTTGACAAAGGTGTCGCCGCGGCCGCTTTCGACCTGCACCCGCTGGGTCCAGCGGGCGCGATCGCTGATGCGCTGGCCAAGGTTGAGTTCGCCGCGGAACACCGCGCCGGGGCGGTTGATGCCGTCGTCGGCCAGGGGCGCCAGACGATAGCCGGCGCCGAAGCTCAAGCCGATCTGGGTCGGGCCGTCGCGCATCGCCTGCACGCCGTAGCGGGTGCCGACGCGGTAGTCGTTGGAGTACAGGGCGCGGCTCTCGCGCGAAGTCGCCGGCGCGCTGACGCCGCCGATCACGCGCTGCTGGCCGGGCAGGGCCACCCTGCGCAGCGGCGGCAGGTCGGCCGGGTCGATCACCGGGTCGCGCCGGGTCGGCGCCATCGCCGCTTTCCATTCCTCGTCGCCGCAGCGGGTCGAGAAACAATGCAGGCGCAGTTGCACCGGATCGCTGGCGATGGCGATCAGGATCGGGTCGCCGCCGAAGGCGGGCGTCGGCAATGTGATCAGGGGCGCGCCGAGCAGGGCGAGCCCGATGGCACCGAGCATCGTCTGGATAGGGCTGGAAGGACGGTTGAGGATAATGCCATGAAACCGATTACAGACCTGCGACGCGGCGCACGCCGGATAGGTTGGATTAATCCGCTCGGGGCATCATGTTTGCGCAACGGGTGCGTTTAAGTATCTGGTTTTGTTGCGTTTTAACGCATCCGAAGGTCCAAACGCACAGGGCGTCCAAAGCCGTCCAAAACCGCAACCATCGGCGGATCAGTAGTACAGCGTCACCACATGCCTGGCCTGGGCGAAGAACAGCCAGCGCTCGACCACCGCGCCCGTCAGCACGCACAGCGCCGCCAGCGCCATCGCCGGCCAGGACAGCGCCGGCACGGCCAGGGCCAGCACGGCCAGAACCAGCGGCGCGGCGGCGAACAGCGCCAGGGCGAGCAGACGCAGCTTGCGCGCGTGCTTGCGCGCGAGCACGTAGCCCATCTCGCGGGTGAGGTAGTTGTCTTCCGTGTGCGGGCGCTCGAACACCGACAACTCGCGATCGGGCAGGCCCACCGCGTCGCCGCGGCTCAGCGGCAGCGGCGTGCGGTCGATGGCGCGCCAGTAGGCGAGCTTGAGCGCGGCGGTCAGCGGCGCCAGCACGATTACTGCGACGATGCCGACCGATCCGCCAAAGCGGATGACGGCCAACACCGGCAACAAGGCCGCGCCGCTGAGCAGGGCGAAGCTCAGATATGCCGGCACCACCAGCCAATGACGCCAGGCGGGGATCGGCTTCAGCGAGGCGTAGATCATCGCGGTGCATACCACGGTGATCAGCGCACACACCGGCACCCCCGCCGACAACAGCATCGGCATCGCCGCGCCGCTTTCGCGCACCGCACCCAGCAGCAGGCCGAGCGCGGGCACGTAGGTAACGACGGCCATCACGCCCTCGCGCGACAGCCACGAGCTGCGCCACTGCGAGAACGCGCGCCATGCGCGCAGCGGCTTGCCCAGGTGCAGCGTCGAGGCGAGCAGGCCGATGCTGACCAGCACCAGCGCGAACAGCAACGGAAATGCCAGGGCGCGCATGGGCTCGCCCGGCGCTTGAATGGCGTATTTCCAAAATACGCTGGCGCCGATCCACGCCATCAGCCCATAGCCCGCGCCCGACAGCGTGGTGAAGAAAATGACCGAGAACGCCGGATGCATGTCAGCCCGCCCGCGCCGGCGTAGTGGCGGCGATGCCTTGCCGCGCGCCAATGCGCGACCGCAGCGGACAAGCCGCACCCCTCATCGCGACAGCACCTTATCGAGCCAGCGCAACACCGGCGGCAAGGCCTTGCTGTCCAGCGTTTCCGCTACCGGCGCGCCATCGCCATCGCCGTTGCCGCCATCGCGGCGCGGCCGCGGCGGCAGATACTTGTTGGTCGGCTGATAGCCCAGCGACGCCATCAGATCCACGCCGCCGCGTTCGGCGACCAGTTTGGACACCGCCGATTCGGGATCGCCCAGGTCGCCGAAGTGGCGCGCGCGGGTCGGACACGCCTGCACGCAGGCCGGCTGGCGCTCGGACTCTTCCAGGTTCTCGTTGTAGATGCGGTCGATGCACAGCGTGCATTTCTTCATCACCCCTTCGACCGGGCTGTACTCGCGCGCGCCGTAGGGGCAGGCCCAGGAACACAACTTGCAGCCGATGCACTTGTCCTCATCGACCAGCACGATGCCGTCCTCGGCGCGCTTGTAACTGGCGCCGGTCGGGCACACGGTCACGCAGGCCGGCTGTTCGCAGTGCAGGCACGAACGCGGGAAGTGCAAGGTCATCGCCGGCTGCGGCGCGGCGTTGGCGCTGCCGCATGCGGGCGCGGCGGCGGACGCGGTGCCGCAACTGCGCACCGGATCGGCCATCGGCAGGCTTTCGACCGGCGCGGCTTGCGCGGCGACCTCGTAACTGTGCACGCGGTTGAACCACACGCCCGACGGCTCCTTGCCGTAGGGCTGCTCATCGGTCAGCGGCGCGGCGAAACCGCCGGCATTCCACTCCTTGCAGCTCACCGCGCAGGCGTGACAGCCCACGCAGGTGTCCAGGTCGATCACCAACCCGAGTTTCTTTTTCGACGGCGGCGGCAGGCCGGTCACGTTTTCTTGAGCCCGGAATAGACCATCCACACGCCGGCCGCGAGCACGGTCAGGCCGACCGCCACGCCGGGCATCAGCGAGATCGCGGCCGGCGCGCCGGAGCCGTTGCCCAGGCCCACCATCGCCAGCAGCGCCGACAGCGACAGGCCCAGCACGATGCACACGACGCCTGCGATCACGCGTACCGTCTTCATGCCGCCTCGCGCGCGCATGCGCCGGACGATGCGGTGGATGCGGATCGGTCTGTGCGGGTAGTCATCGGTTCTTCCTGAACTGTGCGCCGTAGCGAAGCGGACGATTGTCGGCCGCCGCGAACGCGAGCGGCGCGAATTGTGGTTGCGACTGAGTCTGCGCGCGTTCCAGCGCCGAGCTTTCGTCGGCATCGGCCTTGCGCAGATTCACCCGCAGATCGAACCACGCCGCCTGCCCGGTGACCGGATCGGCGTTGGCGTAATCGCCCTTGGGCGTGATGTCGGAAATCAGATGGTTGAGCAGGAAACCCTTGCTCGCTTCCGGCGCGTCCTTGGACAGGCGCCAGGCGCCGCGGCGCTTGCCGATCGCGTTCCAGGTCCAGACCGTGTCGGGCTGGACGTTGGCGGCGAACCTGGCTTGCGCGACGATGCGGCCGTGATGCGACTCCACCGCGATCCAGTCGGCGTCGCCCAGTCCGAAACGCGCGCCGGTGTCCGGATGCAGGTACAGATAATTGCGCGTGGTGATCTGCCGCAGCCAGGCGTTCTGCGAACCCCAGGCGTGGTACATGAACATCGGCCGCTGGGTAACCGCGCTGAGCGGGAAACGCGTGGCGGAATCTTCGACCTGCGCGCCTTCGAACGGTTCGTACCAGATCGGCAGCGGATCGAAATAAGTCGCCACGCGCTGGCGGTGTTCGTCCGGCGGTTGGCGCGGGCCGTGGCCCTGCGCGGCGAGGCGGAATTTCTGCAGGGTCTCCGAATACAACTGCAGCGTGATCGCTTCGGCGTGACCGAGAAATCCCATCTTCTGCGCCCAATCCAGGTAGGCGCGATTGGCCATCTTGTAATAGCGCGCCGCCTCCGGCACGTGGCTGCGCCAGAAACCGCCGTGCTCGATGTAGCGCTGCAGTTGCTCGGGATTGGGCGGGCCTTTGGCTTCCAGTTCGCCGTGCTCGCCGCGCCAGCCGGCGAGCAGGCCGACGCCGGGCGCGCGCTCGTGGCGGACGATGTAGTCGGCGTAGTC
This sequence comes from Lysobacter sp. ISL-50, assembly GCF_018612875.1. Taxonomy (GTDB): domain Bacteria; phylum Pseudomonadota; class Gammaproteobacteria; order Xanthomonadales; family Xanthomonadaceae; genus Lysobacter. The sequence goes on along the minus strand of NZ_JAGGRI010000067.1, from coordinate 5,535 downwards.
GCGGTAACGCGGGCTGCCGTCTTCCAGGACCATGCCGGGCAGGCCCAGGCGGGCGCCTATGTCTAGGAGTACGGATTGGAAGCCGCGGACGTCTCTTGGTTTCTGGTCGTTGTTTAGGCGCTGACTCGCTGCTTCTACGATTGGATGCCGGATCGCATCGCAGGCCGAATCGGCATCGGAGATCGGCCGGTCCAGCAGGCTGATGGCGTCGAAGCGTTCCAGGTAGGTGGTGTCGGGCAACACCAGATCGGCGTAGGCGGTCATCTCCGATGCGTAGGCGTCGGCGTAGATGATGCGCGGGATGCGGTACTCGCCGTCGCTGCCGCGATCGGTGAGCCAGGCGATGGTCTCGCTGGTGTTCATCGCCGAGTTCCAGCTCATGTTGGCCATGAACATCATCAGCGTGTCGATCTTGTACGGATCGCCGGCCCAGGCGTTGCGGATCACGGTGTGCATCATGCCGTGCGCGGACAGCGGATAGGCCCACGAGAACGCGTGGTCGATGCGGCGCGGCCGGCCGTGTTCGTCCACGACCAGATCCTCCGGCCCGTGCACGAAACCGAGCGGCGCCGCGTCCAGCGCGCCGTTGGCCTGGCGCTGTTTGCCGGGACGGTTCGGCGGCGGCAGCGGCTTCGGGAACGGCGGTTGGTAGCGGAACGAACCCGGTGTATCCACCGCGCCCAGCAGCAGTTGCAGCAGGTGCAGCGCGCGGCAGGTGTGGAAGCCGTTGCTGTGCGCGCTGATGCCGCGCATGGCGTGCATGCTGACGGGGCGGCCGATCATTTCGCTGTGTTGGCGGCCGTGCGCGTCCACCCAGGCGATCGGCAGCTTCACCGGGTTGTCGAATGCCGCCTGCGCGAGTTCGCGCGCGATGCGGCGGATGGTGTCGGCGGGGATGCCGCAGCGTTCGCTGACCGCGTCGGGCGAGAACTGCGGATCGAGGTAGCGTTCGGCCAGCAGATGGAACACCGGAACCACGCGGCGGCCGTCGGGCAGGGTGTATTCGCCTACGACGGCGGGGGAGATGCCGATGGCGTCGGCGGGGAGCGCGTGGCCCTCACCCCGGCCCTCTCCCGCGGGCGGGAGAGGGGGTTGTTCGGCTGCGTTCGTTGCGATGTGTGGCTCTGCGTCTTCGGCCGTTCGCGTCGCATCGGCTCCCTCTCCCGCCTGCGGGAGAGGGCCGGGGTGAGGGCCGCGCACCCAACACAGGGCGCGCCCTTCTTCGTCGCGCGCGAACAAGCCATCGTCCGCCCCGCCCGGATTGCGAATCACCAGCCAATGCGCATTCGCATAGCGCACCAGAAATTCCAGGTCGACCCGATCGGCCTTCAACAACTCATGGATCAACGCGAACGCGAACAAACCATCGGTCCCGGGCCGGATCCCGATCCACTCGTCGGCGATCGCGCCATAGCCGCTGCGCACCGGATTGACCGCGACGATCTTCGCCCCGCGCGCCTTCAACTTGCCCAGGCCGAGCTTGATCGGATTGGAGTCGTGATCCTCCGCCACGCCCCACAGCATCAGATAACGCGAATGCTCCCAGTCGGGCTCGCCGAATTCCCAGAACGAACCGCCCAGCGTGTACAGACCGCCGGCGGCCATGTTGACCGAGCAGAACCCGCCGTGCGCGGCGTAGTTCACCGTGCCGAACTGCTGCGCCCACCAGCCGGTCAGGGCCTGCGACTGATCGCGGCCGGTGAAGAACGCCAACTCGTCGGGATTGCGCTCGCGGATCGGCGCCAGCCAGCCGGCGGCGATCTCCAGCGCCTGCTCCCATTCGATCTCGCGGAACTCGCCCGCGCCGCGCTCGCCCACGCGCAGCAGCGGCTTGCTCAGCCGCGCCGGCGAGTAGTGCTGCATGATCCCGGCCGAACCCTTCGCGCACAGCACGCCCTGGTTGACCGGGTGATCGGGATTGCCCTGGATGTAACGGATGTTGCCGTCGGCGAGCCAGACCTTGATGCCGCAACGACATGCGCACATGTAACAGGTCGTGGTCTTGACCTCGTCCCCGGGCGAAGGCGACAGGTCGATGGCTGGCTCGGTGGGAGCGTGCTCTCGCATCGGGCCATTGTGCCTATCGCGCCGTGATCAGGCGAGCGCGGCGGCGGCGCTTGTCATCGCCGCGCAAGGCCGGGGATACTGCACCGTTGCGCCCAGGGAGCGGTAACGCATGATGCTTTTGCTGGCGTTCGCCTATTACGGCGGACCGATCTGGGTGGCGGGACTGCTGGCCTGGGTCGGCCATGCGCAACGCGCGCGCCGTCCGGGATTCAATCGCTGGTACGCAGCGGCCACGGTATGTGCGGTGTTGGGTGCCGCGGCCTTGTGCTTGTGGCACCTGTGGGCCGGGGCGATGCGCGGCGTGGGCGGCTGAATGCGCGGGGCACCCGCGCGGTCGCAACCACTGCGACCGCGCAGGTGTCTAATGTCACTTCACCGCCGGCGCTTCGATCTTGATACTGGGATCGTTGAAGCGCGAGTACTTCAACGTCGAGGTGTACGTCTTGCCGGACACTTCGGCGACGTTCACCGCCTGCACCGGATAACCGTTGGCCGCGACCCAGAAGGTCGAGGAGGACTTGGGTTGGCTGTTCTCGACTTTGTACTTCTTGGTGGCCACCCCGCCGATGGTCTCGGCGCCAAGCGCGGTCACCTTCAGGGTCTGCTGATTGCCGAGGATCTTGTCGCGGCTGCGCGTGGCCGCCACGCCGCCGCCGGGCGAGGGCTGCTTGCGGGTCTTGCCCTGCATCGTCAGATACATGGTGTCGCCGATCATGATCTGCTCGCCCATCGCGCCCATCTTGATGCGGATGCGGTCGGGAGCGACGAAGTCGGTTTCGGTGCCCGGGCCGGGGCCCATGCTCATGCTGGCGTGGTAGGTCTTCGCGGCGAGGAATTTATCGACCGCGGCGACGACCTCTTCTTTCGGGCCAGCCCAGGCCAGGCCGGACGCGCACAGGCCGAGCAGCAGCACCGCGGGAGTCAGTGTTGCGGATAATGAGGTCTTGATCACGTAGGATCCTTAAGTTCGATGGTGGCGGCCGGACAGCGGCCGGTGCCATGCTAGTTGTGTCCCCACCGCCTCGACCAGACCCCGCCGACATGGAACGTATCGAACGCATCCACGCGTTGCACCGGATTCTCACTGCGGCCAGGTATCCGGTCACAGTTCAGCGCCTCCAGGAAGACCTGGAATGCTCGCGCGCGACCGTTTATCGGGATCTGGCCTACCTGCGCGACTACCTGATGGCACCGGTGGTCGGCAACGGCGAGGCCGGGTTCCGCTACGACACCAGCGAAGGCGACCGCTTCGAGCTGCCCGGCCTGTGGCTGAGCTCGGAAGAGCTGCATTCGCTGCTGGCCGCGCAGCAGTTGCTGATGCGCAGCGGCGGCGGCGTGCTGTCCAACGCGCTCGCGCCGTTGCAGCAGCGCATCGAAAAACTGCTCGACGAGCACGCCGGCGGCCGCCGCCTGCCGGTGGAGCGGGTGCGGGTGATTCCGCACCGCACCCGGCGCCTGGACGAAACCGCGTTCCGCTGCGTCGCCACCGCCGTGCTCGATCGCAAGCAGCTCACGTTCGAATACCGCGCGCGCTCCACCGACGAGCGCACGCGCCGCAGCGTATCGCCGCAGCGGCTGACCCATTACCGCGAAAACTGGTACCTCGACGCCTGGGACAACGAGCGCGATGCGCTGCGCAGTTTCTCGGTCGACCGGATCAGCGCGGCCAAGGTCGGCGAGGCCATCGCCCGCGATGTCGCCGACGAAGAACTCGATCAGCACCTGGCCTCCAGCTACGGCATTTTCTCCGGCGCGCCCAAGGGCTGGGCGACCATCGTCTTCAGCGCCAAGGCCGCGCGCTGGGTCGCCGACGAGCACTGGCATTCGCAGCAGCAGGGCCGTTTCCTGCCCGACGGCCGCTATGAGCTCAAGGTGCCCTACAGCGCCGGGCGCGAGTTGTTGATGGACGTGATGCATTACGGCAGCGACGCGGAAATCGTCGAGCCGGTGGTGCTGCGCGAGCAGGCCAAGTCGATGCTGGAACTGGCGCTGAGCAACTACGGTCACTGATGGCCGGAGCCGACGCCCCGCACATTCAAAGCGGCGAACCGGTCGCGCTGGTCCTGGGCGCGGGCGGCGCGCGCGGGCTGGCGCAGATCGGCGTGATCGAAGCGCTGCAGGAGCGCGGGCTGCGCATCGTCGCGGTCGCCGGTTCCTCCAGCGGCGCGCTGGTCGGCGGCTTGTTCGCCGCCGGCAAGATGGACGTCTATCGCGACTGGCTCTACAGCATGAGCCGCACCGACATGCTGCGGCTGCTCGATCCGGTGTTCGGCCAGCCGGCGCTGTTCCGCGGCGAGCGATTGATGCACGCGCTGCGCGAACTCACTGGCGAGCCGCGTATCGAAGACCTGGCCGTGGATTTCACCGCGGTCGCGGTCGATCTGGTGCGCCAGCGCGAGGTGTGGTTGCGCGAAGGCGACCTGTGGGACGCGGTGCGCGCCTCGATCGCGATCCCCGGCGTGTTTACCCCTTACGAATTGCACGGCCGCGAACTGGTCGATGGCGGCCTGCTGGCGCCGTTGCCGATCACCGCCACGCGCCTGTCCGATGCGCAGCGCCTGATCGCGGTGGACATGCACGGCTGGCCCGACCAGCCGCCCGGCGGGCTGGCGCATCATAACGGCGCCGACCAGGCGCAGGCCTTGCAGGTGGCGTCGATCAAGCCGCCGTCGCTGTTGGCGCGCTGGTTCCGCCGCAGCTATCAGCCCGAGGCCAACGCCCCGGGCGAGGAAGCGCCGCACGAGTTGAGTTTCAGCGAGTTGATGGCGCGTTCCCTGGACATGATGCAGGCGCAGATCGCGCGCGTGCAGTTGGCGTTGGACCCGCCGGAGCTGGTGATCCGGATTCCGCGCGATGCCTGTCAGTTCTATGAGTTCTGGCGGGCGAAGGAATTGATCGCGTTGGGGCGGGAAGAGGCAGAGAAGGCCTTGGACAAGGCGGGGTACTGAGGGCGCGTTGTGCGTCTGGGTATCTGGCTTTCGGCGTGTGGGTATTCGCGCTTGGGGATGCGGCTTTTGCTGCGGTTGAGCGCTGGGAAGATGGTTCCATCTTTCGGTTGCGATTTCGGATAAACGACACTTGAAGTTGCAGGCTTGCGACTGCGACTGCGACTGCGACTGCGGCAATGGCTGTGGCTGCGTGCGGCTTTTACCGGCGCTTTTGCCCGTTGCTGTTGTCGTTGCTTTTGCCGTTGCCGTTGCTGTTGCTGTCGCTGTTGCTGTTGCTGTTGCCGAGATTTTGCTTCGCTTCGGCTTCGTTTTGCATTTGCCGTTGTTGGGCGCCGCTAGTAACTCGCGAGACCAGGGACACCCGGAGGGCGGCGCACATGGACGTGCGCCGGGTGCCACCTTGGGCAGGATGCCCAATGTGGCACCTGCCTGCGCAGGCATCGCACTCGTGGCTTTTGACTCGAAACAGCCCAAAGCGTTTTCTTTGGTTACTTTCTTTGTCGCTTTGGACAAAGAAAGT
>NZ_JAGGRI010000066.1 GCF_018612875.1 Lysobacter sp. ISL-50 | reverse complement strand
GCGGGTCACTTTCTTTGTCCAAAGCGACAAAGTCCCACGGGATTTCCTTCGGTCAAAAGTAACCAAAGAAAGGGCTTTAGCTGTTTCGAATCAAGAGCCACGAGTGCGATGCCTACGCAGGCAGGTGCCACATTGGGCATCCTGCCCAAGGTGGCACCCGGCGCACGTCCATGTGCGCCGCCCTCCGGGTGTCCCTGGTCTCGCGAGTAACGAGCCACGCCCAGCAACGACAACAGCAAAAGCAAAGCCGAAGCCGAAGCCGAAGCCGAAGCCGAAGCCGAAGCCGAAGCCGAAACAAAATCTCAGCAACAGCAACAAAGGCAACCGCAACCGCAACCGCAACCGCAGAGAGCATCCCGATTCCGCGGAAACGAAAAAGCCGCGCAATGCGCGGCTTTTTCCAAACATATCGGATCGATCAAGAGCCCAAACGCCCCCCAACTACATCGTATGCGTAGGCCGCTCCGCCCCCAACGTCCCCGCCAACAACGCCTCGATCTTCCCCTTGACCGCATCGCCCTCCGCCGTCTCGGCGAACTGCACGCCGATGCCCGCCGCGCGATGCCCCTGCGCCCCGGTCGGCGTCACCCACACGACCTTGCCCGCGACCGGCAAACGCTCGGTGGACTCGGGCAACGTCAGCAGCAGGAAGACCTCGTCGCCGAGGAAATAACGCTTGGGAGTGGCGATGAAAATGCCGCCGTATTTCAGGAACGGCATGTACGCGCTGTACAGCGCCGCCTTGTCCTTGATCGTCAGCGACAAAATACCCTGCCGCGCTGCGCCCGCCGTTGCATTCATGCCCTGCTCCCTCCCCCGGCGCGGCGGCTTTCGTCCGCGCGCCAGGCCATCAACAATTCCACTACCGCCAGATCCGCGCGTACCGTGGTTCGCAACAGGTCGCGGGTCCGGTTGGCGCGATCGAACCAAGTCGCAAGACTGCGCGCGCGCGCCGGGTCGGTCAAGCCGGAAGCGGCCTCGGCGAGCGCGATGTCCGACGCGTGTCGCAGACGCAGGGCCGCATGCTCGTCGCCGGTCCAGCGCTGCGCGACTTCCGGCGCCGAGGTCTCGCCGCGCGCAAGCTTGCTCAGATCGGCGGCGACTTCGCGGCGCAGCTTGAGTCCGTCGCCGCTCAACCATTCGTGCGCCAGGCCCGGATGCCCGCGCGCAGCCTCGAAGGCTTCGCGGACGGCGGCGTCGCCATGGCCCTGCGCTTGCAGCCATGTCAGCGCCTCCTCCGCCTGCGGCAGGCGGAACTCCAGGCGCTGGCAGCGGCTGCGGATCGTCGCCGGCAGGCGCGCAGGATGCGAGCTCACCAGCCACAGATAACGGCCCGGCACCGGCTCTTCTAGGGTCTTGAGCAAAGCGTTGCAGGCGGCGGTATTGATCGAATCGGCCGGGTCGATGATCGCGATCTGGGCGCCGCCGTATTGCGGCGTCAGCGACAACCGCTCGGACAGATTGCGGATCTGCTCGATCACGATCTCGGTGCGCAGCCGCGTGCCTTCCTTGTTCGGGACGAAACTCACCAGTTGATAGTCCGGGTGGGTTCCGGCCGCCAGCAGCAAACAGCTGCGGCAGCGGCCGCAGGGATCGCCCTGTGCGCTGCGCTCGCGGCACAGCAGGCCGTGGGCGAGACGCTCGGCGACCGCGCGCTTGCCCAACTGCGCCGGGCCGCAGAACAGCAGGCCGTGGCCGAGGCGGCCGGCACCGATGGAAGCCTTGGCCTGATCGTAGATACGTTGCTGCCAGGGCGCGAACACAGCGCTCATCGCGCAGCCTCCGTGGCCGCGAGCAGCGCGCGCAGACGCGCGACGGCCTGCGCGGCGACCGCGTCGGCCGGCTGGCTCGCGTCGATCACTTCGAAACGTTGCGGCTCGGCCGCGGCGCGATCGCGATAGCCCTGGCGCACGCGTTCGAAGAAATCGTTGCGCTCGCCTTCGATGCGATCGGCGGCGCCGCGGCCGCGCATGCGCTGCAGGCCGACTTCCACCGGAACATCCAACAGCAAGGTCAGCGCGGGGCGGATGCCGACCACGCGCCGCTCCAGGTCGGCGATGAAATCCAGGTCCAGGCCGCGGCCGGCGCCCTGATAGGCGTAGCTGGCGTCGGTGAAGCGATCGCTGACCACCCAGGCGCCGCGCTGCAGCGCCGGCAGGATCGTCGCGCGCACGTGCTGGGCGCGCGCGGCGAAGGCCAGCAACAGTTCGGTTTCGGCGACGGCCGCTTCGTGATGGGTGTCGAGCATCAGGCCGCGAATCTGCTCGGCCAGCGGCGTGCCGCCGGGCTCGCGGGTGTAGACCGCTTCGATGCCGGCCGCTTCGAGCGCGCCGCGCAAGGCCGCCAGCACGGTCGATTTGCCGGCGCCTTCGCCGCCTTCCAAGGTGATCAGGCGCGGCTGCGTGAGCAAGCTCATCGCGTCGCTCCCGGCACGGGCCGGGTGGATGCGGGTTGCGCAGAAGCAGGCGACGCGTCGGCCGCTTCTTCCAGCACCGCCTTGCCCTCTTCCGGTTGGCCGCGGGTCTGGTTCTGCCGGTAGCGCTGCAGATACAGCCGCACGTTGGCCTGATGCTGGGCGTAGGTCGCGGCGAACAGGCTGCGGCCGCTGCCGTCGCCGGAGGCGACGAAGAACAGCGCATCGCCCGGCGCCGGATTGGCGGTCGCCTTGAGCGCGGCCAGGCCCGGCATCGCGATCGGCGTCGGCGGCAGGCCGACGCGGGTGTAGGTGTTGTACGGCGTATCGGTCTGCAGATCGCGCTTGCGGATGTTGCCGTCGTAGCTCGGGCCGAGGCCGTAGATCACGGTCGGATCGGTCTCCAGCTTCATGCCCCGCTTGAGCCGGCGCTCGAACAGGCCGGCGATCTGCGAACGCTCGGCGGGAATGCCGGTTTCCTTCTCGACGATCGACGCCATGATCAACAACTCGGCCGGGCTCTTGAGCACGCTGTCTTGGTCGCGCGCCTTCCAGGCCGCGGCGACCGCCTTGTCCATCGAATCGGCGGCGCGCTTGAGCACGTCCACGTCGCTGTCGCCGCCGGTGTACTGATAGGTCTCCGGCAGGAAGCGACCTTCCGGATGCTGGCCGGCGCGGCCGATTTCCTTCATCAGCGCCGAATCGTCGAGCTGCCCGGCGCGCCGCTTGAGCGGCGTGGCGCGCGCCAGCGCGGCGCGCAGGTCGCGCATGTTCCAGCCTTCGACGATGGTGAAGCGATGGCTGATGACCTTGCCGTCGCGCATCGCGATCAGCAGCGCGCGCGGGCTGGTGCCCGGTTCCAGCGAATATTCGCCGACCTGCAGGCGCCCGGCCGCGCCGAGCTGCTTGGCCAGCGCGCGCCATTGCAGTTCCTCGGCCTGATCGCCTTCGCCTTGATTCACGCCGAGCGCGCGCAGCTTGCGCACCACCACCGGCAGCGAATCGCCGCGTTCGACCAGCAGGGTCTGCCCGGTCTGCAATCCGCTCATCGGCGCGTTGGCGAAGCTCTCATAGCGCTGCCACAGCCACACACCGGCCGCGGCCAGCGCCGCCAGCAGCAACACGATCACGATCAGACAACCGCAGCCACGCTTGCGGCCTTTTTCCTTTGCTGCCACGAAACCTCCTAAACGATCCGGACCCGCCGCGCCGGCGCGGACCGCCGTCCGCGCGGGCGGCGGCTCAGTCTGCGACCGGGACGAAGGCGGGATGGGCCGCGCCGAGCCGGCGCCGCAGCCCGGCCAGGGCCGGATGCGGCGCCCATTGCCGCTCGCCGAGCCGCGCCACGGGCAGGATACCGCGCACGGCGTTGCACAGGAAAATCGCCTCGGCGCGTTGCAGATCGTCCGGGTTCAGGCGCTCGACCCGGGCCTGGGCGATCTCGAGCAGGAATTCGCGGCAAACGCCGGCGACGCCGCAGCGATCCAGCGGCGGCGTGCGCCACTGTCCGTCGATCAGCGCGAACACATTGGCCGCGGTCGCGCAGACCACTTCGCCAGCTCGATCGCGCAGCAGGCCTTCGTCGATCGCCGGATCGTCCCATTCCGCGCGCGCCAGCACCTGCTCCAGGCGGTTGCAGTGCTTCAGGCCGGCCAGGGCGGGTTGCTCGGACAGGCGCAGATCGCACCAGCGCAGGGTCAGCCCCGAAGCCGGCGGCGCCGTCGGCAGCGGATGGCGCGACAGGACCCAGATCGGCCGCGCCTGCGCCGGCGGCGCATAGCCGCGCCCGCCTTCGCCGCGGCTGAGGATGAGCTTGAGTACGGCATCGGCGCCGTCGAGCATCGCCGCGGCCTGCTCGCGCACGACGTCCTGATCGGGCAGCGCCAGGCGCAGGCGCTGGGCGCCGCGCGACAGCCGCGCCCAATGCGAGTCCCACCACGGCAGCTGGCCGCGATGCGCGCGCATCGTTTCGAACAGGCCGTCGCCGTAGGCATGGCCGCGGTCGAACGGCGACAGCGCGTCGATGCGTTGATCGCCGCGGAAAACCCGGGCTTGGTTCATGGCGGCGGTCGTCATGGCGGGCATCCTACGCGTTGCCGCGCGGGTTGTAGAAACGCGTCGCGCGAGACATCCGCGGCCGCGAAAACGACAAGGCCCGCGCGGACCGAAGCCGGCGCGGGCCCGGTCTGGCGCGCTCGCGGTCAGATCCGCTTGAACACCAGCGTGCCGTTGGTGCCGCCGAAGCCGAAGCCGTTGGAGACGGTGATATCGACCTTGGCGTCGCGCGCGGTGTTGGGCACGTAATCCAGGTCGCAGCCCTCGCCCGCTTCGTCCAGGTTGATGGTCGGCGGGATGATGTTGTGATGCAGCGCCAACACCGAGAAGATCGCCTCGGCGCCGCCGGCCGCGCCGAGCAGATGCCCGGTCATCGACTTGGTCGAGCTGACCATGGTCTTGTAGGCGTGGTCGCCCAGCGCGCGCTTGATCGCCAGCGTTTCGGCCAGATCGCCGAGCGGCGTGGAGGTGCCGTGCGCGTTGAGGTAACCCACTTCCTCGGCATTGATGCCGGCGTCCTTGAGCGCGGCGACCATGCAGCGGGCCGGGCCTTCGCCGTTCTCGCTGGGCGCGGTCATGTGGAACGCGTCGGAGGTGGCGCCGAAACCGGCCAGCTCGCAGTAGATGCGCGCGCCGCGCGCCTTGGCGCGCTCGTACTCTTCCAGCACCAGAATGCCGGCGCCGTCGCCGAGCACGAAGCCGTCGCGTTCCTTGTCCCACGGCCGCGAGGCGCGGGTGGGATCGTCGTTGCGCGTGGACATCGCCTTCATCGAACAGAAACCGCCGACCGAGGTCGGCGAGGAGCCGCGCTCGGCGCCGCCGGCGACCATGACGTCGGCATCGCCGTACTGGATCATGCGCATGGCCATGCCGATGGAATGGTTGGACGTGGCGCAGGCCGATACGGCGGAGAAATTCGGGCCCTTGATGCCGGTCAGCAGCGAGACCTGGCCGGGCAGCATGTTGATGATGGTGCTGGGCACGTAGAACGGCGAAATCTTGCGCGGGCCGCCTTCGTGGTACTTGATGGTCTGCTCTTCGATGCCGAGCAGGCCGCCGATGCCCGAGCCGATCAGCGCGCCGATGCGCTCGGCGTTGGAGTCGTCGACGACGATACCGGCATCCTGCAACGCCATCAGCGAGGCGGCGACGCCGTAATGGATGAACTCTTCCATCTTCTTCGCGTCCTTCGTGCTCACCCCGAAGCGGGTGATGTCGAAGTCGCGTACTTCACCGGCGATGCGGGTGGTGAACAGCGCCGGATCGAAATGAGTGATCGGGCCGATGCCCGAGCGGCCGTTGACGATGCCATCCCAGCTGCTGGCGACATCGTTGCCCAGCGGGGAGATCAGGCCGAGGCCGGTGACGACCACGCGGCGATTGAAGGAACGGTTGGACATGCAGCGTTACCTCTGTTGAATCCGTCTGCGTACGCTACGCCGGCGTACTGACCGGCCGTAAAAGCACGGGGCCGCAATGCGGCCCCGAGTTGTTGCTTATAGATCGGCCACGATGCATGCGCAACGGTGGCTGCGCGAGGACCGCACGCGTTTCAGGCGCGTGCGGGCTTCGCTCAGGCGCCTTACGACTTGACGTGCGCCTTGACGTAATCGATCGCCTGCTGCACCGAGGTGATCTTCTCGGCTTCTTCATCCGGAATCTCGCACTCGAACTCTTCTTCGAGTGCCATCACCAGCTCGACGGTGTCGAGCGAATCTGCGCCGAGGTCGTCGACGAACGAAGCGTTGTTGGTGACTTCTTCTTCCTTGACGCCGAGTTGTTCGACCACGATCTTCTTGACGCGTTCTTCGATGCTGCTCATGGATGTTGCTCCTCCCGTGAGGGGTTTTTCGATGGAATAGTCTAATGGAATCGAGAGGTTTCGCGAGGCCGGCCCCCGGCCTGTTGGAAACCCCTTAGGGTTCAATCGCTTACCAGCCTACGCCAAGGCGTCAGGGCATGTACATGCCGCCGTTGACGTGGAGTGTTTCGCCGGTGATGTAGGCCGCCCCGGGGCTGGCCAGGAATGCCACCGCCCGGGCGATGTCGGCCGGTTCGCCGAAGCGGCCCAGCGCGATCTGGTCGAGCATGGCCTTCTTCGCGTCCTCGGGCAGCTCGCGGGTCATGTCGGTGTCGATGAAACCGGGCGCAACGACATTGACCGTGACGCCACGGCTGCCGATCTCGCGCGCCATCGATTTGCTGAAGGCGATCACGCCGGCCTTGGCCGCGGCGTAATTGGCCTGGCCGGCATTGCCGGTCACGCCGACCACCGAGGCGATATTGATGATGCGGCCCTTGCGCGCCTTCATCATCGTGCGCATCACCGCCTTGCTGGTGCGGTAGACGCTGCTCAGGTTGGTGTCGAGGATGGCCTGCCAGTCGTCGTCCTTCATCCGCATCAACAGGTTGTCGCGGGTGATGCCGGCGTTGTTGACCAGGATCGAGATCGCGCCGATCTCCTTGCTGACGCCGTCGATCAGCGCCTCGATCGAGGCGGCCTCGGCGACGTTGACGACGCGGCCGTGGCCGCCGTGCGCGGCCAGGCGCGCGGCGATGGCCTGGGCGCCGGCTTCGCTGGTCGCGGTGCCGATCACGGTCGCGCCCTGCGCGGCCAATTCGTCGGCGATGGCCGCGCCGATGCCGCGGCTGGCGCCGGTCACCAAGGCGATTTCGCCCGAAAGCGGGGGGGGGCTCATGCATTCACTCCGTTCAAAACATACTCCGGTGCGGACTGGGACTGCGCGCGGACGCGAGATCGGGCGGGCCCCGATCCTGTCGGGTTACGGCTGTCGGCCCAGCGCCGCGGCCGTCGCCGCGCGGGCGCCGGGCCGGACGATGTTGCGACCGCAGCAAAGCGTACAGGCTGGGAAGGGCGTTGAGTAGCGCGCGCGGGGCCGCCCGAGCGATGAAATGAAGTCTTTCCTGGCCGGCCAGTCGCCGATGCAGCGCATGTCCGAGCCGGAGGAAATCGCCAACGCCACCGTGCGGCCGTGTTCGCACGAGGCTTACGGCGTCACCGGCGTGACCTTGCCGGTGGACGGCGGCATCGCGGCGAAATAAGCCCGGCGCGGCGCGCTCGCGCGGCTCAGCGCCAGTCGGCGAGCGCGCCCTCGAATTCCGCCGGCGTTCCGATCGCGCGGCCTTCGATGGCCTTGTCGATGCGCTTGACCAACCCGGACAAAACCTTGCCGGGGCCGGATTCGGCGATGCGCTCGACGCCGCGCGCCGACAGCGCCTGCACGCAACCGGTCCAGCGCACCGGCAGATACAGCTGGCGCACCAGCGCCTCGCGGATCGCCTCGAGGCTGTCGTGGACCTGGGCATCGACGTTCTGCACCACCGGCAACGCCGGCGCGTGCCAGTTCAAACCGGCCATGGCTTCGCCCAATCGATTCGCGGCTTCGCGCATCAGCGGCGTATGCGAGGGCACGCTGACGGCGAGCTTCACCGCCTTGCGCACGCCGGCCTCGGCCAGGCGGATCAGCGCCTTGTCGACCGCGTCGGCATGGCCGCCGATCACGATCTGGCCCGGCGAGTTGTAATTGGCCGGCACCACCACCTGCGTGCCCGACACGGCCTGGCAGACCTCCTCGACCAGCGCGTCCTCGGCGCCGAGCACCGCGGCCATCGCGCCGACGCCGGCCGGCGCGGCTTCCTGCATCAACTGGCCGCGCAGGCGCACCAGATGCGCGCCGTCGCGCAGCGACAAGGCGCCGGCCGCGACCAGCGCGGTGTATTCGCCCAGGCTGTGACCGGCCAGCACCGACGGCTGCGCGCCGCCTTGGGCCTGCCACACGCGCCACACCGCCACGCCGGCCGCGAGCAGCGCCGGCTGGGTGTATTCGGTGCGATTGAGCATTTCTTCCGGGCCGCCCTGGCTCAGCGCCCACAGGTCCGCGCCGGCACCGTCGCTGGCTTCGCTGAACGCCTCGCGGACTTGCGGATGCAATTCCGACAACTCGGCCAGCATGCCCAGCGATTGCGAGCCTTGGCCCGGAAAGACGAAAGAAAGTCGCTGATCGCTCACGCGTGCTGCCGAATCGATGTGGAAGGCGAATGATACGGGCGAAAAGCGGCGATCGTCTGTACCCGGCGGTACGGGGTCACGCAGCGTCGCAAAGTGACGTGAGCGGTGATGGGCGAAGCGGTGTCCGCGGTCGTCGCGGCGCCATCGGATCAGCGTGTGGATTCAGCCGTTTTACGCATCGATTCGTCGTGGCGGAATCGATCGGCGTCGCGCGGATGCGTTCGCGTTGCGAACCGATGCGAACTTGCGCGGCGCCTGCGCAATTTAACGAATGCGAATGAAAGCTTTCGACGGTTTTCGCCTGCGTGCACGCATCGCATTACGCGCGTGACGTCCGACGCGCGCGCACGAAAACGGCGGCTTTCGCCGCCGTTCGTTCGCATCCGGACATCGTCCGCGCGCCGCGCCGCGGCGCCCTCGCCGGACTCAGTAGCGCAGCAGCGCCGAGCCCCAGGTGAAACCGCCGCCGAACGCTTCCAGCAGCAGCAACTGGCCGCGCTGGACCTTGCCCGAGCGCACCGCTTCGTCCAGCGCCAGCGGCACCGAACCCGAAGAGGTGTTGCCATGGCGGTCCACGGTCACGATCACCCGCTCCATCGGCATGTCCAGGCGCTTGGCCGTGGCTTCGATGATGCGCAGATTGGCTTGGTGCGGGATCAGCCAGTCGATTTCGTGACGATCCAGGCCATTGGCTTCCAGGGTCTCTTCGACCACCGAGTCCAGCGCTTTGACCGCGTACTTGAACACTTCGTTGCCGGTCATCAGCACTTTCACGCCGGCGTTGTGTTCTTCCGGCTTGAAGCCGACCGAAACGCCGACCGGGTTCCACAGCAGCTCTTTCTTGCCGCCGTCGGCGTGCAGATGGGTGCTGAGGATGCCGGTTTCGCTGTCGGCCTTGAGCACCACCGCGCCGGCGCCGTCGCCGAACAACACGCAGGTCGCGCGGTCGCTCCAGTCGAGCATGCGGGTGAGCGTTTCCGAGCCGACCACGAGCACGGTCTTGGACGCGCCGGAACGGATGAACTTGTCCGCGACGGTCAGCGCATAGACGAAGCCCGAGCAGGCCGCGTTGACGTCGAACGCCGCGCAGCCGTTGGCGCCCAGGCGGTGCTGCAGCAGGCAGGCGCTGGACGGGAAAATCAGGTCCGGGGTGGTGGTTCCGAAAACGATCAGGTCGATCTCGGAGGCGTCCACGCCGGCGGCTTCGAGCGCGCGCGTGGCGGCATGGAAGCCCAGATCGACCGTGGTCTCGCCTTCGGCGGCGACATGACGCTCGCGGATGCCGGTGCGGCTGACGATCCATTCGTCGCTGGTTTCGACGAATTGGGCGAGGTCGGCGTTGGTCAACACCTTTTCCGGCAGGTAGCTGCCGGTACCCGCGATACGGGCGTAAATCCGATCTGTCATCACCACTCCGCGCAGTTGCCGTGCGGCGACCCGAGCGGCGGGCGTCGTTCGATCGGACGCAGGCCCGCGCGGACCACCGGAAAACAGGACCGCCAGCCTGAGCTGGCGGTGAAACGGGGCCGCGGCGGCCGCAGGTCTGTTGTCACGCGGACGCGTCCGGGGAGGACGGTCCGATCGGTGCCGGCCCGATGCGATAGCGCATCGTCTCCGGCCCAGATCGGCGGCGACGCGCACCCGTCGGGGGCGCGGCGCGGCGTGCGGGAAGAGGCTTACTCTTCGTCGGCGACCGTCGAGGACTTGGTGTCGATGACCTTCTTGCCACGGTAGTAACCGTCGGCGGTCACGTGGTGGCGGATGTGGGTCTCGCCGGTGGTCGGGTCGGTGGCCAGCTGCTTGCTGGTCAGCGCGTCGTGGGCGCGGCGCTGGCCGCGGCGGGACGGGGAAACGCGGGACTTCTGAACAGCCATGATCTTGCTCCGGAAAAGCGGTCGAAACCTGAGGTGGATAGCGTTAGCCCGATTAGCAGGAGCTTGCTGACTCGCCTGCAGGTCGGAGTGGAACGATGTGAAACGAATACTTGCGTCAGTTCTTTTTCTTCAGCGAGGACAGTCCCGCGAACGGGTTGACGCTGTCCAGCTCGGCCTGCGGGGCCGGCCAGTCGGCTTCGACCGCCTCGCTGCCCGGCGCTATCGGCACCACCGGCACGGCGAGGATCAGCTCGTCCTCGACCAGTTCCGCGGCCCGCAGCATGCCGTCTTCGGGCATCAGCAACGGCTCGTAACCCTCCGGCAGCGAGGCCTCGTCGGCCTCCTCGCGGATCAGCCCCAGGCGCTGGACGATCTGCACCGGCAACAGGAACCGTTCCAGCGTGCGCTGGCACAGCAACGGCAGTTCGGTGACGATCTTCAGCTCGACATAGGGGACTTTCAGTGAATCGCTGTCGAAATCCAGCGAATACTCCACGAAGCCCTGCGTATCGAGCAGCACGCCTTGCAACCGGGTCAGGGCCGACAACGGCAGACGGCCTTCCACACCGCGCCGTGCCGCCACCAGGCGCCAGGCATCCAAAGCTTCGGGCACCCGCCCAGGTGGTACATGCGCTGACATAAGCCGCGGAATGTTAGAGACCGTGCGGGGCGCTGTCAAACCGTAAGCCCCGGCCGGCGCAGGGATTTGCCGCCGGCCGGGGCGGACGTGCAGACTTCCGGCCATTGTTCCCGCGTCGAGCCCCACCTTGACCAACCTCCTGTTCATGATTCTGGCCGTGCTGGCGGTGGCGTCCGCGGCCGTGCTGTTGTACCTGCCGGTGCGGCGCCAGCGGGCAATGCGCGAGGTTCTGGACGCCGCCGACGCGCTGGAAGCCCGCCTGCGCGTGGCCCGCGCCGAAATCGAAGCGGTCGCCGGCGACGAAGGCCGCGACCCGGTCGGCGACGCCATGCGCGAGATGCTGCGCCAGCGCCTGTGGCTGCGCGACCACGGCCGCCGCGCCAGCCTGAACCAGCTGGTCGAGGTGCGCGCCTCGATCGACGACGCCCGCAGCCGGATCGAGCAGCAGCTGAACAAGATCGAGCAGGCCCGGGCCGCGCCGCTGGCCTAATGGTCGCGACACTGCCTGAGATTGCGCGCCGGCGATCCGCGCGGCCGACGGGCCTGCGCGGCCTGCCCCGGCCGGATCGCCCGCGCTCATGCCGCCACCTCCCTTATCTGAGCCCCCGCATGCCCGCCCCTCTCCTGCTCGCCTCCACCTCGGTCTACCGCCGCGAACTGCTGACCCGGCTGGGCTTGCCGTTCGATGTCGCGCGGCCGGACACGGACGAAACCCCGCAGCCCGGCGAGGCTCCGGCCGCACTGGCCCAACGCCTGGCCGTGGCCAAGGCGGCGGCGGTCGCGGCCCAGCATCCGCAGGCCTGGGTGATCGGCTCGGACCAGGTCGCCGAGTTCGACGGCCGGCCGATCGGCAAACCCGGCGGTCGCGACGGCGCGCTGGCGCAACTGGCGGCGATGTCGGGTCGCGAAGTGCGCTTCGTGACCGGCTTGTGCGTGGCGCGGCATGCGCAGGCGCCGCTGATCGCGCTGGACATCACCGTCGTGCGCTTTCGTCGGCTCAGCTATGCGGAGATCGAACGCTATGTCGATGCGGAGCAGCCTTACGACTGCGCCGGCAGTTTCAAATCGGAAGGATTGGGAATCGCCTTGTTCGATGCGGTCGAATCGAGCGATCCGACCGCGTTGATCGGCTTGCCGCTGATCGCAACGGCGCGGTTGTTGCGCGAGGCGGGGTATTCGTTGCCCTGAGTGTTGCTGCGACGCGCCTCGAAGTTTTTTGTAGGAGGGCTTCAGCCCCGATGCTTTTCGATCAGAGGCTGTAGTGGCATAGCGGCTGATCGAAAAGCATCGGGGCTGAAGCCCCTCCCACAAAAGCCGCCCCACCCACAAAAGCCGCCCCACCCACAAAAACAGCTCCATCCACAAAAGCAGCCCACTCAGAAAGCAACTTCCGCCGCGCAGCGCTCAGCGCCGCCCGACCTCGATCGGCTGCTCCGCCCAATCTTCGACGCTGCCGTCGCGCCCATGCAGGCGCAGCCCCAGCCAATGCCGGCCCGCCGGCTCGGCGTCCAGCGCGACCTTGGCGGTGAAACCGACCCTGGGATGCTGCGGGTCGCCCGAACGGCTGCCATCGGCGAGCTTCCAGTACTCGCGCACGCCCGGCAGTTCGCCGCCGTACTCGGCCTGGGCGACGACACGGCCGTCGAGCATCACCTCCACGCGCTGCAGACCGACGCCGTCCTTGAACGCCCAGCCGCCGACCTGGAATTCGCGTCCGACCTTGCGGCCCGCCGCCGGCGTGTCGATCCAGGCCATCGCCGGCGTGGTGCACGCGCCTTCGCGCGGCTTGCCGTCGAAAGCGAACAAGGCGAAGCGCTGGCGGCCGTGATCGACGTTGATCGTCTGCGGCGGCGGCAACGGCCCGACCATCGCGCACAAGTCGTGATAGCGCTGCAGCAGGTTCTTGTATTCGACCTCGGTCACGCCGACCACCAACAACACCGGCTTGCCGTCCCAGTCGGCGCGGCCGGCGCTGTGCAAGCCCCACAACTGCAACTGCGGCGCGCGCCCGTGCTTGTGGTTGATCGGATGATCGAGCACGGCGATGCGCGGATCGTCCAGGGCGAAACCCAGCTCGGCGCCGACCTTGAAATTGTCCGCGACGATGCGCGTGCCCGCCGGCATCGCCTGTTGCCGTGCGCGCACCTTGCGCGCGAGTTCGTCCCAGCCGGCGAAATTGGACGGATACCATTTCTCGCCGGCGCTGCGCGCGCGCAGTTCCGGCATCGACACCGCGACGTAGTAGCCGAGCATCGCCAGCAAGGTCGCGCCGGCCAGTCCCGCGGTCAGGCCGCGCGCCCAGCCGGGCCAGCGCGCCAGCACCATCGGCAGCAGCGGCAACAGGGCCAGGAATCCCGGCAACGGCCAGTGGAAGCTGACCCGCTCGGTGTCGGCGAAGAACCCCAGCACGAAGAAGCCCAGCACCACCAGGCTGCCCAGCAGCGCCAGATAGCGCGTCACCGGCGAGGGATCGCGCGCGCCGCGCCAGCCGGCGAGCGCGAGCGCGGCGAACAGCAATGGCGTGACCAGCAGCGCCTGGATCGCGACGAACCACAGGCCATCGACATGGAACGACCACGGATGCCGTTCGACCAACTGGAAACGCAGGCCGGCGTCGGCGTTGTCCATGTTCCACGCCACCAGCGGCGCCCAGGCCGAAGCGCCGATGGCGACGGCGATGATCACCCGCACATCGCGCAGCGCGCGGCGGCCCTCGGGCAGCAGCATCAGCGCGACGAAGCCGACCCCGATCACGGCGATGAAGCGGTAATGGCTCAACGCGCCCAGGGCGAGGCCGGCGGCGAGTTCGACCGCGCTGCGCGCATCGACCTCGCGCAACAGCCGAGCGCCCGCGTCCAGGCACAGCAAAGTCGCCAGCGCCATCATCGCGTCGGGCAAGGCGAGCACGCCCAGCGTGCCCGACAGCGGCAGCAGCAAACCGTAGCAACCGGCGAGCCAACCGCTGCGCTCGCCGAATTCGCGCGCGGCGATGCGCGCCAACAGCCACGGCACCAGGGCGGCGATCAACAGAAACGGCGCGCGCAGGGCCAGGGTGTGATTGCCGCCGAGCTCCACACCCAGCCGCGCCAACCAGGCGGTCAGCCCGGGCAGATCCGAGTAGGCGGCGGCCGGATGACGGCCTTCCTGCCAATAAAACGCCTCATCGACGAACAAGGGCAGCTTCGCGGCGACGGCGAGCTTGAGCAGCAACACCAGCGTCCACAACGCCCAGAACATCTTGCGCATCGCGCTGGCTTCGTCCTTGTCCCGCATCGGCACCCGACCTCGCTACACTCTGGATGGATTTCGACCCGCCGCGGCGGCGTCGGTTCGCGGCAGGTCCGCGCTCCGTCCGCTTCCGCTGCCGCATGGCGATACGCGCTTTCGGGCGCGACCGCTGGCGACGGTTTGTTGACGCGCATCCCAGAAGTCCGGCATCGAGCCGCGCTTCGGGCTGTCTCGGCGCGAACCGCGCGCGATCATGCCAACCACGCAGCGCCGGCATGCCTTGCAACGCGATCGCCGCAGATACAACGCGGCGAGCCACGCTCGACCTTACAGACTCAGGATCCAGGCAAGATGACGGCAGGCCCGATAATCGCAAACAAGACCGCACCGAGCAGCGCGCACCTCAACGCGAGCATCCTAACCGATGGCCTGCGCGCGGCCCTTGAACAAGCCCAGGCCCAGGTCAACAGCCTGGTGCTGGGCAAGGCGCAGGCGGTGCGGCTGGCTTTCGTCGCGCTGTTCTCCGACGGGCACCTGCTGATCGAGGATCTGCCGGGCCTGGGCAAGACCACGCTCGCGCACGCGCTCGCCGCGACCTTGGGCCTGGAATTCCAGCGCGTGCAATTCACCTCCGATCTTTTGCCGGCCGACGTGGTCGGCGTGTCGGTGTTCGATCCGACCTCGCGCCAGTTCGAGTTCCATTCCGGCCCGGTGTTCACCCAGGTGCTGCTGGCGGACGAAATCAACCGCGCGCCGCCGCGCACCCAGAGCGCGCTGCTGGAAGCGATGGCCGAGCATCAGGTCACCGTGGACGGCCGCACCCATGCCCTGCCCGATCCGTTCTTCGTGATCGCCACGCAGAATCCGGTGGATCTGTCCGGCACCTATCCCTTGCCCGATTCGCAGCTCGACCGCTTCCTGCTGCGCCTGCAACTGGGGTATCCGGACGAAGCCGCCGAGCGCGATCTGCTGGCCGGCGCCGATCGCCGCAATCTGATCGCCCAGACCCGGCCGGTGCTGAGCGGCGAGGACGTGCTGGCGGTGCGCCGTGCGGTCGATGCGGTGTATGTCGGCGAATCGCTGATCGCCTACGTGCAGGCGCTGCTCGCGCGCAGCCGCAAGCATCCGGGCGTGCGCGTGGGCCTGTCCCCGCGCGCCGGCCTGGCGCTGTTGCGCGCCGCGCGCGCCTACGCGCTGCTGCTGGGCCGCGCCCACGTGGTGCCCGAGGACGTGCAGGCCTTGTTCGCCGCGGTCGCCTCGCATCGTCTGGTGGCCGAAGCCGATGCCGCGCCGGACATCGCCAAATCCATCCTCTACGCGGTCGCGGTGAACTGAGCGCGGCGATGGCGGCCCGGCCGGACCCACACGCCCACGGCGAGGCGGCCGCGACCTCGCTGCGCGCGCGCTATGCGCGGGCGATGCGCGCACGCATGCTGTCGCTGACCCGGCCGCGCCGGCCCGAGCCGTTGCCGGTGCGGTTCGACCGCCGCCGCATCTACGTGCTGCCGACCGGATTCGGCGCGTTCTACGGCGCCTTGCTCGCGGCGATGCTGATGGGCGCGCTGAACTACAACAACAACCCGGCCTTCCTGCTGGCGCTGCTGCTCGGCGGCGCCGGGTTGGCCAGTCTGATCGCCGCGCAGTTGCAACTGGCCGGGCTCAGCATCGTCGCCATCGACGCCGAACCGGTCCCGGCCGGCACGCCGCTGCTGGTGCGCGTGCATGCGCGCGCCGCGCCCGATCGCATTCGCCGCGGCCTGCGCGTGGACGATGTCGGCGCGCTGGGCGCTGAGCCGGCCCGGCTGGATCTGGATCAGGGCGCCGGCGAAGCCGAGCTGCGCATCGCTACTTATCAACGCGGCTGGTTGGACTTGCCCAAGCTGCGCATGTCCACCACCCGTCCGCTGGGCCTGGCGCGGGCGTGGTCGCACGTGTGGCCGGAAGCACCACTGCTGGTGTACCCGATGCCGGAACTGCAGGGCCCGCCGCTGCCGGTCGGCGGCGGCGATCAGGCGGTGACGCGGCTGCATCCCAGCGGCGACGACGTGCATCACCTGCGCGCGTATCGCCCCGGCGACGCGCGCCGGGCGATCGCGTGGAAGCATTCGGCGCGCCGCGACATGCTGCTGGTGCGCGAATACGAGCAACCGCTCGGCGCCGATGTCGAACTCGAATGGCAGCGCCTGACCGGCCTCAACCAGGAAGCGCGCATCTCGCGGCTGGCGCGCTGGGTCGATGAGGCCGAACGCGACGGCTGCCGCTATCGCCTGAGCCTGCCGAACCAGCCCGCGCTCGGCCCCGGCAACGGCGCCGCCCACCGCCACGCCTGCCTGCGCGCCCTGGCGCTGATGCCGCATGGCTGAGCCGCACCTCGCCACCGCTCTGGAACCAGGCTCGCGGCGCTGGGCGCTGCTGGCCGGCGCGAGCTGTTTGTTGCCGCTGCTGCTGCAGTTGCCGGTGCAGATCGCGATTTCCATCGCGGTCGTCGGCATCGGCGTGGGCGTGTTGTCCTGGCGCAAGCCGCTGCCGGCGCTGCTGCGGCTGACGATGGTGATCGGGCTGGTCGGCGCGGTGCTGCTGATGACCCACTTCGCCATCGGCCGCGACACCGGCTGCGCCCTGCTCGCGGCGATGTTCGCGCTCAAGCCGTCGGAAACCTACACCCTGCGCGATGCGCGCAGCCTGATCGGCTTCGCCCTGTTCGGCCCGTTCGCGACCTTCCTGCTCGATCAAGGGCCGATGTCGCTGGCGCTGGGCATGGCCGCGGCAGTGTTCTCGCTGGCGACTTTGCAGCGTCTGGCGGAAATCGAATCGCGCCCGCCGCCCGGCCGCGCCGCCGAGCCGTCGCTGTCGCATTGGCAGCGCCTGTTCGCGATCGGCCGCCTGATCGGCATCGGCCTGCCGCTGGCGCTGGCGGTGTTCTGGCTGTTCCCGCGCCTGAGTTCGCCGTTGTGGGGCGTGCCCGAACGCGCGCTGTCGCGGCCCGGCCTGTCGGACCGGATGTCGCCGGGCGAGATGGTCGATCTGATGAACGACGAGACGGTGACGCTGCGCGCGCGCTTCAACGGGAGCGCGCCGCCGACCTCGCAGATGTACTGGCGCGGGCCGGTGCTGTGGAACTTCGACGGCCGCACCTGGACCCAGCCGCGCTGGTTCCGCAGCATTCCCGCGGCCGCGACGACGCCATCCAAGACCGTGTGGGACTACGAGTTGGAAGTCGAGCCCACCGACGATCGCCAGTTCGTCGCCCTCGACCTGCCGCTGGCCGCGCCGGCCAACGCGCAGTTGTCGCTGGATCACGGCATCTACGCGCAGCGCCCGTTGAGCGCGCTCAGCCGTTGGCACATCCGTTCTTCGCCGCCGGCCGCATACGAGCCGCAGTTGCGCTCGGTGCTGCGCCGCGCCGCGCTGGACCTGCCGCGCGGCTACAACCCGCGCACGCTGGCGCTGGCCCAGCGCTGGCGCGCCGAGGCCGGCGCCAACGATGCCGCCATCGTCGATCGGGCGATGACGATGATCCATCGCGAATTCGCCTACACCCTGGCCACGCCGCTGCTCGGCCGCGATTCGGTGGACGAGTTCCTGTTCGACCAGAAGGCCGGTTTCTGCGAGCACTTCAGTTCCTCGTTCGTGGTGCTGATGCGCGCCGCCGGCATTCCCGCGCGGGTGGTCACCGGTTATGCCGGCGGCTACTACAACCCGGTCGGCCGCTACTGGCTGGTGCGCCGTTCCGATGCGCACGCCTGGGCCGAGGTCTGGCTGCAGGGGCGCGGCTGGGTGCGGGTCGATCCGACCGCGGCGGTGGCGCCCGAGCGCATCTACGACACCCTGGCCGACCGCACGCCGGGCGCGGGCGGCCTGTTCGGCGGGATCGGCGCGGCGACGCCGTTGTTCAATCTCAGCGACTGGGTTCGTCGCGGCTGGAACGATTTCGTGCTCGGCTTCGACGCCAGCCGCCAGGAGCGGCTGTTGCAGCCGTTCGGCGTGGACAAGCTGGACAGCGGCAAGCTGATCGTGCTGTTCGTGCTGTTCGCCAGCGCCGCCGGCGCGTGGATGGTCTGGCTCAGCAGCCGCGGCGAGCGCCAGCGCGACCCGGTCCTGCGCGCCTGGCATGCGCTGGGCCGGCGCTACCGCAAGCTCGGCCTGGAGCGCGAACCGCACGAACCGGCGCTGGCCTGGGCTGAACGTGTCGGAAAGACGCGTCCCGATTTGGGCATAAGCCTGTTGCAACTCAGCCAACAGTTCAGCGATTGGCGGTACGCTGATGGCCAACCCGGGCGGCGCGAGGCCCGAGAACTGCGCAACGAACTGGTCCGGGCGCTACGCGCGCACCGCCCCGGCCGAACAGGAGAACGTCGATGAAGCTCCGTCTTGTCTTGATAGCCGCCGGCGCAGCGCTGCTCAGCGCCTGCGTCTCGGCGCCCCAACCGCTGCAGGGGGCGTTTTCGCCTCTCACCCCGGCCGACGCGACCGCCACCGACAGCACCGGCTCGGTGGTGCGCTGGGGCGGCCGTATCGTCAATGTGGAACCGCAGGCCAACCGCACCTGCTTCGAAATGATCTCGACCCGCCTGGGCGATTCCGCGCGCCCGTACTGGGCCACCGACGACACCGGCGGCCGCTTCCTGGCCTGCCGCACCGGTTTCTACGATCCGGCGTTGTTCGAGAAGAACCGCGAGGTGACCTTCACCGGTCGCATCGCCGGTTACGAATCGCGTCGCATCGGCGAATACGACTACCGTTTCCCGCGCCTGGACGCCGACGTGGTCTATCTGTGGCCGGTGCGCCAGCAGGTGGACGTGATCGAACGCCCGGCGCCGTGGCCATGGTGGGGCTGGTGGTGAGCCGCGGGCGATAAGTCATCGCCATGAGTGATGGATCGGAGGCGCGAAAGCGCCTTCGGTCGTTTTGGATTCTTGGTTTGGGCTAGGGTTTTGGACGCGCGCTTGTCAATTCGCCCCCTTTGAAAAAGGGGGCTGGCGCCTGCGTCGATCGGCTCCAGGCGAATGCATCTGCGCTGGGGGATTTGCTTTGGATTGAGGCGCGGCGATCTGCCGGCAAAAGCTAAATCCCCCCTTGCCCCCTTTTTCAAAGGGGGGAACAGCACGGGCTTGGGGGAGGGGATGGTGCTCGCGGTCGTCGTGCGCGGCGAATATCGCGCCACTCAGCGCGGCGTACCGAACCGTCCCAGCGTCGCGCCGGCCAGCAAATGCAGATGCAACTGAAACACCGTCTGCCCACCGTGCCCATTGCAGTTCATGACGATGCGATAACCATCCTCGGCGAAACCTTGTCGCTGCGCATACGCCGCGGCCGCGTGCGCGAGCTTGCCGACTATCGCGGCCTGATCGGGCTGCAGATCGTTGAGCGTGGCGATCGGCGTCTTCGGCACGAACAGCACGTGCACCGGCGCTTGCGGGGCGATGTCGTTGAACGCGACCAGATCGTCGTCTTCGTAGACGATGTCGGCCGGCAGTTCGCGACGGATGATCTTGCCGAAGATGGTGGTGTCGGTCATGGCGGGCCGGGAACCGGAAATGGGGAAGAAGGAATCGTAACGCTACAACGTAACCGCAACGCTGTTCGCTCTACCGATTCTCCATTCCCGATTCTCGATTCCCGCCGGCCGGCCTCAACCCATCTCGCTGCGGCTGCCGAAGGCATGCGACAAGGTTCCGCGATCGACGTATTCCAGCTCGCCGCCCAGCGGCACGCCGTGCGCCAGCCGGCTCGGCCTGACGTTGTGCTGGCGCGCCAGCTGCGCCAGGTAATGCGCGGTGGCCTCGCCCTCGACCGTGGGATTGGTGGCGACGATCAGTTCCTGCACCTCGCCCTCGGCCAGGCGATCGGCCAGTTTGTCCAAACCCAGTTCGCGCGGGCCGATCCCGTCCAGCGGGCTCAACCGGCCCTGCAAAATGAAATACAGGCCGCGATAACCGGTGGCCTGCTCGATCGCCAGGCGATCGGCCGGCGATTCCACCGCGCACAGCAGATGCGCGTCGCGCGAGGCGCTGGCGCAGGTCGAACAGACTTCGGTTTCGCTGAAATCGCGGCAGCGCGCGCAGTGGCCGATCTTCTCGATCGCCTCGCTGAGCGCGTCGGCCAGACGCTGGCCGCCGGCGCGCTCGCGTTCGAGCACGTGGTAGGCCATGCGCTGCGCCGACTTCTGCCCCACGCCCGGCAACACCCGGAACGCGTCGATCAACTGTTCGAGCAGAGCGCTGCTCATGCGCGCACCCCCATGGCTGCGGCGGCGGGCGCGGCGCTCACTCGGAGGTCGTGAAATTGCTGCGCGCGGCCGGCTCGCGATTCATCGCCCGCACCACGTTGAGGCAGACGATCGCGCCCAGCAGCGGGACCAGCCACACGAACGCCGACTGGATGCCCTTCTGCATGCCGGTCAGGTCCGGCTCGCGCCAGATCGCCCAGGTCGTGTAGAGGTCCAGGCCCAGCAGGGCCGCGGCGACCAGGCTGGCGGTGATGCCTAAATGAAGTCCCATGGAGAAGCGTCCGATCGCAGGAGGATTAGAACGGCAGCTTCATGCCGGGCGGCATCGGCATGCCGGCGGTCGCGGCCGACATCTTGGTCTGCGACTCGGCATTGATCTTGTTGACCGCGTCGTTGAAGGCCGCGGCGATCAGATCCTCGACCATTTCCTGGTCGCTCAGCACGCTGGGATCGATACGCACCTTGCGGCACTCCATGCGACCGGTGACGGTCACGCTGACCATGCCGCCGCCGGCGCTGCCGGTGACTTCGATCTTGGCCAGTTCTTCCTGAGCGCGCTGCACGTTTTCCTGCATCTTCTGCGCTTGTTGCATGAGTTGGGCGATATTGCCGCGCATGTGGTCCTGCCTTTGCTGTGGGTCGGTGGATCGTGGCGCCGCGAGTCTGCCACGGTGCGATGTCAGTCATGGGTTGGGGTCGCCGCCGGCCGCACGCAAGGGCGCGGACGCGGCGGAACCCGTTCGGGCGCGGCCCGAAGCCGCCGGCCCGGGTCAGGCCTCGTCGAAGGGGCGGATCGAATCGGGCACGACCTTGGCGCCGTAATCGTCGATCAGACGGCGCACGTCGGGGTCGTTCATGAACATGTCCTCGGCATCGGCCTGGCGCTGGTCGCGCGCGCGCTGGTTGCGCGCGTGCAGCGATTCGCCGGCCTGGGCGGCCTCGAAGCGGATCTGCGGGGCGAGGCCCAGGCGCGCGGCCAGCGAGTCGGCGACCATCTTGATCAGCGCCGGCGCCTTGAGATGCTCATCGTTCGGGCCCAGCGCCAAGGTCAGCACGCCGTCGGCATAACTGACGAAGCCGGCATGTTCGGCGAGGATGCGCGAGGGACCGCGCAAGCCGCTGGCATCGACGATCGCGTGCCAGGCCATGTCGTCGGCGATGCCGACGCCCGCGCTGGCCGCGGCGGGGCGCGGCGGCATGGTGATCGCGGCCGGCGCGGCGGCGCCGAAGATGTCGTCGCGCGGCGGTTCGCGATGCGCGGGCTCGGCTTGGGCGGGCGTGGCCTGGACCGGCTCCGGGGCCGG
>NZ_JAGGRI010000065.1 GCF_018612875.1 Lysobacter sp. ISL-50 | reverse complement strand
AGCCCCTTTGCTTTTGCTTTTCGCTTTTGCGAGGAGCAACAACAACGGCAAAAGCGAATCCCCCCACCCCCCCTTTTTCAAAGGGGGGAACTGCGTTCGCAGGGGGGAATTGCATTCGCGGGGGGGGCTGCATTCGAAGAGCGTCGGAGATCTCAACTCGGACCTCCCACCAAGCAATCAAGCCGCCCGCCGCTGCCCCATCAAAGCCTCAATCTCATCCGCGCTACGCGCCAGCTTGGCCGTCAGCACGTCATGGCCGTCCTTCGTGATCGCCACATCGTCCTCGGTGCGGATCCCGATTCCCCGCCACTTCGCATCGACGCTGGTGTCGTCGGCCGCGATATACAACCCCGGTTCGATGGTGAACACCATCCCCGGCTCCAGCAGCCGCGAATCGCCGTCGAGGCGGTAATCGCCGACGTCGTGCACGTCCAGGCCCAGCCAATGCCCGGTCTTGTGGCGATAAAAACGCTTGTAGCTGCCGTCGGCGAGGTTGCGTTCCAACTTGCCCTTCAGCAACCCAAGACGCAGCAGGCCCTCGGTCAGGGTTTCCACCGCCGCCTGATGCCCGGCCTCGTAGGCCACGCCCGGTCGCGCCTGCGCCAGCGCGGCGGATTGCGCGGCGCCGACCAGATCGTGCAGCGCGCGCTGCGGCGCGCTGAAGCGGCCGTTGACCGGAAAGGTGCGGGTGATGTCGGCGGCGTAACCGCGGTATTCGGCACCGGCGTCGATCAGGACCAGGTCGCCGTCGCGCGAGGTCGCGGCGTTGGCGCGGTAGTGCAGCACGCAGGCGTTCGCGCCGGTGCCGACGATGCTGCCGTAGGCCGGGTCGGCGTCGAAGCTGCGGAACACGCATTCGATCTGCGCCTGCAGCTCGTACTCGCGCACGCCCGGGCGCGCGGCGCGCATCGCGGTTTCGTGCGCGAGCACGCTGATGTCGGCGGCGCGCTGCAGGAAACGCAGTTCGTCGCGGTCCTTGAACAGGCGCAGCTCGTCGAGCAGATGGCCCAGCTCCAGGAACTCGTGCGGCGGCTGCGCGCCCTGGCGCACCATCGCGCGCACGCGGTTGAGCCAGCCGATCAGCTTGAGGTCGAACTCGGCGTCGCGGCCGAAGTGGTAGTAGACGCGGGTGCGGCCTTCGAGCAGGCCCGGCAGGATGTCGTCCAGGTCGGTGATCGGATAGGCATCGTCCAGGCCGAAGGCCTCGACCGCGCCTTCCGGGCCGTAGCGCGGGCCGTCCCAGGCTTCGCGATCGGCGTCGCGCTCGCGACAGAACAGCAGGGTCTCGCCATGGGCGCGGCCGGGCACCAGCACCAGCACCGCTTCGGGTTCCGGGAAGCCGGTGAGGTAGCTCAGGTCCGAATCCTGGCGGAACGGGTAATGGGTGTCGCGGCTGCGGATCAGCTCGTGCGCCGAGGGCACGACCACGATCGCGTCGGGGCCGGCCATCTCCATCAACTGCCTGCGGCGGCGCGCGTAGGCCTTGCCCGGCATGGTCAGTGCCGTGTGCATGTCAGTTCAGCCGTTGCCGGTGCTGCGCGGCCAGGGCGACATCGCCGTGCAGGCCCAGGGCCACGATGCGGACGAACTCTTCCAGTTCGGTCAGCGCTTCTTCGTCTTCCTCGTCGCCCTCGTCCTGCGGCGCGGTGGCGGCGAACTTGGCCAGATCGGTCAGCGCCTCGCGACTTTCCTCGGACAAGGTCGGGGCCGCGCCCGCGGCCAGGCCGAAGCCGCCGAGGAAGCCGCGGCACCAGTCGAACAAGGCGCCGCTGCGCTCGGTCATCGAGGCGTCGTGGTCGGGCAGCAGCAGGACGAAGCCATATTCGGGGTCGACCATCTGCGCGGCGCTGACCAGGCGCAGGCGGTCGAGCGCGCCGTTGGCGGGCGGCGTGGCCACCGAGGCGTCGGCGAGCACGCGCGCCGGCCATTCGCGCACCGAGGCGCCGCCGCCGGCGAGCCAGCCGCATAGTGCGCCGTGCAGTTCGGCGGCGGAGGTGCTGAGCGAGAGCTCGCGGCTCTCGGCTTCGACTTCGGAAAACAGGGGCAGTTGGGTCTCGGCCACAGGCATGCAATCGGAGGGGATGGGGCAGTTTAGCAATGCCCGGCGCGCATGGCGTCGAAAGCGGACGCGGGCACGCGCGGCCACTGACGCGCGGCGCGGCGCCATGGCCCGCGGGCGGCGCGAACGGCGCGGCGTTCGATCCTTCGGGCCTTGGTCGCCATGACCGAGCCGGCCGCGCGCTCACGCAAGCCAGGCGCGCAGCACCGCGGCCCTCACGCGTTCTACACAGGCATGCGCACTACGAAGTACGCCGGCACAAATCGCCCGATCCCGCACCGTCGCCGCGTTCGAATCCTCCCGCATAGCCGAAAAAGATGCGTCGCAGTGCTTGTTGCCGCCACGACCGCCTGCCTACACTGCGGCTCTTGCGCCTCACGCCACGGTGTCCGTGCGTCACTCGTCCTTCGCCCGTCTGCTGACTGCCGGACTGCTCGCCTCGCTGTGCTGGGCCGCGGCGTGGCCGCAGCGTGCGGCGGCGGCGACGCGCGACTTCTACTTCTCGCGCCTGGGCAGCGAGCTCGGGCTCAGCCAGAATTCGGTCACCGCTTTCACTCAGGACGCGCACGGCTTCGTCTGGGTCGGCACCCAGGGCGGCCTGCATCGCTACGACGGCCAGCGCTACGTGCCGTACCGCCACGATCCGCGCGATCCGGCCAGCCTGCCCGACAGCTACGTCACCGCGTTGGCCCTGGACGGCCAACGCGCGCTGTGGATCGGCACTCATTCGGAATACCTGGCGCGGCTGGATCTGGCCAGCGGCAGCATCCACCGCTACGGCCCGCCCGATTCGCAGGCCGGGCGTCAGGTGGTGTCGCTGATGCCGTGGCGCGATCAACTGCTGATCGGCACCTTGGCCGGGCTGGAGCGGCTGGACCCGCAGACCGGCGCGCGTGAGCTGATCCTGGCGGTGCCCGGCGAACCGAGCCGGCAATCGCCCTGGCAAGGGCTGGCGCAAGGCCGCGACGGCAGCGCCTGGTTCGCCAGCGCCGCCGGCCTGCACCGCATCGCCGGCAACGGCCGGATCGACCGCATCGGCGCGCCGATCGCGCTGCGCAGCGTGATGATCGACCACCGCGGCCGGCTCTGGGCCGGCGCCGCCGAGGGCCTGTACCGGCTCGACGGCCGTACCGGCGTGTTGATCAAGGTCGAGGACGAAGCCCTGTCGGCGCTGCGCGATGCGCGCGCGATCGTTGAAACTCCGGACCGGCGGATCTGGATCGCCGGTTACGGCAACGGCCTGTACCGGCACGATCCCGACAGCGGCCACAGCCAGCGCGTGCACGCGCAGGCCGGGGTCGATGCGACCCTGCCCGAGGACACTATCGATGCGCTGATGGTCGATCACGGCGGCCTGCTGTGGGCCGGCGGCCAGTACCGCGGTGTCGCGGTCGCCGATCCGCGCGGCACCCGCTTCAGCTACGTGCTGGACCTGGACGACAACCGCAGCGCCGACGTGAGCGCCGGCGCCGGCGCCGCTTCCGACGCCAGCGTGCGCAGTCTGGCCCAGGACGACAGCGGCGCGATCTGGATCGGCACCGACAACGCCCACCTGCGCCGCTACGACTTGTCCGGCGATCACTTCCAGGACATGAGCGCGATGCTCCCGGCCGGCACCGACGTGCACCGGATCACCGCCATCGCGCGCGAACCGCAGATCGACAACGCGCCCGCGCCGCAAGCCGGCGACGCCAAGCCGCTGCTCAAGCCCTCGCCGGGGCGGCTGTGGCTGGCCACCGGCGCCGGCCTGCTGCGCCTGGAACCGGGCACCCAGCGCATCGAGAGCATCGATCTGCGCGGTTACCGCGACGCCGCGCTGCGCTCGCTGACCTTCGCCCGCGACGGCAGCCTGTGGCTGGGCGGCGACGACGTCGGCGCCCTGCACTATCTGCCCGAATCCGGCGTGCTGGTGCGCTACGCCTACCGCGAGGGCGATCCCAAGGGCCTGAGCCATCCGCGCGTCAACGCGATCCTGGAAGACCGCAAGGGCCGGGTCTGGTTCGGCACCGGCGACGGCCTGGACCTGCTCGATCCCAACACCGGTTACCTGCGCCACTACCGCCACGTCACCGACGAAGCCGACAGCCTGCCGGGCAACTTCGTGCGCGCGGTGCACCAGTCCGCCGACGGCGCGATCTGGGTCGGCACCCAGGCCGGCCTGAGCCGGGTGGTGGAATTCGGCGACGGCCGCATCCGCTTCGAGCATCCGCTGGCCGAAGTGATCGGCGATCATCCGGTGCCGGTGGTGTTCTCCATCGCCGAGCGTCCGGCCGGACGGCTGTGGCTGGGCACCGACGCCGGCATCCTGCGCTTCGACACCGGCGCCTCGCTGGTGCGCCGCTACGGCCTGGCCGACGGACTGCAGGATCTGGAATTCAACGCCGGCGCGGTGGCGACGCTGGCCGACGGCCGGCTCGCCTTCGGCGGCGTGCGCGGGCTGAACCTGTTCGATCCCGACCGCATCATCGATTCGCGCTACACCCCGCCGGTGCGCCTGCTAGGCGCCTGGATCGGCTCGGACACCAGCGCCGGCTCCAGCGCGCTGTGGCAGTCCTCGCGGCTGGAAGTGCCCGACGGCGCCGGCATCCTGCGCCTGCGCATCGGCGCGCTGGATTTCGGCCCCAACACCGGCATCCGCTATCGCTACCGCATGGACGGCTTCGACCGCGACTGGATCGACAACGGCCCGCGCCAGGACATCACCTACACCCGCCTGCCGCCGGGGCATTATCTGTTCCGCGCCCAGTCCACCAATCGCGACGGCGTGTGGAACACCCAGGAACTGCGCATCACCGTCAGCGTCGATCCGCCGCTGTGGCGGCATCCGCTGGCGATCACCGCCGCGGCCCTGGCGGCGTTGGCGCTGCTGCTGAGCTTCGGCTGGCGCTGGCATCGCGCGCGCCAGCGCGAACGCGGTTACTTCACCCAGATCCGCGAACGCGAAGAACGCCTGAAGCTGGCGCTGTGGGCCTCGGGCGAACAGTTCTGGGACTACGACCTGCAACGGCGCGAGCTGCACCGCATGCGCGTGGACGACCACAACGCGCAATCGCCGGAAATCGGCGTGCAGGCCGACATCGCCGACGATCACGAGATCCATCCCGACGACCTGCCGCGGGTCACCGAGCTGCTGCGCAAACATCTCAAGGGCGACGCCGCGCTGTTCCTGTCCGAGCACCGCATGCGCACGCCGCGCGGCGACTGGGGCTGGGTGCGCGCACGCGGCCGGGTGGTCGAACGCGACGGCGAAGGCCATCCGGTGCGCGTGGCCGGCACCGGCCGCGACGTCACCGCGGTGCGCAGCGCCGAGCGCGAGCGGCGCATCTCCAGCGAAGTGCTGCGTTCGATGGCCGAAGCGGTGGCCGTGTTCGATCGCGATTTCGTCTTCGTCTCGATCAATCCCGCGTTCTCGCGCATGACCGGTTACCCCGAGAACGAAGTCATCGGCCAGACCACCGGCTTGCTCGACAGCCGCCAGCACGATCCGGAGTTCTATTCGGACATGCGCGACGAGTTGCAGCGCAGCGGCCGCTGGTCCGGCGAGATCTGGCAGCAGCGCAAGGACGGCAACGAATTCCTGTGCTGGCTGCAGGCGTCCATCGTTCTCGACAGCAGCGGCCAGCGCGGCCACTACGTCGCCGTGCTCACCGACATCACCGACCAGAAGCGCGCCGAACAGGAACTGCGCTATCTGGCCAACTACGACAC
This sequence comes from Lysobacter sp. ISL-50, assembly GCF_018612875.1. Lineage (GTDB taxonomy): Bacteria > Pseudomonadota > Gammaproteobacteria > Xanthomonadales > Xanthomonadaceae > Lysobacter. The sequence continues at coordinate 8,847 of NZ_JAGGRI010000065.1, read as the reverse complement.
CCTGACCAGCCTGCCCAACCGCACGCTGCTGTCGGAGCGGCTGTCGCGGGCGATCGTGCGCGCGCGCCGCCACGGCCACCGCATCGCGCTGCTGTTCCTGGATCTGGACCGTTTCAAGGACATCAACGATTCGCTCGGCCACGCCGCCGGCGACCGCATCCTGCGCGCCGCGGCCGTGCGCCTGCAGGAAACCGTCGGCGCCGAGCACACCGTCGCGCGCCTGGGCGGCGACGAATTCACCGTGGTCCTGGAAAACCTGGAGACGCCCGAGCAAGCCGAGGACGTCGCCCGCCGCCTGATCAAGGCCTTCGAAGCGCCGCTGGATTTCGACCAGCGCCACGACGTCGCCATCTCGCCGTCGATCGGCATCAGCGTCTATCCCGATCACGCCCAGGTGCCGACCGATCTGCTCAAGCACGCCGATACCGCGATGTATCAGGCCAAGGCCGCCGGCCGGCGCACGTTCATGCGCTACACCGAGGCGATGGACATCGAGATCCGCCAGCGCGCGACCATCTCCGCCGCGCTGCGCAAGGTGCTCGATCGCGGCGAGCTGCGGCTGGTGTTCCAGCCGCGCCTGTCGCTGCCCGAAGCGCGCATCACCGGCGTGGAAGCGCTGCTGCGCTGGCAGAGCGCCGAATACGGCAACATCCCGCCGACCCAGTTCATTCCGCTGGCGGAAGAAAGCGGGCTGATCCTGGAAATCGGCGAATGGGCGATGCGCGAGGCCTGCAACCGTCTGCGCCTGTGGCGCCTGCAGGGCCTGGATCAGCTATCGATTTCGGTCAACGTCTCGGCGATCCAGTTGCTGCGCGGCGATCTGCCGAAGATGGTCGCGCGCGCCCTGAGCGAAAGCGCGATCCCGCCGTGGCGGCTGGAGCTGGAACTGACCGAAAGCGTGGTCATGTCCAACGCCGCGCACACCTCCAACACCATGCAGGCGCTGCGCGAACTCGGCGTGGCTCTGGCGGTGGACGACTTCGGCACCGGGTATTCCTCGCTGGCCTACCTCAAGCGCCTGCCGATCAATACCTTGAAGATCGACAAGGAATTCATCGGCGACCTGACCCGCGACCCGGACGACGCGGCGATCACCAGCACCGTGATCACCATGGCGCATTCGCTGGGCCTGAACGTCGTCGCAGAGGGTGTGGAACTGGAAGAGCAGATGGAGTTCCTGCGCGCCCACCACTGCGACGAAATCCAGGGTTACTGGCTGGCCAAGCCGCTGGAAGCCGACGACTGCCTGGCGTTCATCCAGCAGTGGCGGCCGCCGGAGAGCGTGCGCGCAGCGCTGTAGGGCCGTAGGGCCGGGAATCGGGAATCGGGAATCGGGAATGCTCGCCGGCCGGGGCCGCTGGCGGCAACGGTCCCGGGGGCCTGCGTGGATACGATCGCGTGCGGATCAGACCGGTCGCCGGGCTGTCTGAACGCATCCGGGCCGCAGCGGCGACCCGGAGCCGGCCGCCCCGGCCGTCCGCCTTGACCGCCCCCGCCCCGGCCTGCCATCGTGCCGGGATGGACCGCGCCGAACTCATCGCCGAACTGCAATCCGTGCTCAGCCGCGTCGATGAACTCGGCGAGCGCGTGCGCAAGCTCAGCGAAGAGAACCGCAGCCTGCGCCAGCAACAGGAACAACTGGTCGGCGAACGCTCCGCCCTGCTGGCCAAGAACGAACAAGCGCGCACTCGCGTTGAAGCGATGATCGCGCGGTTGAAGTCGCTGGAACAGCACACGTGAAGCCAGTACCCCCGAACTCGCCCATGGGCCTGCCTGCATGAGTACGACGAGCGAAGCCGTCAGCATCCGCCTGCTCGACCGCGAATACACCGTGGGCTGCGAGCCCAACGAACGCGACGACCTGCTCGCCGCCGCGCGCATGCTCGACAGCAAGATGCGCGAAATCCGCGGCAGCAACCGCATGGCCGCGCTCGACCGCGTAGCCGTGCTGGCCGCGCTGAATTTCGCCCACGAACTGCAGCAACTGCGCGGCGCCGGCGACAACCGCGATCGCGAAATCTCGCGCACGCTCGACGAACTGCATCGCAAGCTCGACAGCCTGTTCGACGCCGCGATCCGCTGACGCGGCGCGGCGGCGAATACCGCGCCCTGTCCGCGCTTCGTCCGCCCCATTGCGACGCCGCGCGACCCACGTCACGCAAGTCCCCGTTCATCCGCGATCGCACGATCAAGTGCGTGAACCGCAACGCAGCATCGCCGACGAGCGGATTCGCCTGAGCGCGCTCGCGCGCTATACTGCGCGCACGTCCTCTGCTGTGCGCGACGGCGTGCGCAAACATTCGCCTTGTCCCTTAATGACGACACCGGGGGCGCGCCGGAAGCCTGGAGTGCAAGTCCGCCTCGCAGCGGGAAGCCCGAAGGCGTCCAAGCGTTCCCACTTGAACCCTGGGTTCAAGGTCGTTTCGCAAGCATCGCCATTGGCGGAGGACTACTCATCCCGGAACGGGCGCGAGATCACCACAGGTGATTCCGCGCCCGTTTCCGTATGCTCGCGCTTTACGCGCCCCGCCAGGATCCCCCGATCGCATGACGGACGACCGTTCGACGCTGCGCCGCGCACTGCGCGCACAACGCCGCAATCTCCCCGCCGCGGCGCGCATCAGCGGCGCCGAGGCGCTGGCCGCGAACTTGCTCACGCTGCCGTTCGCGCCGCAATCAGGCTACGTCGCCGGTTACTGGGCGATGGACGGGGAGATCGCCCTGCACGCCTGGCAATTGCGCCTGCCCAAGGACTGCATCTACTGCCTGCCGGTGCTGCACGAGGACCAGCAGCTGCGCTTCGCGCCGTGGCGGCCGGGCGATCCGCTGGTGGCTAACCGGTTCGGGATTCCTGAGCCTTCCTTGGCTGAAACCTCTTTACTTCGGCCGGAGCAGTTGAGCCTGATTGTCTTGCCGTTGGTTGGCTTCGACGCCCGCGGCCACCGGCTGGGCATGGGCGGCGGCTGGTACGATCGCAGCCTCGCCTTCCGCCAGCGCAGCCCGGCGCCGCCCTGGCTGGCCGGCGCCGGCTACGAGGCGCAGCGCGTCGAACAACTCCAGGCCGCCGACTGGGACGTCGCCCTGGACGCGGTATGCACCGAAGCCGGCATCCTGGATTGCCGCTCCGCGCTGTACGTTTGACCTTCCCCCGATGCCGCCCCCGCCGCATCCGAACTGAGCCGCCCCGTATGACTGCACGCCGCCGCTATTGGCTGATGAAATCCGAACCCGACGCCTTCTCCATCGACGACCTGGAGCGCGTGCGCACTGAGCCGTGGAACGGCGTGCGCAACTACCAGGCGCGCAACTACATGCGCGACGGCATGAAAGCCGGCGACGGCGTGCTGTTCTATCACTCCAACACCGCCGTGCCCGGCATCGTCGGACTGGCCACCATCGCCGCCGAAGCCTATCCGGACCCGACCCAGTTCGATCCGAAATCCGATTACCACGACCCCAAGAGCACCCGCGAAGACCCGCGCTGGCTATTGGTGGACGTGGCCTTCGAGCGCAAGTTCAAGCGCACCGTTTCGCTGGACGAGATCAAGGCCCGCGCCGACGAACTCGGCGAAGACTTCGCCCTGACCCGCCGCGGCAACCGCCTGTCGGTGCTGCCGGTGTCGGCGGCGCAGTGGAAGTTGTTGTTGTCGATGGAGTGATGGGAGCCGGGAATCGGGAATGGGGAATCGGGAATCGTTAAAAGCGCCCCGTTACCATCCGATTCCCGCGCAAATTCCCGATTCCCGATTCCCGATTCCCGATTCCCGATTCCCGATTCCCGCTTTCCGCTTTACCGATTCCCCATTCCCAATTCCCGATTCCCGACAAAAAAAATGACTGAAGCCAAACGCCTGGCCGGCGAAAAAGCCATCGACTACATCGAAGACGGCATGATCGTCGGCGTAGGCACCGGTTCCACCGTTGCGTTCTTCATCGAGGCGCTGGGCCGGGTCAAGGAACGCATCAAGGGCGCGGTGTCCAGCTCCGAGCAAAGCACCGCGCGGCTGAAGGCGCTGGGCATCGAAGTGCTGGACCTCAACTCGACCGGCCCGCTGTCGTTGTACGTGGACGGCGCCGACGAATGCGACCCGCGCAAGCACCTGATCAAGGGCGGCGGCGCCGCGCTCACCCGCGAGAAGATCATCGCCGAGGCCAGCGCCAAGTTCGTGTGCATCGTCGATCCGGCCAAGCGCGTGGACGTGCTCGGCAAGTTCCCGCTGCCGGTGGAAGTGGTGCCGATGGCGCGCAGTCTGGTCGCGCGCGAAATCCTCGCCATGACCCGCGGCCAGCCGGTGTGGCGCCAGGACGCCAACGGCGCCGGCGTGGTCACCGACAACGGTAACGTCATCCTCGACATCCACAACCTGGCGATCACCGATCCGGTGGCGATGGAATCGGCGATCAACCAGATCCCCGGCGTGGTCAGCGTCGGCCTGTTCGCGCGCCGCCGCGCCGACATCGTCATCGTCGGCGGCGAGCCGCCGCTGGTTCTGTAAGCTTCGCCGCGACGCGCAACACGGATCTCGCACATCCAGGCTTCAAGCCGCGGCGACGGATGCCGCGGCCTCAACCCGGGCGGAACTTCCCCTGCGATCTTGCGCTGGCGCAGATGTATCAGCGGTCGATCGCGCCTCGTCCTACTGAAACCGCGGCCCGGCCGGCGATGCCCGACCGGGCCGTAACTCATTGATCGAAAAGACGGTCTCAAGCACTGCAAACGACGGCGGCGATGCTGTCGCCTTCGCCCGTGCCCGCGGCTGCATCGTGCCCGCGACGGCGCGATACTGAACTCCCTTGCTTGGCCCCGCCGTCGTGACCCTGCGCTGCCTGTTCGTCGACTTCAACTCGTACTTCGCCTCGGTCGAGCAGTTCGACCACGAGGCGTTGCGAGGGCGTCCGGTCGGCGTGGTGCCGGTGATGGCGGCGACCACCTGTTGCATCGCCGCCAGCCGCGAAGCCAAGCTGCACGGCGTCAAGACCGGTACGCCGGTGCACGAAGCGCTGGAGCGTTGCCCCGACATCGCCATCGTGCAGGCGCGGCCGGCGCGTTATGTCGAACTGCACCATCGGCTCATCGCCGCGATCCAGGACTGCATCCCGATCGACGGCAAGCCGCTGTCGATCGACGAAGTCGCCTGCCGCCTGATCGGCCGGGAACGCCAGCGCGACAACGCCGTGGCGATCGCGCACAAGATCAAGCAGACACTGATCGATCGCGGCCTGAGCCCGGCGATCCGTTGCTCGATCGGCATCGCGCCGAACACCTTCCTCGCCAAGACCGCGTCGGACATCGAGAAGGTCGATGGCCTGACCGTGGTCGAACTCGCCGATCTGCCCACCGCGCTGCATGGCCTGGGCTTGCAGGATTTGTGCGGGGTCGGCCCGTCGATGCTGCAACGCCTGATCGACGCCGGCATCGAGACCGTCGAACAACTCACCGCCGCGCCGCGCGAACACCTACGCGCGATCTGGGGCGGCATCGAAGGCGAACGCTTCTGGGCGCAATTGCGCGGCATCGAGCCGCCGTCGCGTCAGCGCAAGGCGGTCGCCTCGGTCGGCCATTCGCACGTGCTCGATCCGCAACTGCGCAGCGCCGCCGGCATGCGCTCGGTGTTGTTCAAGCTGCTCGCCAAGGCGGCGATGCGTTTGCGCATGGAGCAGTGCAAGGCGCGCGGACTGGCCATCCACATCCGGTTCGTCGGCAAGGAGCAGCGCTTCAGCCGCGATCTGTCCTTCGCCCCGCTCGACGACACGCCGACCTTGCTGCAGCTGATGGCCGAAGCGATCGAACCGCTGATGCGCGCCGCCGGCAGCGGCCGCTGGAAGGTGAAACGGTATCCGCCGCTGTCGGTGGCGGTATCGCTGATCGATCTGCAGCCTTGCGCCGCCGACACGGCCTCGTTGTTTCCCGAGCGCCAGCGCAATCAGGCGCTTACCCGCGTGCTCGATCAGGTCAATCAACGCTACGGCAACAACCGTCTGTACTTCGGCGCGATGCAGGACGCGCTGGTGCACGGCGCCGCGCCGATGCGCATTCCGTTCCAGCACATTCCCGACGAAGCCAGCGAAGCCGATCTGGGCGCGGCGACGCTGGTCGCCGATCCGAGCATGGACGAGCTGTGGCTGCAGCGCGAACGCCAGTTCAAGGCGATGGCGGAAAACGCGCATCGCCAAGCGCGCGAACGCAGCGTCGGCCCGTCCAAGCCGGCACCCGCGACGCCTGCCCATCAGCCTTCCGGCGTCGGCGGTTGGGTACGTAAACGCCGTACGTCCGACGACGAAGGCGGCGCCGGCACCACCGGCTCGCTATTCTGAACAACGCCCCGAAATCGAGGCGTAAAGCCCCTCCCCGCAAAGCGGGAGAGGGGTTGGGGTGAGGGCATCCCAGGTTACGCATCCACCGCCACGAAGCCCCCGGTCTGCCGCTTCCACAATCGCGCATACAAACCTTCGCGTGCGATCAGCTCTTCGTGCGTTCCGGTTTCGATGATGTGGCCCTTGTCCATGACCACCAACCGGTCCATGCGCGCGATCGTCGATAGCCGGTGCGCGATCGCGATCACTGTCTTGCCTTCCATCAATGTTTCCAGGCTTTCCTGGATCGCCGCCTCGGCTTCGGAGTCCAGTGCCGAGGTCGCTTCGTCCAGGATCAGGATCGGCGCGTTCTTCAACAGCACGCGCGCGATCGCCACACGCTGACGCTGCCCGCCGGACAACTTCACGCCGCGCTCGCCGACCAGGGCTTCATAGCCCACGCGGCCTTCGCCGTCGATCAGACGCGGGATGAATTCGTCCGCCCGCGCCTTGCGTGCGGCTTCGAACATCTCCTCGTCGCTCGCGTCCGGACGGCCGTACAGCAGGTTGTCGCGGATCGAACGATGCAACAGCGAGGTGTCCTGCGTGACCACGCCGATCTGCGAGCGCAGGCTTTCCTGGGTCACGCCGGCGATGTCCTGGCCGTCGATCAGGATGCGCCCGCCTTCCAGGTCGTAAAGACGCAGCAGGATGTTCATCAGGGTCGATTTGCCCGCGCCCGACGGCCCGACCAGACCGATCTTTTCGCCCGGTTTCACCGCCAGATCCAGATCGGCGATGAGTCCGCTGTCCTGCCCGTAGTGGAAGTGCACGTTCTCGAAACGCACGCCGCCCTCTTCGACCCGCAAGGGCTGGGCCTGGTCGCGATCGACCACGGTCAACGGCCGCGAAATCGTTTCGATGCCGTCCTGGACCGTGCCGATGTCCTCGAAGATCCCGTTCACCGTCCACATGATCCAACCGGACATGTTGTGGATGCGGATCACCAGACCGGTCGCCAGCGCGATCGCGCCGACGCTGATCGAGCCCTGATGCCACAGCCACAAGGCCAGGCCGCAGGTGCCGACGATCAACAGACCGTTGAGCGTGGTGATGCTGATGCCCATCAACGTGGTCATGCGGGTCATGTCGCGCGAACGCTGGGTCTGCTCGACCATAGCCTCGGCCACGTACTCCTCTTCCCGCCGCGAATGCGCGAACAGCTTGAGCGTGGCGATGTTGGTGTAGCCATCGACGATGCGGCCCATCAACTTGGAACGCGCGTCCGACGCGCGCCACGAGCGCAACTTCACCCGCGGCACGAAGTAGAACAGCAAGCCGATGTAGATCACGATCCACACCGCCAGCGGCACCACCAGCCACACATCGGCCTGGGCGAACAGATAAATCGCCGAGGCCGAATACACGATCACGTACCACAGCGCGTCGAAGGTCTGCGTGGTGGATTCGCGCAGCGACGGGCCGGTCTGCATGATCCGGTTGGCCACGCGGCCGGCGAAGTCGTTCTGGAAGAAGCTCAGACTCTGCCGGAGCATGTAGCGGTGGGTTTGCCAGCGCACCAGATTGGTCATGCTGGGGTGCACGGTCTGGTTGAGCAGCAGATCGTGCAGGCCCAGGCAAAGCGGACGCGCGATCAGCATCACCGCCGCCATCCACAGCAACTCGTCGCCGTGCTGCGCGAACAACTGCGCGGCCGGCGTGGTGTTGACCAGGTCCACGACCTTGCCGAGGTAGTCGAACATCACCACTTCGACGATCGCGACGAAGAAACCGACCACGGTCAGCATCACGAAGATCGGCCAGGCCTGTCTTATGAAATGCCAATAGAACCGTGCGACCGAACGCGGAGGCATCGCCTCCGGCGCGGGCCGGAACGGATCGATCAACGATTCGAACCAATTGAAAATTTTCATGGCGTAGTGCCTTTTGAACTTGGAAGCGACTCCCGGGCGCGCGCATCGTCCTTGGCCGTGGCGACGGCCGTGCGGGACGAGCAACGCACGCGAGCGAACAAGCGCCATATCGGCGCGAGATCAACGGATCGGGAGTGAGGCGGCGGACGCGCGCGTGCGATCCAGGGCCAAAGCGCCCGGGAGCGGTGAACGGTCTGCCAAGGACGGCCCGGGATGTCCCCGAGACCGCAAGCGCCGACTTAGCGGCGGACCTTGCCTGTGGTGGTGAACTTCATCTGACGACTCTCCTCTCCGACTTAACGATCGATGCCGTCAATGCGCGGCGACGACCGGTGGCGCGGCCCGTCCCGTCGGGACGATGCGGCCGGCATGCTGGCGCCCATGGCAACAGCGGGGCGAGTGTACCCGGACTTGGCGGCGTCATGCCGCAGCGGCGTTGAACCGGCTGGTTTCTTTTTGTACATGACCGGATTCGGCACGGTTCGCGGTCGAGGCGTCGATCACCGGGCTGGCCGCTGCTTTTGCCGATTAAGTGTGCGTCGGAAGTGACTGCCGCGGTAACTACGGCCGAATGGGCCGGTGGGATTTTCTCTGTTTCTTTGGCGCAAAGAAAAACGCC
>NZ_JAGGRI010000064.1:8172-8649 GCF_018612875.1 Lysobacter sp. ISL-50 | reverse complement strand
CGCGAGACCAGGGACACCCGAAGGGCGGCGCACATGGACGTGCGCCGGGTGCCACCTTGGGCAGGATGCCCAATGTGGCACCTGCCTGCGCAAGCACCGCACTCGTGGCTTTTGACTCGAAACAGCTAAAGCCCTTTCTTTGGTTACTTTCTTTGTGGCTTTGGACAAAGAAAGTGACCCGCCGCTCCATGGCGGAAGCTTTAGGCGTTTGATCTTGCTCTTGCTCTTGCTTGAGGCTTCTTTTGCTCGTCATTCCCGCGAACGCGGGAATCCAGCGACTTCAAACGTTCTCGCACGAAAGGCACTGGATTCCCGCATTCGCGGGAATGACGGTAGGAGGGAGTGCGCAGGTCTGGTTGTTTCGTCTATCAGGAGCGTTCAGGTTCCTTAGAAGCTTCAAGCAAGATCAAACGCTACAAGCAAGATCAAACGCCTAAAGCTTCCGCCATGGAGCGGCGGGTCACTTTCTTTGTCCAA
>NZ_JAGGRI010000064.1:0-8134 GCF_018612875.1 Lysobacter sp. ISL-50 | reverse complement strand
GGGACCCGGCGCACGTCCATGTGCGCCGCCCTCTGGGTGTCCCTGGTCTCGCGAGTTAGTAGCTGCGCCAAGCCAGAGCCAGAGCCGGAGCCGGAGTCAAAGCCACAGCCACAGCAATAGCGGCGGCGGGGGCGAATTGACTTGCTCAAGCTTTCGGGCAAATCAACGCTGCTGAAACCGCGTCAACATTTCCCACGACTGACTCACCGCCGCCGGATCGACCTTGGCGTCGGGCAACGGCTGGTAATTGCGATCCACCACCGTCGCCGCGCCATAGTTGTCGAACAGATAAATCCGGTCGCCCTGACGAATACCGCGCTGCGACCAACTCTCCACCAACAGCGGCCGATCCGCTTGCCCCGGCCCGAACAGATCGCGGCCGGTGCTGTAATCGGCGCTGTCGTTGCGGCAGCCCAGGGCGTGCTTCATCACCGTCGGCACGAAGTCCTCGTGCGAGGTGGTGTTGACGATCTTCCGCGCCGGCTTGCCCGGCCAATGCAGAACGAACGGCGTGTGCAATTGATAGTCGGAGAAATTGCCGTTGTGACCCCAGTAGTTCTGCTTGAGGTCGTTGAACTCTTCGCCGTGATCGCCGGTGATCAGCACCACGGTGTTGTCGGCGAACGCGCTGGCCTGCAGCGCGGCCAGGAATTTGCCGATCAGCGAATCGCTGTAATGCGCCGAGGTGCGATAGCGGTTGAAATCCGGCAGCGGATCGTGGTCCTGGCTGAATTCCAGCGGATTGATCGACTTCGCCATCGGCTGGAACAGCGGCGGATAGCCCTTGGGCATGTAGTAGGGCTGATGGGTCGAATCCATGAACACGAACCCGAAGAAACGCTTGTCGGCCGGCGTGGCGGCGATGTCGCGCTGCAGGTCCTGCAAGATGGCCTGATCGCGCTCGGCGCTCTTGCGCTCGCGCGGGCCGTTGACCAGTCGCTCGCGCACCTCGGAAAACGCGGTGCGATCGAACTCGGGGTTGTACAACGGCGCGCTGCCATAGATGTGCATGGCGTAGCCGTCTTTCTTCATCTGACCGATCAGGGCCGAGCCGCGCTGTTCGGCCAGCATCGGATGCCAGTAACCGCCGGGCAGGCCGTACAGCAGCCCGAACACGCCGAAGCGGGTGGCGTTGCCGGAACTGTAGTGATCTTCGAACACCTGCGACTGCTGGGCATAACGCCAGGTGTTGGGCATGACTTGCTCGGTCATCACGTCGTGGCGCAGCGATTCGAGCAGGATCACCACCACGTTGAGCTTGGGCGCGGCCTCGCAGTCCAACGCGCGGCGCGGATAGTTCAGCAGGCCCTGGCCGACGCCGGGCAGGCTCGCGGAGGGATCGCTCTTGACCCCGAAGCGCTGCAGCGAATCCTTCAGCGTGATCGGCTGCGCCCACGGGATGTAGGGCAGCTGCGACATGATCGCGCGGTCGCCGCGGGCGTCGTAGTAGGCCACCATCGCCTGGCCGAACAGCATCACCGCCAGCGCGATCCACCAGGCCTTGAGGATCTTGACCAGCCCCGGGCGCCGGTTCAGCGCGCGCCACCACAGCCAGGCCAGGGCGATCTCCACCGCCAGCACGCCGACCACCGCCAGCGCGATCAAGCCCCACACCGTGCCGGAGAACACCACCTGGTCCTGCATGGCGCCGCCGAACACCATGTTGGCGACCATCGCATTGAGGTGGAAGCGGTACAGGGCGAACACCTTCGCGTCGGTGACCAGCAGACATAACCAAATCGCCTGCAAGACCACGGCCGACACCGTCATCCAGCTCAGCCGCCGGCCGATCCAGCCCAGCAGCAGCGGCAGCACCCCGAGCAGGGCGCCGAAGAAGATGAAATGCCCCGGCAGCGCCAGGGTCAGGAAGAACGCCGCCTTCCAGTGTTCGGCCAGATGGGCGAAGGGGATATTGAGCGAGGCGATGCCGATGGCGAGCGCGGCGTTGCTCAGGATGAAGCCGGTCAGCCAAGCCAGGGCACGGCGCGCCGGGAAGGCTGGGCGGGCGGCGAGGTCTTCCATGCGCATGGGTTCTCGGCAGCGGTGGTGCGACCGGCGTGCGACACCGGGGTCGGGGGCGCGACTTTAGCCTGGAACAATGCCGCAAGACACCGCCGGAAGACGGGCCGGCCGATCGGGCACGCAGCCGGTGGGCCGGCCGTTCAGCCTGGGCTGCCCCGCCGGACGAAACCGGCGCGATCGCGCCGCCACGTGCACAGTAGCGCGCGGCCGTCAGCTTTGAGCGAAGATAGCCGCCTACCCGGAAGAGACACCAACAGGATCCCAACGTGAGTCAGATTCCCACCCTGGACATCCGCCGCTTCGATACCGATCGCGCGGCCTTCGTCGCCGAGCTCGGCGCGGCCTACCGCGAATGGGGCTTCGCCGGCATCCGCGGCCACGGCATCCCGGCCGAGCAGATCGATCAGTCCTACGATCTGTTCAAGCGCTTCTTCGCCTTGCCCGACGAGGTCAAGCGCAAGTACCACGTCCCCGGCGGCGGCGGTGCGCGCGGCTACACCCCGTTCGGCGTGGAAACCGCCAAGGGCGCCAAGCATTTCGACCTGAAGGAGTTCTGGCACGTCGGCCGCGAGATTCCGCGCGACTCCAAGTACGCCTCGGACATGCCGGCCAATCTGTGGCCGGAGGAAATCCCCGAGTTCCGCGAGCAGGCCTACGGCCTGTACACCGCGCTGGATAACCTGGGCTCGCGCGTGCTCAGCGCGCTGGCCCTGCACATCGGCCTGCCGGAGAACTACTTCGCGGACAAGACCGACTTCGGCAACTCGATCCTGCGCCCGATCCACTACCCGCCGATCACCGCCGACGACATCCCCAACGTCCGCGCCGGCGCGCACGAGGACATCAACCTGATCACCTTGCTGGTCGGCGCGAGTTCGGAAGGCCTGGAAGTGAAGTCGCACCAGGGCGAGTGGGTGCCGTTCACCGCCGACGCCGACACCATCGTGGTCAACATCGGCGACATGCTGCAGCGCCTGACCAACCACGTGTATCCCTCGACCACCCACCGCGTGGTCAATCCGCCGGGCGCGAAGGCGCGCCAGCCGCGTTATTCCACGCCGTTCTTCCTGCACCCGAATCCGGATTTCCTGATCGACGTGCTGGACTCGACGATCACCCCGGACAATCCCAGCCGCTACCCCGAGCCGATCACCGCGCAGGGCTATCTGGAAGAGCGTCTGCGCGAGATCAAGTTGAAGTAAGCCGCGCCAGGTCAACCGTCGATGCAATGAACGAGGCCGGCCTCGCGCCGGCTTCGTCGTATTCGCCGCCGATGATGGCGGGCGGTTCGCGGCGGGCCCGGCGGCCTACGCCATCCAGAAGAACACCGCCGCCATGCGCTTGGTCTCCAGCGTGCGGCCCCAGTAGCCGCTGGCGCTGTGGATCAGGTTGGAGCGGTACAGCAGCAGGCGGTTGTAGCGGTGCGGGACGAGCACGTCCTCGGCGAAGGAATCCGGCGCGACGAAGCGGGTGCCCAGCGCCTGCACCAGATTGGCGTGCGGCGGCGACACGGTATTGCCGCCGCGCTGGCCGTTGCCCAGGCGTTGGCGATAGAAGCCGGTGCCGCACTGGTCCGGCACCGAGGGATTGAGGTACAGCACCGCGGCGTAACGGCACAGCAGGCGCGAGTCGGTGTGCGGGCGCGGCTCGCTTTCGTCGATGCCGACCACCTGCACGCAGTTGTGGTTCAAGTACTGGCCTTCGGGCGGCTCGACCACCCACAGCTTCTGCACGCCGGTGGCCTGGCGCACGCGCGCCTCGACCAGGGCCAGTTCGTCGTCCTGCAGGCCGGGCGTGGCGCGCAGCCCGGGCCAGGTCTCGGGTTTGTACGGATAGCCTTCGGCCCAGTCGGTCTTGGCCAGGCAGCGCGCGCGCACGGCGTCGGGGTCGGGCAGGATGTCGTCCACGACCCAGTAGTCGCGCCCTTGCGTGGGCTTGCGATAGGGCAGGATCGGCAAGCGGGCGGGTGAGGCGATGCGGTTCATCCGCGCACTCTATATCGCGCGGCATGGGCGAAAACGAGCGCGGCGCGGACGAATGCGGGCGCGTTCGCCGTAACCGGTCACCAAACCGGCAACTGATGCGGCTTGCGGCGATGACTGAGGCCGATTTCGGTCGCGCATACGGCGAAGCCGGCCCGAAAGCCGGCTTCGCCTCGAACAAGCGGACGTCCCTGTCCCAGCCCGCGGCATCCTTGGCTGCTGGCCGCGCGGCAGGCCCGCCTCCGGGGCCCGTACTCGACTACTAAATTCGATCCAGGCCGCCGTTCCCTCGGCCGCCTCGCCGGCGCGCGTGCATCCTGCGCGCGCATCGGTGGTGATTCGCGCCGCGGCGCCGTCGAACGCTTATCGCCGCGTCGGCGAATCGGATCGTCGGCGCCGGTCGATCAGCAACCGATCGCCGTGCACAGCGCGACGATGTTGTCGTCGTTGAAGCGCGCGCCGACCCACGCGGTGCCGAAGGCGCCGATGTGCGGGCCGCTGACCACGCTGTTGACCTGATTGCCGGCGCTGGAATTGGGCGTGTAGTTGATCAGCCACGCACCGCCGCTGGCGCCGTATGTCATGTCGCAGCCCTGGACGACGACGTTGGTGCCTTCAGTCGGCGAATCGTAGGTCTGGCCGGCGCAGATGTTGGTGTACTGCGTGCTCAGGTTGCTGGCGTAGCCGTGCGAGTAGGTGTACAGCGAATACGGCTGATTCCAGGCGCGGCCCAGCCAGCCCACGTAGTTGATCACCGGCAGGCCGCTGGTCTGCTCGCCGGTCAGCTTGATCACCGCCACGTCCCAGCGACGGGTGCCGTAGGTGATCCAGTTGGTGGGCACGCGCGCGGTGCTCCAGCCGAACTTGCCGTACGGCGCTTCGCCGTAACGCTCGGCCGGCACGAACAGGAAGTTCGAGTTGAAGCCGGCGCCGAAGGTGTACACGCAATGCGCGGCGGTGGTCAGCACCGAATTGCCGCTGGAGACCTGCGCGGTGCAGTACGAACCGCTGCCGTCGGGCTTGGTGAAATACAGCTTGCCGATCTTGTTCCACGGCGCGGCCTTCCACTGGCTGGTGTAGTAGTTGCCGGGGAAGCGGCTGTAGGCGTAGTGGGCGCCGTCTTTCTCGCCGCCGAGCGCGGAGACCGGCGCGGCCGGTTGGCGCGCGTCCAGCGCTTCGAGCTTGTCCCAGGTGGCGCGGAAGTGATTGCGCGCGAGGTAGTTGCCGAACGCCGGCGCGTTGCCGCCCGGGGCGCTGCCGGCGGTGCGGACCAGCGTGTCGGTCAGTTCGGCCGGGGCGGCCGGCGCGGCCTTGGCGTCGCGATCGACCCACACCAGCGGCTGCACCGCGGCGCGTTGACGCGCGCTGGCGAAGGGATGCGCGGCGGCGGCGGTCTTGGCGTTGAGCTGCTGCGACTTGGGGGCGTCGATCGCGGCGATATCGCCGTAGGGCGTGCGGATGACGCTCTCGCCGGCGCTGGCCAGCGCGGCGGTGCAGAACAGGGCCACGCCGCCGAGTACGGCGAGCTTGCGGGACAGGCGGGTCGGGGGATTGCGATGCGACTTCATGTTTGGAACTCCTTGAGGTATCGCTTCCATGGGCGATGGGCGGATCGGCGGTGGGAAAACCGTCGCGCGCCTCGATCCAGGCGGCGCGGACGCTGTTTCGACCTTCCGAAGACCTCGTTTCGCCTGGATGGGCAGGGCTTGCGCCTCGCGGGCAAGCGCCTGTCCATCCCGCGCCGCTGTAGGGCGGCGCAAGCGATCGTCTGGTTGTGGATGGACCTGTCGGGCGGTCAACCCCAGGAAACGGGGGGGCAGGCGGACGCAGGACAGGGTCGGGGCGAAGAAAATCGCCGCGGCGGGGTGTCGCGGGCCGGCGCCGGAGCCGTGTTTATCGGGCGCAAAGTCTGTGCTGGCAAGGGTTTCGGGCCGATGGCCGGCGCCGGGGCAGGGGGCGCGAATGTTTCAAGCGCGATACGCGATTTGGGGGCTGAAGCGATGGGGCTGAGCGAGATTTTGTGGAAGAGGCGGCTTTTGTGGGAGGGGCAGCTTTTGTGGGAGGGGCTTCAGCCCCGATGCTTTTCGCTCAGCAGCCTCGCAACAACATGGACCCTGACCGAAAAGCATCGGGGCTGAAGCCCCTCCCACAAAAGCTGCCCTCCCACAGAAGCCCCTTCCACAAAAGACTCCGCGGGATTCGCCCGATCGGCGAAGATTCACCCCCCGCGCACCTTCACCCCAGCCTCGCCCAGCGCCTCGCGCCAGGCCGCCAGCTTGGCCTCCCCGCGCTGCGAGGCATTGGCCGGGCTGGTCGAAGGCAGCCGCAGCAGGCGCAGGTCGGGCCGCGCCAGCGGCTTGAGCACGAAGCGGCGGAAGCTGTGCTCGGCCTTGGCGCCGTTGAACAGCACGGTGCGCACCTGCCGATGGCGGGCCAGGAAGCCGGCGAAATCGTTCGCCACCGCGGTGTCGTCGCGGATCGCCGAATCCAGGCTGCCTTCGCGCTCGCACTGCGCCAGCACGTCCCACAGCGCGACCCCGGCCGCGCGCAAGGCCTCGATCCGGCGCTCATAGGCCAGCTCCGGCCCGGCGCCGATCAACTCGCCCATGATCGGCCAGAACCGGTTCTGCGGATGCGCGTAATAGCGCCCGGCGCTCAACGACGCCACGCCGGGCATGCTGCCCAGGATCAGCACTCGCGCCCGCGGCGATTCGATCGGGGCGAAGCTGTGCAGCACGGCGGCGGTCGGTCGGCTCATGACGCAGTTATGGGGGCAGGGGCGATGCAGGCAAAGAGCGACGCGCGTGCCAATCCGCCGACATCGCGGCCGCCCGCGCGAGGCGTATCGCGGCATCGCGCGCACCCGGCCGCATTCGCCCGCGCAGCGCCCAGAAGGTAGACTGCGCCGTCTTCGCAACATACGGATCGCCATGCGCCGCAAGATCGTCGCCGGAAACTGGAAACTGCACGGCAGCCGCGAATTCGCCTTCGCCCTGCTCGATGAAGTCGCGGCGCAGACGCCGCCGGCCGGTGTCGAACGGGTGATCCTGCCGCCGCTGCCGTACCTGGGCGAGCTGGTCGAGCACTACGGCGAGCGCGGCCTGAGTTTCGGCGCGCAGGACGTGAGCAGCAACGTCAAGGGCGCCTACACCGGCGAAGTCTCCGCGGCGATGCTCAAGGAAGTCGGCGCACTCTACGGTCTGGTCGGCCATTCCGAGCGCCGCCAGTACCACGCCGAAAGCAGCCAGCTGGTCGCGCGCAAGTTCGCCGCCGCCAAGGCCGCCGGCCTCACGCCGGTGCTGTGCGTGGGCGAAACCCTGGAAGAACGCGAAGACGGCAAGACCCAGTGGCGCCTGCAGGAACAACTCGCGCCGGTGCTGGAACTGGTCGGCGTGCTGGGCCTGGAAGGCGCGATCCTCGCCTACGAACCGGTCTGGGCGATCGGCACCGGCCGCACCGCCACGCCGGAGCAGGCGCAGGAAGTCCACGCATTCATCCGTAGCGAAATCGCCGCGCACGATGCTAGAATTGCTGGCTCGCTTCCGATTCTGTACGGCGGAAGCGTGAAAGCCGACAACGCCGCCGCGCTGTTTTCCCAGCCCGACGTCGATGGCGGCCTGGTCGGAGGCGCCTCTTTGGTCGCGGCCGATTTCAACGCCATCGCAGCCGCGGCGGCACCCTGATCGCGCGAACCGGTGAACCCCGCCCGTCCGCCGCGGTCGTAACAAGCTCCCCTTAGCGAAGAATCCTCAACGATGCTGTTGTTCCTCAACGTCATCTACGTACTGATCGCGATCGCGATGGTCGCGCTGATCCTGATGCAACGCGGCGCGGGTGCGCAGGCGGGCTCGGGCTTCGGCGGCGGCGCCTCGGCCACGGTGTTCGGTGCTCGCGGTTCGTCCAACTTCCTGTCCAAGGCCACCAAGTGGCTGGCGATCGCGTTCTTCGTGATCAGCCTGTTCATGGGTTGGCAGGCCAGCCGCAGCATGGCCGCCGCGACCCCGGGCAAGCCCGATCTCGGCCTTCTCGGCGGCGCCGCGACCCAGCAGGCCGCCAAGCCCGCGCCGGCCGCGACCACGCCTGCCGCTCCGGCGACCGGCGTGCCGTCGGCCCCGGCCAGCGGCGTGCCG
>NZ_JAGGRI010000063.1 GCF_018612875.1 Lysobacter sp. ISL-50 | reverse complement strand
TGGCGCGCTTATTGATCTTGCGGGACGCCAGGGCTTTGGTGGCGTTGGCGATCACGCCACCAAAGATCAAACGCTAAAAGCAGATCAAACGCTAAACGCTTCCGCCATAGAGCGGCGGGTCACTTTCTTTGTCCAAAGCCACAAAGAAAGTAACCAAAGAAAGGGCTTTAGGCTGTTTCGAATCAAGAGCCACGAGTGCGATGCCGATGCAGGCAGGTTCCACATTGGGCATCCTGCCCAAGGTGGAACCCGGCGCACGTCCATGTGCGCCGCCCTTCGGGTGTCCCTGGTCTCGCGAGTAACAAGCTGCGCCGGGCCAGAGCAAGTGCGAAGCCCAAGCCCAAGCAAGTGCGAAGCCAGAGCAAGCGCGAAGCCAGAGCAAGCGCAGTGCCAGAGCAAGTGCAGAGCAGTTTCATCAATTGCTGCGGCGGATGCTCGGCCGTGCCGAAGCCCGCTTCACGCTGAAGCAGCCGCGTGAACCGGCCTTACTTACCCGACTGCTTCAACGCATCCGACAACGAATACAGCAAGTCCACATAGAACCGCTCCACCTGCACCAACCCCGCGATCTTCGACCCCGCCTCCGGCTCGATCACCATGTACTCATTCGGCGCATGCGCCCCGTTGCCGTGTCCGAGTCCGCCGGCGATCATCGGCAAGCCCAAGGTCTGCGTGAATACGTAATACGGCGCACTGCCGCCGATACGCGGCGCCACCGGCGGCGTCTGTCCGTATTTGCGATAGACGCCCAGCGCAGCGCGGGTCAGCGGTGCATCGACCGACGTCTGCGCCGGCGGATAACCGGACAGCTTGCGGATCTCGATGTCCTGGAACCCTTTCGCGTCCAACTGTTTGCGGATCAAGGCCAAGGCCTGATCCGGCGTCTGGTTCGGCACCAGCCGCGAATCGACCTTCGCCACCGCGCGATGCGGCAGGATCGTCTTCACGCCTTCGCCGGTATAACCCGCGACCAGACCGTCGATGTTGAGCGTGGTGTCGAACAACTCCGCGGCCGCGGCCTCGCGAACGTTGCGGCCGTTCTTCCAGCGCGCCGCGCCCAGGCCTTCGAGCTGTTTGGCCTGCTCGCCCTCGGCGGCACGCACGATGCCGTTGAACAATCGCTGCTCCTCGGCATTGGGCGCGCGAATCGCGTCGCGATAGCCGGGCACCGCGATTTCGCCATCGGGCGTGGTCAACGTCGCCAAGGCCTGCACCAGCCGCCAACTCGGCGAGTCGAGCTTGGCCGCGAGCGAGCCATGCACCTCGTTGCGCTGCGGGCCGCCGGTGGCCGGATTGCCCTTGGCCTCCAGCTCCATGTACAAGATGCCCTTGACGCCGAGGAACATCGACGCCTGCCCGTCGCGGTTCTGGGTGTTCATCGGAAAGAACACGCCGTCGGCCTTGCGCAGTTGTTCCTGGTACTTGGCCACGACCTCGGGGTAATGAGGCGAGCCGAGTTCTTCTTCGCCTTCGGCCAGCACGATCAGATTCACCGGCGGCTTGCCGCGGGTCTTGATCACCGCGTCGAGCGCGTTGAGGAACGCGCGCTGCGGCCCTTTTTGATTGGTCGCGCCGCGCGCCATCAACACTTTGCCGAGCTTGGGTTCATCGACCAGCGAACCGGCGAAGGCATTGACCTTCCAGCCGGTCGGCTCGATCGGCTGCACGTCGTACATCATGTAGACCACGAGGGTGTGCGCGGCGCCGGCGTCGTAGTAACCGTAGACGCCCGGATGGCCGGAGGTCGGCACCAGCGCGGTGTCGCGGAAACCCAGCTTGGACAGATCATCGCGCAGCAGCTCGGCCATCTGCGCGATGCCCTTGTTCTGCGCGCTGATCGACGGCTGCCGCACCCAGCGCTGCAGTTGCGCGACATCGGCTTCGCGCTGCTTGTCCAACTGCGCGTACACGTCGGCGTAGTCGCCGGCGTAGGCGGGCACGGAACTGGCGTCGAAGGCCTGGGTTTCGGTGATGACGATCCTGGGCGGCGCGGCGAACGCCGGGCTCAGCGCCAGCATCAGCGCGGCGGACAGCGCGGCGATCGTAAACGGAGGAGCGATACGGCGACAGCGTGAACTCATGGCGTTTCCCTCGTCGTAGGTAACGTTGAATCGGCGTTCGAGCAGCGATCGGACGGCGTTCGCGGACCGGGTCCCGAGCGGGACGCGCGGTCGCACGCGCCGTTGCCTGGGCGCCGGCTGATGATGCCCGCATTGCCGCCGCAACAGGGATGGCGGCGGTCGCGTTCCCGGCCCCGCGCCGTCGCCCGGCCGTGCCCAAGCCGCCTTGCCCGGCCTTCGCCACTGCACGCGCCACAGCGATCGGCGACAATGGCCGTTCCGTTCCCCTCGCCGCATCGACGCCCCCATGGATACCGCCTCGCTGTACGCCCTCTCCGAGCGCTACTACCTGCCTGTCTACCGCCCGCGCCGGATCGTGCTCGATCACGGCAAAGGCTCGCGCATCTGGGATCTGGACGGCCGCGAATACGTCGATTTCGGCGCCGGCATCGCCGTCAACGCGCTCGGCCACGCGCATCCGGCGCTGGTCGCGGCGCTGACCGAGCAGGCCGGCAAGCTGTGGCATACCAGCAACGTCTTCATCAGCGAGCCGCCGCTGCATCTGGCCGAGCAACTGGTCGAAGCCTCGGGTTTCGCCGAGCGCGTGTTCCTGTGCAACTCCGGCGCCGAGGCCAACGAGGCGGCGATCAAGCTCGCGCGCAAGTGGGCCACCGCGCAGGGCCGCGAGCCCGAGCGCCGGGTGATTCTGAGTTTCCGCGGCAGCTTCCACGGCCGTACCCTGGCCGCGGTCACCGCCACCGCGCAGCCCAAGTACCACGAAGGGTTCGAGCCGCTGCCGCCGGGTTTCCGCTACAGCGATTTCAACGATCTGGCCGCCGCCGAAGCGGCGATGGCCGACGGCGCGGTGTGCGCGGTGCTGGTCGAGCCGGTGCAGGGCGAGGGCGGGGTGACGCCGGCGCGGGAGGATTTCCTGCGCGGCCTGCGCGAGTTGTGCGATCGCCACGACGCCTTGCTGATCCTGGACGAGATCCAATGCGGCATGGGCCGCACCGGACACTTGTTCGCCTGCCACGGCTACGGCGTGAAGCCCGATGCGGTGACCTTGGCCAAGGCGCTGGGCAGCGGTTTCCCGATCGGCGCGATGCTGGTCGCGAGCAAGGCCGCGCAGGCGATGCAGTTCGGCGCCCACGGCACCACCTTCGGCGGCAATCCGCTGGCGGCAGCGGTGGCCGGCGCTGCGTTGCGCGAACTGCGCTCGCCGCAGATCGCGGCCAATGTCGAACGCCAGGCGCTGGCGATTCGCGATGGCCTGGCCTCGCTGGACGCCGAGCTGGGCCTGTTCGCGGAAGTCCGCGGCCGCGGCCTGATGATCGGCGCGCAACTGCGGCCCGAGCATGCGGGCAAGGCCGGCGAGATCCTCGACCGCTGCATCGAACACGGCCTGCTGGTTCTGCAGGCCGGACCGGACGTGCTGCGCTTCGTGCCCGCGCTCAACATCGGCGATGCCGACATCGCCGACGGCCTGTCGCGCCTGCGCGCGGCGCTGCTGCAGTTCCTCGGACGCTGAGGCCGATGGCCGGCGCGCGCGGGCGGGATCGCCGGTGAGCGCGACGGCCTGCCCGCGCTCAGCGATCGCGCCAGCCTGGATCGTCTGGCCGAGCGCATCGCCGCGCGGCTTTGATCGGGCGCTCAAGTTCGGTTTTCCGACCTGATCGCCCCGGCGACGGTATTTCGCCGCGCGCCCTGGCGGCCGATCGCATTCACAGGGCTTTACGTGGGTATTTCATTCAAACGATAATAATTCTCGTTTGCTTCAGCCCTCGGAGTCCCCCGCATGCCCCGCAGCCATCTTCCGGCGCCCTTGGCCCTGGCCATCGCCTTTTCCCTGAGCGCGCCCGCTCTGGCCGCCGTCCCCGCGGAGGTCGCCGACGCGCCCGATCCGCAGGCCACCAATCTCGACCACGTCGTCGTCCAGGGCCAGGCCAGCGGCTACAAGGCCGCCAACGCGATCACCGCGACCAAGACCGACACGCCGATCGGGGAAACCCCGCAGGCGATCACCGTGGTCACCGGCGAGCAGATGCGCGACCAGGGCGCGCAGAACGTCCAGGACGCGCTCAACTACGCCGCCGGCGTGCGTTCGGAGGCCTACGGCCTGGATTCTCGCGGCGACTGGACCCTGATCCGCGGCAGCGATCCCACCGAATACCTCGACGGCCTGCGCAGCGCGTACAACTACTACACCAGCACCACCCGCACCGATCCGTACATGCTCGAGCGCATCGAAGTGCTGCGCGGACCGTCGTCGATGCTGTTCGGACAGGGCAGCACCGCCGGCGTGATCAACCTGGTCAGCAAGCGCCCGCAGGCGCAGACCCAGCGCGAGATCGGCGTGCAGGTCGGCAGCTTCGACCGCCGCCAGATCAACGCCGATTTCACTGGCCCGCTGACCGCCGACGGCACCTGGCTGTATCGGCTCGTCGCCCTGTACCGCGACAGCGACACCCAGGTCGATCACGTCAACGACGACCGCCGCCTGATCGCGCCGTCGCTGACCTGGCGTCCCAGCGAAGACACCTCGTTGACCTTCATGCTGCGCTGGCAGCAGGACCGCACCGGTTCGACCTCGCAGTTCTTCCAGTGGAGCGGGCTGATTTCGCCGAATCCGAACGGGCGTATTCCGGCCAGCCGTTTCATCGGTAATCCCGGCGACCACTACGACACCGACCACCGCAGCGCCGGCTGGTTGTTCGAACATCGCTTCAACGAAAACTGGACCTTGCGCCAATCGTTCCGCGCCTCGCGCAACGAAGTCGATTACGTCACCGTCTACGCCGATCCCTTCAGCAATCCGCTCAATCCCTTCGTCGATCCGCAGCAGCGCGTGATCAACCGCGAGGGCTGGTTCGCCCACAACGAGGCGCGGATGCAGAACATCGATCAGCACGTCGAAGGCCATTTCGGCACCGGTCCGGTCAAGCACCAGATGCTGCTCGGCCTGGATGCGCAGCGCTTCAAGCAGAGCGAGGCGCAAAGCTTCGACGGCGCGCCCGAGCGCGGCGGCACGCTGCCGCCGATCGACGCGTTCAATCCGGTCTACCTGCCGTACACACCGCCGCCGCTCGGCGCCGCGGTCGACACCAGCCAGCGTCAGATCGGCCTGTATCTGCAGGATCAGATGCATATCGGCGAGCATTGGATCGTCGTCGCCGGCCTGCGCCACGATCGGGCCAAGAGCGGCAAGGTCGGCGCGGCCGACGAAAAATCCAGCGCCACCACCAAGCGCCTGGGCGTGATGTTCCACGACTGGGCCGGCTGGTCACCGTATGTGAGCTACAGCGAGTCCTTCACTCCGTTGGCCGGCACCAACGCAATCAGCGGCGCACGCTACACGCCGCAGAAGGGCGAGCAGGTCGAAGCCGGCGTCAAGTTCGAACCGGCCGGGCGCGAGCTGAGCTTCACCGCCGCGACCTACGAACTGCGCGAAGAAAACCGCCTGGTCGCCGATCCGTCGAATCCGAACAACAACCTGCAGGTCGGCAAGACCAAGGTCAACGGGCTGGAACTCGAACTCACCGGCAAGCTGACGTCCAGCTTCGAGATCACCGCGCACTACAACTATCTCGACAATGACAAGCAGCTGACTCCGGCGCCGCGCCATCAGGCCGCGGTGTGGGGCAAGCAGCGTTTCAGCGTCGGCGGCCGCGACGGCTTCGCCGCCGGCCTGGGCGTGCGCTACTTCAGCGATTTCGTCGAGCCGCCCAGCCCGACCACGCCGTCGGTCGTTCTCGGCGATGCGATGGTGTCTTACGACGTCGGTGCATGGCGCTGGGCGCTCAATGTCACCAACCTCACCGACAAGCGTTATTTCAGCTACTGCGGCGGCCGCGGCGATTGCTGGTTCGGCGCGCGGCGCAACATCGGCTTGAGCGCGACGTTCACGTTCTGATCGCGGTTGCCGTAACGAAAAGGCCGACGCATCGCGTCGGCCTTTTCGTTTGCGAAGCCGGTTCGCTTACAGCGCGGCGAACGCCGCCCGCGCCGCTTCGATGGTCTGGGCGATTTCGGCCTCGCCGTGCGCGCTGGAGACGAATCCGGCTTCGAACGCCGACGGCGCCAGATACACGCCGCGCTCCAGCATGCCGTGGAAGAAGCGATTGAAGCGCTGGGTATCCGAACCCATTGCATCGGCGAAGCTGCGCACCGGTCCTTCGCGGAAATACAGGCCGAACATGCCCGGCGCGCGGGTGGTGTGGAACGCCACGCCGGCCTCGCGCGCGGCCGCCTCCAGGCCGTCGCACAGCGCATGCGTGCTGCGTTCCAGCGCATCGTGGAAGCCCGGCGCCTGGATCAGCTCCAGCGTCGCCAGGCCCGCGGCCATCGCCACCGGATTGCCGCTGAGCGTGCCGGCCTGGTAGATCGGGCCGCTCGGCGCGACCTGGCTCATCAGATCGCGGCGGCCGCCGTAAGCGCCGACCGGCATGCCGCCGCCGATGATCTTGCCGAAGGTGCTCAGGTCCGGAACGATGCCGTAGCGCTGCTGCGCGCCGCCGAGCGCGACCCGGAAACCGGTCATGACTTCATCGAAGATCAGCAGCGCGCCGTGCCGAGTGCACAGCTCGCGCAGATGCTGCAGATAACCGTCTTCGGGCAGGATGCAATTGGCGTTACCGACGATGGGCTCGATGATCAGGCCGGCGATGTCGTCGCCGGCTTCTTCGAACAAGCGCGTGGCGGCGTCGAAATCGTTGTAGGGCAGGGTCAGGGTGAGATCGGCCAGCGCCGCCGGCACGCCGGGCGAATTCGGCAGGCCCAGGGTCAGCGCGCCGCTGCCGGCCTTGACCAGGAAGCTGTCGCCGTGGCCGTGGTAGCAGCCTTCGAATTTCACGATGCGGCTGCGGCCGGTCGCGCCGCGCGCCACCCGGATCGCCGACAGCGTGGCTTCGGTGCCGGAGTTGACCATGCGCACCATCTCGCAGCTCGGCACGATGCGGGTGATGGCTTCGGCCATCGTCACTTCCAGCGGGTTCGGCACGCCGAAGCTCAGGCCGTTGCGCATGGTCCGTTCGACCGCGGCGAGCACCTGCGGATGGGCGTGGCCGGCGATCATCGGGCCCCACGAGCCGACGTAGTCGATGTAGCGATTGCCGTCGACGTCGAACAGATGCGCGCCTTGCGCGCGCTCGGCGAAGAAGGGCTCGCCGCCGACCGATTTGAACGCGCGTACCGGCGAATTGACGCCGCCGGGCAGCAGTTGCGATGCGCGGGTGAACAGGTCGTGGGAGCGTGGGTTATTCATTGGATTCTTCTTCGAAACAGGAAAGGTAGGCGGCGGCCGCGGCGGCGGGATCGGGCGCGTCGAACACGCCGCTGATCACCGCGAGCAGGTCGGCGCCGGCGAGCACCAGGCCGCGCGCATTGTCCGGGGTGATGCCGCCGATCGCCACTCGCGGCAAGCCCAGCGCCGCGGCTTGTTGCAGCAGTTGCGGCGAGGCGCGGCGCGCATTGGGCTTGGTCGGCGAGGTGAAGAACGCGCCGAAGGCGACGTAGCTGGCGCCGTGGGCGGCAGCGGAACGCGCCAGCGCGATGTCGTCATAGCACGAGGCGCCGAGGATCGCGGCATCGCCCAGGGCGGCGCGCGCGGCGGCCAGTTCGCCGTCGTCTTCGCCCAGATGCGCGCCGTCGGCGCCGATGTCGGCGGCCAGGCGCCAGTCGTCGTTGACGATGAGCGGCACGCCGCGCGCCCGGCACAGTGGCAACAGCGCCAGGGCCTGCTGCCGCCGCAAGCCGGCATCGGCCTGCTTATTGCGGTATTGCAGCCAGGCCGCGCCGGCCTCCAGGACCGTGGCGACCCGGGCCGCGAGCCGCCCGCTGTCGGGTTCGTCGGGCGTGATCGCGTACAGGCCGCGCCGCGGCCAGGATGAATGCATGGGTCAGCTTCCGTCGGGGAGGGCGGGATGGGACAATGCCCGTCCCGCAACGCCAACCATTATCCGCCCATGTCCGAGATCGCCGCGACCACCGCCTACCGCACCTGGATGTGCGTCGTGTGCGGCTTTATCTACGATGAGTCCAAGGGCCTGCCCGAAGAAGGCCTGGCCCCGGGCACGCGCTGGGCGGACATCCCCGACACCTGGACCTGCCCGGACTGCGGCGTGACCAAGGACGATTTCGAGATGATGGAGGTCTGAGCCGCCGGCTCCGACCTCATGACGTCCGCGCGATAACGGCGGGCGATACGGTTCGGCCGGCCCACGCCGGCGCCGTCAGTCGATTCCGGGACCGAACTTCATTTCGTCCCCGCTCTCCAGCTTCAGCTTGGCCGCCTGGCCGGCATTGAGCTCCAGCACGTATTTGGCCGGCGCGTCGCTGGGATAGGGCGGGCAGCGGTCGCCGGCCGAGCACGGCGGCACGTCGCGCTGCTGCGTGACCAGCCTGCGCTTGCTGTCGAAATACAGGACATCCAGCGGGATATGGGTGTTCTTCATCCAGTAGGCCTGCGGCGTTTCGGCCTCGTGCACGAACACCATGCCGTGATCGGCCGCCATCTCATCGCGAAACATCAGCCCGCGCTGGCGGCTTTCGTCGGTCTTGGCGACCTCTACCCGATAGCGCTGGCCGCGGACCTCGACCCAGCTTTCCGCCGAGTCCGAAGCGCAGCCGGCGAGCGCCGCGGCACAGGTGAGCAAGAGCGCGAACCGCTTGAGCATGGCGTAATTCCTTATAGCGCGATGGATGGCGCGACCATCGGCCAGCACGGGGCGATCGTCAAGCCGAAAATTTTTTCGTTTTTCTCGCTGCGACCCCTTCCCCAACCCTATGCGCATCTGCATAATGCGCGGCCCCGCTGACGGGTTGTATCGGTCGATGGGGAGCGCGGAAGACAGCGGATTCGGCAGGAGTTGACGGTCGAAGACGATGCTGTAAGATGCGCGGCCCGCCGCCCTGTTCATCGAGTGGTTGGGGCGCAGAAAACAGCGGTTTCGATGGGTAGTTGACGCATCGGAAACATGCTGTAGGATGCGCGGCCCGCAGGTCGGTTTAACCGGATGCGGAGCGCGGAAAACGGCGGTGACGACGAGGTGGTTGACGAGTCGGAAACATGCTGTAAGATGCGCGGCCCGGTGAGACGGAAGCTTCGGAAAACGAAGCGGAAGACGAGTCGGGAAGCAGCAAGAAGTTTCGCGGACAGGTGTTGACGTTCACGAAAACTGCTGTATAGTGTGCGGCTCGCTCGGCCACTTCGGTGGCGAGTACGAA
>NZ_JAGGRI010000062.1 GCF_018612875.1 Lysobacter sp. ISL-50 | reverse complement strand
GCGCGGCGGCGCGCCGGACCCGTCCGCGCGCGCGCCGTGCTGCGGTTTGCCCAGCCCGCTCGCCAGCGCGATCCGGGTGACCGTCGGCGCGCGTGCCGCGTCGGCCGCGCCCGCTAATGCCGGCGCGCCCGAAGTCGCGGCCAAACCGGGCAAACCCGCGCGCGCCTGACTCGCGACGTCGCGGTTCGGTCAATCGTTGTTGTCAGTGCGCGCTGTGATGCGAGCGGCGTTGGCGCGTGCACGCGTTCGTCGATGCTGAGGTGACGAGCATGTCGTGCGCTTCGTGCAGCTTGTGGGCGATGCGTGTTATCGCATCGAACGCAATCGCAAGCGCCGCCAACCGCAATCGCAATCCGGGCACATCGCCGTGCGTGCAGGCGATGCGAGTGCGTGGTCGCCGTGCGGCGCTCATGCCGCATCACAGTCGGCGTGACCGCAGCGACCGCAGTTCGATGCACATACAGCACGCTAAGCATTGCTTCGCACCCTGCAGCACCGCGCACGCGCAAGCCGCCAACAGCTAGCAACGCTTCATCGAACATCGCCACCGCCGACACGCGATCGCATCGTGCCGCGCATCCGTTCGACACACTCCGCAAAGTTGCGTGACGCTGAAACGGACCTTCGTCCGAGTACGAGTTCGCCGCCAAGCATTAACGTCGGTGTTCGCGCGCCGCGGCCGTGACCGCGGCGCGCCGCTGTTCGGCGTCGATGCAGGGGATCGACAAAAAAGCCGTATTTCCCGCGATTTCGCAACCGATGCACATCCGGTTACGCGCTCGCGCGCAGCGTTGTTTATCGCGCCGCACAACGGCGCGCGCCGGTATTTTTGAAACTGATCCTTGTCATCGCAGTACGTCCCAGGCAATCCAGTCACAGGAGCCGACCATGCCGCACGCCACCCTCAGCCGCGCTATCCGCCGCGCGCTGTTCGCCGCCACCATCGCCAGCGTCGCACCGGCCGCGGCCTACGCGCAGGATGCGCTCACCCCTGCGCCCACCACCACGCTCGACCGCATCGAAGTCACCGGTTCCAACATCAGCCGCGGCGACATGGAGACCGCATCGCCGGTCCAGGTCGTCAGTCGCGAAGAGATCGACCGCACCGGCAAGGCGACCATCGCCGAATACCTGCAGACCCTCACCACCGATGGCTCGGGCTCGGTGCCGCGCAGCTACGGCACCGGTTTCGCCGCCGGCGGCACCGGCATTTCGCTGCGCGGCCTCGGCGCGGGTTCGACCCTGTTGCTGTTGAACGGCCGCCGCACCGCGCCCTACGGCCTGGCCGACGACGGCCAGAAAGTATTCACCGACCTCAGCACCATTCCGCTCGACGCGGTGGAACGCGTGGAAGTGCTCAAGGACGGCGCCTCGGCCATTTACGGCTCCGACGCCATCGCCGGCGTGGTCAACATCATCCTGCGCAAGGAATTCAACGGCGTCACCGTGCGCAGTTCCTACGGCGTGTCCGGCGAAGGCGACGGCCAGCAAGCGAAAGCCTCGGTCACTTTCGGCTTCGGCAACCTCGCCGAAGATCGCTACAACGTGTTCTTCAACATCGAAGGCAGCCAGACCGACGAAATCCAGGTCGCCGACCGCCGCGACCGCAAGTGGATCGGCACCGGCGACGCGCGGCGCTGGGGCTACAGCCAGACCAAGCGTTTCATGAACGGCTACATCCTCGACGGCGATGCCACGCAATCGCCGGCCGGCAGCGTCAAGAATCCCGGCACCGGCCAGTACCTGGGCCTGCCCGGTTGCGCGCAGCTCTCGCCGGTGACGCCGCAGGACCCGGCCGGCGGCTGTCTGTGGCAGTCGGGCCAGTTCAACAGCCTCACCCCCGAAGAGAAGTACGTGAATCTGTTCGGCCGCGGCACCTTCGCCCTGTCGGATAATTTCGAGGCTTACGTCGAAGCCGGTTATTCGAAGAAGAAGAGCACCTTCTACAACACCCCATCGACCGTGTCCGGCGCCTGGGGCTATCCCGGCGGCCCGGTCAATGCCGATTCCGGCGACGGCGCGGTGGTGTTGGGACCGAATCATCCCGATAACCCGTTCCCCGGCCAGAGCGCGAACCTGCGCTACGCCGCGTTCGACGTCGGCCCGCGCATCATCCGCAGCGACAGCGAATTCAGCCGCATCCTCGCCGGCGTCAAGGGCACCGCCGGCGCCTGGGACATGGACGTGGCCTATCTGCATTCGCAGAGCGATCTGACCAACACCCGCGACGGCTTCCTGCGCTACAGCGCGGTGCGCGACGCGCTCACCAACGGCACCGGCCCCGGCGGCTACTGGCGCATCGGCCAGAACGCCAACCTCAACTCGCAGGCGTTGTACGACTACATCTCGCCGACCATCCACGCCGACGGCAAGACCACGCTGGATCTGTTCGACATCAAGGGCTCGCGCTCGCTGATGGACTTGAAGGGCGGCTCGCTCGGCGTCGCCCTGGGCGCGGAATGGCGGCGGCAGAAGGCCGAACTCAAGCCGCAGACCTACACCGACATCGGCGACATCATCGGCCTGGGCTATTCGTCCTACAGCGGCACGCAGGAAGTCGCCGCGGCCTACGCCGAAGTGGTCGCGCCAGTGCTGGAAAGCCTGGAGCTGTCCGGCGCGGTGCGCTTCGACAGTTACAAGGGCGGCGATAACGCGACCACGCCCAAGTTCGGCGTGAAGTGGCAGCCGATCCAGCAACTGGCGCTGCGCGCGACCTACGCGGAAGGCTTCCGCGCGCCCAACCCGGCCGAATCGGGCAAGGGCGGACTGGCCGGTTTCGCCGCCGCCGCCGACTCGCTGCGATGCCCCGGCGGCAATCCGGCGCCGGGCGGCAGCGTGCGCGATTGCGACATCCAGATCGCGGTGATCACCAGCCCCAACCCGGACCTCAAGCCGGAAGAATCCAAGAGCTACACCGTCGGCCTGGTGTTCGAACCCACGCCCAACACGACGGTGACCCTGGACGGCTGGAAGATCGAGCGCAGCAACGAGATCAACGTGGAAACCACCGACGCGGCGATCGCCGCCGGCCACGTGATCCGCAGCGACAACAACCTGCCGGGCCAGCCCAACAGCGGCACCTTGCTCGCCGCGCTGGCCAACTACGTCAACTCAGCCTCGACCACGGTGCGCGGCGTCGATCTGGACGTGCGCCAGCGTTTCGATCTGAACGCGCACGGCAAGCTCAACCTGGATCTGCAGTGGAGCCACGTCAGCAGCTTCGAGCGCGAGGAAGAAGACGGCAGCACGCTGGAATTCGCCGGCACCCACGGCAATTGCGACGTCACCAACTGCATCGGCACGCCCAAGGACAAGATCAACTTCGGCGCGACCTGGGAAGTCGGCAACTTCAGCCTCAGCGGTATCGCCAACTACGTTTCCAGCTTCAAGAACGTGCGCTCCAAGGGCGGCACCTGCGCCAGCCGCTACGCCGACGGGACCGAGGCGCCGGGCGGTTGCCGCATTCCCTCGTTCACCACCTTCGATCTGTCCGGACGCTGGAAAGCGCAGGACGGCGTGGAAGTATTCGGCTCGATCCAGAACCTGACCGACAAGATCGCGCCGCTCGACCCGCTGACCTACGGCGCGATCAACTACAACCCGCTGCACTCCAGCGGCGCGATCGGCCGCTACTTCACCCTGGGAGTGAAATACACCTTCAACTGATGAGCCCTCTCTCCAGCCGTTAAGGCGTTTTGCGCGTTTCATCTTCGTGGGCGCGCTTTTGCCGGCCCGTTCCCCTCGCGGCGGAACGGGCCGTTTTCTTTTGCGCGCGTCGGGCGACGCGCCGACTGAATCGTTCCCCCAGGCCGTAGCCGCGCAACTCGGCCGGATTGTCCCGTCTGATCGAAGCCGCGGCGATCTGGTAATCACCATCACGGCCCTGATCGCCGCCGCGATCGCCATCGTGGCCGGCGTGCGCATCGCCGCCGCCGCGAACGACCAATGCATGAATCCGCGCAGCGAATGGGGCGCCGCATCAATCCGGCACGTCGCGGCCTTAGCTCGCGATGCGGATTTCCGGTGCCGGTAAATCGCTATCGAGTCGAATATAAAAAATAAATATCGTCGATAAAACACCAGTGATATGGACTAAATATTTCTTCCATCAGCATCGCATCACACATGGTGAGCAAATACGGCACAGAAGACTAAATGCCCCTGAATTTCAAGGGGTTTTGTCAATGGACTGCGGCGATGCAAGCGTTTAGTTTCTGTTGCGCGGCGCGTGTCGGGCGTGTCGTCGCGGGGGCGAATCCAACGGTGATCACGGGTGCTTCCACCGCGTGCGCTCATGGCGCGCCGCGTTCCGGAATCGAAGCCGCGTGGCTCCGCGAAAGGGCGCGGTCTCATCCGAATCTCTGTCGTGTGTTCGTTGAATTCAATCTCATGGAGTCGATCATGCAGTACGCAACGCTCAGCCACGCCATCCGGCGCGCACTCATCGCCGCCGGTCTGATCGCCTTGCCGGCGATGGCCGTGGCCCAGGAGCCACCGCAGACGAAGCCGCAGGACAAAGCGACGACGCTGGACCGGATCGAAGTCACCGGTTCCAATATCAGCCGCGGCGACATGGAAACCGCATCGCCGGTGCAAGTGGTCACGCGCGCGGAGATCGACCGCACCGGCAAGGCCAGCATCGCCGAATACCTGCAGACGCTCACCTCCGACGGCGCCGGCTCCATTCCCAAGAGCTTCGGCAATGGCTTCGCCGGCGGCGGCGCGGCGATTTCGCTGCGTGGCCTGGGAGCGGGCTCGACCCTGGTGCTGTTGAACGGCCGCCGCATGGCGCCGTTCGGTCTGGCCGACGACGGCCAGAAAGTGTTCACCGACCTGAGCACGATTCCGATGGACGCGGTGGAGCGCGTGGAAGTGCTCAAGGACGGCGCGTCGGCGATCTACGGCTCGGACGCCATCGCCGGCGTGGTCAACATCATCCTGCGCAAGGAGTACACCGGCAGTACCGTGCGCATGTCCTACGGCGTCTCCGGCGAAGGCGACGGCCAGCAGACCAAGGCGTCGATCACGCACGGCTTCGGCAAGCTCGGCGACGACGGCTACAACGTGTTCTTCAACGTCGAGGGCAGCCAGACCGACGAAATCCAGGTCGCCGACCGCGCCGATCGCAAGTGGATCGGCACGGGCGACATCCGGCGCTGGGGTTACGACATCACCAGCCAGTTCCTGGCCGGCTACATCGCCCCGGGCGGCGCATCGGCGAGCTCGTCTGCGCTCGGCAACGTACGCGGGCCGGGCGGGGTCTTCCAGTCGCTGGGCGGCGCCGCCGATTGCGCGAAGTTCTCGCCGCTCGCGCCCGATCCGAACAATGGCTGTGTGTGGGAAGCGGGCAAGTTCCGTAGCCTGACGCCGCAAGAGAAGTACGTGAACCTGTTCGGTCGCGGCACCTTCGAGCTGTCGGACGACTTCGAGGCGTATGTCGAGGCCGGGTACTCGAAGAAGAACAGCACCTTCATCGACACGCCGTCGGGCGTGTCCGGGGCCTGGGGCTATCCGGGCGGTCCGGTCAATGCCAGCAGCGGCCCGGGTGCGGTCGTGCTCGGACCGGATCATCCCGACAATCCGTTCCCGGGTCAGCGCCCGAACCTGCGCTATTCGGCGTGGGACGTCGGCCCGCGCGTGACCCGCAACGAAAACCGTTTCAGCCGTTTTCTTGCCGGCATCAAGGGCACGCTGGGCGGCTGGAACGTGGATGTGGCGTACCTGCATTCGCAGACCTCGCTGCGCAACGAGCGCGATGGCTTCCTGCACTACGACCGCGTGCGCGAAGCGCTGACCCAGGGCACCAATCCCGGCGGCTACTGGCGTTTGGGCACGCAGGCGGGCAAGAACAGTCAGGCCTTGTACGACTACATCTCTCCGCAGATCCACGCGGATGCGGAAACCAAGCTCGACTTGTTCGACATCAAGGGTTCGCGCAGCCTGTTCGATCTGCCCGGCGGCGCGTTCGGGATCGCGTTGGGCGCCGAATACCGCCGTCAGACCGTCGAGCTGACCCCGCAGTCCTACACCGACCAGGGCCAGATCATCGGCCTGGGCTATTCGTCGTACGCGGGCAAGCAGGAAGTCGCCGCGGCGTATGTCGAAGCCGTGGCGCCGGTGCTGGAAAGCCTGGAGCTGTCCGGCGCGGTGCGTTACGACAGTTACAAGGACGGCGACAGCGCGACCACGCCGAAGCTCGGCATCAAGTGGTCGCCGCTGGAGCAGCTGTCGCTGCGCGGCACCTACGCCGAAGGCTTCCGCGCGCCGAACCCGGCCGAGTCGGGCAAGGGTGGTCTGGCCGCGTTCACCACCGCTCGCGATCCGGTGCGTTGCCCGGGCGGCACGCCGGCGGCGGGCGCCAATCCCAGCGATTGCGCCGCGCCGGTGGCGGTGATTACCAGCCCCAATCGGGCGCTCAAGCCGGAAGAATCCAAGAGCTACACCGTGGGGGTGGTGTTCGAGCCGACGGCGACCACCACCATCACCCTGGACGGCTGGAAGATCGTGCGTAGCGACGAGATCAACCAGGAAACCACCGCCGCGGCGATCGCCGCCGGCCGCGTGGTGCGCGGCGACGATCTGCTCGGCGGCGTGGCAGGCACCGGCACCCT
The DNA here is from genome assembly GCF_018612875.1 of Lysobacter sp. ISL-50. Taxonomy (GTDB): domain Bacteria; phylum Pseudomonadota; class Gammaproteobacteria; order Xanthomonadales; family Xanthomonadaceae; genus Lysobacter. The sequence goes on along the minus strand of NZ_JAGGRI010000062.1, from coordinate 16,817 downwards.
GCTGGCGGCGCAGGCGGCCTACATCAACTCCAACCGGACCACGGTGCAGGGCGTCGATCTGGACGTACGCCAAAGCTTCGAGCTGGGCGAGTACGGCAAGCTGGGCCTGGATCTGCAGTGGAGCCATGTGAGCAAATTCGAGCGCGAAGAATCCGACGGCCACACGAGCGAGTTCGTCGGTACCCACGGCAATTGCGATGCGACCAACTGCATCGGCACGCCGAAGAACCGCATCAACCTCGGCGCGACCTGGGAATACGGCCGCATGAGCCTGAGCGGCGTGGCCAACTACGTCGCCGGTATCCGCAACGTTTTCGACGACAGCGAAACCTGCGACGCCCCGGTCGGTTGCCGCCTCCCCTCGTTCACCACCTTCGATCTGTCCGGTCGCTGGAAGGCGGTGGACGGTATCGAGGTGTTCGGTTCGATCCAGAACCTGGCCGACCGGATCGCTCCGCTGGATGCGTTCACTTACGGCGCCATCAACTACAATCCCATGCACTCCTCCGGCGCGATCGGCCGTTACTTCACCGTCGGGGTCAAGTACACGTTCTGATGGTGGACGAAATCGCGCTGGCCGACAGTTCGCGGCGCTCCGACGGCCCGCCTCGCGCAAGCGTGGCGGGCCGTTGCGTTTGCGCGAACTAAGGCCGGGAATGGGGAATCGGGAATCGTGCGCGGCCTGGACTTGTGGCCCGCGCATGACCCGATTCCCCGTTCTGATATCCGTAGCGCACGACTGGTCACGCCCGTTCGCAGCTTTTGCCCCAGGTCGCGGGCGATGCCGGCCTCGACGCGGCGGCGGCCGCGGCCTTCGGATCGCGATCGTGAACCCTGCGTTCGCGGACCTTGCTTCGGCCGTGTCGATTCGGCGCCGATCCGTTCGTCGTCCTGATAAGCCGCCGCGCCGCGTCCCGCCGGGACGCCGCGGTGGCCGCCAGCCCGAGGACCACGACCATGAAATTCATGCTGATAGTCAAAGCTACCGCCGATACCGAAGCCGGGGTGATGCCCGACACCGAATTGCTCACCGCCATGGGCGCCTATAACGAAGAACTGGTCAAGGCCGGAGTCCTGCTGGCCGGCGAAGGCCTGCATCCCAGCTCGCGCGGCGCGCGGGTGTATTTCGACGGCCGTGCCCGCCGGGTGGTGGACGGGCCCTTCGCCGAGGCCAAGGAACTGATCGCCGGGTTCTGGCTGATCCAGGCGCGTTCGCTCGAAGAAGCGGTGGAGTGGGTCAAGCGCGTGCCGAACCTGCAGGGCGGGCAGGGGCAGATCGAAGTGCGCCAGCTGTTCGACCCGGCCGATTTCGGCGAAGAGCTCACTCCGGAGCTGCGCGCGGCCGAAGCCAGTCTGCGCGAACAGGTCGCCGGCCGTCCGGCCTGAATGCGGCGCGCGGGAAATATTCGCCGCGCTTTGTCGATCCACGCCGTTCCGGTTCGTCGTCAGGACAGCAGCCGCGCTTTCCTCCCCCGTCTGTGCGCCGCTGCGACCGCCGACGAACCGGCGTTTCCCCGCCACCCATTCAACAGGACACCGCCACCATGCAACTCAATACCTATCTCTCCTTCAACGGCGACTGCCGCCAGGCCTTCGAGTTCTATCTCAAGACCCTGGGCGGCAAGATCCACGCGCTGATGCCGTTCGGCGACTCCCCCGGCTGCGAATCGCTGAGCGCTCAAGAGCGCGAAAAGATCATGCACGGCTGCTACGAGCTCGACGGCTTCTTCCTGATGGGCACCGACGCCACATCGCTGTACCCGTACCAGGCCGTCAACGGCGCTCATGTCGCCCTGACCCTGGGCGATGCCGAGATCGCGCGCCGCGTGTTCGAAGCCTTCGCCGACGGCGGCAACGTGCAGATGCCGCTGCAGGAAACCTTTTGGGCCAAGGCCTACGGCATCGTCACCGACCGCTTCGGCGTGCCGTGGATGATCAACTGCGTCGAGGAAATCGGCTGCGTCGATACCGACAAGGCCGCCTGAACCCGGCGGCGCGGCGCGCGCGGCCCCGTGCCGTCGCGCCCGCCGTTGCCGACAGCGCCGCCGGCGCGGTTTTCGTAAACATGAACACGCCTTCGGGCCCACGACCCTTGCGACCCGGCGCGCGAGGTGGTGTCATCCGTCGCCATGACGGCCACCGACACCCACCGCGCCATCGACGCCGTCTGGCGCATCGAATCGGCCAAACTCATCGCCGGCCTGACGCGCATGGTGCGCGACGTCGGCCTGGCGGAAGAACTCGCCCAGGACGCGCTGGTGGTGGCCCTGGAGAAATGGCCCGAGACCGGCGTGCCCGACAACCCGGGCGCGTGGCTGATGCAGACCGCCAAGAACCGAGCCATCGACCGGCTGCGGCGCAAGAAGCTGCTCGACCGCAAGCACGAGGAAATCGGCTACGAGATCGAGTCCAGCCTGGACGAGGTGGAAGAGGCGTTCTTCGACAAGCTCGACGACGACATCGGCGACGATCTGCTGCGTCTGGTGTTCATCTCCTGCCATCCGGTGCTGTCCACCGAAGCGCGGCTGGCGCTGACCCTGCGCCTGCTCGGCGGCCTCACCACCGACGAGATCGCGCGCGCCTTCCTGGCCAGCGAACCGACCATCGCCCAGCGCATCGTCCGCGCCAAGCGCACCCTGGCCGACGCGCAGGTGCCGTTCGAAGTGCCGCGCGGCGAGGAACTGGCCCAGCGCCTGTCCTCGGTGCTGGAAGTGATCTACCTGATCTTCAACGAAGGCTATTCGGCCACCGCCGGCGACGACTGGATGCGCCCGGGTTTGTGCGAGGACGCCTTGCGCCTGGGCCGCATCCTGGCCGGGCTGATGCCGAACCAGGCCGAGGTGCACGGCCTGGTCGCGCTGATGGAAATCCAGGCCTCGCGCGCGAAGGCGCGCACCGCCCCGGACGGCCAGCCGATCCTGCTGCTGGACCAGGACCGCGCGCGCTGGGACCGCATCCAGATCCAGCGCGGCCTGAGCGCGCTGGAACGCGCGGTGCAGCTGAGCGGTTCCAACGGCCCGTATGCGCTGCAGGCCGCGATCGCCGCCTGCCATGCGCGCGCGGTCACCGCCCAGGACACGCCGTGGCCGCGTATCGCCGCGCTGTATCAGCAACTGGCCCTGCGCACGCCCTCGCCGGTGGTCGAACTCAATCGCGCCGTGGCGCTGTCGATGGCGTTCGGCCCGCAGGCCGGCCTGGATCTCGTCGACACCTTGCTCGACGAACCCTCGATGAAGCACTACCACCTGCTGCCGACCGTGCGCGGCGACCTGCTGTTCAAGCTCGGCCGGCGCGAAGAAGCGCGCGCCGAGTTCGAGCGCGCCGCCGCGCTGACGCGCAACGCGCGCGAGCGCGAGCTGCTGTTGTCGCGCGCGGCGCAGTGAGCGAAGAGCATCGGGGCTGAAGCCCCTCCCACAAAAGACCTCGCAGTCTGCGTCGGTATTGAAAGCTTTTCAGCAGCCGGCGATCGATTCCATCGATGTCGAAATCTACCCTCGCGATATCGCGAGGTCTTTTGTGGGAGGGGCTTCAGCCCCGATGCTCTTCGATCCGATGGCCGCTATCCAAATCGTGCCCACCCGAAAATGACGCACTGATCCTACGCTGTGTCGGGGTGGAACTACCGCGTTGCTCGATACGCACGACTCAAGACCTTGATGGTGGTTGCGCAACTCCTGAATACTCGCGGTGACGCCGCGCTCGACCGATTCCGATCGTTCGTGCCTGCCTCACCCGCCCAGGAGTATCGCTATGTTGCGTTCATTGATCGGCACGGTGCTGGCTCTCGCTCTTAGTTTCTCCGTCGCCGCCCAGGTGCCGCCCTTTCCCGCGTCTTTCCGCACGCAGGACATTGCCGCCAATGGCGCCACCATCCATGTGCGCATCGGTGGACAGGGCCCGGCCGTGGTGTTGTTGCACGGGATGGGAGATACCGGCGACATGTGGGCGCCGCTGGCCGCCGTCCTGGCGCGCGACCACACGGTGGTGATCCCCGATCTGCGCGGCATGGGGCTGTCTTCGCATCCGCAAAGCGGCTACGACAAGAAAAATCAGGCCGCCGACGTGCGCGGGGTACTGGAGACGCTGGGGATCGATCGCGCCGTGGTGGTCGGACACGACATCCGCCGCGCGTTACCCGCAGTCGACCGACAAGCTGGTGGTGATGGACGCGCCGCTGCCGGGCATTCCGCCGTGGGAGCAGACCTTGCGCGATCCGGGGAAATGGCATTTCGATTTCGGCGGCAAGGATATGGAGCGGCTGGTGGCGGGCCGCGAGCGGATCTACCTCGACCGTTTCTGGAACGAGTTCGCCGGTGACCCGGGCAAGATCGACGAAGCGACGCGCCGGCACTATGCCGCGCTGTACGCGCGTCCAGGCGGCATGCGCTCGGTCTTCGCGCAATTCCACGCGATGCGCCAGGATGCGCAGGACAATCGCGCCGTGCTCGCGAACAAACTCGCCATGCCGGTGTTGGCCGTCGGCGGTGGAAAATCCTCGGGTGCGGAGGTGGCGTCGATGATGCGAAATGCCGCGAGCGATGTCAGCGAGGTTGTCATTCCCGGCGCCGGGCATTGGTTGATGGAAGAAGCTCCGCAGCCTACGGTTGCGGCCGTGCGTGCGTTTATCGACAAGCCCTAGTGAGGTCTTTTCGCGGCTGAGAGGAAAGCATCGGGGCTGAAGCCCCTCCTACAAAAGACCTCGCAGCGCCGCAGGGTCGCCTTCCAGTCGCGAAGTCTTTTGTGGGAGGGGCTTCAGCCCCGACGCTCTTCGCCCCGATCGCCGCGCACCTCAATCCCGCGTGCTCGACTCCCAAGCCGCATGCGTCACCCCCGGCAGGCGACGCAATCGCCCGACCACGGCATCGAGTTCGCCGGCATCGACCGCGGTGCTGACCAAGGTCGCGACGATCTCCACCGACGTCTCGCCATGCTCGTCCAGATCGACATCGCCGACCGGATAGTTCGCCGCTTCCAAATGCTCGACCAAGGCCTCGCGCGCCGCCGGCGCGAGTTCGGGATCGACCGTCAGGCGCACCTCATAAGTCGCCTCCGAAGTCTGCTCATCGATCGGAATGCGGTTGATCGCATTGACCAGCGGCCGCAGCAAGGTGTTGCCGGCGATCACGAACCCGGTCAGCAGCGCGCCCTCGGCGATCATGTCCGCGCCGGTGCAGGCGCCGACCGCGGCGGAGCACCACAACGTCGCCGCGGTGTTGAGCCCGCGCACGTTCATGCCTTCCTTCATGATCACGCCGGCGCCGAGAAAGCCGATGCCGGACACGACGTAGGAAATCACCCGCACCGCCTCGACGCTGCCGGCCAGGCGCATGCCCAGATCGACGAACGCCGCCGCGCCGACCGCGACCAGCACGTTGGTGCGCAGTCCCGCGGTGCGCTGGCGGTATTGGCGTTCGGCGCCGATCAGCGTGCCGAGCACGAAGGCCGCGGCCAGGCTCAGCACGGTGTCGAGGAACGGGTACAACTGGAAGGTCTGGATGAAGCGCATGGACGACTCCGTTCGGTGCGATCGGTACGGCGGGCGATGAAGGCGAAGCGGCGGCCGCCGCGGCTCAGCTGGGGTTGTCCAGGCTGAAGCGGTCGGCGTCTTCGTCATAAGCGAAATACTCCGCATAGCGTGCCCACGCCGTGACCGCGCGCAAGGTCGAGGCAGCGTAGTCGGCCGACATGTGGTCTTCGAGCTCGTCGCGAAAGCGCCCGGCCGGGGCACGATGGCTGGCGCGTTCGTCGAGCACGCGGCGGATATGCGCGGCCAGCGGCACGTACGCGGCCAACTGCTGGGCGAACAGCCGCTTGCGCGCGTCGATGCCGTCCTGGGCGAACCGCTGCCCGGCTTCGCTCAAGCGCAGGTCGCCGTCGTCGAGTTCGGCCAGCCGCAGCAATTGCAGGCTTTCGGCGATCGGAAACAGTTCGTCGATCTCCATCTGCAGATGCGCGGCCAAGGCGGGCAGGTCGGCGCGGCCGCGATACGGCGCGGCGGCGACGGCTTCGATCAGGCCGGCGATCCGATTGCTCGACACCTGCGGCAAGGCCGCGGCCAGAGCGGCGCGCGCGCCGCCGCCTTCGCGCGGCGCCAGCGCCGAGGGCGAACCGGTCATGCGCGCATAGATCGCATCGACCAAGGCGCGGAACACCGGATCGAGACGATCGCGCGGTTGCGCCAGATCGACCCGGATCTCGTCGATCACCCGGCCCGGATTGGAACCGAAGATCACGATGCGGTCGCACATCAGCACCGCTTCCTCGATGTTGTGCGTGACCATCAGCATCGCCTGGATCGGCATGCGGCCCTCGCTCCACAGATCCAGCAGATCGGTGCGCAGGGTTTCCGCGGTCAGCACGTCCAGGGCCGAGAACGGCTCATCCATCAACAGCACCTTGGGCTGCACCACCAGCGCGCGCGCCAGGCCCACGCGCTGGCGCATGCCGCCGGACAGCTCTTTCGGATACGCGCTTTCGTAGCCGTCCAGGCCGATCAGGTCGATCGCCGCGAGCGCGCGCTGGCGGCACAGCGCGGGCGCGACGCCGCGCGCTTCCAGGCCGAGCTCGACGTTCTGCAGCACCGTCAGCCACGGAAACAAGGCGAAGCTTTGGAACACCATGGCGATGTCGGCCGGCGCCTGCGACAACGGCGTGCCGCAGAACGCGACCTCGCCCTGGCTGGGCCGGATCAGTCCGGCGATCGCGCGCAGCAAGGTGGATTTGCCCGAGCCGGAGCGGCCGAGCAGGCCGACGATTTCGCCGGCGCGCAAGGTCAGATCGACGCGGTCGAGCACCAGCAGCGGCGCCGTGCCGGCCTTGTCGTAGCTCTGGCGCAGGCCGCGCACTTCGACCAGCGCGGCGGAACCGGCGTTGAGGGTGTGGGAGAAATTCATGGCGGTACTCCGATTAAATCCGCGAGCGCGCGGCTCGCTTTGAACGAATAGAAGGGACGTGCTCAATCCAGGCGCAGCCGGCGTTCGGCGTACACGTACATGGGTCGCCACACGACGCGATTGAAAAGCGTCACGAACAGCGACATCACCGCCACGCCGAGCATCACCCGATGAAAATCGCCGGCTTCGGTGGCGCGGGCGATGTAGGCGCCCAGGCCGTGCGCCTGCACGCGCTGATCGCCCCAATGCACCAGTTCGGCGACGATGCTCGCGTTCCACGAGCCGCCCGACGCGGTCAGCGCGCCGGTGACGTAGTAAGGAAAGATTCCCGGCAGAATCGCCCGACGCCACCAGGTCCACGAGCGCAGGCGGTAGACGCTGGAGGCTTCGCGCAGATCGGTGGGAAACGCGCTGGCGCCGGCGATGACGTTGAACAGGATGTACCACTGCGTGCCCAGCACCATCAGCGGCGACAGCCAGATGTCCGGATCGGCGCCGGTGGAGACGATCGCGATCACCGCCACCGGGAACAGCACGTTGGCCGGAAACGCGGCCAGGAACTGCGCCAGCGGTTGCACGCGCGCGGCCAGCCGCGGACGCAATCCGATCCACACGCCGACCGGCACCCAGATCAGGCTCGCGATCGCGATCAGCACCGCCACGCGCAGCAAGGTCGCCAGGGCGCCGCCGAAAGCTTGCGCGACGTCGCCGCCGTTCAAGGTCTGGCGGCCGTAGTTGAAGGCGTACCACGCGCCCCAGGCGGCGATCGCCAGCACCGCGGCCAGCCACAGGCGATCGATCCAGTTCGTCGCGCGCGCGGCCGACGGCGCGGCGGCGATCGCGCGTGGGCGCCAGCGCAGCCGCATCGCGCGCTGCCACAGCCACGCCAGCGGTCGCAGCGCGTGCTTGACCAGACGCGTGCGCCGCGCCACCTCGTACACCCAAGAACGCGGACGCTGCTGGCCGGCGGTGTTCTCGACCCGGAACTTGTCCGCCCAGGCGACGATCGGCCGGAACAACAACTGATCGTAGAGCGCGATCAATACCGCCATCGCCGCCACCGCCCAACCGACCGCGGCGAAGTTCTCGCGCGCGATCGCCATGGCGAGATACGAACCGATCCCGGGCAGCTCGACCGTGGTGTCGCCGACGGTGATCGCCTCGGAGGCGACCACGAAGAACCAGCCGCCGGACATCGACATCATCATGTTCCACACCAGCCCCGGCGTCGCGAACGGCGCCTCCAGACGCCAGAAGCGCTGCCATGCGCTCAGGCCGAAGCCGCGGCCGACTTCGTCGAGATCGCGCGGCACCGTGCGCAGCGACTGATAGAACGAAAACGCCATGTTCCAGGCCTGGCTGGTGAAGATCGCGAACACCGCCGCGCACTCGGCGCCGAGCTGGCGCCCGGGAAACAGGCCCAGGAAGAAGGTCACGGTGAAGCTCAGGAAACCCAGCACCGGCACCGACTGCAGGATGTCGAGCGCGGGCACGATGATGCGTTCCGCACGCCGGCTCTTCGCCGCCCAGGTGGCGATGAGGAAGGTGAACAACAGCGACGCCAGCATCGCCGCGAACATGCGCAAGGTGGTGCGCAGCGCGTACTCGGGCAGGTGCGAGGGATCGAGCGAGACCGGTTGCTGCGACAGCAGCGCCAGCGGATCGCGCGCCGCGGCCGCGCCGTGCGCGAGCAATGCCGCGGCGGCGATCAGCAGCGCGAACGCGATCAGGTCATAAACATTGGGCCACACCCGGGCGCGCGTAAGCGCGGCCAGGAGCGGGAACTGCGAACGTGGACGGAGTGCGGACTTCATGGCGAACCTCGATTCGGCTCAGTGGAACGGCGCCGCCGATGCGGCCTGCGCGGACGGCGGCGCGAGCGAAAACTGCGCGCGGGCAGGCGGCAGGCGGAGGTTCGTCGTCGCCGCCGGCGAGCGGGGCGCCAAGCCAGCGGCATTCGAGGCGGCCGCTGACGGGGTTGCGCTGCCAGCGTGCGATCAGCCGACGGTTGTTGTCGGCCGGAAGGCTCCGCGCGCGCGGATGCGAGGCGACGTTCGTCGCCATGGCGTCGACGCGCGGCGCTTGAATCGCCGGTTGAACGGGCGATTGAAGAGGGTGTTGGATCGACGCGCCGCGGACGGCGCGCAAAACGGCGAAACGCTTGATGATCATGATCGACCTCGATGAGTGAGGTGCGCCGGCGCTCAGCGCGGCAATGCGAAATTGAAGCCCAGGGTCAGCCACGGACTTCGCCCGCGGTCGCTGTGATCGCCGATCAGCACATCGATGCTGTGATCGGGGCCGAATCCGCGGCGCAACCCGAGTTGGGCGATGCGGCCGCCGCGCCGCTCGGCGAAGATTTCCGCCAGCACGCTCCATCGATCGCGCAAGGCGTGCTCCACGCCGATGCCGGCGCTCGCCGCATCATCGCCGTGGCGCGGCGCGGTCCAGCCCAGATTGAAATGCCATCGCGTGCGGCCGGCGGCATCGCCGGCCACGCTCAGCGGCAGATTGAAATTCCACCCGTCGAAGCCGCCGCGCGACAGGTTCCAGTTCGCGCCTACAGATGCGGCCAGCGCCCAGCGCCGTGACGGCGCCTCACGCAGCACGCGCTTGGCGCCGAACGCGGCGACGTGCGTCTGCGCGGGCCGGGCGTAGTCGCTCAGGCCCAGGCCGAACTCGGTGCCGGCGATATCGCAGGCCGGCACCAGGCTCAGCTCGCGGCCCGGCGCGGACGCGCGCAGCCAGCTTTCGAGCTGGCACTGCGCGGCCGGCACGATGGCGGCGTCATCGACGTACAGGCTGGCGCCGGCGCGCGCCGCGCCCACGGGCACGAGCGAGAACGCCGCCATCAGGACGAATGCGGTCTTCGTGGACATCGGCGATCTCCGGACGAACGGAAACGCCAAAGGCCACCTTGGCAGGTGTCTTCAGAGGGAAACTGCAGTGCGGGTAGAGACGCGCGAACCCCGGCGGGCGAGTGGGGTTCGGCGATTGCGGCTCCGTTCTTCGCGAACGGTGCCGACCTGGGACATCCCAGACCTGTGGCGATCCGTCAGCGAGTGCGCTGCAGCGTAGGTCTAGATCGACTGTCCAAGGTGTTGGCCTCTGGGGCGTGAAGGGATTTGTGGCGCGCATGATCCTCGCGCCGCGCGGCCGGGTCAACCCCAAGGCGCCGCAGGCGGCGCGATTGACCAGGATCGGTTAATGGTGGCCGGCTGCCGCGGTCGCCGCTCCGTGGGAGCCGCGACCGCGTCCACCGCGAACGCGTCGCGGGGCGATCATGCAACCGTCCGCGTCGTGCTGCCGTGGTTCAATGTTGCATCGGTTTGTTTTGCTGTTCGTTGTTTGGCTGCACGGGCGGCGGCGTCTGCGTAGGCATGTCCTGTTCCAGCGCGCGAGTGCTTTTCTCGACCGGCTGGGCTGCGGCCTGGGCAGTGTCGGTGATTACGCGCTTGTGCGCGGGGTCCTGCAATTGGCCTTCCACGGCGAACATGCGCTTGCCATCCGGGCTTGCCACCACGTGGTCGATGCGGTCCAGGCCGGAGACCTTCGCTTCGTAAGTCAGCGTCGCGGCGGCATTGCGCTTCTGCTCATCGTTGAGGCCCGATTGCGGGCCCAGCTTCTGGATACCGTCCAGCGCCTGTTTGTACATGGCGTTGTCGGGATGAGCGGCGTCGGACAGCTTCGGCCCTTGCTGCTTATGCTGCTCGGCCGCAGCGACGACTGCCGTCGAGGTTTGCAGATCGAGTTTCCCGGTGGGCGGCAGATGGTTTTCCTTCTGGAAGGCTTCGACCGCCTCGCGCGTGTGCGGGCCCATCTTGCCGTCGACTTCCAGCGGCTTGCCGCGCGCGTCCTTGATGCCGAGCTGGTTGAGCGCCTCTTGCGCCTCGCGAGTACGCGCGGTGTCTTCCGCGCTGTGGCCTGGCGCGCGTTCCTTGTTCGCGCCCGCGGGATGCGCGCGGTCGCCCTGGGTGCGTTCGCCGACCGTCTGTTCGCGATCGGCGAGCTTCACCAGGTCGGCCTTCTCGTTGCGCGCGCGCTGCTCGAGCGAATCCCACAGCTTCGGCGATTTGCTGAAAAGCTGCTCGTTATGATTGATCTTGTAGTCCTGGATCGCTTCGACGATCTGCTTGTCGTTGAGCTGGTCGAGCTTGTACTGCGGACCGAACTTCTCCTTCAGGCCCTTCTCGACGATGCCCGGGGTGAGATTGCGGAACTGCACCGAGGTGCTCCACAACGCATCCTGCACCGCCGGCCCGCGATCGCTGAGATCGATACCGCGCTTTTCCAGCTTGCCGATCTGTACGTCGTAGTGGCTCTTCTGGATGAATTCGTGCTGGTCGCGGCCGAAGCCGGGATCGGACTTCGCCAGTTCGCGCCACTTCTCGTTGAATGCCGGCGTCGCCGGGGTCAAGCCGGTGAAGCGGTCGCCGTAGGGCGATTGATCGAGGTACTCGCGCAAGGTGCCGGTCTTGCTGGACAACTGGTACGAGCCGTAGGACACGCCGCCGTGATCGCCCTTGCCAGTGGAAATCGTGCCCGCGCCGCGACCGCCGGTTTCGTATCGTTGGGAGGTGTCTCCCAGTTCCCATTCCTTAGCCATGCTCCAACTCCTGTAGTGCGGTGTGTGTGGCCGATTCGATTCGAACGATTACGGCGCGCCGTTCGCCATTGCTTCCAGTTCGCCGGCGCGCGCAGCGGTCATATCGACCAGGCATGCGTTCGCTTCCAGCACCTGGCCCTGACCCGGTTCCGGGCCGGTCTCGCAATCGGCGTCGCGCTTCTTGATCCAGGCGCGCTGCTGTTCGCGCAATCCGTCATGGCGATCGGCCGGCAGCTTGGCCAGCACCGCCTTGTAAGCGTCGTTGAGGCGCTTGTCCTGGTATTCGTATTCGGTGTCCACGCATTCCTGGATCGCCGGAGTGACGCCCTCGGTTTCGCCGAGGCATTTATCGTAGGACGGCCTGGTCATATTCGCTTGCTCCTCGGGGTGAGCGGTGGTGGGTTCGGTGGCCGGCGCGGGCGCCGTAGGTGATACGGGCGGTGCGGCTGCGGCGGGCGGCGCGGCCGGTGCAGCGGAATCCTGAGGCGCGGACGTCGGCGCCGAGCAACCCACGGTAAGGGCGATCAAGGCCGCAGCGAGCGAGCAGACCAGTGTGTTCGACTTCATGTATGGAATTCCGAACGTGGAAAGAAGAGGATATCGCATCGCGGCGGAGCGACGTCGCGAGGACTGGGTTTTAGCGGTAATTACACGTGTATCGTGCGAAGAGGCGCGCTTGATGAGCAGTAAATGTGCCATTGCTTCGGGAAAGATAGTCGGCCTGGGCACAAGAGTCATCTATCGCGCACGGGCAGCGTGATAGGTGCCGAAACCGAGGCGGCTGAACGAAGCATCGTCCGCGCGTTCATCCCTGCAACATCAATCCCTCGATCAAACTCGCCAATGTCGCCGCCGCCTGCGTTTCGCCGATCCGGCCATGGCTCATCTCGCGCGACAGCGCCTCGCCGGCGCCGATGATGGCGATGCAGCGGCGGCGCAATTCTTCTTCGTCCACCTTCGAATACGGCGCGAGCAGATCGCGATAGGACGCGACGTAACCGGCGACCAGTTCCTGCTGCACGCGCTCCATCTGCTCATCGCCCTTGAGCGCGGCGAAGATGGCGTGGCATTCGGGGCCGGCGGTGCGGAAGCAGCTCATGTAGCTGTCGCCCATCAGCTTGGCCACGTCGCTCAGGCGCTTGGGCGTGCGTTCGAAATCCTGCGCCAGCCGCGATGCCTGGCGTTCGTCGATCTGTTTGTACAGCGCGATCAGCAGGCCCGAGCGTGTGCCGAAGTGCTCGTAGGCGATCGGCTTGCTGACGCCCGCGCGTTCGGCCACATAGCCCAGGGTCAAGGCATCGGTGCCTTGCTCGCGCACGATCGTCATCGCGGTTTCCAGCAATTGTTCGCGGCGCTCGGCCTTGGGCAGGCGGCGGGCGGAGGTCTCGGTCATGCGGAGCGATCTCTTGGGAACGAAGCGCTTGACAGCGCGGGGGTAATCGTATCTTACTATTGGTAACTTACCAATCGTAGCTTGTGGCGCAACCCCGACGGGGCGCGCGCCGCGGCCGCGCAACCCACAGGTGTCCGGCCTATGAATACCCGCGTTTTCGCCGTCTAAGCCACGCATCGCCGCGTCCGCCACGCGGCGCGCGCTCAACCCGACCTTTGCACCGATCGGCGTCGCCACGCCGGTCGCGACCTCTTGCGGCCTCGCGCCGCCCACGGACCCGCCATGGACTTCTCCCGCTTCTTCATCGACCGCCCGATCTTCGCCGCGGTGCTGTCGATCCTGATCTTCGCCGCCGGCCTGATCGCGCTGCCGATGTTGCCGGTCAGCGAATACCCCGACGTGGTGCCGCCGACCGTGGTGGTGCGCGCGGTCTATCCCGGCGCCAACCCCAAGGTGATCGCGCAGACCGTGGCGACGCCGCTGGAGGAGGCGATCAACGGCGTGCAGGACATGATGTACATGAAATCGGTGGCCGGCACCGACGGCGTACTGGTCACCACGGTCACCTTCAAACCCGGCACCGATCCCGACCAAGCGCAGGTGCAGGTGCAGAACCGCGTCAGCCAGGCGCAGGCGCGATTGCCCGAGGACGTGCGCCGCCAGGGCGTGACCACGCAGAAACAATCGCCGACGCTGACCATGCTGGTGCATCTGGTCTCGCCGCAGGGCAAGTACGACTCGTTGTACCTGCGCAATTACGCGACCTTGAAACTCAAGGACGATCTGGCGCGACTGCCCGGCGTCGGCCAGACGCAGATGTTCGGCAGCGGCGACTACGCGATGCGCATCTGGCTCGATCCCGGCCGCATCGCCGCGCGCGGGCTCGGCGCCGGCGACGTGGTGCGGGCGATCCGCGAACAGAACGTGCAGGTGTCGGCCGGTCAACTCGGCGCCGAGCCGATGCCGGGCGCGAGCGAATTCCTGATCCCGATCAACAGCCAGGGCCGGTTGCAGAGCGAGGCCGAGTTCGAGCAGATCGTGATCAAGAGCGGCGAGGGCGGCGAGATCGTGCGATTGGCGGACGTGGCCCGCATCGAACTCGACGCCGGCGACTACACCATGCGCGCGCAGCTCGACAACGTCGATGCGGTCGCCATCGGCATCTTCGAATCGCCCGGCGCCAATTCGATCGCGCTGTCGGACGCGGTGCGCGAACGCATGGCGCAACTGGCCAAGCGCTTTCCGCCGGGCCTGGAGTACCGCATCGTCTACGACCCGACCGTGTTCGTGCGCGATTCGATCAAGGCGGTGGTGACCACGCTCGGCGAAGCGGTGCTGCTGGTGGTGCTGGTGGTGATCGTGTTTCTGCAGACCTGGCGCGCGTCGATCATTCCCCTGATCGCGGTGCCGGTCTCGGTGGTGGGCACCTTCGCCGCCTTGTACGTGCTCGGATTTTCGATCAACACCCTGAGCCTGTTCGGTCTGGTGCTGGCGATCGGCATCGTCGTGGACGACGCGATCGTGGTGGTGGAAAACGTCGAACGCAATATCGAGCAGGGCCTGACCCCGCTGGAGGCGGCGCATCAGGCGATGCGCGAAGTGTCCGGGCCGATCGTCGCCATCGCCCTGGTGCTGTGCGCGGTGTTCGTGCCGATGGCGTTCCTGTCGGGCGTGACCGGCCAGTTCTACAAGCAGTTCGCGGTGACCATCGCCATCTCCACGGTGATCTCGGCGATCAACTCGCTGACCTTGTCGCCCGCGCTCGCCGCCAAGCTGCTCAAGCCGCACGGCGCGGCCAAGGATGCGCCGTCGCGCTGGATCGAGCGCCTGTTCGGCTGGCTGTTCCGTCCGTTCAACCATTGGTTCAAGACCGGCTCGCAGCGTTACCACGGCGCGATCGCGCGACTGCTGGGCCGTCGCGGCGCGGTGTTGGCGGTGTATCTGGCGCTGCTGGTCGGCAGCGGAGTGATGTTCCAGGCGGTGCCGGGCGGATTCATTCCGACCCAGGACAAGCTGTATCTGATCGGCGGCGTGAAGCTGCCGGAGGGCGCGTCCTTGTCGCGCACCGACGCGGTGATCCGCCGCATGAGCGAGATCGCGATGAAGACCGAAGGCGTGCACGCCTCGGAAGGGTATCCGGGCCTGAATCCATTGCAGTTCACCAACACGCCCAACACCGGCACCTTGTTCTTCGAACTGCAGCCATTCGCACAGCGCGGACGCAGCGCGGAAGCGATCAACGCCGAACTCAACGAAAAGTTTTCCGCGTTGCAGGAGGGGCTGGCGTTCTCGTTCATGCCGCCACCGATCCTCGGCCTGGGCACGGGTTCGGGCTATGCGCTGTACGTGCAGGATCGCGACGGCCAGGGCTATGGCGCCTTGCAGAACGCGCTCAACGACTACAACGCGGCGATCGCGCAGGTGCCGGGTCTGGGCTATCCGATCAGCACCTATCAGGCCAACGTGCCGCAGCTCGATGCCCGCGTCGATC
Source organism: Lysobacter sp. ISL-50 (assembly GCF_018612875.1). Lineage (GTDB taxonomy): Bacteria > Pseudomonadota > Gammaproteobacteria > Xanthomonadales > Xanthomonadaceae > Lysobacter. The sequence goes on along the minus strand of NZ_JAGGRI010000062.1, from coordinate 1,434 downwards.
GGCTCAAGGCCAAGGCGCAGGGCGTGCCGCTGAGCGAGGTGTTCGATACCTTGCAGACCTATCTGGGCTCGGCCTACGTCAACGACTTCAACCGGTTCGGCCGTACCTATCAGGTCATCGCCCAGGCCGACGGCGCTCATCGCGACAGCGTCGAGGACATCGCGCAACTGCGTGTGCGCAACGATCGCGGCGAGATGGTGCCGCTGGGTTCGATGGTGAGTTTCGGCGAAACCTACGGTCCGGACCCGGTGATCCGCTACAACGGCTACCCGGCCGCGGATCTGGTCGGCGAAGCCGATCCGCGTCTGCTGTCGTCCACGCAGGCGATGGACCGCTTGGCCGAACTGGCGCGCAAGGCCTTGCCGAACGGCATGCAGATCGAATGGACCGACCTGAGTTATCAGCAGGCGACCCAGGGCCGCGCGGCCTTGATCGTGTTTCCGCTGGCGGTGCTGCTGGTGTTCCTGGTGTTGGCGGCCTTGTACGAAAGCTGGACCTTGCCGTTGGCGGTGATCCTGATCGTCCCGGTGACCTTGCTGTCGGCGCTGGCCGGCGTGTGGTTGAGCGGCGGCGACAACAACGTATTCGTGCAGGTCGGGCTGGTGGTGCTGATGGGGTTGGCGTGCAAGAACGCGATCCTGATCGTCGAGTTCGCGCGCGAGTTGGAATTGCAGGGGCGTGGAATCGTCGAAGCGGCGTTGGAGGCGTGCCGCCTGCGTTTGCGGCCGATCGTGATGACGTCGATCGCCTTCATCGCCGGTACCGTGCCGCTTCTGTTCGGGCAGGGCGCGGGCAGTGAGGTGCGTGCGGCGACCGGGGTGACGGTATTCGCCGGCATGTTGGGGGTGACCTTGTTCGGGCTGTTTCTGACGCCGGTGTTTTATGTGGCGCTGCGCAAGTGGGTGAGTCGGAGGGCGATGGGGAAGGAGCGTGCTGGGTATCTTCCGGTGTCTGAAAATCCGGCAGCGGCCTCGCCTCTTGTCTGAGTGAATCATTGCCCGTTGCTGTTGATCTTGCCGTCGCTGTCGCTGTCGCTGTCGCTGTTGCCTTTGTCTTTAGGTGTTTTTTGTTGCGGCTTAGCTTCTGCTTGCTTCGCTTTGGTTGGGCGTGGCTAGTAACTCGCGAGACCAGGGACACCCGGAGGGCGGCGCACATGGACGTGCGCCGGGTCCCGCCGTGGGCAGGATGCCCACTGTGGCACCTGCCTGCGTCGGCATCGCACTCGTGGCTTTTGACTCGAAACAGCCTAAAGCCCTTTCTTTGGTTACTTTTGACCGAAGGAAATCCCGTGGGACTTTGTGGCTTTGGACAAAGAAAGTGACCCGCCGCTCCATGGCGGAAGCTTTAGGCGTTTGATCTTGCTCTTGCTCTTGCTTGAGGCGTTTGCTTTTTGCTCGTCATTCCCGCGAACGCGGGAATCCAGCGACTTCAAAC
>NZ_JAGGRI010000061.1 GCF_018612875.1 Lysobacter sp. ISL-50 | reverse complement strand
AGCCCCTTTGCTTTTGCTTTTGCGGCATTGCCACGCAGAGCAAATCCCCCGCGCTTGTAGCCAAGTACAGCAACCAAGCCAGCGCTGGGCGCTCGCCCCCTTTTTCAAAGGGGGCACATTGACGCGTTCGGCCTCGATCAACGATGCGTCGCGCCACGACTGGCGTCATGTAGATTCCCCCCTTTGAAAAAGGGGGCCAGGGGGGATTTGCTTTTGCTTTTGCGGCATTGCCACGCAGAGCAAATCCCCCGCGCTTGCGGCCAAGTACAGCAACCGAGCCAGCGCTGGGCGCTCGCCCCCTTTTTCAAAAGGGGGCGCATTGACGCGCTTGTCCGAGCCGGTCGATACCTCGCGCCCCACCCTGCGGACATCAGTCCTCCTTCCACCACGCCGCGCACCCCACCTTCAACGCGCCTGCGCTACGCTTGGCCCATGAACAATCTCTCCGCTCAAGGCGTCGAGCCCGCGTCCGCCGTCACCGAGCCGGCCGCGCCGACCTATTCCGATATCCTCGCCGCGGCCGCGCGCATCGCCCCGCATGCGCACGCCACGCCGGTCATGCGCTCGCGCGTGATCGACGAAGCCGCCGGCTGCGAGCTGCACTTCAAATGCGAGAACCTGCAACGCGGCGGCGCGTTCAAGTTCCGCGGCGCCTGCAACGCGGTGTTCTCGCTCAGCGACGAGGAGGTCGCGCGCGGCATCGTCACCCAAAGTTCGGGCAACCACGGCGGCGCCATCGCCCTGGCCGCGCGCCTGCGCGGCGGCCGCGCCACCGTGGTCGCGCCGCACAACACACCCAAGGTCAAGCTCGCGGCGATCCGCGCCTACGGCGCCGACATCGTCCATTGCGAACCCGAGCAGTCCGCGCGCGACGCCGCCACCGCCCAGGTGCTGGCGCGCACCGGCGGCGTGCTGGTGCATCCGTTCAACGATGCGCGGGTGATCGCCGGCCAAGGCACGGCCACGCTGGAGCTGCTGGCCAGCGCGCCGCAACTGGATACGGTGATCGCGCCGGTCAGCGGCGGCGGACTGCTGTCGGGCACCGCGATCGCCGCGCACGGTCACGATCCGTCCATCGCCGTCTACGGCGCCGAACCCGAGGGCGCCCGCGACGCCCATGATTCGCTGCACGAAGGCCGCCGCATCACCGGCCGCAAGACCGACACCATCTGCGACGGCCTGCGCGCGGAACTGGGAACGCTCACCTTTCCTATCCTTCGCTCACACCTGCGCGACATCTGCCTGGTCGATGATCGCCAGGTGGTCGCCGCCATGCGCTTGATCTGGGAACGGATGAAGCTGGTGGTCGAACCGTCCGGCGCGGTGCCGCTGGCGGTGGTGCTGGCCTATCCGGCGTTGTTCGCGGGCCGTCGCGTCGGCCTGATCGTATCCGGCGGCAACGTCGATCTGGATCTGGCGGCGCAATGGTTCGCGCCGCAAACGCTTTGACCGGTTTCCGACGCGCTTCGCGTTCGTTATGCGGTCGGTTCCTCGACACGCAGTGTTAGCCGCATAAACTGCATAAAAAACGAGCTTTTCTGTGATCTTCGTTTGCGTTTTTTGTTAACGCAACTGGCACGCTGCGCCATCGCGCGCCAGTCCCTGGGTCATGGCCGCGCTCGTAATGAGTCGGAACAGACGGACCTGCGCACAGGCCAGGGGAGTACTACATGGTGGATGTCGAGTTTCGCGTGGTGTCCGACCGCCGCGACGGCCTCTTGCTCGCCTTGGGGCAGGTGGTCATCGCGAACGGATTCACCTTGCTGCGCCAGCGCATGCTCAACAGCGACGAAGGCGTGGTGCTGGTCATGGTCGTGCGTGGTCCGGCCGATGCCTTGCTGATGCTCGAAGAGAAGCTGGGCACCCATCATCTGGTGCAGAGCTTCGAGGCCTCGCCGTACGAGCCCGCGCCGAGCGCGCCGGCGGCCGCGCCCGCTCCGGTCGCGCGCAACAACGGCAATGGTTACGCCGGACAGACGTCCGCTGCCGCGGCGCCGGTCGCTCAGGCGGGTTCGGCGGCGGGACACGCGGCTGCGCCTATTGATACGCAGCGCGTGGAAACGCTACTACCCCAGTTGGCGCGCAACTACCCCAACATCCTGCTGCAGCTGGTCGCGCTGGAACGCGAACTGCCGCCGGCGCAGCGCGAGGCGACCTTGCGCTACATCGGCCAGCGCGTCGGCGCCTGGGTCTACAAACGCGATTTCGCCCTCGGCGGACAGCTGCCGCTGGCCGACTCGGTGCGCCGCATCGCCCTGCCGGCGATGCGCCAGCTGGTCCAGGCCGAACTGCACGACGACGTGCTTAGGGTGCGCAACAGCCCTTTCTGCCATCGCGGCGAGAGCGGCGAATGCTGCCATTTCCTGCGCGGCATGCTCGGCGGGCTGCTGGAAGGCCAGCACGGCACCCATGTGCACGTCGTCGAAAGCCAATGCCGCAACACCGGCGCGGAGACGTGCCGGTTCGAATTCGAAAGCTGACCGGCTCACCGGTCGACCGCCACGGTCAAGGACCGCCGTGGCGCAGGGCACGCCGGGCATGCGCCGACGTGCTTTATCGCAGCGGCGCGGGACGGCGCCGCGGCGATTCATTGCAGCTCAACCCATCCACTTCAGGGGTTCGCCATGCCGCTCGATCACGCCATCCAATGCATCCATGACCCATTGCTGGTCATCCTCTCCTACGTAGTGTCGGTACTGGGCTCGTTCACCGCGCTGCAGCTGGCGATCGCGATTCCCAACGCGAGCGGCCCGGCGCGATGGCGCGCGGTCACCGCGGCCGGCATCGCGATGGGCGGCGGCGCGATCTGGGCGATGCACTTCATCGCCATGCTCGCCTGCCGCATGAACGTGGAGGTCACCTACGACCTGCCGATCACGCTGGGCTCGGCGGTGGTCGCGGTGGTCTCGTGCATGGCCGGACTGGGCATCGCCGGCACCGGCGTATTCAACTGGGGCAAGCTCATCATCGGCGGCGTGCTGATGGGCCTGGGCGTGACCGGCATGCACTACGCCGGCATGGCCGCGATGCTGATGCCGGCCGACACGGTCTACGACAGCGCGCTGGTGATGACCTCGGCGGCGATCGCGATCGTCGCCTCCATCGTCGCCCTGTGGCTGGCCTTCAACCTGCGCGGCTGGGGCCAGATGCTCGGCAGCGCGCTGGTGATGGGCGTGGCCGTGTGCGGCATGCACTACACCGGCATGCTCGCGGCCAGCTTCGTGCCGAACCAGGCCGGCGCCGCGGCCACCGCCGGCGGCGTCAGCGGCGGTTATCTGGGCGTGGGCATCTTCGTGGTCACCACCGCGCTGCTGGCGGCGGTGCTGACGATCAGCCTGCTGCGCCAGCGTCAGCGCGCGATGGTGCGGATCTGAGTCCGCCCCGCGCCGCCTGAACGGCGCGGCGGGCCTCGCCGCGATGCACAAAGGGCCCGCCATGCGCGGGCCCTTCGCTTTGGCGCCGGGCAGGCGCCGGTCGGCGGCGAATCGCACCGCCGGCGGTTCCTCGACCCGGCCCGAATGCGCCATGATGCGCCTGCCCCGCCCTACCCGCAGGATCGTTCATGAAGATCGACGGCACCCGGCTGCACGACCGCGCCACCGAAGTGGTGCTGTCCTATTACGCCGCCTTCAATCGCGGCGACTGGGCCGGCATGCTCGCCACCCTCGGCGAGGACGTCGTGCACGATCTCAACCAGGGCGCGCGCGAATCCGGCCGCGAGGCCTTCGCCGCGTTTATCGAGCGCATGGCGCGGCATTACCGCGAGCAGCTGCGCGATATCGTGGTGATGGTCTCGCCCGACGGCGTCCGCGCGGCGGCGGAGTATGTGGTCCACGGCGAATATCTGCTGACCGATCCCGGCCTGCCCGAAGCGCGCGGCCAGCGCTACGTGTTGCCGGGCGGCGCGTTCTTCGAAATCCGCGACGGCAAGATCGCGCGGGTGACCAACTACTACAACCTCGATCACTGGGTCGCCCAGGTCGGCGGTTGACCTCTCGCGGTTGCCGATACGCCGCTTCGCCGTGAACCCAGGCACGCGCAATATCGCCGCGATGCAGAGCATCGACACTGCCGATATGCGATAGCGCCCCGCGCATATGCATCGCGGGCCTGCATGCAATGCATTGCGTCGCGTGCGAGGACTTCGCCGCATGTCCGCATCCGCGCCGCATCGCGGCCATCGCTATCGCGTTGCTCGATAAACATCACAGTTATCGGCTCGCGATCCTCGCCGCGGCGAGGGGGGAAGCAGGGCCCGCCTGCGCTTTTATCGCGGCGATGTCATGCGCGGCGTCGGAAGCGCTGACTCGCTTCCGCCGCCGGCATGGCGGGACCGTCGATGCAATGCGTCGCAAGGAGGCGACGCGCGCGTCGCGGCTTGCGCGCGACGGATGACACATGAAACCGACGAGACGGCCGCGGCGCCCGCGGCGGTTGCGCGCTACCAGGTCGCGCAGCCGACCGGCCGCGGGCGGCCGAACCCAGTGCCGCGCCGCGGTGGCGTCGCGACCGCCCCGTCGGAGCTTGATGCCAGAATTCGGGATCAATGATTCGTGGTCAGCAAAAGCGACAAACGCGGCTTTTGCCTTACGAATCACGAATCCCCAATCCCGAATCCCGGCCCAAATAAAAAGACCGACGACAGGACACGGCGAAAGAGAGGGGGAGGGGCATCGCCGTGCCTGGGCTTCGTCGGTCAAGGGGGAACGTTCGGGTCGGGAACCGGAATTCGGAATCGGTGAAAGCAACGAACGCGAGCCGACGCTTTTTTCCGATTCCCGATTCCCGATTCCCAATTCCCGGCTACATCAATTGCGCGCCACGCCTTCGCGCACCGGCTCGCGGCCCGGCCAGCCGCCGGCCATCGCCTTGTACAGCGAGATCGCACCGGTGACGCTGCGGGTGCGGCCGTCGGCGAAGGCGTCCTGCGCCTGCAGCTGCGTGCGTTCGGCGTCGAGCACTTCGAACAGGTCGGCGGCGCCGGCCTCGTAGCGCACGCGCGCCAGCTTGGCGGCCTTCAGGCTGTCCTGCGCGGCGCGCTCCAGGTGCTGGTCCTCGACGCGGGCGCGCGCATAGCGCACCAGGGCGTTCTCGGTGTCTTCCAGCGCCAGCAGCACGCTTTGCTGATAACGCGCCAGTTCGCCTTCGGCGGTCGCGTCGGCGGCCTTGATGCGCGAACGCACGCGGCCGATGTCCAGGAACGACCAGTCGATGCCCAGCGCGACCAGGCGGGTTTCGCTGGCGCGTTCGAACAAGGCGCTGGTGTCGATGGCCTGCGAACCGATCAGCCCGCTCAGGGTGAAGCGCGGGAACAGATCGGCGGTGGCCACGCCGATGCGCGCGGTCGCCGCGTGCAGACGGTGTTCGGCGGCGGCGACGTCGGGACGGCGGCGCAGCAGCTCGCCCGGCGTGCCGGCGTCGAGCCGTTGCGGCAATGCCGGCAAGGCGCCGGCCTGATCCAGCTCGGCGATCAACGCGTCCGGCGTCTGCCCGGTCAACACCGCCAGGCGGTGCTCGGTGATCGCGACCTGGGCTTCCAGGTTCGGCACCCGCGCCAAAGTGGCTTCGAGTTGCGCGCGCGCGCGCGAGGTATCGAACTCGGTGCCGCGCCCGGCGTCGAAGCGCGCCTGCACCAGGCGCAGGGTCTCGGTCTGGTTCTCGGCGTTTTCGCGCGCGACCCGCAGGCGTTCCTGCAGGCCGCGCAGCTCGACGTAGCTGCGCGCCACTTCGCCGACGATCGACACCTGCATCGCCTGCAGATCGGCGGCGCTGGCCCAGGCGTCGGCGCGCTGGGATTCGATGTTGCGGCGCACGCGGCCGAACACGTCCAGTTCCCAGCTCACGTTGGCCTGCGCGCTGTAGCTCTCGTTATCGCGCGCCGAGTTCGACGCGCCGGGCATCTGGTCGGAGCTCGAGCGCGCGTCGCTGCCGCTGGCGCTGCCGGTGATGGTCGGGAAACGGTCGAACTTGGCGCCGCGCAACAAGGCGTTGGCGCGGTCGTAGTTGGACAGGGCGATGCGCAGATCGTGGTTGGCCGACAGCGACTCCTCGACCAGCCGCGTCAGCAGCGGGTCGTTGAAGCCGCGCCAGAACTCGGCGTCGGGCTCGGGCGCGACGGTGCCGTCGGTGGCCGCTTGCGCATCGCCGCGGGCGAACTTGTCCGGCGTGGACAGGGTCGGCCGGACATAGTCCGGACCGACGGCGCAGGCGGCCAGCGCGAGCGTCAGCACGGCGATCGCGGGAAGTTTCAGATTACGCATGGACTTTCTCCGAAGCGTTGTGATGGTCGCCGTGCGAGACCAGCTTGGTGCCGACCATCTTGCGCAGAGCGACGTAGAACACCGGGGTCAGGAACAGACCGAACAAGGTCACGCCCAACATGCCGGCGAACACGGTGATGCCGGTGACCGAGCGGATTTCCGCGCCGGCGCCATGCGACAGCACCAGCGGAACGGTGCCGGCGATGAAGGCGATGGAGGTCATCACGATCGGACGCAGACGCAGGCGGCACGATTCCAGCGCGGCCTCGACGATGCCCTTGCCCTGCAGTTCCAGCTCGCGGGCGAACTCGACGATCAGGATCGCGTTCTTGCATGCCAGGCCCATCAACACCACCAGGCCGACCTGCACGAACACGTTGTTGTCGCCGCCGGTCAGCCACACGCCCAGCAGCGCGGACAGCATGCACATCGGCACGATCAGGATCACCGCCAGCGGCAGGGTCCAGCTTTCGTACAGCGCCGCCAGCACCAGGAAGGCCAGCAGGATGGCGAGCGGGAACACGATCAGCGCGGCATTGCCCTGGCTCGCCTGCTGATAGCTCAGGTCGGTCCATTCGATTTCCATGCCGTGCGGCAGCACCTTGGCGGCCACGTCCTTGACCACGTCCATGGCCTGGGCCGAGGACATCACGCGCGGATCGACGTCGCCGGCGATGTCGGCGGCCGGATAACCGTTGTAGCGCAGCACCGGGTCGGGACCGAAGGTCTGCTTGATGCTGACCATCGAACCGATCGGCACCATCTCGCCGCGGTCGTTGCGGGTACGCAGGTTGGCGATGTCCTCGACGCTGTCGCGGAACGAACCGTCGGCCTGGGCGATCACCTGCCAGGTACGGCCGAACTGGTTGAAGTCGTTGACGTAGGCCGAACCCAGGTAAGTCTGCAGCGTGTCGAACAACTCGGTCAGCGGCACGCCCTGCGCCTTGGCCTTGACGCGGTCGACTTCGGCGTCGAGCTGCGGCACGTTGGCCTGGTAGGTGCTGTTGGCGTAGCCCATGCCCGGGGTCTGCATGACCGTGCCCTGGAATGCGCTGACCGCGTTCTGCAGCGCGCCGTAACCCAGGTTGCCGCGGTCTTCGATGAACATCTGGTAGCCCGCGCCGTTGCCCAGGCCGAGAATCGGCGGCGGCATCAACGCGAAGGTGAAGCCTTCCTGGAAGCCGCCGATCTTCTGATTGATCTCGGCGGTGATCTCCACGGCGGTACGGCTACGATCCTTGAACGGCTTGAGCGGCAGGAACGCCACGCCGGTGTTGGGCGTGTTGGTGAACTGCACCGCGTTCAGGCCCGGGAAGGCGATCGAATGCTCGACGCCCTCGGTCTTCATCGCGACATCGGTGACCTTGCTCAGCAAGGCGTCGGTGCGCGAGATGGACGAGCCTTCCGGCAACTTCACCGCCGCGATCAGGTACAGCTTGTCCTGCAGCGGGATGAAACCGGCCGGCACGATCTTGAACATGAAGCCGGTGCCGACCAGCAGCAAGGCATAGACCACGAACACCGCGCCGCGCTTGCCCAGCGCGCGCGACACCGCGCCCTGGTACTTCTCCGAGCTGGAGGCGAAGAAACGGTTGAACGGACGGAACAGCCAACCGAACAGGCGGTCGATCAGGCGCGTCGGCGCATCCTTGGCGGCGCCGTGCGGCTTGAGCAGGCGCGCGGCCAGGGCCGGCGACAGGGTCAGCGAGTTGATCGCCGAGATCACCGTGGAGATGGCGATGGTCACCGCGAACTGCTTGTAGAACTGGCCGGTCACGCCCGACAGGAACGCCATCGGCACGAACACCGCGCACAACACCAGCGCGATCGCGACGATCGGGCCGGACACTTCCTTCATCGCCTGGTGCGCCGCTTCCAGCGGGCTCAGGCCTTCTTCGATGTTGCGCTCGACGTTCTCCACCACCACGATCGCGTCGTCCACGACGATGCCGATCGCCAGCACCAGGCCGAACAGGCTCAGGGTGTTGATCGAGAAACCGAGCAGATACAGCGCCGAGAACGTACCCACGATCGACACCGGAACCGCGATCAGCGGAATGATCGACGCGCGCCAGGTCTGCAGGAACAGGATCACCACCAGCACCACGAGCAGGATCGCTTCAAGCAGCGTGGTGACCACGGCCTTGATCGAATCGCGCACGAAGATGGTCGTGTCGTAGACCGCTTCGTACTTGATGTCGGCCGGGAAGCTCTTGGACAGGCGATCCATGTTGGCGATCACCTGCTCCTGGATGTCCAGGGCATTCGCGCCCGGCGACTGGAAGATGCCGATGCCGACCGCGTTCTTGCCGTCGAGCTGCGAGCGCAGGCTGTAGTCGCCGGCGCCCAGTTCCAGGCGCGCCACGTCGGACAGACGGACGATTTCGCCGCCGGCGCCGCTCTTGACCACGATGTTGCCGAACTCGGCCTCGGACTGCAGACGGCCCTGGGCGTTGATCAAGGTGAGGTAATCGCTCTTGGCGATCGGCTCGGCGCCGAGCTGGCCGGCCGAAACCTGCACGTTCTGCTCGCGCATCGCGCGGACCACGTCGCCGGCGGTCAGGCCGCGCGAAGCGATCTTGTCCGGATCGAGCCAGGCGCGCATGGCGTAGTCGCCGCCGCCGAAGATCTGCGCGTCGCCGACGCCGGACAGGCGCGCCAGCGAATCCTTGACGTGCAGTCGGGCGTAGTTGCGCAGGTACAGCGTGTCGTAGGTGCCCTTCGGCGAGGTCAAGTGCACGACCATCAGGAACACCGGCGCGGTCTTCTGCGTGGTCACGCCTTGCCGGCGCACGTCCTCGGGCAGTCGCGCCAGCGCCTGGCTGACGCGGTTCTGCACGCGCACGGTGGCGTCGTCGGCGTTGGTGCCCGGGCGGAAGGTCACGGTGGTGACCAGCACGCCGTCGGAACCGGCGACCGACTTGATGTACATCATGTCTTCGACGCCGTTGATCGCTTCTTCGAGCGGCGTGGCGACGGTTTCGGCGATGACCTTGGGGTTGGCGCCCGGGTACACGGTGCGCACGACCACCGAAGGCGGTACCACTTCGGGATATTCGCTGATCGGCAGGATCGGTATCGCGATCAGGCCGGCGGCGAAGATCACGATCGACAGCACGGCAGCGAAGATCGGCCGATCGATGAAAAACTTGGAAAAGTCCATGACGGATTCCTTGGTGCGGGGTTGAGCCGCATGAGTTCCCGGCCGAGTCCGTGGGGGAGGTCGGCCTTGATTGCTTGAACCCAGGCGGTCGCGTTTGCTTTTGCTCGTCATTCCCGCGGACGCGGGAATCCAGAGACGTCAAACGCTCTCGCCCGAAAGCCCTGGTTCCCCGTTTTCGCGGGGATGACGGATCAGGGTTTCGAAGGTCGCGGTGTGACTAGCGCTGCGCGATCACAAAGCCCCGGCCGCCGCGCCCGGAGCCGCCGGCGCCGGCGCCGGAGCGCCCATGGCGATGGGCTTGGGATTGACCGGCATGCCCGGGAAGAACACCTTCTGCACGCCGTGGACGATGACCTTGTCGGTCGGCGCCAGGCCCGAGTTGACCACGCGCAGGCCGTCGATCATCCGGCCCAGCACCACGTCCTTGCGCACCGCGGCGTTCTTGTCGCCGAGCACGTAGACGTACTTGCGGTCCTGGTCGGTGAGCACGGCCTTGTCGTCGATCAGCATGGCCTTGAACTCGCCGCTGCCTTCCAGCTGCACGCGCGCGAACAGGCCCTGGGTGAAGGCGCGGTCGCTGTTGTCCACCACCGCGCGGGCGCGGATGGTGCCGGTGGTCGGATCGACCTGATTGTCGGTGAAATCGACCGTGCCCTTGTGCGGGTAGCCGGTTTCGCTGGCCAGGCCGATGCGGACCGGATTCTTGTCGCCTTCGCGTTCGCCCTTGCGCGCCAGTTCGTTGTAGCGCAGGTAGGTCTGCTCGTCGCTTTCGAAGTAGACGTACATCGGGTTCTGCGAGACCACCGAAGTCAGGATGGTCTGATCGGCCGAGGCGAGATTGCCCACGGTGACCAGGGCCCGGCCGGCGCGGCCGTTGATCGGCGAACGCACTTCGGTGAAGGTCAGATCGAGCTGGGCCGACGCCACCGCGGCTTCGGCCGCGCGCACCGCGGCGTCGCCGCCGGTGCTGGCGGCGCGACGGGTTTCGAACTCTTCGCGCGAAATCGCCTTGGCCTCGACCAGGGTCTGCGCGCGCTTGTCCTGGGTCTGGGCCAGACGCGCTTCGGCGCGCGCACGTTCCAGTTCGGCCTGGGCGCGGTTGAGCTCGGCGCGGTAGCGGCGCTGGTCGATCACGAACAGCAGATCGCCCTTCTTGACCTCCTGACCTTCCTTATAGGCGATGCGATCGACGTAGCCGCTGACGCGGGCACGCAGCTCGACCGACTCCACCGCGCTGACGCGGCCGGTGAAGTCGTCCCACTGGCGCACCTGCTTGCTCAGCACCTGGGCGACGCTGACTTCCGGCGGCGGCGGCGCGCCGCCCTCATGGGGCGCGGCCTGGCTGCCGCAGCCCACGGCTGCCAAAGCGATGACGAGACTCGCGGCCAGCGCGAGCACGGAGAGTCCGACGGCGGGTCGGCCGGAACGGACATTGAAATGACTGGTGCTCATCGGGGGGTGGGTTCCTGTTTGGGATTCTGGGTGGTCAGCGACTTCAGCAAGGCGCGCGCGTCCTGGAGGCAGCGTTGCGTTTTTTCGTCGGACGGGCTGTCCGGACCTTGCGCACATGCATCGGGCGAAGTCGTCTTTGGAACGGTGTCGAGGCTGGTAGTGGTTGGATAGGGCTCGGTGCCGCGAAGCTCGGTGTGGCTGGCTGGCGCGCGGGTATCTCCGCGGCTGGCGGGCGGCGAAGGGACACGGACGCGCGCCGACAACACCGACGGCGACACCACGCGCGAGGCGTAGGGCACGATCGGCCGCGGCGGCTCGTCGCTGACGTCGTGATCGATCAGCGCCATCGCGCGCTGGCCGACCGACAGGGCGCTGGGCCATTCGGGGCAGGAATGACGCTGGTTGAACTCGGTGCACACCGGCGTGTCCACGGCCAACAGCTGCACGCGCACCGCCAGCTGGCGGGCTTCGTCGTGCAGCACGCGCGCGAGCATGCGCAGCGCGGCCGCGCCGATCGAGCGGTGGCCGTAGCCGGCCCACGGATGCTCGCTGCCGGGACCGCCGACCAGCACGTAGGTGCCGCCGCGATCGTGTTCGGCCAGCAACGGCAACAGGTGGCGCGCCGCGGCGAGGTGGGGGAGCAGATCCTCGTCGAGCTTGCGGCGCAGGAACTGCGCGGGGTTGTCGAGCAGGCGGCCTCGTTCGGCGCTGCCGCACACGGCCGCGACCACGCCCGCAAGCGGGCGGCCGAGCTTGCGCAGGGCGCGGGCAAGCTTGGCGCCAGCGGCGTCGTTGGCGACGGAACCGGCGACGGTGGTCAGGTCGGCGTGGGGGTAGCCGGCCTTGAGCGCCTTGAGTTCGCCTGCCTGGCGCGCCACCGCGATGACTGGGCGGCCGCTGTCGATCGCGGCCTGCACGACCCCGCGGCCGACGCCGCCGGTGGCACCGAGTACAACCAGCGGGGCTTTCATTGTCCCGCCCCTGGGACTTTTTCTCCCGTGATCGGGACGATCACGTGACGCTTGTCATCCCGGGTGAAGTGCGCGAGCACGGCGCTCACCGCCGGCATCAGCAGCATGGCCGCGGGCAGGGCAATGGTGAAAGCCAGCACCCAGGCCAGCATCCAGGCTTCTTCCGCGCCCTGGGCCAAGCCCTGGCGGAAAACGACCACGGCCAGCCCGATCAGGACGGACATGGCCACCAGCATTAAAGGTAGAAAGGCGAATCGGGCTTGGCGTGGGCTCAACATGGCGGGGGCCTCTTGTCGATATGCGGCACAGAATAGAGATGAGAACAGCACTTGATTAGCCCGCGATTAAGGGAATAATTGTCCCGGCAACGGTCCAATATCCCTCCGACCCCCTTGAACGGCTCGCGGGCGGCCCCTACGCAATAGAGCGGGGGGTGGTCCTGGCCCCTCAGATGGGGCTCCATGCACTGACAGGACGATGGCGCCACTGTCGGCTTTTCGCGGCCACCCCGGCAGTGGATGAGATCAGCCAACGCCGGTGACAGCCGTCATCCACGACCCAGGCCGGGCGGAATCGGCCGCCGATACGCGACGGATCGCGCAACGCAACCGATCAGGCAATGCATTGAACCGGCCGCGAGGCCGGGGCGATATCCGGATCCTTCCCGATCCGGCCTGCCGCAGCTCACCCACACGATCCACGTCTTCGCTCAGCGCATCTCGTCACCGCATTCCACCGCAACCGCTTTCGTTCGCGCCGTCTGTCTTTCGACCCATTACCAAGGAGACCATCCCCCATGGCTCACGATCTCAACGACACCCTGATCTTCGTGAAGGTGGTCGAAAGCGGCAGCTTCATCGCGGCCGCGCGCGTTCTGCGCCTGCCCAAGACCACGGTCAGCCGCAAGGTGCAGGAACTGGAAACGCGCCTGGGCGCGCAGCTGCTGCATCGCACGACGCGCAAGCTCGGCCTGACCGAAGCGGGCAACATCTACTTCGAGCACTGCCAGCGCATCGCCCGCGAACTGGCCGAAGCCGAAAGCGCGGTCGGCCAGCTGCAGGGCGGCCCGCGCGGCTGGTTGCGCATCACCGCGCCCTATTCGGTCGGCATCACCTGGATCGCGCCGCTGCTGGGCGAGTTCCACGCGCGCCATCCGGAAGTGCGGGTGGAGATGAACCTCAGCAACGAAACCGTGGACATGATCGACAAGGGCATCGACGTCGCCCTGCGCGTCGGCGACTTGCCCGACTCGAACCTGATCAAGCGCCGGCTGGCGATCTTCCGCACCCAGATCTACGCCAGCCCGAATTACCTCGCCCGCCACGGCGAACCGCTGCATCCCGACGACCTGCGCCATCACCGCACCCTGGCGATGCCCAAGTCGCGGCGCAACAACGAGTACATCTGGACGCTCAGCGACGGCGAGCGCAACGTCGATTACGTGATCGACCCGGTCATGGTCGCCAACGACCCCGGCCCGCTGCGCGGCGCGTTGCTGTGCGGCGAAGCGCTGATGCTGGCCGCCGACGTCACCGTCAAGGCGTTCGCCGAACAAGGCTACGTGCAGCGCGTGCTGGCCGGCTGGACCGGGCCGGAGTACGAGTTCAACGCGGTGTTCCCGCGCGGGCAGGTGCAATCGCCGAAGGTGCGCGCGTTCGTCGACTTCCTGGTCGAGCGCCTGAATTTCGACGCCGACTACATGCAGGTGCTGTGCCCGGACGCCAAGCGTTTCCGCAAGGCCTCGGAAGAAGCCGAAGCCACCCTCGCGCACAGCTTGGCCAAGGAAGCCGGCGAACCGCGCACGATCGCGGTGCCGGTGGTGGAAGCGATCGAAGCCATCGCCGAAGCCGTGGACGCCAAGCGCCCCGGCAAGACGCCCGCGCGCGCCGCCAAGCGCGCCGAGGATGAGGTGGCGCGTAGGGACGATACGCCCAGCGATGAGGATGCGGCGTTGGTGTAGGCGGCGGCGAGGTTATCGAGACCTCCTCACCGATCGCACCGATCCCCAACGCCCCTCCCCGTCTCAGCGAACCCAACTACCGATTCCCCCCTTTGAAAAAGGGGGGCCAGGGGGGATTCGCTTTTGCTTTGCTTATCCCAGCAAAAGCAAAAGCAAATCCCCCGCGCTGAAGCCATCCTAGACCCCGATCGACGCCGGGCGCCCGCCCCCTTTTTCAAAGGGGGCAACAGATCGTCGCTTCGCCGGGCCCAAGTCACGCCGGTGTAGATCAATTCGCGCGACAGGTTCCCCACGCCCCGCCTCTGCGCCGCCATCTACCGATTCCCCCCTTTGAAAAAGGGGGGGCAGGGGGGATTCGCTTTGGGGCTGTCCTAG
>NZ_JAGGRI010000060.1 GCF_018612875.1 Lysobacter sp. ISL-50 | reverse complement strand
GGCTGGGGCGCGGCCGCGCGCGAGGCGGCGTTGCCGCCGGTGTCGGCGTCATTGCCGGCGGTGCTGACGAAGCCGCGCGCGGCCGGCGCCGGCGCGTCGTCGGGCTGGGTGTTGGAATGCAGCTTGGGCTTTTTCGCCGCGACCGCGGCGGCGGCGCTGGCGGCGTTCTCGGCCGCGGCCTGCGCGGCCGGCGAGGACGCCGACGGGCCGTCCGCCATCGCCGGCTGGGTGTCGAATTGATTCGTGTCGGCCGGCGGCGGCGGGATCGACAGCAGCACCAGCACTTCGCGGCCGCGGTCGAGCTGCGCGGCCGGCTTCACTTCGCCGACCAGGAAGGCGCGGCTGTCGTCGGGCCGCAGCGCGGTGATGGTGCCGACCGGGAAGCCCGGCGGGAAACGCCCGCCCAGGCCCGAGGTGACCAGCACGTCGCCGACGCGCACGTCGCTGGACAGCGGCACGCTGCGCAGCATCAGGCTGTCGCTGCGGCCTTCGCCGTAGACCACCAGCCGCACGCCGTTGCGCGCGACCGCGACCGGCACCGCGTGCGAGGGATCGGTGATCAGCAGCACGCTGGCGTGCAGCGGGGTGATACCGGTGATCTGCCCGAGCAGGCCGCCGGCGTCGATCACGCTCTGGCCGACCCGCACCTTGTCGCGGCTGCCGGCGTCGAGCACCAAACGCTGCCGGGTCGGGTCGAGATCGATATCGAGAATCGGCGCCAGCACCACGTCGAGGTTGCCGCGCTCGGCCGCTTCGAGCAGCCCGCGCAGGCGCAGGTTGTCGGCGGCCACCGATTGCAACCGCGCCATCCGCGCCTGGTTGATCAAAGCCTCGTTGCGCAGGCGGCGGTTTTCTTCCGTGAGCTGGCTCAGGGTGCCGGCGTCGTCGCTGACGCGCTCGACCAGGCGTCCGGGCCAGCCGGCGATCGCCCACAGCGGCGCGACGATGGTCGCCGTCTGCTTGCGCGCTTGATTGAGCCAACCGCCGCGATGATCGAGCACGATCAGTACCAGCGCGAGTGCCAGATACGCCATCAGGCGCAACGTATCGGCGACTTCGCCGCTACGGGCTGCGGTGGAGGGACCGGCGTAGGGGGGCATTAAGGGCCGGGAATCGGGAGTCGGGAATCGGGAGTCGTAAAAGCGCGAACGCAGCGATCGGTCGCTGCGCTCGCCTGCCAAGTAACTGCTGACATTAACGCCTGAAAGCGTGGGGAACCAGATGCGACGGGAGGGCTTTTACGATTCCCGACCGCCGATTCCCCATTCCCGGTTACTCGGGCGCGAAAAACTCGTTGCCGTGCATGTCCACCAGTTCCAGCGCACGGCCGCCGCCGCGCGCCACGCAGGTCAGCGGATCGTCGGCGACCTGCACGTGCAGGCCGGTTTCCTCGCTGATCAGGCGGTCCAGGTCGCGCAGCAGCGCGCCGCCGCCGGTGAGGACGATGCCGCGCTCGGCGACGTCGGCGCACAGTTCCGGCGGGGTCTGCTCCAGCGCCAGCTTGATCGCCGCGACGATGCCGGCCAGCGGCTCGCGCAGCGCTTCGAGCACTTCGTTGGAATTGATCTGCACCATCTTCGGCACGCCCTCGGCGAGGTTGCGGCCGGAGATCTCGATGGTGGCGGCGCGTTCCTGCGGGTAGGCGCAGCCGATCTCGAGCTTGATGCGCTCGGCCGTGGCTTCGCCGATCAGGGTGCCGTAGGTGCGGCGCACGTAGTTGATGATGGCTTCGTCGAAGCGGTCGCCGCCGATGCGCACCGAGGCCGAATAGACGATGCCGTTGAGCGCGATCACCGCCACTTCGGTGGTGCCGCCGCCGACGTCCACGACCATCGAGCCGCGCGCCTCGGTCACCGGCATGCCGGCGCCGATCGCCGCGGCCATCGGTTCTTCGATCAGGTAGACCTCGCGCGCGCCGGCTTCTTCCGCCGACTCCTTGATGGCGCGGCGCTCGACCTGGGTCGAGCCGCAGGGCACGCACACCAGCACGCGCGGGCTCGGGCGCAGGAAGCGCGATTTGTGCACCTTGCGGATGAAATGCTTGAGCATTTCCTCGGTGTAGGTGAAGTCGGCGATGACGCCGTCCTTCATCGGCCGGATCGTGGTGATGTGACCGGGGGTGCGGCCGAGCATCTGCTTGGCCTCGCCGCCGACCGCCGCCACGGTCCGATTGCCGCCGATCAGCCGGTCCTGGCGCACTGCGACCACGGACGGCTCGTTCAGGACGATCCCTTGCCCACGCACATAAATGAGTGTGTTGGCCGTGCCCAGATCGATGGACAGGTCATTGGAGAACATGCCGCGAAACTTCTTGAACATCGGGGGATTGGGCCGTTAAAAGTAGGGCGAGGCGGGGGCATTAGCCTAGCAACCGCCCCCCCTGCGAGCAAGGAAAATCAACGGTTTCGAAGCGCTTCCTCCATTCAGCAAGCAAGCGGCGCGGCGCCGGGGGGCCTGGGGATAAGTCCTGGCTCGGCGGCCGGTCGCCGGGTCCGGGGAGGCGGCGGCCCCGGCGGGTCCGGGCCCTGCCCCGGATCGGCCCGATCCGGCCGTCGGCGGCGTCCCGGACCGGGGTCGGGTCGGGCCGCTGGGGACTCGCAAGTTCCCCCATCGCCCGGCATCCTCGCGTCGGTGATGCAAAAAACTGGCCGCCCGCGCGCCCAGCGGCTACCCTACGCCGCCGGGCGGTCACACACCGCCCGCTTTTGTGTTCGCCGCCGATGCGCGCGCGACACGACGATTCCATAAAAATCTTTCGGGGTGAACCAATGTCTGCGCTGATCTGCGGCTCGCTGGCCTACGACACCATCATGGTGTTTCCGGACCAGTTCAAGAACCACATCCTGCCGGACAAGGTGCACATCTTGAATGTGTCGTTCCTGGTCCCGCGCATGCGTCGCGAGTTCGGCGGTTGCGCCGGCAACATCGCCTACAACCTGAAGCTGCTCGGCGGCGATCCGATTCCGATGGCCACCGTCGGGCAGGATTTCGGCCCGTACCGCGAATGGTTCGAAGAACAGAAGATTCGCCTTGAGTGCGTCAAGGAAATCCCGGAGCTGTTCACGCCGCAGGCGTTCATCACCACCGATCACGACAACAACCAGATCACCGCGTTCCATCCCGGCGCGATGATGCGTTCCTACGAGAACCACGTGCGCGACGTGAAGGGCGTGAGCTTCGGCATCGTCAGTCCCGACGGCCGCGAGGGCATGATCCAGAACGCGGCCGAATTCGCCGAGCTGGGCATTCCCTTCATCTTCGATCCGGGCCAGGCGATGCCGTTGTTCAACGGCGAAGAGCTGCGTCATTTCATCGACCAGGCCGACTACGTCACCGTCAACGATTACGAGTCCAACCTGCTGCAAGAGCGCACCGGCTGGAGCGAGAACGACATCGTCAAGCGGGTCAAGGCCTACATCACCACGCGCGGCCCGCACGGCTCGCAGATTCATACGCCGGAAAAGACCTACGACATCCCGCCGGCGCACGAGCGCCGCGTGACCGATCCGACCGGCTGCGGCGATGCGTTCCGCGCCGGTTTGATCTTCGGCATCGAGAAGGGCTTCGACTGGTTGACCATCGGCCGCATGAGCAATCTGATGGGCGCGCTGAAGGTCGAGCATCCGGGCACGCAGAACCAGCGCTT
Source organism: Lysobacter sp. ISL-50 (assembly GCF_018612875.1). Taxonomy (GTDB): domain Bacteria; phylum Pseudomonadota; class Gammaproteobacteria; order Xanthomonadales; family Xanthomonadaceae; genus Lysobacter. The sequence goes on along the minus strand of NZ_JAGGRI010000060.1, from coordinate 22,603 downwards.
CGATTACGACGAGTTCGCCGAGCAGTTCCGTCAGCAGTTCGGGTATGCGCTTTAAGGCGGGGATTCGATATTCGGGATTCGGGATTCGCTGGAGCGGGTTCGTGGATTCGGATCGATAGGTTGGATGTGAAAAATCCCGGCTTCGGCCGGGATTTTTTTTGGGTGGCTGGGGTGGGCTGTCGTATCTGAGCGAAAGGCATCGGGGCTGAAGCCCCTCCCACAAAAGACTTCGGGTCTTTTTCGCGTTTGCCGGCATCGAAAGATGCCGCGAGGTTTGTTGTGGGAAGGGCTTCAGCCCCGATGCCTTTCGCTCCGACACCACGCCCCACCTCCCCGCCTCCAACCGCCCACCCGCACGCAAGCATTCGCAGTTGCAGACCGGCGCGCGCGGCGGAATCGCTCGCGCCGTCGCCCATCGCAGTTCGCTCATCGCGCGCCCGCGATCTGCGCGCCGCCGCGCCAGCGTTCGAGCGCGGCCGCATCGCCGGCGTAGACGTTCAGATCCACCGGCCCGTCGATGCCCGCGACCCGGGCGCGATTGTGGTACTGCCACACCGCCCACGGCGCGCGCGCATCCGGCGCGTGCAGGATCGCACGCCGCCACAGCGCGCGCGCCGGCAAGGCATCGCGGTAGGCGTCGAAGAATTCCGGGGTCACGTACAACAGGGCCGGTTTTCCGTACGTCGCTTCGGTGGGCGCCAGGAACGCGTCGAGTTGCGCGCGCATCGTCGCCGCGTCCGGACGCAGCCCGCAATTGCCGCCGAATTCCAGATCGACCGCCGGCGGCAATGCATCGGCCTCGACCGGCACCGCGCCGATGAAATTGCGCGCCTGCTCGGCGCCGGTGCGGCAGAAGGTGAAGAAGTGATAGGCACCGACCGCCAGCCCGGCCGCGCGCGCCTGGCGCCAGTTGTCGGCGAAACGGCGATCGCGGTGATCGCCGCCTTCGCTGACTTTCAGATAGACGAAAGCGACATCGTCGGCGGCGACGGCGCGCCAATCGATCGTGCCCTGATGGTGCGAAACATCGATGCCGCGCAGCGGATAGCGCTCGCGGTCGGGCTGCCAGTGCAGGAACCACACGCGCGCGGCGGTCGCCGAGGCCAGCGCCAGCAGCGCCACGGCCAAGGTCCAGGCGGCGATGCGCAGCGGACGTTTCATGCGGTGTGCGGCCCGATCAGTCTTCGCGAAATTCAACCGGCGCGCGCACGACAGCGCGCGCCGGCCCGGCCCACGCACCGGCCGCGTTCAACGCAATGCCGCGCTCATGCTTCATCGCCAGCCCGGCAGCTTGCCCTGATTCAAACCGCCGACTTCGAACGTCGCCGTGCGCTTGCCGCCGGCCTTGACCGGGAATTCGATCGACAACTCCTTCGCTCCGCCGATCATGCGCCACAGCGCGCGTTCGTCCTCGACGAACATCGCGATGGCTTCGTCGGTCTTGGGCCGGCTGCCGGCCATGGTCTTGCTCTGGCCGTCCACCGTCACCTTGAGCTTGCAGCCGCCGTAGCAATTGAAGTCGCCGGTTTGCAGCACCAGGTAACTGCTGCGGCCCCAGTCGGGATGATCGCGGAAGATCAGCTGCACCGGGCGCGGAATGCTGCCGTCGGTTTCCACGTTGGCGCGGGCGTAGATCGACGCCGACAGCTGAGTGCCGCTCTTGCCCTTGGCCAGCTTGACCGGCGTGCTCATGTACGACCACAGCGATTCCACCCGGCGCTGTTCGCGCGCGGTCTTGGCCTTGGTATGCGATTCCTCGTACAGCGGCCGCACGCGGTCGGCGGTGGGCGTGCCGGGATATTTCGAAGTCACGATTTCGCCGTAGGCCGAGGCCATTTCCCAGTTCTGCTGGCCGTAGGCGGTGTCGAAATCTTTCGCCGCGGCGGCCGCGGCCTGTTCCTGCTGCGCGGCCTTGGCGGCTTCGGCGATCTTCGGGTCGGGTTTTTCGCAGCCGGCGAGGATCATCGCGGCGGCGAGCAGCAAGGTGGCTTGGCGAGTGTTCATCGTGCTTGCCCTTTGGCTATCAGTTGGTTCACCGCGTCCGCGGATCGATCCGGCCGTTCGACGATGGACATATGCCCGCAACCGTCGAGCAGTACGCGCTGCGCTTGCGGCAGTTTCGCTGCGTACAGATCCAGCGCGCTGTCGTCGATCACCGCGTCTTGCTTGCACCATAGCAGCAAGGTGGGCTGGCGGATGTTGGCCGCCTCGTTGCCGGGCGCGAAGCGCTCGTCGCCGCGGCCGATCTTGTCCAGTACCGCCTGCTCGAAGCCGGCGTCGCGCTTGCGCCGGTCGATGTAGATGCGGTCGGCCGGCCACGGGATGACCGGCTTGGCGCGATCGTCGTAGAACACGATGTCGATGTAGCGCTGCAGCGACGCGGCATCGCTCACCGCGAACGGATTCTTGCCGCGCAGCACGGCCAGGCCGAAGGCGTTGTCCTGGAAGCGCACGCCGGCGGCGTCGAACAGGCCCAGGTAATCGACCTGATCCGGATGCCGCGCCGCGGTCAGCGCGACGATGCCGCCGCCCATCGAGTGGCCGAGCAGCACCAGCGGGCTGCCGGGCTTGCGCGCGACCTGTTCGATGAAGCGCGCGACGCGGTCGTTCTGCGCCACGAAGCCGTAGTCGCCGCCGGCATGGCGCTCGCTTTCGCCCCAGCCGGGCAGATCGGGAATGAACAAGCGATAGCGGCCGCGCAAACGCTGCGCCAGCGGATACCAGTTTTCTTTGCTGCCGGTGAAGCCGTGGATCATCACCACGGTCGGCGCGTTGGCCGGCGCGTCGTCGTTGTAGGCGTAGACCCAGCGGTGATCGTCGATCTTGACCGCGTTGCGGGTGAGCCCGGCGAGGATGCGCTGGCGCGAGTAATCGGCCAGCACCACGCGATACGGGTCCAGCCACAACCACACGAACAAGGCGCACAGCAAAACGGCCGCCACCAGGGCGACCGTTTTGATGATCCGACGCAGGCTCATGCGCGTGCGCTCCGGGCGACCGGCTTACTGCGCGCCGGTCGCGGCGGGGTTCTTGGCCTTGGCGATGACCGCCTCGACCGAACCGGTGGTGATCGGATGATAGCCCGGCTTGGCCTTGGCGAAGGTGTCCTCGGCCAGCTTCAGGCCTTCGGGCGTTTTCACCAGTTCGGCATAGGTCGGCATGATCAGCTTGCGCCGGCCGATGGTGGACAGGAACGCGGCGATGGCTTCGTCGGCCTGGTGATAACCGCTGCGCACCGCCAGCGGATACCAGCGCTGGGCGATCTCGCCGTTGGGCGTGCCGCTGAACTTGTACGCCGCGTCCAGCGCCTTGAGCTGATCGACGCTGAGCGTTGAAGGCATGCCTTCGATGAAATGCACCCACTCCTGCGTGCTCCACTTCGCGGTCAGCGCCTTGTCCGGCAGCGTGCCGGCGTCGATCCAGGCCTTGCGCGCGGCATCGACCGCGTCGAAGCGCGGCGACACCGTGGCCGGCGCCGACTTCGGAACGCCGGGCGCGTAGATCCATTCGTCCAGTTCGGCCTCGCTGACCTTGCCGGGATGTTTCGCGAGCAGGTTGGCCTTGGCGTAATCGACGAACTGCGCGGTGGAGATGCTCTGGAACGCGAAGTGGTCGAAGTAGCCGCGCAGGAACGGATCGAACACGTCGCGGCCGTAGCGCTGTTCCAGGAACTGCAGGAACCACGCGCCCTTGGTGTAGACGGTGGCGCTGCTGGCGTCGTCGGGGTCCTTCAGCGTGCCCGGCTTCAGCGCCAGCGCCTGCAGCTTGGGATCGATGGTCTTGAACTCGGCGGCGAGTTCGTTGCGGCCGATCACGCTCTCCATGTCGGAGCGCTCCTTGCCGTACAGCGCTTCGATGATGCGGTTCTCGACGTAGCTGGTGAAGCCTTCGTTGAGCCAGGCGTCCTTGCTGCTGCTGAAGGTCACCAGGTTGCCCGACCAGCTGTGCGCGAGTTCATGCGCGACCAGCGACACCAGCGACTTGTCGCCGACGATCACCGTCGGCGTGGCGAAGGTCAGGCGCGGATTCTCCATGCCGCCGTAGGGGAACGACGGCGGCAGCACCAGGATGTCGTAGCGCTCCCAGCGGTAGGGGCCGTACAACTGCTCGGTGGTTTCCATCATCTTTTCGGTGTCGGCGAATTCGCTCGCGGCTTTCTTCGCCATCGCCGGCTCCGCCCACACGCCGCTGCGGTTGGAAATCGGCTGGAACACCAGATCGCCGGCCGCGATCGCGAGCAGGTAGGAAGGAATCTTCTGCGGCATCTTGAAGCTGTAATCGCCGTCGCGCGCGGCCTTGGGATCGTTGTCGGCGCTCATCAGCACCATCGCGTCTTTCGGCCCGGTGACGTGCGCGGTGTAGGTGAAGCGCACCGCCGGCGTGTCCTGCAGCGGCACCCACGAACGCGCGTGGATCTGCTGCGACTGGCTGAACATGAAGGGCGTCTTCTTGCCCTGCGTCATCGACGGCTCCAGCCATTGCAAGCCGGACGCGCCGGGCGAAGTGGCGTAGCTGACGCGGATGCGTTTGTTGCGTTCCGGCGACTGGATCGTGAGCTTGCTGCCCAGGGTCTTGTCGGGCGTGGCCAGGGCGAAGGTGAGATCGCTCCACTTGCCGTCGCCGCGCTCGCCGAGGACTTTCTCGATCTTCAGATCGCGCGTGTCCAGCGCCAGTTCGGTGGCCTTCGGATCGGTCCAGTCCAGGGTGTAGGTGGCGCTGCCGGTCAGGGTCTTGGAGGCGAAATCCACCGCCAGCTGCAGGGCCAGATCGTCGATGCGCACCAGATCGGGCTGGGCGTAGGAATGCTCGTCGCGGTTGGCCGCGGGTACGGCGGTATCGCTCACTTTGGCCTCCGGCGTCGCGGCGGGTTTGGCGGTGTCGGCGGCGGGCGTCGCGGCATCGCGCGAGCAACCGGCGGCGGCGGTCAGGGCCGCGACGAGACAGACGGTGAGAATCGAAGAACGCATGGGACGGACCACGGCAGCGGTGAAGTCCCGAGTGTAGCGCCTCGCTCCGCGGCGGGGCTTGTGCATGTTGGCAGGTTGTTGGGGCTGGCCCGAGGTCTTTTGTAGGAGGGGCTTCAGCCCCGATGCTTTTCGATCCGACGCGGCGATTTGAACGAAAGGCATCGGGGCTGAAGCCCCTCCCACAAAAGACCACGGCGATACGCATCGTCCTATCCGCCCGGGCTACGCAACGCCGCGCGATCGCGATACCTTGCCCGCCTACTTCCATAATTCGGAACTTTAGACATGTCGTTTCCCCTCGCAGGAAAAGTAGCTTTGGTCACCGGCGGCAGCCGCGGCATCGGCGCGGCGATCGCGCGGCGCCTGGGCGCCGACGGCGCCGACGTGGTGCTGACCTACGCGCGCGCCGCCGATCAGGCCCAGGCCGTGGCCGCGCAGATCCAGGCCGGCGGGCGCCGCGCGCTGGCGCTGGCCGCCGACAGCGCCGATCCGCAGGCGGTGATCGCGGCGGTGGAACGCACGGTCGCCGAGTTCGGCCGCATCGACATCGTGGTCAACAACGCCGGCGTGTTCGCCTACGGCCCGTTCGAGGACGAAACCGCGGAGAACTACGAGCGGGTGATGGCGATCCACGTGCGCGCGCCGTTCGTGGCGGCGCAGGCGGCATCCAGGCATCTGCCGCGCGGCGGACGCATCATCACCATCGGCAGCTGCCTGGGCGAGCGCGTCGGCGCGCCGGGCATGGCCTTGTACTCGCTGAGCAAGGCGGCGGTGGTCGGCCTGAGCAAGGGCCTGGCGCAGGACCTGGGCAAGCGCGGCATCACCGTCAACACGGTCCAGCCCGGCCCGATCGACACCGACATGAACCCGGCCGACGGCGAAGCCGCCGATCATCAGCGCGCGGGTCTGCCGCTGGGCGAGTTCGGCAAGGCCGAGGACATCGCCGCGGCGGTGGCGTATCTGGCCGGGCCGGGCGCTGCGTTCGTTACCGGTACGCAGCTTTCGGTGGATGGCGGGTTTTCAGCTTGATGGCGGTGTCTTCGCAACGTTAGTTGCCGCCCGGCTCGCCGCAACGTGTTCCCTCTCTCCCAGGCGGGAGAGAGGCTTCATGCAGCCCAAACGCAACGCGCCGGCAACCTTGCGGTCCCGGCGCGTTTTTCGATCCGACGCGAAGCGTCGGATCAGACTTTGTATCCGGTATGGATCGCGCAGATCCCGGCGCTCAGATTCTTGTAATCCACCCGCGCGAAACCGGCTTCGCTCATCATCCGCTTGAGCTCGTCCTGCGGCGGATGCTTGCGGATGCTTTCGGCCAGATAGCGGTAGCTCTCGCTGTCGCCGGCGAACAACTGGCCCAGGCGCGGCAGCACGTTGAAGGAGTGGAAGTCGTAGATCGGCTTGAACCACTCGGCCTTCACTTCCGAAAACTCTAGCACCCGCGCCTGGCCGCCGACCTTGAGCACGCGCAGCATCTCGCGCAGCGCCGCGTCCTTGTCGGTGACGTTGCGCAGGCCGAAGGCGATGGTGACCAGATCGAAGCTGGCGTCCGGGAACGGCAGCGACTCGGCATTGCACTGCACGTACTCGAAGCCCGACACCTGGCCGCGGTCGGTCATGCGATCACGGCCGACGCGCAGCATGTCGTGATTGATGTCGCCCAGCACGATCACTCCGCGCTCGCCGACCCGATCGCGCAGCAGCGCTGCGATATCGCCGGTGCCGCCGGCCAGATCGAGCACGCGGTCGCCGCGGCGGACCTGCGCGGTGGCGGTGAAATAGCGCTTCCAGACCCGATGGATGCCCATGCTCATCAGGTCGTTCATCAGGTCGTAGTTGCCTGCGACCGAGGAGAACACCTCGCCGACCAGCTTGCGCTTTTGATCGCGCGGCACGTCGCGGAAGCCGAAGTGGGTGGTGTCGTCGGATTTGGGGGTGGATTCGCTCATCCGCGGATTATCGCACGGCCCACCGGCGGCGGGCTTTGGGGCGCTTCGGGCCCGAGGCTTTGGGGCATAGCTTCTGCGGGAGGGAACTGTGGCTTCTGTGGGAGGGAGCTTTAGCCCCGATGCTTTCCGGTCCGACGCGGCGGACCTGACCGAAAGGCATCGGGGCTAAAGCTCCCTCCCACAGAAGCCTCCCCACCGAAGCCACAGCTCCCCTCCCACAGAACCCACAGATCCCTCCCACCGAAGCCACAGCTCCATCCCGCAAAAGCCCTGTCCAGCGGTGGCATCATGGCCGCATGACCGCGAACGTGACCTGGCAGGCCAAGGCCTACGCCGATCTGAGCCTGGACGAACTCTACGAGTTGCTGCGCCTGCGCTCGCAGGTGTTCGTGATCGAGCAGAACTGCGTTTACCTAGACCCGGACGACAAAGACCGCCACCCCGAGGCCGTGCACCTGTGCGGCCGCGACGCCGACGGCCGCCTCGTCGCGTACCTGCGCATCCTGCCGGCCGGGCTGAGCTATCCGCAGGTCAGCTTCGGCCGGGTACTCACCGCCGCCTCGCATCGCGGCCTGGGCCTGGGCGGGCCGATGCTGGAAGCGGCCTTGATCGAGATCGAGCGGCGCTGGCCCGGCGCCGACATCCAGATCGGCGCGCAGGCGCATCTGCAGGCCTACTACGGCCGCTACGGCTTCGAGCCTTCGTCCGAGCCCTATGTCGAAGACGGCATCCCGCACATCGACCTGCTGCGGCGCGGACGCGGCGCGGGCTGAGCGAAACGCCGCCTCTCCTTCCGCTGTGCGAGCGCGGTTGCGCGATTGCGTGGACTCGGCGCAACGCAAGTCACCGATTCCGCCGACAACGCACTCGACCCGACCGCGCCGCCGCGCCAGACTGGACGCCATCGCCAAGGAATCCAGCATGATCGCCACCCCCGACTACCGCGCCCTGCTCGCCACCGCCGTCGCCGAAGCCCGCCAGGGCCTGGCCGAAGGCGGCATCCCGATCGGCGCGGCGCTGTACCACAACGACGGCCGCCTGCTCGGCTGCGGCCACAACCGCCGCATCCAGGAAGGCGACCCGTCCGTGCACGGCGAAACCGACGCCTTCCGCAAAGCCGGCCGCCAGCGCCGCTACCGCGACACGATCATGGTCACCACGCTGGCGCCGTGCTGGTACTGCAGCGGCCTGGTGCGCCAGTTCAACATCGGCACCGTCGTGGTCGGCGAATCGGTCAACTTCAGCGGCGGCGTGGACTGGCTGCGCGAGAGCGGCGTCAACGTGATCGATCTGGCCGATCAGGAATGCATCGAACTGCTCGGCGGCTACATCGCCGCCAATCCGGATGTCTGGAACGAGGACATCGGCGAGGATTGATCGGTGCCGGGCGGCGTTCGCGTTCGCCGCCGCCGCATCCGGCCAGCGCGTGCCGGCGAAGCTGTGACGGCCGCCGCGCGGCGCTGTGCAAGCGCCCGCGCGCGGGTGCAGAATCCTTGCCGATGCGCGCGCCGTCGCTCCCGCCCCCGTTGATTCGTCCCTACCTGCTCAGCGACTGGCCGCGCCTGTGCGAAATCCACGACCGCGCGCGCCTGGACGAGTTGCGCCTGAGCGCCGACGTCGCCGCGTTCCGCAGCCTCGCGCGCACCGCGCACAGCGAGGGCTTGTTTCTGGATCGGCTGGACGTCGCAGAAATCGACGGCATCGTGCAGGGCTTCGTCGCTTATCGACGCAGTTCCCTGAACTGGCTGTACGTGCACCCCGACGGCTATCGGCGCGGCATCGGCCGCAGCCTGCTGCGTCATGCGATCGCGTTTTCCGGCCCGCTGTTCCGCACCCAGGCCCTGGACGGCAATGAGCCGGCGCTGCGCCTGTACCGCTCGGAAGGCTTCGTCGAAATCGAACGCCGGCCCGGGCGGCTGGCCGATAACGATGAGTTTCCGACAGTGGGAGTGATTCTGGAGCGGCGGCGCTGAGCGCTGCGGTTGGGTTGGATGATGGCAATCGCGGTGGGTTTGTTTGTCGTTGATGCGATGGAGGGGCGAATGGAGGGTAAGGGTTTGTGACTTGGGGATTTGGGGCTTGGGCAGCGACGGCGGGGCTACGTCGCTCCGGTTGGTTTCACCACCATCAGCCAGAAAATCACCATCACGCTGGAAAACGCCGGCCATCCCAGCCAGAACCACCAGCGCATCGTGCGGTGATACGCGGCCGGCAAGGGCTCGCCCGCGGCCGCGGCCTGCGCCGCCAACCGCCGCGCGCGCGCCTGCAGCCATAGCACCGGCAGCCAGCACGCGCCGACCACGAAGAACAGCAGCAGCGCGGTCTTGAGCCAGAACACCGAGGCCGGAACGCCCAGATGCAGCATCAGCCACACACCGGTGGCGAACTGCACGATCACCGCCGGCGCGGTGAAACAGGCATCGGCGATCACCACCGTGCGCGCGGTTTCGGCGATGACTTTCGCATCGCCGCGCTTGTGCGCGATCCAGAAGAAGAACGCGATGCCCAGGCCCGTGCCGAACAGCAGGGTCGAGGACAGGATGTGAATCCATTTCACCCACAGATAATCCATCGCCGCCTTATCTCCGATCCGCCAACACCCAGGCCACCGCGAGCGCGGGCAGCAGCACCAGATTCTTCGCCAGCCCGCCCAGCGGGTCCAGCCATTGCGCCGGCAGCAGCACACCGAACGCCAGCGTGTAGGCGAGCACGCTGATGCCCATCAGGCCGAGCATCCAGCGCACGCGCCAACCGAACAGCAGCCCCAGCGCGAGCGCCGCGTCCAGGCCCGCGGTGGCGCGCGCGAGCAGCACCGGCTGCAGCGACGCCATCGGCGAATGCGCGGCCATCGCTTCGATCGTCGTCGCCGGCGTGAGCCAGCCGGCGACGGCCGAGATCAGCCACAGCGCGACGATCGCCAGGCGCAGCGTCGGCGCGAGGAAATACAACTGCGCCTGCCAGCGGTCCTGCACCTGGCTTGGCGTCGCCGCGAGCGCTGCAGCCAGATCGCGCGTCGCGTAGCCGAAGTCGGACTGCAAGCGCGCGTGTGCGTCCGGCGCGGTCACGTTGCCGCGGCGGAGCATGCGCCACATGGTTTCGCCGACCGGGCCGCGACCCAGGCGCTCGCCGATCGCGACCTGCAGGCTCACCAGCGATTCGGGAAACGCCACCGCGCCGCTGCCGTCGATGCGCAGCCAACGCCGCCACGCCAATTGATACTCGCGCAGCGACATCGGCCGCGGGCTGCCGATCTGATAGATGCCGGTCTGATCGCCGCCGGCTGCGCGCGCTGCGATTTCGCCCAGATCCTCCGCTGCGACCGGCTGCAACGGCCAGCGACCGTCGCCGGGCAGCAGATGGCGGCCGGGAAACGCCGCCAGCGCGCGCAGCAGCGAGGTGCCGCCGTAGGAACCCGATGCGGCGTAGACCACCGACGGGCGCAGCACGACCGCCCGCAACGGCAGCGCCAGCAGCGCGTCGTCGAAGCGGTGCTTGCTGGCGATGAAGCCGCCGTCGGCGGGTTCGCCCAGGGCCGAAATCTGCACGAACCGTTGCACGCCGGTGTCGACGCAGGCCTGCGCCAGCGCCAGCGGGCCGTCGATGTGGATGGTCTGGAAAGTTTGTTCGCCGCTCTCGCGCAGGATGCCGGCGACGTTGATCACCGCGTCCACGCCGCGCAGGGTGTCGTGCCAGTCCCGCGGCGCGGTCATGCGCGCCAGATCGGTCACGCGCTGGTCCGCGCGCAACTCGCGGCCGCTGTCGCGCACGCCGCGCAGGATGCGCCAGCCGTGGCGTTGCAGGCCGGCGATGAGGTAACCGGCGAGGAAGCCGTTGGCGCCGACGACCAGCGCGGTACGTGCTCCGGGGCGGTCGGTGTGCGCGTCGGTCCGCGGCGCGAGGGCGGTGTCGTCCATGGGGCGACACGGTAGCAGAGGGGAATGGGGGACGGCGCGGCAGCTATGCCCTCTCCCACCATCCGGCCTAAGAGTTCCCTCTCCCGCCATCCGGCCCAAGAGTTCCCTCTCCCGCTTGCGGGAGAGGGCTAGGGTGAGGGAGCTTTTGCTTTTCGGACGCTACGCAAAAAAACAAAGCGGCTCGCGCCTGCGGCGCTCGCTCCCCTCACCCCAACCCCTCTCCCGCAAGCGGGAGAGGGGTTTTTCTGACTCTCTTATTTCCTTGCAACTCGCGGCGAAAGCTCCTGCGATTACAAAATGTACCGACTCAAATCCGGGTCCTGCACCAACTCGCCCAGATGCTGATCGACATACGCGCGATCGATCGTCACCACCTGCCCATCGCGATCGGGCGCTTCATAGCTCAGGGTGTCGAGCAGACGCTCCAGCACCGTATGCAGACGACGCGCGCCGATGTTTTCCTGGCGCTCGTTGACCTGCGCGGCGATCTCGGCCAGCCGGTCCACCGCATCGGCGCTGAAGGTGAGATTCACGCCCTCGGTCTTGAGCAGCTCGACGTACTGCGTCGTCAACGCCGCCTTCGGCTCGGTCAGGATGCGGACGAAATCGTCCTTGCTCAGCGCGGTGAGTTCCACCCGGATCGGGAACCGGCCCTGCAACTCCGGAATCAGATCGCTGGGCTTGGCCAGATGGAACGCGCCCGAAGCGATGAACAGGATGTGGTCGGTCTTCACAGCGCCGTACTTGGTGCTGACGGTCGAGCCTTCCACCAGCGGCAGCAGATCGCGCTGCACGCCTTCGCGGCTGACATCGCCGCCGCTCATGCCCGATTCGCCGCGCTTGGCGACCTTGTCGATCTCGTCGATGAAGACGATGCCGTGCTGTTCGCACGCCTCGATCGCGGCCTGGCGGATGTCGTCTTCGTTGACCAGCTTGGCCGCTTCTTCCTCGATCAACTGCGGACGCGCGGCCTTGATCGACAAGTGCTTCTTGTTGGTCTTGCCGCCCGACACCTGCGAGAACATCTGCCGCAGCTGCTGGCCCATTTCTTCCATGCCCGGCGGCGCCATGATGTCGACGCCGACGTTGACCGCGGTTTCGATCTCGATCTCGCGCTCGTCCAACTCGCCGCTGCGCAGTTGCTTGCGCAGCTTGGCGCGGGTGTCGTTGTCGGGCGCGCTGAGATCGGCGGCGGGCGTTTCCGAGCCGAAACCGAAGCCGCCGGGCACGCGCTTGGGCAGCAGCGCGTCGAGGATGCGGTCCTCGGCGCGGTCTTCGGCCTGGGTGCGCACGCGGACCTTGGCCTGCTCGCGATACAGCTTGACCGCGGTGTCGGCCAGATCGCGCACGATCTGCTCCACGTCCTTGCCGACGTAGCCGACCTCGGTGAAGCGGGTGGCCTCGACCTTGACGAACGGCGCGTTGGCCAAGGTCGCCAGGCGCCGCGCGATCTCGGTCTTGCCCACGCCGGTCGGGCCGATCATGAGGATGTTCTTGGGCATGACTTCGTTGCGCAGATCGTCGTCGAGCTGCATGCGGCGCCAGCGGTTGCGCAGCGCGATGGCGACCGCGCGCTTGGCGGCGTGCTGGCCGACGATGTGTCGGTCCAGCTCCTGCACGATTTCGCGCGGGGTCATGGTGGCGTGGCTGTTGTCGGGTTTCATGGCTTTTTTTTGGGAATGGGGAATCGGGAATCGAAAGAGCAAAAGCGGTTTGCGGAGACGGGAAGAAATCGCGCTTTGCGCTTTGCGCTTTGCGATTCCCGATTCCCAATTCCCGGCTTTAAAGCTCCTCCACCACCACATTGCGATTGGTATAGATGCACACATCGCCGGCGATGCCGATCGATTCGGTGGCGATGGTGCGCGCGTCCAGTTGGGTGTGGGCGATCAGCGCGCGCGCCGCGGACAAGGCGTACATGCCGCCGGAGCCGATGGCGATGATGCCGTCTTCCGGTTCGATGACGTCGCCGGTGCCGCTGATGATCAGGGAGGTTTCCTTATCGGCCACCGCCAGCAGCGCTTCGAGTTTTCCCAGGCGCCGTTCGGTGCGCCAGTCCTTGGCCAGCTCGACCGCGGCGCGGGTCAACTGGCCGTGTTTTTCCAGCTTGGCTTCGAACAATTCGAACAGGGTGAACGCGTCGGCGGCGGCGCCGGCGAAACCGGCGAGGACCTGGCCGTCGCGGCCCAGGCGCCGCACTTTGCGCGCGTTGGATTTCATGACGGTGTGACCCAACGTCACCTGGCCGTCGCCGGCCACGGCGACGCGCCCGTCGCGGCGTACCGAAACGATGGTCGTTGCGTGAAACACATTGGGATTCTGACTCGGGTCCATTGCGACCTCCAGGATGCTGTAACCCTGGATGGGGTCGCTGGGACGCTTGTCAAGGGCCCCGGTGGGGCCAGGAACGAGTTCAGAGGAGTGAGGAGTGAGTAAGAGCGAAGGCCGCTCTACTATTTCCTCACTCCTCTCAACTCACTCCTGCTTCTTCCGCTTGGCGCGAGGATGCGCCGCGTCGTACACCTTCGCCAGATGCTGGAAATCCAGATGCGTGTAGATCTGGGTGGTGGCGATGTCGGCGTGTCCGAGCAGTTCCTGCACGCCGCGCAGGTCGCCGGAGGATTCCAGGATGTGGCTGGCGAAGGAGTGCCGCAGCAGATGCGGATGCACGCGCTTGAACAAACCCTGGCGCTGGGCCAGTTGGCGGATGCGCAACTGCACCGCGCGCGGCGTGATCGGGCCGCCGCCGCGGCCGGGAAACACTTGCGCGTCGCCGCCGGCGCCGGTGGACGCGCGCCATTGCGCCAACGCCTGGCGCGCGTGCGAGCCCAGCGGCACGATGCGTTGCTTGCTGCCCTTGCCCAGCACCGTCACCAGCGCGTCGTCGAGATCCAGGTCGCGCCAGCGCAGCGCGCACAGCTCGCTCAGGCGGATGCCGGAGGAATAGAACAACTCCAGCAAGGCACGATCGCGCAGGCCCAGCGGCGCGTCGGTCGGCACTTCGACCAGCGCCTTGGCTTCGTCGGGATCGAGCACCTGCGGCAGTTTGCGCGGCGCCTTGGGCGCGCGGATCGGCGCGGCCGGGCTGGCCGGCAACGCGCCCTGCTTGACCTGCCAGGCGTAGAAGCTGCGACAGGCGGACAAGCGCCGTTGCAGGCTCTTGGCGGTGAGCCCGCGCCGGTGTTCGGCGGCGATGAAGGCGCGCACGTCCTCGACCTGCAGGGCGAGCACGTCGCCGCGGCCGTAGTGTTCGCACCATTGCGTCAACGCGCCCAGATCGCGCTGGTAGGCGTCCAGCGTATGCGCGGACATGCGCTTTTCCACGCGCAGGTGATCGAGGAAGTCGGCGACGGCGCTCATGTCAGGCGATCCTACGCGCTTGGAACGCGGGCGGCATGCGTCTGCGCAACCCCGCGCCGCGCGCAAGCGTTGCGCGGCGGCGGTACGTCAGTCGTAACGCCGCAACGCCACCGCCAGCGATTCGCCCATCATGCGCAGGAACAAGGTGCCCATGCCGGGGAAGAAACGGTTGGCGTCGCGGCTGCCGACCGCGATCAGGCCGGTGCCGGGCAGCGCCAGCAAGGCGGTGGATTGCACGTCGCCGGCGCGCTCGCCGTACAGCACGGCGTGTTTTTCCGGCTGCAGGCGGCCGCACAGCGGTTCGCCGTCGTTGAGCACGTCGCGGAACGGTTGCAGGCGCGGGTCGGCTTCTTCGATGACCTGCAGCCATTCGCTGTCGGCCAGCGTGTCGTAGCGGCGGAACACGATCAGCCGGACCAGGTCGCCGTTGAAATCCTCCGCCAGGCTCGCGGCTATCGCGCGCAGCGTGTCGGCGGCGTTGGTCTGGCGCATCAGCGCCAGGGTCAGCTGATGGGTGCGCACGGCCAGGCGTTCGTTTTCCTGCGCGTTGCCGAACAATTCGTACAGGCGCCGCGACAGTTCGCGGTTCTTGTCGCGCAGCACTTCCAGCTGGTAGCTCGCCAGCGAGCTGGCCGAGCCTTCCTCGCGCGGCACCACCAGGCTCATCGACAGGTCGGGGAACTGCTGCAGGAAACGCGGATGGCGGCGCAGCCATGCGGCGATTTCGTGCGCGCCGGGCTCGGCCGGCTTGTCGCCGGATCTGTCGCTCATCGGTTCCATTCTCCTTCGAATACGAATGCGGTCGGCCCGGACATCGACAGGGTGCTGTCGTCGTCGGGCCAGACGATGCGCAACTCGCCGCCGGGCAATTGCACGGCGACTTCGCGCTGGATGCGGCCACGCTGCATCAGCACCGCGGCGGCGGCGCAGGCGCCGCTGCCGCAGGCCAGGGTCTCGCCGACGCCGCGCTCGTACACGCGCAGGCGGATGCGGTCGGGCGCGAGCACTTGCGCGAAGCCGACGTTGGCCGATTCGGGAAACTCCGCGCTGGACTGCAGCATCGGGCCGATGGTTTCCACCGGCGCGGCATCGACGTCGTCCACTTCGATCACCGCGTGCGGATTGCCCATCGACACCGCGCCGAAACCGATCACGGTGTCGTGGACGTCGAGGACGTACTGGTCCTGGCGGGTCGAATAACCGTGCAGCGGGATGCGCGCGGGATCGAACTCGGGCCGGCCCATGTCGATGCGGTAGTGGCCGTCGCCGAGCGGCCACACCGCGTGGCGTCCGGCCGGGCTGTCCACCGCGAAACTGGCCGCGCCGGCGGCGCCATCGCGGACCAGCCAGGCGGCGATGCAGCGCGCGCCGTTGCCGCATTGCTGCGAGGCCGAGCCGTCGGAATTCCAGATCCGGTAGGAGGCGACCGCGCCCTCGCTGAGCGGGTCTTCGATGGTCAGGATCTGATCGCAGCCCACGCCGAGGTGGCGGTCGGCGAAATGGCGGCACAGCGCGGCGTCGGGCTGCGGCAGGCCGCCGCGCAGATCCAGCACGACGAAGTCGTTGCCGGCGCCGTGCATCTTGCTGAAACGCTGCGGCGCGGCCGCGGCGATCACGGACTCAGCCATCGCCCTGGCCGCCGGATGAGGCGGGAGTGGGCTCGACTGGCGGATCGACCGGCGTTTCGCCGTCCTTGCCGTCCTGGGTCTTCGTGTCCTTGCCCTCGGCGTCCTTGGTCCCGGCCGGAGGCGGCAGCACCGACTGCAGCGGCGGCGCCGGCAGCGTGGACTTCTTGGCCGCGTTCGGATCGGTGGCGACCGGCGGGTCGTTGGCGTTGGAGATGGTCACCGGCACTTCGCCGGGCTTGGCGCGCGGCGCCTGCTGCGGCGCGGGCTGGGTCGGCAGGACCAGCGGGCCCTTGTTGCCGCAAGCGCTCAGGATCAGGGTCAGTGCGCTCGCGGTCAGCGCGGTCAAAATCGGGGACGTGGCATGGCGTGCATTCATGGGCCGAAGTGTAGCCCGCGAGGCCGGCCGAAACGAACCCGGCCGGCGCGGCCGGGCGCGCAATGGGGTTGCGCCGGTTCAGGCTGAGCGCTCAGCCGCGCGGCGGTTCCGGCCGGCGCCACAGCCAGATCGCGACCACGGTCATGATCGCGATGCCGCTCGCCCACATCCACCACTGGGGCGAGGTCAGGACCATGATCACCGCGCACGCCGCCATCATCGACACCGCCAGGCGCTTGGCCCGGCGGCTGACCGCGCCGTGCGCCTGCCAGTCGCGGATCATCGGCCCGAACTGGCGGTGCGCGAGCAGGCGCGCGTGCAGGCGCTCGGAGCCGCGCGCGGCGGCGAACGCCGACAGCAGCACGAACGGCACCGTCGGCAGGCCCGGCACGACGATGCCGACGATGCCCAGGCCCAGGCTGGTGTAGGCCAGCAGCCACCAGGCCCAGCGGAAGCGGCCGCGGGCTTGCGGGGGCGCGGGTTGGGGCGCGGGCGCGGCGGAGGGCGCGGTGTCGGTGCGCTCGGCGTCCTGCCTGGGCTGGGGGTCGGCGGAGGTGGGTGGAACGGGCATGCCGGGAGTATGCGGCTGGGCGCTGGGGTTGTTTGGGTGTGTGGGAGAGATGGCGGGGATCGCTTGGGTTTCAAGCGGGAGTGCGTGGCGATTTGAGAGGAAAGCATCGGGGCTGAAGCCCCTCCCACAAGAGCCATCGGGGCCACGACAGCTCTTGTGGGAGGGGCTTCAGCCCCGATGCTTTCCTCTCAGCAACGACGCCACTCGCCTTCCAACCAGGCACCGAAAACGACGAACCCGGCATACGCCGGGTCCGTCAAATCATCACCAGCCCGAAGGCCGCGGCACTTACTTGACCGAAATATCCGCGCTGACCTGCATCTGATCGATCATGAAGGCATACATCTCCGACTGTTCGCGATACTTGCGGAAGCGGCCGGACTTGCCGCCGTGGCCGGCGTCCATGTTGGTGCGGAACAGCACCGGCTGCGCGCCGGTGTCCAGATCGCGCAGACGCGCCACGTACTTGGCCGGCTCCCAATACTGCACCTGCGAATCCCACAGACCGGTGCCGACGAACATCGCCGGATAGGCCTGCTTCTTCAGATTGTCGTAGGGCGAATAAGTGAGCATGTAGTCGTAGTAATCCTTCTTCTCCGGATTACCCCACTCGTCGTACTCGTTCGTGGTCAACGGAATGCTGGCGTCGAGCATGGTGGTGACCACGTCCACGAACGGCACCTGCGACAGCACCACGCGGTATTTGTCCGGCGCCATGTTGCTGATCGCGCCCATCAGCAGGCCGCCGGCACTGCCGCCGTAGGCGGCGACGCGATCGGGCGCGGCATAGCCGGCCTTGACCAGGTCTTCGGTGACGTCGATGAAGTCGGTGAAGGTGTTCTTCTTGTGCAACAGCTTGCCGTCGTCGTACCACTTGCGGCCCATTTCCTGGCCGCCGCGGATGTGGGCGATGGCGTAGACCATGCCGCGATCGAGCAGGCTGACGATGGTGCTGTTGAAGCCCGGGTCCATCGACAGGCCGTAGCTGCCGTAGGCGTACTGCAGCATCGCCGCCTTGCCGTTCTTCTCGAAGCCCTTCTTGTACACCAGCGACACCGGCACCTTGACGCCGTCGCGCGCGGTCGCCCAGAAACGCTCGGTCACGTACTTGTCCGCGTCGAAGCCGATCACCGGCTGGCGCTTGAGCAGCTTGCGCTCGCCGGTCTGCGTATTGAGTTCGTAAGTGGTCGCCGGCGTGGTCAGCGAGGTGTAGGTGTAACGCAGCCACGGCGTGTCGTGTTCGGAATTGGTCGACAAGCCCATCGAGAACGCCGGCTCATCGGCCTTGACGAACTCTTCCTTGCCGTCCTTGCCGATCAGGCGCAGACGCTCGAGCGCGTTGGAGCGCTCGGCCACCGCGGTGAAGCCGTCGAACAGCTCGAAGCCCTCGATGAATACGTCGTCGCGGTGAGCGATCCAGTCCTTCCAGTCCTTGCGCGACTGCGAACCGTCGGGCGCGGTGACCAGCTTGAAGTTCGGCGCCGGCTTGCCGTCGGCGCCGGGGGCGTTGGTGCGGATCACCCAGCGGCCGTCGAGACGGTCGGCGTCGTATTCGACATCGCGCTCGCGCGGCGCCAGCACCACGAACTGCTTCGGATCGGCGGCCGGCGCGCAGCGGGTCTCGCTCGACACCGTGCTGTGCACGCTGATGCACAGGTAGGCGTCGTCGCGGGTGCGGCCGATGCCCATGTAGAAGCTGTCGTCCTTTTCCTCGTAGACCAGCGTGTCGCTGGCCGCCGGGGTGCCGAGCACGTGCTTCTTGACCCTAACGGTCAGCAGCGTTTCCGGATCGTTCTCGACGTAGAACAGGGTCTTGTTGTCGTCGGCCCAGACCAGGTCGGTGGAGGCGTTTTCGATCACCTCCGGATAGATCTCGCCGGTCGCCAGATTCTTGAAACGGATCTTGTACTGGCGGCGGCCGACGGCGTCGTCGGCCCAGGCCAGGATCGTGTTGTCCTGGGTGAGTTCCATGCCGCCGACGTTGAAGTAATCCTTGCCCTTGGCCATGGCGTTGACGTCGAGCAGGATCTGCTCGGCCTCGTCCATGCTGCCCTTGCGGCGGGCGTGGATCGGATAGTCCTGGCCGGTTTCGAAACGGGTGTAGTACCAGTAGCCGCGCTCGCGGTACGGCACCGAGCTGTCGTCCTGCTTGATGCGGCCGACGATCTCGTCGTACAGCTTGTCTTCCAGCGGCTTCAGCGGCTTCATGAACGCGTCGACGTAAGCGTTCTCGGCGTTGAGGTACGCCAGCATCTGCGGATTCTTGCGCTTGTCGTCGCGCAGCCAGTAGTACTCGTCGCTGCGCTGGGCGCCGTGCGGCGCCTTGACTTCATGCGGCTTCTTGGCGGCGTCGGGCGGCGTGGGCAGGCCGGCGGCGGAGACGGAGAGGGTCGTGGTCATCAGGAGCGTGGCCGCTAACGTGAATAGAGTCGGTTTCATATAGGGTCCGATTACGTGATACGCAATGGCGCGGCCGGCGAAAACGCGGCCGCAACGCGCGAACGGGCGCCCGAAGGCGCCCGCTGGATGGCCGATCCGTGCAAGCCGGCCGCGCCGGTCACTTCGCCAGTTGTTCCCACAGGAAGGTGTAGGCCAGGGCGTTCATGTGCGCCTGCTGGGCGTTGTTGGCCGCGCCGCCGTGGCCGCCTTCGACGTTTTCGTAGTAGGTGACGTTCTTGCCGGCATCGAGCATCTTCGCCGCCATCTTGCGCGCATGGCCCGGATGGACGCGGTCGTCCTTGGTCGAGGTCATGAAGATCACCGGCGGGTATTCGCGCTTGGCGTCGAACAGGTGATACGGCGAGAAGGTCTTGATGAACGACCAGTCGGCGGTGTCCGGATTGCCGTATTCGGCCATCCACGAGGCGCCGGCCAGCAAGTGGTTATAGCGCTTCATGTCGAGCAGCGGCACCTGCACCACCACCGCGCCGAACAGCTCCGGGTACTGGGTCAGCATGTTGCCGGTGAGCAGGCCGCCGTTGCTGCCGCCCTGCACGCCCAGGTGCGGGGTGCTGGTGATCTTGCGCGCGATCAGGTCGCGGCCGACCGCGGCGAAATCCTCATAGGCCTTGTGGCGATTGGCCTTGAGCGCGGCCTGGTGCCAGCGCGGGCCGTACTCGCCGCCGCCGCGGATGTTGGCGACCGCGTACACGCCGCCCTTCTCCAGCCAGCCCTTGCCGATGCCGCCGGAATAGGCCGGGGTCAGCGAGATTTCGAAACCGCCGTAGCCGTACAGCAGCGTCGGCGCCTTGCCGTCGAACTTCAGATCCTTCGGCCGCACCACGAAATACGGCACGCGGGTGCCGTCCTCGCTCTTGGCGAAGTGCTGTTCGATCGTGTCCTTGGAGGAATCGAAGAAGGTCGGATTGGTCTTGAGCGTCTGCGGCGGCTTGCCGATGTCGGCCAGCGCCAGCGTGGTCGGCGTGACGTAGTCCGACGCGCTCAGCCACACCGCGTCGCTGTCGTCGCTGTCCACCGCGCCCACCGACACCGTGCCGAACGCCGGCGCGCCGACGAAGGCGCTGCGCGTCCATTCGCCCGGACCGGCGTCGGCCGGCGGCGTCAGCACGCTGAGCTTGTACTTGACGTCGTCGAGGACGTTGACGACGAGGTGATGGCGCGTCCACACCGCGCTCGCCAGCGAGGTGGTGTCGGTCGGTGCGAACAAGGTGGTGAAGCCGCGCTTGCCCTTGAGGAAATCGTCGAACTTGATCGCGATCAGACTGCCGGAGGCGTACTTCTTGCCGCCGGCTTCATACGGATCGCGCAGCTCGGCGATCAGCCATTCGCGGTGCACGTACTTGTTCGCCGAGTTGGGCAGATCGATCTGGGTCAACTTGCCGTCCTGGCCGCGCAGGTACAGCTCATCGTTGTAGAACGCCAGCGCGCGCTGGACGAAATCGCGCTCGAAGCCCTCGGTCGGGTCGTGCCAGGCCGACACCGACATGTCGCTGTCCTTGCCCTCGTACACCGGCGCCGCCTCGGCCATCGGCGTGCCGCGCTTCCACAGGCGCACGGTGCGCGCGTAGCCCGAGGTCGTCATCGTGCCCTTGCCGAAATCGGTGGCGACGTAGACGTGATCGCGATCGATCCAGCTCAGGTTGCCCTTGGCTTCGGGGCGGAAGAAGCCGTCCTTGATCCAGGTCTTGCTGGTGAGGTCGAACTCGCGGGTGACGTCGGCATCGGAGCCGCCGCGCGACAGCGCGATCAGGCAGCGCTGATATTCAGGCCGCAGGCATTCGGCGCCGTGCCAGACCCATTGTTCGTTTTCCTGCGCGTTGAGCGCGTCCAGGTCGATCACCGTCTCCCACTTCGGCTGGTCCTTGCGGTACTCCTCCAGCGTGGTGCGGCGCCACAGGCCGCGCTGATGCTGCGCGTCCTTCCAGAAGTTGTAGTAGTAGGCGCCGATCTTCTCCACCCCGGGGATCTTGGCGTTGGAATCGAGGATGGCGAGGATGCTGCTTTCGAGCTGCTTGAACTGCGGCGTCGCCGCCAGCTCGGCTTCGGTCTTGGCGTTGCGGGCGTGGACCCAGTCCAGCGCGCGCTTGCCCTCGACGTCTTCGAGCCAGGCATAGGGATCGTCGGTCACGGGCGCCTCCTGGGCGTGTACGGCGCCGGAGGCCGAAGCCGCGGCCAGACCGGCCGCGAACAACAAGGACTGACAGGTCTGCGACATCGTGGGCATGGCTCATCCGGTGCAAAAGGAAGGCCGCCACGCTAGCACAGGGCGGGAGGGGCTCCGCCCTGTCCAAGGTCATGTAGGGCGTTGCCCGGTTTGGCGCGTTGCCCGCGCGGCGCCGGGGTGCCGGCGGGAGTGCGCTCGGCGACGCATTCGCGCTCGGCGCGCCGCCCCATTCCGCACAGGCGGCGCGCCGGTCGCCGTATCGATCAAGCCACCCGCGGCAACGGCCGCGCCGTGACCGCCGGGCGCAGGCGGCGTCGCGCCTGCACCGATCCGCGGCGGCGGCGGCGCAGCGCCGGTTCGGCCTGACTGGCCGGATTCTGCCGCCACGACGGCAGCCGGAACCGATGCAGCGCCCACCATGCCAGCGCCGGCATCGCCACCAGCCACAGCGGCAGCCAGCCGATGACGGCGTGACTGCCGCGCGCGCCGGGCAGCATCAGCACCAGCAGGCAGCCGATGGCGACCGCATACCCGAGCGCGGTGTCCAGGTCAGCGTGGAGAGAGCCGGCCTCATCGGCGGCGGTACGGGCGGTGGGCGCGGTAGCGGTCATGACCTGACTCCGGAACGGTGCTTGAGGGGTGGACTGTCGGGATTCCACCTTCCGGGGGCTGCGTCTCAGAGGCTGCGATGTTCAGGACCGTTGATCGGGATGGGCTTGGCCGCGTGGCTGGCTGGATCGTTGCGGTCGTAGCTGCCGCCCCGCGGCGACTCGCGCCGTTGCTGTTGCCGTTGCCGTTGCCGTTGCCGTTGCCGAGATTTTGTTTTGGCTTGGCTTCGCTTTGCTGCGCTCTGCTTCGGCTTCGGCTTTTTGTTGTTGCCGTTGCTGGGCGCCGCTAGTAACTCGCGAGACCAGGGACACCCGGAGGGCGGCGCACATGGACGTGCGCCGGGTCCCGCCGTGGGCAGGATGCCCACTGCGGGACCTGCCTGCGTCGGCATCGCACTCGTGGCTTTTGACTCGAAACAGCCTAAAGCCCTTTCTTTGGTTACTTTTGACCGAAGGAAATCCCGTGGGACTTTGTGGCTTTGGACAAAGAAAGTGACCCGCCGCTCCATGGCGGAAGCTTTAGGCGTTTGATCTTGCTCTTGCTCTTGCTTGAGGCGTTTGCTTTTTGCTCGTCATTCCCGCGAACGCGGGAATCCAGCGACTTCAAAC
>NZ_JAGGRI010000059.1:54333-61424 GCF_018612875.1 Lysobacter sp. ISL-50 | reverse complement strand
GCGAATCCGGCCGAAGGCGAGCGCGCGCCGCGCAAGCGCCGCCGTCGTCGCGGCGGCCGTCGCATCGAGGGCGCCGAGGGCGCGAATCCGGCCCAGGACGCCGGCGCGTCCGCCGCCGTCGCCAAGCCGTCGTCCGCTGGCGCGCCGAGGCCGCAGTCGGCCAAGCCGGCGGCGAGCAAGCCGGCCGCACCGGCCGCGGGCGAAGCCAAGCCGTCGCTGCTGGGCCGCATCGGCCGCAAGCTCAAGTCGCTGGTGGCGCGTCCACCGCGCACTCAGCACTAATGGGGCGCTGAGTCCGGGCGACGCGGCGATGCCGCTTCGCCTGGAGGTTTCACCGACAAGGCCTGGCCGTTCGCGGCCGGGCCTTTGCGTATTCGCGCCGGCCGAGGCTGCGCGAAAGTCGCTGGATCCCCGCGTTCGCGGGGATGACGAGCTGAAGCATGGCGACGTTTCTACCTGCCGTCATTCCCGCGAACGCGGGAATCCAGTGACTTCAGCGCCATCGAGCCGACAGGTCCCTGGACTCCCACGCCACAGCACCCGCGGATCGGATCAGACGACTCCGTTCATCCGCGCATCGCCCTTATTGCCGCCGGCTGAGAAACACCGACCACGTATTGGTCGAGGTCTCCACTAGCTGGAACACGTCCAGATCGCCGTCGATGTCGATATCCAGCGACTGATACTGATTGCCGTACGCCGGCGAAGCCGGCCAGCCGACGCCGAACGCGCCGCCGGCATACGGCCAGGTCGTGAACACGCCGCTGGTTCCCGGTTCGAAATGGCCGCGGCGACCGCTGCCGGCGGCGCTGCACCAGATGGTCAGGCGCCAGTTCGGCGGCGCGCTGCCGAACGAGGGAAACACGATGAAACGGGCGTTGCCGTAACCGGTCGATCCGGCCGGGCAGGCCAGGGTGGCGACGTTGATCGGCGGGTCGTACTGGTCGGCCTGGGCGGCGTGCGCGTACAGGCCGGCGGCCAGCAGGCCGCCGAGGATCAGCGAGGTCTTGATCGTGTGCATGAGTCCGGCTCCATAGAAGACAGTCGATCCCCGCGGCCCGGACGGGCGCGGGGCATTCACTTCCGATGTCGGACTTGAAGCGAAATAAAACGCCGCGCGATCGCGCGCGGGCAGGCTGCGGCCGTGCTGCGGTGCCGGCCTGGGAACGCCCGGATCGTGGTCTGTCCGAGGGCGGGCCGGTCGTTGTCGTCGAAGCGCGTCCGCGTGGGCGCGACGACCGCAGCGCGAACATAGGCCAAACCCGCGTGCCGAAACGTGATGATTTCCGGTGATTCGCTCTGCGATACTTCCGCCATGACCGTATTGCGCTTCGACAACGTCAGCAAACGCTACAGCAGCGGCCACGAGGCCTTGAGCGAAGTCAGCTTCGAAGTGGCGCCGGGCGAGATGTTGTTCGTCACCGGCCACTCCGGCGCCGGCAAGAGCACGCTGCTCAAACTCATTCATCTCAGCGAGCGGCCCAGCCGCGGCGCGGTGCTGTTCGGCGAACGCAACCTGCTCAAGGTGGGCGGGCGGCGCGTGGCGCTGCATCGGCGCGAGGTCGGCGTGGTGTTCCAGGATCACCGCCTGCTGGCCGATCGCAGCGTCGCCGACAACGTGGCCCTGCCGCTGTTGCTGCGCGGCTTGCGCCGCAACGACATCGGCCGGCGCGTGCGCACCACCCTGGACAAGGTCGGCCTTGGGGCGCGCGCTTCGGCGCTGCCGGGCGAGTTGTCGGCGGGCGAGCAGCAACGCGTCGGCATCGCCCGGGCGATCATCGGCGAACCGCGCCTGCTGGTCGCCGACGAGCCCACCGGCAACCTCGATCCGACCCTGTCGGCCGAGATCATGGTCTTGTTCCAGTCGCTGCCCGAGCGCGGCACCAGCGTGCTGGTCGCCAGCCACGATCTGGCCCTGGTCAAACGCATGAAGAAGCGGGTGCTGGTGTTGAATCAGGGCCGTCTGGTGGACGACATCGCTCCGGAGGATCTGGCCGAATGAGCAGCAACGCAGGGATCGGCGCGTCCGAACGCGAGCCCGAAGCCGCCGTCGAATCGGCGTCGCAATCGCGCCTGGGCGCGTGGCTGGACCATCATCTCTACAGTCTGGTCGCCAGCCTCGGCCGCCTGCTGCGCAAACCGTGGGCGACCTTGCTGACCATCGGCGTGATGGCGGTGGCGCTGGCGCTACCGCTGGGCCTGTGGGCGAGTCTGAACAACGTCGAGCGTTTCGCCGGCGACGTGCAGCGTTCGCGGCAGATCAGCGTGTTCCTCAAGCCCGAGGTCAAACTCGATCGCGCCCGCGCGCTGGCCGACGAGCTGCGCGCGCGGCCGGAAGTCGGCGGGGTCGAGCTGCGCACGCCCGAGCAGGGCCTGGCCGATCTGCGCGAAAAGAGCGGCCTGGGCGAGACCTTGTCGGTGGTCGAAGGCAATCCGCTGCCGAGCCTGCTGGTGGTGACGCCCAAGAGCGACGAACTGGCGCTGGCGCAATCGCTGGGCGAACTGGCCGAGGCCGATGTGGTCCAGCACGACGCCGGCTGGCGCCAACGGCTGGACGGATGGCTGCGCTTCGGCTCGCGCCTGGCCTGGGTGTTGGCGGTAATGCTGGGCCTGGGCGCGCTGCTGGTGGTCGGCAACACCGTGCGCCTGGACATCCAGTCGCGGCGCGAGGAAATCGGCGTGCTGCAACTGCTCGGCGCCACCGACGGCTTCATCCGCCGGCCGTTCCTGTACCTGGGCGCCTGCTACGGCCTGGCCGCCGGCACCGTCGCGCTGGCGCTGCTGACCGCGGCCGACCACACCCTGCGCGAACCGCTGACCGCGTTGGCGGCCAGTTACGGCAGCCATTTCGAGCTGCAGGGCTTCGACCTGCTGCAGGCCGCGCAGATCCTGGCCGGCTCCGCGGCGCTGGGCTGGCTCGGCGCCGGGCTGGTGACTGGGCATTACCTGCGTCAGAGCCGGGCCGGGCAGGGCTGATCGCGGCTTTCGTGGGCTGTTTTTGTGGGGCGTGTTTTTGTTGGAGGGGTGCTTTTGTGAGAGGGCTGCTTTTGTGGGAGGGGCTTCAGCCCCGATGCTTTCCTCTCAGCTCGCTTGGCAGCCTGTCGCGATCGGATCGAAAAGCATCGGGGCTGAAGCCCCTCCCACAAAAACACCCCTCCCACAAAGGCCCCACAAAGTCCCCCCGCAACGCCCATCCGCGTGCCGCAACTCGACACAAGGGCGCTCCGGCCGACACACGGTTGCCATGATGCTGCGCAAGGCTCGGAATCCGACCCCGCTTGCGCCTAGAATCTGAATCCCCCGCATGACCCGCACTCCGTTCCGCGCCGGCGCGTAGCGCCGCCGGTTACGCGTCGCCGAGACGGTACTGTCCCCGTATGCAAAGCCAGAATCTGCGACATTTCGACAACACCGCGCCGCGGGTGATGGTGGTCGACGGCTCCAGGATGGTGCGCAAGCTCATCGCCGACGTGCTGCTGCGCGAGTTGCCCAACGTGCGCATCGTCCAGTGCGGCGGCATCGTCGAGGCCAAGGTCGCGCTCGATCACGGCGAAGTGGATCTGGTCACCACCGCCCTGGTCCTGCCCGACGGCGACGGCATCGCCCTGGCGCGCGCGGTGCGCGAAGCGGCGGCCCAGGCCTACGTGCCGGTGATCGTGGTGTCCGGCGACGCCCAGGCGCACCTGGAAGCGCGCCGCTTCACCGAGGACGTCACCGACTACTTCGACAAATCCCTGGGCACCGCCGCCCTGGCCGAATTCATTCGCGGCTACGTCCAGCCGCAATCGATCCCGGGCGCGCGCGTGCTTTACGTCGAGGACAGCCGCGTGGTCGCGGTCGCGACCAAGCGCATGCTCGAACGCCACTCGCTGCAGGTGCTGCATTTCATCGGCGTGGAAGAAGCGCTGGAGCATCTGGAGGCGCATCGCGCCAGCGGCCGCGACGGCGGCGACGCCGGCGCCGATCTGGTGCTGACCGACGTTTACTTGAAGGGCGAACTGGGCGGCAAGGACTTGCTCGCCCGACTGCGCAACGACTTCGCTTACGGCAAGCGCCGTCTGCCGGTGCTGGTGATGACCGGCGACGCCAATCGCGACAACCAGAGCGAACTGCTGCGCGCCGGCGCCAACGATCTGGTGCTCAAGCCGATCGAAGAGCGCCTGCTGGTGACCAAGACCCTGTTCCAGCTGCGCCTGTCGCGGCTGGTCGAACCCACGGGCGCGGCGGTGCCGGCATGAGCGACGGCGATCGCGACATCAAGCTGGAGCCGTCGTGGAAGCAGCACGTCGGCGACTGGTTCGGGCGCGAGGACATGCTCGCGCTGTCGCGCTTCCTGCGCGAGCGCAAAGCCGCCGGGGCGCGGATTTTCCCGCCGGGGCCGCAGATCTTTTCCGCTTTCGACGCCACCCCGTTCGATCAGGTGAAGGTCGTGATCCTGGGCCAGGACCCGTACCACGGCGCCGGCCAGGCCCACGGCCTGTGCTTCTCGGTGCAGCCCGGCGTGCCGGTGCCGCCGTCGCTGGACAATATCTTCAAGGAGATCCACCGCGATCTCGGCATCGCCCGGCCCGATCACGGTTATCTGATGCCGTGGGCGCATCGCGGCGTGCTGCTGCTCAACGCCGTGCTCACCGTCGAGGAAGGCCGCGCCGGCGCGCATCAGGGCAAGGGCTGGGAAGGGTTCACCGACCATGTCGTGGACGTGCTCAACCGCGAGCGCGAAGGCCTAGTGTTCCTGCTATGGGGCAGCTACGCCCAGGCCAAGGGCAAGGTCATCGACGCCGGCCGGCATCGCGTGCTCAAGGCGCCGCACCCCTCGCCGCTGTCGGCGCATCGCGGCTTCATCGGCTGCGGGCATTTCTCCGCCGCGAACGACTACCTCTCGCGCCGCGGCGCGGCGCCGATCGACTGGACCTTGCCGCCGCGCAGCGAGCTGTAAAAAAGACGGCCCCGGTGGGAGCCGGGACCGCTAACTACAGACACTCCAGCGTGAATCCCGAGCCTGTCCGGATAGAGGCAGGCCTTTGTATGCGGCGGGGAACGCTCGATCGCGCGCGTCCTGCGTCCTCGGCCGCCCCGGCGGAGAGAGACCGGGCAGCGCGAACCCGGAAACCGGAGCGGCGTCCTGGCTGGAGTGTATTCTCTAATCGGAAAACTTCAACTGGGTGCGGGCGCGCTTCAACAGCGCCCGTGGCGGAGGCCGATCGATCGCCGACAGATGCGCCGCGGCGATGCGAGGGCTCAGCCTTCGTCCTGATGGGCCAACAGCGTCGCCAACAGATCTTCGTCGTCGCCCGCGGCGCATACCGCCAACACGCTCGCCGCCGCGCAGCCGTCGCCGAGCACATAGGCATGGCCCATGTCGGCGTCGATGTAGCTGCCTTCGCCGGTCTGCAGCACGGCGACGTCGTAGAACTCGGTATGCAGCTCGACCGTGCCTTCGAGCACGTAGACGAACTCCTCGCCCTGATTGCGCACCAGCGGGCCGAACGCCTTGAGGCTGGGCGCGCGGATGTGCGTGACCGACGGAATCATGCGTTTACGCCGCAATTCCGTGCATAAGTAGTACGCATCGTAGTTCTTGCCGGTGACCCGCGTGGCATCGCGCATCCGCCCCAGACTGCGTCGCGCGGTGACCGCGCGAGTCGCCGGCACCGCGGTTTCGGCGAACAGCTCGGACATGCTCAGGCCCAATCGCTGACTGAGCTGGAACAGCTTGTCGTAGGTCAGCGACAAGCGATCGTGCTCGATCTTGGACAAGGTCGATAGCGGAATGCCGGAATGCTCGCTCATCTGCTTG
Source organism: Lysobacter sp. ISL-50 (assembly GCF_018612875.1). GTDB lineage: Bacteria > Pseudomonadota > Gammaproteobacteria > Xanthomonadales > Xanthomonadaceae > Lysobacter. The sequence goes on along the minus strand of NZ_JAGGRI010000059.1, from coordinate 55,624 downwards.
AGCGTCCACTGATTGCGTGCGCGCAAGGAGCGCAGCAGGCCGCCGATCGTCGGTTGTTGCGACTTCATCCCATGTCTCCGGGGCTGGGACGGGCCCGGGCCAGCCGGGTCAGGACCGGAACAGCCGGGCTCGCCGAAAACGTCTGATTCGAAACTAGCTGCCTCTGGAGCCCATTTTGGCATGTCCAGGACGCGCCCAGAGTGCGGAATCGGCTCAAATAAGAGAAATTTTCCTGGTCCGGTCGCCCCGCCGGAGCCGGAACCAGCCAAGTTCGGCCCGTAGACAGGTGCCGCGGGCGCGCAGATCGCGGGTCCGGATCGCAAGAGCACGGTCTTCAAGGCGAGCGAGGCTTAGGACTCGTCTGAAATTCCCAGCCGCACCGGTAAGCGGAATTTCCACCGGATTGCGGGCTTTGCAATCGCCTGTGGCGATTTCTCAGCCGATTTCCGACCTTTTTCCTCTGCGGATCGCGGTCGCCGCGCCCGGGATCGCCCCGGGCACACCGGCTAGCCGGCGGCACGGTATTTACGTGGATGTCCTGTTCTGGATATTTTCTCCGATCAGGATTGCAAGCGCCACGGAGACGACCGTCCCCGTGGCCGACCGGTATTCGATTTTTTTGGTGTTAGGGGGCGTTGTGACCGATTCCGACCAAGCCATCCGGGCGCAGCTGCGTCGTGTTCGTCAATGTGTCGTGTTGGCGTTCGCGATGCTCGTGGCCCTGCCGGCTTTCTCTCAGAACGCGGTCAACCGCGGCTCGGTCTCTCCTCCGAACGGCGTGACCAACCCCGGCACCAACTGCAACCGGGCCGGGCAGACCTTCCTCAGTGGGGTGTGCACCTCGGAGGACAGCGACCCGATCCAACCCAGGCTGACCCTGGTCAAGACGGTGACCAACGACAACGGCGGCACCGCGGTGGCGACGGCCTGGGTGCTGACCGCGACCGGCGGCACTACCACCATCACCGGCACTACCGGCGCCACGGCCGTAACCAACGCGTCCGTGCCTGTAGGCAGCTACACCCTGTCCGAGTCCGGCGGCCCGGCCGGGTACACCGCCGGTACTTATAGCTGCGTCATCAACAACGGCGCGGCGGTCGTGTCCAACACCGTCGCATTGGCGGCGGGCGATAACGCCACTTGCACCATCAACAACAACGACCAGCCGGCCAGCCTGACGCTGGTCAAGAACGTCACCAACGACAACGGCGGTACGGCGACGATCGCCAACTTCCCGTTGACGGCGACCGGCCCGACCACGATCACCGGCGAGAGCGGTAACGCGACGGTG
>NZ_JAGGRI010000059.1:0-54234 GCF_018612875.1 Lysobacter sp. ISL-50 | reverse complement strand
GACCGATGCAGCGGTCTCGGCCGGCACCTACACCCTGAGCGAAGCCAACGTGGCCGGTTACACCGCCGGCACCTGCGCAACGCTGGCGCCGAAGGCGACCTGCGTGTTGACCGGCACCTACAAGGTCCAGCAAGCCGACGGCAACGCCGGCACGGTGGTGAACACGGCGACGGTGCAGACCGGCACGCCGGGCGTCTGCCCGGTGGGTTCGACCGCTCCGGAGTGCAACCCGAAGCACGAAGAACCGGTGCCGCAGAAGCCCGCCCTGACCTCGGTCAAGTCGGTGACCGGCAATGCCGATGAGGACGGCAGCGGCACGGTGAGCGTGGGCGACACCTTGACCTACACGGTGACGGCCACCAACACCGGCAATATCGATCTGGTCGATGTGGTGGTGAGCGACGTCAAGCTGACGCCGACCACGATCACCTGCGCGACACTGGCGCCGAAGGCGACCTGCGTGCTGACCGGCACCTACAAGGTCCAGCAAGCCGACGGCAACGCCGGCACGGTGGTGAACACAGCGACGGTGCAAACCGGCACGCCGGGCGTCTGCCCGGCAGGTTCGACCGCTCCGGAGTGCAACCCGAAGCATGAAGAACCGGTGCTGCAGAAGCCGGGCCTGAGCTCGACGAAAGCGGTGACCGGCAATGCCGACGAAGACGGCAGCGGCACGGTGAGCGTGGGCGACACGCTGACTTACACCGTGACGGCCACCAACACCGGCAATGTCGATCTGGCCAACGTGGTGGTGAGCGACGTCAAGCTGACGCCGAACACGATCACCTGCGCGACACTGGCGCCGAAGGCGACCTGCGTGCTGACCGGTACCTACAAGGTCCAGCAGGCCGACGCGGATGCCGGCGGCGTGGTCAACACGGCCACGGTGAAGACCGACACGCCGGGAGTCTGCCCGCCGGGTTCGACCGATCCGCTGTGCAACCCGAGCGTCAAGACGCCGATCGAAGCGCGTCCTGGCGTGGCCATCGTCAAGGTCGCGACGCTGACTCTGGACCAAGGCACCAAGGGCGTGGGCAATGTCGGCGACGTGATCACCTACACGGTGCGCATCACCAATACCGGCAACATCACCTTGAACGACATGGGCACCAGCGACGTGCTGGAGACGTATCCGGCGACCTCGCTGAACTGCGGCGCGACCACGCTGGCACCGGGTGCGAGCACGGACTGCAATCCGTACACGCACACCATCACCCGCGATGAAGCCAATGCCGGCGGCACCTTGGACAACGTCGTCACGGTCACCGCGCGTTATGGCGGTGGTGGCGGCTCGACCAGCGGCACCGCGACGGCCCAGGGCCTGGCGTTGATGCCGGTCGAACCCGAGCAAAGCAGCGACTTGTTCGTGAGCAAGCAGGTCAATCCGCGCGACGTGAAGATCGGCGACCTGGTCCGCTACACGGTGACGATCAAGAACATCGGCATCACCGACGCCATCGACGCGACGCTGACCGATACGCCACCGGCCGGTTTCACCCTGGTCGAAGGCAGCCTGCAGGTCGCCGATCGCGATGGTGCCGGCCGTCAGGTGGGCAGCTATCCGATCAAGGTCGATCAGATCGACATCAAGGCCGGCGACAGCGCGACCGTGGTGTATCTGCTGCGTGTCGGCGCCGGGGTGCGTCCGGGCACCCACATCAATCACGCCTACGCCGAGGACGGCGGCAAGCGCTCCAACGAGGCCACGGCCGAAGTGCGGCTGGTCGCCGATCCGCTGCTCGACGAATCGTTGCTGCTCGGTACCGTGTTCGACGACCGCGATGAGGACGGCTGGCAGGATCCGGCCGACCTGACCCAGGTCCGCGTGCAGGGCGGTTTCGCGGCGGATGCGTATGTCGCCAACTCGACCACGGTCGATCACGGCGACGGCGCCAAGCCCGAGCCCGATGCCAGCTCGCCGATGCTGCACGGCATCGTGTTGGGCAAGATCGCCGGCCGTCAGTCCGAGGCCGACCCGGTCGCCAAGCACGCCGTGGTGATCAGCCAGTTGCTGCGCGAGGCCAAGTTCAGCGACGACTTCGTGCTGACCACGGCCCAGGGCGTCACGCTGCGCATGGACGCCGCCGGCAACACCCGCGTCGAACGCGACGGCGATGCCGCCAAGGGGCTCACCGGCGCCGAGCCGAAGGTCGAGCGTCGCATCGCTCAGACCCAGGACGGTTACCGCGTGGACTATGTCGTGAGCAATCACGGCATCGACGAACACGGCATCCCCGGCGTGCGCGTCGCGTCGGTCGAAGGCCTGTTGATCGAGACCGACCAGTTCGGCCGCTATCACCTGGAAGGCGTGGCGGGCGGTGCGTGGGAACGCGGCCGCAACTTCATCCTCAAGGTCGATCCGGCCACGCTGCCGCCGGGCGCCAAGCTCACCACCGACAACCCGTTGGTGCGCCGCTTGACCCCGGGCGTCCCGGTGCGTTTCGACTTCGGCGTCAAGATGCCGCCGGGCCAGAGCACCCAGACCGAACAGGTCGAAATGCGCATCGGCGAAGTACTGTTCACTCCGGACAGCGCCGAAGTCACCCCGGCTTACCTGCCCGCGGTCGAGAACATGGCGACCAAGGTGAAGGAGTACGGCGGCGGCGAAATCGTCATCACCGCCAACGGCGAGAGCGAAGCGCTGGCGATGGATCGCGCGCTCGCGGTGCGCAAGTCGCTGGAAGGCATGCTCGATCCGAAGCTGCTCAGGAGCGTGCAGGTCAGCGTGCGCACCGACGTCACCGATCCCACCTCGATGGTGATCGGCTTCGCCGAATGGCCGTTGCTGGGCACGGTGTTGTTCGACACCGACAAGGCGACGATCAAGCCGAAGTTCGAGCCGGTGATCGCGAAGATCGCCGCGGCGATGGAGCAACTGCGCGGAACCCGCGTGATCATCACCGGCCACACCGATCTGCGCGCGTCCGATGCCTACAACGTCGACCTCGGCCTGCGCCGCGCGAAGGCCGTGTTCGACGCGATCGTCGCCCACGCCAGTCCGGACCTGCGCCAGCACTTGCGCGTGGACATCAGCAACGACCCGGCAGCCCCTGCCGATAAGCCGGGCAAGTGAGGGGGCCTGCCATGAAGATGAAACTGCTCGATTACACCTTGATCTGCATCCTGACCGGCGTCGTTCGCGTCGCCGGCGCGCAGACTCCGCCGCCGACGGCACCGACCTCCCCCCCGTCGAAAACAGCGGAGTCCGCGCCCGGCGACGGCGGCAACACGGTGAACTGCGACGACGGCGGTTGCGCCAGCGACCAGGGCGTGTTGTTCGAACTGCGCACGCGCGGCGAGCGCAAGCCGCTCACCCACGGCACCAGCGAGAAATCGTCCTCCGAGGTGTTGCAGCCCGACCGTCGCGTGACGGTCGAGGCCGAGGACGTCAACTCGGCCTGGCAGAACAAGCCGCTGCCGGGCAAGGCGGTGGTGGTCGGAAAGTGGTCGCTGCAACTGCCCGGCGGCGGCGCGATCTGGGCGACCGAGGACCCCAACCTCGGCCGTCCGCAGATGACCGTCTCGGCGCCGACGCTGGTCGCTTTCGACGGCACCAAGATCAGCAAGCCGGTGCGCTTCTATGCGTACAACAACTACGCGGCGTTCATCAAACGCGCTGAAGTGCTGATCTATCGCGCCACCGACGCCGATCTGGTCGAGCCGATCGCCAGGATCGACCTGCCGCTGGCCGGCGTCAGCGACGTGCAGTGGGATGGCGCGATGTCGGGCGATCGCAACCTGCGCGCGGGCGATGAGTTGATCTACATCGTCCGCGCCTACGGCGAAGGCGACAGCTTCGACGAAACCTTCCCGAGCCGGCTGCAACTGGTGCGGCCGGAGGAAGCCGAGCGCGGCGCGCAGGTGCTGCGCGATGCCACCCAGAAGCAACTGGGCGCTTCGCTGAGCGTGGAGGAGGCCGAACAGAACAACCAGATCGACAGCATCTTCGGCCGCGACAACCTGCGTCAGCAGAACATCCCGATCTACGGCTCGCGCATCCGCATCCAGGGACGCAACATCGCCGATCGCGCGTCGATCAAGATCAACGGCCGCCCGCATCCGGTCGACATCGAACGCAAGCTGGTCGCCGAGTACCTGGTGCCGGTCGGCCAGCATCGCTTCGATATCGAAATTGGTGGCGCCCAGGGCAGCCCGCCGTTGCATCGTTCGCTCGATGTGGATGTCACCGGCCGCTACATGTTCGCGGTGGCGCTGGCCGATGTCACCGCGTCCAAGACCCATGCCACCGGCTCGATCGAGCCGGTGAGCGACAACGAGCGTTTCGACGACGGCTTCCTGATCGACGGCCGTCTGGCCTTCTATCTGAAGGGGAAAGTGCGGGGCAAGTACCTGATCACCGCCCAGGCCGACACCCAGGAACGCGAAGTCGGGCAACTGTTCAACGGCTTCTGGAAAGCCGACCCGCAGGATGTGTTCCGCCGCCTGGACCCGGACTTGTATTACCCGGTCTACGGCGACGACTCGACGACCTATCGCGACGTCGACACCATGGGCCGGCTGTACCTGCGCATGGACTGGGACAAGAACCAGGCGCTGTGGGGCAACTTCAATACCGGCTTCACCGGCACCGAGTACGCGCAATACAACCGTTCGTTGTACGGTGGCGCGCTCGACTGGCGCAGCCGGCGCACCACCGCGCTCGGCGACGCCGGCACGCAGTTGCGCCTGTTCGGTTCGCAGGCGCAGACCGCGCCCGGCCATACCGAGCTGATCGGCACCGGCGGACGCCTGTATTACCTCAAGCACGGCGACATCCTGCCGGGCTCGGAGAAGCTGACCGTCGAAGTCCGCGACCCAACCACCGGCCGGGTCCAGAACCGCGTCGATCTGATGCGCGGCGCCGATTACGAAATCGACGAGCTGCAAGGGCGCATCCTGCTCGACAAGCCCTTGTCGCAGGTTTCGCGAGAAGGCCTGCGCACCCTGACCCACGACACGCCGCTGGACGGCTATCTGCAGGTCCTGCTGGTCGATTACGAATACGTGCCCGACGGCCTGGACGTGGACAACGTCTCGGCCGGTTTCCGCGGCAAGCACTGGTTCGGCGATCACCTCGCGGTCGGCGGCACCTATGTCGATGAAAACCGCGACGGCGAGGACTACACGCTCAAGGGCGCCGACCTCACCCTGCAGGCGGGGCGCGGCACCTACCTCAAGCTGGAAGGCAGCCGCAGTCAGGCCACCAGCGCGCCGATCTTCTTCTCCGACAACGGCGGCCTGAGCTTCCGCGAACTCAACTCCGGCCTGCTGGCGCGCGAGGGCGAAGCGCGCTCGGCCGAAGCGCGGGCCAACTTCAAGGAACTGGGCTGGACACAAAACGAGTGGACCGTCGCCGTATGGCGCCGGCACGTGGGCGCGGGGTATTCGATCTCACGCTACGACACCGATCAGGCCGTCGAGGAACGCGGCTTCGAGTTCTTCGGCGAACTCACCCCGGCGGTGCGCCTGTTCGGCCGCCACAGCGTCGCCGAGCGCGGCAAGGAGTCGTTCACCCAGTCGCAGCTGACCGGCGAATGGCGCTTGAACGACGACATCACGCTCAGCGGCGAAGTGCGCACGGTGCAGGAAAATCGCCTGAGCGGCGACGCCACCGGCACCCTGGCCGCGTTGGAATATCGCCAGCGCGTGGGCAGCCAGCTCGAACTGTTCGGCACCGCCCAGGTCACCGTCGATGACGATCACGGCAAGTACGCCGACAACGACGCCTTCAGCCTCGGCGCCAAGTACCTGTTCGGCGATCGTTCCAGCGTCGGCGCCGAAGTCACCAGCGGCGACCGCGGCGACGCGGCCAAGGTCGATGCCGAGTACCGCCTCGCGCCCGATCACACGCTCTACGGCAGCTACACCTATTCGGCGAACACCAGCGAGCAGGACCCGCTGTTCAACGACCGCCTGAATTCCGGCTGGACCCTGGGCCAGCGCTGGCGCCTGTCGAATCAGGTCAGCCTGTTCAACGAAAGCCAGTTCCTCAAGGCGCCGAACGAATCCGGCCTGGCCCACACCTACGGCATGGATTTCTATCCGAGCGAGGGCTGGAGCCTGGGCTTCACCTTGCAGGAGGCGACGCTGGACCGCGCCGCCGAGCTAGGGCAGGTCAACCGCCGCGCGGTCAGCGTCAGCGGCGGCCGCAACTCGGTCGATACGCAGTGGTCGAGCAAGCTGGAATGGCGGCGCGACAGCGGTGCGGAACGGCGCGAGCAGTGGACCAGCTCCAACCGTTTCCTGCACAAGTTGAACGACAGTTTCCGCATCGCCGGCCGTTTGAACTATTCGCAGACCCGCGACCTCATCGACGCCCAGGCAGGGGCCAAGTTCGTCGAGGGCAACGTCGGCTTCTCCTGGCGACCCTACAACGACACGCGCTGGGCGCTGCTGGGCAAGTACACCTTCCTGTACGACGTTTCGGCGCTGGAGCAGGTCGGGCCGAACATCGCCAGCTACGATCAGCGCACCCAGGTGCTGTCGTTCGAGGGCATCTACCACCCGAACCATCATTGGGAATTCGCCGGCAAGCTCGCGCGGCGCGAGGGCGAAGTGCGTTACGGCCGGTTGCAGGGTCAGTGGGCCGATTCGGCGACCACCTTCGGCGCCGCGCAGGCGCGCTACGAATTCGCCCAGGTCTGGCACGGCCTGGCCGAGTACCGCTGGCTGGGCGTGAAGAAGGGTGGCGACAAGCAGGGCCTGCTGCTCGGCATCGATCGCGATATCGGCAAGAACTTCCGCGTCGGCGTCGGCTACAACTTCACCGAATTCAGCGACGACCTCACCGACTTCGATTACGACCATCGCGGCTGGTTCCTGAACATGGTCGGGAGCTACTGATGAAGGCGGCCGCGTTCTGGCTATTTCGCGTTGCCGTCGTGGGCGGCGCGGATGCGGCTGGCGCGTTCATTCGACACGGTTGCGTCGCAGCCGTGGACAAGACGAGCCGGACGTCCCGATCTGCGCGCGGCGCTGTCCGCCTTCGTGGGCATACAGCGATTTAGTAGATGCGAAGTGCGAAATCTTCGCCAAGGAAGGAAGACAAAAGCGCACAAACCATGTTTCAGCCTTTGGCCGGATAGAAACAGCAGCAAGGCCTTTTGATCAATTAAGTCAACCCACGAGGTGTGAAATGAAAGAAACCCGGCGTCGAATGACCCTTAACCTGGCCGGTAGTGAAATGCAGTTCCTCGAAGAGCTGTGCGTGCGCAAAGGCGTCAGCAAGACCGCGGCGATCCGTCAGGCGCTGCGTCTGTATCAAGTGGTGGAAGACCGCGCCGACAAGGGCAAGAAGATGTTCTTCGTCGACAACAGCACCAAGGAACGCTCGGAACTGATGCTGCTCTGACCCGAAACTCCGGTCCGTCGCATTCCGGAAGATGCGGCGGGGTGGTAGCGAGGTCGCCGTGGCCCGCTTGCAGCGGCTCGGCCGGTTGAGCGAGGTGTGCGTCAAGCGCCGTTGCCAAGCGCGGCGTGTGTAATGAAATTTACCGGCAATCGCCGCGTTGAGGCGTTCGCCTTCGCGGGTGCCGCTCGGTACGCGCTACGACGACCGACGTGTCCGCGATGCGGGCCGGGTCGTTTAGGACTGTCCTGAGTCTCTGCTTCGGTTGTCGAACATCCGCGCTTTTCGCGCGTTGTTCCCGCGAACGCAGACTTCGCTTTGCCTCGGCGTAGCCGAGCATCCCGACACTTCAGCGCCATCTTTCCAGGCCGTCATTCCCGCGAAGGCGGGCTCCGCTTTACTTCGGCGTAGCCGAACATCCAGAGACTTCAGCGTCATCTTTCCAGTCCGTCATTCCCGCGAAGGCAGGAATCCAGAGGCTTCAGCGCCATCTTTCCAGGTCGTCATTCCCGCGAAGGCGGGAATCCAGAGACTTCAGCGCCATCTTTCCAGGTCGTCATTCCCGCGAAGGCGGGAATCCAGAGACTTCAGCGCCATCTTTCCAGTACGTCCTTCCCGCGAAGGCGGGAATCCAGAGACTTCAGCGCCATCTTTCCAGGACGTCATTCCCGCGAAGGCGGGAATCCAGAGACTTCAGCGCCATCTTTCCAGGACGTCATTCCCGCGAACGCGGGAATCCAGAGACTTCAGGCGTTCCCGCGCGAAAGGCCCTGGATTCCCGCCTTCGCGGGAATGACGAGCAAAATAAAGCAACACCCGCGTGGTCGCCATCGTCTTCATCAAGCCTTCTTGTCCACGCAATGACAAAAATCAACGAAAGAACGCCTGCAAAGCCGACCCCGCCTCATGCAGACCGACCGGCGCATCGCCGGGCGGCAACAACAGCCCGAAGCTGCAACCGGGCAGTTTCGGCAGTCGGTTCGAACGCGCGACCGCCAGCCCCGGCCCGATCGCCGAGGCGTTGAGGCAGCCCAGACCCAGCCCCGCGCGCAACGCCGCCTGCACGCCGGCGACGCCGCTGCCGGTGTGGGCGATGCGATAACTCACGCGCTGATGCTGCAGCCGCCGCACCGCGGTTTGATGCAGGCTGCAGGTGGGCGGCAGCAGCACCAGCGGCAGGTCGGTCTCGCCGCGCAGGTCCAACCCCGGCGCCGCGACCCAGGACAAGGGCTCCTTGCGCAACACCGCCACGCGCGTCGGCGCGCGGCCGCGCTGGGCGCTGTCGACTTCCATCGTCAGCGTCAGATCGTACAAGCCGTCGGCGTGGCCGTGCGCCAGCGCCGCGCTCTGGCCCATGCTGACCTGCAGCCGCAGTTGCGGGCAATGCCGGGCCAGATGCGCGAGCAGGCCGGCGATTTCGTCCGGACGGAAGTAGTCGCTGATCGCCAGGCGCACGTCGGTGCGCCGCAGTTCGTTGCGCACGTCGTGCAGGGCCAGTTCGCCCAGCGCGAGCATCTGCCGGGCGTGGCCGATCAGGCGCTCGCCGGCCGGCGTCAGCGCGACGCCGTTGCGCGAGCGCAGCAGCAACGGCGCCCCGGCCGACGACTCCAGCTTCTGGATCTGTTCGCTGACCGCCGACTGCGAGCGGAACACGCGCCCGGCGCCGCCGGAGATGCTGCCGGCCTCGGCGACAGCGACGAAGGCCTTGAGTTGTTCGAGATCCAGGCTGCGCATGCGGGCTCCGGCTATCGGTTCGGCCGATGGATAGGTTCTGATCTTCCCGCTATTCCGATGGTCAAGGCAAGTTTAATCTAAGCCTGCATCCCGGGGCCGAGTCATGCCGGCCCGCCCAGAGTCCGCCGCCATGCCGCATCTGAACCTGCAACTTTCCGGAACCCCCGACGCCGACCTCAGCCGCCGCGCCGCCGCCCTGATCGCCGATATCACCGTCGAGGTGCTGGGCAAGCCGCGCGAGCTGATCGCGACCGCCGTGCATTACGTGGACCGCGCCCACTGGTTCATCGACGGGCGCTCGCTGGAGGACTGGGGCCGCAACTCTTTCCACCTCGACATCAGCATCACCGACGAGACCAATACCAAGGGCGAGAAGGCGCGCTATCTCGAACAAGTCCACGCGCGGCTGTCGGCCTTGATCGGCAATGTGCACGAAACCTCGTACATCTACGTCATCGATGCGCGAGCGGCCGCTTACGGCTATGGCGGGCTGACCCAGGAGCGTCGTTATCAACTGGCGCAGAGCGCCAAGACCTAAGCCCGCGGGCGTCGTGTCCAATCGTCGCGCCCGCGAGTTGCGGGCGCGACGAATGCCATGTGCATTGCGCACTGGTTTCAGCCGCGCATGCGTTGACTGGCGACGGCGCCAGGGCCACGGCGATTGCGCGCGCATCGGGCTGGATTCGCTGGCCATATGCGATCCACGATCGCACCGCCGCGATCCTAGCTCCAACCTCATGATCCGCCCCGCCGGCCGCTCATCCCGCGCCAGCAAGCTCCGCCTGCGCCCGCAGCCAATCGCGCAACGCCGCCACCTCGTCGCTCAACTCGCCTTCGCGATACACGAACCAGTGCGGATATCCCTCCAGCACCGGCCCGAACGGCTGCACCAGGGTACCGGCGGCGAGGTCGTCGGCGACCAATGCCAGACTCAACAACGCCACACCATGGCCGGCGATCGCCGACTGGATCGCGTGGCTTTCGTCGGTGAAGCGCAAACCGGCCTCGACATCGATGCCGTCGAGGCCGGCGCGCTCGCACCAGGCGCGCCAGCTCGGCGTGTCCAGAGTCGGGTGGCGCCATTCCGAATGCAGCAGCGCCTGCCCGCGTAAATCCTGCGGTTGCGCCAGCGCCAGCCGCGGGCTGCACACCGGCGCGAAGCGATTTTCGATCAGACGCTCGGCGACCAGCCCCGGATACGGCCCGCGCCCGTAGCGGATCGCCGCGTCGGCGACGCCGGCACGCAGATCGACCGGATCGTCGGAAGCGTGCAGGCGCAGGTCCAGGTCGGGACAGGCCTGACGGAACGAGGCCACCCGCGGCACCAGCCACTTGGCCGTGAACGACAAAGTCGCCGACAGCGTGAGCGCGCGGCGCTGCGAACGCACCGCCAACTCGGCGATCGCCTCGGCGAAGGCGTCGAAGCCCTTGCGCAACACCGGGTAGAGCCGCTCGGCCGCCGCGGTCAGCGCCACCCGCCGGGTCTGGCGCTCGAACAGGCGCACGCCGATCTGCTCTTCCAGGGCGCGGATCTGATGGCTGATCGCGGTCGGCGTCACCGACAGCTCTTCGGCGGCGCGCTTGAAGCTCTGCAGGCGCGCGGCCGCCTCGAATGCGCGCAGGGCGCCCAGCGGGGGCAGTCGGCGTCCGGGCATGGGTGAGATGTACTCATTTATCGGCTGAGGAATCGGAGTTTGTGCCTTGATTCGATGGGTTTCAACATGGCTGCCGTGCCCCGGGGCCGAATCCAAGCCGACCAGGGCTCATCCATAACCTGCCGAGACCCGCCATGACCCGCCTGCTCCATATCGATTCCAGCGCCCGCTCCGGCGGCTCCGACCGCCAGCCCCACGGCTCCCACAGCCGCCGCCTCAGCGCCCGCTTCGTGCAGCGCTGGCGCGAGCTCGATCCGGATGCCGAAGTCGTCGTGCGCGATGTCGGCCTGCACCCGCCGACACCGGTCACCGGCGGCTGGATCCATGCCGCCTTCACCCCCGAAGCCAAGCGCGAGGCCTGGATGCGCGAGACCCTGGCCGAAAGCGACCGCCTGATCGACGAACTGCTCGCCGCGGACGTGATCGTCGCCGGCGTGCCGATGTACAACTTCGGCATGCCGGCGCAGTTCAAGGCCTGGATCGACAACGTCGTGCGGGTCGGGCGCACCTTCGGTTTCGATCGCACGCGCGAAGGCGAGCCGTATTGGCCGCTGCTCGCCGACGCCGGCAAGCGCCTGGTGCTGCTCAGTTCGCGCGGCGATTACGGCTACGGCGCGGGCGAGCGGCTGGAAGCGATGAATCACGTCGAACCGGGCGTGCTGACGCCGATGCGCTACCTCGGCATCACCCAGTCGCATTCGGTCGCGATCGAGTACGACGAATTCGCCGACGAACGCCTGCGCGCGTCGATCGAACGCGCCGAAGCGCAGGTCGATGCGCTGGTCGAGCGGCTGGCGGGCGAGGGCGAGGTGCGCGCGGCGGCTTGAGCATCCGCGCCAGCGCCGGCGTTCGATGTCGAACGCCGGCGATCGCTGCCGATACCCGCCATCGCCGCGACGGCCGCGCAAACCGCATCGTTTCGCCAACACCGCATGCGCACGATCCGGCGCCGCCCCTTCCGCTTTGCCCGCCCGCAACCTAATGTGTGCGGCCTGAGCGCAGGTTTTTCGCCGCGCTTCCCGCTTCGTCGCAGGCCCGGATCGTGTTGAGGACCGTCACCGCCACCCGCTATGTCACGCCGCTGCGCGAAGGCGGATCGTTGCCGGCCGTGGTCGAGGCCGACGACGAAGGGCTGTACGTGATGAAGTTCCGCGGCGCCGGCCAGGGCCGCAAGGCGCTGATCGCGGAGATCATCGCCGGCGAACTGGCGCGGCATCTGCGACTGCCGGTGCCGGAGATCGTGCTGATCGAACTCGACGCCGACATGGCGCGGACCGAGCCCGATCCGGAAATCCAGCACCTGATCCGCGCCAGCGCCGGGCTCAATCTCGCCCTCGACTATCTGCCCGGCTCGGTCAACTACGACCCGCTGGTGGACCGGCCCGACGCGCAGCTCGCCTCGCGCATCGTCTGGTTCGATGCGCTGGTGACCAATGTCGATCGCACCGCGCGCAACACCAACATGTTGCTGTGGCATCGCCGGCTGACCCTGATCGATCACGGCGCCGCCCTGTATTTCCATCACGACTGGGCCAACGCCGCGCATGCCGCCGCGAGCCGCTTCGTGCCGGTCAAGGATCACGTGCTGTTGCCGCTGGCCAGCGAGATCGCGCAGGTCGATGCGCAGATGGCCGAACTCGTCACGCCGGAGCTGGTGGCGTCGATCGTGGGCTTGGTGCCCGATTCGTGGCTGACCGACGAACCCGGTTTCAGCGACGCTGGCGAACACCGCCGCGCCTACGCCGACTATCTCAATCGCCGCGTCGCCTCGCCGCGCGCCTTCGTCGAGGAGGCGATCCATGCCCGCTCGCTCCAGCTATGACTATGCGGTGATCCGCGTGGTGCCGCGGGTCGAACGCGAAGAGTTCGTCAACGTCGGCGTGCTGGTGTCGTGCCCGCAGGCCAAGCTGCTGGTCGCCGGCATCGAGCTCGATCCGCAGCGCCTGCACGCGATCGATCCCAGCACCGACATCGAAGCGGTGCGCCTGCATCTGCAGGCGATCGAACGCATCTGCCAGGGCGGCCGCGACTCCGGCCCGATCGGGCAATTGCCGGAGCGCGCGCGCTTCCACTGGCTCACCGCCAAGCGCAGCTCGATCATCCAGATGTCGCCGGTGCACACCGGCCGCTGCCTGCAGCCGGAGGGAATCGTCGAGCATCTGCTGGAGCGGATGGTGCGGGTGGCGAAGCCGCGCAGTTAGCCGCTTGCGGCCTCGCGGATTTCGGCCCATTTACCTGCGCGTCCGTCCTTAACGAAACGGCGGCGATCGCGGTGCGGCAACTTGTCGCCGCCCCGGCCCGCCCCTATGTTGCACACAGTCGCGGCGCGGGCCGTCGAGAGCGAGCGAGGCGAGCGTGATGCGGCAAGATCCATCGAACGAGCAGGCGGACGCGCAGCGCATCTTGAACGACGCCCAGGACCGCGCCGACCTCAAGCGCGCGGTCGCGTTACTGGAAACGCCGTCGATCACCGCGCGCATGGCGGCGCTGGCCGGCGCGCCGATCGAGTTCGGCATGTCCAAGCTGCCGAACTTCGCCCACAGCCGCATCCAGAAGACCGTGCATTCGGCCTTGCACAAGGCGGCGTCGGCGGCGCTGTGGACGGTGAAGGACGTGCCCAGCAAGGGCTCTTCGACCAAGACCCACAAACTGGCCGCGGCGGTGTCCGGCGCGGCCGGCGGCCTGTTCGGCCTGGCCGGGCTGGCGGTCGAGTTGCCGGTGACCACGGTGATCATGATGCGCTCGGTCGCCGACATCGCCCGCAGCGAAGGTTTTTCGGTGTCCGACCCGTGGGTACAGGCCGCATGCGTGGAAGTGTTCGCCTTCGGCGGCAACAGCAAGGACGACGACGCATCCGAGCCCGGCTATTACGCGTCGCGCGGCGTGTTGTCGGAGCTGACCAAGAACGCGACCAAGGAACTGGTGCACAGGGTCGGCCATCGCGGCGCCGAACAGGTCACCCATGCCTACGCCAAGAAGCAGGCGGCGTCGTGGCTGGCCAAGCTGATCGACGCGGTGGCCACGCGTTTCGGCGTGATCATCACCGAGAAGACCGCCGCGCAGATCGTGCCGGTGCTCGGCGCGGCGACCGCGGCGACGATGAATGTGCTGTTCACCAATCACTATCAGGACATGGCGCGCGGCCATTTCATCGTCAAGCGGCTGGAACGCAAATACGGCGCCGAACCGGTCGAGCGCGCGTATCGCGAGCTCAAGAGCGGCGTGCCGGCGTCGCTTGAGGGCGGCGCGGCGGCCTAGACCGAGCTGCGCAGCGCCAGGGTCGTGCGCGTGCCGCGTTCGGTCGCATCGAAGCGCAGGCTCCAGCCCAGGTGCTCGCACAGGCGCGAGATCAGGTCCAGGCCGATGCCGCCGCCGCCGCGTCCGCCGCGGGCGACGCGGGTGTAGAGCGCGCTGATCTCTTCCGGCGTCATGCCGTGGCCGGGGTCTTCGATCACCAAGGTCGCGTCCGCTTCGAGCCGGATGGTGATTTCGCCGCGGTCGCTGTTCTCGATCGCGTTGCGCAGCAGGTTGCCGATCGCCGCCTGCACGATCTGCAGCGGCGCGACGATCTGGCAATGCGGCATCGGCGCCAGCGACAGGGTCAGGTCTTTGTCGCGGGTCAGGTGGCGATGGTCTTCGACGATTTCCGGCAGCAGTTGATCCAGAGCGAAGCGGTCGCTGCTGCGGGTCAGGCGCTCGGGGTCCTTGGCCAACACCAGCAACAGCGAAATCAATTGCTCGACATCGCGGGCGGTGCGGCGGATGCGGTCGAGCTGGTGGCGCGTGCCCTGCGGCAGGTCGTTCGCGTCCAGGGCGATTTCGGTGGCGCCGGCGATCACCGCGATCGGCGTGCGCAATTCATGGCTGGCGCTGTCGATGAAGGCGCGCTCGCGCTCGACGAAACGGTCGTTGCGCTCGACGTAGTCGTTGACCGCATCGGCGATCACCACCAGTTCCGAGCTGGCCGCTTCCGGCACTTCCACGCGCTGGCCGGCGCGGTCGGGCTGCAGGTTGCCGATGCGTTCGGCCATGTTGCTCAGCGGCCGCACCAGCCGGCGCACGCCCCAGCCGATCACCACGCACAGCAGCAACAAGGTGGTGATGGCCGAGCCGGCGATGGTCAGGGCGAGGTCGAACTCGCGATGCTCCATGTCGTCGATGTCCAGCGCCAGGGTGAGCCGGCGGCCGTCCACCTCGCGCACCAGCACCACGTGCTCCAGGCCGTTGTAGTCGACTTCGTCGTGGATGCCCGGCGACAGGCCGCGCAGTTCCGGCGGCGGCGGCCGGGTGGCGTCGTCGTACAGGCTCAGCGCCTCGGTGTCGGTCCAGCGGTAATCCGCGTCGATGCGGCTGCGCTCGACGAAGTGGTCGAGCTCGGTGTCCATCAGCGAGGTCCACACCAGATGCTCGGCGTGTTCGTTGACGATGAAGCCTTGCACCACCACCGCGATCGACAGCAGCGCGGTATAGCCGAACAAGCCCAGCAGGATGCGCTGACGCAGGCTTGAGCGCGTCGTGCGCCCGGGCTTGGACTTGTCGGGCGGGGACTCAGTCGGCGTCGCCATCGTGTCCGCGTTCTGCTGCATCGGCCGGCACGGCCAGACGGTAGCCCACCCGCGGCAGCGTCTGGATCAGCTTGACCGGGTACGGCCCGTCCACCGCGCGGCGCAGTTCGTAGATATGCGAGCGCAGCATGTCGCCGTCGGGCGGGCTGTCGCCCCACAGCGCATGCTCCAGGCGCTCGCGCGTGACCGCGCCGGGACTGGACTGCAGCAGCACTTCCAGCAGCTTGCGGCAGGCCGGGTACAGGTGCAGGGCGCGACCGCCGCGGCTGACTTCCAGGGTGGTCAGATCGAGCTTGAGATCGGCGACCTGCAACACCCGGCTGCGGCCGCGGCCGGCGGCGCGGGCGGCCAGCGCTTCCAGGCGCACTTCCAGTTCGGGCAGGGCGAAGGGTTTGGTCAGGTAGTCGTCGGCGCCGGCGCGGAAGCCGGCGATCTTGTCCGGCAGTTCGTCGCGGGCGGTCAGCATCAGCACCGGCACGTCCGAGCCGGCCTCTTCGCGCAGGCTGCGCAGCACTTCGCGGCCGTCCAGGCGCGGCAGCATCCAGTCCAGCACGATCGCGTCGTAGCGCTGGGTCACCGCCAGGTGCAGGCCGGTGGGACCGTCGGGCGCGGCGTCGAGGGTGTAGCCGCGCGCTTCGAAGTAATCGAAGAGATTGGCGACCAGATTGCGATTGTCTTCCACCACCAGCAGGCGCATGCGCCGGTTTCTCCCGCCGCTGGGCGCGGCATAGCGATAGTGCCCCATCCGCGTGCCGCGCAGGGCGTTCGATGGGCTCCCCAAGCCCAGACCGCGAGCCTGCCGGCCACGCCGTCGGAACCTTGTCGGAATCGGGCGGTCGGTCGCGCCGGGCCGGGCCGGTTCCGTGCCGCCGGCTGAACGGCGCCGGCGCTCCGGCCTCGCCGCGGGCGGCTTTTAACGAAGCCTCAACTCGGCTCCGACCGCTCTCCGACAGCGAGGTTTCGATCATCGCCGCAGCCCGGTTTGACGCTGCCTCAGGCATCGCGTGGACCGTCCGCCGCCTTTCGAGCCCGCTGCGCCGATGAATTTTCCTGTTTCCTGGCCCCGTCCGCCGGTGGCCGCGTCTTCCCACTTGCCCGGTTTCGCCCCGGGCATGACGGCGCGCCGTTTTCTGCTGGGCCATGCGCTGTGGCCGTTGGCGGCGCTGCTGGCGCTGTCGCTGCTGAGCATGGGCCTGGGCGGCGATTTCTGGCTCGCGGATCGTTTCTACGCCTGGGAAGGCGGGCGCTGGGCCTTGCAGAACTCGTTCCTCACCGAACACCTGATCCATCGCTTCGGCCGCGATGCCAGCACCGCGGCGTGGCTGGGCGTGTTCGCGTTCTGGCTGTTCGCGCGGGTGCGCCCGGCGCTGCGCGAATGGCGCCGGCCGCTGGCGTTTCTGCTCGTGTCCACGCTGCTGGCGGTGATGTTGGCTTCGGGGCTGAAGTCGCTGACCAACATGGACTGCCCCTGGGACCTGAGCCGCTACGGCGGCGCCAACGCTTACTTCGGCCTGTTCGACGCGCGTCCGGCGGGACTGGAGCGCGGCATCTGCTTCCCGGCCGGTCATGCCAGCGCGGGTTATTCCTGGGTCGCGTTGTACTTCTTCTTTCTGTTCGTGCAGCCGCGGCTGCGCTGGGCCGGGCTGGCGATCGGCCTGGGCCTGGGCCTGCTGTTCGGTGTGTCGCAGCAACTGCGCGGCGCGCATTTTCTCTCGCACGACGTGTGGACGCTGGGAATCAGTTGGTTCGTCGCGCTGGCCCTGTATCTGGCGATGGCGCGGCGCGAGGCGCCGGCGACGGCGCCGGCCGCGGTGCCGTTGCTGCGGAGCGCCGGCCGATGAACGTCGCGACCCGCGCTCAACCGCGTTGGCCGGCCTGGTTCGCCTATCGGCCGCAAGCGCGCGTGGAGACCATCGTCGCGCTGGCCAGCCTGTTCTTCGCCACCTTCGCCAACAACGCGTTCTGGCGCGCGGCGTCGGCGGCCGGGGCGATGAGCACCGCGCACGGCGCCTGGGTGGCGGTGTGCATGTTCGTGGCGATCGTGGCGATCACCATGCTGCTGCTCGGCGTGTTGCTCAATCGCTGGACGGTGAAGCCGCTGCTGACGGTGCTGCTGCTGGTGACCGCGGGCGCGGCCCACTTCATGAGCCAGTACGGCATCTACCTGGACACGGGCATGGTCCGCAACGTGCTCCAGTCCGACGGCAAGGAATCGCGCGAACTGGTCACCGCCGGCTTGATCCTGCCGATGCTGTTGTACGGCGTGCTGCCCGCGCTGCTGTTGTGGCGGGTGAAGCTGGTGGTGGCGCCGCTGGGCCGCTCGATCCTGCTGCGCCTGGGGTTGCTGGCGGCGTCGCTGCTGGTCGCGGGCCTGGCCTTGATGGGCTCGTTCCAGGACATTTCCGCGCTGCTGCGCAATCACAAGGAAATCCGTCATCTGGTGACGCCGGCGAACTATCTGGTGTCGCTGACCCGGGTGGCGCTGGACGATTCGGCCTCGCAGGCGCGCGGACGCACGCCCATCGGCACCGACGCGCGCATGGCCGCGCGCCCGGCGGCGAGCAAGCCGCGCCTGCTGGTGATCGTGGTCGGCGAAACCGTGCGCGCGCAGAACTGGGGCTTGAACGGTTACGAGCGCCAGACCACGCCGGAGCTTGCGCGCATCGCGCCGGTGAACTTCCCCGACATGACCGCCTGCGGCAGCAGCACCGAAGTGTCGGTGCCGTGCATGTTCTCGCCCTACGGCCGCGAGAACTACGACAAGGACCGCATCCAGGGCTCGGAGTCGTTGCTCAACGTGCTCGAGTACGCCGGCATCCAGACCTTGTGGCGCGACAACCAGACCGGTTGCAAGAACGTGTGCAAGGGCCTGCCGTTCGAGTCGTTCGAACACGGCACCGATCCGAAGTTCTGCACCGCCGAGGGCTGCTTCGACGAAGTCATGCTGGGTGGCCTGCGCGAGAAGATCGGCGCCAAGCCGGGCGACGCGGTGGTGGTGCTGCATCAGCTGGGCAACCACGGCCCGAGCTATTACCAGCGCTACCCGCAGCGCCTGCGCCGCTACAGCCCGACCTGCGATACCAGCGAACTGGGCCAGTGCAGCCGCGAGCAGATCGTCAACGCCTACGACAACGCGGTGTTGGCCACGGACGAGTTCCTGGCCCGCACCATCCGCTATCTGGCCCAGGACACTTCGCGCGATACGGCGATGATCTATCTGTCCGATCACGGCGAGTCGCTCGGCGAGAACGGCCTGTACCTGCATGGTGTGCCGTACTCGATCGCGCCCAAGACTCAGACCCGGGTACCGATGGTGATGTGGTTCTCGCCGGGCTTCAGCGCCTCGCGCGGGCTCGACGTGCAGTGCCTGCGCAAGGAAGCCGCGCGCCCGGCCAGCCAGGACAACCTGTTCCACTCGGTGCTGGGGCTGATGCAGGTGGAGACCGGCGTGTATCAGAAGCGGCTGGATCTGTTCGCGCCGTGCGATAGCAGGGCGGTGGCGAAGGGTTAAGAGCCGGTTCGAAGTCTCTTTTGCTCGTCGTTCCCGCGAAGGCGGGAATCCAGAGACTTCAGCGGCATCTCTCCAGGCCGTCATTCCCGCGAAGGCGGGAATCCAGAGACTTCAGCGGCATCTCTCCAGACCGTCATTCCCGCGAAGGCGGGAATCCAAAGACTTCAGCGGCATCTCTCCAGACCGTTATTCCCGCGAAGGCGGGAATCCAGAGACTTCAGCACCATCTCCCCAGACCGTCATTCCCGCGAACGCGGGAATCCAGAGACTTAAGCGCCATCTCTCCAGGCCGTCATTCCCGCGAACGCGGGAATCCAGAGACTTCAGCGCCATCTCTCCAGTCCGTCATTCCCGCGAAGGCGGGAATCCAGAGACTTCAGCGCCATCTTTCCAGGTCGTCATTCCCGCGAAGGCGGGAATCCAGTGACTTCAGGCGTTCTCGCACGAAAGGCCCTGGATTCCCGCGTTCGCGGGAATGACGAGCAAAAGCAGTTCGACGTAAGGTTGTGGCCTACCGCCTACCGCCTACCGCCGCAGCCACCGTCACCGCCACAGCCGCAGCCGCAGCCGCAGCCGCAGCCACAGCCACAGCCACAGCCACAGCCACAGCCACGCGAATCAAGTCGATCCCCACCACCGCCGATGCAGCACGCGCGCATGGCTGCGACGCAACCAGCGCCGCACCTGACTCTCGTTGGCGCGCTGCGGATACGGCCACGCCGGCGGCATCGCCGTTCGCGACACCCAGCCGTTGTCCTGCCCCAGCGCGTCCGCGCAGGCGAAATAGCCGTGGTTGACCAGCACCTCGAATTCGACATCGAGGAAACGGTCCAGGTCGGTGCGGATCTGTCCGATCACCTGCGTGACCAGCGCCGGGCTGTAGCCATCGGCGCCTTCGTCGCGATGACTGGTCAGGCCCCAGTACACGCCGATCATCGAGCCGCTGCGCGCCTGGCCGAAGAACAGGCGCTTGCGCAGCGCTTCGGCCTGATTGCCCATGACCTGGGTGTAGCGCATCAGCCGCTGCAGCCACCAGCGTTTGCTTTCGAACACGAACGGGCCGCCGGCGTCGGACACCAGCACTTCGCGATAGCGGCGCAGGGTCGGTTCGGTCGCCAGATTGTCGTAGACGCCGCCGTCGCTGAGCTCGATGCGCGCGCGCAGTTCGTCGGCGTCGTCGCCCTGGTAATGGCCGCGCTGATAGTCGCCGGGCGCGGCTTCGAAGCGCACCGGGCCGAACACCGGCGGAAACGACGAGGACGCCGCCACCGCGCAGCTCAGCCGCACCCGTTGCGCGCCGTCGCGCAGGTAACCGGCGAGGTAGTCGCCGACGCGGCGGCGAGAGAATTCCCAGTTCACGCCGAAGGTGAGGTCGGTCGCGCAGAACACGAACGACGGGGTTTCCGGCAGTTCGTCCAGATGGCGCTCGCCGAACATGCGCCGATAGCCGCGGTCGAGCAGGGCGATGCGGTGCGACGGCCACAGCCCGTTGTGCGCGGCGGTGGCCAGCACCGGCCAGGTGCGCAGGTCGCGCGCGACCACGGCGCGGAACGGCTCGACCACGCTCGCGCGAAAATCGATGCGGTCGCTCCAGGCGGCGAAGCTTTCGTGTTCGTCGCGACGCGTATCCAGATACCGGCAGGCGAGCCAGGCCGAGACGATGCTGCCGCCCGACACCGAGCTGACCATGCCCAGGCCGGCCAGCACGCCGGTCTCGTGCAGCCGCAGCAGGCCGCCCAGGTGGAACAGCGCGGCGCGGTAGCCGCCGCCGGACAGGCACAGGGCGCGGCCTTCGCGGTCCTTGGCGCCGCCGCTGGCGGCGGCGAGCTCGGCCCGGCGCGCCTCGCGGCGGATGCGCAGGCGTTCGAGTTCGACGTCGGTGCTCTTCATGCGAACGCTCCCGGGTTTGCGGCGCGACGACAGCATCGCGCGGCCAGCCGGTCATTGTCCGATGAAAGCGTCTCGGTGTTCAGGATCGGTGTTCGATAGGCTCCGCGCTCCGGCCCCTCTCGGTAAGAGAGAGGCCGGAGCGCTCGCGCCCCTGGTCGAGGCGGTCGCTCAGGCTACCTGCACCAGCTCCAGCTCAGCCGGTGCGGCGGCCGGCGCCGTCGCCACGTCGCTGCCGCGCAACGGCGGTAGCAGTCCCCACTCCCCTAAGATTCGTACCGCGGTCGCGGTGCCGTTCTCAGCGTGGATTTTCTCGCCCAGCTCGCGCGCGGTCTGGATGCGCTGCGGCTGCAGAGCGTCGTTGATCGCCTGCGCCATCTGCTCGGCATTGACCGTGCGCCGGTCCAGCGCCGGCGGCGCGGTGCCCAGTTCGTTCATGCGCCGCGCCCAGAACGGCTGATCGCCGAAGAACGGCACGAACACCGAGGGAATGCCGGCGCGCGCGGCCGCCACCGTGGTGCCGGCGCCGCCGTGATGCATCGCCATCGCCATGCGCGGGAACAGCCAGTCGTGCGGCGCGGCTTCGATCACGTAGATCTGATCGTCCATGCGCCCCGCGTCGCGGCGCAGCCCGCCCCAGCCGGTCGCCAGCACCGCGCGCCGGCCGCTCAGGCGCACCGCATCGACGACGATGTCGGTGAAGGCTTCCGCGTTGTTGGCCAGCATGCTGCCGAAACCGATGTAGATCGGCTTCTCGCCTTCGGCCAGGAAGTCGGTCAGCGACTGCGGCGGCTGCCATTCGTTGGCCTGATCGAGGAACCAGCTGCCGGTGACGCAGACCTGCTCGGGCCAGTCGTCCGGACGCGGCAGGATGTGGCGGCTGTAGCCGTACAACACCCGCATGCGCTCGGGGTCCTTGTCGAAGAACGGCCCGTACCACGGGAACAGCGGCAACTTGAGCTGCGGCCGGATCGCGCCGTTGACGGCGGGCTTGAGCGTGTACCAGGCCAGCAGCTTCATGACCGAGAACAGCGCCATGTTCAACCAGCCGGGGAATTCGCGCTTGGACCAGAACGACAGCGGCGAGAGTTTGCGCGAAGGCGTGAACGGTTGCAGGTGCGCCTGCAGGAACGGAACGCCTTCGGCTTCGCCCAGGGCTTTCGCCAACTGGGTGACGATGCCGGTGCCGATCAGCAAGGACGCGCCCTTGCACACCGGCCGCGCTTCCTGGGCCCAGGTCGCGGCCCACTCGGCGAACTTCGCCCGCGTGTGCTGGACCAGGAACCAGGGATTGAGCGCCTTGTCGACGGTCTCGGGATTGTTCGTCAGCAGATCGCTGAAGTCGGCGCTGATGCCGCAGAACTCCAGCCCGGCTTCGCGCACCAGCGGGGCGAAGTTCTCGCTGGTGACGATGCGCACCGGATAACCGGCGCGGTGCAGCGCCTGGCCCAGGCCGATGCACGGACGCGCATCGCCCTGGGTGCCGACGGTGAAGATCACGATCGCGCCGGGCGTGGTGTCGCTGTTGGCGGCCTGGGTGTTGGCGGAAACGGAAAGTGGAGTGGCGGACACATGCATCTCCTTACGAATAGGCGGCGATCGCGAGCGGCGCGGCGCCGACCTGGGCCGGCAGCGGGGTTTCGCGGCGCTGCGGCTCCGCGTGCGGTGCCTGCAGGCGTTCGCGCAGCACCCGCGCGATGTGCGCGGCCGAGCGCGGCTCGAGCATGGTCTGGTGATGGCAATCCACGTCGTGCACTTCGATGTTGCCGCCGACGAAGGGCTGCCAGGCGTGGGCGTGGTAGTGCAGCAGGCCGTCGAGATCGACGTGATCCTTGAGCCGCGCGTTGAAGAACACCACGTCGGCGTCGATCGAGGTGGGCCGGTAACGCCGCGCCAGCGTCAGGTTGTTGCGGGTGACCGCGGCGACGTTCTCGATCAGCTTGGCGTCGGCCTTCATGATCTCCTGCACCAGCGGGATCGCGAACACCTCGTACTCCTGGCACAGCAGATCGGCCAGGCTGCGCATGTCCTGCGGCGGGTTGTCCTTGGCGCGATGATGGAAGCCGAGGAACTTCAGCACCGCCAGCGCCTGCTGGGCTTCGCTGGATTCGACCGGTTCGGCGACGAAGGGATACGAATCCATCATCGCCAACAGCTCCACCCGCTCGCCGGTCTGCTGCAACTGCGCGGCGATGGCGTGGCCGATCAGGCCGCCGAGCGACCAGCCGAGCAGGCGGTACGGCCCGTGCGGCTGGATCTTGCGCATCTGCGCGATGTAGTCCGCGGCGATCTCTTCGATGCTGCCCGGCAGCGCGCCGCCGCCGCGCAGACCGCGCGACTGCAAGGCATACACCGGCAGCTGATCCAGGTGGCGCAGCATCGTGGCGTAGGCCCAGCTGAAACCGGTCACCGGATGGATGCAGAACAGCGGGCGCTCATGTTCGGTCGGGCGCAGCGACAGCACCGCGCCGAGCGGATCGTTCTCGCCGCCGCTGCGTTCCAGGTACGCGGCCAGGCTGGCGATGGTCGAGCCTTCGAACAACGCGCCCAGCGACAGTTCGGAATTGAAGTGCTTGGGGAAGGTGGCGATGAGTTCCGCCGCGCTCAGCGAATCGCCGCCGAGCTCGAAGAAATTGTCGTGGATGCCGATCTGCTCGATGCCGAAGATCTGCTGCCACAGCGTCACCAGCTTGCGTTCGATCTCGCTGCGCGGCGCCACGTAGGTCGATTGCCGGTTGCGCGCCGGCGGGATCAGCGCCTTGCGGTCGAGCTTGCCGCTGGGGGTGAGCGGCAGCTCGGCCAGTTCCACATACACCGACGGCACCATGTAGTCGGGCAGGCGCGCGGACAGCACGCGCCGCACCGCTTCGCTGTCGATCTGGGCGGCGGCGGCCGGCACCACGTAGGCGGCCAGCGTGAGATGACCGACCGGATCGCGATGCAGCGCGACGGCGGCCTCGGCGATCGCGTCCAGGGCGCGCAGATGGGTTTCGATATCGCCCAGCTCGACGCGATGGCCGCGGATCTTGACCTGCTGATCGACGCGGCCGAGGTATTCGATCACCCCGTCCTCGCGCCAGCGCGCCAGATCGCCGGTGCGGTACATGCGCGCGCCGGGCGCGGCGTTGAAGGGATCGGGCAGGAAGCGCTCGGCGTTGAGTTCGGGCCGGTTGCGGTAGCCACGCGCCACGCCTTCGCCGCCGATGTACAACTCGCCGATGCTGCCGACCGGCATGGGATTGCGCGCCGCGTCCAGCACGTAGACCTGGGTGTTGAGGATCGGGCGGCCGATCGGCGGCGCCATGCCGGCGCCGGCGTCCAGGTCCTGCGCGGTGAGTTCCATCGCCGTGGACCACACCGTGGTTTCGGTGGGCCCGTACAGATTGGTGACCTTGGCCGCCATCTGGGTCAGCCGCTGCGCCAGTTCCACCGGCAGCGCTTCGCCGCCGACCAGCGCGTGCACCTCGTCCAGGCGGATGTCCGAACCGGTCAGGAGGATGCGCCACAACGACGGCGTGGCCTGCATCACGTCGATGCGCTGTTCGCGGATCACCCGTGCCAGCGCGAGCGGGTTGCGCGTCACCTCGCCGGTGACCATCACCACGCTCGCGCCCACCGTCAGCGGCAGGAACAGCTCCAGGCCGGCGATGTCGAAGGAGATCGTGGTCTGGGCCAGATAGCGCTGGTCCGCCGCGGGCCGCAGCTGCTGCTGCATCGCCTGCAGGAAGTTCCACAGATTGCGATGGGTCAGCTCCACGCCCTTGGGCACGCCGGTGGAACCGGAGGTGTAGATCAGATACGCGTTGGCCTCGCCGCGCGCGAGCGGCAGCGGCGCGGCGGCGTCGCTGTCGTAGTGCTCGTCCTGTTCGTGCGCGAACAACACCTGCAGATCGCGGCCGCCGAAGGCGCCGGCGAAGTTCGGCGTGGTCAGCAGCGCGCGCGGGGCGGCATCGTCCAGGGTCAGGGCGATGCGCTGCATCGGCGCTTCCGGGTCCAGCGGCAGATACGCCGCGCCGGCCTTCCACACCGCCAGCAGCGCCGCCATCAGCACTTCGTCGCGCGGCAGGGCGATGGCGACGATGTCGTCGGGACGCACGCCGCCGGCGATCAGGCGCTGGGCCAGGCGGGTGCTGGATTCGTCGAGTTCGCGATAGCTCAGCCGGGTTTCGCCGGCGACGACCGCGATCGCATCGGGTGTGCGCGCGGCCTGCTGCTGGAACTGCTCCAGCGCGGTGGTCCCCGGCAGCGGCGCGGCGGTGTCGTTCCAGTGGTTGAGCACCTGCTGGCGCTCGTCGTCGCCGAGCACGTCGATCGCGCCGAGCGTGGTCGCCGGATCGGCCAGCACCGAATCGATCAGGCGCATCAGCCGGCGCCGGTGTTCGTCCAGGTGCGCGGCCGGGTACAAGGTGGGATTGGCGTCGAAATCGATGATCAGGCCGTTGCCGTCGAGACGGTCGAACACGAACACCATCAGGTCTTCCGCACTGCCGTTGTGCAGGTTCTTGCCGCTGGCGCGGTGGCCGCCAAAGCTGCCGTAGTCGTAGGGCTCGATGTTGATGCCGAGCCAGGCCATGTGCTGGTCGGGATTGACTAGGCCCAGGTCGCGGCGCAGGTCTTCGTAGCGGTACTGCTGATGACGCAGCGCCGACTTGACCACGCGCGAGACCTGCGCGAACAAATCCGACATGTGCATGTCCGGCTCGAACTTCAGCCGGATCGCGACCACGTTGGCGACCATGCCCGGAGTGCTGCGCATGGCGTGATTGACGCGGCCGGTGACCGGCATGCCGAACACCAGATCATGCGCGCCGCTGGCGCGGTGGTAGTACGCGGCGATCAGGCCGATCAGCACCTGCGGCAGGCTCACGCCGCAATCGCGCGCGATCTGCGCCAGGCGTTCGCGCGAAGCCTCGGACACATGGCCGCTGGCGCGGCGCAGGCCGCCGCCATTGCGCACACGGCGGCGCGCGAGGGTGACCGCTTCGGGCAGGTCGGACAGTTGTTCCAGCCAGTACTCGCGATCGCGGCGATAGCGATCGGATTGGCGGTAGCTGGTTTCCATCTCCACCAGCGAAGCCACCGTGCCGAAGTCGGCCGGTTCCGGCTCGCGTCCTTCAATGTAGGCGCTGTAGAGCTCGTTCAGGCGCTTGGCGGCCATGCCGCCGCTGAAACCGTCGTAGACGGTGTGGTGGGCGCGCTGGTACCAGCAGTACAGATCGTCGGCGTACTTGAGGATCGCGCCGACCCACAGCGGATCGTGGGCGAGATCGACCGGCCGGTTGAGCTCGGTCTGCATCCAGGCATCGGCGGCCGCGCGCGGATCGTCCTCGCCGCTGAAGTCGATGTAGGGGCATTCGAACGGATAGTGCTCGCGCACGATCTGGTACGGCAGTCCGCCGTGTTCGACGATGCATGCGCGCGTGGCTTCGGCGTCCTGCGCGAACTGGCGCAGCGCGCGTTGGAACAGCGTCGGATCGATCGGTCCATGAATTTCAACCGCTTCGGCGATATTCAGTGTGGCTTCGACCGAGGCGAGCTTCTGTCCCACCCACAGACCGCGCTGTGCGGTGGTCAGGGGCAGGCCGGGGGGATGGACGTCGTTCATGGCGCTTCCTTTGAGCGGCCGCCGGAGCGCACGCCGCCTACGGCCAACGGACGCAACGTCCGTCGGCGCGTGGTGTTCGACGCGCGCGAGCCTGCGGCCGACCCGTTCTTACGAGTGGCCCCCTCTCCGTGTGTGTTGCGAACTAAGTACAAGCATGGCCGCGGTGCTGCGCACCTGGGCATGGCCTCTTCCGTGTGCATCCGGCGCTTGCGCGCGGACGGCGGGCCTGAATTCTTATGTGTGCTGCTGGGTACGGCGGGGGAGTGCATGAAATCGGCCTGGACGAACGCGCCAGAAGCAACGCTGACCGCTCGCGCAAGCCGTGGTGTACGAAAACCCGATCGCGCCAATGGGCGTGTTCGGCCTTCGGAATCAATATCCCCGAGCGCTCAGGTCATGTCCATCAAGGCGGATGAGAGCCGGATCACAAGTCGAGTATTTACGGCGCGAGCGTTGAGAGGCGGATCACAAGACGGATATGTGAACCTTTTAATGCAGCCCTTTATGAATGGAGTAGGCCGCGCGCGGATTTGTCTGACAATGCGTTTTCCCCTGGAAATCGGCTGTTTTTACAGGTTGGCGCAAGCCGGTTCGAATTCACGCGTGAGTTGTGATCATTTCGGATTTGTTTCCGTTGCGCGCGCGCAACTTTTAACTTCGCAAAATGGATTCGTCTCAGATCAATATCGATGCGCGTCGCATACGCCGGTGAGCTTGCGTGAGTATTTGGCGGTTGCGGAAAAAATCGCCGCAGCGGAAATATCGATTGCGCGCGGCGGCAAAACGGTGAGGTCGATATCGGTCCGGCCGGGAGGCGGCACGGCCGCCCGGGATCGGCTATGATGAGAACGGTTCTCATTTGTAGGAATCCGATGACGGCCTTCCTGTCACCGGTCGCGGGACCGGAATCCGCATCCCCGCCGGCCACCGCGGCCGCTGCGACAGGCGAGGCGGCCGTGCGCGCCGCGGCGCTGGATACCGCCGCGCGCCTGTTCGTCGAACGCGGCCTGGAGCGCGTGAGTCTGGCCGATATCGCCGCCGCGGCCGGCCTGGAGCCTCGCGCGCTGCGCGCGCGCTACGCCTCGCGCGAGCACGTGCTGCTGGCCTTGCAGGAGCGCTTCGTGCGCGACTTCTGCCAGCGCGCGGCGCAGGCCATGGACGCGTGCCGCGACGGCGACTGGAGCGGCCGCCTGCGCGCCTGGGTGCGCACCGGCGTCGATGGGTATCTCGACAACGTCGCTTTGCACGATGTGGTGTTTCACGATCTGCGCACCCACGACCGCCACGCGTGGCAGGAAAACCCCGTGGTCGATCAACTGGTGGAACTGCTCGAAGGCGGCATCGCCGCGCGCGTGTGGGCCGCGCCGGACCCGCGCATGACCGCGCTGATCTTCTTCACCGCCCTGCACAGCGCGGTGGACCGGGTGATCGCCTGCGGCGAGCCGCAGGACGATCCGGTCCAGGTCAGGCACCGCCTGGCGCAGACGCTGATCGGCTACTTCGAGCGCTCGGTGCAGTGGTGGTCGCGGTTCTGAGCGCGGCGGCGGCCGCGACACGCGCGGCCGCCGCGCTCACGCCGCGCGCGGCTGCGCCATCAACTGCGCGATGCCATCGCGGTGTTCAATGTCGATGGCCTCGAAGAAACGCGAGCCGATCATCGACTGCGCCTCGCGCAGCGCTTCCAGCGCCGCCTCGGCGTGGCCGCAACGGAACAGCGACTGGCCCAGCAGCAGCGCCGCCAGCGGCGTCTGCTGCTGCAGGCACCAGGCCCGCGCTTCGCGCGCGGCGGCGATGCAGGCATCGTCGTCGCCGAGCTGGTACAGCGCTTCGGCCAGGCCGCTGCGCAGCCAGTAGCGGATTTCGTCTTCGTCCATGCCGGTATCGGCCAGCGCGATCGCCCGCGCCCAATGTTGCGCGGCCTGGCGGGGTTCGCCGTTGACCTGGTGGCCGATCGCCTGATTGGCCAAGTCCAGGACCTGCGACTCGACATCGTCGAGCAGGGGGGTCATATCCGTATGCATCATGGTTCCTTCCTGGGAGCCGGTTACCGCGTGAGTCCGTGGGGTGCAGGCGCCCACAACTCGGGGCTCTGCAAACCAGCTAACGTAGTCTGATGGAAAAAAGGGTCACTGGATGTGGAAAGAATGATCCAGTTCGTCCAGATCCTCATTGCCGGCCCGGCGCCGGCTCGGCCACAGCCCCGGCTGGCGGGGCAGGCGCGCGACCAGCCGGGCCCCGCCCAGCGCTGAGCTTTCCACGTGAATGGCGCCGCCGTGGCGCTCGATCACCTGGCGCACGATGCTCAGCCCCAGGCCGAAGCCGCCGGTGGAGCGGTCGCGGCTGCGGTCGAGGCGATAGAAGGGTTCGAACACCCGGCGCCGGTCTTCGGGCGGAATGCCGACGCCGTCGTCCTCGACGATCAGCAGCCAGTCCTCGCCGTCGAGTTCGGCGGCGACGCGGATGACGTTGTCGGCGTAGCGCACGGCGTTGCGCATCAGGTTGGAGAAGGCGCGGCGCAGGCTGCGCGGCTCGACGTTGACTTCGTCCAGCGCCGGCGAGATCGCCCATTCGATCGTGGCCGAACGAATCCGCAGTTCCTCGGCCGACACGCCGGTGGAGGCGCGCAGGAACGCGGACAGCTCCACCGGTTCCAGCGTCGGCTCCGGGCCGTTGCGTTCCAGCATGCCCAGGGTCAGCAGTTCGCCGACCAAAAGGTCCAGTTCCTCGACATCGCAGCGCAGCGCGTGCACCCGCGCCCGCGCCACCCGATCGTCCAAGGTGTCGGCCAGGTTGGCCAAGCCGAATTCCAGCCGCGTGATCGGCGTGCGCAGCTCGTGCGAAGCGGCGTTGACCATGTCGCGCTGCGATTGGATCAGCCGGCCGATCTGATCGGCCATGTTGTTGAAGTAGGCGCACAACTGGCGGATCGAGGAGCCGCCGCGCAGGCGCGCGCGCGCGCCCAGATCGCCGTCGCCGAACTGCGCCGCGGTTTCGCGCAGGCGTTCCAGATCGCGCCAGTGCGGCTGCAGCCACATCATCAGGCCCAGCAGCACCATCGCGAACACGGTGAGGTAGGCGATGTAGCGGATCGGAAAATCGTTTTCGTTGTAGCCGATCTGCACGACCTCGCCGCCGGCCAGGCGCAGGTAGATGTGGTGATGCTCGCTGCTGCCGTGATCGCTGGCGGTGCCGCCGGCGAGCAGATCGTCGCGCACGCGCCGGGGCAGCGCGGCCACCTGTGGCGCCGGCATCAGGCTGTAGCGCTCGGGCGTTTCGCGATTGAGCGCGGCCAGCCGCAGCGCCAGATCGCGGCCGCTGGCGCCGCCGAGGCGGTCGCGCAGCAGGGCCAGTTCGCCGACGAACTCGTGCCGGGCCGATTCGGAGTACTGATCCGGAAACAGGTACGGAAACACCTGCTGCACCACCAGGATCGAGCACAGCAGCAGCCCGGCGACGGTCAGGTACAGCCGTACCAGCATCGAAAGCATTCAGTCCTCCCAGGCGATCGGGCTGAACAGGTAGCCTCGCCCCCATACGGTCTTGATCTTGCGCGGCTCGTGGGCGTCGTCGGCGAAATGCCGGCGCAGCCGCGAGATGCTGACATCGACCGTGCGGTCGACGCCGTCGAAACCGATGCCGCGCCAGCGCCGCAACAGCTCGTCGCGGCTGAGCACGCGGCCGGCGGCCTGGGCCAGGATCACGAACAGATTGTAGTCGGCGGTCTTGAGGTCGACCTCTTCGCCCTTCCAGCGCACCTGGCGCGCGGCCAGGTCGATCTGCAGGCCGCCGTAGCTGAGCATCGACGGGCCCGCCGCCTGCGGCTGGGCCTGGCTGCGGCGCAGGATGGCGCGCAGGCGCGCCAGCAGCAGGCGCGGTTCCACCGGCTTGAGGACGTAGTCGTCGGCGCCGACTTCCAGCCCGGTGACCTGATCGAACAGGTCCGCGCGCGCGGTGAGCATCACGATCGGCAGACTCGATTGCTTGCGGATCTGGCGACACACGTCGAAGCCGTCCATGCCGGGCAGCATCAGGTCGAGCACGATCACATCCGGCGGATCGTCCTCGATCGCCGCCAGCGCCTGATCGCCGCGCAGCACCACCGAGGTTTGAAAGTCGTAGCGTTGCAGGTATTCGGAGATCAGCCCGGCCAGACGGGCGTCGTCCTCTATCAGCAGGACTTTATTCATGGCCACCTCATGCGAGCCGGCATGGTAGCGCCGGCCGGTGCGACCCGTTAGGGGGGTACAAATAAACACATCTGGCGTTGAGGCTAGCGTCAGGCGGCGAGGCGTGTGTGAACATGCGGGTCCGATAGAGGGGGAAGCCCGGAGCGGGCAAGTCCTGAGAACGCGGCGGAACTCAGGCAGACGGGGCATGAGATGCGGGGCGATGGCGAAACGTTGTCAGTGATACTCGCAGGGGCGCGATGGTTGCAGTGGCGCGCGAATGCATCGGCCCGTGGAGCGACGCGAACGTGGACGCGCGCCGCCGCGACGGTCGCGGCGACGAGCGTGCACATTAGCGCAGCCACTGGGAGATTGCGCCGGATCGGCGCGAAGACAAGCGCAATGCAGCGAGCGCATGCGCGGCGATGCCGCGGCGACGACGCGCGGCGGCATGCATTTCCATATGGCGATACGCACGCGGCGGCTGACACTTGTCATGCCGGCGTTGTAGCAGCGGCGTCGGCGCGATCGCGATTTGCGTAGCGGCGATGATGCACGGCTCATCGCTGCTTGCGTATGGCCCGACCGTCACCTTGCATGACGAATCGGTCGATTCCGCGTTTTACATCGAAGCCCACAGCTTCAGCGCTTCGCGCGCGACTTCGTGCGGAAACTCTTCCGGGAAGAACAGCTTGGCGCCTTCGATCCGGCGCACCCCGCGCGAGTTCGGAAACAGACGATCCAGATAGTCCGGGCTGGCCGCAGCGAAGATGCTGTCGCCGGTGCCCCACAAGATCCGCACCGGCTGGGTGCGCTGCTTGAGCGTGGCTTCCAGCCCCGCCAACGGATTGGGATCGAGACCCATCGCGTAGGCGTCGGTCAGGCGCACGCGCTCGGGCGATTCCACCAGCGGCCGGAAATAAGTGTCGATGGCTTCGTCGCTGGGATGCTGCGGATAGGTGAAGCACAGCACGCCGATGCCCTTGTCCGAACGCGAGAAGGCGTGGTCGGCCAGTTGCGGCGGGAACGTGTCCAGGGCGAAGCGGCCGCGGCGCGCGGCTTCGATCACCGGCACCACCGCCGCCGGCGGGCTGTCGATCTCGGTGTCGCAATTGGTCAGCAGCATGCTGCGCACGCGCCGCGGATGCGCGGCGACCAGCAACTGCGCGACCTGGCCGCCGCTGTCGTTGGCGATCACGTCCACCTCGTCGATGCCGAGCTTGTCGAGGAACGCGATCAACATGCCGACTTGATCCGCCGGCGTGACGCTCTGGCCCTGCGCGACGCGGGTGTAGCCCAGGCCCAGCCAGTCCGGGGCGATGCAGCGGCGATGCGCGGCCAGTTCGGCCATCACCCCGCGCCACTGGAATCCGTTGAGCGGAAAGCCGTGCAGCAACAAGGCGACCGGGCCGCGGCCGCGTTCGACGTAGGCGATCTGGCCGTACGACGTCGGCAGGTAGCGCCGCGCCGCGTGGAACGCCGCCGCGTCCCAGGCGCCGTTCGCGGTCCCGCCCGCCGCCGCGGCAATCGCGCCGCCGGCGCAGCCGGCGAGCACGCCCGCGCCCATCGCGCTCATCGCGCCCAGACCCAGTTGGATAAAGCTTCTGCGATTCATGACCTGTCTCCCGGTGCCCCGCGGGGCGTTTCGATGGGAGGCGATGATTCGCCGATCCGGTCATGCGCTCAATGACGCGGCAGGTGGAATCTTCATGACCTGACAGGTCATGGTTTCGGCCGCGCGCGGCTTCTATGATGCGTGCCATGCCTGCCTCCCACTTCGCACCAGCCACCGCGCCGCGCGCGTCCTCGTCCCGACCCTCGCGCGCCCACGGCGTCGGCGCGCTGCTGCGCGAATGGCGCGGCGCGCGCCGCCTGAGCCAGCTCGATCTGGCCCTGGACGCGGGCATTTCCGCGCGCCACCTGAGTTGCCTGGAAACCGGCAAGGCCCAGGCCAGCCGCGAGATGATCGAACGATTAGCCGACGCGCTGGACATGCCGCTGCGCGAGCGCAACGCGCTGCTGATCGCCGCCGGCTTCGCGCCGAAGTATCCCGAGACCGCATTGGCGACGCCGGAACTGGCGCAGATCCGCCGCGCGATCGAATTCATCCTCAAGCAGCAGGAACCGTACCCGGCCTTCGTGCTCAACCGGCATTGGGACGTGGTGATGGCCAACGAAGCGGCCGCGCGGGTCGGTCAGTTCGTCATGGACGGACGGCCGAATCTGCACGGCAACATGATCCGGCAGATTTTCGATCCGAACGATCTGCGCCCGGCGGTGGCCAACTGGGAAGAGGTCGCCGGCGATCTGATCCGCCATCTGCACAACGCCGTGGCGGCGGCGCCGTCGGATACGGTCGCGCGCGATCTGCTCGCGGAAGCCTTGGCCTATCCCGGCGTGCCGGCGCATTGGCGCCGCCGTCAGTTCGACTCGGCACCGTCGCCGCTGCTGACCACGATCCTGCGCCGCGGCGAACACGAACTGCGTTTCTTCTCCACCATCACCACCTTCGGCACGCCGCGCGACATCACCCTGGCCGAGCTGCACGTGGAGTGCTGTTTCCCGATGGACGAGGCGACCACGAAGCTGTGCCGGGAACTGTTGGCGAGCGGCTGAGCCCGCTTCGATACCGGTCCGTTAATAGGCAACTTGACGGTTGCATTTCATCCGTGTCAGGATGAAATGCACCCAGGAGGTTGCCTATCATGAACGCATCCAGCAACGATCGTATCGAACGCGAGATTCTGCTCAAGGCGCCGCGCGCCAAGGTCTGGAACGCGCTGACCGACGCCGAGTCCTTCGGGCAATGGTTCGGCGTGAAGTTTCAAGGCCAGCGCTTCGTGCCTGGGCAAGTGACCCAGGGCTACATCACTTATCCGGGCTACGAACACCTGCTGATGCAGGTCGTGGTCCAGCAACTGCAGCCGCAGCGGCTGTTTTCCTTCCACTGGCATCCCTACGCGGTGGATCAGGAGAAGGACTATTCGCAGGAAGAACCGACCCTGGTCGAGTTCATCCTCGACGAGGCCGAAGGCGGCACCTTGCTGCGGGTGATCGAATCGGGGTTCGACAAGGTTCCGGCGGCGCGGCGCGAAGAGGCGTTCCGGATGAATTCCGGCGGCTGGGACGAGCAGGTCGGGAACATCCAGCGCTATGTCGAATAAGAGCGACCCATCCAGGCCGGCGTCCACGCCGCTCAAGGCCCCCGCGCTGCGCAAGTCGGCGCGGGTGTTCGGCGCGCTCGGCGACGAAACCCGCCTGCGCCTGGTGGTGGCCTTGTGCGCGGGCGGCGCGCTGTCGATCGCGCAGCTGACCGCGGGCACCCAGATCAGCCGCCAGGCGGTGACCAAGCATCTGCAGGTGTTGGCCGAGGCCGGTCTGGTGCGCGATCTGAAAAGCGGACGCGAGCGCTTGTGGGAGTTCGAGCCCTCGCAGCTCGATCAGGCGCGGCAGTCGCTCGATCGCATCGCCCAGCACTGGGATCAGGCGTTGCTGCGCTTGCAGGCCTTCGTCGAAGACTGAAGCGGCTCAGCGGTCGCTGAGGTCCAGGATCGGGCGGCGATGGTCGCGGCAATAGCGCTCGTACTCCGCGCGCTGGGTCTGCGCCGACGCGCGCAGCCGCACGGTGTCGCCGGGGCCGAGGAATTCGACCGCGCCCATCACGATCACCAGCGCGATCATCGGTTCGGCGCCGACGATCTTCCACCAGTCCACGTTGCCCGGCGGTTCGAACACGTAATCGCCCGGGCCGATCAACTCGCCGGTGCACAACTGGCGGGTGCCGCTGAGGTTGTAGGCATGGATCTCGCCGGTGTGGCGATGCAGCGGCATGGTCACGCCCGGCTCCATGCGCAACAGTTCGACGAAGCCGCGGTCGTCGGCGAAAAAGCGCAGCGGCTTGGCGTATTTGCCCGGCGTGGAGGAAGGAATCCACGGCAGATCGGCGCTGGCGCTGATGCGCGCGGGCAGATAGGCGTGCATGGCGTCCGGAATGCTTTGCATGGTCGCGGTTCCTGTAGAGGGAGGGCGGCGCGGTCGCTCAGTCCGCGATCGCCTTGAAGTAACGATCGAACGAGGCATCGACCGCGTCGCGGCCGCCGCCGAGGATGTTGCGGCCCCAGGTGTAGCCGTACACGTCCTCGAAGGCGTAGCGCGCCACTCGCTCGCGCATCGCGCGCACGTCGGCGGGCTTCATCGGGATGTAGTTGGGATAGCTGTACATGAAGGTCACGTGGCGGCGGTCGGACACCACCTGCAGCGCATCGCCCGGGAACAGCGCGTCGCCGCGCTCGCCGCCGCGGCGCCAGTGCAGCGCGGTGCTGCCGGTAAAATGGCCGCCGCAGCGGATCAGGCTGACGTCGTCGGACAGCGCCAGTTCGTCGCCGCTCCAATAACGGATCAGCGGCGAAGGGCGTTGCACCCATTCGCGGTCGGCTTCGTGCACGTAGATCGGCACGCCGCCGAGCGCCTGGCTCCATTCGACCATCGAGGCGTAGAAGTGCGGATGCGAGATCGCGATCAGGTCCACGCCGCCGCGCGCCTGCAATGCGGCCACGGCTTGCTCGGTGACCAGGGCCAGGCTCTCCCACAGGATGTTGCCGGCGCCGGTCTGCAGATAGACCATGCGCTGGTTGATCGCGAAGTCCGGGCTCAGGCCGATGCCGAGCACGCCGGCGTCGTCTTCGAATTTCAGCGTATAGCGCTGCGCCAGCGACTCGTGAGTGGTCCAGCGCTGGCCGCTCCAGCCGACGTACTGGCGCTCGTCCTCGCAGAT
The DNA here is from genome assembly GCF_018612875.1 of Lysobacter sp. ISL-50. Classification (GTDB taxonomy): domain Bacteria; phylum Pseudomonadota; class Gammaproteobacteria; order Xanthomonadales; family Xanthomonadaceae; genus Lysobacter. The sequence continues at coordinate 18,989 of NZ_JAGGRI010000059.1, read as the reverse complement.
CGGGCATTGCGCCGGCGGCGCGGAGGATTCGGCGAACTGGGTGCCGCAGGTTTCGCAGATGGGGCAGGGCATGGCGGGCCTCATGGAGGTTGGCTGTGCGCGAAGAACGCGTCGGAATCTTTTGTGGGAGGGCCTACAGCCCCAAAGCTTTTCGCTTTTGTGGGAGGGCCTACAGCCCCAAAGCTTTTCGCTTTTGTGGGAGGGCCTTCAGGCCCGATGCTTTTCGGTTTTTGTGGGAGGGCCTTCAGGCCCGATGCTTTTCGATCAGATGTCGGCGAACGCCGCCTAGGATTCAGCACCCGAGCCAAACAACACCCGCCGCTCTTCCTCAGTAAAATTCGCCGTCTTCGCATACGGATCATCGACACCTTCATACGCATGCCGCGTCGCCGGCCGCGCGCGGATGCTCTCGAACCAGCGTTGCAGGTCCGGCGTATCGGCCAGGTTCTGGCCCAGCCCCGCATGCGGCACGATCCACGGATAACAGGCGATATCGGCGATGGAATACGCATCGCCGGCGATGAAGTCGCGGCCCTGCAACTGCCGGTCGAGCACGCCGAACAATCGCTTGACCTCGCGGGTGTAACGCTCGATCGCATACGGCACCGGCTCGGGCGCATGCGCGCGGAAATGCCCGGCCTGCCCGGCCATCGGCCCCAGGCCCGCCATCTGCCAGAACAGCCACTGCGTCGCTTCCAGCTGCGCGCGTTCTTCGCGCGGCCACAGCTGGCCGGTCTTGCGCGCGAGATAGAGCAAGATCGCGCCGGACTCGAACACGCTCAGCGGCGCGCCGCCGTCGGCGGGCGCGTGGTCCACGATCGCCGGGATCTTGTTGTTGGGCGAAATCGCCAGGAACTGCGGCTGGAATTGCTCGCCGGCCGACAGCCGCACCGGGATCGCGCGGTGCTCCAGCCCGCTCTCGGCCAGATACAGCTTGAGCTTGAGGCCGTTGGGAGTGGCGGCGAGATACAGGTCGATCATGCGTGTGCTCCGTGCGGCACCGGGCCGCTTCCATGAGCACAGCTTAGGAGTACCCTGGCGCCCTGATTGGGCCAGAGCCGAGAGATTCGATGGAACCAGTTTTCCAGTTTCCGCTGGCCCTGCCCGACCGCGGCCACGGCAACCTGAGCCAGGAACTGCACCAACAGCTGCGCTCGGCGATTCTCGACGGACGCCTTATCGCCGGCTCGGCGCTGCCGGCCACGCGTCAGGTCGCCAGCGCCCTGGGCATCGCCCGCAACACCGTGGTCAGCGCCTACGACCTGTTGATCGCGGAGGGCTACGTGACCCCGCGTCCGGGCGCCAAGGCCGTGGTCGCCGACGTCGCCGCGCGCCGCGACCGCCGCGGCCCGCAACGCCTGGACGCCGGCCTGGAAGACCCGCGCCTGAATCCGCTATGGCGCACGCCGTTCCTGCGCCCGGACCCGCCGCGGCAACTGCCCGAGCGCTGCTTCCGCCTGGGCATTCCCGATCACCGGCATTTCCCCCACGACGTCTGGCGCCGCTTGTCGGCGCAGACCTTGCGCACGTGGTCGAAGACGCGTTTCAGTTATCCGCCGTCGGAAGGCATCGCCGAATTGCGCGACGCCATCGCCCAGCACGTCGCGTTCGCGCGCGCGGTGGCGTGCGTGGCCGACGATGTGATCGTCACTTCCGGCGCGCAGCAGGCCTTCGACTTGTTGGCGCGCCTGCTGGTGACGCCGGGCCAGACCCGGGTCGCGGTCGAGGAACCCGGCTACCCGCCGGTGCGCGCCGCCTTCGCCGCCGCCGGCGCGCGGCTGGTGCCGATGCCGGTCGATGAAGAAGGCCTGTGCGTGGAGCAATTGCCCGAGGACGTGCGGGTGATCAGCGTGACGCCGTCGCATCAGTCGCCGACCGGCGTGGCGCTGTCGATGCGCCGTCGCCGCGCGCTGCTGGATTTCGCCCGTCAGCGCAACGCGATCGTGATCGAGGACGACTACGACGGCGAATTCCGTTTCGGCGGCCGTCCGCTGGACGCGTTGCAGACGCTGGATCGCGATGCGCTGGTGTTCTACGTCGGCACGTTTTCCAAGAGCCTGTTTCCATCCTTGCGCAAGGGGTTCATCGTCGCCCCGGCGTGGTCGCGCGACGCGTTGATCACGGTCAAGCACTGCGCCGATTCGCACTGCGACACCATCACCCAGTCGGTGCTGGCGGCGTTCATCCGCGACGGTCATCTGGCCCGGCACGTGCGGCGCATGCGCGCGATCTACGAGGAACGCCGCGACGCCTTGCTGGACGGTTTGCGCGGTCCGCTGGCGCCGTGGCTGGAGCCGATTCCGTCCGAAGCCGGCCTGCATCTGGCCGCGCGCATCCGCGACCCCGCGCTGGCGCCGGCGATCCTGTCGCGCCTGCCGCGCTACGCGCCCGGCGCGCAGTCGATCGCCGAGTACGCGATGAGCGCGCCCGCGCAGCCGGCGATCACCTTCGGTTACGGCGTGATCGACGCGGACGAAATCCGCCTGGCGCTGCGCCGTTACGCGGTGTCGCTGGCCGAGCTGGACGCGCGCTGAGTCAGCGCGATGCGATCGTCACCGGAATGAAGCGCACCGGCCTCATCCGGCCGAAGTCGGTGCGGCGTTCGCGACGCACGCGCGCGTTCGGGTCGAGCACGCAGGCGCCGGCGGCGTCGTGCAGGCGCACCACCCAATGCCAACTGCGATTGACCGGGTCGTAGTTGATCGCGGCGATGCCGTCGCCGTCGCATTCGTCCCAGCCCGAGACCTCGCGTTGCGCGCCGCTGGTCACGCCGAGCAGCTTGAGCATGCGCCGCAGTTGCGAGGCGTCGGTGAGATAACCCTCGCGCGCGGTGTGCAGACCGGCGCCGGCGCGATAGCGATACGGCTTGGGGCCGATGCCGAGCCCGCGCGCCAGAGTCCGCGCCTGCGCATAGCCGATGCCGGCCAGCATCGCCACGCAGGCCAGTCCGCAGCCGCTGCGATCTTGCTGGAGTTGGCGTCGGATCATGGCGAGGTTGGAGGCGTCGGCGAGGCGCGAAACGTGAGCTTAGCAGCGGTGCCGATGGAGGGCGCGTCACTGAGTAAGCGGTGTGAGTTTGGGGCGGGGAATAGACGGAGCTCGGCACATCATAACCAGAAGCCATGGGTGCCGATAACAGGCTCGGCCTACACTGATCGCCTACGGCAGAAGGAGACTCGCCATGAAATTCCGCGCTCTCGCGGTCTTGCTCGTTCTAGTGTGCTGCGCGCTGGTGGGTTGCAAAACTATCGAGCCAGCTAACAGCATGCTCAAAGACATGCAAGAGTGGACGACGCCTGAGCCGCTGGATCGCTTGTCGCCCGTACACGAACAACCGCGCGCCAAAGCGGCGATGGTGCAATGGGTCGAACAGTATCTGAAGCATGAATATCGAGTGATCGGTCAACGTTTCGTCTTGACTCAGCCCGGGTTCACCGCAGGGGCGTCGATCGGCTCCAAGGCGCACCAATTCGCTACGCAGAATTTGGGCGGCACGATGAAGATTGAGGGCTGGTATGACGATGATAACTACCGGATTTTTCTGTGGGCATTTGGCGATAGTTCGCCGCGCTATGTTGCTTTTGTGTGGGCCAATGATTTTTTGCCCGATACGCGCGAGCGCCGTATGGTCGGTTATCTAGAACTTGAGCCCGCGGCGAAAAATTGACGAGCGCATCACAACAGGGAGTCGTTATGGCCAGGGGAGAACGGCCGTACATAGTCACAGACTCATATGGAGCCGATGGCCATCCTTATGTCGGGGATCTTCGTCAGAATGATCTGTGAAATTGCCACTTTCTTGTGCCGAAGGTTGCGCTTTTTTACACGAATATTTGCCAGCCCGAATGTGGGCCGAACATCAGAGCCAGAAGGCATGCGCGCTAGCAACAGACCCGATCTACACTGACCGCCTCTGGCAAAAGGAGATTCGCCATGAAATTCCGCCCTCTCGCTGCTTTGCTCGTCCTGGTGTGCTGCGCATTGATGAGTTGCAAAACTATCGAGCCAGCGAACAGTATGCTGAAAGACTTGCAAGAAGCAGCGACGCCGGAACCGCTGGACAGCCTGTCGCCCCCGCACGAACAGCGGCGCGCGAAAGCGGCGATGGTGCGATGGGTCGAGCGGTATCTAAAGCATGAATATCGGGTGGTCGATCAACGTTTCGTATTGGCCGCGTCCGGAGACACCAACTTTGCTTGGATGGGCTCCAAGGCGCACCACTATGTGACGCAGACCTTGGGCGGCGCGATGCAGACTGATGGTTGGTTTGACGATGACAATTACATGATGTTTCTGTGGAGGTTCGGCGATGGCTCACCGCGCTATGCCGCGTTTGCCATCACCAATGATTTCTTGCCTGGTACACGCGAGCGCGCTTTGGTCGGCTATTTTGAACTTGTGCCCTCTGCGAAACATTGACACGTACGACTCAGGAAGGCAGCAGTATGGCAAAGGATCGGCAATACACAGCGGCGGATTTATTTGGTGCGGACGGCCGGCCACGCGCTTCGGATATTGGTCAGGACCGTCTTTACAACTGTTATTTCCTTGCGCCGATGGGTTCGCTCGGCGAGCAGCAGCCCGATCGCATTCGCGATGCAATCGGCTTCAATGATAAGTCCGGCGAGTTCACGGTAATGCTATACCGCCCGCCGAACACGCAGGAGCGTGGTCAGGGACAGACCGACCCGATCCGGGAATCGATCGCCGTGTCGCAAGAGGATATTCGCCGAAACATCGGCAAGAGAGGTGGCGGCACGGCCGACAACAATGGCGAGGGTAATGGCCCCTTGTGGCCGACCGTGATTGAAGCCGGGTTCGCCGAACTCTATGGCCGCGATGCGCAGGGGCAAGTCGATTTGGACCGAGGCTATCGGATGATCGGCTCGGTGACGGGGGGCGGCGGTCTGGCCGACGGCATGTATGCCTTGACCGGTGAATCAGGCCGCAATCTCCAGATCGTGAATCCCGATGCCCCGCCGATGCGGCCCACCGGCCCCGACCATGTCAAACCCTCTGAACCACCGCCGTACCGGGCGCCTTTACACGGCGCCAAGTTGGAGCTGGATGCGGTCTATGCCGAAGTGGAGCAGGCGCTGGCGACCAATCGGCCGGTGTCGATGGCGACGCAGGGCCGGGACGTTCGCGATGGCCTTGAGGAAAGCCATGCCTATATGGTGATGGGCGTATCGCGCGATCCGCAGACCAACGAGGCTCGGGTGATGCTGCGCAACCCCTACGGGACTAACGACCGTGCAAAAGAAGGCAATCAGAACATCGGCGCGGGCTGGAACGCGGACAACCCGGAGATCACGGTCAACCTCAATCGGCTGGTGCGCGACGGCAGTTTTGCCGAGTTCAATATCGGCCCGGCGCCGCGCGTGCAGACACAGCAACCCGGCGCGCCCGCGCCCGAGCAGGGCGCGCCTACGCAACCGGCTCAGCCTGTGCCGCAGGCGCCGGCCTCTTCGCCTTCATCCGGTGCGGCCAGCATCGCCGAGCGCAATCACCCCGGCCACGAACGCTTCCAGCAAGCGATAGACGCGATCGAGCGCTCACCGAATATCCCCGCCGGCACATTCTCGGGCGAACGCCTGCAGCAAACCGCCGCCAATCTGGCTTACGCCAGCCTCGCGGCCGCGCAACGGCCGCAGGGCGGTCAGAACGAGCGGCTGGACCGAATCGATTTTGTCGTCTTCAACAACGACCGCAGCAGCCTGATCGCCGGTCAGGGCGAACTGGGCAATCCGACAGCGAAACTGGCCCTTCTGCCGGCCGCGCAGGACAGCGCCACGACCTTGGCGCAAGCCTCGCAGCAGATTCAATCCACGCTGGCCCAACAGCAAGCGCAGGGCGTGGCGCAACAGCCATCCGCGCAGACGCAGGACGATCCGACGCCGAAAGGACCGAAGCTATAACGAGCTGACGCGTACGCCACCATTGCCCGCAAACGTAAAGCAATGGACGAGGGCTGAGCGCATCGACGCGACCTGAGCGCACAGGTCGCTGTCGAAATGGAATCGGCGCCGTCCGCAGACCAGCCATGGCCCAGGCAATCGCCAGGGCAGGATCATTCAAGGCATCGACTTCGAAGCACGCATCAGCAGCGCCTGGCTTAAACGTCACAGGTTCGAGCGCCAAGCCGCTAGCGCTCATCGCACATCGCACAATCGACAAAAAACGTTTCGTGGAATTCGCCCGAATGCCCGGCTCGCCAACCCCTCTCCCGCGCGGGAGAGGGGTTGGGACGAGGTTGCGAGTCTCAGTTGAAACGATACGTCACGCTGAAGTTATAACGCCGCCCCAGGACGTCATACGTACCGATACCCAACTCGCCCGGCGTGGTGCCCAGCGGCGGGTCCTTGTCCAGCAGGTTCTGCACGTTGAAGCGCAACACCACGTTGTCGCCGAAGCGGTAGTTGGCGCCGGCGCTGAACAGCCAGTAGGCGGGGGCGCGCAGGATGTCGGAGCTTTCCACGGTGTTTTCGTTGTCGAACACCGACGCACTCAGATAGCGCCCCTGCAGGTTCAGCCCGACCGGCCCCTTCTGGTAATCCACGCCGAACTGGAACTGCCGCTCGGCCATGCCGATCTCGCCGCGATCGTCGTCCACCGACACGCCGGTGGTCGAGCTTTCGAAGCGCTTGACGATCAGCGCATTGGCGCTGAAGTCGAACTGGCCCCAATCGCCGGCGTCCCAGCGATAAGTCAGCTCGCCGGTGATGCCCTGGAAGTGGATGAAGTCGCCGTTGCGATAACGCACGCCGACGATGTCGAACTGGCCGTCGGCGCGGCGCTGCACCTGCTGGCAGTAGTAGTTGGCGGTGTTGACGTTGCCGGCGTTGAAGTCGGGATTGTCGTAGCAGGCCGACAGCACGTCGTTGATGCTCTGGGCGAAGATCTGGTCCTTCAGCTTGACCTCGTTGTAATCCACGGCCATGCGCAGGCCGCGGATGAAGTCGGGCTGCCAGACCACGCCGGCGGTCCACGAATCGGCCGATTCGTTGTCCAGGTTCGGCTCGCCCTGGCGCGCGCCGCGCGCGGTGGACGCGTTCTGCTGGAAGTCCACCGGGTTCAGGCCGTACTGCTGGTAGAACGCCGCGCAGTTGCGCGCGCGCACCGCCGGCGCCGGGCCGCCGGTCACGTTGCGGCGATCGCAGGGATCGGACGTGCTCTGGAACAACTCCACCTGCGGCAGGAACAACTCGGTGATCACCGGCGCGCGCAGCGAGCGGGTCTTGTTGCCGCGCACCAGCAGGCCGGGAATCGGCTCCCACTGCAAACCGTAGGTGTAAGCGTTGAAGCCGCCGTTGACGCTGTTATCGACGCGGCGGAACTTGCCGGTGATGTCCAGGCGATGCAGGCCGGGAATGTCCGCGTCCTCCGACACCAGCGGCAGCAGCGCTTCGGCGTAGTACTCGTTGGTGTGGAACTTGCCGTTGAGCGCCGGGATCGCCACCGAGCGGCCGAGCCCGCGCCGGGTGAAATCGTTCGGGGTGAATCCGCCTTCCTCGATCCGGTGCTCATAGCCCACCGCGACGTTGAGCGGGCCGCTCCACAGATCGACGAGGTTGCCGTGCATGAAGGCGCTGAACACCTTCTGCTTCTGTTCGAAATCGGTGACGGCGCGGCCGGTGACGTAGTTGATCGCTTCCTTGGACGGGCGGCCCTGACCGAACAGATCCAGCGGCACGCAGTTGGGATCGGCGATCGGTTCGGAATTGGCGCCGGCCGAGGCCAGATAGACGGCGTTGCGCGCCGTGGGGTCGCACACCAGCTTGCCGCCGACGTTGCGCACGTTGATGGCGTTGATGAAGTTCTGCTGGTTCAACGACACCGACGAGGTGCTGGCCTGCATGCGGCCGTAGTTGGCCGACACTTCCCAGTCGAACTGGCGCGTCCACAGATCGAAATCGCCGCGGGCGCCGACCACGATGCGGTCGATGTCGCTTTCCACATGGTCCGGCGTCAGCCCGAGGTCGGCCGAGGTGCGGGCGAGGCGGAACGAGCTGACGCCCAGTCCGGCCAGTTGCTGCCGCGCCTGCGCATTGAGCAGCGGATGATCGGACTTCACCAGCAGCGCGCTGTTGAGGCGGGTACCGGCGGTGGTGTTGCCGGTGCTGGCGATATCCACCGGCGGATCGGCTTCGGAGTGATAGTGCATGGCTTCGACGAACAGGCGCACGTTGTCGGCGACGTCGTAGTGCGCGATCACGTTGACCGACTGCCGCTGCAGGCTGGTCAGCAGCGCGGTGATGTCGGCGGTGTTGAGCCCCTGTCCGCCCGAGGCGGTGCTGGTGCCGAAGTTGATGCCCGGATCGTAGGGCACGATGTCGCCGTTCGGCGCGAACTGCAGATAGGTGCGCTTGTTCGCGCCGAAACCGACCAGGGCGCCGCCGGGAGAGGTGATCGCGCCGCCGGCCGGCAGCAGCAGGCCGCCGAAGGTGGTGGTGAAGGTGCGCGCGTTGCGGATCAGCACGGTGCCGGGGATGCCGTCTTCCGGTCCGGTGTCGAAGGGAATGTCCGGATTGACGCGGCCGTCGTTGCCGGGCGTGCGGCCGGGTTGGTTGGTCGCCATCTGCGCGGCGTTGGGATTGGCCGGGAAGGCGTAGGCGCGGGCGAAATCGGTGCGGTCCGAACGCACCAGGCCTTCGGATTCGTCGTAGGAGCCGCTGACGATCACATTGCCGCGACCGTCGGCGAAATCCGAACCGGCGACGAAGTTGTAGCCCATCGTCTGGTTGTCGCTTTGATCGCTGATGCCGTAGTTGAAATTGACTTCGGCGCCCTGGAAGCGGTCTTTGAGGATGACGTTGACCACGCCGGCGATGGCGTCGGAGCCGTAGGTCGGCGCGCCGCCGATGGCGACGTTCTCGACCCGGTCGATCATCTGCACCGGGATCGCGTTGAGATCGACCTGGGCGCCGGCGGAGAAGCCGAAGTTGGTCAGCGCGCGCGAGGTCACCACGCGGCGGCCGTTGATCAGGGTCAGCGTGCGGTTGCTGCCCAGGCCGAACCGGTTCACGAAGTTGACGCCGCCGGCGAAGCTGCCCTGGCCGCCTTCGGGCGTCTGGCCGACGCCGAAGCCGACCGTCTGGTTGAGCGCGTCGGCGATGTTGGTCACGCCGCGCTCGCGCACGGCGTCGCCGTTGATCACCGTGGCCGGTTCCAGCGAATCGAAGCCGGTGCGCGGAATGCGCGAGGCGGTGACCTGGATGCCTTCCAGTTCGGTGGTGGCGCGTTCGGCCGGCGCGGCGGCGGGAGCCGTGGACGTCTGCGCGTCCTGGGGCCCCGCGACCGCGAAGCCCGGCGCCGCCATGGCGAAGGCGATAGCGATGAGTAAGGGACGGCGCCGCAGCGCCCTCCCGTTGGAGGTGGTGGTCATGTCGTTCCCCGTCGTACGCCGGCCCGAGGCGGCCGGCCCGTCCACTACGCGCAGTCCGGGGCCGACTCGCAACCGGTCTGGGTGCCGGGAAACATTAAAAGTGTGTGATAGACATCTCTATCTTGCTGATTCTGCGAGAACGCCCGGACGGCATAGGCGGTTTTGACGACTGCGGGCCAACGACTCGCACGGATCGGGCTGGCCGATTCGCAAGTCGTGGGCATCGGTTCAACGCGAGCCCGCGACCGCGTCCACCGCGGTCGGCCCGCGACCGGCCGCGCGACCTGAACGGAAGCCCGGGCGCGACCGGAACTTTGCGCCCCGAAGATCGGTCTCAGATGGGCTTGCGATGAAGCCGGCGGCCGGATGCGGTGCGAATCCGCGTTTGTAGCCACTCGGACGGAGGCGGGCCGTGATTCGGCTGCTCCGTCATCGCTGCAATAACTCATTGTTTTCGCGGAATAATTTTAAATTCATCCGGACGGAGCAGGATGCAAAGCCTTGAAGCATCCGGTTCCCGCGGCGCCGACGCGCAAAGACTCTACCCGCCGTCACGGCTCCGCGGCTCCGACGTTCTAATGCCGCAACACAGTGAACTTCCCCTCGCTTTAGCACTCCTATAGGCCGACTGCTAAGATCGCTGCCATGACCTCTACTGCCCAATCCACTGCTCTAGTCGCCAACAACCTGCCTGTGCCCAGCGCGCTCGGTTCGCTGGACGCGTACATCGGCGCCGTGCACCAGATCCCGGTGCTTACGGCCGAAGACGAGCAGGCGCTGGCGCGCCGTTTCCGCGACGGGGAAGACCTCGACGCGGCCCGTGAACTCGTTCACTCGCATCTGCGCTTCGTGGTCCACGTGGCCCGCGGCTACAACGGCTACGGCCTGCAGATCGGCGACCTCATCCAGGAAGGCAACATCGGCCTGATGAAGGCGGTCAAGCGCTTCGACCCGGAACAGGGCGTGCGCCTGGTGTCCTTCGCGGTCCACTGGATCCGCGCCGAGATGCATGAGTTCATCCTCAAGAACTGGCGCATCGTCAAGGTTGCCACGACCAAGGCCCAGCGCAAGCTGTTCTTCAACCTGCGCAAGAGCAAGAAGCGCCTGGGTTGGATGAACGCGGAGGAAGTCAGCCAGGTCGCGAAGGACCTCAACGTTTCCGAGCGCGAAGTGCTGGAAATGGAATCGCGCCTGTCCGGCCGCGACATCGGTTTCGATGCCCCGGCCGACGAGGACGACGACCACGCGCCGCCGTCGCCGGCCGCGTACCTGCGCGCCGCCGAGGAAGACCCCTCGCAGAGCTACGAGCGCGAGGACGAGGAAGACAACCAGCTCGGCCTGCTGCGCGAAGGTCTGGCCGGCCTGGATGCGCGTTCGCGCGACATCATCAAGCGCCGCTGGCTCGATGCCGACAGCAAGATCACGCTGCAGGAATTGGCCGATGAGTACGGCGTCAGCGCCGAGCGCATCCGCCAGATCGAGGCCAACGCGCTGAAGAAGATGCGCGGGTTGTTCGCGGCCTAACGAAGCCGCGTAAAACGCGATGCGACCCAACGGCCCGGGAAACCGGGCCGTTTGTTTTTCCGCGCGCGAATCTATCCGCCCGACGCGATCGCACCGCGCGAACCCCGCGCCCATCGCGCCGTACCCGCGCTCCCGGCCCATGCCCGGCCCGCCTTCACGGCAGCGAATAACTCCCGCGATCGAGCGCAAGACGCGGATATCGCCCGGGCCTGCGCAGGCCTATCGTGCAGGCGAATCCCCCTTCGGAGTCGCCATGAACGCCTATCGCATCGACGGCCTCGCGCCGGAACCCTTCGCCCCGCTGTTCGCGCTCGACGACGCCAGCCTGCATGCACACGGCATGCGTCGGGTCGTCGCCGACAGCCCGACCGGTTATCCGTGCCGGGTGTCGCTGGACAACGCCGCCCTCGGCGAAACCCTGCTGCTGCTGACCTACGAGCATCACACCGACGGCCCGTATCGCGCCAGCGGCCCGATCTATGTGCGCGAAGCCGCGGCGCGCGCGACGCACTTCGAGGACGAACTGCCGCCGATGCTGCGCACCCGCTATCTGTCGCTGCGCGCTTACGACCGCGACGGCTGGATGCTCGCGGCGCGCACGCTGGACGGCACCGACGCCGATGCCGCGCTGGCCGAGGTGATGGCCGATCCGGCCGTGGCGACGGTGCATGCGCACAACGCGCGCACCGGCTGCTTCCTGTGCGCGATCTCACGCGCCTGAGCGATCTTCGCGGCGTTGCCGCGCACCGTCGGGGCGCCGCGTAGCGCCCCGCTGTTTTCAGCGACGCCGCGGCGCTTCCCGATCGATCCCGCCGCTCAGTGCGAAGCCGCGTCGTCGGCCTCGGCGCGGCCGCCGAAAATGATCCGCGCGTGGCGTTGATAGGTGAAATACGCCCACGACCAGTTGAGCATCACGATCAGGCGGTTGCGGAAGCCGATCAGGAAGAACACGTGCGCGGCCAGCCAGAACGCCCAGGCCAGGAAGCCGGAGAATTTCAGCCCGCGCAGATCCACCACCGCCGCGCGCCGGCCGATCGTCGCCAGATTGCCGTAGTCGATGTAGCGAAACGGCTCCAGCGTGCGCCCGGCCAGACGCGCGCGGATCGCGCGGGCGACGTAGGCGCCCATCTGCTTGGCGCCGGGCGCGACGCCGGGCACCGGTTGGCCGTTGGCCTGCTGGATCGCGGCCAGATCGCCGGCGACGAAAATCTCCGGATGCCCGGGCACGCTGAGGTCGGGCGCGACCTGCACGCGGCCGGCGCGGTCGCGCGGCGCGTCGAGCAGGGCGCCGAGCTTGGATGCGGCCACGCCGGCGGCCCATAGCACCGTGCGCGCGGGCACGAATTCGGCCCCGAGCATGTAGCCCTCGCCATTGATCGAAGCCACCGGCGTGCCGGTGGAGACTTCCACGCCGAGCCGCTGCAACTGCGCGCGCGCTTTGTCCGACAGCGACTCGGGAAAACTCGACAGAACGCGCGGGCCGGCTTCGATCAGGCGCACCCGCGCCTGCGCCGGATCGATGCGGCGGAATTCGCGGCGCAAGGTCTTGCGCGAAATCTCCGCGAGCGTGCCGGCCAGTTCGACCCCGGTCGGGCCGCCGCCGACCACGGCGAAATGCAGCCACGCCGCGCGCTCTTCCTCGCTCTCGGCCGCTTCCGCGCGTTCGAAGGCGAGCAGCACGCGGCGACGGATGTGCAGCGCGTCGTCGAGGGTCTTCAGGCCCGGCGCGTCGTCGGCCCATTCGTCATGGCCGAAGTAGGCGTGGGTGGCGCCGCTGGCGAGCAGCAGATAGTCGTAGCCCACCACGTCGCCGTCGGCGAGCGACACGTTGCGCGCGCCGGCGTCGATGCCGGTCACCTCGCCCAGGCGCACTTCCACGTTGGCCTGATTGCGCAGGATGTGGCGCAGCGGCGCGGCGATGTCCGGCGCCGACAATCCGGCGGTGGCGACCTGATACAGCAGCGGTTGGAACAGATGGTGGTTGCGGCGGTCGATCAGGGTGATGCGCACATCGGCCGAAGCCAGCGCGCGCGTCGCCCACAAACCGCCGAACCCGCCGCCTACGATGACGACGTGCTTGCGCGAATCGTTCATCGCCGTGTCCTCAGCCGCGCATGCGTTGCGCAAGCTGATCTTCCAGCTTGCGTTGATCGGCGGCGAAGCGGCGGATGCCGTCGGCGAGCTTGTCGGTGGCCATCGCGTCTTCGTTGTGCTGCCAGCGGAACGCGGCTTCGCTCAGCGCCGCGTCGGGCTTGCCGCGCTGACCGTCGTCGTTGAGCGCGCGCGGCACGTCGCCGGAGTTGGCTTCGAGTTCGCCGAGCAGTTCGGGCGAAATCGTCAGACGGTCGCAACCGGCCAGCGCCAGCACTTGCCCGGTGTTGCGGAAGCTGGCGCCCATGACCACGGTGCCGTAGCGGTGGCGCTTGTAGTACTGCCAGATGCGGGTGACCGACTGCACGCCAGGATCGTCCTGCGGCGTCGCCGGCTTGGCCATGCCGTTGGCCAGATGCCAGTCGAGGATGCGGCCGACGAAGGGCGAGATCAGGTACACGCCGGCTTCTGCGCAGGCCACCGCCTGGGCGAAGGAGAACAGCAGGGTGAGATTGCAGTGGATGCCTTCGCGCTCCAGTTGCTCGGCGGCGCGGATGCCTTCCCAGGTCGAGGCGACCTTGATCAGCAGGCGCTCGCGGCCGATGCCGGCGCGTTCGTAGAGTTCGACGATGCGATGGGCCTGGGCCAGCGAGGCCTGGGTGTCGAAACTCAGGCGCGCATCGACTTCGGTGGAGACGCGGCCAGGAATCAGCTTGAGGATTTCGCCGCCGATGGCGACCGCCAGGCGCAGGCCGGCGTCACCGACGCGGGCGGCTTCATCAACGCCCTGGGCGCCGGCGATGGCGGCGTCGATCAGCGGCGCATAGGCCGGCAGGCCGGCGGCCTTGAGCAGCAGCGAGGGATTGGTGGTCGCGTCCAGCGGGCGGAAGCGGGCGATGGCTTCGATGTCGCCGGTATCGGCGACCACGGCGGACAGTTCGCGCAGTTGTTCGAGTTGGCTCATGGGGGAGAGTGTCGTGTCGTCGTTGGATTCGCGGCCATTGTCCCGCATCGGGGTTAGCCCGTCATGAAGCCGTCCTATCTTCTGCCACGCGCCGCGCCCGCGGTTGCGCTAGGCTGGCCGCGACAAGGCCGCTCCGAGCCCGGACGGCCGGCACGGAGCGATCGCATGGCCGCCGCCGCAGAAGAAAAACGCATCGCCCTGCTGATCGACGCCGATAACGCGCCGGCGGCGAAGATCGATGTGATCCTGGCCGAGGTCGCGCGCTTCGGCGTGGCCAACGTGCGCCGCGCCTACGGCAACTGGAAAAGCCCCGGGCTCAAGAGCTGGGAAGCGCTGCTGCACGAATACGCGATCCGGCCGATCCAGCAGTTCGCCTACAGCAAGGGCAAGAACGCATCGGACATGGCGATGGTCATCGATGCGATGGACCTGATGTACGCGCGCAACCTCGACGGTTTCGCCATCGTCTCCAGCGATGCCGACTTCACCCCGCTGGTGATGCGGCTGCTGACCGAAGGGGTGAAGGTGTACGGCTTCGGCGAGAAGAAAACGCCCGAGCCCTTCGTCAACGCCTGTTCGAAATTCACCTACGTCGAAGGCCTGGGCCAGCCGCCCAGCGAGGACGCCGGCGCCGACGAAGCGGCGAGCGCGACCACCCAGCCGCGCAGCGCCAAGGAACTGCGCAGCGACACCCGCCTGGTGCTGATGCTGCGGCGCGCGGTGGAAGCGGTCAGCGGCGACGACGGCTGGTCGCACCTGGGCGCGGTCGGGCATCAGATCGCCAATCAGGCCTCGTTCGATTCGCGCAACTACGGCTATCGCAAGCTCAGCGATCTGATCGAGGCGATCGGCTTGTTCGAGACGCGGCGCGAAAATCAGATCGTGTGGATTCGCGATAAGCCCAAGGGCGGCGCGAAACCGGCGGCGGCCGCGCCGTCGGCGACGCCGGCCGGCGCGAGCAAGCCCAAGGTCAAGCCGAAGGGCTAGCGGCCGCGCGTGTGCAAGCGGCCGCGTCCACGCGACCGCTTGCGCATCGAAGCGCGCGAACTCACTCGGCGCCGATGCTTTCCAACTGCTGCGAGAAGAACGCTTCCTTGCCCTGATAGCGGACGAACTTGATCAGGCCCAAGCCCGGCGCGTACCAGAATTCGGCCGAGCTCTGCGCATCGCCGGCCTTCAGATGGCAGGTGGCGGAGAACGTGCGCGGGGTGAAGTCCACTGGCAGTTCCAGGTCTTCGAAACCGACGAAGGTGTAGTCGCTGAAACCTGGATAGTTCAAGTCTTCGATGGCGTCGTCGTTGTGCAGCGTGCGCTTGCCGGCGCCGTGCAGCTTGAACTTGTCGCCGGGCTTGGCCTTGGCCGGGAATTGCGGCGTCTGGGTGTAGCGCTCGGTAATGACCGGCGCCGAGGCGTCGCCGCCGAACGCGGCGATGCCGTATTGCACGCTGCCCAGCAGAGCGCGTCCGCTGGGATCGTAATAGGTCGAAGTCTTGACGCCGCTGCCGCTGGAGACCAGCGCGATCGCGTCGCGGTCGCCGAAACGCTCGCGCACGACGCGGATCTTGCTGTCGTCCATTTCATAAGCCGCGCCCGGCTTGAGGCTGAAGCAGGCGGCGAAATCGGCGGCGTGCGCGGCGGGGGCGGCGATCGAGGCGAGGGCCAGGCTCAGTGCGGCGCGAATACGCAGGGTCGTCATACAGTCCTTTGAAGGTGGGCGCGGGTGCTTCATTGAAGACGAAGCAGGCCGCGCTATCCCGCATCGGCGCGCCGCGCATGGCGCGGCTCAGTACAGGTCGGCGGGGTCCACATCCAGCGACCAGCGCACCTTGCGCGCTTGCGGCGCGGCGTAGATCGCCGGCAAGGCCGCATCGAGCGCGGCGTGCAATTCCGGCCGCTGCGGCGCCGACAGGATCAACTGCGCGCGCAGATAACCGGCGCGTCGCGGCATCGGCGCGGGCACCGGGCCGTTGACCTCCAGCGTGGTGCGCGCGGCGCCCGCGCGCTGCGCGGCGACGGCTTCGAATTCGCGCCGCGCCAGCGCCAGGAAGGCATTGGCCGTTTCCACCTGCTGCGCCTCGGCGCGGATCAGCGCCATGTGCGCGAACGGCGGAAACCCCGCGGCTTCGCGCTGCGCCAGCTCGACTTCGGCGAACGCCGGGTAGCCGCCCGACAGCAGCGTGTGCAGCAGTTCGTGTTCGGGGTGATGCGTTTGCAGAATCACTTCGCCGAGTTTGTCCGCGCGGCCGGCGCGGCCGGCGACCTGGATCAGCAACTGCGCGAGTTTTTCGCGGGCGCGGAAGTCGGCGCTGAACAAGCCTTCGTCGATGCCGACCACCGCGACCAGGGTCAGGTTCGGCAGGTCGTGGCCCTTGGCGAGCATCTGGGTGCCGACCAACACGCCCGGCGTGGTGCCGAATTCCTTCAGCAGATGTTCCAGCGCGTCGCGCTTTTGCGTGCTGCCGCGGTCGATGCGCAGCACCGGAAACTCCGGGAAGCGCGCCGCCAGCGATTCCTCGATCCGCTCGGTGCCGGCGCCTTGCGATTGCAGCGCCAGGCCGCCGCAATCCGGACAGGCGTCGGGCGCCGGCCGGCGCGTGCCGCAGTGATGGCATTGCAGGCGGCGGCCGCCGGCGTGCACGGTCATCGGCGTGCCCTTGAGCGGGGTGCTGCAGCGCGGGCAGTGCGCGGTCCAGCCGCAGTCGTGGCACAGCAGCACCGGGGCATAGCCGCGCCGATTCTTGAACACCAGCATCTGGCCGCCGGCGCGCAGCTCGGCGTGGATGCGTTCGATCAGTTCCGGCGACAGCCCGGCCTGCAGCGGCCGCTTGCGCACGTCGAGCACGCGCACCCGCGGCGGCTGCGCCTGGCCGGCGCGGCGCTTGAGGTGCAGATGGCCGTAACGCCCGGCCTGGGCGTTGCGCAGCGATTCCAGCGACGGCGTGGCGCTGCCCAGCAGCACCGGCACGTCCAGGGCCTTGGCCCGGACCAGGGCGAAGTCGCGGGCGTGATAGCGGATACCGTCGAGCTGCTTGAAGCTGCCGTCGTGTTCTTCGTCGATGACGATCAGGCCCGGCTCGCGCAGCGGCAGGAACACCGCCGAGCGGGTGCCGACCGCGACCCGCGCCTGCCCGCGCGCGAACGCGGCCCAGGTGCGGGCGCGCTCGCCGTCGCTCAGGCCCGAGTGCAGCGCGTGCACCGGCACGCCCAGGCGGGCGCGGAAGCGCGCCAGGGTCTGCGGGGTGAGGCCGATCTCCGGCACCAGGATCAGCGCTTGCTTGCCGCGCGCCAGGCAGTCGGCGATGGCGTGCAGATAGACCTCGGTCTTGCCGCTGCCGGTGACGCCGTCGAGCAGGAAACCGGTGAAGCCGCGCGCGGCCAGCAACGCATCGACCGCGGCCTGCTGTTCGTCGTTGAGCGCCGGCCCGGGGCGCGGCGCCGGGGCGTGGTGGACGGCCGGGATCGCGATGCGCTCGGCCTGTTCGCGCTTGGCCAGGGCGCGGGCGGCGCTGCGCCAGTCCTCGAGCAGATCGTCGAGGCGGTCTTCGTCGAGCGCGCCGTGTTCGGCCAGCAGGTCGGCCAGCCGCCGCGGCTTGCCGGCGCGCAGGCCTTCGCGCGCGGTCGCCCCGGCCTCGCTCAGGCGCCAGGCCCAGGCGTGGGTGTCGGGCAGCGGCTCGCCGTGGCGCAGCGGGCCGGGCAGGGCGGTCGCCAGGACTTCGCCGAGCGGGGCGTGGGTGTAGCGGGCCAGCCAGCGCAGCGAGGCCAGCAGCTCGCCGTCCAGCAGCGGGTCCGGATCGAGCCGGGCGATCGCGGCCTTCAGAGCGGCCGGGTCGGTGTCGTATTCGGGGGCGCCGGTCTCGGCCACCACGCCGACCAGTTCGCGGCGCCCGAACGGCACCTGCACGCGCGCGCCGACCGGGTCGGAACCGGCGTCGCCGGGCGGCGGCAGATAGTCGAACAGGCGCGGCAGCGGCAGCGGCAAAGCGACGCGCCAGACGGTCGGCGGCGGCAGGGGGAGGGCCTCGAACATGGCTTCAGTCTAGCGAGCGGCGCGGACCGGCGGCAGACGAGGCAGTTGCAGGTCATTGCTTCCGTTTATCTGACGAAAGTCACGTAACTAACGGGATCGGAAAGAGAAATCTCCTTATCCACATGGGCTGTGGATAAATCTGTGCATGGCGGGTCGGCAGCAATGCGCGAGAGCGTTGAAATAAGCCCTCGGGTTAGGTTGGTGAAAAAATCGCCAACACGCCAAATGCCTTGCGCATCAAGGCTTTGACCGTGAAACATCGTTGTAATGAAGGCTTTCGCGACGGCGAAACGAGGCCCGATGACGGTTCCGTTACTGCTGTGCACAACCGGATTTCGCTGCAAGCCGCGTCCTGCTTCGCGCTGACGCGTCTGCGCGGTTTGTCAAGCGGTTTTCCACGCCGCGTGCATCGCTATGATGCACCGTATGGTGAAGCCGTCCCGATGAGTTCCGAAGCCCCCGCCCCAGGCTCGTCCGCCCCCCGACCGAACGCCCCCGCCGCCCTCTCGGCCTTCCTGCGCGGCGTCGAACGGCGCGGCGCGGTACTGGCCGAATTGCAGGCTGGCGACGCCGCCGCCGGCGATGCCGCGCTGGCCGCGGCGATGACCGGTTTCCGCGCGCTCGCGGCGCAGGCGGCGCTGAGCGAATGGCCCAGCCGGTTCTGGTCGCTGCTGCTGACCCAGCCCGGCCTGCGCCAGCGCACCCCGGTCGCGATCCCGGTCGAGGTCACCGACCGTCTGGCCGAACTGGGCAGCGGGCCGCGCGCGGCGCTGCTGCTGCGGCTGGCCGCCGGGCTCAACGAAAACGAGGCCGCGGCGGTGCTCGGCGTGGCCCCGCCGACCTACCGGCTGGCCCTGCAGCGCGCGCTGCCGCGGCACGCCGACGGCCGCGCCGATCCGCAGGCCTGGCAGCAACTGCGCGAACAGGTCCACCGCCGGATCAAGACCCTGCCGCCGGAGCGGCTGCAGCGTCTGGCCCAGGCGCGCGAAGCGGCGCTG
>NZ_JAGGRI010000005.1 GCF_018612875.1 Lysobacter sp. ISL-50 | reverse complement strand
TAGGACAGCCCCAAAGCAAATTCCCCCTGGCCCCCCTTTTTCAAAGGGGGGAATCCGCATCGACGTCAGTCGTGGCGCAGCGCCGCGATCGGGTCCAGCCTGGCCGCCTGCCGCGCCGGATACACGCCGAAGCCCAGACCCACCGCGGCGCAGAACAGCGCCGACAGCAACACCGGGATCGGCGCCCACGCCACCTGCCAGCCGGCGAAGGCGGCGATCAGATACGCCAGCGCGACCCCGAACAACAACCCCAATGCCGCGCCCGACACGCAGATCACCGTCGCTTCGCGCAGGAACTGCGCGATCACGTCGCGCCGCCGCGCGCCGAGCGCGCGCAGCAGGCCGATCTCGCGCCGCCGCTCCAGCACGTTGGCGAGCATGATGTTCATGATGCCGATGCCGCCCACCAACAGGCTCACGCCGGCGATCGCGCCCATCACCACGCGGAAGATGCGCTGCGTTTTCTGATGCTGCTGGAACAATTGCTGCGGCACCACCAGGCGGAAGTCGGGCATGCCGGCGTGGCGCTGATTGAGCACGGTCGACAGCACCCGCGCGCCGGCGGCGAGTTGCGAGGGATCGCGCAAGCGCAGCACGAAGCGATCGACCTCGTCCTCCTGTGGCTGGAACTTGAAGCGCGCCCGCGCGCTGGCCAGCGGCAGATACACGCGGTTGCTCTCCAGCCCCAACTGCACGCCTTCGAACTGATCCTTGCTCAGGTCGCGATCGGCCAGCACGCCGACCACTTGCAGCCACACGTGGTTGACCTTCAGGTCCTGGCCGATGGGGTCCACGCCGGGAAACAGGTCCGCCGCCGCCTGATGGCCCAACACCGCGACCGCGGCCAGGGCGCGATCGTCGGCGTCGGTCAAGGCGCGGCCCTTGGCGATGCGCAGCGACGACAAGTCGAAATAGTCCGGGCTCACGCCGCTGGCCTGGGCATCGCTGCGGCCGGCGTCGCTGAAGACCGAATGGGTGCGGATCGGTTTCTCCGCGGCGTAGCGCTGCGCGCCGGGCACCACCGCCAGCGCGGCGTCCGCGTCGGCCAGGCTCAGGCCCAGGCTGCGCGCGCGGGTCTCGCGCAGGCTGTTTTCGTCCTGCGGCTTGGCCTCGGCGATCAGATTGTTGAGGCCCAGGCTTTCGACCAGGCGCAGCGCTTCGCGCCGGCTGCCTTCGCCGACCGCCTGCATCGCCACGATCGCGCCGACGCCGAAGATCATGCCGAGCAAGGTCAGCAGGGTGCGCAGACGCCGCCGCCACAGTTCCTCGACCGCTTCGCGCCAGATCGGCGGCAGCCAGCGCAAGGCGCGGCTCACGGACGCGCCGCCGGGGTCGCGCGCGCGGCCGGCTTGCTCGCGCCGGCGTCGTTGCCCGAGGGCTCCTTCGACGGCGCCGCGGTTTCGATCGCGCCGGCCTCGGCCAGCAAGACTTCATCGCCGGCGCGCAGGCCCGCCAGCACCTGCGAACGCGCCGGCCCGCGCACGCCGAGCTTGACCTCGCGGCGCAGGAAATCGCCGCCGTCGCGCACGCGCACGTAGTCGCGGCCGTCGTCGCTGTCGATCGCCACGTTGGCCACGCTCAAGGCGCGCGCGTCGAACAAAATCACCCGCGCCTGCAGCCGTTGCCCCGGCACCAGCTTGTAGCGCGCGATCGCCTCGGCCGGAATCGGCGCCTTCATGCTCAGATACTTCACCGGGCTTTCCTGGCTGCGCACCTTGGCCGCGCTGGCGACCCAGGACAGTTTGCTGACGATCTTCTGTTCGGGCCGGCCGACCGGAAACATCTCCACGGCGTTGCCGGCGTGGATGCCTTGCGCCTCGATCTGCGGCAGGCTCAGGTCCAGCTCCATCGACGAGGCGTCGGGCAGGCTGCCGTAGTCGAACCCCGCGCGCAGGGTTGCGCCGATGTTGGGTTTGTCGCCGGACCAGTTGCTCGCCAGCATCAGCACGCCGTCGTTGGGCGCGCGCAACTCCAGCGCGTCCAGGTCGGCCTGGCGAGTCTTGGCGGCGATGTCGAAGGTCGCGCGCTGCGCGTCGAGCACCGCCAGTTCCGCGCCGCCGCGCACGCCGGACTGGCCGCGCTGCCATTGCAGGGTCTCGCGTTTCTCGGTCAGAAAGCGCCGGTCCTGCACCGCGTCGAGCACTTCGTTGCGCGCCATCGTGCTCAGGTCGGCGTTGGCGTAGCGGTCGGCGATGCCCAACTGCACCGCGACCTGGGCCAGATCGACCGCGACCTTGCTCTGCGCGGTTTCCAGATCGCCCTGCTTGGCCGCGCGCGCGAGCAGATTGCGCTGCACGTCGATCAGGGTCTGGGCGAGTTCCTGCTTGCCTTGTTCGGCCGAGAAGCGTGCGATCAGGTCGCCTTTCCTGACCGCGCTGCCTTCGGGCAGCATCCACTCGACCTGACGCGCCGCCCAGTTGCGGCCGGGCACGTTGAGCGGCGTGGACTTGGCCGATTTGAGTTCGCCTTCGCCGCGCACGCTCAGCTGCAGCGGCGCCTGCGCCAGGGTTTCGGTGGCAGCGGGGGCGATGTCGCTTGAGCAGCCGCTCAGCCACAGCAGGGGCAGGAACCAACCGAAGAGGTTAATAACCACCGCCCGCATACGCCCAAGGCCACGACACCCCATCGCGCACAACCCGCCTCGATCGCCGCGCGCACCCACGCGCACCGCCGCAACCCGCGCGCCCAGCGCAAACCTCATCGCGCCGCACTCCCCGCCGACTTCGCCGCCACCGGTGCCGCGATCTCCACCCGCACCGCCTGCCCCGGACGCAGTGGCGCGCGCGGATCGTCGAGTTGCACGTCCAGATCCAGCACCGGCACCGGCTGCACCTGCGACTTGCTGCGCACCGCGCGGCCGACCGAGGCGATATGCCCGCGCAGCACGCTGCCGGCGCCGCCTTCGACCACGATACGCACCGGCGCGCCGACGCTGACCTTCTGCAGATCGCGCTCGGGCAGTTCGGCGCGCACCGCCAGCGTGCTCATGTCGGGAATCTCCGCCACGGTCTGGCCGACCCAGACTTGCGAGCCCACGTCGTATTTTTCGCCTTCGAAATTACTGCGATGCATCATCAGGCCGTCGCGCGGCGCGATCACGTTCAAGGCGCCGAGCGAGCGCTGCAGACGATCGACGTCGGCCTGCAGTTGCGCGCGCTCGGCCGCGAGCAGGCGGCGTTCCTGCCGGCGTTGTTCGGCCGACAATAGTTCGCGCCGCTGCGCCAGCGCCAACTTGCGTTCCATCTGCGCGCGCGCGACCACCAGCTTGCGGTATTCGATGCCGGCGATCAGTTCGGCCGGTTGCTGGGTCTTGCGCTGGGCCTTGTCCAAGGCCGCCTGCGCTTCGGACGTGGCCAGGCGCTCGCTGCGTTCGCGTTCGGCCAGTTCCAGGTCGAGTTTTTCCAGCTCGCTGTGTTTTTCCTTGAGCTGGCTTTGCTTTTCCGTGAGCTGCTTGATCACCTCACTGCTGTCGAAGCTGATCACCTGCTGGCCGCGCTTGACCGGCGCGCCGTCGGTGGCGAGCTGGGTGATGTTGAACTGCCACATGCGCTCCACGCTCGGCGGCATCAGCGCCGAGGTGCGCCGCGCATAGACCTCGCCGTCCACGCGCAGCGGCGCGGCCGCGGCCGGCAGGCTCGATGCCAGCAGCAACGCCGCCCACAGACGCGTCATCGCTGCGCTCCAGCGGCGGGCGCGGCGCTGGCGGCGGTCACCCGCACGCTCATGCCCGGCAACAGCGGCAGCCCGTGCCTGGGCGGCAGATCGATGTCGATGGTGAAGTAACGGCCTTCGCCCCATTCGGATTTGCGATCCGGCGCGCCGGCGATCGCGCCGATCGTCGCCTGCACGCGCTGGCGCGGCAGGGCGTCGAAACTCAGTTGCACGCGCTGGCCGACCCGCAGGCCGCGCCGGTCCGGTTCCAGCGCCCAGGCGCGCACCTGCATGCCGCCGCCGCTGCCGACCACTTCGCCGGCGCGGCTGCCGGGCATGGTCGAACTGCCTTCGTCGATGCGTCCACCGATCCAGTTGTTGTTGAATCCATGCAGGACCACGCCGTCGCGCTCGGCGCGCACTTCCGACTGGCGCAGCAGCGCGGCGTAGTAATCGCGCTGGATCACCAGCTTGTTCACTTCCAGCTGGCCGTCGCTGCGGCGCCGCGCGACCGCGGCGCGGGCGGTGTCGAGCAGTTCGTGCTTGAGCCGGTTTTCGCGCGTGGTCTTGTCCAGATCGCCCTGATGGCGGTCGTAGTCCAGTTGCGAGATCAGCGTGCGCGGAATCGCCGCCTCGATCTCCGCCGTGGCCAGCGCGGCCTGCGCTTCGGCCACCGCCACTTCGGCATCGACCGCCTTGACCTCGAGTTCGGCCAGTTCCTTCGCCGCCTTGGCCCGCGCCTGCTCGATCTTGGCTTCGAGTTCGGGAATCTGCGTGCCGGCCTGGCCCGGATCGATGCGCAGCACCACCTCGCCGGCCTTGACCGACTGGCCTTCGGGCACGAAATAGCGGATCGCCACCGGCGCTGTGTTGGATTGCGGCGTATAGATCACCTGCGCGCCGACCGAGCGCACCTCGCCGGTCAGCACCGCGGCGCAGGCCGCGCCCGCGAGCGCCGACAGCGCCGCGCCGACGGCGAGGGATGCGCCGACGCGCGCGCGCATGCGCTCAGGCCGCCGAGTCATGATCGACCTTGCCGTCGTGCAGGCGCACCTCGCGCGGCGCGCGCGCGGCGAGGTCGCGGTCGTGGGTCACCAGCACCACGGTCTGGCCGCCGCTGTGGACTTCGCCGATCAGATCGAGCACGTCGGCCGCGCTCTTGGAATCCAGGTTGCCGGTGGGCTCGTCGGCCAGCAGCAGCGCCGGCCGCAGCAGCAGGGCGCGGGCGATCGCCGCGCGTTGTTGTTGGCCGCCCGACAACTCGCTGGGGCGATGGCTGCTGCGATCGCCCAGGCCGACGCGGCCGAGCAGTTCATGCGCATGCGCGTGCGCGTCGGCCGGCGGTTCGCGATGAAAGCGCAGCGGCAGCAGCACGTTCTCCAGCACGCTCAGCCGCGGCAGCAGATGGAAGCTTTGGAAGACGAAGCCGATGCGGCGATTGCGGATGTCGCTGGCGGCCTCGTCGTCGAATTCGGCCACGTCGCGGCCTTCGATCAGATAGCGCCCGCGGGTGGGGCGGTCCAGGCAGCCGAGAATATTGAGCAGGCTGGATTTACCCGAGCCCGATGCGCCGGTGATGGCCACGAACTCGCCGGCGGCGATCTTCAGATCCACTCCGGCCAATGCGTTCACCGCCTGCCCATTCATCTCGTAGCGACGATGGACCGCATCCAATTCGATCATCGAAAACCAGGCCAGAATTCAAGGAAAGCACCACGACGGGCCCAAGCGGCGGCCGTCGAACCGTCATAGAGGAAGTGACCGCGCAAGCCGCGCGCAGGTTCCCGGCCCGACGCGCTCGCACGCCGTACCAGACAGCGCGCGTGGGTCCGTCGTCTGCGCGGTTTAGCTTACCGCGCAGACGACGCGCTCATTGACCGGCGATATAGAGCAAACGTCTTACACCCGGCGAACTGTGAACCCGTGCCGCAATTGCGATGTCAGTCATCGTTAGTTTAGGTATTGCGCTGATCGAAGGTTTTGCCGCACGGTGCCTCGCGAGGAATCGGCTGCGGAGCCCTTCCAGAGCTTCCGGTTCGCGCGGACGGGATCGTCCGCGGTCGGGACCATCAGGACAGCCGGCGCTATGTCCGTCGCCGCGCCTTGCGCGGACGGACCTATCCAGTACGACTCACCCGAGACCCACAACAGGGGATTCCGCCATGTTCCGCAAATTTTCGTTCTGCCTTGCCGTCGGTCTGGTCGTCCTGCTCACCGGTTGCGATCCGCCGCCGGCCCTGGACAACGTCACCCAGGCGCCGGCGCACATCGACCTGCAGGCCGATACGCCCTCCGCGCCGGGCGAAACCCAGGCCTGAACCGTATAAGCGTTGCCGGGCTGAGTTAAGCCCGAGTTCAACGCATCAGGCAGACTCTGAAATCCTACCCGGGGGGTCTGCCATGATCCGTAAACTCATAGTTCCATTAGTCGCAGCCGGCCTGTTGGCGGGTTGCGTGTCCGATTATTCCCTGCGCGGCGGAGGCGGCGGCGGTTCGTACTACTACGGCCGTCCCAGCGTCGACTACGGCGGCTACGGCGGTTACGCGCCCGGCTACGGGTACTACCCGTACGGCGAGTCCTATCGCTATCGCAACGGTGGTTACGGCTACTACGGCGGTTATCCGTACTACAACGGCTATCCGTACGGTTACGGCTACCCGCGCTACTACTACCCCAGCCGTCCGCACCGGCCGCCCAGCAATCCGAACCCGAACCCGAACCCGGGCTATCCGTCGCGGCCGTCCACGCGCGCCGACGGCGGCGTGTCCTGGCGCGACGCGCGTCCGATCGGCGGCGGCGCCTGGGCGCCGCGCAACGACAACCCGGCGATGCAGCAACCGCGCTCCATGCCGCAGCCGCGCTCGATGCCGCAACCGCGGATGTCGGCGCCCTCGGCACCGTCCGGACGCGCCGACGGTGGCCGCAGCTGGAAGGAATGGCGCAACGCCGAACGCTGAACAGTGACTTGCCGGCTGCCGGGGCTTGCCCCGGCAGTCGCCGGAATTGGAACGGGGCGCACTTGCGTTCGGGCCGGAGTGACCGCAATCTACCGCTACTGACCGCTTACGTCGTATTTGGACGTTTTCGGTAAGCACAGGCTTCTATGTCGGCGCCTGGCGAGGAATCACGGATCCCCCCTGTTCCGTCCCCGTCAGGCGTCGGCGCCCATTTCCCCGCGAGCGGGGCAAAACGAAAAAGCGCGCGTATCCACGCGCGCTTTTTCGTTTGAGATCAGTAAGTTGGTTGCGGGCCCCGCACATTGGCGAACGCCGTGGCGTGGCTGCTGCGCAGCCGCCCGGCGCGCAGCGCGCGGGCAATAAAAAGGGGCCGAATGTCCCCCGACATTCGGCCCCCCGGCTTCCCCCGCGAGCGCTTGGCCAGCCCCTGTTCCAATTCCAGCCGGCGTCTAGCGCCTGCCCCGCAAGGTGCATGAGTAGCTACGCATGAACCGTGCCAAGTGAGGCGGGCCGGGAATCGGGAATTGAGAATCGGGAACAGGTAAAGCGCGGCAGCGTGAGATCATGTCCCGTGAGCAATCGCGGCTTTACGCTGTTGATTCCCGATTCCCGATTCCCGATTCCCGATTCCCGATTCCCGGCCCCATGAGCGACTTCTACCAATACGACGTGATCGTGATCGGCGGCGGCCATGCCGGCACCGAAGCCGCGCTGGCCTCGGCGCGCGCCGGTGCGCGCACCTTGTTGCTGACGCATTCGGTCGAGACGGTCGGCGCCATGAGCTGCAATCCGGCCATCGGCGGTATCGGCAAGGGCCATCTGGTCAAGGAGATCGACGCGCTCGGCGGCGTCATGGCGCGCGCGGCCGACGCCGCCGGCATCCAGTGGCGGCGGCTCAACGCCAGCAAGGGCCCGGCGGTGCGCGCCACCCGCTGCCAGGCCGATCGCGCGCTGTACCGCGCCTTCATCCGCCGCGCGGTCGAAGCGCAGCCGGGACTGACGATGTTCCAGGCCGCGGTCGATGACATCGCCTTCGACAACGGCCGCGTGACCGGCGTGGTCACCCAGACCGGCCTGCGCTTCGACGCGCCGGCCGTGGTCCTGACCGCCGGCACCTTCCTCGCCGGCAAGGTCCACGTCGGCCAGACCACCTACGCCGCCGGCCGCGCCGGCGATCCGCCCGCGACCGCGCTGGCCGCGCGCCTGCGCGAAGGCCCGTTCGCGGTCGATCGCCTGAAGACCGGCACGCCGCCGCGCATCGACGGGCGCAGCCTGGACTACTCGGTGATGGAAGAGCAGCCGGGCGACGATCCGCGTCCGGTCATGTCCTTCATGGGCACGCGGGCCGACCATCCGCGTCAGGTCTCGTGCTGGATCACCCATACCAGCGAGCGCACCCACGAGATCATCCGCGGCGCGCTGGACCGCTCGCCGCTGTACACCGGCCAGATCGAAGGCATCGGCCCGCGCTACTGCCCCTCGATCGAGGACAAGGTGGTGCGCTTCGCGGAGAAGGCCAGCCACCAGATCTTCGTCGAGCCCGAGGGCCTGGACGTGGCCGAGATCTACCCGAACGGCATCTCGACCTCGCTGCCGTTCGACGTGCAGCTGGACCTGGTGCGTTCGATCCGCGGCTTCGAGAACGCCCACATCACCCGGCCGGGCTACGCCATCGAATACGACTTCTTCGATCCGCGCGGCCTCAAGACCACGCTGGAGACCAAGGCCGTGGCCGGTTTGTTCTTCGCCGGCCAGATCAACGGCACCACCGGTTACGAGGAAGCCGCGGCGCAAGGCCTGTTGGCCGGCGTCAACGCGGCGCGCTTCGTGCGCGGCGTGGACGGCTGGAGCCCGCGCCGCGACGAGGCCTACATCGGCGTGCTGGTCGATGATCTGATCACCCACGGCACCAGCGAGCCCTATCGCATGTTCACCTCGCGCGCCGAGTACCGGTTGCAGCTGCGCGAGGACAACGCCGATCTGCGCCTGACCCCGGTCGGGCGCGAGCTGGGACTGGTCGAGCAGGCGCGCTGGACGCACTTCGAGCGCAAGCGCGAGGCGGTCGAGCGCGAGAGCGCGCGCCTGGCGGGCGTGTGGGCGGCGCCGAACAACGCGCTCGGCCGCGAGATCGCGCAGACCCTGGGCATCGAGGTCAGCCGCGAATGCAGCGCGCGCGATCTGCTTAAGCGTCCGGAGATCGACTACGCCAAGCTGATGCAGGTGCCGTCGCTGGGTCCGGCCGTGGCGGAGGCCGAGGTCGCCGAGCAGGTCGAGATCGGCGTGAAGTACGCCGGGTATCTGGATCGTCAGCGCGATGAGATCGAGCGCCAGCAGCGCAACGAGAGCACGCCGATTCCGGACGGGTTCGACTACGCCGCGGTGCGCGGGTTGTCGCTGGAAGTGCAGCAGAAGCTGGAGCGCGTGCGGCCGCAGACCGTGGGCCAGGCGCAGCGCATTCCGGGCATGACGCCGGCGGCGATTTCGCTGCTGCTGGTGCATTTGACGCGGGCGCGGCGGGCGCGGGTGGCGTGATTTTCTTCGGGCGATGAGGGCGGTTCGGTTTCCGAAGTGTTTCGTCGCCGGAGCAAATCCCCCGCGCTGAGGTTTCGCGCGGCGATCTTTTTCGTCGGGCGCTGGCCCCCTTTTTCAAAGGGGGCGAATTGACGCGCTTGGTCGATGGTCAGGAGCTAGCTCGCTGTCGCTTTTGCTGTTCCCCCCTTTGAAAAAGGGGGGCAGGGGGGATTTGCTTCCACCGACGACAAACCCCAACCTCAATAAACCTTGCGATCCGTCTTAGCCGGCGGCGACCACTGATACAGCCAGGTTTCGCTCAGCGCGCCGCTGTCGTTCTTGAGGAACAGGCGCAAATCGATCTGCTCGGTCGAATCCCCCGGCGGCACCGCGTCGAACATCACCCGATAACCGTCGATTTCGTGCAACGGCCGGCAGGACACGGTTTCCAGCGTGCCCTTGCCGATCTGGATCACCGGCTCGACGGTGGCGTCGCGCCTGGCCAACGGCGCCAGCGATCCGCCGGCGAAATCCACCGCGAAGCGCTGGGAAAAATAATCGCGCTTGAAGCCGATGCGGCCGCCCAGGCCGGTGCGCGTGGAGACGCAATGGGCGAGCTTGGGCAACGCCGGCGGCTGCGCGCCCCAGTACAGGCGATAGCCGTACAGCAGCTCCTGCCCGGCCTGCGGTTTCTCGCGCGGGTTCCAGAACGCGACGATGTTGTCGAAGGTTTCGTCCAGGGTCGGAATCTCGACCAACTGCACCGAGCCCGCGCCCCAGCCTTGCTTGGGTTCGACCCACAGGCACGGGCGCTTGTCGTAGAACACGCCGTCGTCCTGGTAATGATCGAAGTTGCGGTCGCGCTGCAACAGGCCGAAGCCGCGCGGATTTTCGTCGCTGAACATGTTGAAGCGCAGGTGTTCGGGATTGCACAGCGGGCGCCAGATCCATTCACCGCCGCCGGTCCACATCGCCAAGCCGTCGGTGTCGTGGATTTCCGGGCGCCAGTCCCAGTCCATGCGGCGGTCGTTCTCGCCGGCCTGGTACATGCTGGTGCACGGGCCCAGGCCGAGGCGCTCGATGCTCTTGCGCGGGTACAGCGCGCAATCGATGTCCATCAGCAGCACCTCACCCGGCGTGATCGCGAAACGGTACGCGCCGGCGACGCTGGGCGAATCGAGCAGGCCGTACACCACCACGGTGTCGGAATCGGCCGACGGGCGTTCCAGCCAGTAGGCGATAAAGTCCGGGAACTCCTCCGCGTGACCGGTGCCGGTGTCGATCGCCAGACCGCGCGCGGACTGGCCGTACTGGCCTTCCACGCCGACCGCGCGGAAATAGCTCGCGCCCAGGAACGCGGCGAAATCGCGCTCGGGGTCCTTGCGGGTGTTGAGGCGGAAACCGGCGAAGCCCAGGTCGGCCGGCAATGGCTTGCCCTGGATGCCGCTGCGCGCGCGGTCGAACATTTCCGGGTCGTAGGCGATCTCGCGCGCCTGGCCGCCGGCGAGTTCGTACATGCGCACCGGCGATTTGAAGAACAGGCCCAGATGGAAGAACTGCGCCAGGAACTTGCCGTCGCCGCCACCCCACAGGGCGTGATCGCGGCGGAAGCGGATCGACTGGTACTGGTCCCAGTTCAACGCCGCCAGCGCCGGCGGCAGGGTGGTGCTGCGCTGCGCGTAGGCCTTCGAGGCCAGCGCGCGGGCCTGGCCCTTGAGGGTGGCGAAGTCGAACGGCTGCGCCGCGCCGAGCTGGGTCGCGGCCGGGCCGGTCAGGGCGAGCGCGGGCAAGGGCAGGCCGAAGGCGGCCAGGGCGCCGGCCGCGGATTTGAGGAACTGGCGTCGGATCATGGGGCCGGCGACGTCGTGGCAAGGGGGTTGAGCATGCTAGCCAATCCGGGTGCGATGGTGGTTAGGGCGGTGTCTAGGGCGGGGTGTGTGTCGCGGTTGCGGGCGCGGGCCCTCATCCGCCCTTCGGGCACCTTCTCCCGCATGCGGGAGAAGGGATGCGCTGTGTCTGCTCCCTCTCCCGCATGCGGGAGAAGGGATGCGCTGTGTTTGCTCCCTCTCCCGCTTGCGGGAGAAGGGATGCGCTGTGTTTGCTCCCTCTCCCGCTTGCGGGAGAGGGCCGGGGTGAGGGCACGCGCAACCTCGGCAAAAAAACACCCACCACCGAAGCCTCTTAGAATATCGCCCATGCTTCGACTCACCGACCTCCGCCTGCCGCTCGACCACCCGGCCAGCGCGCTTACCGACGCCATCCTCGCCCGCCTGGGCATCGCCGCGGCCGACCTGACCGGCTACACCATCGCCAAGCGCAGCTACGATGCGCGCAAGCGCGGCGGCATCGTGCTGATCTATTCGCTGGACGTGGACACGCCGCGCGAGGCGGAAATCCTCCAGCGCCTGGGCCCCGACGCGCCCGCCGCGCCGGCGCCCAAGGCCGGCAAGAACAACGGCAAGAACGCCGCCCCCGCCGATACCGGCAAGGTGCTGCCCACGCCCGACACCGCGTACAAATTCGTCGCCCGCGCGCCGGCCGCGCTGCCGCTGCGGCCGATCGTGATCGGCATGGGCCCGTGCGGCCTGTTCGCCGGCCTGATCCTGGCGCAGATGGGCTTCAAGCCGATCATCCTCGAACGCGGCAAGGCCGTGCGCGAACGCACCGTGGACACCTTCGGCCTGTGGCGCAAGCGCGTGCTCAATCCCGAGTCGAACGTGCAGTTCGGCGAAGGCGGCGCGGGCACGTTCTCCGACGGCAAGCTCTACAGCCAGATCAGCGACAAGCTGCATCACGGCCGCAAGGTGCTGACCGAATTCGTCCTGGCCGGCGCGCCGGAAGAAATCCTCTACGTCAGCAAGCCGCACATCGGCACCTTCCGCCTGGTGTCGATGGTCGAGAACATGCGCGCGACGATCGAATCGCTGGGCGGCGAAATCCGCTTCTCGCAGCGGGTCGAGGACGTGCTGATCGAAGACGGGCAACTACGCGGCGTGACGTTGGCCGACGGCGCGCAACTGCGCGCGGACCACGTCGTGTTCGCGGTCGGCCACAGCGCGCGCGACACCTTCACGATGCTGCACGAGCGCGGCGTGTTCATGGAGGCCAAGCCGTTCTCGATCGGGTTCCGCATCGAGCACCCGCAATCGCTGATCGACGCCGCGCGCTTCGGCCCGCAGGCCGGTCACGAGATTCTCGGCGCCGCCGATTACAAGCTGGTCCATCACTGCCGCAACGGCCGCTCGGTCTACAGCTTCTGCATGTGTCCGGGCGGCACCGTGGTCGCCGCCGCCAGCGAGCCCGGCCGCGTGGTCACCAACGGCATGAGCCAGTACTCGCGCAACGAACGCAACGCCAACGCGGCGATCGTGGTCGGCATCACCCCGGACGACTTCAAGCCCTATGACGACAGCGGCAGCCCGCTGGCCGGCATCGCCCTGCAGCGGCATTGGGAGGCGCAGGCCTTCGCCCTGGGCGGCGGCGAATACGAAGCGCCGGGCCAGCGCGTCGGCGATTTCCTCGCCGGCCGCGCATCGGCCGCGCTCGGCGCGGTGCAACCCTCATATACGCCGGGCGTGCGCCTGAGCGATCTGAGCGCGTCGCTGCCCGATTACGCGATCGCCGCGATCCGCGAAGCGCTGCCGGCCTTCGACAAGCAGATCAAGGGCTTCGCCATGGCCGATGCGATGCTCACCGGCGTGGAGACGCGCACGTCCTCGCCGCTGCGCATCACCCGCGGCGCCGACGGCCACAGCCTCAACACGCGCGGCCTGTTCCCGGCCGGCGAGGGCGCCGGTTATGCCGGCGGCATCCTGTCGGCGGCGGTGGACGGGATCAAGGCCGCCGAAGCGGTGGCGATGAGCCTCATGGCCGGCGCGACGCGCCCGGCGTAAACCGCGGCGCGCCCGCGCCGTCCGCCCCGCGCATCGCGTCGCCGCATGCCCTGACTTCCGGCCATGTCGCGGCGCCGCCACGCCACGTATGGTCGTGCCACATCCATGCAAAGGGAGTGGTCATGCGCCTATGGTTCTCGGCCGCGCTGTGCGCCGGCCTGTGTGTCGCGCCGTTGTCGTTCGCATCGGCGGCCGCGGCGACGGCGGTGTCCGAGGCGTCCAGGCCCGCCTCCGCGGCCGACGTCGCGATCTATGCGCAGACCTTGCTGGCCGACAGCGTCCCCGAGGGCGGGCCGGGCGTCGTGGTCCTGGTCGCGCGCGGCGATCAGGTGCTGTATCGCGGCGCGCGCGGGCTGGCCAACATCGAACTCGGCGTGCCGCTGGCGCCAGATCAAGTGTTCCGCCTGGGCTCGGTGACGAAACAATTCGCCGCGGCCGGAGTGATGAAACTGGTCGAGGCCGGCAAGGTCGGTCTCGACGATCCGCTGTCCAAATACGTCAAGGATTTCCCCAGCGGCGGTGCGATCAGCGTGCGCCAGTTGCTCAATCACACCTCCGGGGTGAAGAGCTACACCGGCATCGACGGCTACATGAACGAGTCGATCAAGCGCGATCTGAGCACTCAGGCGCTGATCGATGTGTTCAAGAACCTGCCGGTGGATTTCGCGCCGGGGCAGGGCTACGCCTACAACAACTCCGGCTATGTGCTGGTCGGCGCGGTGATCGAGGCGGCGAGCGGACAACGCTGGTACGACTATCTCGACCAGGCCCTGTTCAAGCCGCTGGGCCTGAAGCACACGCGCTACGGCGACGTGCACGCGCTGATTCCGGGCTACGTCGGCGGCTACACCCGCGGCGACGGCGGCAATGCGCCGATGAACTATCTCGACATGAGCCAGCCGCACGCGGCCGGCGCGCTGGTGTCCTCGCTCGACGATCTGCTGCGCTGGAACCTGGCCCTGCACAACGGCCAGGTGCTCAAGCCCGACAGCTATCGGGCGATGACCACGCCCGAAGGCAAGGCGCGCGAAGGCGGCTACGGCTACGGCATCGCCAAGGCCTATGCGCACGGCCACGGCGGTCTCGGCCACGGCGGCGGCATCTTCGGTTTCGCCACGTTCCTGCTCTATCTGCCCGACGGCAAGACCACGGTGGCGGTGCTGTCCAATTCCGATTCCGCGCTCAAGGACGGCGTCAATCCGGAAGGACTGGCGCGCAAGCTGGCCGCGGTCGCGCTCGGCGATCCGTATCCGGCGGTAATCGCCGTGCCGCTGGACGCGGCCACGCTCACGCAGGCCGAAGGCGTGTACCGCAAGAACCCGCAGCACGCCTGGGCCCTGCGGGTGGTCGATGGCGTGCTGACCCAGCAGCGCCTGGGCGGCTCGCGCATCGCGCTCACGCCGGTGGCGCGCGATACCTACGCCTATCTCAACGGCCTGTCGCGGCTGCAGTTGCAGCGCGACGGCCAGGGCACCGTCACCGCCATGCGTTACTTCGCCGACGGCATCGGCGAGAGCCAGCTGACCGCGCGCAGCGACGAGCCCTTGCCCAAGCCGTGACCCGTCGAGCGGGCCGTCCCGGCGCCTGAGGCGGCGCCGGCGCCGCGATGCCGGTCTCGCCGCGCGCAAGGATTCCCCATCATGCGCAGGCGGTGTGCGCAATCAGTCGCCCCCGCGCCGGCTTCGCGCTTCTATGCCCAATGGCAGGGGGCAAGCGCGGGCGCATGGTTAGGATGCTCAATCCAGTCCCGCGCGTCGCCGGAGTTCCGTCCATGCTTCGACCCTGCCTTGCCCTGCTGCCCCTGATGATCGCCGCGGCGCTGCCGCTGTCGGCCGCGCGCGCGCAAACCGCGGCGCCGCGCGATACGCCGTATCCGGGCACCTTGCAGCTGCAGGTCGATGCCACCGACATCGCCCGGCGCGTGCTGCACGCGCATCAGCGCATCCCGGTCCAGGCCGGGCCGCTGACCTTGCTGTTCCCGCAGTGGATCCAGGGCAATCACTCGCCGACCGGGCCGATCGACAAGCTCGCCGGCCTGCGCATCAGCGGCAACGGCCAGCCGATCGAATGGTCGCGCGATCCGCTCGACGTCTACGCCTTCAAGCTCGACGTGCCGCAGGGCGTGAGCGAGATCGAGCTGAACTTCGACATGCTCACCCCGACCGGCAACAACCAGGGCCGGGTGGTGATGACCGCGGACATGCTCAACGTGCAATGGAACCAGGTCGCGCTGTATCCGGCCGGTTACTACGCGCGCGGCATCCAGATCGCGCCGACCCTGAAATTGCCGGCCGGCTGGCAGGCCGGCACCGCGCTCGAACTGGAATCGCGCCAGGGCGACACCCTGCGTTATCGCGCGGTGCCGTTCGACACGTTGCTCGACTCGCCGGTTTACGCCGGCCGCTACTACAAGCAGATCGATCTCGACCCGGGCGCGAAAACCCCGGTGCGGCTCAACGTCGTCGCCGACGCGGCGAAGTTTCTCGAAGCCAAGCCCGAGCAGATCAAGCCGCATCGCGAACTGGTCGCGCAGGCCTACAAGCTGTTCGGCTCGCATCAATACGATCACTACGATTTCCTGTTCTCGCTGTCCGCGCAGATGGGCGGCAACGGCCTGGAGCACCACCGTTCCAGCGAGAACGGCGTGGACACGGATTACTTCACCGGCTGGGACGGCGCCAGCGTCACCGGCCGCGATCTGCTCGCGCACGAGTTCGTGCACTCGTGGAACGGCAAATACCGTCGTCCGGCCGGCATCACCGCCAGCAATTTCAATCAGCCGCTCAGCGACGGCCTGCTGTGGGTCTACGAAGGCCAGACCCAGTACTGGGGTTATGTGCTGACCGCGCGCGCCGGGTTGTGGAAGCCGGAGATGGCGCGCGAGGCGTTGGCGATGGTGGTGGCGCGCTACGCCGACGATCGCCCCGGCCTGGCCTGGCGTTCGATCCAGGACACCACCATGGACCCGGTGATCGCGATGCGCCGGCCGAAGTCGTACCAGAGCTATCAGCTCAGCGAGGACTACTACAGCGGCGGCCAGCTGGTCTGGCTCGCGGTCGATGCCAAGCTGCGCGCGCTGACCGGCGAGAAGCGGTCGCTCGACGATTTCGCCCGCGATTTCTTCGGCGGCGAGAACGGCGACTACGAGGTCAAGCCGTATGAATTCGAGGACGTGGTCGCGTCCTTGAACAAGGTCGCGCATTTCGACTGGGCCGCTTTCCTGCGCGAGCGCATCGGCGCCAAGGCCTCGCCGCTGGACGGCGTGGCGGCGAGCGGCTGGAAGCTGGTCTACACCGACACGCCGGGCGATTTCGTCAAATTCGCCGAGGCCGATCGCAAGTACACCGACCTGACCTATTCGCTGGGCCTGAATCTGGCCAGCGACGGCACCATCAACGCGGTGCGCTGGGACGGCCCGGCGTTCAACGCCGGCATCGCGCCGAGCAGCACCTTGATCGCGGTCAACGGCTATGCCGGCAACGGCGAACGGCTCAAGGACGCGGTGACCGCTGCGAAAGACGGGCAGCATCCGATCGAGCTGATCATCAAGAACGCCGACGTGATCAAGACCGTGCGCATCGATTACCGCGGCGGCTTGCGTTATCCCAAGCTGGAGCGGATCGAAGGCACGCCGGACCGTTTGTCGAAGATCTTCGCGCCGAAGTGAAACGCGGCGCGGCCACGATGATCGTCATCACCCCACCAGGACACCGACGCGCTACCTGCTGATCGATTTCGAAGCCACCTGCGCCGATGACCAATCGATCGCGCGTACCGTTCCCTCTCCCGCGAGCGGGAGAGGGAGTTGAAAGCGACAGTCCTTCCAACCAAGTTCAAACCTCAGGCCATGTCCGCAATCTGTCCGCAATTGCGAGCTAAAGTCGCCGCGACGTTCACCGCGCTGCGCCCGCATGCACCCCGGCCGACGCGAATTCATCGTCACGACCGCCGCCGCCGCATTCGCGCTGGCCTGGCCCGCATGCGCCGGCGCTCCCCTTCCCGACACCTGAGAGCACCGCCGCCATGTACGGACTGATCGGCAAGATGAAAGCCACCGCCGGCCAGCGCGATGCGCTGATCGATCTGCTGCTGCAAGACGTCGGCGCCATGCCCGGGTGCCTGAGCTACATCGTCGCCCGCGATCCGAAGGACGACGACGCGATCTGGATCAGCGAAGTCTGGGACAGCGCCGACAGCCACCGCGCCTCGCTGTCGCTGCCGCAGGTGCGCGCGGCGATCGAGCGCGCCAAACCGATGATCGCCAGCTTCGAGGCGCATTTCGAAACCGAACCGGTCGGCGGCCACGGCCTGACCGCGGCGCGCTGACGCGGTCCCGCGCGCCGATCAATCGCCGGGCACGACCGGCCGCGCCTGCGAATCCACCTTCGCCGCGCCGCGCGCCCGACCCCGCCACGTCATGCTGCGCAGCACCCCGTCGCGGCGAATCAGCCCGTGGTACAGCGCCGCGCCCAGGTGCACCAGCACGGTGGCGAACAGCAGATACGCCAGGGCGCGATGCAACCAGCGCAAGGTCGCGAACACGCTCGCGTCGAACGGCGCGATCGGCGGCAGTTGCACGCCCGCGCCCAGGCTCACCGGATAGCCGCCGGCCGACAGCATCGCCCAGCCGATCAGCGGCAGCGCGAACATCAGCGCATACAACAGCCAGTGCGAGGCGAGCGCGGCGAAGCGCTGCAGCGGCGCCATGTTGGCCGGCAACGGCGGTGGCTTGCGCGCCAGGCGCAGCAGCAATCGCAGCACCGCCAGGGCCAGGATCGCGATGCCCAGCGGCTTGTGCAGCGCCAGCAGCCAGGTGTGCTTGTCCGAGACGGTCGCGACCATGCCGGCGCCGACGAACAGCATCGTCAGGATCATCGCCGCCATCAGCCAGTGCAGCACCCGCGCCGGCAGCGAAAACATTTCATGATCGCGGTTCATCGCGGCGTCTCCTGCGGCGGACGGCCGCCGGCCCGGGCTTCCTCGGACGTGCGGCGACGGTAGGAATCGGCATAGGCGGCCGAACGCGCCGGCAGCAGCGGATCGTCGGAGCCGGCGATGCCGTCGGGCAGGATCAGCGGATCGTAGTTGATGTCGCGGCATTCGCCGGCGTCCTGCGATTGCGCGCGCTCGATCACCACGGTGCCGGCGTCGATCTCCTTGCGATCGGCCGGCCACACGCGCGTGGCGTCGTCGGTCGGATCGCCGGCGGCGGCGAGGGTCACCAGCAATCGCCAGCGCAGCGGGCCGCTGGCGAGGCGCTGGTCGAGTTCGCGCGCGAGCACATCGTGATCCTGCGCCGACAGCGGCGCGGCCGCCGCGCCGTTGTCCGGCGCCACCCGCCAGCGCACCGCATGGCGCGCGCCGCCGGCATCGACGAAATAGAACGCGTTGAGGCCGTAGTAGGCCTCGGTGGCGTAGCTCGCCGACGGTTTGCGGTCCTTGGCCCAGGCGCGGAACGCGGCGGTTTCCGGATGCGCGGCGAAGAACGCTTTCTGTTTCTGCGGATCGGGCTTGCCGGTGGCCGGATCGGGCGCGCCGGCCTGCAATTGCGCGAAGAACGCCTGCGGCGTGGCGACCGGAAACACCGGCATGCTGTTCATGCCGGTGCGCCACTGCTGGCCGTCGGCCTGGGTGAAGCGCAGGGCGAAGCTGCGGATCGGCACGCCGCCGTCGGGCGCGTAGGGATTGCCGCCGGGCAGGGCGAAGCGTCCGACCACCGGCGTGGCGCCGGGCGCGAACAAGGGCGCTTTCGAATACGCCGCGGCCTGGCCGTTGCTGTCGAAGCGACCGATCACGCACACGCCCTTGGCGTGATTGCGCCGATAGCCCGGATGCAGGCCGCCATTGTTCTGCAAGGTATCGACCACCCGCTTCGGAGTGAGCCGGTTCGGGTCGAGAGGGCCGGCGACGTAGCCGAAGGCGGCCGCCAGCGCGCTCACCGCGAAGGCGATCAGCGCCCAGCGGCCGAGCGGTCGCGACGGCGGAGATGAGACGGAGGGGGTGGTATCGACGGGATCGGGCGGCGGCATGCGGGCTTCTCGGTGGGGGCGCGATACCGGTACGACGCACGCCGCCGCGATTTATTCCATCGGCCGCGGAATAAACTGCGGCCAGCGGCGTCCCACTCAGGACAGTCCCCTCCAGCCGGTCCCGCACCATGTCCGCCAGCGAAATCGATGCCGCCCTGCGCGAACAGCTGCCCTCGCTGCGGCGTTTCGCCCGCTGGCTGGCGCGCGACCCGCATGCCGCCGACGATCTGGTGCAGGCGGCGATGGAGCGCGCGATCACCCGCTGGGCCGGCCGCCGCGACGAAGAAGCGCTGCGGCCGTGGCTGTTCGCGATCGTCTACCGCCAGTTCCTCGACGGCCAGCGCCATTCGCAGCGCTATGCCGGGCTGCTGGCGCGGCTGGGCATCGCCGGCGCCGAGAGCCAGCCGTCGGCCGAGCGCGAGTTCCTCGCCCGCTCCACTCTGGAAGCGATGCAACGGTTGCCGGTGGAGCAACGCATCCTGCTGCTGTGGATCTCGGTCGAGGGCCTGAGCTATCAGGAGGTCGCGGAGATTCTGCAGGTCCCGATCGGCACGGTGATGTCGCGGCTGTCGCGCGCGCGCCAGGCCTTGCGCCGGCTCAGCGACGGCGAAACGCCGGCACCGGCGTTGAGGTTGTTGAAATGAGCGCTTGCGGCATTCGCGCAATTCGGCCTTGCGCGCGCGGATGCGTGGCCGCCACCGTTTCCCTTGTTCGCAACGAATCCGATCGGCGCCGCGATCGGTTCGATATCGCCCCGATGAGCGCCTCATGAGCACGCCCCCGAACGAACACGATCTGCATGCCTACGTCGATGGACGCCTGGACGCCGCCAGCCGCGCCGATGTCGAGGCGTGGTTGAGCCGCCATCCCGAACGGCTGGCGGAAATCCAGGCCTGGCAGCGCGACGCGCAGCAACTGCGCGCCGCCTTGGCCGGCGAAAGCCTGGCGGCGCCGCCCGCACTCGATCCCGCGCGCGTGCGCGGCGCACTCGCGCGCCGGCGCAACGCGCGCTACGCGATGGCGGCGGCGGTGCTGTTGAGCGTCGGCGTGGGCGGCCTGGGCGGTTGGCAGGCGCGCGAATGGTCGCAACCGACCGCGCCGCCCGCGGTGGCGAGCGCGGCGCCGATGGCCGATGCGATCCAGGCGCATCGCCTGTTCGCCGTGCGCCACGACCTGCAGCCCGACCGCGCCGCCTCCGACCTGCAGCCGTGGCTGGAAGCGAACTTCCGCCAACCGATGAAACTGCCCGACCTGAGCGGCTCGGGCTTCAGGCAAGTCGGCGGCCGCCTGCTCGCCACCGACCAGGGCGCCGCCGCCTTGATCGTGTACGAAGACGCCGCCGGCAACGCGATCAGCTTCTACATCCGTCCCCCCGGTCCGCACCGCCACCTGCTGCCGCGCGGCGACCGCCGCGACGGCGACCTGCTCGCGCAGTATTGGTCGCGCGGCGGCTACAACTACGCGATGGTGAGCGGCAGCGATGACGGCAGCACGCGGGTGGTGACGCGGGCGTTGCGGGCGATTTGAATCCGGCGGGATTGTTCGCGGCCGAGTATCGACGCAGTCAGCCGTTTATCGGCCGAAACGGCGCAGCATCTGCGCGATGCGCGCTTTGTTGTCTTCGGCGATGGCGCGAAATGCCGGGCCGATACGCTCGTCGTTCGTTGCGCGCTGCCATAGCGCGCATGCGGCATTTCCCGCCCACTGCCAGTGTTCGAGGTTCTTTACCGGCAACGGCAGATCATAAGGGCGATCATGCACCGCCCCGCCCGCGCCCGGACGGTAATGCATGGGAAGCATGTCGTAGACCGGCGCCAACGAAACCGGCAATCGGTCGAGGTCGGTATAAAAGCTCAGATTGCCGAAATGCATGTCCGTGTTGCCGATGAAACGCCCGAACAGATGCAGTCGCGTGATCCGCTCGACATCGTCATCGCCGAGGATGCCTTCGCGTCGCAGCGCGATCGCCGAAGCCGGCCAGTTGCCCGGATCGCTGCCGACATAGGCCGCATCCAGCGAGCGCATCGATACGATGCCCACGCGACCCCGCTGCGCGGTGCGGTCGAAACGGCTCGATTGCAGGAAGCGCCAATCGTCGCTGTCGATCAATTCGGTGGTTGCCGCGGCGATGCCGTGTTCGGACAGCACCTCGGCGGCGAGATGTTCGCAAGCCAATAGATTGACCCAGCGCCGCGCGGTCGCGTTGTCGGGATCGCGGCGCGCGAATTTCACGATCACCGATTCGCGTTCGCCCGAAACCGGCTCCAACTCCGCGGTGAACTTGGGCTGTTCGCCGCCCGCGGAAGAACCGGCGACTTCGCCGGCTTCGGCCTGGCCCGCGCGCTGCGGATAGAAGAATTCGCGCAGGTCGGGCTGGATGATCGTATCCGGATCGCCCTGCAGCGCGTCCAGCAATGCTTGCTCCAGTGCCGGCTCGCCCAATACCAGATCGCCCGGCAGATCGCTGCCGCGGCGCAATAGCGCGGTGATCACGTCTTCGGCTCGCCATCGCATGATGTCGTCCGGCGCCTCCAGCTCGGCGGTGTGGCGATGGACGAACGCACGCCCAAGGAAGCCCTGGGGGCGCAGATCGTCGAGAAACCAAGGCAGGTCCGGATACAGGCCGTCGGCGAACTCGCCGTGCAGAAACAGCGGCAAGGGACGGGTCGGTTGCAGAAACCAGCCGCCCCCTTGAAGCCGGAATACCTCGCCCAGCGGATCCGGGCGACCGTTTGGGGTCAGGCGGTATAGCGGCCAATGGCTTCCGGCGCGTCCCAGCGGCCAGGTCAATGCATAGCGAGTCGAGCGGGCGCGACCGATGCGGACCAGCCGTTCTTTGAGTCCGGCCAGGGCTCTGGACACGGTGGGCTGGCTGATCGCCAAGGCCGCGCCCAGCTCGGCCGCGGTTCGCGGGCCGGTACGCAGCAGCGTTTCTATTGCCTGGGCATGGTCGGCCATGCGTCGATTTGAATCTATTTATGAATAGATAGTCAAATCTGATGGCCTGAGATCTCAAGGGGTAAGGCGGAAACTTCCGCCAAAGTCAGGCCATGCGTGAATAGATACTTGAATATTTATGGGCAGAGTTTTTAGCTCATTACCGAGCATGCTCGGCGCCGCGTACGCAGCGCCGAGCATGCTCAGTGGGGAATCGGCTGTCAAAGCGGGCCGATGCCTTACGCCGCCCGCACAATCCGCAACGGATTGCCGAACTCCTTGATCAACTCCGCCTCGCGCGCCTTGGCCTTGTGCAGGTGATCTTCCTTGACGTGGCCGTAGCCGCGGATGTGCTCGGGGATGCTGGCGATTTCAGCGGCCAGATCGACGTTGCCGCCGTCCAAAGACGCCAGCAGGCCGCCGACGGTCTGCTCGTAGTCGGCGATCAGCTGGCGCTCCATCTTGCGTTCTTCGGTATAGCCGAAGATGTCGAGCTTGCCGCCGCGCAGCTTGCGCAGCTTGGCCATCCACTTGAACGCGGTGAACACCCACGGGCCGAATTCCTGCTTGATCAAGCGACCCTGCGCGTCCTTCTTGGCCAGCAGCGGCGGCGCGAGATGGAACTTGAGCTTGTAGTCGCCGTCGAACTGCTGCTCCAGCTTGCGCTGGAATTCGCCGCTGGTGTAAAGGCGCGCGACTTCGTACTCGTCCTTGTAGGCCATGAGCTTGAAGAAGTAGCGCGCGACCGCCTCGGCCAGATCGGTCGAGCCCGGCGCCTTGCTCTGCTCGGCTTCGCGCACCTTGGCGACGAAATCGGAATAGCGCTTGGCGTAGGCGGCGTCCTGGTACTCGCTGAGGAACGACACGCGGCGCGAGATCAGTTCGTCCAGCGAACGCGACAGGCGCAGATCGTCCAGCGGCAGGAACGCGAGGTTGTCGCCGTCGGCGCGCGCCGGCACGTGGCGCAGTTCGTCTTCGTTGCGGGTCGCGCGCGGCGCCGAGGTCGCGCCCCATTCGTTGCCCTCCCACTCGCCCGGCGCCAGATGCGGCAGGTCGCGCGGAGTGGCTTCGGCGGCGGTGGGCACCTTGCGGGTCACGCCGGCGGCCTGCGCCACCGACTGCGGATCGATCGCGGCCAGGCGGCCCCAGGCGAAGGCGGTCTTGTTCATTTCGATCGCCGCGCCGTTGAGCTCGATCGCGCGCATCAGCGCGTCGAACGCGATCGGCACCAGGCTGCGCTGCCAGGCGTAGCCGAGGATGAACAGATTGGTCGCGATGGCGTCGCCGAGCAGCGCGGTGGCCAGCTGGGTCGCATCGACGATCAGCGGATCTTCGCCGCCGAGCGCCTGCTTGATCGCCGCGACGATGTCGGTCGCCGGGAACTGCATGTCCGGACGCGTGGTGAAGGTGCCCGGCATCGCTTCGTAGCTGTTGAGCACGACCTGGCTGCGGCCGGCGCGCACTTTCGACAGCGCCCAGTAGTCGTTGACCACGACCATGTCGCAACCCAGCACCAGATCCGCTTCGCCCGCGGCGATGCGCACCGCGTGGATGTTGGCCGGGGTCTTGGCGATGCGGATATGCGTGGTGACCGCGCCGCCCTTCTGCGCCAGGCCGGTCTGGTCGAGCACGCTCGCGCCCTTGCCTTCCAGATGCCCGGCCATGCCGAGCAGCGCGCCGATGGTGACCACGCCGGTGCCGCCGACGCCGGTGATCAGGATGTTCCAGGGCTGGTCCAGCGCGGGCAGCGGCGGCATCGGCAGATTGGTCAGGCGATCCTTGGCCGAAGAGCCTTTCTTCTTCTTCAGCCCGCCGCCTTCCACCGTGACGAAGCTCGGGCAGAAGCCGTTGACGCAGGAATAGTCTTTATTGCAGTTGGACTGATCGATCTCGCGCTTGCGGCCGAATTCGGTTTCCTTCGGCAGCACCGACACGCAGAACGACTTCTTGCCGCAATCGCCGCAGCCTTCGCAGACCAGGGAGTTGACCATCACGCGCTTTTGCGGATCGACCATCTTGCCGCGCTTGCGGCGGCGGCGCTTCTCGGTCGCGCAGGTCTGGTCGAAGATCAGCACGCTGGTGCCCTTGACCTCGCGCAGGCGCTTTTGCACCGCGTCGAGTTCCTTGCGATCGTGGAATTCCATGTCGCTGGGGAACAGCTCGCGCCTGTTCCACTTGGCGATGTCGTCCGACAGCAGCACGATGGTGTGCACGCCTTCGGAACGCACCTGGTGCGCGATCTGCGGCACCGACAAGGTTCCGTCGACCGGCTGGCCGCCGGTCATCGCGACCGCGTCGTTATAGAGAATCTTGTAGGTGATGTTGACGCCGGTGGCGACCGACTGGCGGATCGCCAGCGAGCCGCTGTGGAAGTAGGTGCCGTCGCCGAGGTTCTGGAACACGTGCTGGGTTTCGGTGAACGCCGCCTGTCCCGACCAGGTCACGCCTTCGCCGCCCATGTGGGTGAAGGTGTTGGTGTCGCGGTCCATCCACGTCACCATGTAGTGGCAACCGATGCCGCCGAGCGCGCGCGAGCCTTCCGG
The DNA here is from genome assembly GCF_018612875.1 of Lysobacter sp. ISL-50. Classification (GTDB taxonomy): domain Bacteria; phylum Pseudomonadota; class Gammaproteobacteria; order Xanthomonadales; family Xanthomonadaceae; genus Lysobacter. Next base: position 96,045 of record NZ_JAGGRI010000005.1, on the reverse strand, counting down.
CACCACGGTCGAGGTGTTGTGCGGGCAGCCCGAGCAGTAATGCGGCACGCGCGGGAACGAAGCGCGCGGCAGGGCGAGTTCGCTTTCCTTCTCTTCCATCCAGCGCAACACGTTTTCCATGTGCTCGGAGTTGTGGAAGCGCTGGATGCGGCGCGCGATCACGCCGGCGATGCGCGCCGGGGTCAGCTCGCCGGTGGACGGCAGGATCCACTCGCCGCTTTCGTCGTACTTGCCGACGATCGACGGACGGCGCTCGCCGTCCCAGTTGTACATCGACTCCTTCATCTGGCTTTCGATGAAGGCGTGCTTCTCCTCGACCACCAGGATGTCGTCCAGGCCGCGCGCGAACGCGCGCAGGCCGACCGGTTCCAGCGGCCAGGTCATGCCGACCTTGTACACGCGCAGGCCCAGGTCCGAACACGCGCGCGCGTCCAGGCCCAGGTACTCCAGCGCCTGCAGCACGTCGAGGTAGCTCTTGCCGGTGGTGATGATGCCCAGGCGCGCGTTAGGCGAATCGATGACGATGCGGTCGATCTTGTTGGCCCGCGCGAACGCCTGCGCGGCCTTGACCGCGTACTGGTGCAGGCGCATTTCCTGATCCATCGGCGGATCGGGCCAGCGGATGCTCAGGCCGCCCGGCGGCAGGATGAAATCGTCCGGGGTGAGAATGTTCAGCGCGAGCGGATTCACGTCCACCGATGCGGAGGATTCCACCGTCTCGGCGATGGTCTTGAAGCCGACCCAGCGGCCGGTGTAGCGCGACATCGCCCAGCCGATCAGGCCCATGTCGAGGATGTCCTGCACGCCGGCCGGATTGAGGATCGGCATCATCGCGCTGGTGAATTCGCCCTCCGAGCCGTGCGGCAGCGTCGAGGAGCGGCAGGCGTGATCGTCCGCGGCCAGCGCCAATACGCCGCCGTACTTGCTGGTGCCGGCGGCGTTGGCGTGCTTGAGCACGTCGCCGGTGCGATCCACGCCCGGGCCCTTGCCGTACCACATGCCGTACACGCCTTCGACCTTGGCGCCGGGGAACAGATTGGTCTGCTGCGTGCCCCAGACCATGGTCGCGCCCAGGTCTTCGTTGAGGCCGGGGGTGAACTTCACGCCGGCCGCTTCCAGGTGCTTGCGCGCGCGCCACAGCTCCAGGTCGAAGCCGCCCAGCGGCGAGCCGCGGTAGCCGGAGATGAAGCCGGCGGTGTTCAGGCCCGCGGCCTGATCGCGCAGGCGCTGCATCAGCGGCAGACGCACCAGCGCCTGCACGCCGGACAGATAGATGCGGCCTTCCTGACGGGTGTACTTGTGCTCGAGCGAGTAATCCGGATCGAGGACGGAGTTGGTCAGGGACGTATTCGCCGACGAGGGCGAGCTGAGTTCTGCGGTGCTGGTCATGGCGGGCTCTCGCGGCGGTGCCGCGGGTTGGCTGGCGGGGGCGTTCGGCGATGCGCGCGGGCCGGCGGTGGCGCGCCGGGACCGAGCAAAGACTCGGAATTATAGCTTGTGTGCTCAATCGGGCCGCTAGGCGCCGCCGGTGTGCCCTGTGGGCGCGAACTCGCGAGGCATGACCACACGCACGGATTCGCCCTGCGATGAACGCATCCGGCGCTATCCCTGTTCAGGAACGACGCGGGCAACGAAGCTCGCGCGTGCGGTCGCCGACCGCGTCGCGCGTCAGTCGAGTTCCGCGCGCGAGAGCAGGTCGCGCAGGTCGGCCTCGTCGCGATACACCGCGCGCAGCGCCGTGCCCAGCGCTTCCAGGTCGGCGCGTTCGCCGGACACCGACAGCATGCCAGCCTCGGGATCGAACGACAGCCGGCCCTGCAAGCGCGGCAGGCGCTCGGCCACCACCACTTGCGCGATCGAACTCCAGTCGTAGCCGTTGCCGCTCCAGCCCGCGGCCTCGTGTTCGGCGAACACCTGCTGTTTCGCTTCCATGCCCGGCTCGGTCAGCAGCAGCGAGCGATAGCCGCCGCGGTCCATGAGGATGAAGGGGGCGTAGCTGCTGTGGTCGGTGTGGTCGTCGCTCATGTCGAATCCTTCGTCGAGAGGCGGTGGTGTCCGTGGCCGATGATAGTCCGCGACCGTGTCGGTGCGTCAGCGCGACGATGCCGGTCGCAGGCCCGACAATTCGCCCAGCACCAATCGGCCATCGGTCACGCGCGCTTCGCGAAACAGAATGTCGCCGAACGCGTCCGGGCCTTGCAGGAAGTACCGGCCCGCTTGCGCATTGGGATTGTCGATGCGATAGCCCATGCGCGCGGCCAGCGCAAGCGCGAGCTGGTGATGGAATATCCACTCGCCGTTCTCGCCCAGCGGCGCTTGCGCCGGGCCGCGGCTGCGCACCAGCATCGGCACCTGCGCGATCTGCGGCGTCAGCACGTTGTGGCCCGACACGCCGTCTTCGCCGAGCATCTGGCCGTGATCGGAGGTCACCACGAACAGGCCGTGTTCGTCCAGGGCCTCGAAGCGCTGGTACAGGCGGCCGACCAGATCGTCCTGGTAGGCGATCGCGTGATCGTAGGTGTCGATCTTGCTCTGCGTAAGCGCGGACGCCGACGCATCCGGCCATCGCGGCGACGGCGTGGCGCGCCGCCGATAAGCGTCTTCGTACGGAATATGCGCGGTGCGCAGCAGCAGCACGATCAATCGCGGCTCGCCGGGCTTGAGCGGCGCGAGCATGTCGATGATGGCATCGTCGCCGACCGCGGCGACCCGCTCCGGATCGGTTTCGCGTGTGCGCGTGACGTCGATGCTCGCCTTGTCCTGGTCTTCCAGCAGATCGCGGCCGTACTGGGTCGACAGCCAGTAGGTGCGATAGCCGGCCTGCTTCGCCAGCCGAAACAGATTGCCGCGATGCGAGCGCAATTGTTCGAGATGGCCGGGTTCGCGCACGCCGTTGAGCAGCAACGCCATCGCCGCGCGCGTGGCCGCGGCGCCGGCGACGCCGCGATGCCAGCGCGCATCGCCCCGCGCGACCCAGCGCGACATCACCGGCGTGGTGTCGCGCGCGTAGCCGGCCACGCCCCAGTGATCGGCGCGGGTGGAGTCGAAGATCACCAGCCAGATCGAGCGCGGCCTGACCGTTGCCGCGCGCGCGTCGGGCTCGACCCGATAAGGGCGGTACGCATCGGCGTCGCGCCGAACCGACGAGCCGCTCAGGTTGGCCACGTAATAGCCGAACGCCATCAGCGAATTGTGCAGAGAGCTGCGCTTGGGCTGCGGCAGATAATGGGTGATATTGCGGTGCGAAGCGCCGTAGGGGATGAAGGCCAGGCTCAGCGCCACCAGCAGCAAGGCCCAGCGCGAGCGCGGCAGTTTCAGGCGCGGCAGGCCGAGATTGAACAGCGCGAACGCCAGCGCGTACGGCACGCCGCCGGCCAGCAACGTGGTCCAGTTCTCGCCGATCTCGGCGCGCACTCCTTCGCCGATGTCGTGCGCTTGATGCGGAATCATCGCGATGTCCAGCGGCGACAGCGGACGGCCGATCGCGGCGATATGGCACAGCTGAAGCAACTGCAGGCCGGCGAACAAGGCGAGCACCGCGTTGGCCGCGATCCGGCTGCCGCCCAGCCACAAACAGGTGGTGACCAGCATCAGCGCCGCGCACCAGCCCGGCTTGAGCGCGGCGAGGTTGTGCGGATTGACCAATTGCTGCAGGCGGTCGTCCAGCAACAGCAGCGAAGTGCTCGCGGCGCTGACCAACAGCAACAGCGCGATTCGCCGCGACAGCGACACCCGGCCGCATGGGTTCGACGGTGCGAGGAAAGCCGGTTCCCGCAGAACTTGCATGGACGTCGTGATCGCCGGAGGATTGGCGCGACACGTTAGGGGCTCGACAAGCGACCGGGATCAGCCGATGGCCGGCGTACGCGGGCGTGTGTGCGGCGGCGACATCGTTTGCATGCGCGGATGGCGGATCGCGCGTGACAACTCTTAATCAGCGTTCATTTCCGTGGACGCCGCCGTTGCGAATATTGGCTGGAATATCCGCAAGTCGATGCGTAAAAAAACAATCGCGATTGCGCATGCCGCGAGCGAGTTCGAACTGTTTTCGATCGCGCGCGTCGCCGGTGCTTGCGAGCGCGGACATATCGATGCCGGCGAGGCCATGATGAGCCGCGATTGCGCGAACGCTGCCGGATGCTGTTCGCCGCGCCGCGACACTCATGCGACTGATCGATATGCCGTAACGGATGCGATACGCTGATCGCCGTCGTTCAATTCGCCGCCGGCCGGAAGTCTGCATGAAGTGGAAAGGTTCGATCGCCTTGCTGATGTCCTGCGGCCTGTCCGCGCTCGCCATCGCCCATGAGCCGGCCGCGCCCGCGGCGGCACCCGCGGCGAAAGCCGATCCGCCGTTCGTCGCTTACGACCAGCCGCTGCTGGCATTCACCCATGCCGACGTGATCGACGGCACTGGCGCGCCGATCCGGCGCGATCAGACCTTGCTGATCGAAGACGGAAAAATCCGCGCGCTGGGCGCCAGCGCGAAGCTCGCCGTGCCCAAGGACGCGACCGTGATCGACGCCAAGGGCAAGACCCTGCTGCCCGGCTTGGTGATGATGCACGAGCACATGTTCTATCCGACCGGGCAGGGCAACTATTCCGAGATGGTGCACAGCTTCCCGTCGCTGTATCTCGCCGGCGGCGTCACCACCTTGCGCACGGCCGCGGCGATGCAGCCTTACGCCGATCTCAACATGCGCAAGAAGATCGCCGACGGCGCCATCATCGGCCCGGACATGGAAGTGACCTCGCCCCTGCTCAACGGCCCCGGCCTGCCGGTGCTGGCGGTGAAGGTGCTCGACGGCGCCGACGATGCCGAGCGCGCGGTGAACTACTGGGCCGACGAAGGCGTGGATTCGTACAAGGCTTACATGCAGATCCGCCGCGACGAATTGCAGCGCATGATCGAAGTCGCGCACCGGCGTTCGCGCAAGGTCACCGCGCATTTGTGTTCGGTGACTTTCGCCGAAGCCTCGGCGATGGGCATCGACAATCTGGAGCACGGCTTCGCCTTCGCCTCGGACTTCGTCGCCGACAAGCAGGCCGATGTCTGTCCGGCGTCGATTACCCGATCGCTCGCCGACCTGGACGTGGACGATCCGCGGATGCAGCGACTGATCGAGTTGCTGGTCGAGCGCAAGGTCGCGTTGACTTCGACGTTGACCGTGATCGAGACCCTGGCGGCGCAGCGGCCCAAGGTGTCGGAGGCGGCGCTGTCGTTGCTGCTGCCGGAAGTGCGCGAGCAGTACGAAGCGGGCTGGACGGCGGTGCAATCCAAGCCGGGCGGCCAGGACTGGGCGCGTCTGTTGCCCAAGCTCGGGCAGTGGGAGCGGCGTTTCGTCGCTGCCGGCGGGTTGTTGATGGCCGGCTCGGACCCGACCGGCTACGGCGGCGTGATTCCGGGTTATGCGAGCAAGCGCCAGATCGAGTTGATGGTCGAGGCCGGTTTCAGCTTCGAACAGGCGGTGCGCGTGGCGAGCTTGAACGGCGCGCGTTATCTGGGGCGCGATAAGAGCGTCGGCAGTCTGGAGGCCGGCAAGCGCGCGGATGTGGTCGTGATCGATGGCGATCCGACCCGCGATGTGCGCGCGATCGAGCGCATGCCGCTGGTGTTCAAGGCGGGTAGGGGCTATCGGACCGAGGCGATTTTTGAGGCGATGAAGGGGCGGGTGGGGTTGCATTGAGCGGTGCGTCGGCTCGCTCTTGGTGGCTTCATCGGCCTCGGCTATGGGGTGCCGGCGACTTTGGCGATGCGCGGCTTCGTTGGTCGGGGCTGAAGCTCCCTCCCACGGAGACTTCGGGGCTTACGCGTGGGGCGGTGGGCTCAGCGCGCGCCGCCGATCCTGCTGCTGGTGTTGGTGAGGATTCTGCCTCCGCTCGGCCATAAGGTGCCGGCGAATTCGGCGATGCGCGGCTTCGTGGGGCGGGGCTGAAGCTCCCTCCCACAAAAGACTTCGGGGCTTACGCCTAGGGCGGTGGGCTCAGCGCGTCGTCGCCGATCTTGCTGCTGGTGTTGGTGAGGACTCTGCTTCCGCTCGCCTGAGAGGGGCCGGCGATTTTGGCGATGCGCGGCTTCGTTGGTCGGGGCTGAAGCTCCCTCCTACAAAAAACCTCGGGGCTTACGCGTGGGGCGGTGGGCTCAGCGGGCGCCGCCGATCCAGCTGTCGGTGACGTGCAGCGAATCGTCCAGCGCGATCAGATCGGCGCGGTAGCCCGGGGCGATGCGGCCGAGTTCGTGGCCGAGGCCGAGGAACTGCGCCGGATACGTCGAAGCCATGCGGCAGGCCTCGTCCAAGGGCAAGCCCAGGCGCTGCACGGTGTTGCGCACCGCGCCGGCCATGTCGAGCGCGGAGCCGGCCAGGGTGCCGTCGGCGGTGGTGCACTTGCCGTCGCGGCAGGTCATGGTTTCGCCGTACAGGACGAAGTCCTCGGCGTCGCCGCCGACTGGCGGCATCGCATCGGTGACCAGCATGATCTTGCCGCGCGGCTTGGCCGCGATGGCGATGCGCAGCGAGGCGTCGTGGACGTGTTCGCCATCGACGATCACGCCGCACCACGAATCCGGATCTTCGATGCAGGCGCCGACGCCGCCGGGTTCGCGGCTGCCCAGCGGGGTCATCGCGTTGAACAGGTGGGTGACGCCGCGCACGCCGTGGGCGAAGGCTTCGCGCAGGCGGCCGTAGTCGGCGGCGGTGTGGCCAGCGCAGACCAGTACGCCGCGCGCGGCCAGCGCCTGCAGGGTGTCGTTGCCGAAGCGCTCGGGCGCGAGCGTCAGCATGGTCTTGCCGACGCCGAGGGACGCGACCAGATCGAGTTCGTCTTCGCCCGGCGTGTGGAACTTGTCCGGGTTGTGCACGCCCTTGCGCGCCGCGGCCAGGTACGGACCTTCCAGGTGAATGCCGAGAATGCCCGGCACATTCTGCCGCATCGCTTCGCGCACCGCGTCGATCGCCCGCGCCATGACCGCGACATCGTCGCTGATCAGGGTCGGCATCAGGCCGGTGGTGCCGAACTTGCGGTGCGCGGCGGCGATGCGGCGCAGGCCATCGACGCTGGGCGCGTCGTTGAACAGCACGTCGCCGCCGCCGTTGACCTGGGTGTCGATGAAGCCGGGCGCGAGGTAGCGGCCCTGCAGATCCACCGTGTCCGCGCCGCGCGGCGCCGCGCCCGGCAGGACCGCGACGATATGGCCGTCTTCGACGATGACGCTCAGATCGGATTCGAATCCGCGCTCGCTGAGCACGCGGCCGTTGACGAAGGCGGTGGCGGACATGCGGGCGTTCCTCAAACCGTTTCGGTGACTTTGTTCAAATGCGGCGGCAGGTCCGGGTTGTGCCCGCGCGCGACCGACAGCGCGTTGACCGCCTTGTAGAAGCTGGCGACGGTGATCAGCGGCGTCATCGCCGGATGCGAGGAGCGCGCGAGCGGCAAGGCATCGCCGCCGCTGATGCCCGGCGCGGCCAGCCACACCGGCGCGCCGCGCGCGCGGAACTCGCGCGCGACCGCGACCGTGCTGTCGCCGGTGCCGTCGTCCTGCGCGAACGCCAGCACCGGAAAACCGGGGCCGACGATCGCCATCGGCCCGTGCTTGACCTCGGCGCTGCTGAAGGCCTCCGCGTGCAGGCCGCAGGTTTCCTTGAACTTCAGCGCCGCTTCCTGCGCCGCGGCCAAGCCCAGGCCGCGGCCGAGCACGAACAGATTGCGCGCATCGACCAGGCCTTCGACCAGCGCCGACCAATCCTGTCGCGTGGCTTCGCGCAGCGCCTCGGGCAGCGCATGCACGGCGTTGAACAGGCCGGCGTCGTTGCTCCAGCGTGCGGTCAGTTGCAGCAGCGCGGCCAGTGAGCACAGATAGCTCTTGGTCGCGGCGACGCTTTTCTCCGGGCCGGCGTGCAGGCCGAGCACGGTATCGGCCAACTGCGCCAGCGGCGAATCGGCGACGTTGACCAGCGCCACCACGTGCGCGCCGGCGGCCTTGGCGATCTCGGCGTTGCGCAGCAGGTCCGGGCTCTTGCCCGACTGCGAGATCGCCACGAACAGCGCGCCGTCGAGCTTGGGCTTGATCGCGTACACCGAACCGACCGAGGGCGAGGCCGAAGCGGTGACCAGCCCCAGCTGCGTTTCGAACAGATATTTGCCGTAGGTCGCGGCGTGATCGGAACTGCCGCGCGCGCAGGTGACGATGAAGCGCGGCGGCTGTTTGCGCAGGCGTTCGACCAGGTCGTCGATGATGTCGGCGTTGGCCGCGAACTGGCGCGCGACCGCGTCGCCCGACTCGTCGGCTTCGGCGTACATGCGCGTGCTTGTTGCGTCCAGCAAGGTGTCGGTGCTCACGGGGTGGTTTCGCTCTGCAGTTCGGCGACGAAGTCGTACGCGTCGCCTCGGTAGAAGGATCGGGTGAACTCGACGACGCGGCCGTCGTCGAGGAAAGTGCGGCGTTCGATGAACAAGCCGGGCGCGCCTTCGGGCAGATTCATCAGCCGCGCCTGTTCGGCGTCGAAGGCGATCGCGCGCAGACGCTGCAGCGCGCGGGCGGGGCGGATGCCGAGCTTGGCGAAGGCTTCGTACAGCGAGTTTTCCACCAAATCAGGATTCGAAAGCACCGCTACGGGGACCACCGTGCGTTCGAGTGCGAGCGCCACGTTCTCGGCAGTCCGCAAACGGTAATAGCGGATCACTTGCGCGCCCGGCGACAGATTCAGCGCCATGGCTTCTTCCGGCGTGACCTCGCCGACACCGCGTTCGAGGAAGGTCGAACGCGGGTCCAGCCCGCGCGCGCGCAGGTCGTCGGTGAAGCTGGTCAGGCGCGAGAACGATTTGACGATGCGTTCGGCGACGAAGGTGCCGGCGCCCTGGCGCTGCACCAGCAGCCCGTCCTCGACCAGCCCGGCGATGGCCTTGCGCACCGTCACCCGCGACAGGTCCAGCAGCTTGCCCAGCTCGCGCTCGCCGGGCAGGGCCTGGCCGGCGGTCAGTTCGCCGTTGTCGATCGCGTGCTGCAGGGTCCGGCGCAGGTGCTGGTACGCCGGCGCGCGGCGCGCGTCGGACTGGCGGCGGAATTCGCTTTCCAGATAGGCCTGCATGACAAAAAGATACCAGTCGCAGACCATTGGCGGCAACAAAGGCCTGTAACGCCGTTGTAACCAATTGATTTCTGGTTAATTTGCCGAAGTGGTATCTTACTGGTATCTTTGCTGGTATGGTTTCATCCAGACCTGTCCGAGCCCGTCCATGAGCGTCTACTCCGTGCCGACTCCCTCACAAGCCCCGCATCTGGCGCCGCTGGCCCCGTTCGATCTGGTGATTTTCGGCGGCACCGGCGACCTCGCCCTGCGCAAGCTGCTGCCGGCGCTGTTCCATCGTTATGCCGACGGCCAGATCGTCGCCGGCACCCGCATCGTGGCGATCGCCCGCGACACCCAGAGCGACGAGGACTACCGCGGCCGGGTGCGCGACGCGCTGGCCAAGTTCGCCAATCTGGACGCGCGCGAGTCGCAGTCGGTGGAAGGCTTCCTGTCGCTGCTGCTGTATCGCCGCCTGGATCTGAGCTCCGACAGCGGCTGGCCGGAGTTCTCCGCCGAATTCGCCGGCGACGAACGCGTGCGGGTGTTCTACCTCGCGGTCGGCCCGGACCTGTTCGGCGTGGTCGCCGACCGCCTGCAGTCGCACGGTCTGGTCAATCCCAAGACCCGCGTGGTGGTGGAAAAACCGCTGGGCAAGGACGGCGTCAGCGCCGACGCGATCAACGACGCGCTGGCGCGCGTGTTCGCCGAAACGCAGATCTTCCGCATCGACCATTACCTGGGCAAGGAGACGGTGCAGAACCTCACCGCGCTGCGCTTCGGCAATGCCCTGTTCGAGCCGCTGTGGAAGGCCGAGCACATCGACCACGTGCAGATCACCGTGGCCGAAACGGTGGGCGTGGAATCGCGCGCGCCGTACTACGACAAATCCGGCGCGCTGCGCGACATGGTCCAGAACCATCTGTTGCAGCTGCTGTGCCTGGTGGCGATGGAGCCGCCGTCCTCGCTCGCCGCCGACGCGATCCGCGACGAAAAACTGAAAGTGCTGCGCGCGCTGCGTCCGATCGTCAACGGCAACGCCGCGCAGTCCACCGTGCGCGGCCAGTACAAGGCCGGCGCGGTCGATGGCACCGCGGTGCCGGGCTACGCGCAGGAACTGGGCGCGCAGTCGCTGACGGAAACCTTCGTCGCGATCAAGGCCGAAGTGAAGAACTGGCGCTGGGCCGGCGTGCCGTTCTACCTGCGCACCGGCAAGCGCCTGGGCGAGCGGGTGTCGGAGATCGTGGTGACCTTCCGTCAGGTGCCGCATTCGATCTTCGAGGATCTGACCGATCAGGACCCGTCCAGCCGCCTGCAACCCAACAAGCTGGTGCTGCGCCTGCAGCCCGACGAGGGCGTGAAGCTGTGGCTGATGAACAAGGTGCCCGGCCCCGGCGGCCTGCGCCTGCGCCACGTGCCGCTGGACATGAGTTTCGCCGCCGCCTTCGGCGGCCGTCAGGCCGACGCCTACGAGCGTCTGCTGATGGACGTGGTGCGCGGCAATCCGATGTTGTTCATGCGCCGCGACGAAGTCGACGCGGCCTGGAAATGGATCGACCCGATCCGCGCCGCCTGGGCCGCGGGCGCCGAAGCGCCGCGTCCGTACACGGCCGGCAGCTGGGGTCCGAGCGCCGCGGTGGCGCTGATCGAACGCGATGGGAGAACGTGGCATGAAGATGCAGGCTGAGCGACTCAAAGTGATCGAACCCTTGCCGCTGCCGTTGCATGAGCGCGTGTTCGACGACGGCGAACAGCTCGCGCAGGCCCTGGCCAAACAGGTCGCGGCCGATCTGCGCGGCGCGCTGGCGCGGCATGGCGAGGCCTGCATCGCCTTGTCCGGCGGCAACACGCCCAAGCGTTTCTTCGACGCGTTGTCGACGCAGACGCTGGACTGGGCGCGGGTGACCGTGCTGCCGGTCGATGAGCGCTGGCTGCCGCCGGAGCATCCGCGTTCCAACGAGCGCCTGCTGCGCGAGCATCTGTTCAAGAACAACGCCGCCGTCGCCCGCCTGCTGCCGATGTACCGGCCGACGCCGACCCCGGAAACGGCGCTGATGCCGGTGCTGACCAAGATCGCCAACGAAGGCTTGCCGCTGGACGTGGTGGTGCTGGGCATGGGCGACGACGGCCACGTGGCCTCGCTGTTCCCGGACCTGGGCTACGACAATCCGGCGCTGCGCGAGATCGGCCTGCAGCCGCGCGGCCGCGCGCCGGTGATGTCGGTGCGCACCTCGGCGATGCCCGAGCCGCGCATGACCCTGACCCTGAGCGCGATCTTCACCGCGCCGGCGATCTATCTGCACATCGAAGGCGAGAAGAAGCGCGCCGTGCTCGAAGGCGCGCAGCGCGATCCGCGCAGCGCGCTGCCGATCCGCTCGGTGCTCAGCGGCGCGCCGGTGGCGCCTACCTTGTATTGGAGTCCTTGATTTTTTGCCGAGGCCGGTTGAGTTCCGACCGGCCGAGGTCGAGTGTTCGATTGGGGCCCGCGACCTATTGGGCTCTTGAGACAGCCAAGCCATAGCTCCCTCCCCTCCCAGCCACGGCTTTTGCTGTCGCCCCCTTTGAAAAAGGGGGCCGCGTCCGCGCAGCGGGCGCGGGGGGATTTGCTTTTGCCTTTGCTTCTCAGGAAGGTGTAGGAAGAGCAAATCCCCCTAACCCCCCTTTTTCAAAGGGGGGAACTGTTTCGCGCCGCGTGCGGCGCCTCGCACCGACCGAGTACTCGTGAATACCCAACTGCATCCCGTTGTCGCGCAAGTCACGCACCGTATCGCCGAACGCAGCCGCGCGCGCCGCAATGCTTATCTCGCCCGCATCGACGCGGCGCAGAGCAGCGGCCCGCACCGGCGACGCCTGTCTTGCGGCAATCTCGCCCACGGTTTCGCCGCCTGCGCCAGCGGCGACAAAGCCGCGCTGCGAACCGGTTACGCGCCCAACCTGGGCATCGTCACCTCGTTCAACGACATGCTCTCCGCGCATCAGCCGCTGGAGCGCTTTCCCGATCTGATCAAGGCCGCCGCGCGCGACTGCGGCGCCACCGCGCAGGTCGCCGGCGGCGTGCCGGCGATGTGCGACGGCGTCACCCAGGGCCGCGACGGCATGGAGTTGTCGCTGTTCTCGCGCGACGTCATCGCCATGTCCACGGCGATCGCGCTGTCGCACGACATGTTCGACGCCGGCCTGTACCTGGGCGTGTGCGACAAGATCGTGCCGGGGCTGTTGATCGGCGCGCTGCATTTCGGCCATCTGCCGGGCATCTTCGTGCCGGCCGGGCCGATGACCTCGGGCCTGCCCAACGACGAAAAATCGCGCGTGCGCCAGCGCTACGCGACCGGCGAGGCCTCGCGCGAGGAGTTGCTGGAAGCCGAGGCGCGCAGCTATCACGGCCCAGGCACCTGCACCTTCTACGGCACCGCCAATTCCAACCAGATGCTGATGGAGCTGATGGGCCTGCACCTGCCCGGTTCCAGCTTCGTCCATCCCAATACGCCGCTGCGCGATGCGCTGACCGCGCTGGCGGCGGCGCGCGCCGCGCAGATCACCGCGCTGGGCGACGACTACCGGCCGATCGGCCGCATCGTCGATGAGCGCGCGATCGTCAACGGCGTGATCGGCCTGCACGCCACCGGCGGTTCGACCAATCACCTGCTGCACCTGATCGCCATGGCCGCCGCGGCCGGGATCGATCTGCGCCTGGAGGATTTCGATGCGCTGTCCTCGGCGATCCCGCTGCTGGCGCGCGTGTATCCGAACGGCAGCGCCGACGTGAATCATTTCCACGCCGCCGGCGGGCTGGCGTACCTGATCGGCGAATTGCTCGATCACGGCCTGTTGCACGGCGACGTCGAAACCGTCGCCGGCCCGGGGCTGGCGCGGTATCGCGTGGAAGCGCGGTTGGGCGAAGACGGCGAAGTGGCGTACGTGCCGAGCACGCGCGAAAGCTGCGATACCGCGGTGTTGCGGCCGGTCGCCGAACCGTTCCGCGCCGACGGCGGCTTGCGCGTGCTCAGCGGCAATCTGGGCACCGCGGCGATCAAGGTCTCGGCGGTGCCGGAAGACCGCTGGATCGTGGAAGCGCCGTGCCGGGTGTTCGTCGAACAGCATGAAGTGAAGCAGGCGTTCGAACGCGGCGAACTGGATCGCGACGTGATCGTGGTCGTGCGTTTCCAGGGCCCGCGCGCCAACGGCATGCCGGAACTGCATCAGCTCACCCCGACCTTGTCGGTGCTGCAAAAGCGCGGCCATCGCGTCGCCCTGGTCACCGACGGCCGCATGTCCGGCGCCTCGGGCCAGGTACCGGCGGCGATCCACGTCACCCCCGAAGCGATGAGCGGCGGCGCCCTGGCGAAGCTGCGCGACGGCGACGTGCTGCGGGTGGATGCGGTGGCCGGCACCTTGCAGGTGATCGAGCCGGCCGATTGGGCTTCGCGCGAATGCGCGACGGCGGATCTGTCCTCGCATCATGCCGGCGTGGGGCGCGAGTTGTTCGCCGCGTTCCGCGATTACGCCGCACCGGCCGATCGCGGCGCGGGGGTGTTTGGGACGGTGACGCTTTGAGGGTTGGTGGATGCGATCGCTTGATTGATTGCGATGTCGCGGATGCGGCATTGCTGATGACCAACTTCGAATCCACCCGGCCGTCATTCCCGCGAAGGCGGGCTCTGCTTTACTTCGGCGGAGCCGAACATCCAGAGACTTCAGCGCCATCTCTCCAAGTCGTCATTCCCGCGAACGCGGGAATCCAGCGACTTCAAACGTTCTCGCACGAAAGGCCCTGGATTCCCGCCTTCGCGGGAATGACGGTTGGTAAGTACGCTGTTCCCGAATCCCGAATCCCGAATCCCGAATCCCGAATCCCCGCTCCCAGGAGCAAGCCATGCCCGCCCCTGCACGCACCACCTTCCTGTTCGATCTCGACGGCACCCTGGTCGATAGCGTCTACCAGCACGTGCTGGCCTGGAAACAGGCGCTGGACGCCGACGGCATTCCGCTGTCGGTCTGGCGCATCCATCGCAAGATCGGAATGAGCGGCGGCTTGTTCACCAACATCCTGCTGCGCGAGACCGGAATCGACATCACTCCGGAACGGATCGAGCGCCTGCACCGGCTGCATGCGCAAGCCTACGGCCAGCAGGCCACGCAAATTCGCCCGTTGCCGGGCGCGGTCGAGTTGCTCGCCTATCTGACCGAAAACAAGATCCCGTGGGCGATCGCCACCAGCGGCCGCATGGAAACCGCGCGCCACAATCTGGTCGCGCTCGGCGTCGATCCGGCGGTGTCGGTGGTGATCACCCGCGACATGGTCAAGTACGCCAAGCCCGATCCGGATTTGTTCCTCGCCGCCGCGGACAAGCTCGGCGCCGATATCGAGCACTCGGTCGTGGTCGGCGACAGCATCTGGGATCTGCTCGCCGCGCGTCGCGCGCGCGCGCTCGGCGTGGGGCTGTTGTCGGGCGGTTACGGCCAGGATGAACTCGAACGCGCTGGCGGGTTCCGCGTGTACGAGGACCCGGCGGATCTGCTCAAGCACATCGACGAAGTGGCTGCGCGGCCTTGAGCGCCGCGTTCGCTCACGATATGAAAGATGCGCGAATGAATCAAAGCATCACCGTTCCGAAAACGATTGGAGTCAGGCAATGAGTTCGATGCAGGATCTGCAAACGCGTATCGCCGCGGTGCTGGCGCTGGCGCCGGTGGTGCCGGTGCTGGTGATCGACGAGCTGAAGGACGCGGTGCCGCTGGCGCGGGCCTTGGTCGCGGGCGGTTTGCCGGCGATCGAGGTGACCTTGCGCACGCCGGTGGCGTTGGACGCGGTGCGCGCGATCGCGGCCGAGGTCGAGGGCGCGGCGGTCGGCGTCGGCAGCGTGCGTCGGCCGTCGGATTTCGTCGATGCCCTGAAGGCCGGCGCGACCTTCGCGGTATCGCCGGGCAGCGCGCCGGGCTTGGTCGCGGCCGCGCGCGACATCGATCTGCCGTGGCTGCCGGGCGCGGCGACGGCGTCGGAAGCGATGGCCTTGCTGGAACACGGCTACACCCAGCTCAAGTTTTTCCCGGCCGAGTCGGTCGGCGGCGCGACGGCGTTGAAGGCGCTCGGCGGGCCGTTGCCGGAACTGCGTTTCTGCGCGACCGGCGGCATCGGCGTGCATAACGCGCACGAATATCTGGCGCTCAGGAACGTGCCTTGCGTGGGCGGTTCGTGGGTGGCGCCGACGGCGGCGGTGAAGGCCGGCGATTGGGCGAAGATCGAGATGCTGGCGAGGGAAGCGGCGGCGTTGGGGCGCTGAAGAAGTAGCGCTCCGGCTTTTGCTGTTCCCCCCTTTGAAAAAGGGGGGCAGGGGGGATTGGCCTTTGCCTTTGCCTTTAGCAGCAACAGCAACAGCGAATCCCCCCTGCCCCCCTTTTCAAAGGGGGGAACAGCAAAAGCGGGGGAGATCAGGAGGAAAACCGCGGCGCGCACGCCGCGCGCCTTAGCCCTGCGCCGGACGCGGCGGCGCCGTCGATCCGCGAACCACCAGGATCGGGCTGAAACCTTCGTTGGCCGGAACGTCCATCGGCTTGTCCCCGCCTTCGCGCCGCAACTCCGCGATCAACCGATACGCCGCATGGCGCGCGATTTCTTCCGTCGCCTGCCGCGCCGTGGTCAAGGTCGGCCACGATTGCTTGGAGAACGGGCTGTCCTCGAAGCCGGCGATCGACAGGTCGTAGGGCACGTGCATGCCGGAGGACTTCGCCGCCGCCAGCACGCCGGCGGCGATTTCGTCGTTGCTGCCGAAGATCGCGGTCGGCCGGTCGGGCAGCGCGAACAAACGCCGCGCGCCGCGGAAGCCGTCGTCGAAGGAATAGTCGCCCGGCAACACCAGGTTTTCGTCCTCGGCGATGCCGTAGTCGTTCAGCGCCTGGGCGTAGCCCTTGTAACGTTCCCAACTGGAGCGGTGCGATTTACCGCCCCACAGGAAACCGATGCGCTGGTGGCCGAGCTGGATCAGGTGCTCGGTGATGTCGTAGGCGGCATCGCGGTCGTCCACCCACACGCAGGGCGAACCGTCCTTGGGGTCTTCCGCGGCCGAAACGATGCGCACCAGCTTGATGCCGTGCGCGACCAGTTCGCTGACCAGCTCCATGCGCTCGGACATCGGCGGCGCCAGCACCAGCCCGGCCAGGCGCGCGCCCTGGACCAGATCGATCAGGTCGGCGGCCAGCAACGGCGAGGACGAATCGCAGGGATGGATCTGCAGGCCGTAGCCGGTTTCGCGGCAGGCGGCGAGCACGCCGTTCTGGACGCTGATGATGTAGTACGGATTCGGATTGTCGTAGACCACCCCCAGCGCATACGGCTGGGCGCTGCGCAGGCTGCGCGCGGACGGGTCGGGCCGGTATTCGAGTTCGGCGATCGCCTCGTGCACGCGGGCGCGGGTGCGGGCGCGCACGCCGGATTCGTCGTTGATCACCCGCGAGACGGTCTTCAACGAGACCTGGGCGAGTTCGGCAACATCTTTGATGGTCGGTCGGCGCACGGGGCCTCGCGTAGGGCACGGTGCCGGCGGTAACTGCGTGCCGGACGGAGCCTTAGCCTACTCGCCGGCTTACAGCTTGGGTACCACGGCCAGGGTCAGGCGCGAGATGCACACCAGCGCGCCGATTTCGTCCTCGATGCGGATCTCCCAGACCTGGGTGCTGCCGCCGACATGGATCGGCCGCGCCGTGCCGGTGACCGTGCCGCTGCGCACGCCGCGCACATGGTTGGCGTTGATCTCGATGCCGACGCAGATCTTGCCCTCGGGGCAGCACAGGTTGCCGGCGCTGCTGCCCAGGGTTTCGGCGAGCAGGACCGAGGCGCCGCCGTGCAGCAGGCCGTAGGGCTGATGGGTGCGCGCGTCCACCGGCATCGTGCCGCGGACGTAGTCCGGGCCGATCTGGGTGAAGACGATGCCGAGTTGTTCGATCGAGGTGTTGCGCGAATACCGGTTGAGATCATCGACGGTATCGGCGCTGCGGAAGATGGACTTGGCGACGGGCGTCGCGGCCTCGGGGCGGGTCGGGTCGGATGCGTTCATCGCTTCACGATAGCGGCGATGCAGCGGCCGGACCAGCCGGGGGCGTGGGAAACCAGGCGTCGGGACCGCCGTTGCGGCGGAAGGGCCTGATCGGTGCGGCGTTACAAGCGGGTGTGCGGTGTACGGGTGCGGCGGGACGGGCGGGGTCTGGCCGGGAGCGCCGGGCGTTTCAAAAAGCCCGGAACGGCGCGCAGGGGAAACAGGGAGCTACGCGCGCCGGTCCGGGTCGGAAAGCGAAACGGTCGGTGTTCACGACGGACGGCCGGTCCATGTACGGCAATCCGGGATCAGGCGAAGCGGAAGCGCGGCTGGACCCAGTTGCTGGTGTAGCTGCGGTTGCTGGCGTAGCCGCTGCTGTTGCCGTAGCCGACGCCGAAATCGCGCTGGCGGTGCTGGTGACGGACCGGGGCGGCGTTGACGGTGGTGGCCGGAGCCGAATTCGGGGTGGTGGTGACGGTGCGGGTGGTCAGAGCGTTCATGGCGGGTGTCCTGTGTCGTGGGGTGGTAGTGATTCGGTGTGTTGGTAATCTACAACACCTAGGTAGAACTTGATATGTGCTGGAAGTCATATCCCCCTTTAGTCATGCCCTGGAGCTTCCGGGCTGGCTGGACGGTGGGGCGCACCGTCCGGGTTCACGGATAGAGATGAGCCGGGGACGGCGAGGGTTGCAATCGCGGACCCATGACTGACGACCTAGGCGGCGGCCGGCGCTTCAGCAGGCCACGACGTTGAGCGATAGCCCGATCGCCTCGCCGGCGCCGTTGATCGCCGCCGTGGTCAGGCGCGCGCGATTGAAGGCGATGTCGCTCAGCCACAGCCCCGCCAGACCCAGGTACGCCAGATAGGCGAAACCGACGTAGTCGCCGAACACGATGGTGCGCAGCCAGTCCTGCTGGAACAGATAGAAGTACGCGGTGAGGCAGGCCGCGCCGACCAGCACTAGCAGCGGCAACAACAGATGGACGCCCGCGCGCGGCTGCGCCAGCGTCACCGCCCCGAGCAGCACGAACACCAGCAGATTCGCGCCGCTGAAGATGCGGAACTCGCGAATCAAGGCATCGGCCACCTGCATGTAGCGGTGGCCGATGGCGCGGGTCAGCCGCGTGTCCAGATCCAGCAGCCGCTCGCGTTGCGCTTGCAGCACGGCGGTGGCGCCGGCTTCGATCCTGGCGCGGCAGGCGCAGTCCGGATCGCGCATTTGCGTGGCGATCTCGGCCACGCGGCGCGGCAGATTCTCATCCAGTTGCCGGCGGATCTGCGCGGCCCGCGCGCGGCCTCGCTCCGACATTCGCGCGGCGATCGGCGACAACGCGGTGTCGTCCAGCGAGCGCAGGGTTTCGCCGACGCGTTGCCGCACCTCGACCTGGATCAGGTCGCGCGCCAGCGATTCGATCGCGACGGGGCGCACGAACGAATAGATCAGCGCGCCGCCGAACACCAACGCGCCCAACACACTCACCAGCAAAGCGACGATACGCATCGAGGGACTCCGTTCCTTGGGTCTGAATCGCAGTCGCTCAGACCCGATCCGGCCGGGCGAGTTCAATCCCGTGGCGGCTGCGCCGCGTGCGTTCGCAGCCGGATCAGCTGCCGGCCGCACGAACGTCCCCGGGGTGCTCGGCTTGGGGCGAGGTGGTTGGGGTGACGTTTTTGGGACGAGTCTGAGTAGGGGCATCCGCGTGATCGGGCGTTTCAATACTCGAATCGATCAGTCCCGTCGGTATACGGTAGCCGCACAGCCCTTGAACCGAATATCGCAAATGAAGCTAACGATGCTCCGAGGAAATTGTCGCGCTGTCTTTCTCTTTGTCGCCTTGGTCGCGGTGATTGGATGCGATCGCGGCGACCGTGAGCCTACGCGGTCCATCGTCATGAGCGATCCCCAAAGCGTCCGCAAGAACGACGCCCCGCAAAAGCCTGAGATTGTCGCGGACCAAGCGCAAACCGTGACAAGGATTGTTGCTGACAGAAGGCGTTATGCAGACACGTACTCGATGCTGGCGGAACAGGCAGAATTCGGAAATGCACAGGCCGCTTATCAGCTGTATCGCGATCTCTTGCGGTGTACTTCGCTCCAAGAGCGAAAAGAATCTATGGAAGAGGCCGCGGCGTCACTAGACGACGAAGTTTTGACATCAGACGTGGTCCGGCAACTGGCTGAGGATCGCGTGATCTGTCTCGGGCTTAGTAAAGAGCAGTTGGCTTCGCGCGAGTACTGGACTACGAAGGCTGCTCGGCTAGGCCATGTAGAGGCGCAACTCGCATATTTCTCTGTTGCCACGGAGAAATTCGATACGCCAGAAAAACTGGTGGCTGGCGCCGACGAACTTGTGCATATCAAGGCCGAAGCATTGACGCACTTGACGTCGGCGGCGTCGCAGGGAAATCGCACCGCGCTGTTCAATCTTGCCAGCGCTTATCACGATGGGACTTTGACCAAGCGCGATGCAGTGAAGGCCTACGCGTACATGAGAGCCCTGCAATACAGCGGCGGAACCAAAGTGGCATCTAAGTATGTGGATCTGTGGGGTCGTGAGTTGACAGCTCAACAGCTAAAGAGTGCGGACGCGATGGCCGCCAGCGCAATCAGCAGGAGCAATGGAAAATGAAATCTAGATGGTTAGTAGGGTTGTTGGCATTGACTGCATTGGGGATAGCAATAGCTGCGCATTACGGGACATTCAACTGTGCGGATTGCACATTGGATGGAGATACACCAGATCCCGACACTGCCGGATTCATCGTGTCCACGGTGAACGTTACGGTCAATCAATGGAGAGCCAAGGATACCGTTACGATCTGTAATGCAAGTGCGTGCTCTACGTATCAGATGATTTCTGTCGCAGCCGGTATCCCGGGTATGAAGCAGATTTCCAAAACGCCGCGAGGAAGTAGCGGTGGCACCGGCGGGTCCGGCGGCGAGGGTGGTAGCGGAGGTGGAAGTGGAGGCAGTTGGTCGGGTGTCGGTGGTGGGGGTTGCGAAGGAGAGTGCGAAGGCAAGGTAATCATCGGAGCAGAGAAGCCGATTAAGCCCTGACCCAAGTTCTCGGACTTCAATAGGTTCAACCAAAAAACGCCCCACATCAAGCGGGGCGTTCTTGTTTCCGACGGCCGCTATATAGGGCCGGGACTCGGATATGCCGCGGATGATTAGCTATATCGTTCAAGGTTCAAAGAACGTGCTTCAAAGAATCGGCGCCAACCCCGCCCCGAACGCGGTGAACATCCGCGTCGTCAGGCTCTTCACGCCGAGGTTGACCTCGGGAAAGTCGCCGACCGGTTTGTAGCAGGCGCGAAAGCCCGGGTCGGTGCGGTACAGCGGCGACGGGCAGGCCGGGCCGGGCACGAATTCGTAGCTGGTGGCGTAGCGCACCGGCCACAGGTCGAAGATCGGCAGGTGCTCGGAAATCTTCGCGATCGAATACTCCAGCCCGGAGAAGATCGGCGGCTTGTCGCGGCGCGCGATCACCCACGAGTTGGCCGGCGCGATGTCGCGGCGGATGCTCGCGGCCAGGGCCTGGGCGAACACGGGATCGTCGATCACCACCGCGCTTTCGGTGTTGTAGTGATCGCCGCGCGGATCGAAGTTGTGCGTGCCGATCACGCCGATGCGTTCGTCGATCACCATCGACTTGGCGTGCATGCCGATGCGCACGCCGGCGCGCTTGAGCGGCACCGGTTCGTTGGTGCGGCGGCGCGCATAGCGCATCGCCGCGTACTCGCGCGCCAGCGGTTGCCGGTAGCGTTGCCGGTAGAGCACGCTGCTGCGGTCGAGTTCGCGGCGCTGGCGCCGCGATTCGGCCAATCCGGCGCCCTGCACCGATTCGGGCTCGGCGCGGCCGTCGCGTTCGCCCAGGCCGTCCAGGCCCAGGTCGGGCAAGGTGGCGCCGGTGGCGGCGATGTCGATCGGTGCGTCGGCCGGGAACGGCTTGTACTCGTAGATGTTGAAACCGAATTCGCGCAAGTAACGGCGCTTGTACTTGTACGACAGCGCGTAGGCGATGAAGGCGTCGGTCGCGGCGAGGCTGTTGGTGGACACGATCACGCGCGGCCGGTCGGGGCGGTCGTGCAGGCTGCGGAACAATTGCTGCGCGGATTTGGACAGCACCAGGTACGGCGTCTGCAGGATCACTTCTTCTTTCGAATGGGTGATCAGGCTGCGCAGCGAATCCGAGGCCAGGGCATTGGCGTCGCTGTTCTCGCGATGCTTGTTGGGGGTGTCGGAGATGTAGCGCACCGCGCCGACTTCGATCGCGTGCGAGACCAGGCGTTCGTTGATCTGCGCCTCGTCGGCGGCGGCGTCGCGCATGGCCTGGGCGCGCTGCGGGCGTTCGAATTCGGTCTTGGGCAGGACCGGCACGCCGCCGTCGATCAGGCGCTTGCCCACGTCGGCCAGGCGCTCCACCGGCACGCTGCGGCGGTCGCTCCAGAACACTTCGAAGTCGGTGCCCATGATGTCGGCGACCGGTCCGGCGACCAGCACGTCGCGATCGCGGAAGTTGTACTGGTCGTCCCAGTCGTAATAGTCGTCCTGGTAATTGCGGCCGCCGGAAATGCCGACCCGGTTGTCGGCCAGCAGCAGCTTGGTGTGCATGCGCTGGTTGAGCCGGCGCCAGCAGCAGGCGGCGGCCAGCACGTACTGCGGGTAGTTGATGCGGGCGCGGTGCAGCACCGGGTTGTACAGCTTGACCTCGAAATTGGCGTGGGCGCCCGCCAGCGCGGCCAGGGTGTCGATGTGGCGCATCGCCGCCAGCTGGTCGAGCAGCAGGCGCACGCTCACGCCGCGGCGCGCGGCGGCGAGCACTTCGTCCAGCACCAGTTTGCCGGCGTCGTCTTCGTCGAAGATATAGGTCTGCAGGTCCAGGCTGTGGGTGGCGCTGCGGATCAGGTTGATGCGCGCCAGCAAGGCGTCGGGGCCGCGATCGAGGATCAGCGCGTAGTGGCGCGGGCGCTCGGGCGTGGACTGCGCCATCGCTTTGCGCCCCAGCTCGTACAGCGGCGAGGGCTGGGCGCAGGCGTTCTCGCCCTGGCAGTCGATCTGCTGCGAGCGCGCGGCGGCGGCGATCGCGCTGGCGCGGTCGCGCTGGGCCGGGCTCAGCGAGGCGCAGGCCGACAGGGACAGGGCGAGCAGGGCCGCGAGGCCGCGCAACACGGGGTTCAACAGGGTGGCTCCTTAACGCGTCGGGACCCGGGTCGGAAAGGGTTCCGGAGTCCTGGGCGGCGCGGGTTTCGACGGGATCAGCTTATTTTGCGTGGATTGCAGGCGTACCTGCATGGTGAAGCGTACCCGGTCGCCGAGCGCGAGTTGCCAGCCGTCGAGGTTGTAGTCGTCGCGGCTGACGCTGCCGTGCGCGATCGCGTCGCAGTCTTCGCCCGGTTTGACGCAGGCCGCCGGGGCCAGGATGAAGCTTTCGATGCGGCTCACCCCATGCAAGGTCAGCCGTCCGCGCAGCACGCCGCCGGTGCGGGCGAGGTCGGCCGGGTGCGGCTCGGACAGGAATTCGATGAAGGGATAGCTCGGGGCGTTGAAGAAGCGCTCGCCCCGGGCCATGCGCGCGTAGCGCTCGGACTCGCCGACCACGACCGAGGCGGTGGCCAGGCGGATGCGGACCTGATGGCGGCCGTCGGCCAGGACGGTGAGTTCGCCGTCGTAGCGCGGGAACTCGCCGGCGATGCGCTGGCCCCAGCGGGTGCGCAGTTCGAAGCTGAAACGGGTGTGTTCCGGATCGAAGCCCTGCTGCACCGGCTTGGGCTCGGGCGGCCTGGCGTCGGTGGCCCGGAACTCGGCGGCGCGGGCCTCGGCTGGCCGCGGCGCCCAGACGCGCGTTTCGGTCGGGGACGACTGCTGGACACCGGCCTGGGCGACAAGCCCCACCGACATCAGGGCCAGGCCGGCCCCGATGCTGCCGATCGCGGCGGTTCGACCGTGCCACCGCCGCAAGCGCGGCGGCGACCGGTTCACGGCCACCAAAACTCGCTGAGCTGGGCGACGCCCGGTTCCAACGCGGTGCCGGCCGGTACGCTGAGGACGGCGACGCCGCCCGGCGGTATGCCGCGGTAATCGCCCGACTGGCCGCTGTGCAGCAGCGCGGCCAGGCGTTCCAGGCCGGGGTTGTGGCCGACCAGCATCAGCCGCTCGACCTCGATGTGGGTGTCGGCCAGGCTGATCAGGGTGCCCGGGGTGGCGTCGTAGATCGACGGTTCGATGCGCTGTTCGACATAGCCGATGGCGCCGAGCACCGCTTCCAGGGTCTCGCGCGTGCGCCGCGAGGGCGAGCACAGCACGCAGTCGGGGATCAGTTTTTTCTCCGCCAGCCAGCGGCCGGCGGCTTCGGCTTCGGCCAGACCTTCGGCGGACAGCGGCCGGTCGAGGTCGGCCTGGCTTTGGCCCGCGGGTTCAGCGTGGGCGTGGCGGAGCAGGATCAATTCGCGCATGAGTCAGAGCCAGAACGAGTGATGAGGGGAGTGCGCGAACGCAAGGTAGAGGATGCCTGTCGAGGGGGCGGATGGGTAGCGGGGGCGAGGGCCGGGTTCGCCGGCCGGCGGACGGCGCGGCCGCGGGATCGTCCCGGTCGGCGCGCGGCGCGGACAGGTCCGGTTGCACGACAGCGTCTATCGGCCCGGCCTCACTTCTTGCCGAGCCACTTCAGCAGCGGCTGCCAGTCGGCCTGATGCTCGCGGATCTGCTGCGAGTGGTAGTCGAACAGGCTCTTGCCGAGCGCGGTCATGACCACATAGGCCTGGCTGTCGCGGATCTGCCCGATCACCGGGTACGGCCATTCGCTGAGCAGCTCCACCGCCTGCTGCGAGGCGTTGGTCCAGGGCTTGAGCTTGTTGCCGATCAGGCCGACCCGCAGCTGGCCGCGACGCACCCGCGGGTGCCGGGCCAGCGAATCGAGGAACGGCACGGTGGCTTCGATGTCGAGCGTGGAGGGCTGCACCGGCACGACCACCGCGTCGGCGATCTCCAGGAAGCTTTCCAGGTCGTCGGCCATCGCCCCGGCCGGGGCGTCGATGATCGCGCGCTGGGCGTCGTCGGGCAGGTTCTTGCGCCAGGCCTTGCGGCGGGTGCCGTCCAGCGCCAGCACCGCACTTTCCAGGACCGAGCGGCGCTGCGCCCAACGGGTCGAAGAGCCTTGCGGGTCGGCGTCGATCAAGGCCGTGCGCAGGCCTTCCAGAGCCGACTGCGCAGCGAGATGGGTGGCGATGGTCGTCTTGCCCACGCCTCCCTTGGAACTGGCCACCAGCACGGTCTTCATGCGAGCTCCCTTCGGGCGGAAGCCGCAGCGTACACCGGCATCGTGGACGTGGTCATCACGACTTGAGCGCCGCCGCCGAGAAGCGTCCGCCTGAGCTGTTTTGCCCGCACAGGCCGGCGCGCACGTCCGGTTCCCTCGGCAGGTCGGCTGCGCGCGTAGCGATTTCTGTAGATCGCACGTTTCCCGGCACCTAGCATGTGCCGTACAGAAAAATATTCTCCAAAATGAAAATTTTTGGGTAGGGAACTGCGGGCTGCGTCGCGTTTTTGGCCGTATGTCGAACCGCCGCGCCGTCTCGATCGCAACGAGGCGCGCCGCGTCCGGCATACCCCTGTGCACGAACGTGCGGGCGCAGCGGGCCCTCTACGGCCAACCAGGAATACCGTAATGAAGAAGGCTCCTAGCAAGAAGAACACCGTAATCGGGTTGACCGCCGCCTGCGCCGCGATCTTGTTGTGGTCGCAGCGCGATGCGGCCTCCGCCGCCGATGACGCGCAAGGCGCCGCGGTCGCCGCGGTCGCGGGTGCGATCGGCAGCGGCGTCGCCGTGTCGCCGGCCTCGTTGCCGGTGGCCTATGCCGCACCGATGCCGCGGACCGCGGTGCAGGCCAAGCTCGGCGCCGGCCAGCTGCTGCAGGCGGTGCAGGCACTGGCGCCGCAGCTGCGCACACCGGCGGGCGCGCAGGGCACGCCGACCGGGCCGGCGCAGGCCGCCTCGGTGCGCGCGCAGATCGCCGCGCTGGACCGCGCCGGCATTCCGCTGCAATGGCGCGAAGGCGAAAAGGTCAAGATCAATGTCGGTCTGGCCCTGGACTACGCCAGCATCCAGAACGCGAGGCTGCTGGCGCAGGCCGCCGGCGGCCTGGTCGCCGCGCTGCGCGCTGGCGGTATCCAGGCGCACGAAATCCCCGGTTCGCCCACCCTGGAGGCCCTGGTGCCGCTGGCGCAGCTGGAATGGGTGGCCGGTCACGCCGGCGTCGCCCGCGTGGGCCTGATGAACATCGCCGACACGGTGGCCTTCTCCGACGGCGCCACCGCCAGCGGCATCGACCAGTTGCGCGGCCTGGGCAACTACGCCGGAGTGCCGGAAGGGCTGCGCCGCAGCCTGCAAGGCGAGGGCCTGACCATCGCCATCATGGATCAGTTCGGCAACACCAACGGCGAGGTCGCCTCGCTGCAGACCGCGGGCGAATGGCCGAAGAACACCGCCACCGCGACCGACAACATCGTGATGACCCCGCCGACCGGCAAGACCTTCGGCGCCGCCGTCGGGCAGAAGCACGGCAACGCGGTCACCGAGATCGCCTACGACATCGCGCCCAAGGCCAAGTTCCGGCTCTACGACGCCGGCGCCGTCGGCGATTGGGTCAAGGGCATCCAGGACGCGGCCAATCTGGACGCGCAGAACCAGCCGCTGGGCGAGCCGCGCGCGCAGGTCATCACCGCCTCGCAAGCCGGCATGGCCGGCGCGCCGGGCGACGGCACGGCCACCTCGGGCGCCTACAAGGGCCTGTACGACGCGATCGACGCCGCCAAGCGCAACGGCGTGCTGGTGATCAACGCCGCGGGCAACCACGCCCAGGCGCATTGGGATGGCGACAGCGACGGCGGCGCCGCGGTCGATGTGGCCCAGGACTTCGACCCGGCCACCGCCGGCGTGCAGGACACCAATGTCGTGGCCAGTTCTGGCCAGTGCACGCCGGTGGGCATCAAGGACGCGGCCAGCGCCAGCGCGAAGCGCGTGGGCGCCTCGCTGAGCTGGAACGACTGGGCCTCGGCCGGCAACACCGTCGACACCGACTACAGGCTGGAACTGGTCCGCTGGCGCGACGAAGTGCGTACCCGCACTTTCGACCGAAGCACCTTCCGCTACGTGGAGACCGTGACCCCGGCTGGCTGGGAACTGGCGCAGCAGTCCGACAACGCGCAGAACGGCGGCGCCGGCCAGGAGCCGCTGGAAGTGGTCGCCTACGTGCCGCCGGCGGAGACGGCCACCACCCGCTGCGCCGGCCTGTTCAGCACCACGACCACCGGCGGCGGCGGCATTTTCGCCCTACGCGTGGTGCGCAAGACCGCGAGCGCGGCCAACTTCCTGCGCATCGTCACCACCAAGTTGCCGCTGGAATACGCGCAGAACAAGCGTTCCCTCCTGCTCCCGGCCGACTCGGCCAGCGTGGTGACGGTGGCGGCGCTGAACGCGGCGAATTCGGCGCTGGAACTCTACAGCTCGCGTGGACCGGTACTGGCCCCCGGCGGCGCGCGTCCGGCCGGCCAGGCCGAAGGCAATGCCAAGCCGGACCTGAGCAGCTACGCCAAAGTCGACACCCTGTCCTACGGCGAGAACGGCTTCAGCGGCACCTCCTCCGCTGCTCCGCACGTGGCTGCGCTGGCGCTGCTGGGCCTGCAGCACCAGCGCCAGCTGACCAGCGCCACCGAGCTGGCGCCGTTGCCCGCCGAGGGGACCGAGCAGGACAAGGCCGATCGCGTCGTTGCGCTGAGACAGCGCCGCAGCCAGCTGGCCGACGCGACCTACGACGCGCTGGTGCAAGTCGCCGGCACCCAGGGCAACGACCTGGGCGATGCCGGCTTCGACGACAGCTTCGGCACCGGACAGCTGAAGTTCCATGCCCAGTCGCAGGCCTGCGTGCTGTCGGCGCTGTACGCCCCGGCGTACCGTTCGCTGCTTCCGGTGCAAGCCTCGCCGCTGCCGGCAGGGCAACAAAGTTACGACCAGCAGCAGACTAGCAACGCCGCCACCTGTTCCACGGTTCCCGTTCCTGCGGGTTCCATCGCTTCCACGGGATCTGCGGGCGCACCGTGAACTGAAGCCTCCTGGTCCGCGTCCCGTGCGCGGGTAAGGCAACGGCGCCGGAGAAATCCGGCGCCGTTTTTTTGTCGGCCCACCGCCGTGCGCACCCATCGCGGCCAGACGCGCACCACGCCATGGGCAAGGCAAGCGTGCCGGCGGTAGCCATCGACGGCACCGACAGGCCGGTGGTTAGTTCGGCACCGCCAACAACACAGCCTCCGATCCGGCAGATTATTGAGGCGGGAATCGGGAATCGGCAGCCGGTCTGAGGGGCTTGATGTGATGCCCTCAACAACAGCGCGGCTTCTTGCCGTCATTCCCGCGAAGGCGGGCTCTGCTTTACTTCGGCGGAGCGAACATCCAGAGACATCAAGCGTTCTCGCACGAAAAGCCCTGGATATTCGGCCCCGCTGAAGTGAAGCCCCGTCCGTCTTCGCGTGAATGAAGGTAGGCAAGTACGCTGTTCCCGATTCCCGATTCCCGATTCCCGATTCCCGATTCCCGCCCCATCACCCCACCGCCACCTGCGCCCACAGCGGCAAGGTCAGCAATGACAGCAGCAGGCCATAGCCGACCATCGCCGCCGCCAGCCGCGGCGCCAGTTGATGCGCGATCGCCAAGGCGCCGGCGGTGACCATCGGCGGCATCGCCGCTTCCAGCACGGTCGCGCGGGCCATTTCGCCGTGCAGTCCCAGCATCGGCACCAGCACCCAGGCCAGCGCCGGCATCAGCGCCAGCTTCAGGCCCAGCCCGGCGATCAGCGGTTTGAGCTCCTCGCGCGGCAAGGCCAGTTTCACCGACAGGCCGATGGTCAGCATCGCCAGCGGCAGCAGCGCGTCGGACAGGCGCTGCAGGCCGCCGGCGATCCAGCTCGGCGGCTGTTCGGGCATCACGCTGAAGCCGATCAGCAGCGCCCACAGCGGCGGAAACTTCAACACCCGCAGCACCATCGCCCGCGCGCTGGGCGGGGCGTCGCCGCCGTAGCGCGCCAGCACCCACAGGCCGAAGGTGGACAGGATCAGGAACGCGCCGAACTGGTCGTAAACCACCGCATACGGCAGCGCGTGTTCGCCGATCAGCGCGCGGGTCAGCGGATAACCGAGAAAGCTGGTGTTGCCCAGGGCGACGGTGAGCAGCAGCACCGCGTGTTCGTCGCGGCGCAGGCCGAGCACGCGCGCCAGCGCGCCGACCAGCAGCACGGTCGCGCCCAGCAGCAGCCACGGCACCGCCGCCACCCCCAGCAGCGCCGGTTCCAGATGCAGGCGCGGCGCGTAACGCAGCACCGCCGCCGGCAGGCAGACGTACAGCACGACCAGATTCAGCGTCTGCGCGGCGTTGTCGGGCAGCGCGCGCAGCCGCAGGAACAGGTAACCCAGCGCCAGCATCGCCAGCACCAGGGCAAACGCGTCGAAAGCCATCGCCGACCGACTCCGCGCGCCGCAGCGGCGCGATGCGGCCATGGTCGCGGTTGCCGGGCCCGGGCTCAACCCGGCTTTGCGCTTGCGTGCGATGCCGCGGTGCCGGCCCGCCGCGGCCGCTTCAGCGCACCCAATCCACCCGGCGGGTGCCGAAGGGCGCCGGGCCGTATCATGTCGCGTCCACGGAAGACCCTGTCCCATGAGCGACCTGCAAGACCTGACCGCGCTGATCCGTTCCAACACCCCGCTGATCGTGATCGAGACTCGCGACGAGGCGCGCGTGGTCGAACTGTTCCGCCAGGCGCTGATGAACGTGTGGCGCGCGCTGTACCGCTGGTCGATCACCGAGGGCCTGCGCCGGGTCGATCTGGACCGCGAGGAAGAAACCGACGTCGCCCCGGACATCTCCACCACCTTGCAGGCGATCCGCGACGCCGATCAGCGCGGCATCTACCTGTTGTTCGACGCCCACCCCTACCTGGGCTACGCCAGCACCCAGCGCCAGCTGCGCGAAATCGCCCAGCGCCGCGATTGCGAGCCGCACGTGCTGGTGCTGATCGGCCACAAGCTGGAACTGCCGCCGGACCTGGATTCGCTGGCGGTGCGCTACACGCCCAGCCTGCCCGACGCCAACGCGCTGCTGAAACTGGTGCGCGAGGAAGCGGAAAACTTCGCGCGCGAAAACGGCGGGCGCCGGGTCGAGGTCGATGGCGAAGCGGTGAAGCAGATCGTGCGCAACCTGCGCGGGATCGATCCGGTCGATGCGCGCCGCATCGCCCGCCATCTGATCTTCCGCGACGGCGCGCTCAACGCCGGCGATCTGCCCGAACTGGCCAAGCTGAAGTTCGAATTGCTCAACCGCTCCGGCCACCTGCATTACGAATACGACGCCGCGCGCATGAGCGATGTCGCCGGCGCGCGCCGGCTCAAGCGCTGGGTCGAACAACGCCGCGCCGTGTTCGTCAGCGGCGAGGCGCCGCCCGGGCTCGATCCGCCCAAGGGCATGCTGCTGCTGGGCGTGCAGGGCTGCGGCAAGTCGATGCTGGCCAAGGCGGTCGCGGCCGGTTTCGGCGTGCCGCTGGTGCGGCTGGATTTCGGCACGCTGTACGACAAATTCCACGGCGAAACCGAGAAGAACCTGCGCGCGGCGCTGGCTTCGGCCGAGCAGTTGTCGCCGGCGGTGCTGTGGATCGACGAAATCGAAAAAGGCCTGGCCGGCGACAACGGCGAAGGCGATGGCGGCGTGTCGCGGCGCGTGCTGGGCTATCTGCTGACCTGGATGGCCGAACGCAAATCGCGCCTGTTCCTGGTCGCCACCGCCAACCAGATCGACGCCTTGCCGCCGGAGCTGCTGCGCAAGGGCCGTTTCGACGAAATCTTCTTCGTCGACCTGCCGGTGGCCGAGGTGCGCGCGGAGTTGTTCGCGATCCATCTGCGGCGGCGCTCGCTGAGCGAGGAGTCCTTCGATCTGCCGGCGTTGGCCGCGGCCAGCGACGGATTTTCCGGTGCCGAAATCGAGCAGGCGATCGTCGCGGCGATGTACGCCGCGCACGCCGCGGGCGCGCCGCTGTCGGACTTCCAATTGCGCGCCGAACTCAAGCAGACCCGGCCGCTGTCGGTGCTGATGGCCGAGCAGGTCGAATCCTTGCGCGAATGGGCGCGCGGCCGCACGGTGTCGGCCGACTGAGGCCCGGCCTTCAGACGATTTCCGCGAACAGGCTTTCGAACACCGTCGCCGGCCGCCCGTCGAGTTGCGTGCTGCCGCCGGGCGCGGCGAGGTGGAAGCAGGCGTGCTCGACCTCGCCCCATCCTGCGCCGAGCAACACCGCCTTGGCCTTGTCTATCCAGGCCTGCATGCGTTCGGGCAGCCGCTGCTGGCGTGGATCGAGCGCGTCGTCCCGCATCGGCGGGCGACACGCATCGAACATTCCCATCGCATCCCGGCGCGCATCGCGACGCGAGCGAGCACGCATGACCGTACCTGTCCGGCATTCGCCGGCAGTCCGGGGTGCGCGCCGAGCGCGCGAATAGTCCGGTAAAAAACCACGGTAAATACGAGCATACGGCCAATCATATGCCGCGAGATGTATCTCTGTGTGCCAATAAAACACATGCGACGCCGCATCGATTCGTGGAGTTTTTCCGGCTTGGCAAGCGGCCCTGTGTTAGCAACACTATGCCTACCGAGAGTTGGCAGGATGCCAAACGAAACGAGCATAAGGATCAGTGCATGAAGTACGTGGTCGCAGACGACCAGCCCGCGATGGCGATGCTGGTCGAGCGGTTGTTGAAGAGTGCGCGTGGACCCATCGCCGACGAGATTCGCGCGGTGCGATCCAGCGAACGGTTGTTCGACGTTCTGAGCGAATCGGAGGTTAGTGCAGACATCGTGATACTCGATCCGGCCATCGCGGGCTTGAAGCGCATCGCGCTGGTGCGCGCGCTGCGGCAGCGATGCCCGCCGGCCAGGCTCATCGTCTATGCCAGCGACGACAGCCCGTTTCTGGCGGCGCGACTCATCGCCGAAGGCGTCGACGGCTACGTGCTGAAGACCAGCCCGACGCGATTCCTGCTGCAGGCGATCCAGCACGCACGGGCCGGCGACACCTTCTACGACCCGCGCATCGATTTCGGCCGCGCCAACGCCGATCCGTGGTCGTCGCTGACGCCGAAACAGCAGCGCGTGTGCGTGTCGATCCTGCGCCACGGATCGATCGGCCTGATCGCCGAACGCGAAGGCAAGACCTACGACACGATCTGGACCCATTGGTCGAAGGCGAAGAAGGCGCTCGGCATCCGCCACGAAGCCGAACTGGCGAAGTACTTCTACGAAAAAGGGCTGATGCATTTGTTGGACGACTGAATCACGGGGCCGACGTCGGCCGTACCTTCAACACGACACGGAGTCGAACATGAGGAATCGCAGCAGGGTGAATCGTCGCTCCATCAGGGGGGCTGCAATCACTGCCATCGCCTTGGGCGTTCTCACGAGCCATCAAGCCAGTGCACAGATGATCGTCAAAGACCCGTTCGGTCTCATGGCGAAGTTGAAGCAGACGAGCGAAGACTCCGTCGAATACGGCAAACAGAGCAAGCGCTGGCAGGAGACAGCGAGTCAGTATCAGAAGACCGTAACCCACTACCAGCAACAGTTGATCCGACTGCAGCGGTTGAACTTCGGGCAGTCTCGTATGGAAGACAGCTTCCCGCCGCGCCCGGCCGACTACGGTATGGAGGACATGTGTCCGGGACGGGGCGAAGGCATCAAGGGACAGTTGACGACCGTGTTTCAGCAAGCCGCGCCCAAGCTTGGCGGGAACGTTATCGGCGAGCAGCAATCCATCTGCCAGCGCATGATCCATGCGGAAAACATGAAGTACAACGAGTCGGTGCAGATGCTGCGCAGGCTCATGCGGCGAAACCAGGAATTCGCGCAGATCGAGAGCCAGCGCGACAGCGTCAACGGCAGTCAGGGCGCGCTAGCCGCGAACGACAACGAGGCCTATCGGTTCGTCGCGCGAAATCAGCTGGACCTCGATTACTGGCAGGCGCGCATGAAGGCCTACGAGGACTACATCGAGTCGCTCAAACAGGACCAGGCTCGCTTGGCCAAACGTGCCCTGGAGGGAAACAGAACCGGAATCGGCGGGCAAGTCATTCAGGCTGTTGCCATCAAGGCAGCGCTCGGCAACTGACCTGCCAGCCGACGCACACGCCTGCCCATTCCAGAACGGATTCAAACCATGACTTTCAGCCGCATGTCGGACTTGCTGTCCCCTTCAAGCCAGGCGGGACTCGGCGAATACGCGATCTTTCGCATCATTAACGACTACTTGACTCGCCAAATCGATGACATCGGCTTCGCCATGATGGAGAGGACGATGTCATGGGCGGCCAGCATCGCGGGAACGCTCGTCGTGCTGTGGATCATGATCATGGGCTACCGCATGGTCACCGGGCAGTCGAACGGCACCTTGAGGAGCCTGTTGGTTGGCTCGCTGCGGAACGTGCTGATCATTACAGCCGCGACCACCATGTCCTTCGGCGGTACCAATGTGTATCAACTCTTTACTCAAGATATGGACCGAGCCGTGCATGGCCTGTTTTCCGGGCATGAGAACCAGAGCACGGCCGATGCCATCGACAAGAATCTTGGGTACTTGCAAGTCGCGCTTACGGCGATAGATGGCGTGCAAGTTTCAAAGGACGATCCGACCCTGCAAGATCAGAAGACCCGTGCGCTTGTGTTTGCCGGATTCGGGCTTGCCGGGCCAGCCATGGTTTCCGGCGTGCTGTACCTCACATTCAAATGCACGATGGCCTTCTCCATGGCCCTGGGGCCGATATTCATCCTGTGTCTGATGTTCGACCAGACAAAGGGCCATTTCGTGAAATGGCTGAACTACACAATAGGGACGATTTTCTCGATGGGATGCCTGAGCGTGATGTCGGGCGTGATTCTGGAACTCGTCGCGCGCATCGCGGCGGGCCTATGGGTGGCGAAGCTGGCTTCGATAGTGGGTATCGAGGTCGAGGGCATCAGCAGCCAAGCCCTGCAACAAGGGGGTATCGGGTTGTTGGCGACCGCGCTGCTGATCACGGTTCCTCAATCGCTGGCCAACTTCTTCCAGGGGCAACTCGGCAGCTTCATGCACTTCTCCGCGTTATCAGGCGGCGCGGGTGGTGGTGGCGGTTCGCCGGGGCCGCAAGGGCAGCCTCCAGGTTCTTACTCACCGCAGGCCCGCAACGATAGCCACCGGTCAGACAAGTCCTACGTGCCGGCTGAGGCGGCTAGTGCCACATACAACCACAGCAATCGAATTACCGGGACGCCGCCGGTACATGAGCAGCGCATCAAGTCTTCTGACGAAGTGACGAGGGATTAAGGTCATGAAAAAGGTAGTGCTCTTACTTGCCGTGCTGGTTGCTCTTCCAACTGGCCCGTCAAAGGCGGAAGGTGGATGTCCTCCCGGACAAATCCCCTACAGCGGTACATCGTTAGGTTCTTGCGGTCCGATTCAAGGAGTGAGCACTCCTGCATCCCCTGGCCCCTCGTGGGCAAGCAGGTGGGGAGCTATTGCTACCGATGACGCTGGCGCATTTGGCATTGTTGCTGAGGTCGACAGCAAGTCCGCAGCCAAGGCTCAAGCGCTTAAGGAATGCCGCGACCGCAGCACCAAGAATAAATGTCGTCTGTCTTTTGCATACAAAAACCAGTGCGCCGTGGTGGTGGCGTCCCGCACGGCCTCATTCTCCGAAAGTGCGGCAACGCTCGAGGAAGCATTGGAAAACGCGAATCAAGTGTGCAGAAAAAGCAGCGAAAGCGAATGCTGGATTTACTACAGTGGGTGCAGTCTCCCTGTTCGAGTTCGTTGAACATCAAGAAAAGTCATCGCGATGAGTATCAAACGGCATCAAGCAGAATCAACACAGGACGCGTCGGAGATGGAAATGGCGGTTTGCCAGAAGCGTGGCGACACCGACCGCCACGTCTATTACGCGGCGTGCAGCCTGCCCGCCAAAGTCCGCTGACGAGGTAAGTGCACCGCGGTCGCTACAGATCGCAGTGCTGGTGAACGAATAGCCATGGAGCGCCCGATGAATTTTCTTTTCAACGCAACACCCCCGGCCGCCGCCGAAATCCTGGAGAAGATCGGCGCGGAGAGCGCGCGCGCTGCGTGGTGGTCCCGGCTGTCAAGCGGTGCGCTCATCAGTTTTGTCGTGTTGCTTCTGTCAGGTCATGTGTTCTCGGCGCTTCATTTCGTTGTGGCTGCGGTCCCGTTGGCTTTCGGCTCAGCTGCTCTGCACACCCTGTCCATGGGGTGCCTGGGAGGCGTCTACTGGGAGTCTCTCAAAGCGCTGAAGACCGTCCCGGACTATGCGGGAAGCGGGCTGCATTCGCGTGCGAAGTACGGAACATTGCTGGGCTTCGTCAGTCAGAGCGCGGCCCTCCTGGTCGTGGTACTAGGGCAGCTTGCGCTGCTCTTCCCAATGTTGTGGGTTGGCACCTTCGCAATGGTCGCGCTCTCGCTGTTCACCGCGCGATACGCATCCAGAACTCGTTCTTTGATCATCCGCTTCAGAGAGTCGAGCCCAGGCACAGGCGCCGTCTGGCTTTGAGCCGGTGCCGACCGGCGAGATGCGATGTTCGCAACCCAGCCCTTCAACCAGCGCCATACGAATCGAGTCAATCGCAGATGAAGCCGAACGCGCCCCTTGCAGTCCTCGCACTCGCCGCTATGGCAGTGATGCTAACCGGCTGCTCCAACGCGGTCATGGACCCGAAGTACGAGCGCAATCCCAACCCGCGTCAGAAGTACGTTGTCACCGCAAAGATCGAAGGTGCGCCAGGGCCGTTCAAGGGCGCCTCGGCCGACATCCGTTACAAGGTGGGGCCCGCCCAGGAATGCATGCCTGACGCCGAGCCATTCTCAGGCACATTCCCTACTCCGAGCAGTTTCGATGTCGTTCCGCCATTGCACAAGATTTCAGAGACCGAGTACCGATTCGATGTGTATCTGGATGCGGTGGCCGAAAAAGATTACTTCGGAAAGGGAGTGTGCACTTGGGAAATCGAGAGTGTCAGCTTGACATTGAAGCCGACCGACGATCCTAAAGAGCAGAAGTTCGTCGCGCACATAGGCCATTCGGAGGTTATCGATCAACTGCCCATTTCCCTGTATGTCCGGCGTGATTCTTATGGCACCCAGCCCTCTGATCCCGTATTTGCATTCGAGTCAGCCCTCAAGAAAGAGCATTTTAGAAGCAGATACAAAACCGAGCCGACTAACACCTTCATCATCATGCTAGAGGCCAAGGAACAGGGTCATGACAATTAGTAGCCAGCAATACGCAGAACTGTCCGAAGTTGCTTACGATCCGCCACCGTTTAGCAAAGATGGTAAGCGCAACATCGACATCGGCGGCGTTACGTTCAACGTGCTGGAAGTAGTGGACAACAAGTCGTTTGGCTACCAAGGCGTGATGATTCAGCGTGAGGATACTGGTGAAATCGTCGTCGCTCATCGTGGTACCGAATTCACACGCGAGTTCATCGACGACGTGTTGCGTGCGGATGGCGGTATGGTGGGACGGCGTGCCAACCAGCAGGCCGACGACGCGCTTGAATTCACGCGTAAAGCTATGGAAAAAGCGGGGGCCGAAGGCGTTCCTGTCACGGTGACGGGCCACTCCCTCGGCGGCTGCCTGGCCCAGGTCACCGCCGCCAAGCTGGGCCTGCAAGGCGAGACCTTCAACGCTTACGGCGCGGCCGACCTGAATATGCGTATCCCCGAAGGCGGCCATCAAGTCGTCAACCACGTCATGGCCGCCGACTTCGTCAGTTCCGGCAGCCACCACTTCGGCGAGGTGCGGGTGTACGCGAGCCGGCACGACATCAACACGCTGTCGGTCGCGGGCTACGCCAACAACGATGCACGCCTCATCGATGAGCGAAACCTGCCGGTGGCCTTGGCGTCTGGCGCGCTCTCGCACAGCTTGCACAATTTCCGCGATGCAGGACCGGGGCAGACGAAGGACATCTCGGTGTTGCGCGATCCCGAAACCCGAGTCAACGCCCATCGCTTTGAACCCATGATCGAGAAGTTCCGTGGCGACATTTGGGCCACGCAGGAAGGCGCATCGATCGGGTCGGCCGTCCTGCGTGGGCCGATGGGCATCGCCGAAGAGATCGGGCGGCGCCTGCCCGAGAAGACGCCCGAAAGCCCGTTCAAGGATGCACACGGTGCAGTGCCCGCGCCGGAGAGCCGTGTACCCGACCCGCGCCATCGGGACCATCCGAACCATTCGATGCACAGCACCCTCGACGCGGGTGTCGGGCGTGTCTTCGCCGAGCAGGGGCGTCCGCTGGACGCGACCGCCGAGCGCACCACGGCAGCGCTGCTGGTGAGCTCGCGACTGGCGGGGCTGGAGCAGATCAACCATGTGATCCCGGGCCGTAACACGCCGGCCGGAACCGATGTCTTCGCGGTGCAGGGCGAACTGCACGATCCGGCGCACAAACGCGCCCATGTGAACACCGTGATCGCCGCGCAGATTCCCGTCGAAGTGTCTTTCCAGAAGCTGGCGGCGGCTGACCAACGGGCGGCTTTGGCTCAAGAACAAAGCCAGGAACAAACCCGAAACCAAACGCCCCGCACCGTCTAAGTTTCCTCTCCAATCCGACCTCAGCTGCACCGCCCCGCAAGGGACGGCCAGGAGCGCTTCGTGTTCCGATCTCATTCCTTGCTGTGCATGACGCCACTGCTACGGAGCTGGCTGCGCCGGTTAGTTCCGCCACGCGCTCGGTGTGAGTCCGCTCGAGCCGTGGCTCAGCGCACGCGCTTCACGTACACCCACGCCTGCCGGCCCGAGGCCAGCGCCGCTTCGACGCGTTCGTAGTCGTCCACCTCGTAGTCGTCGGCGCGGGCGAGTTCTTCGGCGCTGATGGCGAACACCGTGCCGTCCACGCGATCGTTCGCGTCGCCGCTGGCTTCGACGATGGGGTGATAGGCCTCGCCGCTGGTCGCGACCACCTGCGGGTCGTCGATCTTGACCATCGTGCGGCGATAACCGACCAAGGCGTCGGCCTCGCCCTGCAAGGCGCGGCCGAAGGTGGCTTGCTGCACCGACGGCAATTGCAGAGTGCCGTAGGAAAACAGGCGGACGACGAAGCTGTCGCTCATGAGGGCTCCATTGCGGCGAGGCCGCGGCGGCGAAGTCGATGCGACGATACGCGGGTCGGGCGCGGGCCGCATCGGCGGTCGCGTCATCGGCACGGCGCGGACGCCGTGACGATGACGCGGTGCCGCGGGCTCAGGCCTCAGCGACCGCGGGCTTGCGCAATGTCTGCCAGCGTTGCGCCAACTGCGCGGCGAACAAGGTCGCAGCCGGCGGATGCGCGGCGAAGTGCAGGAACGGTTCGATGAATTCCAGCTCCATGATCCGGAACACGCCCGCATCCACGACGCCGTCCACGCGCACATAGGCCTGATCGCGATGGCCCAGCTCGGCCACCGCCCGCAGCGCGCGCTCGGCCGAGGCGAGAATGTGCGGACTCGGCGCGGTCGCATCCGCGGTGCCGCCGAAATACGTCTGCACGCGGTAGTCGTCGCTGCCGGGCTTCTTGAGCACCGCGTGGCTGTAGACGCCGCCGAAGAACAGCAGCGACCACTCGCCTTCCTCGACGATCTGCGGCATGAACGGCTGCACCAGATAGTCGAGCTCACGCGGCAGCGACGCCAGCGCTTGCTGGAATTCGGCGCTGCCGACGCGGCCGCGCACGGTATGCCAGGCGCCGCCGCTGACGCTGGGCTTGACCACGACTTCGCCGCTCATCGACGCCAGCGCCGTTTCCAGCTCGACGCCGCGCGCCAGCGTGGTCGGGATGATCGGCACGTCGAGTTTCGCCAGATCGAGCAGATAGCGCTTGTCGCTGTTCCAGATCAGCAGCGGCAGCGGATTGACGATGACCGCGCCGATCTTGGCGATGTGCTCGTACCAGCCGAGAAACTCGGTGTAGTGCTGGAAATAGTCCCAGGTGCTGCGCACCAGCAGCGCATCGAACGCGGACCAGTCCACCGACGGGTCGTTCCACATGCGCGCGGTGGACTCGATGCCGTGCGCACGCAGCGCGGCGACCAGGCCGTGATCGTCGGTATCGATGTCGGGATGGACGTGCGAGGTGACCAGGGCGATGGACAGCGGGGGATCGAAGCGTAGTGATTGGATCGACATGGGTTCGCCCGATACGGCAGTGGGAGAGAGGGAACCGGGAGTGGGAACATTGGACGCAGGCATGACGCCTCCTTGATCGGGAGGGCGCCCTTGCTCGGCATCGCGGATCGAGCGTGGCGGAGCGTGTGGACTCCGTCGCAGCACCCCTCGGCCCGGATCGCGCCGCGGCCGAGGGCCGGCGGCGCGTGGAATGCATCGCGTTGTGGACGATGCGAGGCCAATGGTTCGACAGGCGGTCGCGATGTGTCAACCCGATTCTGCGCGCGATCGCGGCGACGGCGCGAAATGGCGAAAGCTTCGCGCGCGGGTTTGGATGGGTGCAAGAATTTGGCGCTGTTGGATGCGCGCGGGTTCGAGTGTGTTGCGGTGAAGCGGGCATCCGCGCGGAGATAGGCGCGGCTTTACTTCGGCGGAGCCGAACATCCAGAGACTTCAGCGTCATCTGTCAAGAACGTCATTCCCGCGAAGGCGGGCGCGGCTTTACTTCGGTGTAGCCGAACATCCAAAGACTTCAGCGCCATTCCCCAAGAACGTCATTCCCGCGAACGCGGGAATCCAGTGCCTATCGTGCGAGAACGCTTGAAGTCGCGGCATTCGTGCTTTCGCGGGAATGGCGAGCAAGAGCCAGGGCAAAAGCGAATCCCCCCTGGCCCCCCTTTTTCAAAGGGGGGAACTCGCTTTTCTGGAGGGGAGCCGTGAGCGCACTCCCTCACCTCAACCCCTTCCCCTCAATACCCAGCCGCCTGCCCATCCTTACGCGACTCGCTCGCCCCGACGTAGCCGCCGTTGGGATTCACCATGATCGCCTGATACCCGCCATAAGGCCCCAGCGCCGAGCGCACGCTGTGCCCGCGCCGCATCAGTTCGCGAATGGTTTCGTACGGGTACCCGGTTTCCAGATCCACCTCGCCGCCGTCGCTCATCGCCTCCGCCTGCCCGGCCGGGTCGGTCGAGCCGTCGTGCTGGATGCGCGGCGCGTCGCCGGCTTCCTGCAGGTTCATGCCGAAGTCGATCAGGTTCATCAAGATCTGCGCATGGCCCTGCGGCTGCATCGCCCCGCCCATCACGCCATACGACAGCCACGGCTTGCCCTGCCGGGTCACGAACGCGGGAATGATGGTGTGGAACGGGCGCTTGCCCGGCGCGAAGGAGTTGGGATGGCCTTCCTTGAGCACGAACTGTTCGCCGCGGTCCTGGAAGATGAAGCCCAGCCCCGGCGCCGCCATGCCGCTGCCCATGCCGCGATAGTTGGACTGGATCAGCGACACCATCATGCCGTCGGCATCGGCCACGGTCAGGTAGATGGTGTCGCCCTGATCGAGCTGCTTGGGCGTGGCCGGCTGCACTTCGCGCAGCGCCTTGTCCATCGAGATCAGCTTGCGCCGCTGCGCGGCGTAGTCCTTGGAGATCAGCTTGGCCACCGGCGAGGATGTTTCGAACGCCGGGTCGGCGTACCAGCGCGCGCGGTCGGCGAAGGCGAGCTTCTTCGCCTCGGTGAACAAGTGCACGTGTTCGACGCTGCCGAAGCCGTACGACTTCAGGTCGTAGGCTTCGAGGATATTGAGGATCTGCAGGGCGGCGATGCCCTGGCCGTTGGGCGGTAGTTCCCACAAATCGTAGCCGCGGTAATTGCTGCTGACCGGTTCGACCCACTCGCCGTGGTGCGAGGCCAGGTCCTCGTAACTCAGGAAGCCGCCATTGGCTTTGAAATAGGTGTCGATGGTGCGGGCGATGTCGCCCTTGTAGAACGCGTCGCGGCCGCCCTTGGCGATCTGTTCCAGCGTGTTGGCCAGATTCGGGTTCTTCCACATCTCGCCCACGCGCGGCGCGCGGCCGTCGATGGTGAACTGCTCCTTGAAGCCGGGCCACTTCGACAACTTGGGCACCGAGGCGTTCCAGTAGTAGGCGATCACCTCGTGCACCGGATGGCCTTCGCGGGCGTAGCGGATCGCCGGCGCCAGATCCTCGGCGATCGGCTTGCGGCCGAAGCGCTCGTGCAGGGCGAACCAGCCGTCGACCGTGCCCGGCACGGTCACCGGCAGCGGGCCGGTCGGCGGGATTTCCTTGAGGCCGCGTTTCTGGAATTCGGCCAGGGTCAGCGACTTGGGCGAGCGGCCCGAGCCGTTGTAGCCGTAGAGTTTTTTGGTCTTCGGGTCCCACACGATCGCGAACAGGTCGCCGCCGACGCCGTTGCCGGTCGGCTCCATCAGCCCGAGCGCGGCATTGGCGGCGATCGCCGCGTCCACCGCGCTGCCGCCGGCCTTCATCACGTCCAGCGCGATCTGCGTGGTCAGCGGATGCGAGGTCGCGGCCATCGCATGCGGCGCGTAGACCTCGCTGCGGGTGGCGAAGGGCTTGCCGCTGATGCGGTCGGCGGCGCTGGCGGTGGAGGGCAGGGCGAAGACACAGGCCAGGGCGAGCGCGAGCGGCGCGAGCAGCGCCTTGCGGCGACGCGGTGCGGTGTTCGGTGATGACATTGCGGGTCTCTCCAGATGAACGCCGACGATAGCGCAGGCATGCGCTCGCCCGCACAGGCCGAAGGTCGAGGTCGGTCGAACATGAATACGCGGCTCTCGGGTCCGCCCCAGTTGTCGCGTCTGCGTACGGCCGCGTAGGTTTGTGACCAAGCGACCGGGGAGTAGCACCAGATGAGCGTCCAGCTGCAGCCGACCCAGCTTCAACCCAACTGGCAAAACCCGGCCGAGGTGCTGCCGCCGGCGGCGCAGCCGCTGCCGCTGCTGCAGCCCGAGGCCGGCCCGTTCACGCTGGAAGCCAGCTATCACCCGCAACTGCTGGGCGTGAACGCGCGGCCGGGACCGGCGGCGAACGCCGCGCCCGATCCGCTGTCGTTCGACCAACAACTGCGCGGCAAGGATTCGCAGCCGATCGACCTGCAGATGGCCGAGTTGTCGCAGGCGGTCTACAACCCCGGCACCAGGCAGGTCGGCAACTGGACCCGTCTGGACGACGCGCAGCTCAGTCAGGCCGGCATCGATCCCAAGTCGCTGGAAAATTCCGATACCGGCTTCCGCGCCGGCATCTACAGCGACGGCAACGGCAAGTACGTGGTCGCCTACGCCGGTTCCAACGATGTGCAGGACTGGATCAACAACGCGCGCCAGGGCATCGGCTGGGATTCCAAGCAGTACGACCAGGCCGTGCAGCTGGCGCGCGACGCGCAGGAAGCCTTCGGCGAGAACATGGTCATCACCGGCCATTCGCTCGGCGGCGGGCTGGCCGCGGCCGCGGCCTTGGCCACCGATACCACCGCGGTGACCTTCAACGCCGCCGGCGTGCACGACGACACCTTGCGCGGGCTGGGCCTGGACCCGGGCGCGGTCAAGAGCGATGCCGAGAACGGCCAGATCCGCCGCTACAACGTCGGCGGCGAAATCCTGACCGCGGCGCAGGAAGACGTGCCGCTGCTCAACAAGATTCCCGATGCGCCGGGCCACGAGATCACCTTGAACGATCCGCATCCGCCGAAGGCTCCGGACTTCACCTGGAATCCGATCGAGATGGCCAAGCGCACCGCCGAGTACGTGGCCGACAAGGCCAAGCGTCCGGGCGAGCTGCATGCCATCGGCCCGTTGATCGAGGCGATGCAGACCCAGCAGCCGTGGAAGTGACGCGCTTGGCTTGGCAGGCGTCGCTGGCGTGGTGACAATCGCCGTATGCGCGCCGCCACGCTTCCCGCGTTGACGATTGTTTGCCTGGCCCTGGCCGGCGTCGCTTGCCGAGGAGAAGCGATGGACGCCAAGCAGGCCTTTCCCGATCCGCGCAGCGCCGAACTGGCGCAGGCCGCCGCCGACGGCGACGCCGCGCGCGTGCGCAGCCTGATCCAGGCCGGCGCCGATCCCAACGCGCACGGCGATCGCGGGGTGAATCTGCTGCAGTACGCGATGCTGGCGCAGAGCCCGCGCGGCCTGCAGGCCCTGCTCGACAACGGCGCCGACCCGTCGCGGCCGGGCATGGGCGGCAGCACCGCCGTGCACGGCGCGGCGATCGCCAACGATCCGCAATACCTAGACCTGCTGCTGGCGCATCGCGCCGACCCGAACGCGGTCCACGCCGAAACCGGCGAAACCGCGTTGGCGGACGCGGCCGGCCCGCGTTACCAGACTCAGTTCGACGCCTTGCTCAAGGCCGGCGC
The DNA here is from genome assembly GCF_018612875.1 of Lysobacter sp. ISL-50. Classification (GTDB taxonomy): domain Bacteria; phylum Pseudomonadota; class Gammaproteobacteria; order Xanthomonadales; family Xanthomonadaceae; genus Lysobacter. The sequence continues at coordinate 53,555 of NZ_JAGGRI010000005.1, read as the reverse complement.
CGACCCCGGCCGCGCCGACCGCATGGGCAATACGCCGTTGCATCAGGCGGCCAAGCTCAACGCCTCCGGGCAAGTGCTGTCCCTGCTCAAGGCCGGCGCCGACCCGCGCGCGCGCAACCGCCAGGGCGCCAGCTTCCAGACCTTTCTGTTCAAGCTGCCCGACGACAAGCTCAACCCGCAGGCGCGGCGCGAGCGCGCGGCGGTGGCGGCGTGGTTGGAGGAGCATGAGGTGGAGTTGGAGATGAGGGGGCGTTGAGGGGGCAGCGTCTTGCCAGACAGTCGTTTCGGCGAAGGCGGAGTTCGTCCAGAGCCTTCAGTGCCATCTCCCTCAGGCCGTCATTCCCGCAGACGCGGGCTCCGCTTTACTTCGGCGGAGCCGAACATCCAGGGCCTTCAGCGACATCCCTCCAGGCCGTCATTCCCGCGAAGGCGGGAATCCAGGGCCTTCAGCGCCATCTCCCCAGGTCGTCATTCCCGCGAAGGCGGGAATCCAGAGCCTTCAGCGCCATCCCTCCAGGCCGTCATTCCCGCGAACGCGGGAATCCAGGGCCTTCAGCGCCATCCCTACAGTCCGTCATTCCCGCGAACGCGGGAATCCAGAGACTTCAGCGTCATCTTTCCTGGCCGTCATTCCCGCGAACGCGGGAATCCAGAGACTTCAGGCGTTCTCGCTCGAAAGGCCCTGGATTCCCGCGTTCGCGGGAATGACGGTAGGTAAGTACGTCGCGCTTGTTGTGCGGAAATGGCGGTAGGTAAGTACGTCGCGCGTAGCCTGGCAATAACGGCAGGCAGACGCATCGCGCCCGACGCCCCCACTCACCACAACCGCCCCTCCCCCTAGGGCCACCCCTAGCTCGGGCCCGTACCAGCTATTTCTGCACAATCTCTCCCCATACGCTGGCGTCAAGACTGAGGAGACGGCACCGATGAGCTGGACCGATATCACCAATCCGCTGCGTTTCGCGATCGACCAGTACCTGCATCAGCAGCCGCTCCCGGTGGCGCCGCCCTTGCCCGCGCCGCTGCCGCCGCCGCCGGTCGAAACCAAGGTCGAGCTGCCGTATTCGCCGCATGTGCCGGTACCGCAGGCGCAGCAGACGCCCTTCAGCGATCAGCTGCGCGGCCAGCAGCCGCAGAAGGAAATCGATACCGCGCTGGCCGAGCTGTCCAGCGACGTCTACGAGCCCTCGCGCACCGGCGCCGCCGGCTGGACCAAGCTCACTCCCGATCAGCTGATCAACCTCAAGGGCGCCGACGGCAAGCCCGCCGGCATCGATCCGGCCTCGCTGGACACCACCGGCAGCGGCTTCCGCGCCGCGGTCTACACCAACGGCGACGGCCAGTACGTGGTCGCCTTCGCCGGCACCAACGACGCCGGCGGCGACCTCATCGCCGATGGCGGCCAGGGCTTCGGCATCAATACGCCGCAGTACAACCAGGCGGTAACCCTGGCGAAGGAAGCCGAAGCCGCGTTCGGCGACAACGTCGTGTTCACCGGCCACTCGCTCGGCGGCGGCCTGGCCTCGACCGCCGCGCTGGCCACCGGCAACACCGCGGTCACCTTCAACGCCGCCGGCCTGAGCAACGACACCCTGCGCGATCTGGGCTTCACTCCGCACGACGCCCGCTCCCAGGCCGAGGACGGCCAGATCCGCCGCTACAACGTCGATGGCGATCCGCTGACCGGCGCGCAGCAGGGCGTGGAACTGATCAACGGCATGCCCGACGCGGTCGGCTACGAACTCAACCTCGCCCATCCCGGCGGCTGGGCCAACCCGCTCACCGCGCATGGCTGCGCGACGGTGATCGAAGCGATGAAGACCCAGACCCCCACGCCGACCCCGAGCATCGAGGGCGACGAACTGGGCCTGCTCGATCGCGCCGCCGAGGACGTGTCGGAAACCGCGCTCGACCTGGTCGGCGACGCCGGCAACGAGTTCGGCGAGCTGATGGTCAACGGCTACCGGCACGGCACCAACTTCGTCGGCGACGTCAAGAACGTGGCCAACCACGAATACGCCGACGGCCGCTACTTCGACGGCACCTTCAAGCTGGCCGGTGATCTGACCGAAGGCGTGCTGAACTTCGCCGGCGATTCCGCCCACGGCGCGTTCAATCTGGCCGGCGACACCTTGCAGGGCGCGGGCGAGCTGACCGGCGGACTGATCCGCGACGTCGGCGAGTATGCGGGCCTGGAAGGCGCCGGCGACACCGTCGCCGGTTGGGTCGAGGACGGCGGCGAATGGCTCGGCCATCGCGCCGAAGACCTGGGCGGCCTGACCGAAACCGTGATCGACGGCGTCGGCACCGCGGCCGAGGTGACCTTCGACTTCGCCGGCGACGTGGTCGAGGGCGGCGTCAACGTGGTCAAGGACGTCGGCGGCTTCCTCAATCCGTTCGATTGATCCGGCCCGTTCGCGCGGCGGCGACGTATAAGCCTCGCCGTCGGCGCTGTCCTGTGATCGCATCGCGCGCGGCCGCCCGGCCCGCGCGCCGTTCGCGCCGCGCGCGGCGTGAACCCGGCGTGCTTCGCATTACCCGCCGCGGCAGTGCGTTACGATCCGGCCACGGTCACGACACCGGAGGCCTCGCGCCATGCTCCTTGCTCGATTGATGCCGCGCCGCGTGCGATCGCGGGTGATGGCCGCCGCCGTCTTGCTTATGCTGCAGGTCTGCACGGCGTGTGCGGGCCCGGGGAAAGGATCGATGCAAGCCAGCGAAGTCTTCACCGATGTGCGCAGCGCGGAATTGGCCGAAGCCGCCGCCGCCGGCAACGCGGCGCGCGTGCGCGAACTGGTCGCGGCCGGCGCCAACGCCAACGACCGCGGCGCCAAGGGCGTCACGCCGCTGCAGTGGGCGCTGTACAAGCACAGCGTGGCCGGCATGCAGGCCCTGCTCGGCGCCGGCGCGGACCCTGCGGTCGGCGCCGACGACGGCATGACCGCGGTGCATCTGGCGGCGATGGCCGACGATCCGCGTTATCTGCGATTGCTGCTCGAACACGGCGCCAGCGCCGATACGCCCAACACGGTGACCCAGGCGACGCCGCTGGTGTCGGCGCTGATGGGCGAGCGCGCGGAGAATTTCGAGGCCTTGCTCAAGGCCGGGGCCAAGCCCGATGCGGCCGATCGCATGGGCAACACGCCCTTGCATCAGGCGGCCAAGATCAACGAATTCGGCCACGCGCTGGAATTGCTGCAGGCCGGCGCCAGTCCCAACGCGCGCAATGTGCAGGGCGCGAGTTTCCAGCGTTTCATGTTCATGACGCCGGAAAAGACCCTCAACTCGCGCACCCGCGGCGAGCGCGAGGCGGTGATCGCGTGGCTGCGCGAGCATCAGATTCCGATTGAGGATGCGCAGGCCAAGTAGTCTGGTTTAAGAGCGAATCCCCCGGCGCGGCGGGGGTCTCGGCATTGGACGGCGCGCAGGCGCCAGCCCCCTTTTCCAAAGGGGGCGATGTGTCGTGGGCTTCGCCCGACGGTGCATGCCCCCTTGAGCCGTTGCTGTTCCCCCCTTTGAAAAAGGGGGGCAGGGGGGATTCGCTCTTCCGCCCAATCCCTACCAAGGCACCCGCCGCACCCGCTCCAGCGCCGTCTCCACATCGCTGAGCAAGGGCAGCACCAGCCCCCAGTCCTGCGCCTGCGCGGCCTGCTCCAGCGCCTGCGCCGCTTCGGCCAGTTCCTGCGCGCCGACCAGCAGCGCCGCGCCCTTGATCCGGTGCGCATGCCGCTGCACCCCGGACAGATCGCTCTCGTTGCGTGCGGCTTGCAGGCCGTGCAGATCCTGTTCGCAGGCGCCGATGAAATCCGCCAGCACCTGCGCCGCGTCGCCGCCGACATCGTCGAGCAGATGCTGCAATACGCCGACATCGAGCACGCGAACGCAGTCGTGGCCTTCGTCCAGCGCCGATGGCGCGCTGTCGGCGACGGCGGCGGTATGCGGCAGCCAGCGGCGCAAGGTCGCGGCCAGGCGCGCGACCGCGACCGGTTTGACCAGACAGTCGTCCATGCCCGCGGCGAGGCAGGCCTCGGCCTCGCCCTTCAACGCCGACGCGGTGAGCGCGACGATCGGCGTGCGCGCCGCGTCGCCCGAGCGCGCCTCCTCCGCGCGGATCGCCCGCGCCAGACCGTAACCGTCCAGCCCGGGCATGTGCACGTCCGACAACACCAGCGCGTAGCGGCCGCTGCGCCAGCGCCGCAGGCCTTCTTCGCCGCCGTCGACCGCTTCGCAGGCGTAACCGGCCAGGGCGAGCTGGCGCGCGATCACCAGCCGATTGGTCGGATGATCGTCGATCAACAGGATCAGGCTGCGCTCGCGCTCGGCCGTCGCCAGATCCGGCAGCGCGCGCGGAATCAAGGTCTCGCTGGCCGGCGCCGACGCCCGCGCCGCGGCCAGCGCGTCGGCGGCCGCGCGCGGCAGCGCCACGCGCAGGCGCATCGTGGTGCCGACGCCCGGTTCGCTGTCCATGCGGATCTCGCCGTCCATCAGCGTGGCCAGACGCCGGCAGATCGCCAGACCCAGGCCGGTGCCGCCGTAGCGGCGCGTGGTGTCGGTTTCGGCTTGCTGGAACGGTTCGAACAAATGCCGCTGCTGTTCGGCGCTGACGCCGATGCCGGTGTCGGTCACGCGCAGGCAGATGCGATCGCGTGGCTGGCCGGCTGGGTCCGCGTCGGCCGCGCCTTCGTATTCCAGCGCCGCCTGGATCATGCCGCGTTCGGTGAATTTCACCGCGTTGGAGAGGAAATTGCCGAGGATCTGCCGCAGCCGCAGCGCATCGGCATAGTGCGCCGGCGCGATCGCCTCGTCGATGTGGCAACTCATCTGCACGCCGCGGCTGGCCGCCGCGCCGAGGAAACCGGCGACCGTGGTGCGCAGCAGCGCCGACAGGTCCACCGGTTCCGGCGACAGCTCCAGCCGCCCGGCTTCGATCTTCGAAAAATCCAGGATGTCGCCGATGATCCGCAGCAGCGATTGCGAGGACTGCTGGATCACTTCCAGCGCGCGGCGCTGCTCGGGATCCAGGCGCGAATGCGACAGCACTTCGATCATCCCGGTCACGCCGATCATCGGCGTGCGGATTTCGTGGCTCATCGCCGCCAGGAACGACGACTTGGCGCGGCTGGCGTCCTGCGCGCGCGCTTCGCTGGCGCGCAGCGCGCGTTCCAGGCGCTTGAGCGCGCTCAGGTCGGTGGCGACCACCAGCAGGCCCGGCGCTTCGTCCTCGCCCTCGCGGGTGGCCGAGACCGCGACCAGCGCCGGCACCCAGGTGCCGTTGCGATGACGCAGCCGGGTTTCGCGCGGCTCGGCCTGGGCACGGGCGAGTTCGCGCAGCGCGGTCCAGTCGGCGGCGACCGCGCGGCCCAACCGATCGCTCAGCTCGCTCGCCAGCGTCTGCAGCGCGCGCGCTTCGAAGATGCGATGCAGGTGCTCGCGCCCGATCAACTCCGATTCGCGGATGCCGAGCAGGCGTTCGGCGAAGGGATTGACCAGGGTGAAGCGGCCCTCGGCGTCGACCGCCAGGATCGCGGTCTGCGCCGAATCCAGCAGCGAGGCCTGGAAGCGTTCGCGGCGTTCCAGTTCGGCGCGGGTGCGTTCGTTGCGGATCAGCTGGCCGGTGAGTTCGGTTTCGAAGCCCAGCACGTCGCGACGCATGTCGATGAAGGCCTGCATCACCACGCCCAGCTCGCCCGGCGGCAGTTCGCCGGGTTCGGCGGTGTAGTCGTGCTCGCGCATGCGCCGCGCCAGCCAGGTGAGTTTGTCGATGCCGCGCGAGGCGTTGCGCAGCACGCGCCGGCCGACCAGCGCGGCGATCGTCAGCGCCAGCAGCGACACCGCGATGCGCAGCATGCTGATCCGCTCGCTGCGCACGATGTCGGCGCGCACCACGTTGTCGGCCTGGGCCAGCTCCAGGTCCGACAGCATCTGCATGCGCTGGGTCAGCGGATCGATCGCCGGATACAGGCGGTGATCGGCGAACTGCCCCAGCGCCTTGAGATCGCGCCGGTGCAGGATGCCGCGCAGTTCCAGCGCGGCGGCGTCGGCGGTGCGGCGCGCCTGCGCGGCGGCGTGCAGTTGCTCGGTTTCCTGCGGCGTGTGCGGCAGCGATTGCAGGCGCAGCCAGGCCTGGTCGATGCGGCGGCGCGCGTTATCGACCCGTTCCAGGCCCTCGTCCCAGGCGACCAGATTGTTGCGCACGCGGAAGGTGGTATCGACCACGTCCAGGCCGTAGGCGTCGGACACGGTCTTCATCAGGCGCAAGCCGAGCAGAGCGTCGTCCTGCAAGGTCTGCAGGGTGCGGCGCGCGCGGTACTGCTCGAACTCGTCGAGCAGCAGCACGCTGGTCCCGGCGAACAGGAACAAGGCGAACAGGCCCCAGAGCTGGCGGCGGATGCTGTAACGGTCCAGCCAGGCGAACATGGCGCCTCAGTACCCGGGCCGGCGCCAGCGACCGAGCATGGCCGGCAATTCCTCGCCGGGCACCGCATCGCCGATCAGCCGCCCCTGCGCGATCGCGCAGCCCAGGTCGGCCAGCATCTGCCAGTCCTCGATGGTTTCCACGCCCTCGGCCACCGCGTCCAGGCCGAGCTTGCGCGCCAGGTCCAGGCTGGCTTCGACCACCGCGCGCTTGCGCGGCTGCTGGCAGGCGCCGGCGACGAACTCCTGATCGATCTTCAATTCGGTGAACGGCACCTGCGAGAGTTGCGACAGCGACGACCAGCCGGTGCCGAAGTCGTCGATCGACAGGCCGAAGCCTTTCAGCCGCAAGCGCGCCAGCACGCCCAGCCCGCGCGCGGCGTCGGCCATCAGCGAGCTTTCGGTCAGTTCCAGCACCACTTCGCCGGCGTCCACGCCGGCCTCGCGGACGATGCGCTGATAGCGGTCGGCGGCGCCGGCGTCGTCCAGGGTCGAGGCCGAGACGTTGACCGACAGTTTCAGGCGCAGGCCGTCGCGGTCCCATTCGCGCTTCCAGCGGCAGGCGCGGGCGAGCATGCGTTCGGTGAGTTCGTCGAGCAGGCCTTCGCCTTCCAGCACCGGCATGAAGTACTGCGGCAGGATCACCCGGCCATCGCCGTGGCACCAGCGCGCCAGCGCTTCCACGCCGATGACCCGGCCGTTGCTGAGTTCGACCTGGGGTTGGAACCAGGGGACGATGTCGCCGTTGGTCAGGGCTTGGCGCAGTTCGGTGGGGAGGATTTCGCGGGGGGCTTCTTTTTCTACGCTGGCCTTGGTTTGGCCCAGGGTGGACAGGGCTTCGTACAGTTTGGCTTTGGTCAGCGGTTTGGGCACCGCGTCGAGCACGCGCAGGCCGCAGGCGCGGGCCATCGTCTGCACGGTGTGGAGCAAGGCGGCGTCGAGGGCGCTGACCACCAGGATCGAACGCGCCAGTTGCTCGCGCGCCAGATGGTCGATGAATTCGATTCCGTCCATGCCGGGCATGTCCAGATCGACCATCACCACGTCCGGCGGTTGCGCCTGCGCCTGCAACAGGCGCAAGGCCGAGGCGCCGTCGGCGGCTTCCAGCAAACGGTCGATGCCCAGTTCGGCCAGCAGGCGCAAGGCCATGCGGCGCTGGAAGCCGTGGTCTTCGACTACCAGGACACTCAGTGCCGATATGGACATCCGCTCCCCGACCGCGCATGCAACGACAGACCGGCGCTACGCCGCGCGCACGGTCTTGGACGGCCGACTTTAGCCGCGTCCCTGAGTCAACGGGAACGGCGGCGACGAACGGTCGCCAGCGACGTTACCGATCACGCCGCGGGCGCGGTGTGAACCTTGTAGCGGTTGCGCATCGGGCGTCGCATCGACGCCCGCGCGTCTTCTAAACCGAGGCGGGAACGGGCGTCGCCGTTGCCCGCATCGCGCGCTGTCAGCGCCGGCTCAGGGCCAGGCCGGCGGGTTGGCCGTCCACGCCTTCTGCACTTCGCCCAGGGTGGCGCGATCGGCCGCGCGCCAGTCCGGCAGCAAGCTGGCGTAGGCCGAGGTGTCGCGCCACTGGTCCGGCTCGCTGCGCACCGCGGCGGCGTACCACTGCACCGCCTCGTCCTTGCGGCCGAGCGTCCACAGGGCGACGGCGTAGGTCGGCGGCATCCACGAGGCGTTGACCGTGCGCGCGTTGTGCAGGGTGGTCCACTGCCGGAAGGCTTCCTCGCCGGCGCCGGAGCGGTACAGATCCCAGGCGTAGTTCCAGGTGATGGAACGCCAGTAGGTGCTGCCGCTGTCCACTTCGCGCAGGGCGCGGGCGTAGAGCTGGCGGCCGAGTTCGTTGCGTCCGGCCTCCATCGCCAGATGCCCCAGCTGGGCGGCTTCGTTGGGCGCGTGGGCCTTGCGCTCGAGGATCTTGGCCAGGCGCTCCATCGCCGCTTCGCCGGTTTCGCGCACGGCGATCACCGGTTTGACGGTCTGGGCGTCGGCATCGAAATAGAATTCGTTCGGCTTGGGCAGGTTTTGCGCGCCGGCGGCGCCGGACGCGAGAGCCGTGGCGAGTGCCGCGGCCAACAGCAGATTGCGGATAGGCATGTACGTGGGTCCCCCTTGGGCGGCTACATGCTAACCGCTGACATGCACGATCTATGAATCCGCGCACATATTTTCTTTAAAAAATGCTGGCGCCGGGCTGATCCGGCGTGCTCGCAGCGGCGAATGGCGACGCAGTTCACGCCGCCCGCCGCGCTGCCGGGACGGCCCGGTGCCGGGCCGTGGGAGGCGGAATCGCCGCGCCGCGCGGCTTATTCGGCCGGCTTGAGTACTACCCGGTCCAGCGCCCACAGCGGATCGTGGCCGCCGCTGGCGAACACGAAGCACAGGTCGTGGCGGCCTTCCAGCTTGGGCAGCGTGGCCTCCAGCGTGGTCAGGCCGTCGGACTGGCGCGCCGCGCTCAGCGGCAGGCGCGCGATCGGCGTGCTTTTGCAGTCGTCCAGGCGCACTTCCAGCGAACCGCCGAGGGTGGCCTTGCGGGTCACGATCTTGTTCGTGTCGTGCCACAGCTGGAAGTTGTACGGCACCTGCCCGACCGTGGCCTGGATGCGGGCCACGCCGTCGAGCTGCGCCGCCGGGTAGATCCAGCACGGGTCGATCAGGTTGACCGTGAGCGCGGCGCGCGCGCCGTCGCGGCCGCCGTCGCGCGCGGCGTCGTCCTCCAGGCGCAGGTTGTAGCCTTCGCGGCAGGGCTTGAGCGCGGCGCTGCCGCGGGCGCTGAGGTCGGACAGGTCCTTGGCGCTGAACCGGCGCGGCGCCGACAGCGCGCGGCCGTCCAGGAAGGTGGTCGCGACCACCTCCAGCGGCGTCGTCGCCGGCAGCGGCTGCGAATACAGCGGCGAGGCGGCGTCCGGCGCGGCACCGTCGGTGCGGTAGCGGATTTCGCCGAAGCCGGCCTGGTTGGACAGCGCCAGCTGCGCGTGGTCGGCCTTGAAGTCCACCGCGTAGGCGACGTCGCTGGCCTGCACGCCCTGCGCCCGATAGCGCGCGAACTGCGGCGCCAGGCGGTGCTGGAAATCGTTCCAGTCGCGGCCCGAGGCCGGCGACCAGACCACTTCCGACAACGCGTCCAGACGCGGGTACAGCGCCTTTTGCACCAAGTCGAAGGTGCGCCTGTGTTCGACCCACAAGTTGCCCTGCCCGCCGATCACGCGCTTGGCCTGCTGCGCATCGAGTCCCGGCGGAATCATCTGGAAGTCGTAGAACGCGCGCAGCGTGCTGACCGGGAAGCGGCCGCTGGGCTCGTCGTCGCGATCGCTCTGCACGTAGTCCAGATACAGCTTGCGATCCGGCGATACGACCACGTCGTGACCTTCGCGCGCGGCTTCCAGCGCGCCGGCGTCGCCGCGCCAGGACATCACCGTCGTGCTCGCCGGCAGCTTGCCGCCTTCGAGGATTTCGTCCCAGCCCAGCAGAATCCGGTCGTGCTCCTGCAGATGCTTGCCGATGCGGCCGACGAACCAGCTCTGCAGCGCCATCTCGTTGTTCAGGCCCAGCAACTTGATCTTGGCCTGCACCTGCCGGGAGGCGATCCACTGGTCCTTGGCCGCCTCGTCGCCGCCGATGTGGATGTACTTCGAGGGAAACAGGCCGGCGACTTCGTCGAGCACGTTTTCGAGGAAGGTGAAGGTCGAATCGTCCACGCCGAACAGATACGTGTGCACGCCCCAGTCCGGCGACACCCGCGGCGCCTTGCGCACCACGTCGGTCACGCCGAGCTCGGGATAGGCGGCGATCGCCGCCTGCGCATGCCCGGGCATCTCGATTTCCGGCACCACGGTGATGTGGCGCGCGGCGGCGTAGGCGACCACGTCGCGGATCTGTTCCTGGGTGTAGTAACCGCAGTACGGCTGCGGCTTGCCGTCGGCGCCGCGGCCGTTGGCGCCGGCCAGGACGCGGCAGCCGCCGACTTCGGTCAGGCGCGGGTACTGCTTGATCTCGATGCGCCAGCCCTGGTCGTCGGTGAGATGCCAGTGGAAGGTGTTGAGCTTGTGCAGCGCCATCTGGTCGAGCACCGATTTGACTTCATCGACGCTGCGGAAGTGGCGCGCGACATCCAGCATCAGCCCGCGCCAGACGAACGCCGGCGCGTCGTCGATGCGCTGCGCGGCGATGCGCGTCGCGCCCTGGCCGCCGTCGGCGGTGGCCAGCTGCCACAGGCTGACCGCGCCGTAGAACAGCCCGGCCTCGGTGCGCGCGCTCAGGCGCACGGTGTCGGCCTGGACGTCGAGCGCATAGGCTTCATCGCCGATCGTCAGGTTCGGATCGAGGCTGAGCCAGACCGAGCCGCGGCCGCCGGGCGCTTCGGTGACGGCGGGCGCGAAGCCGCGCAGGGCGTGCACGCGCTGGGCGAAGTACTCCGCCACGCGGCGCTCGCCGGGCTGTCCAGGCTTGATGCGGATCGGCGTATTCGCGTCGAAGACGAAGCTGCCGCGGCCGGCGACGAGGCGCAGCGGGCGCGGAATGATCGCGCTGGGATGGGCGGCGTTCGACTCGGCGGGCGCGGCCGTTGTGTCGCCGGTCGGGGCGCTGTCGCGGCGCGGCGCGGCGCTGGTGCAGGCGGCCAACGCGGCGGCGAGGGTGGCGGCGGCGAACAGATGGCGGGTCGTGCGCGTCTTCATCGTGGACTGGCTCCGTGGAAGGCGTCGTGCGAACAGGTTGGAAAGCGGTGTTCGATCGGCGCTGTGTGAGGCGTGCGAACAAAAGTGTGCGAGGTCTTTTGTGCGGGGTCTTTTGTAGGAGGGGCTTCAGCCCCGATGCTTTCCGCTCCGACGCGGTGATCAGAAAGAAAAGCATCGGGGCTGAAGCCCCTCCCACAAAAGATTCCGGAAAGCATCGGGGCTGAAGCCCCTCCTACAAAAGATTCCGCGACGATGAATCGGGCATCTTCAAAGCGCCGAAGCCCGGCACGCGAGTACCGGGCTTCGGATGTGACCGGCCAGACGACTGCGCGAACGCTTTCGCCTCGCCGCCGCCATGCGCCGGCCCGATGGCCGGCGCGCGCGGTATCGCATCGATCGCAGGACTTGCCGATCAGAACTTGAAGCGGAACGAGGCCATGAAGCGGCGGCCGGTGTGGAAACGCTGCGCCACCAGTTCTTCGCGGCCCAGGTACTGCAGATACTCTTCGTCGAGCAGGTTCATGCCTTCCAGCGACACGGTCAGGCGTTCGTCGAAGGTCCAGCTCACGCTCGCGCCGAGTTCGGCGTAATCGTTGACGCTGGCCGGCGGCGCGCCGGCGACGTAACCGCCGGCCAGGTAATCGCTGCGCCAGTTGTACGACAGGCGCGCCGCGAACGGGCCGCGCTCGTAGTACGGGCTGATCGCGACGCTGTCGCGCGACTGGTACGGCAGCTTGGTGCCGCCGGAACCTTCGCCGTCGGCGTAGGTGTAGTTCGCGGTCAGGCCGAAGCCGGTGTCGCCGAAGGGCTGCTGGTAGCTCAGGTTGAAGCCCTTGACCTTGCCCTTGCCGGCGTTCTTCGGACGGATGATGCTGTAGTCGCAGAAGCCGTCGGTGGTGCAGCCGTTGGTGCCGACGATCTGGCTCTGGTAACGCTCCGGCGTGGTCTGCGCGTTGGAGTTGAACTGACGCTCGGTCGCCGCGTCGCTGGCGATGTAATTGTCGATGTCCTTGTAGAACACCGACGCCGCCAACACCGCCTGCGGGGCGAAGTACCACTCGGCCGACAGGTTGAAGTTGGTCGATTCGTACGGGTCCAGGGCCGAATTGCCGCCCGAGCCGGTGAAGGTCGAATCGTTGAGGAAGGTGTTGTGCGTGAGCTGGTTGTACGGCGCCCACGCCACCACCTTGGCCGCGCCGAAGCGGAACAGCACGTCCGCGCCGGTGTCGTAGACCACGTTCAACGACGGCAGGGTGAAGTCTTGTTTCTTCGAGGTGTGGCGCTGCTTGGAGGCGAGGTTGTCCAGGCTCGGCGCGCCGCCGGGCTCGAAGGCCACCGCGTCGGTCTTGGATTCGACGTAACGCACGCCGAAGTTGCCGCGCCATCCGCCCGAGGAGAAATCCAGCTGCGCGTAACCGGCGGTGTTGGTCTGCTCAACGTTGAAGGTGTTGTTGAGGAAGCTGGCGGCGTCCGGACGCAGGATGCCGCGGTACTGGTTGACGTAGTCGATGACGTTCTGGCGGCCGACCTGGACGTGGCGGCCGGAGCCGTCGTTGAGATCGCGCAGGCTGGTCGCGCCGATGGTGCCGACGGTGTTCAGATCGGCGACCGGCAGGCCCACGTACACGTTCTGCACGTAGTCTTCCTCGTGCTTGCCGCGACGCAGGCCGAACTGCAGGTTGTTGAACACGCTGTCGAAGCGGACGTTGAAGTCCACCTGGGCGTAGCTGTCCTTGGTCTCGGTGTCGATCACACCGTAGTTGCCCATGAAGCCGTCGCCGGCCCAGTTGGCCGGGTTCTGCGCCGCGGCCGGGTTGTCGAAGCTCAGGCCGCGCTTGGCGTCCCAGCTGTAGCCGCCGAGGAAGACCGGTTCGATGAACCACTGTTCCAGGGTGTTGTCGGACTTGCTCGCGCCGATCTGGCCGGACACGCCCCAGGTATCGGTCTGGAACTTGCCGTGCAGGTCCACGCCCTTGGTGACGGGCTCGGAGGCGCGCACGTTGTTGTCGTAGAACACCGGATTGGCGTTGCTGTGGCCGCCGGTGGCGACGCCGCCGGAGGTGGCGAGGCGATCGACCGCGTCCGGGCGCTGGGTCAGGAAGTTGTAGACCGACTGGTTGTAGTTGTCGAAACTTTCCTTGATGTACAGCCCGCTCAGGCCGAACTCCAGCTCGTCGCTGGGCTTGAACTGCAGGTTGACGTTGAGGCTGTCGCGCTTGCGGCTCTGCTGGAACCAGGCGGCGTTGATGAAGTTCGGCACGTCGATGTTGGCCGCCGCGCCGGTCTGGTTCGGGAACGCGCTGGCCTTGACGTAGCCGAACACTTCCGTGCCCTGGCGATCGACGTCTTCTTCGAAATGCTGCGCGGCGATGTTGAAGCCGAAGTTGCTGTCGCTGTTCTTCCAGCTGTAGACGATCGAACCGCTGGGACGGGTGTCGCCGCCCTGATCGTTCTTGTTGAAGCTCAGGGAACCGGCGATCGAGTTGGCGTCCATGTCCAGCGGCTGGCGGGTGTGCATGAGCACGGTGCCGCCGAGGCTGCCTTCGGTGATGCGCGCTTCCGAGGACTTGATCACTTCCAGGCGGCCGAGGATTTCCGGCGCGAGCAGGGTGTAATCGAAGCCGCGGTTGGGCTGCTCGCCGTACAACCAGATCGATTGCGCGACCGGATGGTTGTCGAGGAAGGTCAGGTTGAGGCTGGGGTCGGTGCCGTCGATGCTGACGCGTTCGCCCTGGCCGAAACGGCGGTCGAGCGAGACGCCGGGAATCTGCGACATCGCTTCGGCGACGTTGGTGTTGGCGAACTTGCCGATGTCCTCGGCGGTGATCGCCTCCGACACGGTCACGTTGGCCCGCTTGGTGTCGAGCGACTTTTCCAGGCTGGCGCGGATGCCGGTGACGACGACGGCGTCGAGGTCGGTGGCCTGCGTTGCGGCGGGCTGGGCGTCTTGGGCGATCGCCAGGCCGGGGCCCATGCACAGAGCTGCGACGATGCTGGCTGACAAGATGGTCTTGCGCGCTTTCATTTTGTTCCTCCCTCGGGCGGTGATGGCTCTGCGATCGTCCGGGAACCGGTTCGTCGCGAAGTCCTGTTTTCGTTGCGAAACGTTTTTGATTCGATGCCTTGCGCGACACGGTGGCGGGTGACCGCCCGGCCGCGCCGGATGTTGCCGATACCGCTTACCGCTTCGTCGCGCCGCCGCGTGCAATGCGCGGCGGTGCGCCGTTTACCGCTGCGTCGCCGGCCGCGCCGGCGACGAAGGTAGGGTCAGAACGAAAAACTCATCGACGCCATGTAGCGGCGGCCGCTGGTGTATTCGTTCAAGGGCAGGCTCTTGTCGCCCAGGTACTGCGTGTACTTCTCGTTGAGCAGGTTCTGCGCGTCCAGGCGCACGGTGCAGTGCTCGTTGAACGCCCAGCCGACGCTGGCGCCCAGGTCGGTGTAGTCGTCCACGCTCGCCGGCGGCGCGCCGGCGACGTAACCGCCGGCCAGGTAATGGCTGCGCCAGCCGTAGCTGATGCGCGCGGTCAGCGGACCCTTCTCGTAATACGGACTGACCGTCACCGACTCCTTGGACTGATACGGCAGCTCGTCGCCCTGCTCGCTCTTGCCCTTGGCATAGGTGTAGTTGCCGGTGATGCCGAAACCGGTTTCGCCGAACGGCATCTGCAGGGCCAGGTTGAAACCCTTGATGGTCGCCGCGCCGCCGTTGCGTGGACGCAGCACCGCGTAGTCGCAGAAACCGTCGGCGGTGCAGCCGTTGCGGCCGAGCAGGGCGCTGTTCCAGCGCGCCGGATCGATATCGCGCAGGGAGTTGAAGTAACGCTCCTTGCCGTTGTCCAGGTTCACGAAGTTGCTGATGTCCTTGTAGAACACCGACAAGGCCAGCGCCGATTCGGGCGCGAAGTACCACTCCAGCGACGCGTTGAAGTTGTTGGACTGATACGGGTCGAGCTTGGAATTGCCGCCGGTGCCGGTGAGCAGGCCGTCGTCGAGGAAGGTCGCGTCCACCAGCTGGCGGTACGGAGCCCAGGCCACGACCTTGGAGGCGCTGGCGCGGATCACCCAGTCGTCGGCGATGTCGTAGACCACGTTGAGCGAAGGCAGCCAGTAGTCGTTCTTGTTGCTGCGCGTGACCCACCATCCGGCCCGCGGCGGCAGCACCGGCTGGGCGCCGGCGAGCTCGTAGCTGCTGGTTTCGATATCGGCCTGGACGTGGCGCACGCCGAGGTTGCCGTGCAGGCGGTCCTGGCTGAAGTTCAGCTGCGCATAGGCCGCGGTGTTGGTCTGCTCGACGTGGAAGGTGTTGTTGAGGTAGTTGCCCGGATCGCTGTTGTTGAACGAGTAATCGATGTTGCGGCCGTTGACCCAGTTGATCACGTCGCTGCGGCTGAGCTGCAGATGGTGCGCGTGGCTGGGCGAGAAGCCGCCGAAATCCTTGAGGATGTCGGTGTAGCCGGAGGTGCCGATATCGGCCAGGGTGGTGTTGGCGGCGATGTCGAACACGTTGAGGCTGTTGGACTCCTCGTGCTTGTGCCGGCGCAGGCCCACTTCCAGCTGGTTGAAGAAACCGTTGAAGTTGACGCTGAAATCGACCTGGGCGTAACGGTCCTTGGCTTCGATCTGGAAGAAGTTGACGTTGCCGATGGAATCGGTCGCGCCCCAATTGCGCGGATCGCGCGAGCCGGCGACGTCGTCGAAGAACACGCCCTTGCCGATGTCCCAGCGGTAGGCGCCGGTGTAGGTCGACTGCAACAAGTACGTGCGCATGTTGTCGTTGGTGGCCTTGCTCTGGCCGACCTGACCGTTGACCTTCCAGCCATCGCCGCGGAAGCTGCCGCGCAGGTCCACGCCCTTGGTTTCCACTTCCGACACGCGCGCGTTGGCGTCGTAGAACACCCGCGCGTTCGGCCCGGAGTGGCCGCTGGTGACCACGTTGCCGGCGCCGAGCTTGAGCTGATCGACCGAATCGGCGCGATCGCTGAGGAAGTTGTAGACCGACTGGTTGTAGTTGTCGAAGCTTTCCTTGATGTACAGCGTGTCGAGGTTGAACTCCAGCGCGCTGCTCGGCTTGAACTGCAGGTTCAGCGCGAGACTGTCGCGTTCGCGATCCTGCTGGAACCAGGCGGCGTTGACGAAGTTCGGCACGCGCGCGCCGGCCGGCACTTGCGCGGCGGCGTTGGGAAACGTCGACGGCGGCACGTAGCTGAAGATCTCCACGCCCTGGCGGTCCACGCGTTCTTCGAAATGCTGCGCGGCGACGTTGAAACCGAAGGTTTCCTGCGCGTTCTTCCAGCTGTACAGGCCCGAGGCGGTGGGTTTGCCCTTGCTGGCCTGGTCGTTGTAGCTGTAGCCGATGGTTCCGCTGAAGGTGTTTGCGTCCAGGTCCAGGGGCTTGCGCGTATACATCAGCACGGTGCCGCCGAGGCTGCCTTCGGGCAGCTTGGCTTCCGGCGATTTATAGACTTCCATGCGCCCGATCAGTTCGGACGCGATCAGGGTGTGGTCGAAACCGCGATTGGGCTGCTCGCCGTGCAGCCACGGCGTTTGCGCCAGCGGATGGCCGTCGAGAAAGGTCAGGTTGAGGCTGGGGTCGGTGCCGTCGATGCTGACGCGCTCGCCCTGGCCGAAACGGCGGTCGATGGTGATGCCGGGAATCTGCGTCATCGCTTCGGCGACGTTGGTGTTGGGAAACTTGCCGATGTCCTCGGCGGTGATCGCCTCGACCACGGCGTCGGCGTTGCGCTTGGTCTCCAACGATTTTTGCAGACTGGCGCGGATGCCTTGCACCACCACCGCGTCGATGTCGGTCGCATCCGTCGTCGGCTTGGCGTCGGGAGCGGCGGTCTGCTGCGCGGCGTCCTGTGCCGGGGCGATGGAGGAAGCCATCGCCAAAATCGCGAAGATGCTGGCGGACAGGATGGTTTTGCGCGCTTTCATTGGCTACTCCTCCCTCGACATGGATGGGCTCGGCGATCGACCGGGCAGGTCGGTTCGTCGCGAAGCCGGTTGTGCGAAATCAGGCGTGCAGCTGGATGTTGCCGAACCGTTCCGGGCAGGCGTCGCCCGGTGTGCAGCGGTGTTTCGCGTTCGCCGCCCGCTCGCGGTCGGCGGCAGGGCGGACGCGCGGTTACTGCGGGTGTTGTCGCGGCGCGGCTAGAGCGTCTTGCCCGGACTGCGCCAGGTGTTCCAGGTACCAGCTCGCCGCGCCGATCACGCCGAGGCGTTCGTTCTCAATCAACCGCACCGGCACGCGTTCGAGCACCGGACGCATCACGCCCTTGTCGAGCATTCGCGCGTGGAACGCGCTGTCGGGCACGAAGTCCTTGAGCTGCGGCAGGATGCCGCCGGCGATGAACACCGCGTTGGCGCGACTGATCACCACCAGATCGCCGATCACGCTGCCCAGCAGCGCGCAGAAGGTCAGCACCGCTTCGCGGGCCAGCGCTTCGCCGCGACGCGCGGCTTCGGTGATCGCCGCCGGCGCGCGCAGCGAGGCTTCCACGCCGCTGAGCGTGCACAGCGCGCTGTAGAGGTTCACCAGCCCGGGACCGGAGACGAAGTATTCCGTCGGCACGTGGGTCTGGCCGCGTTGCTGGGCCAGGCGCAGCATGTCCACTTCGCGGCCGTTGCCCGGCGCGAACGCGGTATGGCCCGGTTCGGTCGGCAGCACCACGGTGGAGTGGCCGTGCGGGATGCGCAGCGCCGCGCCCAGGCCGGTGCCCGGGCCGATCACCAGCACCGGACCGGGCCCGGAGTCGGCTTCGCTCACGCCCGGCGTGAGCAAGGTGGAGTCGTCCGGCGCCATGCATTGCGCGGCGTTGGCGTTGGCCTGGAAATCGTTGATGACCAGCACTTCGTGCAGGCCCAGTTCGCTGCGCAGCTGCGACAGCGAGATGCGCCAGGGCAGATTGGAATTGACCACCTCGTCGTCGAGCACGACGCCGGCGGTGGCGATCACCACCCGGTCCACGCCGACGCCGTTGCCGGCGATGAATTCGGCCAGGATCGCGGCCAGGCCGGGGTAGTCGGCGCACACGTACTTGCGGTGCGCGAGCACGGCCACGGTGGATTCGCCGCCATGGCCTGGACGTACCAGGCCGACACGGGTGTGCGTACCGCCGACATCGGCGGCGATAAAAGTATTCATGTTCGCGGGCATGGTTCGCTTGAGCTGAGGCGCAGCGCTCATGCTCGCACCCATCCGCCCGGCGCGGTCGCGCCGATGCGTTCGTGCCGGGGCGTCGAAACCCCGTGCCTGCTTCCCCCAAACAATGCCTTCAACAGCCCGTCCCACTGCATGCGCCCTCCACGGCTGCCCATCGGTTTCCCCTGGCGGCGCCGAGATTGCTCCGGCTTTGACAACGTTGTCAACAAACGTCGTCAAAAGTGTCATCTGCTTGCGCAAACCGTGTACTCGCGCCATTTTTAATGATGCGGCGCAACATGCCGTCGCGCGCCTGAGATCACGTTCTGGCGCGGGTTTCAGCCCATTCGCCCCGGTTGTGTTGGCAGGACCCGGGCAGATGTGACAACGTTGGGCGGTCGCTTGTCGTGCCGGTCAACCGGGACAGGCGACGCGTGGCGGGCGTCACCCGCTGCTCTGGGAGGGGATGTCTCATGTCGGTTTCCAACGCCAGCGCTCAGCCGCGGTATCTCGGCTCGATCGCGATCATCGGCGCGCTGTTCTTCGTGTTCGGTTTCGTCACCTGGCTCAACGGGCCGTTGATCACCTTCGCCCAGCTCGCCTTCGACCTCGACGAGGTCGGCGCCTTCCTGGTGCCGATGGCGTTCTATCTGTCGTATTTCTTCCTGGCCCTGCCGTCGTCGGCGATCCTGCGCCGCACCGGCATGAAGCGCGGCATGGCGCTGGGCCTGCTGGTCATGGCGATCGGCGCGGCGGTGTTCGGCGAGTACACGACCCAGCGCTGGTATCCGGGCGCGCTCGGCGGCCTGTTCGTGATCGGCGCGGGCCTGGCGGTGCTGCAGACCGCGGTCAATCCCTACATCAGCATCCTCGGCCCGATCGAAGGCGCGGCGCAGCGCATCGCGGTGATGGGCATCTGCAACAAGATCGCCGGCATCCTGGCGCCGCTGCTGCTCGGCGCGCTGGTGCTGCACGGCATGGGCGATCTGGCCGCGCAGGTCAAGGCGGCCGATCCGGCGACCAAGGCGCAGTTGCTCGATACCTTCGCGTCCAGCATCCACGCGCCGTATCTGGTCATGGCCGGATTGCTGGCGTTGCTGGCGGTCGGCGTGCTGTTCTCGCCGTTGCCGGAACTGCGCGCGGCCGAGGCCAATCGCGCCTCGAACGGCGAAAACGACGGCCGCACCCGCCTGACCCAGTACCCGCACCTGTGGCTGGGCGCGCTGTGCATCTTCGTCTACGTCGGCGTGGAAGTGATGGCGGGCGACGCCATCGGCACCTACGGCCACAGCTTCGGCCTGCCGCTGGACAAGACCAAGTTCTTCACCTCGCTGACGCTGGGCGGGATGCTGGTCGGCTACGTGGTCGGGCTGATCGTGATTCCGCGTTTCATCTCGCAGGAGCGTTACCTGAGCCTGTCGGCGGTGCTCGGCGTGGTGTTGTCGGTCGGCGCCTTCGTCACCCACGGCTATGTGTCGGTGGCCTTCGTCGCCGCGCTGGGTTTCGCCAATGCGATGATGTGGCCGGCGATCTTCCCGCTGGGCATCCGCGGACTGGGACGGCATACCGAGGTCGGTTCGGCGGTGATGGTGATGGGCATCGCCGGCGGCGCGGTGGTGCCGCAGTTGTTCGCGGCGCTCAAGCAGCACATGGACTTCCAGCTGGTGTTCTTGCTGCTGATGGTGCCTTGCTATCTGTACATCCTGTACTTCGCCAAGGCCGGGCATAAGGTCGGGCTGCGCGATCGCGGCGCGGTGTCGTCGAATGGGGCGGTGGCGGCTTCTTCGAATTGAGGTTGCTGGGGGAAGGCAAAAGCAAATCCCCCCTAACCCCCCTTTTTCAAAGGGGGGAATCCGGAGGCCTTGCGGACCCACCTTCGCCGAGGCTGTTCCCCCCTTTGAAAAAGGGGGGGCAGGGGGGATTCGCTCTTGAAGCTGTTAAGCCTTTAACCCCTCTGCGCACCCATTCAGCCCCACCCGGACGGTCAAATTTTCACCACCGCGTTTAAAACGCCGCCGCCACCCGCAATCGCCGCTGGCCGCTGCGACATCGCTTCGGTATCGTGCACACAATGAATGCGCCGCCTCCCCACGCCGGCGCGGTCGCGCCTCCCGGTGCGTCGGCCGCGCGCGCGCTGCGTTACCTGATCCGTGTGCCGCTGCTGGTGTGGCATCTGCTCATCCACCTGCCGCTGGTGCTGTTGCTCATCACCTTGCCGACCTCGCGGCTGCCGCTGGGCGAGGAAACCCTGGAAGAACGCCTGATCCGCGCCTGGGCCGGCGGCCTGATGCGCATCTTCGGTTTCAGCCTGCGCCGGATCGGCACGCCGCTGGCCGGGGCGACCTTGTTCGTCGCCAATCACGTCAGCTGGGTCGATATCGAGATCCTGCACAGCCAACGCATGATGGGCTTCGTCGCCAAGCGCGAAATCGCCGGCTGGCCGGTGGTGGGCTGGCTCGCCGCGCGCGGCCAGACCATCTTCCATCACCGCGGCAACACCGAGTCGCTCGGCGGCGTGCTGCACGAAATGCTCTCGCGCCTGCGCGCGGGCCGTGCGGTCGGCGTGTTTCCCGAAGGCGGCACCCGCGGCGGCCGCGAGATCGGCCCGTTCCACGCGCGCATCTTCCTGGCCGCGGTCGAAGCCGGCGTGCCGGTGCAGCCGGTGGCGCTGCGCTACGGCGAGCGCGGCGACGCCCAGGCGGTGGTCGCGTTCCAGGACAAGGAAAGCTTTTTCGCCAACTTCCTGCGCCTGCTCGGCGAACCCGGGCGCGTGGCCGAAATCCATTTCCTGACACCGATCGGCCCGGGCGAAGCCGATGGACGGCGCCGCATCGCCGAACTGGCGCGGCTGCGCATCATCGAGGCGATGGCGAGCTGATCCCATGTTGACTGCAGCCGATTACGCTCCGCCGCGCTGGCTGCGCAACGCCCACGTGCAATCGGCGCTGGGTTCCAGTCCCCTGCGCCGCCGCAACGCCGAACGCCGGCTGGCGGCGATCGGCGCGCGCACCCAGGCGCACATCATCCAGACCGACGGCGGCGTGCGCCTGCACGGCCTGCACAGCGCCGTGGACGGCGTCACGCCGCGCGGGCTGGTGCTGTTGCTGCACGGCTGGGAAGGCAGCGTGGATTCCAACTACATGCGCCTGACCGCGGCGCAGTTGCTCGCGCGCGGCTTCGAAGTGTTCCGGCTCAACTTCCGCGATCACGGCGACACCCATCACCTCAACGAAGGCCTGTTCCACTCCAACCGCATCGACGAAGTGGTGCAGGCCACCGCGCAGATCGCGCGGATGTTTCCGCTGCGGCCGCTGTCGGTGGCCGGGTATTCGCTCGGCGGCAACTTCGCCCTGCGCCTGGCGCTGCGCGCGCCCGAGGCCGGGCTGCCGCTGGCGCACGTGGCCTCGGTGTGTCCGGTGCTGGACCCGGCGCGCACGATGGAGTCGATGGAAAACGGCCTGCGTTTTTACCTGTGGTACTTCGAACGCAAATGGCGCGACTCGCTGGCGCGCAAACGCGAGCTGTTTCCGGGCGTGCACAACTTCGACGACCGCACGCTCGGCCTGAGCATGCGTCCGCTGACCCAGTGGATGGTCGAGCGCCATACCGACTTCGGCACCCTGGATCGCTATTTCGACGGCTATTCGGTCGCCGGCCAGCGCCTGGCGCGGTTGCAGGTGCCGGTCAGCATCCTGATGGCCGCCGACGATCCGGTGATTCCGGTGGCGGGCTTCCGCGAACTGGAGCTGCCCGCCGACGCGCGGCTGGAAGTCGCGTCCTGGGGCGGGCATTGCGGGTTCCTGGAGAACGCCCAGCTGGACGGCTTCGCCGAGCGCTGGATCGCCGACCGCCTGGAGAAGCTGGCTTCGGTCTGAGCCGTCGCCGCTGACCCGGCGATCATTCGCAGCACCTCTAGACGACCGGTCTAATTGGGTCTAGAGTGCCGCCATGACCTCCACCGCCCCCAGCGACGTCCGCCAGCACATCCTCGATGTGGCCTTGCCGC
Source organism: Lysobacter sp. ISL-50 (assembly GCF_018612875.1). GTDB lineage: Bacteria > Pseudomonadota > Gammaproteobacteria > Xanthomonadales > Xanthomonadaceae > Lysobacter. The sequence continues at coordinate 31,303 of NZ_JAGGRI010000005.1, read as the reverse complement.
TGCTGCTGCGCAAAGGCTTCACCGCGGTCGGCCTGACCGAGGTGCTGACCGCCGCGCAGGTGCCGAAGGGCTCGTTCTATCACTACTTCGGCTCGAAGGAAGCCTTCGGCGAGGCGGTGCTGGAGACCTATTTCGCCGGGTATCTGGCGCGGATGGACCTGCTGCTGAGCCAACCGGGCACGGCCGCGCAGCGGCTGAGCGGCTACTTCCACGACTGGCTCGACTCGCAGACCGGCGACGAGGCCAGCAGCCGTTGTCCGGTGGTCAAGCTCGGCGCGGAAGTCAGCGACCTGTCCGAGAGCATGCGCGCGGCGCTGGAACGCGGCACCCGTTGCATCACCGAGCGCCTGGCGCGCTGCATCGATGCCGGCCGCGCCGACGGTTCCCTGTCGGCGCCGGCCGACAGCCGCGCCGCGGCGGTGACGCTCTACCAGAACTGGCTCGGCGCCAGCCTGCTGGCCAAGATCGCCCGCGACCGCGCGCCGCTGGACACGGCCATGGCCGGCACCCGGCAACTGCTCGGCCTGACCCAAAACGTTTGAAGCGGGACGGCGTGAATGCCGGCCGCGATTTTTTGCACCCAATTACTAGGCGACCGGTCTATTTGCGTCGCCCAAGTCGTCCGAACCCACCCCACGCACCCGATAGGAGCCCCCATGTCGCAGCCCCAACCCGTGAATCGCCGCATCGTCCTCGCCGCCCGCCCGACCGGCGTGCCGACCGCGCAGGACCTGCGTCTGGAAGAAACCGCCGCGCCGACGCCCGGCCCGGGCCAGCTGCTGCTGCGCACGCTGTATCTGTCGCTGGACCCGTACATGCGCAATCTCATGGACGAAGCCGGCACCAGCTACGCGCCGCCGATCGCGCTGGGCGCGCCGGTGGTGGGCGGCACGGTCAGCCGGGTGGTCAGCTCCGATCATCCGCAGTTCAAGGCCGGCGATCTGGTCCTGGGCAACGCCGGCTGGCAGGACTACGCGCTGTCGGACGGCACCGACCTGACCGCGCTCGGCGACATGGCGCAACCGTCCCTGGCGCTGGGCGGCCTGGGCATGCCCGCCTTCACCGCCTACGTCGGCCTGCTCGACATCGGCCAGCCCAAGCCGGGCGAAACCGTGGTCGTGGCGGCGGCGACCGGCGCGGTCGGCGCGGTGGTCGGGCAGATCGCCAAGCTCAAGGGCGCGCGCGTGGTCGGCATCGCCGGCGGCGCGGACAAGTGCCGCTACGCGGTGGAGGAACTCGGCTTCGACGACTGCATCGACCGCCACGATCCGCGGCTGGCGCAACGCCTGGCCCAGGCCTGCCCGGACGGCATCGACGTGTACTTCGAGAACGTCGGCGGCGCGGTGTTCGAGGCGGTGCTGCCGCGGCTCAACCACCATGCGCGCGTGCCGGTGTGCGGGGTGATCGCGCATTACAACGACGAAGCGCAGCCGCCGGTGCCCAACCCGCTGCCGCATCTGATGACCACGCTGCTGCAAAAACGCATCCGCCTGCAGGGCTTCATCATCCTGGACCACTACGCCGAGCGCTTCGAGGCGTTCCGCCGCGAGATGGGCGAATGGGTCGCCGCCGGCCGGGTCAAGCTGCGCGAGGACCGCGTCGACGGCCTGGAGAACGCGCCGGCCGCGTTCATCGGCCTGCTGCAGGGGCATAACTTCGGCAAGCTGGTGGTGCGCGTGGCGCAGGCCTGAGCCCGGCCGGGCGGGACGGAGCGAGGGGGGCAGGGATCGATCGCGGCCAGCGGCCAGCGCATAAAAAGCGCGAAACCGCGCGCGCCCCTACAATCCCCCTCCTCTTATCCCGTCCGAAGCACACGAATGTACGAACCCATTCTCGACGCGCTGCGCCGCGGCACCCCCGCCGAAGCGCTGGCCGCCGCCGAACAAGCGCTGAGCACCGACCCGCAAGACGCCGGCCTGCATCGCCTGCACGCAGCCGCCCTGCGTCTGAACGGCGATCGCGACAGCGCCGTGGCGGCCTTGGATCGCGCCATCGGCCTCACGCCCGAGGATGCGCAACTGCATCTGGAACGCGCCGGCGCGCTGCTCGACGGCCGCCACCTCGACGAGGCCCAGGCCTCGCTCGCGCGCGCGATCGGGCTCGACCCGAACCAGTTCCCGGCCTACGTCGTCAAAGCGCAGCTCGCCATCGTGCGCGGCGACCTCGAAGACGCCGAGCGCCTGGGCCGCACCGCCGCGCGCATCGCCCCGAATCACCCGCAGGTCGCCGCGATCGAAGGCGTGCTGGCGCTGCGCCGCGGCGACGCCGACCGCGCCCTGGCGATCCTCAGCCACGCCGCCTCGCAGGCGCCGGACGATCCGCAGGTGCTGCACGGCCTGGGCTTCGCCTATCTGGCCAAGGGCCATCTGGCCTTCGCCGAACAAGCCTTCACCGCGCTGGCCGAACGCAGCCCGGACCAGCCCACGCTGCAACTGCTGATCGCCGATCTGCTGCGCCTGCAATCGCGCTATGCCGAAGCCGCCGATCGCATCGCGCCGGTGGCGCAGCGCGAAGACGCCGGCTTCGGCGTGCGCCGCTGGGCCGGCGAGCTGGAACTCGACGCCGGCCGCAACGACCGCGCCCTGTCGCTGCTGCGCGAGGCCTTCGACGATCAGCCTTACGATCCGCGCACGCTCAACGCGATCATGGAAGCCTGGCGCCGCCTCGGCGCCATCGACGACGCGCGCCAGTCGCTGGAAACCGCGCTCGCCGCGCATCCGCAGCAGCAGGACCTGTGGCGCGCGCGGCTGGTGCTGGAACCGTTCGGCGAGCCGTCGGCGCTGGCGGTCCTCGACCGCTGGCAGCAGGCCATGCCGGAAAACCTCGCCGCGCTGGAAGCGCGCGCGGCGGTGCACGATCAACTCGGCGAACACAGCCAGGCCGAAGCCATCGCCGAACGCATCGTCGAACTCAGCCCGGGCGATGTCGCCGCCGAGATGCGCATCGTCCAGGGCCTGACCGAACGCGATCCCGACGCCGCCGCCGAGCGCATAGAACGCCTGATCGGACAGGCCGTCGATCCGGCCGCCAAGCGCGAGCTGCGGCAGTTGCTCGGCCGCACCCTGGATCTGGCCGCGCAGCCCGAAGCGGCCGCGGCGACCTGGGCCGAGCTTCACGCCGAAGTCGTCGATCAACGCCTGCCGTTCAACCCCATCAGCGCGCGCAGCGGCAGCGACTGGCCGGCGATGGCCACCATCGCCGAAGGCACCCGCGGCATCCTGCTGCTGTGGGGCGCGCCGGGTTCGCGGGTGGAGCGCATCGCCCAGGTGCTCGGCGCGGTCGGCGCGCCGCTGCTGGTCGATCGCTACGGCCCGCAGCCGCCGACCGATCCGATGCAGCGCTACGGCACGGTCGAGGAACTGCTCGCCGGTTCGCTCGATCCGGCGTTCCTGATCAAGATGTACCGCGCCGCCTTGCCCGCGCGCGGCGCCGCCGACGGCCCGGTGTTCGACTGGCTGCTGTGGTGGGACAACGCGCTGCTGCGCGCGCTGCGTCCGTACTTGTCGGAAGCGTTCCTGCTGATTCCGATCCGCGATCCGCGCGACATGCTGCTGGACTGGCTGGCCTGCGGCAGTCCGACGCCGTATGCGCTGCCCACGCCCGAAGACGGCGCGCGCTGGCTGGCGCAGTGCCTGGACCAGATCGCCGATCTGCACGAAGGCAATCTGTTCCCGCACAACCTGGTGCGTCTGGACGAAACCGGCGAAGACTCCGGCGCGATCGCGCAGATCATCGCCGACACCCTGCGCGTGCAGGTATCGCTGCCCGGCGGCATCGTGATGAACGAGCGCCTCGGCAACGGCCGCTGGCGCGCGTATCAGGGCGCGCTGGGCGAAGCGTTCGCCCTGCTCGCGCCGGTGGCCAAGCGCTTGGGCTATCCGCAGGCCTGAGCGCGCGCCGGTAGCAACGGCCGCTGCGATCGACCACCCGGTTCGCGGCGGCCGGCTGCGGAATACTTCCCCGCGCGTTATCGATCCGTCGCGGATCGATAACGCGCGTTATCGTGCACCCTCACCGTCTTGGTGCGATGCCCGCACCGCGAATCAGCCGCGCCCAGGAGCCCTTCATGCGCATTCACAGCAACAGCTTCCAGCACCGTCAACGCCTGCCGGCCGAATTCGCCGCCGGCCAGGCCAGCGGCGACGGCTATGGCTTCGCGCCGAACCGCAATCCGCATCTGGCCTGGGACGACGCGCCGCAGGGAACGCGTTCGTTCGCGTTGGTGTGCATCGACCCGGACGTGCCGACCGTGGCCGAGATGGTCGGCCGCAGCGACGTGCAGATTCCCGAGCATCAGGTGCGCACCGATTTCATCCACTGGGTGGTCGCCGACATCGCCGCCGACGTGGGCGAGATCGCCGCCGGCAGCTGCAGCGACGGCGTGACCGCGCACGGCAAGCGCGATCCGTCCGGCCCGCGCGGCTCGCGCCAGGGCCTCAACGACTACACCGGCTGGTTCGCGAGCGATCCGGACATGGCCGGCGACTGGTACGGCTACGACGGCGCGTTCCCGCCGCCGAACGATCTGCGCCTGCATCGTTATTTTTTCCGCGTGTTCGCCCTGGACGTGGAGCGGCTGGAACTCGACGCGCGCTTCACCGCCGCCGACGTGTTGAACGCGATGCAGGGCCACGTGCTGGGCGAGGCCTCGATCTACGGCACGTATTCGCTCAACCCCGCGGTCAAGGGCTGAGCCGATGAGCGCGACGCGCGTGGCCTTGGTCAGCGGCATCGTCGATGTCGGCCGCGGCCAGACCCGCAACCTGTGAGCGCCGATCCGGCTTACCTTTGACCGACCGCGCCGCCGCCGATCCACGGCGCGCGGCGATTGTTCACCGAGCGACGAAATGAACGACCCGCACAACCCCTACGACGCACCGCAGACCCAGGTGCGCGCCGAACGCATCGCGCAACTGGTCACCGCCACGCGCGGCCAGCGCCTGATCAATTACCTGATCGACTCGCTGGCCTGCGTCGCGCTGATCGTCTGCGCGCTGACGCTGTACACCGCCTACGATCCAGCCGTGGTGAACTCGCTGCGCGAGCCGAACCTGTTCCGCGACTGGGTCATGACGCCGATCGCGCTGCTGATCTATTACGTGCCGATGGAAGGCATGTTCGGCGTCACCCTGGGCAAGCTGGTCACCAATACCCGGGTGGTGGACGAACAAGGCCGGCCGCCGAGTTGGGGCCAGGTATTCGGCCGCACCGCCGCGCGGCTGATCCCGTTCGAACAGTTCACCATCCTGTTCTCCGGAACCCAGCGCGTCGCCGCCTGGCACGATCGCCTGCCGAAGACCCTGGTGGTGCGGGCGCGCTGAAGCGCCAGCCGCCCGGTTGGGGCGGCGTCATCGTGCGCACCCTGGGCCGCTGCATCCCGTTCGAACCGTTCTCGATCTTCTTCTCCGGCGAAGATCGCATCGCCTGGCACGATCGTCTGTCCGAGACGCGGGTGATCAGGAAGTCCTGAACGCTCGAGCGCGGCTGCTCACGGACGTGAAGCGCGTATCGGGTGGATGTGGATCGAGTCGACGCAACGGTAAGTCGGCGGCGTGGTGGTGAAGTTGATCCAATTGCCGGAGCGCTGCGTTGTGTATGTTTTTCCTCGATCTTCGCCATGCGCATCGACGGTCGGCTTGCCTTGCGCGCCGAGCAATTTGGAGGCGAGTTCCGGGGATAGGCAGGGCGCCGGCGCAACGCCGATATCGATCTGACCGGTCAACTGTCCTATCGAGCCGAAGCTCAGGACGTAGCCGTCTTCCAGTCTGGCTGGCCCTTGTCCGGAAAGATCCTGTCCCGGAAGCGGCTCTAAATCCAGAACACTGCCCAATGCGGCTTTGATCCTGTTCTTGCCTGCTTCGCCATCGAGCGACCACCGCAACAAATGCTCGATGGTTATCGCGTCCTTCGCGCTCGCAGATGCTTGCTGCCCGGACACGCTTGCTCCGGTCGTACTGCATGACGCCAGGGCGCTGACAATCAATGCCAGCGCGAGGCTAAATGAAGGATGCGTTCGTGCAACGCGGCGATAATCCAGAGCCATCGTTTCCCCTATCCACGATCTCGCCGCGATAGCGCGGACGCGCATCAAGGCGCGCCCGCGCAGCTGCCTCAGGACTTGGGCGGCGGAACCAATTCGCTCTCGACCACCATGTCGAGCACATACGCCACCGACGAGGCATCGGCCGGCGGGTTCTTGATGTCGAACTTCTTGATCCGCACCACGTTGCGCACGCCGGCTTCGTGGGTGTAGCCCTCGATGTCCTGGTAGAGGAAATGCCAATCCTCCGCCGGCGCCAGGGCGACGCCGTTGGCGTCGTACTTGCGCTCGCGCACCCACAGGCACTGGTAGTCGCGCATCAGCGGATGCGGGCAGCTGCGGCGCTTTGCGTCGACTTCGAAGAACATCGTCGTGCCGGCGCCGCCGTAGCGCGTTTCCGGCGTCGGCTGGCCGCTCAGGACCAGCTTGCTGCCCGAGGCGGTGGTCAGCAGCAGGCGCGGTTGCGGCGCCTGGCCTTCGATCGCGAACACGGTGCTGCCTTCGAGCTGCTTGGAAATCTCGCTGTCCATCTGCATCAGGCGCGGGTCCTGGCAGGCCATCAGCGTGGTCTGGAAATTCTTGACCTCGATCTTGTCGCCGTTGAGCGCATAGGTCGCGCCGACGTGATTGCAGCCGCCGGACACGCCCAGGCGGTCCTTGAGGAAGCTCAGCTGCAGACCGTACTTGCCTTCGCGCTGCAGCACGCCGATCGGCTTGCCGGCGGCGTCGCTGGCGGTGTCGAGGTTCCAGCGATACGCGCCCAGGTCGATGGACGACTTGGCGAAACCGGTGTCGGCGGAATCGCCAGCGGGCGCGGCGGCGGCGCCGTCGGCGTTGTTGTGCGAGGGCGCGGCGCAGGCGGCGAGCAGGGCCAGCGACAGCGCGGCGGCGGAGAGGACGAGCGGGCGGGTGATGTTCATGGGGCGCAATGATCCGGGTTGCGTTGCGAAGACAGGATCAACGGGCCGGCGCGGGCGATGGGGTTGCGCGCGTTCAGCGGGCGGTCGGCGGCGACGAGGCTCAGGACTTGGGCGGCTTGGCGAACTTGCGCATCAGCTCGCGCTGCGCGCGTTCCAGATCCAGGCCGCCGCTGCCGTCGGCTTCGTCGTCCACGGTGTCGTCGTCGAGCGCGGCATCCTCCGCGATCACTTCATCGATATGCGACAGCAGCAAGCCTGCATCGACCGTCACGCTCTGCATGCGGTCGCTGGGAAACACGCCGACGGCGACCTTGGCTTCGGTCAGCGCGGCGGCGGTTTGCTCGCGCCACGGGCCCAGTTCGCGCTCGGCCGGCGCGTACTCGCGCAGTTGCGGCGCCTGCGCGAGCGAGGCGCGCGCGGTCGCGGCCGAGGGCCAGGCCGGCAGCAGTTCCTGGCCGTCTTCGTCGAACAAGGTCAGCACGAACTCGCCCGACATCGCGATCCAAAACCGCCCGGTGCGCGCCACCGATTCCAGGAACGCGGCGTAACGCTCCGGACTGGACAGCTGGACGTACTCCAGCAACTGCTGTTCGGCGAGGCGGTCTTGTTCGTTCATCGGCGAGGTTCCGGCAAGGGATCGGTGCGGATCAGCTGCCCGTGGGCATCAACAGCAGCAAGGCCGCGCCGAAGGCGAGGCGGTAGATCGCGAACGCGGTGAAGCGATGGCTCTGGATATAACGCAACAGCCACTTCACCGCGATGAAGGCGGTCACGGCCGAGGCGATGAAGGCCACCGCCAGCGCGCTCCAGTCCTCGCTGGCCGCGGCCGGAGTGCCGGCCACGTGCATCAGCTCGTAGCCGGTGGCCGCGAACATGGTCGGGATGCCGACCAGGAAGGCGAACTCGGTCGCCGCCGCGCGGCTGGTGGTGCCGGCCAGCAAGGCGATGAAGATCGTCGCCGCCGAGCGCGAGGTGCCCGGGAACACGCCCGCCACGACCTGGGCGACGCCGACCAGCGTGGCCACGGTCCAGGTGATCTGGCTGCGTTCGCCCAGCGCGGCCGCGCGCTTGGCGGCGAAATGCTCGGCCGCGATCATCCACACGCCGCCCAGCACCAGCGCCCAGGCGATCGGGGTGACGTGATCGGGCAGCGCGAAGCCGGCCTTCTTGACCGCGACGCCGAGCACCGCGGTGATGCCGAAGGCCAGGCCGAGCTTGAGCAGGTAGTCGAGGTTGTCGCGGCGGGTGAAGCCGGTCGCCAGCCCCCACAGCCGCTTCCAGTAGATGACCACGACCGCGAGGATCGCGCCGGCCTGGATCGAGATATTGAACAGGTCCGAGCGAGGGCCGAGCCAGTGCTGCGCGATCAGCAGATGCCCGGTGCTGGAAATCGGCAGGAATTCGGTGATGCCTTCGATGATGCCGAGGAGAAGGGCGGCGAGCAGATCGGTCATTGGGGGTGGGGAATCGGGGAGGGGGATGGGGAATCGACGTAGGCCCGGGGGAGCCGCGACGGCGCGCCAGGATAGCGGAAAGTGCGATGTTCCAAATTGGTGCAGATGTCGGAATTTATGCACCAAAGAAATGCGTGCGGCGATGAGCTAAATAGTTATATCTATTTAAATCATTGGCTTGCGATAGAAAAATAGTTGGCACACCGTTTGCTTGTACAACGGGCAGGCGACTCCAACGCCCTCGCGTTGCACGATTCCCCATTCTCGATTCCCCATTCCCGGAAGAACCCATGTCTCTCGAACACGTCGAAAAGCTCGTCAAGGATCACAAGGTCGAATTCATCGATCTGCGTTTCACCGACATGCGTGGCGTCCAGCACCACGTGACCTTCCCCAAGTCGATCGTCGAGCCGGCGCTGTTCGAAGACGGCAAGATGTTCGACGGCTCCTCGATCAGCGGCTGGAAGGGCATCAACGAGTCGGACATGATCCTGCTGCCCGACGCTTCGACCGCGGTCCTGGACCCGTTCACTGCCGATCCGACCCTGATCCTGACCTGCGACATCCTCGACCCGGCCACCATGCAGGCCTATTCGCGCGATCCGCGCGGCGTCGCCAAGCGCGCCGAGGCCTACCTCAAGTCCAGCGGCATCGCCGACCAGGCCTTCTTCGGCCCGGAACCGGAATTCTTCATCTTCGATTCGGTGCGCTACGCCAACGAGATGGGCCACACCTTCTTCCATATCGATTCGGAAGAAGCGGCGTGGAACTCGGGCAAGGAGTACGAAGGCGGCAACAGCGGCTACCGTCCGGGCGTGAAGGGCGGCTATTTCCCGGTCGCTCCGCTGGACTCGCTGCACGACATCCGCTCGGAGATGTGCAAGACGCTCGAAGCGGTCGGCATCGAAGTCGAAGTGCACCACCACGAAGTCGCCAACGCCGGCCAGTGCGAGATCGGCACCAAGTTCAACTCGCTGGTCGCCAAGGCCGACGAGCTGTTGACGATGAAGTACATCATCAAGAACGTCGCCCACCGCAACGGCAAGACCGCGACCTTCATGCCCAAGCCGATCGTCGGCGACAACGGCAGCGGCATGCACGTGCACCAGTCGCTGGCCAAGGGCGGCGTCAACCTGTTCTCCGGCGACGGCTACGGCGGCCTGTCGCAGATGGCGCTGTGGTACATCGGCGGCGTGTTCAAGCACGCGCGCGCCATCAACGCGTTCACCAACTCCGGCACCAACAGCTACAAGCGTCTGGTCCCGGGCTTCGAAGCGCCGGTGATGCTGGCCTACTCGGCGCGCAACCGTTCGGCGAGCTGCCGCATTCCGTACGTGGCCAATCCGAAGGCGCGCCGCATCGAAATGCGCTTCCCCGATCCGATCCAGTCCGGCTACCTGACCTTCGCCGCGCTGATGATGGCCGGCCTGGACGGCATCAAGAACCAGATCGACCCGGGCGCCCCGAGCGACAAGGATCTGTACGACCTGCCGCCGGAAGAGGAGAAGGGCATCCCGACCGTGTGCCATTCGCTCGACCAGGCGCTGGAAGCGTTGGACAAGGATCGCGAGTTCCTCAAGGCCGGCGGCGTGTTCACCGACGACTTCATCGACGGCTACATCGCGCTGAAGATGCAGGAAGTGACTAAGTTCCGCGCCGCGACTCATCCGCTCGAATACCAGATGTACTACGCCGTCTAAAGCAGTTGCTGCATGTGTATATCGGGTCTTCGGATCGGCGGATGTCCGGCCCGGTCCTCGCGGACCGGGCGCTCACCGGGCCGGAATGCGCTTCAACGCATTCCGGAAAGCTCCCGGTTCGCCCGCTCGAATACCAGATGTACTACGCCGTCTAAGCGGCCACGGCGTGCGCATCAGGTCCGCAACGGCAATGTTCTTGCCGTCGCGGACCGATACGCCGCTGATACGCCGAGTAATGACGCGCACCGTCGTGAACCAGGAGAGCAACGCCCGATGCACATCCGTACCGGCGAACTCGACCATCCCGAAGTGATCGCGCTGTTGCGCGAACACCTGCAGGGCATGGCCGAACTGTCGCCGCCGGAAAGCATCCACGCGCTCGACCTGGACGGGCTCAAGCATCCGGACATCACGTTCTGGAGCGCCTGGGGCGAAGGCGAGGATCTGCTCGGCTGCGGCGCGCTCAAGCGGCTCGACGACGGGCACGGGGAAATCAAATCGATGCGCACCGCCAGCGCGCATCGGCGTCGCGGCGTCGCCGCGGCGATGCTCGAACACATTCTCGGCGAGGCCGGCCGGCGCGAGTATCGGCGGCTGAGCCTGGAAACCGGCTCGATGGATGGATTCGAGCCGGCGCGCAGCCTGTACGCGCGTTACGGCTTCGACTACTGCGGGCCCTTCGCCGGATATCGCGACGATCCCAACAGCGTGTTCATGAGCAAGGCGTTGTAACCCACACACGGCCCGGGGCGCATGCCCCGGGCCGTTTTCGTTTTCCACCGACAACCCATGAGGACACGCACGACGGGCCAGGCCCGCCGCGGGGCGGCTTGTTTCCGAAAAACAGCGAGGGCGACTACGAAGCGCCCCGCGATACCGAGCACATCGCAATGACCGGGGAGGGGCCACCGCTTATGAGGAGCCTGCGTCATGTCGTCTCATCTCAAGACTGAAAACCACAACGCCGCATACGCGCATGCCCATGCCGTCGCCAAGGCGACGCTCGCACTCGCGCTCGCCTGCGCCGCGCTCGCGGCGACGCAAGCGCGCGCCGGAACCACGGGCTCGATCAGTCTGACCTCGGACTACCTGTTTCGCGGGGTCTCGCAGACCAATCAGGAGCCGGCCCTGCAGGGCGGTATCGAATACGCGCACGACAGCGGTTTCTATGTCGGCGCCTGGGGCAGCAACATCAGCTGGCTGTCGGACACGGTCGTCGTCGGCGACGACATCTCCAGCAGCCTGGAGCTCGACGGTTATCTGGGCTATCGCGGCAAGGCCGGCGAGATCTTCTCGTACGACGTCGGCGTGTTGACCTACTACTACCCGGGCGACTACCCGTCCGGCTTCAACAGCCCGAACACCACCGAGATCTATCTGGGCGGCACGCTCGCGCCCAGCGAAACGGTGTCGGTCGGCCTGAAATACTCCTATTCCGTCACCGATCTGTTCGGCTACGCCGATTCCGACGGCAGCGGCTATATCGACGCCAACCTCAACTGGACCTTCCAGCCGGGCTGGACGCTCAACCTGCACGGCGGCAAGCAGTGGATCGAGAACAACGAAGCCTTCGAATACACCGACTGGAAGCTCGGGGTGACCAAGACGTTCGAAAGCGGCTTCTCCGTGGCCGCCGCTTACAGCGATACCGATGCCGAGAAGGCGCTCTACACCAACGCCCACAACAACTTCCTGGCCGACAGCGCCTTCACCTTGACCGTTAGCAAGGCGTTCTGACGCCGCGCGCATTGATCGAAACCACCGGAGCCGCGAGATGAAACTGATCACCGCCATCATCCGCCCGTTCAAGCTCGACGAGGTGCGCGAAGCGCTGACCGAAGTCGGCGTATCGGGCATCACCGTCACCGAAGTCAAGGGCTTCGGGCGCCAGAAGGGCCATACCGAGTTGTACCGGGGGGCCGAGTACGTCGTCGATTTCCTGCCCAAGCTGAAGATCGAATGCGCCGTGCCCGAGAGCCTGCTCGACGCCGCGCTGGAAGCGATCCAGAACGCCGCGCGCACCGGCAAGGTCGGCGACGGAAAGATCCTGGTCCTGCCGGTGGAAAGCGCGGTGCGCATCCGCACCGGCGAGCTCGACGACGATGCCCTCTGACCCCTGCCTGCGAGAGACGAACATGAAGTACGACACGATGCTCGAACCCCGCTCGCGCGAGCGGATGCTGCGAACCCTGGCCTGGAGCGCGTTGCCGGCGGCGGCCTTGTTCGCCCTCGCCCCGGCCCATGCGCAGGACGCCGCGGCGGCCGCGGAAGCGGCCAAACCCATCGTCGATAAAGGCGACGTCGCCTGGATGCTGACCTCGACCCTGCTGGTGCTGTTGATGACCGTGCCCGGCCTGGCGCTGTTCTACGGCGGACTGGTGCGCTCCAAGAACGTGCTGTCGGTGCTGATGCAGGTGCTGGCGGTGTTCTCGCTGCTGGTGCTGTTGTGGGTGGTCTACGGTTACTCGCTGGCCTTCAACGGCGGCAATGCGTTCATCGGCAATCTCGACAAGCTGTTCCTCAAGGGCGTGAACAAGGAATCGCTGGCGGCGACCTTCAGCGCCGGCGTGTCGCTGCCCGAGTACGTGTTCATCGCCTTCCAGTCGACCTTCGCCGGCATCACCGGCGCGCTGATCGTCGGCGCCTTCGCAGAGCGCATCAAGTTCTCGGCGGTGCTGCTGTTCTCGGTGCTGTGGTTCACCTTCGCCTATCTGCCGATCGCGCACATGGTCTGGTACGGGCCGGACGGCTTCCTGTTCGCCAAGGGCGCGATCGATTTCGCCGGCGGCACGGTGGTGCACATCAACGCCGGTGTCGCCGGCCTGGTCGGCGCGTACTTCGTCGGCAAGCGCGTGGGCTACGGGCGCGAGGCGATCAAGCCGCACAACGTCACCTTCACCATGATCGGCGCGTCGTTGCTGTGGGTGGGCTGGTTCGGCTTCAACGCCGGCTCCAACCTGGAAGCGACCGCGGGCGCGGCGCTGGCGTTCCTCAACACGCTGCTGGCGACCGCGGCGGCGGCGCTGGCCTGGAGCCTGGTGGAGAAGCTGATCAAGGGTAAGCCGTCGATGCTCGGCGGCGCTTCGGGCGTGGTCGCCGGACTGGTCGCGATCACCCCGGCCTGCGGCACGGTCGGTCCGTTCGGCGCGATCGCCATCGGCGCGATCGCTGGCGCGGTGTGCGTGTGGGGCGTGCACGGGCTCAAGCGTCTGTTGCGCGCGGACGATGCGCTCGACGTGTTCGGCGTGCACGGCCTGGGCGGCATCATCGGCGCGTTGCTGACCGCGGTGTTCAGCGCGCCGTCGCTGGGCGGCTTCGGTTTCGGCGCGGGCAACGACAGCATCGCCTCGCAGCTGGGCGTGCAGGCGCTCGGCGTCGGCATCACCATCGTGTGGTCGGGCGTGGTGTCGGTGGTCGCGTTCGCGATCGTCAAGCTGGTGATCGGTCTGCGCGTGCCGGAAGAAGCCGAACGCGAAGGCCTGGACATCACCACTCACGGCGAGTCGGCGTACGAGAGCTGACAAGCGAACCCCTCTCCCGTGCGCGGGAGAGGGGTTGGACGAATGCGCGCGATGCGCCTTCGGCGACGCGGACGTTGCATGCAAGAATCAAAATGGATTCCGGCGCAAGCCCGAATCCATTTTTTTAATACCCATCGATCCGGCCGCCGCGCCACTCTGGGTTGGGTAATCGATTTCCGCACGATTCACGCGCTATCGCCGCTTCACGATGCGCGTCGCAGTTTGGTTTTCGCCGCTGCGTGCTCACGCGCCGACTCATGCAATCGGCGCAGTTGCCGATGCGCAATCCATGATCCGCATCAACGAACGCGGTGTGACGAATAGTCTTTTACGCATTGTCGAATAAATATTCCCGCCTAGTCTGCGTAACGCGGACATAGCGCTGTCCGCCGACACGTCCGGACGCGCTCGCGCAAGGCGACCTCATTCCAAACACGCTCGATCGCGAGAGGGGACCAGGACGGTTCCGCCGCACCTGCGGCTCAACGAAATCTCACGGGAGTTTCGCAATGGCTCAGCAATCCAAGTATTTCCGCCTGCACCTGCTGGCGGCCGCCACCGTTTGCGTCATCGCCACCGCGCCGGCCTTCGCCGCCGACCGCGTCAATCTGACCAGCCTGGACCCCCAGCAGCCGGTCGCCGGTTTCATCGTCGCGTACAAGTCCGGCACGCCCAAGAGCCTGGATCTGCAGCGCCAGCTCAGCATCGCGGCCGGCACGCTGGGCCAGAAAGGATTGACGATCAAGCACGTGCGCGCGGTGTCGACCGGCGGCGAGCTGATCGAAGTCAACCGTCCGCTCGACGTGGTCGAAGCGACCACGCTGATGCAGCAGATCGCGGCCAATCCCGAGGTCGAATACATCGAGCCCAACTCGATGTTCTACCCGGCGCTGACCCCGAACGATCCCAGCTATCCCTCGCAGTTCGGCCTGGGCGGCACCTGGGGCATCCGCGCCAACACCGCGTGGGACAACACCTACCAGGGCCAGGGCAAGATCATCGCGGTGATCGACACCGGCATCACCAGCCATCCGGACCTGGCCGCGAATCTGACCTCGCCGACCGGCTACGACTTCATCAGCAACGCCGCCGCCGCGCGCGACGGCAACGGTCGCGACGCCAATCCGGCCGATCAGGGCGACTGGACCACCGCCGGTCAATGCGGCGCCGGCCGCCCGGCCACCAACTCCAGCTGGCACGGCACTCACGTGACCGGCATCGCCGCGGCGGTGACCAACAACGCGGTCGGCGTGGCCGGCACCGCGTTCAAGGCCAAGGTGCTCAGCGCGCGCGTGCTCGGCGCCTGCGGCGGCACGCTGGTGGATATCGCCGACGCGATCACCTGGGCGTCGGGCGGCACCGTCAGCGGCGTGCCCGCGGTCGGCGTCAACAAGGCCACGGTGATCAACATGAGCCTGGGCGGCGGCGGCGCATGCAGCTCGACCTTCCAGACCGCGATCAACGGCGCGGTGGCGCGCGGCGTGACCGTGGTGGTGGCGGCCGGCAACAGCAACGCCAACGCTTCGGGCTTCCAGCCGGCCAGCTGCGCCAACGTGATCACGGTCGGTGCCACCACCTCGGCCGGCGTGCGCGCCAGCTTCTCCAACTGGGGACCGCTGGTGGATGTGGCCGCGCCGGGCCAGAGCATTTTGTCGACGCTCAACTCCGGCACCACCGTGCCGGGCGCGGCGAGCTATGCGAGCTACAGCGGCACCTCGATGGCTTCGCCGTTCGTGGCCGGCGTGGTCGCGCTGATGCAATCCAAGCCGGGCGTCGACCGCACGCCGGCGCAGGCCGAGGCGATCGTCAAGGCGGCGGCGAACATCACCCCGTTCCCGGTGGTGCAGAACCCGACGATCGGCTCGGGCATCGTCAACGCGGACAAGGCCACCGACGCCACGCCGTGATCGCGGCGCGAACCGGCCGGCGACAACGGCCGGGCCGCGTTTGAAGCGAACGATCGCACGGGCGATCTTGAACCCCGGCTTCGGCCGGGGTTCTTCGTTGCGCCGCCGCGCTTGCGCCGACAGAGGGCGCACCGGCCGTGATGCATCGCGCAATCCGCGGCCCGATCGGAACTCTCTCGCGTGCGCCCGCACGTACGCGCGGGCGCGACTTTGGTCTACACCTGCCGCCTTCATCGAAGCGGCGAATGCGCGCAACGCGTGCATGAACGGGCTGTGCGCGTGATTCGCATCACGCAACCGCCGGACCACGGCGCGCGCGCTGCCGCAACGACGGTTGTCGCGCGCGCCCATGCTGCATTGCCGCATGCTGTCCGTTCTGTTGACAGCGCTGTCATGGCCGCGCTACAAGCTGTCCCGCACCACCGGCCGGCTTCCGCGCGAAGCGTGAGCGCCGGATGGCCGCGACACCCACAACATGATCGGCCGCGAAGCCGACCCCGGGGAGGGGATGTTCTGATGACCGTGCGTAACCGCTGTTCGAGTTTGAGCCTTGCCGTCTTTGCCGCACTGATCGCCAGCAACGCCGCCGCGCAGGACGCCGCGCCCGCCGACGCGCCCGCGCGCGAGGCGGCCGCGGGCAAGGACGCGACCGATCTGGATTCGGTGATCGTCACCGTCGAACGCCGCGCGCAGAGTCTGCAGAAATTCGCCGGCACCGCGCAGGCCCTGTCGCAGGACGATCTGCGCGGCCTGGGCATCAACAACGAACTGCGCCAGATCCAGGTCGCCGTGCCGGGCCTGAGCATCGCCAACCAGGAAGGCGCGACCGAAGTCTTCATTCGCGGCGTGGGCTCGTCGAACAACACCGAACTCGGCGATCCGGGCGCCGCGCCGCACGTCAACGGCGCCTACATCCCGCGTCCGCGCGGCCTGGGCGCGATGTTCTACGACCTGGAACGCGTGGAGATCAACAAGGGCCCGCAAGGCACCCTGCGCGGCCGCAACGCGCTGGCCGGCACGCTCAACATCATCACCAAGAAGCCCGAGCTGGGCGGCGATTTCAGCGGCTATGTGCAGGGCGAGGTCGGCAATCGCGACCAGAAGGGCTACGAGACCGCGGTGAATTTCCCGCTGGGCGAATACGCCGCGTTGCGCTTCGCCGGCTATCACGTCGAGAAGGAAGCCGGCTTCAAGAACGCCGGCCTGTGGCAACACATCCAGTCGGCCGGCATCCAGGACGACAGCGCCGGGCGCTTGTCGTTCCTGTACGAGCCCGACGACAAGCTGTCGGTGTTCGCCATGCTCGACGTCGGCCGCGAGTTGGGCACCGGCTATCCGGGCGCGGGCGTGTTCGAAGCGGCCAGGGCCGGCTTCCAACCCGACGACATCGACATGCGCGCGGTCGTGTATCGCGGCGTGCAGGGCAAGGTCGATAACAAGCTGTGGGGTTTCCAGGGCACGGTGCGCTACGACTTCGGCGGCGTGAACCTGGAATACAACGGCAGCTATCGCGACGTCGACTACTTCCAGATCAACTCCGCCGCCGACGGCAACACCTGGCCGGGCCGCGACCTGCGCGAGCGCCCGCCGGGCCAGCCGGCGACCTGGGGCGGCATCGACTACGACAACTTCGGCACCAACTATCTGCAGGCGCGTTCGCAATCGCAGACCCACGAATTGCGCCTGTCGTCCGACGACGACGCGCGCTTTCGCTGGACCACCGGCGGCTTCTACTTCCATGAGAAGCAGCAGGTCGGCTTCATGGCGCTGGCCGACAAGGGCGCGTTCTACTCGGGCACCGAATTCACCATGCCCGATGTCGACGGCAAGTCGTGGGCGGTGTTCGGCGACGGCACCTTCGACGTCAACGATCGCCTGCGCGTCAAGGGCGGCCTGCGCTACACCGACGAGCGCAAGTCGCGCGACGGCATCGGCGGCAACTGGGCCATCGGCCTGGGCGGCGACGGCGGCGTGTTCCAGACCCGCCTGGGCACGGAAGGCTTCATGCCGAGCTTGCTCAATCGCCCCAGCTTCCACACCACCGGTCTGGTCACCGACGCCGACAAGGCGCGCTATCTGCTGGACGGCATCCTGCGCGCCGGCGCGCGCGACACCATGCAGCAGCAGTTGCAGGGCATCGTCGATGGCAGCCGTCCGAACGGCACCTGCATCGACCGGCCCGACATCGGCGGCAACACCGTCAACTGCCCGGCCAACGGCCAGCACAGCTTCATCTCACTCGGCATTCCTTCCGAGCAGCACGGTTCGAGCGCATTCGATTTCCTCGACTGGCGCCTGGGCTTCGAGTACGACCTGAGCGATCGCAACCTGCTGTACGCGACCGTCTCCACCGGCCACAAGGCCGGCGGCTTCAACGACAGCTTCGACGTCAACGTCATTCCGGAAACCTACAAGCCGGAAGAACTGACGGCGCTGGAGATCGGTTCGAAGAACTCGTTCGAATTCTTCGGCCGCACTTCGACCTTCAACGTCAGCGGTTTCTATTACGACTACCAGGATCAGGTGTTCCAGGACCTGACCACGATCGCGTTCGACCCGGACGGCAGGCCGAACGGTTTCGCCCTGGTCAACCGCAATGTCGGCAAGTCCGAGCTGTACGGCATCGAGGCCGAGAGCCGGCTGCGCCTGGGCGCGGGGTTCACCCTCGACCTCAACGCTTTGTACCTGAAGACGCAGATCAAGCAGGGCATGGTCGCCGACGTGCGCAGCCAGGATTTCGGCAACGGCGGCATCACCTCGCAGATCGACCTGACCGGCAACGAGTTGCCGCTGTCGTCGGAGTTCACCTTCAACGCGCGCCTGCAGCAGGCGATCGATTTCAGCCGCGGCACCTTCGACTGGCAGATCCTGGCCGCGCATCGCTCCTCGTTCTTCCTGACCCAGTACAACGACCGCGACGTGACCTTCCTGCGCGACGCGTCCGGCGCGGTGGCGCGGGTCGAGGATGCGACCACCGCCGGTTTCCCCGACAAGCAGAAGGGCTTCACCCAGGTCAACGCCGGCATCGGTTTCAGCTCGCTCAGCGGCGCCTGGCGGGTGGAGGCGTGGGGCAGCAACCTGACGAACAAGGACGTATCGCAGAAGGCGCTGGTGGGCTCGGGCGTGAACACGCGCTTCCTCAACGACGCGCGCAGCTACGGCGTGCGGGTGCGCTGGAACTTCTGATGACGGCGTCGCCGCGTCCCAACCTCGCCGCTCCGGCTTCCGCGCGCGTACCCCCACGGTGCGTGGGGCCGGGGCTGCGGGGTGTCTTGGGCGGTAGATGCACGTGGCTATCGAGTGAGGACGGCGGCGTTGCGTTTTTGCGCGACGCTTCCCTCACGCCGTCATTCCCGCGAAGGCGGGAATCCAGAGACTTCAGCGCCATCTCTCCATACCGTCATTCCCGCGAACGCGGGCTCCGCTTTACTTCGGCGGAGCCGAACATCCAGCGACTTCAAAGGTTCTCGCACGAAAGGCCCTGGATTCCCGCGTTCGCGGGAATGACGGTAGGAAAGATGCGCGCGGCTGAGACGTAGGCGACATCACACGGCAACAGCACACAAGCAACAGCACACAAGCAGTAACACGCAGACAACAAGCCGCCAGCAGCAACACACCAGCAACAAAGCAAGCCGAACGAGCAACCATCCCTCAATCCCGCCCAGACCCAGCGGAGCTCCATGAAACTTCCCTTGCTCGACACCCTGATCGTCCTGGTCTACCTCGCCGGCGTGTTCGCTCTCGCGCAATGGGTCTCGCGCGAAAAATCCGGTCACGAGAAAACCGCGAAGGACTACTTCCTGGCGAGCAAGGCGCTGCCGTGGTGGGCGATCGGCGCCTCGCTGATCGCGGCCAACATCTCGGCCGAACAGATCATCGGCATGTCCGGCTCGGGCTACGCGCTCGGCCTTGCGATCGCATCCTACGAATGGATGGCGGCGGCCACCTTGCTGGTGGTCGGCAAGTTCTTCCTGCCGGTGTTCCTGCGCAACGGCATCTACACCATGCCGCAGTTCCTGCAGGAGCGTTACGGCAATCGCATCCGCACGCTGATGGCGGTGTTCTGGCTCGGCCTGTACGTGTTCGTGAACCTCACCTCGATCGTGTGGCTGGGTTCGCTGGCGGTGTCGCAAGTCACCGGCATGGACCAGATGCTGGCGCTGACCTTGCTGGGCGCGTTCGCGCTGGCCTATCAGCTCTACGGCGGCCTGAAGGCGGTCGCGCTGACCGACATCGTGCAGGTGACCTTGCTGGTGCTCGGCGGCCTGCTGGTCGCCGGGCTGACCCTGAGCAAGATCGGCGACGGCGCCGGCGTGATCGCCGGTTTCAACAAGTTGATCGCGACCCACCCGGATCATTTCAAGATGATCCTGTCGCCCGACAATCCGCACTACAAGGACCTGCCCGGCATCGGCGTGCTGCTCGGCGGCCTGTGGGTGATGCACGTGAGCTACTGGGGCTTCAACCAATACATCATCCAGCGCGCGCTGGCGGCTAAGGATCTGCGCGAGGCGCAGAAGGGCATCGTGTTCGCCGCCGCCCTGAAGATCATCCTGCCGATCATCGTCGTGCTGCCTGGGATCGCCGCGGTGATGCTGGCGCCGGGCCTGAAGCGTTCCGACGATGCGTACCCGGCGATGATGTCGCTGCTGCCCAGCGGCGTGCTCGGCCTGGTGTTCGCGGCGCTGGTGGCGGCGATCGTCGCTTCGCTGGCGTCGAAGATCAATTCGGTCGCGACCATCTTCACCCTGGATTTCTACGCCAAGTACCGGCCGCAGGCGAGCGAACAGCGGCTGGTGCGGGTAGGCCGCATCGCCGCGGCGATCGCGATCGCCATCGCCATCGTGACCGCGCGGCCGCTGATCGGCGGCTTCGACCAGGGCTTCCAGTACATCCAGGAATACACCGGCTTCTTCACCCCTGGCATCGTGGTGATCTTCCTGTTCGGTCTGTTCTGGAAGCGCGCCAACGAAGCCGGCGCGCTGGCCGCGGCGATCGGTTCGTTCGTGCTGTCGGTGGCGCTGAAGCTGGCATGGCCGGAGCTTGCCTTCGTCAATCGCGTCGGTGTGGTGTTCGTGCTGGCCGCCGCGCTGGCGGTGATCGTGTCGCTGACGACGCGCTCCGGCGCCGGCCAGGACCGCATCCACAACGATGGCGTCAGCTACGCCACCACGCCTTCGTTCAATGTCGCCGCGATCGCCGTGGTCGCGATCCTGATCGCGCTGTACGCGCTGTTCTGGTGACGGCGGGGACGCGCACCGTCCAGGCTTCGCGCGTCTTGCGTGAGGGCGTGGCGCGCGCGCGAACCGGTGCGATTGCGATCGAGTCCGACGCCGCGGCGTCGGACTCGCATCCGACCCGGGCGATGTCAGCGCCGTCGCGCGCGGCCCTTGTCGATCGGCCCGGTGGACTGGCGCAGCTGCAGCTCGTAGCCGGCGGTGATCATCTGGCCGCCGTCGGGCGCCTTGATCCGCTTGAACAATTCATTGGTGGCCAGCCGGCCCATTTCGCGGGTGGGCTGGCGCACCGTGGTCAGCGGCGGATAAATCTGCCGCGAGATCGGCGTGTCGTCGAAGCCGCACACCGACACGTCGCCGGGAATCGACAGGCCCATCTCGCTGGCGGTGCGGATGGTGCCGGCGGCCATGTCGTCGTTGGCGGCGAAGATCGCGGTCGGCGGGTTGTCCATGAGCAGCAGGCGCTGGGCGCAGATCGCGCCGGTGTCGTAATGGAAATCGCCTTCCACCACCAGCTCCGGATCGAACTCAATGCCGGCCGCGGCCAGGCCGTCGCGGTAACCGTTCAAGCGCCACTGGCTGGCGCCGTGCTCGGGATGGCCCTTGATGTGGGCGATGCGCCGATGTCCGAGCGAGACCAGGTGCGCCATCATCTCGCGCACCGCGCGTTCTTCGTCGAGCACCACGCCGATGCGCCCGCCGCGCAGCTTCGGCGAGATGTTGGCGTAGGGAATGCCGAGCTGGCCCAGGCGCTTCATCAGGCCGGGATGGTCGGTGAGCGGCGGCGTCAGCACCAGGCCGTCGGCGCGCGAGTGCTGGATGATCTCGTCCACGTGGGCGAGGAACTTGCGCTCGCCGTAGGTGACCGGCGCCAGCATCAGGTTGTAGTGCTGGGCGATGCAGGCATCGAGCATGCCCGCCTGCACTTCCATCAGGTAGTTGCTGGACGGGTTGTCGTACAGCAGCGCGACCAGGAACGAGCGCTGTCCGGCGAGGCTGCGCGCCGACGGATTGGGCCGGTATTGCAGCTTGCGCGCGGCGGCTTCCACGCGCTTGCGCGTGTCCTCGCTGACGTTGGGCTCTTGATTGAGCACGCGCGAGACGGTCTTCATCGACACGCCCGCCGCTTCCGCCACATCTTCGATGCGAACCCGCATAACCGGTCGTTTCCCTTGCCGCGCGTTACGCGTATTTTGCCAGAACGCGCGGCCAATACTCATCCATTTCGCCCGGCTTTCGCTATTTTCATGCGCAAGCCGCGCGTCGTTTTCAGGCCACCAGGAGCAGTGCATGAACGCAGAGCTTAGCGCACACCAGCGCGCAGCGATTCTTCCGACCCAATCGCGATATCCCCGGCGCCGGCGGCTGGTCTGCGCGTTGGCGCTGGCCCTGCTGCCCGGGCTGGCGGCGGCCGACGGGGCGCCGGCGGCCGCGGCGACCGTGGACCCGGCGCATTGGGCTGGCCTGAAACCGCCGATCGCGCGCGACGCCCGCCTGGAAAAACGCATCGCGCAGCTGCTGGCGAAGATGAGCGTGGAAGAGAAGGTCGGCCAGATCGTCCAGGCCGACATCAACAGCGCCACGCCCGACGACGTGCGCAAGTACCACATCGGCTCGGTGCTGGCGGGCGGCAATTCCGAGCCCGGCGGCATCTCCGAGCCGGGCGGCAATTACGCCGCGGCGCCGCAGGAATGGCTGGATGTCGCGGACAAATTCTACAAAGCCTCGATGGACGACAGCGACGGCAAGGTCGCCGTGCCGATCATCTTCGGCATCGACGCGGTGCACGGCCACAACAACCTGATCGGCGCGACCTTGTTCCCGCACAACATCGGCCTGGGCGCCACGCGCAATCCCGAGTTGATCCGGCGGATCGGCGCGGCGACCGCGGCCGAGGTGCGCACCACCGGCATGGAGTGGACCTTCGCGCCGACCCTGACGGTGCCGCGCGACGATCGCTGGGGCCGCACGTATGAAGGGTATTCCGAGGACCCGCGGGTGGTCGCCAGCTATGCCGCCGCCGCGATCGAGGGCCTGCAGGGCAAGATCGGGACCAGGCAGTTCCTCGACGGCAGCCATGTGATCGCCTCGGCCAAGCACTTCCTCGCCGACGGCGGCACCTTCGAAGGCCGCGACCAGGGCGATGCGAAAATCAGCGAGCAGGAACTGCGCGACATCCACGGCGCCGGCTATCCGCCGGCATTGAAGGCCGGCGCGCAGACGGTGATGGCCTCGTTCTCCAGTTGGCAGGGCCAGAAGATGCACGGCAACCAGGCTTTGCTGACCGGTGTACTCAAGCAGCGCATGGGCTTCGACGGATTCGTGGTCGGCGACTGGAACGCGCACGGCCAGCTGACCGGTTGCAGCAACGACAATTGCGCGGCCGCGTTCAACGCCGGCGTGGACATGCTGATGGCGCCCGACAGTTGGCGCGGTTACTACGACAACGCGCTCAAGCAGGTCAAAAGCGGCGAGATTTCGATGGCGCGCCTGGACGACGCGGTCACCCGCATCCTGCGGGTGAAGCTGCGCTTGGGGCTATTCGAAGCCGGCGCGCCGTCGCAGCGCCCGCTCGGCGGCAAGTTCGAATTGCTCGGCAGCGCCGAGCATCGCGCGATCGCGCGCCAGGCCGTGCGCGAGTCGCTGGTGCTGTTGAAGAACGACAGCGGCGTGCTGCCGATTTCGCCCAAGGCGCGCGTGCTGGTGCTTGGCGACGGCGCCGACAACCTGCCCAAGCAGTCCGGCGGCTGGACCTTGAACTGGCAGGGCACCGGGCTGAAAGCCAGCGATTTCCCGCATGCGCAGTCGATCTGGAGCGGATTGCGCGAGCAGATCCAGGCCGCCGGCGGACAGGCCGAGCTGGCCGCGGACGGCAAGTACAAGACCAAGCCGGACGTGGCGATCTTCGTCTATGGTGAAGATCCGTATGCCGAATTTCAGGGCGATCTGCGCACGGTGACGTTCCGGCCGACGCGCAATCCGGAGCTGGAAACGATCAAGCGGCTCAAGGCCGAGGGCATCCCGGTGGTGAGCGTGTTCCTGTCCGGGCGGCCGTTGTGGGTCAATCGCGAGATCAACGCCTCCGACGCGTTCGTCGCCGCGTGGCTGCCGGGTTCGGAAGGCGGCGGCATCGCCGATGTGCTGCTGCGCAACGGCGCCGGCGGCGTCGCTCACGACTTCAAGGGCAAGCTGTCGTATTCGTGGCCGCGCACGGCGGTGCAGATCGCCAACGTCGGCGACAAGGACTATTCGCCGCAGTTCGCCTTCGGTTATGGCTTGAGCTACGCCAAGCCGGGCCAGGTCGGCGCGCTCGCGGAAGATCCGGGCACGGCCGATATCGATCAGCGCGCGATGCAGTTCCTCGGCCGCGGCGCGTTGCCGCGCGGTTGGAAGCTGCGCGTGGATTCGCAGGGCAAGCGCGCCGATGCGATCAAGCCGCCGCTGGCCACCGCCGACGGTGCGGTGACGGTGTCGGCGGTGGATTACAAGGCGCAGGAAGATGCCTGGCGCGTGGATTGGAAGGGCGATGCGCGCGTGGAGTGGGTCGCCGATGCGCCGATGGAACTGGTGCGCGAAACCAACGGCGACGTGCAGTTGTTGATCACGCTCAAGGTCGATGCGGTCGGCGCCGGCGATACCAATCTGATCGCCGTATGCACCGGTCCCAAGTGCGAAGCGAAGATGCCGCTCGGCGATATCCTGCGCGGCCTGCCGCGCGGGCAGTGGCAGCGCATCGGCATTCCGTTCAAGTGCGTGCGCGCGGCCGGCGCCGAGATGGGCAAGCTGGAGGTGCCGTTCGGTCTGCAGGCGTCGAAGGGAACTTCGATCACGCTGCACGAAGTCGCCTACGGCACCGATGCCGAACAGGTGGTCGACTGCAAGCGGCAGTGACGGCCGGCAAGCATTGAAGTGTTGATCCGCGCCGCCGTTTCCGGCGGCGCGAGGCGATCGCCCTTGTTCCCATCGCGGGAGAAGGGCGATGGCGGGATTCCGTTGTCCAGCACAGCCATGGACAGTTTGTCCTGTGGCGGTTTGCCGCAGTCCCGCCGCGCGGCGGCGGGATTAGGATGCGGCGCATGAACGCAACGACTTTTTCCCGCACCGTGGTCCACGGGCATGCCGTGAGCGGTTTGATCGTGGACGACGATGCGGCCTACGCCGCGACCTTGCAGCGCAGTCTGGGACGGCGCAGCATCGAGGCGCGCACCGCCGCCGGCGTGCGTCAGGCCCTGGATCTGGCGATGGCGCAGCCGCCTTCGTTCGCGTTGATCGACCTCAAGCTGGGCAGCGAGTCGGGCCTGCAACTGATCCGGCCGCTGCGCGAGTTGCATGCGCAGATGCGGATCGTGCTGGTCACCGGCTACGCCAGCGTCGCCACCGCGGTGGACGCGATCAAGCGCGGCGCCGACGACTATCTGCCCAAGCCGGCCAGCGTGGCGGCGATCCTGGCCGCGTTGGGATTGGAATCGGCCGACGCGCCGGCCGTGGCGGAAGCGCCCGACACGATGACGCCGCTGCGGCGGCTGGAGTGGGAGCACATCCAGCAGGCGCTCAACGACACCGGCGGCAATATTTCCGCGACCGCGCGGTTGCTCGGCATGCACCGGCGGTCCTTGCAGCGCAAGCTCGGCAAGCGGCCGGGGCCGGAGCGCAGTCTGATCGGCTTATAAGCGCGAAGCCATTGTGCAGCTTTGCTGTAGGAGGGAGCTTTAGCCCCGATGCTTTTGGCTCAGATTGCCGGAATCCACAGTGATCTGAGCCAAAAGCATCGGGGCTAAAGCTCCCTCCCACAGCAAAGCAACAAAGCAAAAAGCTTGCTCAGGGCGCCGCGGCGCCCAGCGGCCGTACCGGCGCCTGCACCGTCTGCTCGCTGCGCTTGCCCTGCGCATCGGCGAACACCAGCGTGATCGCGACCTGCTCGCCGGCGCTCAACGGCCGCTTCAGATCGATCAGCATGATGTGATAACCGCCCGGCGCCAGCGCGACGGCGCGGCCTTTCGGCAAGGCCACGGCCGATACCTGGCGCATGCGCATCATCTGTCCCTGCATCGCCATCTCGTGCACCTCGGTGGTCCGCGCCGCCGACGAGCGCGCCGCGACCAGACGCAGGTCGCGCGCCGCGGTCAAGCGCATGAAGGCGCCGGTGGCCTGCTGCTGCGGCACGGTCGCGCGCACCCAGGGCGCGTCCACCGACACTTGCGCCGACACCGCGGCCGATGCGCTCAGCAAGACCGCGGCCGCGAGCGCGGCGAGGGAGTGGATCGAAGTCATGCCGGCCTCACAGGATCTGGCGAATATCGTGGACGCAATCGGCCGCGCTTTGCTCGTGCCGCAACGCCATGCGCAGCGCGCCTTCGGCGTCGTAGACATAGCTCAAGGCCGAGTGGTCGATGGTGTAGGTCGAACCGGTCGGTACCTTCGCGTAGACCACGCGGAAAGCTTTCGCGGTCGCGTCGATGGTTTGCGCGTCCGCGGTCAGGCCGAGAAAGCCCGGGTCGAAGGCCTGGGTGTAGGCCTGCAGGACCTTGGGCGTGTCGCGCTGCGGGTCCAGGGTGATGAAGATCACCTGCAGGCGCTCGCCGTCGCGGCCGAGCAGTTTGCGGATCTGCACGGCGCGGGTCAGCGCGGTCGGGCATACGTCGGGGCACAGGGTGAAGCCGAAGAACAGCAGCACGATCTTGCCGCGGAAATCGGCCAGCGTGCGCGCCCGGCCTTGCGGATCGAGCAGGCGGAAATCGCGGACGAAACCGCTGCGATGGCTCAGGTCGATGCCGTGCAGCGACAACGGCGCGGCGCGGCCGCAGGCCGATAGCAGCGTCGCCGCGCCCAGGCCGGCGAGCAGGCGACGGCGCGTGCGGTCATGTCGATGAGCGAGGACGGAAGTAATGCGGTGATCGCGCACGATTCACCTCAAGGATGCGGAAGACCGCATTGCAGCACCGTCGTTGCGAGCGCGGATGTGGCCCAGTGTCGCAGGCGCCGATGCGCTGTCGCCGCGGGCTTACAAGTCGCGAACCACCCAACCGCTGGGATGCGGCGACGCGTCGGTATCGAGCGCGGCCTGCGCCACCGCATCGGGCGATTTGCCCGCGCGCCAGGCCGCGGCGATCGCCGCCAGCCGTTCGCGGGTGGCGCGGGTGTAGGCGCCTTCGAGTTCGTTCTGCGCATCGGAGGCGAGCTTCTGCGGATACAGCGTGCGCGCGTCCTCGCTGCGGTTGAGCAGGGCGATCAGGCGCGACAGCGCGGTGCGGAAGGTGTCCGCGCCCAGCGCGGTGCGCTGGGTGCGCTGCAGATGCCACACGGTCAGGTATTCGACCGGCCCGAGCAGGCGCCGCGGCGTGGCGCCGAAGAAATGCCCGGACAAAGCGCTGACCGCGACCGGGCCGGTGGAATCGGGCAGGCGGGTGGCGCCCCATGAACTCAGGGCGCCGCCGGGCAGGTCCATGCGCCGCAGCGCGGTGCCGAAGGTGTCCGCGAGCAGGCGCTGGGCGCGGGCGTCGTCGCTTTCGGCGACCACCCCGAGCAGGCGGATGAACAAGGGATAGCGTTCCTCGCCGAGCCGGCGCACGACCCGCTTGAGCACCGTCAGCCGGTACTCGGGGTCGCTGTGCGCGGCCAGGGCCGAAATCAGCCGGTCGGCGGCGGCGCGCAGGGCTTCGGGAGAGGGAGCGGCGTCGGTCACGGCGCAACGCAGGCGGGCAGCGGAGAGATCGGTAGCCTAGCCCAGCGCGCGTTCGCGCGGCGATGCGGACGGTGGCGGCCGCGGCGGGAGGCGATCAGGAAGGCGGCGGCGCGGATCGGTCGGTCCGGGCGCGGGGGCGCCGGGAAAACTCAGACGGTGAACGAGTCCATCACCGCGTCGGCGCCGCGATCGGCGGCCGCGGACAGGTCCAGCGAGCCCAGTTCGTGCTCCAGGCGGCTGTCGCCGGCCAGCAGGCGCTCGCCGGAGGGCACGCCGTGCCAGGCATCGGCGTTGAGGACGTCTTCGCCGGCATCGACCGCGGGCGGGGCGTAGGCCGGGACGGCCTCGGAGACCGCGTTGGCATGCTGGATCGGGTCTTGCGCGGCCGGTTCGCGACTGCGCAGGCTTTCGAGCGCGGCCTGGCTGTCCAAGCCGGTGCGGTCGATGCGCGAGTCGGGGCCGATGGTGCTCATGCGGGGCAGTTGTCGGGTGAAGTCGGGGGGATGGGCGAAATGTAGCGCCCGGGGGGAAAAGGGCCAACTCGGGGTGACCCTAGGTGGGTTCCGGCCCGTTCATTCGTCGCCGGCCGCGGCCGGCGCGCAAGCGGGTCCGGCGTCGGTGTACGAGCGGCCCAGGGGATCGCGGTTCGGGCCGGGCCGGCCGCTTCGAGCGATGGCGCGTGGATTGCTGACACCCGCCACTACCGCGTCGTGGGGCCCATGCTAGCCTCGTCGTCCTCTCGCTGAGGGCCGCGCATGTCGAAGGACCAGGGCGCCGACAAGACCGAGCCGCCTACCCAGAAAAAGATCCGCGACGCGCGCAAGGAAGGCAACGTCGCCAAGAGCAAGGAGCTGACCAGCACCGTGCTGGTGCTCGGCTGGGTGGTGTGCGGCTGGCTGATGCTCGACTTCATGCGCATGAAGCTGATCCGCTTGTTCGAGACCAGCCTGGGCGCGATCAACCAGCCCTTCGGCGATGCGCTGCGCGAAGTCGGCGCGGCCGCGTTCGACGCGTTGCTGTGGCTGTCGTTGCCGTTGCTGGCGATGGCGGTGTTTCTGGGCGTGGTGATCGAATTCCTGCAGGTCGGGCCGATCCTGAGCCTGGGCAAGGTCAAGCCCAGCCTGGACAAGATGAATCCCGCCGAGGGCATCAAGAAGATGTTCTCCGTGGACAACCTGGTCGAGCTGGTCAAGTCGGTGATCAAGAGCGGCGCGCTGATCGGCATCGGCGTGTTCGTGATCTACAAGATGCTGGCCCAGCTGATGTTGCTGCCGTACGCGCCGCCGGAGGCGATGGGCGCGGGCATCTGGCATGGCTTGGTGCGGATCGTGATCTGGACGATCTTCGTGTTCTTCTTCGTCTCGGCGATCGACGTGTGGTACCAGAAGTTCTCCTACACCAAGCAGTTGCGGATGAGCCGGCGCGACATCCAGCAGGAGGTCAAGGAGAGCGAGGGCGATCCGCACGTGAAGAGCCGGCGTCGGCAGTTGCATCAGGAGTGGTCGCAGCAGAACATGCTCAATGCCGTCCGCCAATCCAATGTCGTCGTGACCAACCCCACCCACATCGCCATCGCGCTGCAGTACGAGCACGGCACCACCGATTTGCCGGTGGTGGTGGCCAAGGGCGAGGGCTACATGGCCGAGCAGATCAAGCGCGCCGCGGTCGAGGCCGGGGTGCCGATCCTGCAGAACATCGAACTGGCGCGCGGGCTGCATGAGCACGTGGCGCTGGACGATTACATCGGCAGCGAGTTCTTTGAAGCGGTGGCCGAGGTGTTGCATTGGGCCGAGGGCGTGCGCCGTCTGCGCGAGGGCGACATGAGCGAGATCGAATTGCCGCCGCCGGTGGAGTGAGTTCCGCCGGCATCGTCACGGTTGGCCAAAGCCGTGAACCTCCCGCTCTACCCAACCTTCCGAAGAGTTCCCCCCTTTGAAAAAGGGGGGTAGGGGGGATTCGCTTTTTGCTCGCGAACAGCCACGGCAAAAGCAAAAAGCAAATCCCCCGCGTCCGCTTCGCGGCCGTCCGCCCCCTTTTTCAAAGGGGGCAACAGCAGCCTTCGCGATCGAACACGCGGCTCAGCCGCCGAACACCCGATGCAGCGCTTGCAGGAGACTGCGGTTCCCCCCCAGCCGATCGAGCACGATCTCCACGTACACGCCCAGCATCAGCAGAATGATCCAGGTCGCCAGCCACGCCTTGATCGGCATGGTGATGGTGAACACGTTGAGCTGCGGCGCGAAGCGGTTGACCAGGCCGAACGACAGGTCAATCAGCAGCAACACCACCATCACTGGCGCGGCCATCACCAGCAGCGCGGTCATCAGATAACTGAACTGGCCGACGTACAAGTCCATGCCCGAGACATGCAGATTCGGGAAGAACGACACCACCGGCCACATCGCGTAACTCGACAACAGCAAGTCCAGGAACACCAGGAACGCGCCGCTGGCCATGAACAGCCACGCCGCGAACTGCGACAGGAACGTGCCGTGCAACGAGGCCTGATGGCCCTGGATCGGGTCGAACACCTGCGCCAGCGTCATGCCGACCTGGGTGTCGACGACGTTGCCGGCGGCGCTGATCGCCCAGAACACCATGCCGAAGCAGAAGCCGATCGATACGCCGATGAACAACTCTTTGAGAATGATCGGGGCGAAATTCAGCGCGCTGAGCTGATTGAGCGGCACGCCGTTCATCGCCACCGGAATGGCGATGATCGCCAGGCTCACCATGAAACTGTTGCGCACCAGCGGCGGCATGTTCTCGCTGGTGATCAGCGGCAACATCATGAACGAACCGATCACGCGCGGCAGCACCAGCCCCAGCGCGATCAGCACGTTGCCGTAGGAATCGATGTTCATCGCGCGCCGCGTCCGCGCCGCGCGATGCGGGTGTCGCCGCCGCGCATCAGTGCCGGACCATGCCCGGGAAATCGATGAAGATGCGGTCGGCGAAGGTGTACAGGGTGCCGCCGATCATCGACGCGGTCACGAACAAGGTCACCACGATCACGGTGAATTTGATCGCGTAGGCGAAGGTCTGTTCCTGCAACTGGGTCGCGGCCTGGATGAAGGCCACGACCAGTCCGACCAACGCGGCGGCGACCACCGGCGGGCCCGACAGCAGCAGCGTCAGCCACAACGCCTGTTTGGTCATTTCGAGCATGTCGCCCATAGGTCAAAGCCGGGAATAGGGAATGGGGAGTCGGGAATCGGAAGAGCGGGATTTCAGGCGGCGGGTGGGACGTCGGTAATGCGGCGAACGCCGCTTTTCCGATTCCCGATTCCCGATTCCCGATTCCCGTGGCAGCTACGCGCCATACGTCAGCACCAACCCATGCACCAGCTTGGCCCAGCCGCCGATCAGCACGAACAGCAGCAGCTTGAACGGCAGCGAGACCGTGGTCGGCGACAGCATCATCATGCCCAGCGACAACAGGATGTTGGACACCACCAGGTCGATGATCAGGAACGGCAGGAAGATCAGGAAGCCGATCTGGAAGGCGGCGGTGAGTTCGCTGACGGTGAAGGCGGGGATGATGACGAGGAAGTCGTTGACGCTGATGTCGCCGCGCGAGGCCGGCGGCAGCAGGCGCTGCGCGCTGCGCAGGAAGAACGCGCGCTCGGCGTCGCTGGAATGCTTGATCAGAAAGCCGCGCAGCGGTTCCTTGCCGGCGTCCATCAGCGCGAGCATGCGCGCGGCGTCCATCTTGCCGCCGCCGAGCAAGGCCGACGGCGCCGCGGGTTTCTTCGCCCCGGCGGCGGCCGCTGCGGCGTTGGCGTTGGCGCCCGCGGCCGGCGTCGCGGCGACCGCGGCCGGAGCGGCCGGGACGGCGG
>NZ_JAGGRI010000058.1 GCF_018612875.1 Lysobacter sp. ISL-50 | reverse complement strand
CGCGCTGGCCGCGCTCGGCGCGATCGCCGCGGCGTTCGCGTTGCGGCGCAGCTTCGCTCACGAGGCCGCGCGCGGCTGAGCCTCCGCGCTCAGGCGTTGGCGGCCACGGCGGCGTCCGCGGATTGCGCGCGGCGATGCGCCAGCCGCTCGCGCAGGCGCAGGAACGGCCGCTCCACGGCGTAGTGCAGCAGCGCGCCGCCGAGCAACGCGGCCGCCGCATACGCGCCGAAAGCGAGCAGGCCGTTGGCCTCCAGCGATTCGCCGTAAGCGCCCGAGATCAAGCCGAACATCGCCTTGTGGGTCAGGTACAGGCTGAAGGAAGCCGCCGCCAACCAACCCGCGCCGGGCACGCGCAAGCGTCCGGTCCAGCGTTGTTCCGATGCGCCCGCCGCGACCAGCAGCGCCAACGCGAGCGACACCAGCGGGAATCCGAACACCGAAGCCTGCAGGCCCAGCCTCTCTTGCGATACCGCGATCGCCGCGGCGACGCCGAGCACGCCCAGCAAGGCCAGCCAACCCGAGCGGCGCATCATCGCCTCCCACCAGCGCGGCCGGTACGCGCGGATCGCCGCGAGCACGACGCCGAACAGCAGACCGTCCAGCCGCATCCAGGTCGGGTAGTAGACGTTTTCGACCCAGGCGTTGGCGCCGTCGG
This sequence comes from Lysobacter sp. ISL-50, assembly GCF_018612875.1. Taxonomy (GTDB): domain Bacteria; phylum Pseudomonadota; class Gammaproteobacteria; order Xanthomonadales; family Xanthomonadaceae; genus Lysobacter. The sequence goes on along the minus strand of NZ_JAGGRI010000058.1, from coordinate 18,601 downwards.
GCAGGCTGATCCGCCAGACCCAGGCGCGCAGCAGCATGCCGCCGCCGACCAGCAGCGCCACCACCACGCCGGTCTTCCACAGCGCCGGCTTGCGCGTGAGCGCGATCGCCAGCAGCGGAAACACCAGATAGAAATGCTCTTCCACGCACAACGACCACGCGTGCGAGAACGCCTTGTTGTGTTCGTAGTCGATCAGCAGGTTCACGCTGAAGCTCAGGAACTGCCAGGCCGGCTGCATGCCCGGCCGTTCGCGGAAATCCGGCCACAGCAGGTACAAGGCCAGCACCACCCAGAACGCCGGCAGCACGCGGAAGGCGCGGCGCAGATAGAAATCGCCGAACGACAGCCGCCGGCCCTGGCTCAACGGCCGCAGCACCTGCCAGCCGATCAGATAGCCGCTGAGCGCGAAGAACAGGTCCACGCCCATCCAGCCGAACTGCGACATCGGCATCCACGGCGAACCCAGCCCGGCCATCGCCGCATGAAAGAACATCACCCAAACGATCGCGATCGCGCGCAGCAGATCGAGGCCGGGCAGTCGGCTCATCTTGATTCCAGAAGTTGGGGTTACGGCAGAAGGTGCGGCGGCGAGGCGGCGCGAGCTTGCGTTGCGAACTTGCGTCGCGAGCGAAGACCGCGTGCACAGTCTCGCGTAAGCGCGATAGGGCAACAAGAGCCTTTGCGCGTGCCACGCGTCTGCGTTGCCACCTTTGCCCAGCGTTCTGCGCGGACGGCGCGCGGCGTGCGGCGAGACAGGTCGACGCGCTCGATGCGGCGATGATTTTTCATCGCGCGATTCGCATCGCGATGGCCGGTGCAGCGATAACGAAAGCGATCGAAGCTCCGACCTCCGCATCGCGCGCGGATATCGCGACGCGGCGTGCTTCGACCACCGCCGAGGCGACGGACCTGCCGCGCCCCCACATTCATCGTGCCCATCGCGCAGCCTTCCTTCGCGATGCTTGAATGACATCGAATGCATGCCGCAGACCTAGGGTCGGCCCGAGGATGCCGGCGCGCGTCGCCGGCATTACCGTCGAGTGGCACGCCACGCTCTTGGCGGATGTTCCTGCGCACGAGTACGGCCATGTCCGGTATCCACTTCAATCCAGGCTCGGGCAATCCTCTCGGCAACCTGCTGGGCCTGGGCGGCGGCAAGCCCGGGAACCTGCCGGGCGGCCCGCAACCGCCCGGCCTGAACCTTCCCGGCGGCCCCGACCTGGGGGTTCCCGGGCCCGAAGGCGGACTGCCGGGTCCGGACGGCAACCTGCCGCTGGATCTGTCCAAGCCTCACGACGGCCTGCCCAACAACTCCCTGCCGAACAACGGCCTGCCCGGCACCGACACCCAGCCCGGCAGCAACCTGAGCAACAACCCGCTGCTCAATCCGGACAACCCGTCCAGCCGCCTGCTGCAGGGCCAGTCGGCGCAAGGCAACAACCACAACGTCAATCCGTTCAACAACGGCCCGACCCAATACCCGGCGCCGACGCTGTCCGAGCGCGCGCTCAACAACGCCGCGCAGTACGCCCAGCTCGACCGCCCGGTGGTGAACTACGGCGCGGTCCCGGCGACCGGCGCCAGCGCCCAGAGCGCCAGCGCGCAGACCGCGACGATCGGCGCGCCGATGGCGTCCAACGGCGCGGCCTCCGGCGCCGCGGCCGGCTCGGCGGCGAGCGCCGCCAACACCACCACCAACGTGGCGCCGACGCTGACCCTGGTCGCCAGCAACACGCCCAACGCGATCCCGGCCGCGCCGATGGCCGGCTCGCTGTCGCAGGACGCGCTGGCCGCGCAGCAGAGCATGTTCGCGCGCATGAACACCCTGCAGCACGCCAACGCGCCGGCCAACACCGCCGCTAACGCGCCGCCGCCGCCGTCGGAGACGTCCGCGACGCTGCAGTCGGTCAGCACCAACACCATCAACAACGATCCGCGCTCGTTGCCGCTCAACGCCAACGACCGCGCGGTCCAGCAGCGCGGCGACAACGCGCCCAACCAGATGACCTACACCGGCGAAGGCCCGACGCGCCGCGCCAGCCGGCGCGGCGGCGGAGTCGATAACGCCACCTTGACCCATTGGCTGTGGAGCTTCGGCCGCGGCGGCATCCACCGCCCGACCCACGACCGCGAGCCCGACCGGGAAGTGGTGCGCGCGCTGCAATGGCTGTTCTGGGTGCTGACCGTGGTCGCCTACGCCTGCCTGGCGGTCGCGGTGATCCTGCTGCTGCCCAGCGGCAGCCTGGTCAGCGAACGCATCAGCACCGGCGGCAGCGGCCTCGCCCTGTTCCTGGGCGTCGCCGTGGCGGCCGGCGCGTGGTGGCTAGGACGGCGCCTCAACCGGCGCTAGCAGCAGCCCCTTAAGCAGGCTCCTGTGAGCAGGGCTCTTGTGAGAGGAGGCTCTTGTGGGAGAAGGCTCTTGTGGGAGAAGGCTCTTGTGGGAGAAGGCTCTTGTGGGAGGGGCTTCAGCCCCGATGCCTTTCGCTCAGATAGCGAAGAAACCCCACCCGCCCAAAGCCCTACCGCACCAACCCCTCAACAGTAAACCGATACCCCTGCAGATCGATCCCAAGCGTACGACGAACATCTTCGCGCGCCGCTTGCGCGAACAGCGTCTGCGTCCGCGGCTCGGGCTTGCGCGCGAACCCGTCCACCTTCTCGGCCAGGTTCAACGACCGGAACAGGAAATCGTCCGCGACCCACTGCCGCTGATCCGGCGCCAGCTTGGCCAGCACGCCGTTGTCGGCGAAGGAGCCGCGCATCTGATTGCGCAAGGCCAGCAGCGCCTTGCCGGCGGGCATCGGCGCCTGATGCACCAGCGCCCAGTTGACCGCGACGTGATACGCGGCGATGTCGGCAAGGTTGTCGTTCGACAGGCCCTGACCCGGCAGGGTGCGGGCGAAACGCTGGCGGTAATCGGCGCCGGCCGAGCGGCGGGCGAAGTCGTCGGCGACGGTCTTGCTCTGCTGGCGCATCGCCGCGATCAGCGCCGCGCGCACGCGCTCGGTGGTGGCCGGATCGCGGCGGAACGCCAGCTCGGCCGCGGCCTTGGCGCCAGCGGGCTTGACACTGCCGGCACTCGCCACCGAGGCGCCGCTACGCTTGCTCAGCGAACGGTTGATCGCCGCGTTGACCGCGGCGGTGCCGGCCACGTTCTGCATCGACTGCATGGACGAATTGAACGCGTCCATCTGCGGCTGATAGTCCTGCGCGAAGACCGCGCCGGCCGACATCGACAACGCGCAAGCCAGCGCGAAGACACCACGCGCCGACGATCGCCAGGACCGCACAAACGCGAAAGGAGCGAAGCCAGGCTTCGCTCCTTTCTTGAGCCGCGGGTAACGCGGCCGCGTCATCAGCCCTTGCGAGCGGTGTTCGCGTTGGTGTCGCCCAGCGTCTTCACCACGTTGGTGAAGGTGTTCATCATCAGCTGGAACTCAGACACCAGGGCCTGGGTCTTGAGCATGTCCGAGGGCTTGGCGTCGGCCGGCAGGTTCTCGATCGACTTGGTCATCTCGGCGGCCTTCTTGTCGGCCAGCTTGCCGGTCAGTTCGGCGATCGCCGCCAGCCAGCCCTTCGCGCCGCTGGACTTGGCTTCGTGGGTCTTGTTCTCGACTTCCTGGTTGGCCAGGGAGTTGACGAACATCGCGCTAACGTCATTGCTCATGATCTTCTCCAATGCAGTGCGTTGTTTGAGATAGAGCAGTTCCGCCGTGTGGTGCGAATCAGCCCCTGCTTTCTGGTGTCCATATTCCGGGGCGCCCGGGGGGCCTACAAGCTATGGCGTACCCTAGGTGCCGCGGCGCGTCAGGACGCGTTTCAGCCGCCGTTTCCCCAGGGATTGCGCGGCGCCGGCTTGCGCGAGGAGGCGCGCGAATCCGAATTTGCGACCGGCGTCGCGACCTGGCTGGCCTTGCGCTGCGAATTGCGCTGATTCAGCCACAGCGCGGCGGCTTCCTCGCCCTCGTCGCGGCGGCGGCGCGAGTACTCGACCGCGTCCTTGACCGCGTCGCGGCGCAGCGGCTCCAGGGTGTCGTCGAAGCGGCGGATCTGGAACTCGCGCTCGCTGGCGTCCACGCCCGGCATTAGCACGTCCACGGCGGCGGCCCAGTCGTTGCGCAGGACTTCCGGATCGAGCTCGATCGGCGCATCCAGATTCTGTTGTTCCAGCGCTTCGTTGAAGTGATGCAGCAGGAAGCTGCGATCGTCAGCGCTGAGCTCGGCCTGTTCCTGCAACAGGTTTTCGAAGGAAGCCCGCAACTGGCGGCGCTGGTCGTCGGCGTTCGGGGTGGTCATGGTGGTGGCGATCCATCGGGTTGGGTGAACGGGGCGTCCGCGCGCGGCGCGCGGACCGTGAGGCCGTCAGCCCGGGCGGAACCGGGGCGGGCGGCGAAGGCGGGACCGTCAGTCGTGGAAATGCGGATCGATGCTGAGCTGGCCCAGGTTGCGCGAGGCGAAGCGGCGCATCAGTTCCGGGCCGGCTTCGCGGATCGCGTCGTAGCTTGCGCGCGAACGCGAATCGGCGCGCAGCTGCCAGCCTTCGGCGGTCTTGGTCAGCAGCAGATCGGTGCCGGGCAGGGTCTGGTCCGACAGCCGCAGCAGCACTTGGCCTTTCTCGCCGCCGGCGCCGCCGTCGCTGACCGCGAGCTGGCGCACGTGGCGCTCGATCAGGTCGGCGAACGCGGCCGCGTTGGAGTTGGGCTGCATCGGCGCGGCCGGGGCGGCGTTGTCGGCGCGCATGGCCAACTGCGCCTGCCACATCGCGGAGGCTTCCGAGGTCGGCTGCTGGTTGTTCTCGGGACGGTCGAAGCCGACGGTATGGCGGGTCTCGTCGCGGTTCTTGCGCTCGGCCACCTGCTGGCGCGCCTGATCGGTCGCCGCCTGGTTGCGGGTTTCGTCCGCGCTCGCTTCGCGCTCGTCGCCGCGCCGGGCCTGGCCCTTGTCGCCGACCAGATCCTTGAGCAGCGATTGCTCGCCCTCGCCTTCACCGGCGACCTGCCCGTCCAGGCCGGGCTTCTGGCCGAGCGCCTGACGCTGCTGCATCAGCGAGCGGAACTGATCCACCGTCTCGGCCGCCGGCGGCTGGCGCGGCCCGTCCTGGCGCTGGGTCTTGCTCGCCTCTTGCGCCGCTTCGGTGCGCTTGGCCGATTCATGGTTCGAGGAGCTGTTGCGTATCGTGCTCATGGCGACCTCGGTCAGAAAGTGCCGTTGCTGGAATTCTGGCGCGCGGCCAGCAGCAGATCGGCGGACAGGGCTTCCTCGCGCCGCTGGGTGATCGCGTTTTGTTCCTTGCGCCACACGTCCTTACGTTTTTCCAGCGCGTCCAACCGCGCCTTGGCGCGGAAGAAAGCTTTGCGCGATTCGTCCAGCGCCGCTTCGGCTTCGCGCAGCTTGCCCTGCGCGTCGGCCAGGCGCTGGCGCGCGGCCACGGCCAGTTCGGCCAGATGGTCGATATGCGATTCGCGCTGCGACATCGCCATCGGCCAGGACACGCCCGGCGGCGGCGGGTCGAGCAGGCGCAGGCGCTGGTCGGCGCGTTCTTGTTGCAGCGAAGCGATCTCGCCCTCGATCGCGGTGCAGGCATCGCGCCGCTCCTGCACCTGGCGCTGACGCTCCAGCACCACCATGCGCGCGGTCTCGACCCGGTGCGCGCGCAGCTGCAGCAAGGTATGCAGCGGATAGCGTTTCATCCGAACAACCTGCGCAGAGCGTCGATGGATTGCTTGTAGTCGGCCAGATCGTGGGCCGACTGCTTGAGCAATTTGCGGATCGGCTCGATCTTCTCGATGGCGATATCGGCCTCGGCGTCGCTGCCGCGCTTGTATTCGCCCAGCTGCAGCAGCAGCTCGATGTCCTGATGCTTGGCCAGATATTTGCGCAGCTGGCCGGCGGCGCGCTGATGGCCTTCGTCGGCCACCCGCGGCATGGTCCGGCTCAGGCTGGTCAGCACGTCGATGGCCGGGTAGTGATAGGCGGCGGCGAGCTTGCGCGACAGCACGATGTGGCCGTCGAGAATCGAGCGCACTTCCTCGGCCACCGGATCGTCGCCGTCCTCGCCTTCCATCAGCACCGTGTAGAACGCGGTGATGCTGCCCTTGTCGTTGTTGCCGGCGCGCTCGAACAAGCGCGGCATGGCGCTGAACACCGACGGCGGAAAACCGCGCCGCGCCGGCGGTTCGCCGATCGCCAGACCGACGTCGCGCAAGGCGCGGGCGAATCGCGTCACCGAGTCCACCAGCAGCATCACCCGCTTGCCGCGATCGCGGAAATACTCGGAAATCGCCGTGGCCACCCACGCCGCGCGGCTGCGCTCGAGCGCGGGCCGGTCGGAGGTGGCGACCACGATGATCGATTTCTTCAGGCCTTCTTCGCCCAGATTGTCGTGGATGAATTCGTTGACTTCGCGGCCGCGCTCGCCGACCAGGGCGATCACGTTGACGTCGGCGTCGCCGCCGCGCGCGAGCATGCCGAGCAAGGTGCTCTTGCCGCCGCCGGCGACGGCGAAGATGCCCAGGCGCTGGCCGACGCCGGCGGTCATCACCGTGTCGATCGCGCGCACGCCGGTCGCGAACGGCCGGTCGATGAGCGTGCGCGCCAGCGGATTGGGCGAGGCGGCGTAGATCGGAATCTGCACGGTCGGGCCGAACGAACCGCGGCCGTCGATGGCATCGCCGTTGGCGTCGAGAATGCGGCCGAGCAGGCCGTCGCCGGCGCGCACCGAGGCCTGACGGCCGGTGGCGATGACTTCGGTGTCGTGCGACAGGCCGTCGAGCGCGCCCAGCGGCGTCAGCAGGGTGTGCTGGCGCGAGACGCCGACCACTTCGGCCATCAGGCGGAAACCGCGGTCGCGCGGGTTACGCAGCTCGCACAACTCGCCGATCATCGCCTTCAGGCCGGTGGCGCGGATCATCGTGCCGTAGGCTTCCGCGACCTTGCCCACGCGCACCACGCGGGGCACGCGCGCCAGCGCGGTCAGCAGCGGATCTTGCTGCGCCGGCGCGGGCACCGGTTGCAGGACGGTGCGCTGCAGGCTGCTCATCGCCCGCCTCCGCGCGCGCGGCACTCGCACTTCAGCGCGAGCGCGCGGGCGTTCATTCGCCGTGCTCCGCGCCGTATTCGGCGCCCGACAGGGCGATGCGGATCGCTTCGATCTGCTGGGCGACGCCGGCGCGCACTTCGCCGACTTCCGACACCACCACGCAGCTGAGCCGGTCCAGGCTTTCGTCGTCCACCAGTTCGATCACGCCGACCACCGGATGCGCCTGGCGCACCAGGCCCAGGCCCTTGGCGACGTCCTCGCGCACGCTGGGGTGCACGCGGATCAGCAGGAATTGTTCCGCCTGCGCCGATTCCACCGCCTGCATCACCAGCGGCGGCACCACGCTGCGCGCATCGAATTCCGGCGAGATCCGCGCGACGATCGCGCAGGCCAGTTCGGTCACGCGGCTGCCGGCATCGGCGAGCACGCGCGCGCGGCGTTCGTTGAGGTCGGCCAGTTGCTGCGCCATCTGCTGCTGCGCGCGCGCCAGGCCTTCGGCGAATCCGGCCGCGTAGCCGGCTTCGCGCGCTTGCTTGATTTCATCGCCGGCCAGCGCGTACAGCTCGTTGACCCGGGCCAGCATCTGGTCGAGTTCGGCGACCGCGTTCCACTGCTTGGCCGGCACCACGGTGCCGGCGAGCGCGCGGTCGAACTGCTTGCGCTCGAACACCGCGACCGTGCCGCCGGCGCGGCCCAGGTCGCGGCGCGCGCCGGGCTCGGCGGCGCCGCTCACCGACGCACCCACGGCCGCGAGGGCGGCGGCGGACGGATAGTCGGAACGGAGCGGGTCGGCGGGCATGGGGATTCCGTTTTTTATGGCGTGCCGTGGAAGGGCGGGCGAGGCGGCGGTCAGGCCGTCAGCGGTCGCGCGCCGTGATGGGTGTGCAGCCGCTCGACCACTTCCGGCGGCAAGTGCGCGAACAACGTAGGCGCGTTGTCGTGCGGCTCGCGCGGCAGCAGCAGGCGCGACCAGTCGGCCAGCCCGGGATCGCGGCGTTCGGCCCACAGCCGCAGTTCGGCGCGGCCGCGGCGGTCGAGCAGATCGAACAGCGGCTGATCGTCGCCGGCGCGCAGCGCCTGGTCGATCTCGGCCGCCAGCTGCGCGCCCAGGTTGGCCTGGACCTTGCCGTCCCAGACCAGACTGTCGAGCGCGAGCAGATAGGAATTGTCCAGCGCCACCTTCAGCCGGCGCACCGGCTCGCGGCGCACTTCGGCGCGGATCGCCGGCGCATAGGCCAGCGCGCCCAGGTCGCGCACCAGACGCGCCATGCGCGCGCGCGGCCAGCGCAGCGCGGCGGCGCCGAATCCGGCGCCCGGTTGCGGCGCCAGCAAGGCCGGCGCGTCGTTGGCGGCGAGCCAGCGCGCGAGCATGCGCCGGCCGATGGCACTTTCACGGGCAGCGGCGAGCAGCTCGGGAGCGATCCGGTCGTTACCGGTCCCGTGCCAGCTCGGATCGACCTCGGAGAGGATCGTCCGCAGCGCCGCCGCCGTGCTCATCCGTTCCAGACCCCGCTACGCGCGTTGGACGGCTGCGGATGCGGCGCCGGTGCGAAGCGCGTGCGCAGGCGGCCGAAGAAGAACGCAACAATCGCCAGCAGCACCAGCACCCCGGCGCCGATGATCACCGCGCTCAGGTCGATCGAGCCGATCACCGCATTGAGCGGTCCGCCGGCCTGATGCACCTTCGGCGGCGCGGTGACGGTGAAGAACTTCACCGTGACCTTGTTGACGTCGTCCAGGCCCTCGACGCTGTCCTTGACGAAGACTTTGATGTCGGTCTCGCGATCGCGCAGGCTCTGGCCCGGGCGTTCGAAGATCAGCACCGAAGCGGAGGAATCCTGCACGTTGCCGCCGAGCGGATCGCGGTCGGGCAGGGCGATGTGCACGCGCGCCTCGACCACGCCGTCGATGCGGGTGAGCGTGCGCGACAGTTCCTGCGACAGGCCGTACAGATAGCGCGCCTTTTCTTCCAGCGCGGAAGAGGCGAAGCCTTCCTTCTTGAACACATCGCCGAGCGAGCGGTACTGCGCGCGCGGCAAGCCGCGCGAGGTCAGCACCTGCATCGCATACGGGATGTCGCCGCGGTTGACCATGACTTCCCAGCCGGTCTTGCTCGGCGAGGGGTCTTTTTCCGCTGGAATGCCCGCGTCCAGCAGCGCCGCCATCAGTTCGTTGGCCTGCTGCTCGTCGAGTTGGCTGTACAGCGGTGTGCGCGTGCAGCCGACGATCAGCAGGCAGGCCAGCAGGGCCGCCATGACTCTTACCGCTTTGAAGCCTGACGCCCTACCCATGCATCCCCCGTGGTGTGATGTGCCTTGCCGGTTACGACTGCTGCCGGAACAACTGCTGGATGCCGTCCGAGGTGCGATTGGCGACGTTGGAGGTGAGCGTCGAGGTGAACATGAACTGATGGCAGCGCATGGTCATCTGGATCATCTCGCCCGGCGTCAGTTCGGCGGCGTTGGCGGAAATGTTCTGGCTGGCCGCACCGATCTTGTCGGCGCCGCCGTCGAGGTTGTCGAGCGCCGCCAGCACCGCGCGGGTGCCCTGCGATTGCTCGGCCGGAGCGGTCTGCGCGACCTGGCCGGCACCGCCCGCGTTCTGCGCGCCACCGGCGGGCGCGGCGCCGCGATCGAACGCGGCCGCGAAATCGCGGATGTCGTAAGCGGACGCCTGCGGCGACTGCGCCGGCGATGCGGCGGCCGGCTGCGCGGCTTCGGCCGCGACTTGGATGGCTTCGATCATGGCCCTGGTCTCCTTGAAACGTTAGGTCCGAACGAAAACAAAAAACATCGAATGCGCTGCTGGCGAACTCCCGCGCGATCGGCCGCGTCGCGACGCGGGCCGCCGGCCCGTGGGCACCCGGATCGATCGATCCGGATGCCGCAACGGCGCAAGGCGGCGGACGTCGGGCCGCGCCAGACCGGTCAGGCCTTCGACGCCAGCTTCTCGATGCCCTGGGCGACGCTGTTGATCGAGGTCGAAGCGCTGTTGGAGATGAACTGCATGCGCAGGCTCTCGGAGGTCAGCGCGATCATGCTCGAAGGCTGATCGTTGCCGCCGCCGATGGAACCCGACAGCTCGGTGATGCGCGAAGCCTGGGCGTCCATGGTCGAACCCCATGCCTTGGCCATCGCTTCGTACCAGCTGTTGCCGCCACCGCCGCCGCCACCGCCCGCGCCGGAAATGCCGCCGCCCGCGCTGCTGCCGCCGGCACGCGAGCTCTTGCCGTTGCCGATGGCGTCGTTCTTGTTCACATCAGCGATGAAGCTGGTAACCAGGCCGGCGGTGCCGCCTGCATTGACTGGGGTACTCATGACGTCTCTCCTGCTCGTTGCGGCGAGGCCGCTGAATGGCGTGGAACAACGGATGGCACAAAACTGACTACGGGATACATACGCTTACGTATGGCGAATTACAGATGCATGGTGCCGATGTTGGATTTAATCGGTGATGCAGTTGTGAAACCAGCTAGTGCTAACCCGGGGGTGCCCTGTTCACTGTCGGTTGCCGGGACGCGCGGACGCCTCGGCGACGGTGGGTGAAGCGGCCGGCTTGGCCGCGGGCTTGGCAGCCGGCGCCGAAGCCGTCGGCGCCGCGCCCGGGCTGCTCGCGCCGGCCGGTACCGCCGGCGTCGCGGATTTGCCCGCCGGCGTCGCCGGGGTGGCCGCGGCGGCGGCCGGAGTGGCGGTGGTCGTCGCGGTCGCACCGGTCGCGGCCGGATCGGCCGCCGGCGCGGTGCCGTTGGCGATCGCCAGCTCGGCCGCGGTCAGCGGCTGGGCCTTGAGCTGCTCGGTCAGGCCGGTGAGCTTGTTCAGCGCCCAGGCCTTGTCGCCGATCGCGATCAGGCTGCGGCCGTCGGGCATGACGTCGCCGACCGCGTATTCGACGCCGTCGATGTCGATCACATGCGGATTGGGGCCGCGCACGATCTGCACGATCCGGGTCGGCTCGGTCACCACCGGCTTGCTCGGCGCTTCCGGCGCGGCCACGGTCGGGCCGGCGACGTGAGTCTCTTCCGACAGGTTGCGCGGAATCACCCGGCGCACGCCGTTGACGTCCTGCATCGCGCGCGAGGCGACCGCGCGCTTGAACACGTTTTCGTCCGCGAAACGGCCGATGACTTCGACGTCGCCGTTGCCCAGGTACTTGGTCTGGGTGCTCAGGCCCTGGCTGCGCAGCACTTCGCGCACGTCGGCGGCGATGTCGTCGCCGGTGCGCAGGTCCAGGCGCGCGTCGACCTGATCGGTCGCCAGGCGCTTGCGGATCATCTCGCGAACCGAGGCGTCCTTGACCGTGCCCGACAGCACCAGGCTGCCGTCTTCGTTCTCGACCAGGCGGCCGCCGGCGATCGAGAATTCCTTGATCAGCGGCTGGACCACTTCGGTCGGCGTGGGTTCTTTTTCGAAACCGGGCATCACCGCCGCGGCGATCGCCACCGACACCAGCGACAACGCCGCCAGACCGGCGATCAAAGGCAGATGGCGCATCGCCGTCTTCGGCGCCTTGGCCACTTCGCCCAGGTTCGGCAGCATCGTCGCCCAGCCCGGATCGTCGGCCGAACCGACCGCGAACGAGGCGCTGCCCAGGTCCACGCGCTGCATCGCGGTGAGCTCGGCCGGATCGCCGGGATTGAGATTCTGCCCGTCGATCAGCAGGGGCGCGTCGAGCGCGCGCAGCGACACGGTGCCGCCCATGCGGGTGAGAAATGCGTGGCGCGGCGCGACGCCGGGATCGGACAGGACGATGTCGCAATCGCCGCTGCTGCCGATCAGCACGGTTTCCTGCGCCGACAGCGGCCGGTTGCCGCCGGTGTGCAGGCCCGAAACGATGCGCAGCACGCTGATCGCCGGCGACACCCGGATCTCGTTGCGCGATTCGGGCTTGGCGTCGGCGGAGGCGGTTACCTCGCCGGGATTGTTCGGGTTTTCGTCGATGGAGGACATGGCGAACTCCTGTCAGGCGCCGTCGCGAAGGACGGCGTGTACGGTCGGGACGCGCGATACGCGCGGGCCAATCGGCCGATGAATGGGGCGAAATTTGCGAAGGGGTCGGTTCATTCGTCTGGGCTCCTCAGGCGTTGACCTGGCCTGCCTGCACGATGCGCAGATCGGGTGCGAGTTCCTGGTAGGACAACACCGGCAGTTCGAAGAAGTCGATCTCCAGCAGCTTGCGCAAATGACGGCGAACATCCAGTGAACACAGCAGCACTGGCTTAACGCCTTCAGCTTGGCGCGACAGATGCGAACGCACTTCCGCGCCGAGGCGGCCGGCCAGTTCCGGCGAGATCGCCAGTTGGGTCGCGCCGCCCGCCACCCGCACCGACTGGCGCAGGCGGTCTTCCAGTTCAGGATGAATCAGCAACACCTGCATGGTGCGTTCGCCGTCGGCGTAGCGATCGGCGATTTCGCGCTTGAGCGCGACGCGCACGTATTCGGTCAGCAGCACCACGTCTTTCTCGCGGCCGCCGACGTCGGTGATGGCTTCGAAGGCGTCGCGCAGATTGCGGATCGGCACGCCTTCCTCGACCAGCCGGCGCAGCACGTCGGCCACGCGCTGCGGCGCGACCACGCGCAGCATTTCCTTGATCAGGTCCGGATAGTCGCGCTGCATGCGCCCGAACAGGTTGGAGGTTTCCTGGATGCCGATGAAGCTGCCCATGCGCCGCTCCAGCGCGGCGCGGCAATGCTCGACCACCGTGTCCAGCGCATCGCGGATGCCGCTACCGGCCTGACCGGTCCACTCGCCGGCCAGCGGCGGAAAGAATCCGGGCAGCTTGGGCGCGTTGGCGTCGCCCAGGCGCGCCGGGCGGAACTGCGCGTTCGGCGACAGCCGGCCGAACGCGATGCGCGCGCCGAACGCGGTCAGGCGATAACCGCCCAGGCCGTCGCCGCTGTCCAGGTCGGCGGCCAGCTTGAGCACCGGCACCGGCAGCGGCACGCCGTATTCCTCGCGCAGACGGCGCGCGATCTCGATCATGCGTTCGCGCGTGAGCTGCTCGCCGAACACCGCCGCCAGCGACGGCGACAGTTCCAGCTGCAGCGCCGCGGGCGGCGCGATCTCGTCTTCGTTGACGACTTTTTCATCGACGCCGCGCTCGCCCTCGGGCACCCGGAAGGCGCGGCGCAGCATCACCGAGCCGTGGCGGTAGCGCCAGGCGGCGAAGCCCAGCAGCACCATCGACAGCAACAGGAACACCAGCTTCGGGAAGCCGGGCACGAAGATCAGCAGGAACGCCAGCACGCCGGTGATCAGCAGCACGCGCGGCTGGCCGGTGACCTGGCGGGTGATCGATTCGCCCAGGTGGCGATCGTCTTCGTCGCCGGCGGTGCGGGTCACCACCAGGCCCGCGGCGATGGTCGCCAGGATCGCCGGGATCTGCGAAACCAAGCCGTCGCCGATGGTCAGGATGCTGTAGGTGTGGGTCGCGTCCGCCAGCGGCATGCCCCTCTGCAGCACGCCGATGGCCAGGCCGCCGAGCAGGTTGATGATGATGATGACGATGCCGGCGATGGCGTCGCCCTTCACGAACTTCATCGCGCCGTCGAGGCTGCCGTGCAGCTGGCTCTCGACTTCCAGCAGGCGGCGCTTGCGCTTGGCTTCGTCCTTGTCGAGCATGCCCGCGCGCAAGTCCGAGTCGATCGACAGCTGCTTGCCGGGCATCGCGTCCAGGGTGAAGCGCGCGGCGACTTCGGCCACGCGCTCGGCGCCCTTGGCGATGACGATGAACTGCACCACGGTGATGATCAGGAACACCACGAAGCCGACCACGAGGTTGCCGCCGGCGACCATGCTGCCGAATGTTTCAACGATGTGACCGCCGTTGGCTTCGAGCAGAATCGAGCGGGTGATGGCGATCGACAGCGCCAGCCGGAACAAGGTGGTCAGCAGCAGCACGCTGGGGAAACTGGAGAACGCCACGGGCGTGGGGATATACAGCGAGATCAGCAGCAGGCCGAAGCCGATGGCGATGTTGACCGCGACCAGGGTGTCGATGATCGCCAGCGGCAGCGGCAGGATCATCACGCCGATGATGGTGACCGCGGCGCCGGCCAGGACCAGGTCGCTGTAGCCGGCGCGCCGACGCGGGGTCGTGCCGGGCGAAGCGGCCATCAAGGAACTCAGCAATGCACGCATTCGGTCAGCCCCGGACCCTGGAAATTGACGTCCCGTCGGGGGACTTCGCGGCGGCGAGCATACGCGCACAGACGATCGCGCCGTCCCGCGGGTATCCGCCGCAGGCTGCGATCTTGTGATGGATTGCGCTGTCTCGAACGCTGAAAGCAGTCACTGCTCTGCCACGTACCCCTGAGCACCCACGCATGGCGCTGCCCTCAAACACGATGCCGGTTCGGACGGCCGATACTAAGTGCTAATTGTCACCCGTTGTATGAACAACAACGTTCTCATGCCATATCTGCACAATCACTATTGTCTGCGTTCCACGGCATAACATTCGCGCGCATTCATCATTGTTTTTGTGAACTTGTGCGCAATTGCGTCATCGCATTCGACTAACGTAAGCGTGAAACGCTCACGATTCGCGCTCCGTGGGGGAGGCTGCGACCGACGTGGAAGAAGTTGCTGTTGAAACCGTCGTATCGGCCGCGCCGGGCGCGGGCGCCCGCGGCGCCGCCTCGGCCGGCGCGATGTCCGCCGGATCGAGTTCGGCGATGAGATTCAGCGACTGCCCGCCGACGCCGACCGCCAACGCCCGTCCGCTGCGCGTGCGCAGCACGACGATGCGTTCGCGCGGGCCCACGGGCAGGATCTGCAGGATCGACAGCGGCGCATCGCGCGCGGTCAGGCCGTGACGCTTGCGCAGATACAACAGCACCACGACCAGGCCACCCAGGACCACCACCACCGGCAGCAGGATCGCGACCAGTTCGAAGAACAACGACGGCGGCGACGCGGCCGGAGCCGCGACGGGCGCGGCGGATGTCGCGGCGGCTAGCGCAGCCAGGGGCGCGCAGGCGGCTAAAGCGCAACAACGAACGAGAAAACGCAGCAAGGGCAGGGTCGGCATGGCGAGTCAGTGCGATACGCAGGGTCGGAACGGAACGGGCGCCAGGAGCATCTGCGGCCGCGCGGAGGCGACATACCGTAGCAGTACGCGGCCGCTTTCAGGCACGCCCCGCGTCGCCGGCGGCTTCACGTCGGCGGGCCGGCCCGCATGGCATTGATGTAAGCATGGCCTCCGCGAAATCCACCGCCCACCCGCAAGGCGCGCCGGCGCGCGACGCGCAACCGCCATCCGCCGGCCTGCTCGGCGCGGTGCCGTTCGCCTGCGCGATGTTCGACGACGACGGCGTCCTGCGCGGCGGCAACGCGCGCTTCGCGGAAGAATTCGGCGAACTGCCTGAACACAGTGAACGCGACGCGCTGCTGGCGCGCCTGCAGGGCGAAGCCGGCGCCGGCGAGCGTCCGCGCGAAGTGCGCGCCCCGCACAGCGGGCGCTGGTACGCATTGCATTGGGGCCGCGCCGAGCACGAGGGCGCGGCGGTCGATGTGCTGACCGCGGTGGACATCAGCGAGCGCATCGAGACCCTGGATTCGCACAAGACCCGCCAGGAAAAACTGTTGTTCACCTCGCGCCTGATGTCGGTCGGCGAAATGGCCGCGACGCTGGCGCACGAACTCAATCAGCCGCTCGCGGCGATCATGAATTATCTGAACGGCAGTCTGCGTCTGGTCGAGCAGGCCGGCGGCCCGGTGCAGGTCGAACGCGCGCTGCAGGCCGCGCGCACCCAGGCCGAACACGCCGCCGCGGTGATCTCGCGGGTGCGCGAGTTCGTGCGCGCGCGCGAACCGCGGCGCGACGCCCATGAGCTGAGCAAGATCGCCGAAACCGTGCTGGAACTGCTGCGCCTGGAGGCCGAGCGCCTGCAGTTGCGGATCGACCTGGGCCTGCCGGCCAACCTGGCGCCGGTGTTCGCCGACCGGGTGATGGTCGAGCAGGTGCTGCTGAACCTGGTCAAGAACGCGATCGAGGCCATGCGCGAAATCCCGACCGCGCGGCGCGAGCTGCGCATCGACGCGCGCATGAACCTGGACGATCAGATCGAAGTGCGCGTGTCCGACCGCGGCGCCGGCCTGAGCCCGGCCGAGCAGGATCAACTGTTCTCGCCGTTCTTCACCACCAAGACCGACGGCCTGGGCATCGGCCTGGCGATCTGCCGCTCGATCATCGAATACCACGAGGGCCGGTTGTTCTTCGAGCCGCGCGAAGGCGGCGGCAGCGTGTTCGGCTTCACCCTGCCACGCTTCGAGGCGCGCACTTGAGCGGCGTGCGGGCGCCGTCCGGCCGGGCCTGGGCATCGCGAGATGACAAAGGTCAGCATCGCCGCCCCCGCCCACCGGGTTATACCGTGCGGCTGGCGCGCGACCGGGCGAGGTCCGCGCGCGCCCCGCTCCATACGCTTTTCGTTTTCACCGTAAAGGTTCACGCAGGGACCCGTGCGCGCATGCGCGCATCGCTATGCCGGGAGTGAGGCCGCATGACCGAAGCACGCATCTACCTGGTGGACGATAACGACGGCTTCCGCGAATCCACCGCGTGGCTGCTGGAAACGGCCGGGTTCGAAGTGCAGGCCTACGCCTCGGGACCGGCGTTCCTGCAGGCCTACGCCGGCGAGCGCCACGGCGGCGCGGCGCCGTGCATCGTCTCCGACATCCGCATGCCGTTGATGAGCGGTCTGCAGTTGCAGGAAGAACTGCGCCGGCGCGGCATCGTGCTGCCGCTGGTGTTCGTGACCGCGCACGGCGACGTGCCGCTGGCGGTGGAGGCCATGCGCAAGGGCGCGGCCAACTTCCTGGAAAAACCCTTCAGCGACGAGGCCCTGATCGACGCGATCCGGGCCGCGATCGCCAATGCGCGCAACCACGCCGGCAGCGAGGCCGGCGACGACCGCCTGGCCCGGCTCAGCCCGCGCGAACGTCAAGTCATGGACTTGGTGGTGGCGAGCAAACCGAACAAGATCATCGCCGACGTGCTCGGCATCAGCGTCAAGACCGTGGAACTGCATCGATCGAACATGATGAACAAACTCGGAGTACGCTCGCTGCCCGAACTGATGAAGGTGGCCCTGGGCCATGGGTGAGCCGCACAGCATGAGCAGCGAAGACAGCGCGCCGGCGGCCGCGGCCGCGCAGCCGCCCCTGGAAGGCACTTCGATCCGCGGCCGCGTGGCGTCGTTGCCGCTGTGGCAGGCGCAGGCCATGTGCGCCCTGTTCGGCGCGGCGCAGCGCTGGCCGCTGCGCGAAGGCGGCTGGCTCAGCTTCGCCCAGGCCTCGCCGATCGACGGCGAACTGGTCACCCTGGAAGGCGACGGCGCGCGGGTCAAGCTGCAACTCGACAGCGGCCTGTCGCTGGATCACGACACCGGCCTGCACTGGAGCGACTACCAGGGCCGCTCGCGCGTGCTGGCCTGGAGCCTGGCCCACGAATCGCAACTGATGCGCCTGAGCCAGGCGATCGACATCGCCCTGATTCCGGTGGTGGACGACGGCAACACCTCGCTGCAAAGCCTGCAGGCGCAGACCCAGGCCGATCTGGACGGGCTGTGGCTGGCCTTCACCATCGCCGACGCCGGCGGCCAGCCGCGCGTGCGCGGCAATCTGCGCATTCCGCCGGGCTGGGTCGATCGCCTGCTGCAGCGCGCGGAAATTTTCGAACGCCCGCACGGCGACGACAGCGACGGCTATCGCGACTGGTCCGACCTGCCGATCCCGATCGCGCTGCGCTGGGACGGCCCGCCACTGCGCTACGCGCAATGGCGCCAGCTGCGCCCCGGCGACGTGCTGGTGATCGGCAACTACCAGCGCCCGCCGCCGGTGCGCGCGCAAGTGCCCGGCTACGCTTGGCCGCTGCTGCCCGACGCCGGCGGCTGGCGCATCGACGGACCGCCCTTGACCCTTTCCACGCATCAGGAGACTTCCCCGATGAGCGACACCGAGTCCGCCCCCGACACCGCCGAAGCCACCGGCCCGGATGTTCCGGTCCGCCTGGAATTCGATCTGGGCCGGCTGGAATGCCGCTACGAGGATCTGTCCGGCTTCCAGCCCGGCTACGTGTTCGCCCTGCCGTCGCGGCTGGAAGGCGCGAACGTGGTGATCCGCGCCAACGGCCGCGACGCCGGTCGCGGCGAGATCGTCGCGGTCGGCGACACGCTGGGTGTAC
The DNA here is from genome assembly GCF_018612875.1 of Lysobacter sp. ISL-50. Taxonomy (GTDB): domain Bacteria; phylum Pseudomonadota; class Gammaproteobacteria; order Xanthomonadales; family Xanthomonadaceae; genus Lysobacter. The sequence goes on along the minus strand of NZ_JAGGRI010000058.1, from coordinate 380 downwards.
GCCTGCTCTCCTGGAGCTGAGTCATGGATTTCAGTTCGTTCTCGCCGGCGCTGGTGCTGCTGACGGTCGTCAGCCTGGCGCTGGCGCCGTTCGTCGCGGTGATGGTCACCTCCTTCACCAAGATCGTCGTGGTGCTGAGCCTGTTGCGTAACGCGCTGGGCCTGCAGCAGGTGCCGCCCAACGTGGTCATCAACGGTCTGGCGATCGTGTTGTCGATCTACGTGATGTATCCGGTGATCCTGGAAACCCACGACGCGGTCAACGCGCGCGCGAACGGCACCACGGCCGCCGCGACGCAAGGGCAGCCGCCGGGGACCTCGGCCGCGGCTCCTGCCGGCGCCGCGCCAGTGGGCACCGCGCCCGCGGGCGCGGCTCCCGCC
>NZ_JAGGRI010000057.1 GCF_018612875.1 Lysobacter sp. ISL-50 | reverse complement strand
ACGGAAGCTTCGGAAAACGAAGCGGAAGACGAGTCGGGAAGCAGCAAGAAGTTTCGCGGACAGGTGTTGACGTTCACGAAAACTGCTGTATAGTGTGCGGCTCGCTCGGCCACTTCGGTGGCGAGTACGAAACCAGGCGCTGAGGCCGGTTTCAAGGATCTTTGACAGTGTGCGCAGGTGACTTGTGCGGGCGTCTGGCGGGTGGATAGTTGTCCATCTTGCAGATGTTCGAACACAGTCCAAAGATTTGAAGAGCATGCAAATGCAAATTGAGTAATTGGCCTGGAACGAAGTCTGCACTCAAAGCATTGATGAAGGCCGCAAGGCTGGAATCGAAACATTTAAGTGAAGAGTTTGATCCTGGCTCAGAGTGAACGCTGGCGGCAGGCCTAACACATGCAAGTCGAACGGCAGCACAGAGGAGCTTGCTCCTTGGGTGGCGAGTGGCGGACGGGTGAGGAATACGTCGGAATCTGCCTATTTGTGGGGGATAACGTAGGGAAACTTACGCTAATACCGCATACGACCTACGGGTGAAAGCGGAGGACCTTCGGGCTTCGCGCAGATAGATGAGCCGACGTCGGATTAGCTAGTTGGCGGGGTAAAGGCCCACCAAGGCGACGATCCGTAGCTGGTCTGAGAGGATGATCAGCCACACTGGAACTGAGACACGGTCCAGACTCCTACGGGAGGCAGCAGTGGGGAATATTGGACAATGGGCGCAAGCCTGATCCAGCCATGCCGCGTGTGTGAAGAAGGCCTTCGGGTTGTAAAGCACTTTTGTCCGGAAAGAAAAGCATTGGGTTAATACCCCGATGTCATGACGGTACCGGAAGAATAAGCACCGGCTAACTTCGTGCCAGCAGCCGCGGTAATACGAAGGGTGCAAGCGTTACTCGGAATTACTGGGCGTAAAGCGTGCGTAGGTGGTTTGTTAAGTCTGATGTGAAAGCCCTGGGCTCAACCTGGGAATGGCATTGGAAACTGGCTTACTAGAGTGCGGTAGAGGGTAGTGGAATTCCCGGTGTAGCAGTGAAATGCGTAGATATCGGGAGGAACATCTGTGGCGAAGGCGACTACCTGGACCAGCACTGACACTGAGGCACGAAAGCGTGGGGAGCAAACAGGATTAGATACCCTGGTAGTCCACGCCCTAAACGATGCGAACTGGATGTTGGGAGCAACTTGGCTCTCAGTATCGAAGCTAACGCGTTAAGTTCGCCGCCTGGGAAGTACGGTCGCAAGACTGAAACTCAAAGGAATTGACGGGGGCCCGCACAAGCGGTGGAGTATGTGGTTTAATTCGATGCAACGCGAAGAACCTTACCTGGCCTTGACATCCACGGAACTTTCCAGAGATGGATTGGTGCCTTCGGGAACCGTGAGACAGGTGCTGCATGGCTGTCGTCAGCTCGTGTCGTGAGATGTTGGGTTAAGTCCCGCAACGAGCGCAACCCTTGTCCTTAGTTGCCAGCACGTAATGGTGGGAACTCTAAGGAGACCGCCGGTGACAAACCGGAGGAAGGTGGGGATGACGTCAAGTCATCATGGCCCTTACGGCCAGGGCTACACACGTACTACAATGGTAGGGACAGAGGGCTGCAAACCCGCGAGGGCAAGCCAATCCCAGAAACCCTATCTCAGTCCGGATCGGAGTCTGCAACTCGACTCCGTGAAGTCGGAATCGCTAGTAATCGCAGATCAGCATTGCTGCGGTGAATACGTTCCCGGGCCTTGTACACACCGCCCGTCACACCATGGGAGTTTGTTGCACCAGAAGCAGGTAGCTTAACCTTCGGGAGGGCGCTTGCCACGGTGTGGCCGATGACTGGGGTGAAGTCGTAACAAGGTAGCCGTATCGGAAGGTGCGGCTGGATCACCTCCTTTAGAGACTAAAGACAGCCAATTGCTCGTCGGACGTCCGCACAAGTAACCTGCATTCAGAGTTCCCGATCGCCACAGGGCGATTGCGGAGTCGTCCCGTTTCGATGGGGCTTTAGCTCAGCTGGGAGAGCACCTGCTTTGCAAGCAGGGGGTCGTCGGTTCGATCCCGACAAGCTCCACCACCTAGCCAGTAAGTAGTCCGCAGGGACGAATTGGGTCTGTAGCTCAGGTGGTTAGAGCGCACCCCTGATAAGGGTGAGGCCGGTGGTTCGAGTCCTCCCAGACCCACCACCCTGGCGAAGGCTAGAGCAGCGAACGACAAGACTTCTGAATTGCGCACACATAAAGATTTGAAACGTCGAAGGCGCTGAAGCCTTTGAAGTGTTCTTTGAAAACTGGAATGTAGCGAGCGTTTTGAGACGGAATGTCCATGACGTGTCGTAGAGGCTAAGGCGAGTGTCGAGAGACACTTTATTAATTGAGTCGTTATATTCGAGTCCGGGCTTTGTACCCCTGGACCCGTGTAATCCTGAGGCAACTTGGGGTTATATGGTCAAGCGAATAAGCGCACACGGTGGATGCCTTGGCGGTCAGAGGCGATGAAGGACGTGACAGCCTGCGAAAAGTACGGGGGAGCTGGCAATAAGCATTGATCCCGTAATGTCCGAATGGGGAAACCCACCTAGCAATAGGTATCCTGCAGTGAATACATAGCTGCTGGAAGCGAACCCGGAGAACTGAAATATCTAAGTACCCGGAGGAAAAGAAATCAACCGAGATTCCCTAAGTAGTGACGAGCGAACGGGGACTAGCCCTTAAGTTGCATCAGCTTCAGCAAAACGAGCTGGAAAGCTCGGCCATAGAAGGTGACAGCCCTGTATGCGAAGGGGCTGATGCGATGAAATCGAGTAGGGCGGGGCACGAGAAACCCTGTCTGAACATGGGGGGACCATCCTCCAAGGCTAAATACTCCTGACCGACCGATAGTGAACCAGTACCGTGAGGGAAAGGCGAAAAGAACCCTGGTGAAGGGAGTGAAATAGATCCTGAAACCGTGTGCGTACAAGCAGTAGGAGCTCGCAAGAGTGACTGCGTACCTTTTGTATAATGGGTCAGCGACTTACTGTTCGTGGCAAGCTTAACCGTATAGGGGAGGCGAAGGGAAACCGAGTCTGATAAGGGCGCATAGTCGCGGGCAGTAGACCCGAAACCGGGTGATCTAGTCATGCCCAGGGTGAAGGTTGAGTAACATCAACTGGAGGCCCGAACCCACTCCCGTTGCAAAGGTAGGGGATGAGGTGTGATTAGGAGTGAAAAGCTAATCGAACCCGGAGATAGCTGGTTCTCCTCGAAAGCTATTTAGGTAGCGCCTCGGACGAATACTACTGGGGGTAGAGCACTGTTATGGCTAGGGGGTCATTGCGACTTACCAAACCATGGCAAACTCCGAATACCAGTACGTACTATCCGGGAGACACACGGCGGGTGCTAACGTCCGTCGTGAAAAGGGAAACAACCCAGACCCACAGCTAAGGTCCCAAATTTATCGCTAAGTGGTGAACGATGTGGAAAGGCACAGACAGCCAGGAGGTTGGCTTAGAAGCAGCCACCCTTTAAAGAAAGCGTAATAGCTCACTGGTCGAGTCGGTCTGCGCGGAAGATTTAACGGGGCTAAGCGATAAACCGAAGCTTGGGGTGCATACTTTGTATGCGCGGTAGAGGAGCGTTCCGTAAGCCGATGAAGGTGGATTGAGAAGTCTGCTGGAGGTATCGGAAGTGCGAATGCTGACATGAGTAACGATAATGCGGGTGAAAAGCCCGCACGCCGAAAGCCCAAGGTTTCCTTGCGCAACGTTAATCGACGCAGGGTGAGTCGGCCCCTAAGGCGAGGCAGAAATGCGTAGTCGATGGGAAGCAGGTTAATATTCCTGCACCTCGCGTAAGTGCGATGGAGGGACGGAGAAGGTTAAGCAGGCCAGGCGTTGGTTGTCCTGGTGAGAGAGTTGAGGCGGTGCCCTTAGGCAAATCCGGGGGCGCAACGTTGAGACTAAGGACCGGCCCATTAGGGCTAGGCTGCTGATATCACGCTTCCAGGAAAAGCTCCTAAGCTTCAGCTTACGCAGACCGTACCGAAAACCGACACAGGTGGGCAGGATGAGAATTCTAAGGCGCTTGAGAGAACTCGGGTGAAGGAACTAGGCAAAATAGCACCGTAACTTCGGGAGAAGGTGCGCCCTCCATGGTTAATAGCTGAGGGGGGCCGCAGTGACCAGGCCGCTGCGACTGTTTATCAAAAACACAGCACTCTGCAAACACGAAAGTGGACGTATAGGGTGTGACGCCTGCCCGGTGCTGGAAGGTTAATTGATGGGGTCAGCCGCAAGGCGAAGCTCTTGATCGAAGCCCCAGTAAACGGCGGCCGTAACTATAACGGTCCTAAGGTAGCGAAATTCCTTGTCGGGTAAGTTCCGACCTGCACGAATGGCGTAACGACAGCGGCGCTGTCTCCACCCGAGACTCAGTGAAATTGAAATCGCTGTGAAGATGCAGCGTTCCCGCGGCAAGACGGAAAGACCCCGTGAACCTTTACTATAGCTTTACACTGAACGTTGAGTTCGTCTGTGTAGGATAGGTGGGAGGCTATGAAACCATGGCGCTAGCTGTGGTGGAGCCATCCTTGAAATACCACCCTGTCGTGCTTGACGTTCTAACCTAGGCCCGTAATCCGGGTCGGGGACCGTGTATGGTGGGTAGTTTGACTGGGGCGGTCTCCTCCCAAAGTGTAACGGAGGAGCACGAAGGTACGCTCAGCGCGGTCGGACATCGCGCACTGTGTGCAAAGGCATAAGCGTGCTTGACTGCAAGATCGACGGATCAAGCAGGTACGAAAGTAGGTCTTAGTGATCCGGTGGTTCTGTATGGAAGGGCCATCGCTCAACGGATAAAAGGTACTCCGGGGATAACAGGCTGATACCGCCCAAGAGTTCATATCGACGGCGGTGTTTGGCACCTCGATGTCGGCTCATCACATCCTGGGGCTGTAGTCGGTCCCAAGGGTATGGCTGTTCGCCATTTAAAGTGGTACGCGAGCTGGGTTCAGAACGTCGTGAGACAGTTCGGTCCCTATCTGTCGTGGGCGTTGGAGATTTGAGAGGGGCTGCTCCTAGTACGAGAGGACCGGAGTGGACGAACCTCTGGTGTTCCGGTTGTCACGCCAGTGGCACTGCCGGGTAGCTATGTTCGGAAGCGATAACCGCTGAAAGCATCTAAGCGGGAAGCGCGCCTCAAGATGAGATCTCCCGGGACTTTAAGTCCCCTAAAGGAACCATCAAGACTAGGTGGTTGATAGGCAGGGTGTGTAAGTGCAGCAATGCATTGAGCTAACCTGTACTAATGATCCGTGTGGCTTGACCATATAACCTCAAGTTGCCTTGGTCTCTATGTGACACGTCCGTAGACGTTCCAAACCAAACACTGACTCGCTACATTCCAACTTATTCGCCGACGACGGGCTTCATTCCGTCCGAAGCAATCCCACGAGAGCGTGCGCGCAACTCAATCCATCGAGACCTGCGACCCTCCACCCTCTCCCTGGTGATAATAGCTGTGTGGAACCACCCGATCCCATCCCGAACTCGGAAGTGAAACGCACACGCGCCGATGGTAGTGTGGCCTAAGCCATGCAAGAGTAGGTCATCGCCAGGGGCTTTACCCTAAAACGCCGCAACCTTTGGTTGCGGCGTTTTTCTTTGCGCCAAAAAACTTTATCTAACCGGCCCATTCGGCCGTAGTTACTGCGGCAGTTACTTCCAGCGCGCACTTAATCGGCTGCAGACGCAGATCGCGCCCGAAATGAAACCGGGGAATCGCGAAATGGAGCAGCGGTGACAGCGACAACAAACAGCATCAGCCGCGGAGGGG
>NZ_JAGGRI010000056.1:10609-48718 GCF_018612875.1 Lysobacter sp. ISL-50 | reverse complement strand
GCGCCGGCGCGGGCTGCGCGTTCGGCAGGGACTGCGGCGGAGCGGGAGGATTCGGGTTCTCGACCAGGCGCGGCTGCTCGTCCGGGGCCTGCGGCGCTGCTTCCGGCGCCGGTTGCGGCGCGGCCGGGGCGTTGCCGTCGGCCGCGGCGGGCGCCGGCAGCGGCGCATAGAAGGGTTGCTCGCTGGTCGGCGGCGCTTCCTCGCCGGCGCGATAGAAGCCGTCGTTGCGATTGCGGTTGCCCGACCAGACCCAGGCGAACAGCGCCAGCCCGATCGCGAACGCCCCCAGCACCCACCACCAGGCCTTGCCCGAGGGCAGCCAGGAAGCGAAGTTGAAGGAACGGCGCGGCGCGGGGGAGGGCGTGGACATAGGGCAGGAGGACTGGCGGGTCGGAGGGATCGCGGCGATTTCAAGACGCCGTGCATTCTGCAACGAAATGCCGCGCGCTGTCGGCCGCAACCGCCGCGGACCATGCGCGGTTCGCGAAAAAGCCGCTTTGACGCGATAATCTGCGGTTCTCCCCGCCACATCCGGCTAAGTCATGCTCGATCCGAACCTGTTGCGCCAACAGCCCGGCGAACTCGCCGCCCGCCTGCACGCCACCCGCGGCTATGCCCTGGACCCGGCGACGCTGGTGTCGCTGGAAAGCGAGCGCAAGATGGTGCAGGTGCGCACCCAGGAGTTGCAGGCTTCGCGCAACAAGCTCTCCGGCGAGATCGGCAAGCGCAAGAGCAAGGGCGAGGACATCGCCGACCTGATGGCGCAGGTGTCGAGCATGGGCGACGAGCAGAAGCTCGGCGAGACGCGTCTTGACGCGATCAAGACCGAAATCGAGGCCATCGCCCTGGGCATCCCCAACCTGCCGCACGATTCGGTGCCGCTGGGTGCGGACGAAACCGCCAACGTCGAACAACACCGCTGGGGCACGCCGCGCGAATTCGATTTCCAGGTCAAGGACCATGTCGAACTCGGTGCCCGCAACGGCTGGCTCGACGCCGAAACCGCGGCCAAGCTGTCGGGCGCGCGCTTCACCGTGCTGCGCGGCCAACTGGCGCGCCTGCATCGCGCGCTGGCCCAGTTCATGCTGGACCTGCACGTCGAACAGCACGAGTACGAAGAAACCAACGTCCCGCTGCTGGTCAATCCCGATTCCATGCGCGGCACCGGCCAGTTGCCCAAGTTCGAGGACGATCTGTTCGCGACCCTGGTCGGCGAGGGCGAATCGGCCAGCAAGCGTTATCTGATCCCGACATCGGAAGTGCCGCTGACCAACATCGTGCGCGATGTGATCGTCGAAGACTCGGCTTTGCCGCTGCGCATGACCGCGCATTCGATGTGTTTCCGCGCCGAAGCCGGCAGCGCCGGCCGCGATACCCGCGGCATGATCCGCCAGCATCAGTTCGAGAAGGTCGAACTGGTGACCATCGCGCGCCCGGAAGACAGCTACGCCGAGCACGAGCGCATGACCCGCTGCGCCGAAGTGGTGCTGGAAACCCTTGGCCTGCCGTACCGGCGCATGCTGCTGTGCACCGGCGACATGGGCTTCGCCGCGACCAAGACCTACGACCTGGAAGTGTGGCTGCCCAGCCAGAACAGCTACCGCGAGATTTCCTCGTGCTCCAACTGCGAAGCCTTCCAGGCCCGCCGCATGCAGGCGCGCTGGCGCAACCCGGCCACCGGCAAGCCCGAGCCGGTGCATACGCTCAACGGCTCCGGCGTGGCGATCGGCCGGGCGATGATCGCGGTGATGGAGAACTACCAGAATGCCGACGGTTCGATCACCGTGCCCGAAGCGCTGCGGCGTTACATGGGCGGGGTCGAAACGCTGGCTTGAGCGGGACAGGTTCGCGGCCCCTCACCCCAGCCCTCTCCCGCAAGCGGGAGAGGGAGCTCTTCGGAGGTTTTCGTTCGCGCTTGCTGTTCGACCGCTCCGGTCGCGTCGTACTACTCCCTCTCCCGCTTGCGGGAGAGGGCCGGGGTGAGGGCCGCGAGCCCATGCCGCGGACACAAAAAAGCCGGGCCCGTCAGGACCCGGCGAATGCCGGCGTGGGGGAGGGAACGCCGGACTTGGGAGCTACACGGTGATCACGGGTGTTGCGGGACAGACACGGATGAAGCGTCATGCCGCCTTGCGTTGCGGCAGCGGGATGGAAGCGTGGGCCGCAGCGAGCGCGTCGGCACGATGCTGAGGCGAGTAAGACACACCCTCGGCGCGCACGAACTCGACATCGGTCACGCCGATGAAACCGAGGACGTGACGCAGGTAGGTCTCCTGGAAATCGCTGGGCTGGCCGCTGTGCAAACCCCCGCGGCCGCTGACGATGATGGCTTTCTTGCCCCGGGCCAGGCCCTCCGGGCCGTCGGCGGTGTAGCGGAAGGTCTTGCCGGACACCGCGACCCGGTCGATCCAGGCCTTGAGCGTGGAAGGAATGCCGAAGTTGTACATCGGCGCGCCCAATACAATCACGTCGGCGTCCAGGAATTGTTGCAGAATGCGCTCGGATTCCTCGGTTTCGGCGGGATTGACCTTTGCCAGGGAACGACCGGTAAGATGCGGAATCGGGTCGGCGTCCAGATCGCGGTAGTCGATGCTCAGCCCCGCCACCTCGTCCTGCCAGCGCGCCGTTACGGCTGCGGACAGCTCACGGGTCACGGAATTTGCGCCCAAGGCGCTGGAATCGATGTGCAGCAGCTTCATGGTGGGCCTCGGTAGGCTGAAAGGCGGGCGGTGCCGCGTTGGAGCAAAGTCTGGATCGTTGCGGTAACAGGATAAAGCTGGTTCAATATCACCAACTGTTCTACTTTTGGAACTATCGGCATGCACGATCTCAATGACCTCTACTACTTCGCGATGGTCGTGGACCACGCCGGTTTCGCCGCCGCCGAGCGCGCGCTGGGCATTCCCAAGTCGCGCCTGAGCCGCCGCATCAGCCAGTTGGAAACCGATCTGGGCGTGCGCCTGCTGCAGCGTTCCACCCGCCGCTTCGCCGTGACCGAAGTCGGCAACAGCGTGTATCGCCACGCCCAATCGATGCTGGCCGAGGCGCAGGCCGCGCGCGAAGTGGTCGATCGGCTCAGCGCCGAGCCGCGCGGCGTGATCCGGGTCAGCGTCCCGGTCGGCCTGGCGCAGCAACAGATTCCCAGGCTGCTGCCCGAATTCCTGGCCAAATACCCGCAGGTGCGCGTGCAACTGCACGTCAGCAACCGGCGCGTGGACATCATCAACGAAGGCATCGACGTCGCCCTGCGCGTGCGCTCCAAGCTCGACGACGATGGCAGCCTGGTCATGCGCAGCTTCGGCCAGATCCAGGAATTGCTGGTCGCCAGCCCCAAATACCTGACCCGCATGGGCCGCCCGACCAATCCGGACGAACTGGCCGATCACGTCACCCTGAGCATCAGCGAAGACGACGCCCGCCAGCGCTGGGAATTGCACGGTCCCGACGGCGAAGTGCGCAAGGTCGAACTCAAGCCGCGCGTGATGGGTTTCGACTTCCCGATGCTGATGGCGCTGGCCGAGCAGGGCGTGGGCATCACCCTGCTGCCGGAAACCGTCTGCGCCGAAGCCGTGCGCCGCGGCGAGCTGGAAGTGGTGCTGCCGAACTGGCGCCTGCCGCAGGGCATCTTCCACGCCGTGTTCGCCTCGCGCCGCGGCCTGTTGCCGGCGGTGCGGGTGTTCATCGACTTCCTGGCCGAGAAAGCGCCGTCCCTGGTCGAATCCGCGCGTCTGCAGTGCAGCGACATCAAGGGCCAGCCGTGCCCGGACAGCGTCGCCCACCGCGAAGGCAAGAAGCACGACAAGCCGGTGAAGATTTCCGCCCCGGCGTGAGAGAATGTCCCGCGTCCGGTGCAAGACCGGGCGCGCAGGGCGCCGCCGCGATGGCGCGCCCGCGAACGACAACGCGTAGTTCTACGGAGAGATGGCCGAGTGGTTTAAGGCAGCGGTCTTGAAAACCGCCGAAGGGTCAAACCTTCCGTGGGTTCGAATCCCACTCTCTCCGCCAATCTACGGCGTCTTCGTCCTCGCGCCGCGCCGTATTCGGCTCAGGTTGCGGCGACTATCAAGATCTTTCGAGGCCCAGATCGGAGATCGACGCAAGAAATTCCTGCGCATCGAATGCCTCACCCGGGGCGACAATGCCGCTCTTCTTGCATCGCCCGTCGCTTATGCGCTGGAGCGCTTCGGCTACCAGCGGCGCGCTGATCGCGTAGATGTCGCGTCCATGCGCACTTGCGTAACGTGTCTGGCCGTTTCGGCGCACCCGGACATCGACGGCGAAGACCTGCGCTGAACGTCCGCGCGTATCGGTCGATGCCGGTGGCGGCGTGCTGGGGTCGCGCAGATCATTGAGCGGCGTGAGGTTCATATAGGACTGCACCTCATCGCTGCGCAGGTGCCGCGAGATCGTGACGATCTCCGAGAACGGCAGCGCCACCATCTGCTGTATTCCGAACGGTGCACAGAACGTCCATTCGCGCGATGACGGCGGATCGGCGAGCGGGTTCCAGTTTCCCGTTCGCAATGACCAGGCGCGGGCCGTGGGCGGGGCGCCTCGGTGCGCGCGTGCCTGCCGTAGGGTGCCAGCTGTCCAAGGCTACGCCGATCTCGATCGAGTCTGCATCCGGCCAATCCTGCTTCGCCGCTGTTACCAACAAATCCGCCAGGCCACCGTAGAACGCCATCGCGGGAATGACGGTGATCCCAGCCTTCCTTGCTGTTTCAGCGAAGCGTTCGAAGATGCCGAGCACGACCGCTTGCTCGGCGCATACATCCAGATAATGGATACGCGCACGCAGCGCCGCTTCGAGCATCGGTATCGCGGTATCGAGAAATGGCCCTGCGCAGTTGATGACGCCCAGGGCGCCGTCCAAGGCACGGTCGAGCGACGATGGATCCATGACCGATGCCAGCCGTCGTTCGAGCTGGGGAAACGCGTCGCCTATCTCGTCCAGCTTGTTTGCATCGCGCCCGGCCAGGATCGGTGTCCATCCGCGTTCGCATAGTTCGGCGACGACAAAACGTCCCGTATGTCCATAGGCACCGTAGACGGTGACCTTGCGATTCGACGTTGTCATGCAGTGCTCCGCGGCGGTTGATGTCCTGGCGGATGGAACCATTCGCTCTCCGCATCGGCTATCGGAATCTTTAGCCAAACCGGAAAATCTGAAGGTTCTAATGCAGAACTTGAATCGCGCGGGCTTTCGTAGACAGTCGGAGCTATCGCACGTCGTCGCAATCGCCCAGGACCAACCACAATGCTATTGCTTGCGTATCGATAAGGCAGCACAAAGCCAGAAGCTACCGTCGCAGCGGTAGCTTCTGGCCTCATCGAAGACTTCGGTGCGCGGCCGCTGAACCGGTTTGAAAAACCGGTTCAGATCGCCGGTTTGTTCAGGCCATCCTCAACGCTCCACGCGTCTGCGACTGGATCTGCTCATCGTCCTGCGGCGAATTCTGCCGGTCGGCGTCCTGGAGCCTGTGGAGACTGTCCGGCAACGGCTGCCGGGCGGCCTGCGCCTTATCGACATTGGCATGCACGATGTCCACCGGGTTGCCGGGATTGGTCCATACCGCGAACAAGTTTCCGTTCGTCGGGCTGGCCACAACGTCGTGGATTTCCTTGATCGGCGGCACGCTGTTTCTCGCGCTCAAAGCCAATGCGCCGGCGATGCGTTCTTTCTCGTCTTCGTTGCGATAGCCGCCGGCCTCCGGGCCCAGCTTTTCCAATCCGCGCATGGCCTGCGCGAAAAGAGGATGCGCTTGTTCCGGCTTGGGACCGGGGCCGGGCTGCTCCTGGACTCGGTTGGCCATGGCTGGATTTTCGCGATCGTCGGTGGAAGCGCCGCGACTTGGCGAGAAAGCGTTCGGCAATGCCTCGGACTGCCTGGAAGCGTAGCCGGTGTCCGATCGGAGTTTTTGCGGCTGAGCTTCGCCGGCCGCGATGGTGTCCGTCTTGGATTGTTTATCGAAGCGGCCGTCGTTGAGATCGGTGACCCATTTGTCCGTCACGTCCTTGGGCGCTTCGATATGGACGTGGGCGCCTTCGGAGGCGCCGGTGTTGCCTTGCTTGCCCACCACTTGGCCGTATTCGACACGGTCTCCCTTTTTCACGTCCACTTCGGACATGTGGTACATGTAAGCCAACTTGCCGTCGTCGCCCTTGATGACCACCGAGTTGCCGGCACCGCCGCCGTACTCGCCGGCGACCATCACTTCGCCCGACATCGGCGCGGGAATTTTCTGTTGCTCGGCATTGGCGGAATTCCCCAACACGACATCGTTCACGCTGAGTTCTTGCGGAACCCCGTACTCGCTGCCGCGCGTGCGCGACGTCTGTCCGTCATGGTGCTGTTCCAGCTTGCCAGGGTCGGTCAGCGGCGTGCCGGAGCTGTTTTTGACTTCGTAGGGCGCGTAGGTGGGGACGTCCTGCGGCGACGGCGCATCGTCCATTTGCCGCGGCGTGCCCTTCGTCGGCAGCGGGCTCGGCGGTTGAGTGGTTTCCGCGGTCGATGTCGCGCCATCCGAACTCTCGGAAGATCCGGACGCGGCGACTTTTGCCTGCGGATTCTCGGACGCTTCGTGTTGCTTGGCCTGAAGATGTTGATCCAGCGCCGATCCGGGCGGCACGAACGGCGGCGGGTTCTGGCTCTGCGCTTCCGCGGCCGGAGACGATGCCTCGGGTTTTTGTTGCGTGCGTCCTTCACGCCAGACTTCGGCGAAGCCGTTCGGATGCTGACCGGGATTGGCGTTGGAAAATTGTTCCAGTTCGGTCGGCGTCATGCTGGTGATCTGCGGCCGCGCGGGATCGCCGACGAGGAAGTTGCCCTTGTCGTCTTTGCCTGCGACATAGATGAAGTGGCCGCCGCCGCCGGGCAGTCCGCCGTTGAGCACGACGCTGTGGCCACGGTCGACCGCTTCGCCCACCGCGGCCGCGGAACCGTCCGGGTTGAAGCTGGCTTCCATTCCCGCTTCCTTCGCCGCATTGGCGACCAGCGAAGCGTTGCCCGGAACGCCGTCGTCGGGATTGGCGCCGGTCAACTTCACCATTTCGTCCAGAGTGGCGTCGTCCGCGGGCCGCATTCCCCATGACGCCATCGCCATCGTCAGCGAGGTCGGACCGCATTGCCAATTACCGGGCTGCGGCTTGTACCACTGGTTGTGATCGAGATTCGGGCCGGCGGCATCATCGACCGGTTTCGCTTCCGTCGTCTCGCCGCTGCCCGGTTGGCCAGGCGTAAGCGTCGGGCCGCCGATATTGGGCGTCGGAGAGGGCGACGGGTTGTTCGGCGATTGGTTGTCCGGCGATTTGTCGGACAAGGAAACGCCTTCGCCTACCGCGCTCTGGGCGCGGCCTTGATACGCGCGCCGCGCATCGATGCCGGTGAGCCCACCATTGATGCGTCGGGTGACTTCTTCGAAGTCGCCCGCGTCGGCCGCGGAATTGATATCGCGTTTGTTCCAGTACCACGCCGCCGCCTTAGCCGCGACTTCGGGATCGCTCGCCAGTTCCGGATTGCCCACCAGATCCAGGCCCAGCGCCTCACCGGCCGCCTCATAGTTGGAACGGCCCGTCAGCTGGATGAAGCCGCGGCCCTTGAAGCGCGCGCCGTCGCCCGGTTCGGTGTTGCCAAGATCCTCGCGGCCTTCGTACTGGGTGCCGTCCGCGTATTCCTCCAGCGTATTGAAACCGTCGGTTTCCTGCGCCAGTTGCGCGAGGAACATCGATTGGCGTTGCGCGGTGTTGGCGTCGGCCGCGGTCATCGCCTGAGTCAGCGGGCCGGCCAACTGGGTCGCGCGCTCCAGGCTGAGATTCGGCGCGATCTGCTGCACTTGTTCCGGCGTGAGTCCGCCGATGGAACGAGCCGGCGACATCGGTAGATCGGAAGATTTGTACTGGACATTCATGGCGGAACCTCTAAGGTTTCGATCAAAAGTGGATTCACTCTGGGGAGAACGACATGACTATCGTGCGCAGAATGGTGGCGTTACTGGTGTTGGCGACTCTCGGCAATTCCTGCTTCGCCGCCGAGCCCGCGTGCGCGAACGAGGCTCGCGCGCAGGCGAAACGGCTGTTGACGTTTCACGTCGGGGAAGACGACCGCATCTCGATCGACTCAGCGGTCAAAAAGCGCACCTCCATACGAAATCCTGCCAACGCGAAGCAGCAATTCGCCGTGCTGGAGGTGTGGGGGCACGTCTACAAAGGTTCGTACCGGATGCGTTTGATCTATAGCGAGGCAGGCCAGGGCTGCACGCTGATGGGGCAGGAAATCCTCGAACACGCGAGCTTGTAAGCGATCCATACTTCGCCTGGTGTTGTTATCGATAACCTTGCTTCGTAACAAGGCGGATCGACAGGACATCGCCGCGGCGCGAGATCGCCCGAAAAGGTTTCGTGAACGTTGAAATGTGACGCGGTCGAAGTTTCAGGCGCTGTCGGCGGTTCGCGGCTCGCCATCGGCCAGCACGCCGCGTCCGCGACGCGTGTCCTGTTTCAAGCGGGTATCGCGAACTGGATAAGCACCAACCCGGAATCGTCCAGCGCACGCCGCGATGCCCGGCCACATCGGCTTCGCGTGGTCCCTGGCCGGCCGGGGGCCGTATCCTGCCGCGGCGGTGCCGTGGTCCTGTTCCCTTATCGGAATGCGCATGTCCTCTCTCGAAGTCCGCGCTCTGGCCGAATTCGATGCCGTGGCCGATCTGGATGCGGCGCATCGCCAGCAGGCGCTGGAGGTGTTGCGCGCCAACGATCCGGAATTGTTCCAGGCGGTGAGTTCGCTGCTGCGCGCCGACGCGCTGCCGGGCGCGCTGGAAACCTCGCCGCTGAACATCCTCGCCCAGAGCCAGCCCGCGCGCGCCGGGGCCGACGACGCTTCGCCATCGGATCAACGCATCGGACAGTCACTCGGGCCCTGGCGGATCGAAGCGGTGCTGGGGACCGGTGGCATGGGCACGGTGTATCGCGCGCTGCGCGACGACGGGCAATACGCGCAGGCCGTCGCGATCAAGTGCGTGCGCAGGGAAATCTCCTCGCCGGTGCTGGCCGAATCCATCCGCAACGAACGCGATGCGCTCGCGCGCCTGGATCATCCCAACATCGCGACCTTGCTCGACGGCGGCATCGACGCGGGAGGGTATCCGTGGTTGGCGATGCAGTTGGTCGACGGCCAGCCGATCGACGCCTACTGCGATGCGCAGCGACTGGACACGCGCACGCGCGTGGCCTTGTTCGATCAGGCCTGCGAAGGCGTCGCCTATGCGCACAGCAAGGTCACGCTGCATTCCGACATCAAACCGTCCAACATCCTGGTCGGCGCCGGCGGGCGCCCGATGTTGATCGACTTCGGTCTGTCTTCGCTGAACCTGGGGGCGCTCGGCGCACCGCGCGCGGGCGTGGCGATGACCTGGGGCTACACCGCGCCGGAGGTGATGGCGGGCGAGGGCTACAGCGCCGCGAGCGATATCTACGCGCTGGGCGCGGTGCTTTACCGATTGCTGTGCGGACGATGGCAGCCGGCGCAGGCCGAACTGCGCGCCGCCGGCATGGCGAGGTTCGACCCGCCGCAATCGCCGAGCCGGCTCGCCAGCGAGGCGACGATCGACGCGGCGAAACTGCGTTCCTGCGATACGGTCGCGGCCTGGGCACGCGAGTTGTCCGGCGATCTGGATCGCATCGCGATGGCCTGCGTCGATCCGGACCCGCGGCGGCGTTATCGCTCGGTGGCGGAATTGCAGATCGATCTGCGCCGCTGGCTGCAGACGCGTCCTTTGCTCGCGCGCGAAGGCGAAGCCGGTTATCGCGCGCGTTTGTTCCTGCGCCGCAACCGCATCGCGGTCGCGGTGTCGGTGGTCATGATCGCCGCGCTGGGCGCGGTGTCCGGATTGGCCTACAAGCACAGCCGTCAAGCCGCGCGCGAAGCGCAATCCACCCGCGAAGTACAGCGCCTGTTCGAAGACACCCTGGGCGAAATGACGCTGACCAGCCTCGGCCATTCGCCGCTGGTGTCGGGCGACATGCTGCATGTCGCCGAACGGCGTTTGCGCGAGCGCGGCAGCGCCGATCCGGCGTCGGTGCGCGCGCGCGGCCTGATCGCGCTGGCCAAGAGTTACACCACGCTGGGCGATTACGAGCGCGCCTTGAACCTGGTCAAGGAAGCGCGCGCGCTCGGCATGGACGATCCCGAGCAGCGCGCCTTGACCCAGGCCACGCTGGCCCATCTGTTCAACGTCCAATCCCGTTATGCGCAGGCCGAACAGGCGGTGCGCGAAGGTTTGCTGGACGTCAGCGCCGCCGATCTGAACCGCCGCGCGCATGTCGTATTGGCCCTGGACGTGGAGCTGGCGCGAGCGCAATGGGGCAGGGCGCGGCTCAGCGAGGCCAACGCGACGTTGGACCGCGCCCTGGGCATGGCCGAATCGCTGGCCGCGCGCAATCCCGTGCCTTTGGCCGAGTTGCTGACGCAGCGCGGGGAATGGCGCACGCAGTTGTTCGAATTCGAGTCGGCGCGGCGCGACCTGCAGCGCGCGGTCGTTCTGGCCGACGGACGCGACGCGGTCGTGGCCGACTCGGCGCGCGCCGAACTGGAACACACCTTGTTCGCGATGGACGAGCGCGCGCAGGCCTTGGCCATCGCCGAGCGCCTGCTGGCGAACCGGCGCCGCCTGCTGGGTCCGGCCCATCCGGAAACCGGCAAGGCCTGGGCGGTGCTGGCCGAAGCGCAGTACGCCAATGCGCAGCTGGCGCCGGCGCTCGAATCCGCGCAGACCGGCGAAAGGATTCTGCGCGATGCGCTGGGATCGCAACATCCGGAGGTAGCCGATGCGATGCGCATGGTCGCGGCCGTGCATTCGCAAACCGGCGAAACCCAGTTGGGCATCGATGAAGCGCGCACCGCATTGTCGATCATGCTGCGCGCGCATGGCCCGTCGCACCAGCGCAGCATTCGCGCGATGATCCATCTGGGCAGCGCGCTGGCGGTCAAGGCGCTGGAAACGCCGTCGGAACGGCCCTGGCACGAGGTCGTTGACCTGTATCAGCGCGCGGTGACCGAGGGCGAGAAGCAGGGACTGCCGATGCTGGTGTACCGCGTGTATCTGATCCGCGCGCAATTGCGCATCGGCCACACGCAAGGCATCGAAGCGGAACTCGGGCGGGTGATCGCCGGACTGACCCGCGCGCGCGGCGCCGGCAACGATCGCGTTCTGCAGACGCGCTACGTGCTGGTCGAATTGCTGCTGCGGCAGAAACGCGACAGCGATGCCGGACGCGAGCTGACCGCCTTGCTGCGCGACGCCGACGCGGCGGCGCCGAGTCTGGCCGTCGATGTGGTGCGCTTCAACAGCCACGATGTGCTGGGCGATCTGGCCTCATCCGCGGGCCAGACCGCGAGCGCGCGCGAACACTGGCAACGCGCTTACGAGATCGGCTTGCGCATCGCCGGGCCGAAGGAGGCGTCGATCCGTCAGGTGGGAGAGAAGCTGGCGCGGCTCACCTCCGCGACCGGCGCGCAGGCGCTGGCCAAGCACTGAGCCCGCGCGGCGCGCGGGCGTCGGTCGATACGCCGCGCGATACGCGGCGGCCTAGATGACGATGTCGCCGCCCTCGTGCCCCAGCCGCATCAGCAGATAGGCGCGTGCGCGCCGCCAATCGCGGCGCACGGTGCGCACGTTGAGCGAGAAACCGTCGGCGATCTCCTGCTCGCTCAAGCCGCCGAAGTAACGCAGTTCCACGACTTGCGCCAAACGCTCGTCGAAGCCGGCCAGGGAGTCGAGCGCTTGATCCAGCGCCAGCAATTGCTCCAGGCGCGATTCGGAACCGGACTCGGCATGCTCGTTCAGGGCGGTGAAATCGATCGCGCTGCCGCGTTTGTCCGCCAGGGTGCGGCGCGCTTCGTCCAGCAGCACGAAACGCATCGCGCGCGCGATCAGCGAGGTGAGGTGCGCGCGGCTCTCCACCGGCAGGTCCGAATGCGCCAGGCGCAGCCAGGTTTCGCTGATCAGCGAGGTCGGCGATAAGCGCGGCCCGCCCTGCTGGCGAATCTGCGAGCGCGCGATGCGATGCAAATCCGCATAGAGCAGGCTGTAGATGCGCTGCCAGGCATCGGCCCGTCCGTCGTGCGCGGCGGCCAACAGCGCGGTGACGCTGTCGCCGCCATCGGCCGGTGGCGGAGCCATTGCGGTATCGGCGCAGTTAAGCGGTTGCGCCGGTGGACGGTGATCGATTGCGATCATGCGGTGAACTGGCCTCGCGTGAAAAATCGGCAGGCGTATTCGCCAGACCGCCCCATTCATGCCGTCTCGCCGGCTAGCCCGGCGGAATTCATCGCTTATAGCGAATCTCCCGTGAGCATTGGGCCATCATGAAGGTCGGCGATACAGGTGTTTTTTGCGATGGACCGCGAAAAATCACGGCCAATATCACATTTCTTCGTCAAATACCGGAAGGGCGCGCACCCGCGCCGGCCGCATCGGCATGAGAGAGGGACGGGCATGGGCCCGCCCCGCGCGCGGCTGCCATGCTCAAGCCAAGGTTCTGACGGCCGATTCGCGATCCCACTGGCGGGTCTTGGCCCGTTTGACGAATGCGGCGGGCTTGTCCGCGGCGATCACGCCTTCATCGGCTTCGACACCCGCGGCGTCCAGCAATCGCCGTCCACCGGCATCCAGGGCGATGGCCTTCAAGTGGCCGTATGCGTCGCGGACGAAGTCCACGGCGGCGGCTTCGGTCGCCAGGCGTTTTCCGGCGGCGTCGGACAACACGATCGCCACGGCGTCGAACACCAGCGAAGGCGTGCCCGCCAGTTGACCGTCGGCGGCCTGGATTCGACCGTCGCTGAGCTTCGCGCCGCCGACCTTGGGCGCCACGATCCTGAACTGCGCGCCGGCCGCTTCCACCGCCTTGCGCAAGCCTTTGAGGACGGCGGCGTCGGAGCCTTCATCGATCAACGCGCCTACGCAACGGCCGGACAAGGTGTCTTTCATCTTGCCGATGATCTGCAGCATGGGCGATGGCGGCAAGTCGATCGGCTCGACCGCGGCCGGCGGCGCCGGCGGCAGCCGCGTCAAGCCGAGGCCATCGGCCACGCGCTGGGCCAGATCGGCGTCGATATGCCGCAGGTGTCCGACGACCGCTTCGCGCACGTGCGGCGTCTGCACCTTCGACAGTTCGAACACCAGCGCCGAGGCCAGATGCGCTTGCTCGGGTTCGCTCTGGCTGCGGTAGAACAAGCGCGCCTGGCTGTAGTGATCGGCGAAGCTTTCCGCGCGGACGCGGCCCTTGCTGCCGTCGTCGCGCACCGCCGCGCTGCGGAAGCCCAGCGGCGTTTCCCGCGGCGAGGCGGGATCGAGCGAGCTTGGCTCGTAGTTCACCCGTCCCTTGGGAATCTGGGCCTGCATATGGCCGTCGCGTTGAAGATTGGCGAACGGGCACTTCGGAGCGTTGATCGGCAGCTGATGGAAGTTCGGCGAGCCCAGGCGCGAGAGTTGCGTGTCCAGGTAGGAGAACAGCCGGCCCTGCAGCAGCGGATCGTTGGAGAAGTCGATGCCGGGCACGATATGGGACGGACAGAACGCGACTTGTTCGGTCTCGGCGAAGAAGTTGTCCGGCCAGCGGTCCAGCACCATGCGTCCGATAACGGTCAGAGGAATGGTCTCTTCCGGAATGAGCTTGGTGGGGTCGAGATGATCGAACGGCAACGCATCGGCCTGTTCCTGGGTGAACAACTGCACGGCCAACTCCCATTCGGGAAAATCGCCGGCCTGGATCGCCTCGAAAAGATCCCGGCGGTGATAGTCCGGATCGGCGCCGGCGAGTTTGACCGCTTCGTCCCACACCGTCGATTGCAGCCCCAGTTTCGGCCGCCAGTGGAACTTGACGAAGGTCGATGCGCCGCGCGCGTCCAGCAGGCGGAAGCTGTGCACGCCGAAGCCTTCGATCATTCGCAAGGAACGCGGGATGGTGCGATCGGACATCACCCACATGATCATGTGCATCGATTCGGGGGTGAGCGAGACGAAATCCCAGAACGTGTCGTGCGCGCTCGCGGCTTGCGGAAAGCCGCGGTCGGGTTCCATCTTCACCGAATGCACCACGTCGGGGAACTTCACCGCGTCTTGAATGAAGAACACCGGCACGTTGTTCCCGACCAGGTCCCAGTTGCCTTGCTGCGTGTAGAACTTGACCGCGAAGCCGCGCACGTCGCGGGGCGTGTCGACCGACCCGGCGCCGCCGGCCACCGTGGAGAAGCGCGCGAACACCGGCGTGCGTTCGCCGACCTCGCCGAGGATTCGCGCGGTGGTGTATTTCTTCAACGAACGGGTCAGTTCGAAGTAACCGTGCGCGGCGGAGCCGCGCGCGTGGACGATCCGTTCCGGAATGCGCTCGTGGTCGAAGTGGGTGATCTTCTCGCGGAGGATGAAGTCCTCCAGCAGCGTCGGACCGCGCTCGGCGCTGCGCAGCGAGTTCTGGTTGTCCGACAGCGCAAGCCCCTGGTTGGTCGTAAGCGGCGGATGCCGGCCCGAGGCCTGCTGGTGAAGTTCGTCTGCGTTGCCTCGGTATTCCTGCGCTGCTTTACCGCTCTTTGCCGGGGCCGCGGCAGCGGCCGGCTTGGCAGTGCTTTTGGCTGGGGGAGAGGCGCTGGCCTTGTTCTTCGCGGGGCGAGGTTTCGTTGCCATGAGTCCGTCCTGTAGAAGCTTGCGTTCGGCTGGCGCGCAGAGCGCCAACCGTGGATGGGCCTCACGAGACTGAGTGGAAAACCGTTAACGACGCGTCGGCGAAAGGCCATGAAAGCCTCACGGGCATCGAATGAAATACGGACGAATCCACCGCGGCCTGCGGCATCGCTTCCTGAATCAGCGCGAGCGATCGGATGTTCGCGGCTCGCGCAGGCGCCGACCGGCCCGCGATGTTTTCCCGTGCCGCGATTTTCCCGGCGAGCGTATCGATCGCCGCTCTGGTGGATGATGAGCAAGAATTCGCGATGGTTCGGTGCCTTGAAACAAGGCCTCCGGGCATTTCCCGGAAGCCTTGTTTCGTCGCGCCCGGGCGGCAAACGTCGGCTCCGTCGCGATGGTTCACAATCGGGTGATGCGAATCCAGTTGATGTTCCAGCCGCCTTGTTGCGCATAGACGCCGAGGTTGTACGTCCCCGCGGCCACGGTGACCGTGTGCGCGACGGTGGTCCAGTTCTGCCAGCCGCCGGTCGCCGGCACCTGCGCCTGGCCCAGCAGGATGCCGCCGGCGTTGAGGTCGAGCGACAGCGCGCCGCCGCTGGGGCTGGCGACTCGGTATTCGACCCGATAGCTGCCGCTGGCGGGGAAGGCGATGTTGTTGTACGACATCCAGTCGCCGGTTTCGATCCAACCGACGTTGGAGCCGCCTTCCGAGCACGCTTCCACCTGAACGCCGTTCTGCGCGCTGAAGTTTTCCGCTTCCAGCGTCAGCGCCCACGGCGGGTTGGCGCGCGCGATCACCAGCGAGGTGGCGCGATCGTTGAAGCCGTCATCGACCAGACAGGCGGTATCGGCGCTCTTGGTGACGCTGGGGCCGGTGAAGTTGTCGTCCTGATACAAGGTGGCCTGATAACCGGCGGTCACGCGCAGCGACGACAGATCGTCGTTCTGGATGCCGCGCGCCTGCAACTGCGACAAGGTGTAGCCGCCTTCGGGCAGGGCCACGGCGTAGCCGCCGTAGTTGCAGTGCTGAAAGCCGGTGGCGACGCCGTTGCCGCCGGCGCCGGCGCTGTACACGCGCACGTAGTCCACTTCCATCTTCGCCGGTAGGCGGCTTTCATCGACGTTGAAGCCCGGCCAGTTGCCGCCGATGGCGAAGTTCAGCAGCAGGAAGAAATCGCGGTGGAATTCCTCCGTGCCATTGACGCTGTTCTGGATATTGGCTTCGTGGAACTTGGTGCCGTCCACGTACCAGCGGATCGCGTTGGCGTCCCACTCCACCATGTACAGGTGCCAGTCGGCGACGCTGAGCGCGGTGTTGCCGCCGTACTGCGCGTAGTTGCCGTTGTTGTCGCGCCAGTGGATGGTGCCGTAGGTGCGGTCCTCGTTGTTGACATGCTCCATGATGTCGATCTCGCCCGAGTCGGGCCAGCCGACTTGCGGCAGGTTCGCGCCCAGCATCCAGAACGCCGGCCACGCGCCCATGAACGAGGGCAGCTTCATCCGCGCCTCGATCTTGCCGTACTTGAAGGTGCGGATGCCTTGCGTCTTCATCCGCGCCGAGGTGTAGCGAAAGCCGCCGAAATCCTCGCGCCGGGCGGTGATGACCAGGGCGTTGTTCTCGATGCCGGCGTTCTCGCGGCGGTAGTACTCCAGCTCGTTGTTGCCCCAGCCGCCGCTGCCGTTGCCGGTTTCGAACACCCAGTCGGGCTTGATCGATCCGTCGAACTCGTCGCTCCATACCAGTTGCCAGTTCTGCGCCCAGGCGCCGCCGGCGAAGCCGCAGGCGGCGAGGAAAATCAGGCTCTTGATCAGTCGTTTCATGAGGTCGTGTCCTCGTGGGAGTCGGGAACGTCGCATCGCATCGCGATGGGCGCGGCCATGCCGGGCAGTCGCGACGGCGTGCGGATCGCGTCGCCGCGCGGCGACTGCGGCGCTTCGCGCGGTCGCGGATAGATTCGATCCTATGCGCCGGCATGGCGCTGCGCAGGGCGTCGCAACACCCCGCACGCTTCGGTGCTGATGCGTGACGCATGCACGTTTGACGGGGCGGGGCGGTGGCTTCGCCGCTTCGGTCGCTTTCGGCCGGCGCTGCGCGGCCGCATTCGAATTGCGATGACCGGCACCTCGCCGACCCTGGCCCGCGTCGGCGGCACCGCGATAATTCCTCCACGCATGCCGGCAAGGCTTCGAGGCCGCCGGCCTGCGCGGCCGCGCGGCGAAGTCCGCGCGGTCAGGACCCGCAGTCAACCCGACCAAGGAGAAGGATCGTGAGAAGACTCAACCGCAAACTGTGCGGCGCCATTGCCGCCTTGACCCTCGGACTGGGCGCGGCCACCAGCGCGTTCGCGTGGCCGCCGCCGGGGCATCCGTATGTCCAGATGGTCTATTACTACCGCGACGGCGCCGTCGTCGGCATGCGCTTCGTCAGCTACGGCTGCGAGTATCCGCAGCCGCCGGGCTGGGGCGAAGAAACCGACGAGGCGCGCGGCGGTACACGGCTGGATTGTTATGGGCCGGCGCCGGTGGAAAGCGGGGCTGGCGTAGTGCGCTGAATCCGGTCGTTAGCGGTGTTTAGAGCCGCTACGGCCATCGGATGACCCACGCGCGGATTAAGCCCCTCTCCCGCTTGCCGCCCAAAGTGCCCTGCTTCGGGCGCGGGAGAGGGGCTGGATGAGGGGGCGCGGAGTCGCGGACATCGCAAGATGCCGGCCAGCCCGCGGCGATGACATCAATTCAACCCGCGTCTTCACCGATCGCGGTTTGCGAATCCGCGCCAGCCGCTTCCTCGCGCAGCCAGCGGCAGAAGGCATCGACGGCCGGATTGCCGTCGCCGCCGTCGGCCGGGCGCACGATCCAGAACGCATATGCGTTGGCCAGGACATGATCGAACGGCGCGATCAGGCGCCCGCGCTGCAAATCCTCCGCGACCAGCGGACCCACGCCGAGGGCGACGCCATGTCCGGCGATCGCCGCTTCCTGGGCCAGATAGATGCTGGAGAAGACCGGGCCGCGCGTCGCGTTCATGCGCGCAGCGCCCGCCGATTCCAGCCACGCGGCCCAATCCGGCACGCCGGCGCGGCCGATGGCGCTTTCGTCGTGCAGCAAGGTATGCCGCAGCAGATCGTCGGGCCGCGTCGGCGCCGGGCGACCGTCGTCCGGCCGCGACGGCGCGCAGACCGGGAACACCGGCGCATGCAGCAAATGTTCGGTGCGCACGCCGGTGTAAGCGCCGGGCCCGTAGCGGATCGCGACATCGATGCCGTCGCGGACGAAATCGGCTTGTTCGTTGCCGGTTTCGATACGCACCTTGACCTCGGGATGGTCGCGATGGAACCGATGCAGCCGCGGCGCGAGCCATTTCGCCGCGAACGATTCCATCGTGCTCACGCGCAGGTCGGCGTGGGCGGGCGCGGTGGCCCGGTCCAGGGCCAGATTGATCAGCCCGAACAGTTCCGTCAGCGACGCGGCCAGCGCCTCGCCCTGCGCGGTCAGTTCGACCGCGCGATGGCCGCGATGGAACAGCTTCACGCCCAGGTGCGCCTCCAGCCGCTTCACCTGATGGCTGACCGCGGCCGGGGTGACGAACAACTGCGTGGCCGCGACCTGAAAACTCAGGCACCGCGCCGCGGCTTCGAAGGCGCGCAAGGCGTTGAGCGGGACAGGGTGGAAGGACTTCACGATCGCATCGAACCCGTGGGGTGCCGGAGCCGGCATCCTATCAAGTTAGTTTTGCTAACGCGGCGCGCAAAACATCTCGTTTGTCAGCGCCGCCGGCGCTGGAAATGATGGGGCCATCGAAACGGCGGACGCGCATCATGAGATTCGAAGAACTGGCCGGCGACGTGCTGATGTTCGTCGGCGACGACCACGAGTCGGTCGCCACCGCGATCCTCGACGGCGAGCAGGCGCTGCTGATCGACGCGCTGGGAAGCCACGACGATGCGCGCTGGCTGCGCCGGGTGTTGTGCGAGGACTTGCGCAAGACGGTGCGGGTGATCGTGGCCACGCATTTCATGAGCGATCACATGGCCGGACTTTCGCTGTTCCCGGACGCGCTGACCGTCGCGCACCGCCATCATCGCTATGCCTTTCTTTCGCAGAACCGGCGCGTGGATGCGTTCTATCGCGAACCGCGGGTGGTGTTCGACAGCGCGATGAACCTGCGTTGGGGCCGGCACGATCTGGCCCTGATCCACAACCCCGGCAAGACCATGGACCACATCAGCGTGGACGTGCCCGGCGCCGATCTGGTCTGCGTAGGCGACAACATCGTCGGCAATATCGTCTATCTGTCCAAGGCCGATCCGGCGTTGATTCGCGCCGCGATCGGCCGTATTCGCCAGTTCGGCCGCGGCACCGTCGTCGGCGGGCATATGGGCAAGTTTCCGGCGGATGTGCTCGACAACGCGGTGCATTATCTGGACCGATTGCAACACCGTGTCACGAAACTGCGGCTCGATTTCGCCGCGGACGAAGCCGACGCCCGCATCGCCTCGATTCCCATCGAAGCCTGTCTGGCGCCGGGGGTGGAAGCGTGCGCGTTCGAGCGCGAATGGCATCGGCGCAATCTGGACGTCGTCATCGCCCAGTCGGTGTTCGCCTTCGACGCCGCGCTCGCAGCACGGGCGGTGCCGGCATGAATCGCGCAGACATCGGGTCCGGTCGCGGCATCGGGCGGCGGCGATTCCTGAGCGGCTGCGCCAGCTTCGCGGCGGCGAGCCTGCTGCCGGTTGGCCGCGTGTTCGCGGCCGGCAACGGCGATGAACTGAAAATCCAGCGGCTGGCGTGGGCCGGCATCCGCCTGCAATTGCCGCAGGCGACCTTATTCATCGACCCGTTGATCAATCCCGACGCCTGGGGCGCCGCGCTCAAGGACCGCTTGGTCCCGGTCGGCGATGCGGTCGGCGATACCTATGTCGCGATCACCCACGCGCATCCGGATCATTTCGATCCCGTGGCCGCGGCGCAGGCGCTGAGCAAGGGCGGGGCGCTGGTGTTTGCGGCCGGAACCCAGCCGCGGCCCCTGCCCGAAAAAGCGCGAGCGCGGCCGAGCGCGTTGTGGGAGCCGCAACTGCTCGGCGACTTCACCGCCACCGCGGTGCCGGCTTCGGACGGT
Source organism: Lysobacter sp. ISL-50 (assembly GCF_018612875.1). GTDB lineage: Bacteria > Pseudomonadota > Gammaproteobacteria > Xanthomonadales > Xanthomonadaceae > Lysobacter. Next base: position 28,927 of record NZ_JAGGRI010000056.1, on the reverse strand, counting down.
TACGGCGATCCGCAGGTGTCGTGGGTGGTGTCGGCCGGCGGCCGCCGCATCTTCCATGGCGGCGACACGCTCTGGCACGGGCACTGGTGGCGGATCGCGCGCCAGTTCGGCCCGTTCGACGCGGCGTTTCTGCCGATCAACGGCGCGCGTTTCGGCTGGCGCAAGCCGGTCAGCGGCCAGCCGGGCGTACTGACGCCGGAACAGGCGGTGGCGGCCGCGACCATCCTGGGCGCGCGCCGTCTGATTCCCATCCACTACGGCATAACGGGCATGGACGAGGAATATCGAGAGGTGGACGATCCGATCGGTTCGCTGCGCAAGGCCGCGCGCGCGAAGTCGGCCGCGGGGATCGCGATACAGCCGATGATGCCGGGAGAATGGTTGGACTGGGTTGTCTGAAACGCGTCGGCGAGGCGGCGACGCGCTCAAGCCACCGCGTCCTGCCAGACCCCGGTCTCGGCACGAGCCTCCATGCCGTTTCGCCGCGGGCCGGGCGTTGCAATCGGTACCGAGCATGTCAACATGATCGGCATCAAGGGCCACGAGAAATCGATGCGCGCCACTACGTCCCTGTCAGCATGCAGCGCCGCCGAATGCTGCCGTCCGCGCGCGCCGTTGCGCATCGCCGCCGGCCGCCTGGCGCGGGACCGGCACCACGCCGAGTCAGGCGCGCGAAGCCTCGCTGCGGCGCGACTGAGCGATGAGGCGGGGCGATAACGAGGACGAAGGCGACGTGTTGGCCGAGGCGAGGCAGGGACGATGAAGACCGGACACAAACTCGCCGCGGCCGTCGCGGTTTTGCCTTTGTCGCTGTTGATGCTGCGCATCACCGGCAGCGCCTGGTGGCTGCTGGGATTGCCTTTCAGCTTTTGCGCCGGCTGGTTGTACGCCAGCGATCTGCATGCCGAGTTGGTGCGCGCCACCGACATGAAGGTCTGGTCGTGGCGGCGACTGCTGCTGCAACTGCCGCAATACGTCATCGCTACGGTCTTCGCGCTGGGCGGCGTCGCCGGATTGGCATGGCTGCTGTGGACGCTGTGGCAGGGCGGCGATATCGGCCTGAAACACGGCCTGCTCGGGCTGGCGGGTTCGATTATCGCGATACTCGGCGGTGTCGGCATGTTCATGCAGGGCATTCGCGGCCCGCCGCCGACGGTCAAGGAATGGTTCAAGGTCAGTTTCGACGACACGCAGGTACGCATACGCGCCCGGCCGCCGCGCGAGCCGGAGGTGGATGTGAGCTTCGCCTGGGCCTCGATCGTGCGGGTGATTTTTGAGGATGGCGGGCTGGGCGGCAGCGATGTTTTCTTCATCTTCACCGATGCCGCCGAGAAGCCCTTCGTCGTCCTGACCGAAGGCGAGGGCGGTCCGGAGTTTTCCGGCGCCTTGTGCGGGCGCGGTTATTTTCCCCCGGATATCTTCATGCAAGCCATGGGATCGAGCGGCGGCGGCTGCTACGTCTGGCCGCCGCTGGAAACCACGCGCTGAGCGATCGCCGCTTCAACGGCCGCGGCGCGGTAGGATGCGAACGAACCGTCCTCCCGCACGCCACCGCGTCGGCTCATGCCCGAACAGATCCGTTACCTCGCCACCGCGTTGACCGGCATCGATGCGATGAGCGCGGTGACGGCGCGCGCTTATCCGCGCCATGTCCACGATCAATACGGCATCGGCGTCGTCGATGCCGGCGGCCACGCCTCCGCCAGCGACCGCCGTCAGGTCGAGGCCGGTCCGGGGCAGTTGATCTTCGTCAACCCCGGCGAGGTCCACGACGGCCGCGCGATAGGCGGGCGGCCGCGGGCGTGGCGGATGCTGTATCTCGATCCGCAGTGGGTCGATCAGGCCCGAAGCCAGATCGCCGACGGCGCGTGGCGGCCGTTGACCTTCGCCGCGGCGGTGTTCGGCGATGAACGCGTGCGGCGCGTGTTCGAATCGGCTTATACGGTGTTGACCGGATCGGCGGCGATAAGCGGATCGGCCGCGGCGATGGCGCGCGAAACCGCATTGCTGCGTTTGCTCGCGGCCAGCGACGTCAACGCGACCACGCCGGCGCGGGCGGCTGCCGGCGCCACCGCACCGGTGCGACGCGCGCGCGACCGCATCGAGGCCGAACCGGCGGCGGAACTGTCGCTGGCGCAGCTGTCCGCCGAGGCCGGCGTCAGCCGCTATCAGTTGATTCGCGGCTTCGCGCGCGAGTTCGGCCTGACCCCGCACGCTTACATCGTGCAACGGCGCATCGCCCTGGCGCGGCGGCTGATCCGGCTCGGGCACTCAGCGGCCGACGCCGCGTCGCAGGCTGGTTTCTGCGATCAAAGCCATCTCAACCGTTGTTTCGTGCGCCAGTTCGGCGTCACTCCGCATCGGTACGCGCGTCACCTGGGCTGAGCGCGCACTTTTATCCAAGACCGCGGGCGCGGCGATGCGGACAGTGGGGCTCCGATCGACACGAGCCCGTACTCATGCGCAACCGACATCCCCATCCGCACTGCGCGCCGTCCTTCCATCCAACACCGCGCGCAGTGGCGGGGAGCCGGCGATGACTCCGATCCGGCCGTGCCGCGCCGACGAAGAAGAGGCGATCCTCACGATCATCAACGCCGCCGCCGAGGCCTATCGCGGCGTGATCCCGGCCGACCGCTGGCATGAGCCGTACATGCCGGCGCGGGAATTGCGCGAGGAGATCGCCGCCGGCGTGGCGTTTTCCGGCTACGAACACGAAGGCGAACTGCTCGGCGTGATGGGCATCCAGCCGGTGCGCGACGTCGATCTGATCCGCCACGCCTACGTGCGGCCCGGCCGCCAGCGTTCCGGCGTGGGCGCGGCGCTGCTGCGGCACCTGCGCGAGAACGCCCAGCGCCCGGTTCTGGTCGGCACCTGGGCCGATGCCGCGTGGGCCATCGCGTTCTATCAGCGCAACGGCTTCGTGCGGGTGCCGCCGGCGCGCGCGGCGGCATTGCTGCGCAGTTATTGGAATATCCCCGAGCGACAGATCGATACCTCGGTGGTGTTGGAGCTGCCGCCTCGCGATGGGGGTGCTCGATAGGACGCGTACACGCGGCGGCGGTCGGCGGGCATTCGATGGAACTAGCGCTCCGTCGGCAGGTCGCCAGTGCAGTTCGAGCAAGGAACTAAATATTTCGACAGCGCCGCCGCCCGCTCTGGTGTCTTCTATGCTTGTCCTTTTTACCGGCACCCAGAGAACCCAATGTCCATCGATCCCGCGGCTGCGCAGCACCCCTCGAACTCCCGGCGCGTAAGCGTATTCGGCGCTTACGGTCATACCGGACGGTTCACCGTCGCGCATCTGCTCGCGCGCGGGTGGGAGCCGATCCTGGCCGGCCGCGACGCGGCCAAGCTGGCTGCCCTGGCGGAAGATTTTCCCGGGCTGGAGCGGCGGGTGGCGACGGTCGATGACCCGGCGTCGCTCGATCGCGCGCTGGAAGGCGCCGTCGCGGTGCTCAACTGCGCCGGGCCTTTCAGCGAATCGGGCGGGCCGCTGATCGAAGCGGCGTTGCGCGCGCGCATCCACTACCTGGACACCTCGGCCGAGCAGCAGCCGGTGATCGCCGCGTTCGAGCGCTATCACGATGCGGCCGTCGAGGCCGGCGTCGCCGTGGTTCCGGCGATGGCGTTCTACGGCGGCCTCGCCGATCTGCTCGCCACCGCGGCGGTGGGCGGTGAAGCCGGCGCGGACGCGCTCGATATCGCCATCGCGCTCGACAGCTGGCATCCCACCGCCGGCACGCGCCTGACCGGGCAGCGCAACACCGCGCGGCGGCTGGTGATCGGCGCGGGCGCGCTGCAATTTCTCGCCGATCCGGCGCCGACGCGCGAATGGAGCTTCGCCGCGCCGTTCGCCGATCAGGACGTGGTGGCGTTGCCTTTCAGCGAAATCCCGTTGATCGCCCGGCACCTGCGCGTGGCCGAGGTGCATTCGTATCTCAATCTGACGCCGCTGAAGGATCTGCGCGATCCGGCCACGCCTCCTCCGGTCGCGGCCGATGCGCACGGCCGTTCGGCGCAGCGTTTCGCGATCGAAGTCGAAGTCCGCGCCGGCGCACGGCGGCAACGGGTCGCGGCGCAGGGGCAGGACATCTACGCGGTCACCGCGCCGCTGCTGGTCGAGGCCCTGGAACGCATCGTCGATGGGCGGCGCCACGGCGACGGCGTGATCGCGCCCGGGCAGGTCTTCGATGCGGCCGATTTCCTGCGCGCGCTGGCGCCGGAATACCTCAGCCTCAGCGGCCTGGATTGAATCAGGTCTTCGCCGACGGCAGCGACAAGGTGGCGCGCAAGCCGCCGCCTTCGCGGTTTTCCAGGACCAGCTTCGCGTTCAACGACAGCGTCAGCTGCTGAGCGATGGCCAGACCCAGGCCGGCGCCGCCGCTGTCGCGGTTGCGCGAGGCCTCCAGGCGATAGAACGGCTGCAGCACCGCGTCCAGCTCCGGCTCCGGAATACCGGGGCCGCGATCGAGCACACTGACGGCGATGCCGCCGTCGGCGGCGCGCACGACTTCGACTTCGGCCGCGCCGGCGTACTTGACCGCGTTGTCGATCAGATTGCCGATCACCCGGCGCAGCGCGTGCGGGCGGGTGAAGATCGGCGCGCCGACGCATCCGGCCAGGACCACGTCCTTGCCGGTGTCCTGGTAATCGAACACCAGACTGTCGAGGAACGCGTCCAGATCGAGCTTGAGCGGCGGCTCGGACGCGCCGTGGGCGCTGCGCGCGTAGGCGACGCCTTCGCGCACCAGATGCTGCATTTCGTCGAGATCGTCGATCAGCTTGGCGCGCAGCGGCGACTCGTCCATGGCTTCGGTGCGCAGCTTCATGCGCGTGATCGGCGTCTGCAGGTCGTGCGAGATCGCCGCGAGAATCTGCAGGCGCTCGCGCAGGTAGGCGGCGATGCGGTCCTGCATCGCGTTGAACGCCGACACCGCCTTGGCCACTTCGGTCGGGCCGCCTTCGCGCAGCGGCTTGCCGCCGCCGCTGGGGCTCAGCGATTCGGCGGCGTTGGCCAGCCACGCCAGCGGCCGCGTCGCCAGCCGCACCGCCAGCCAGGTGATCAGCAGCAGCAAGCCCAGTTGGATCGCCAGCACGTACGGCAGCCATTGCGCGATCGGCATCGTCGAGGGCGTGACTTCGATCGTCAGCGGATGGCCGTCGCCCAGGGTCAGATGAACCTGGAAGCGCTCCGGTCGCTGCGAGACGGTATCGGCGCGCACCGGATAACGCGGCCCCAGCGCCGAGCCGATCATGCGGGTAATGCTCTGCGCGCGTTCGCTGAGTTCGGCGCGGCCCGGCTCACCGGCACTGAGCACGTAGCGGTAGGTGCGGCGGGTGAGGTGCGGCAGGAATTCCGTGCGTTCGGCGGCCGGAATACGGTCGAGCACCGCGACCGAGGTGATCACGTCCTGCTCCAGATTGCCGAGCATCATCGAGGTGGCAGTGACGTAACGCTCATAGAACAACAGGCCGAACGACAACCCATGCGCGAGCAGCAGGCCGGCGAACAGGATCAGGTACAGCCGCGAGGCGATGCTGCGCGGCAGCCATGCCGACGGCGCCTTGGCGGCCGCGGCGTTCATGCCTCGTCGCCGACGAGGGTGACCGGCATCGAGAACACGTAGCCTTCGCTGCGCACGGTCTTGATGTAGGTCTGCTCGCGCGCGCCGTCCTGCAGGCGCTGGCGCAGGCGGCTGACCAGCAGGTCGATGGAGCGGTCGAAATGCTCCGCGTCGCGGCCCTGGGTCAGGTTCAGCAGCTGATCGCGGCTGAGTACGCGCTGCGGGTGATCGAGAAACACCCGCAGCAGTCGGAACTCCGCGCCGCTCAGGGCGATGACCGTGTCCTGCTCATCGAGCAGATGGCGCGCGCTGGTGTCCAGTCGCCACTGTCCGAACGCGATCAGGCGGCTGGCTTCGCTGATCTGCAAATTCGGCGGCAGCATGCGGGTGCGGCGGATCACCGCGTTGATCCGCGCCAGCAGCTCGCGCGCCGAGAACGGCTTGACCACGTAATCGTCCGCGCCCATTTCCAGGCCGATGATGCGATCGGTGGCGTCGTCGCGCGCGGTCAGCATCAGCACCGGGATCGAGCGGTGCTTGCTCGCGCGCAGATTGCGGCACAGCACCAGGCCGTCTTCGCCCGGCATCATCACGTCGAGCACGATCAGATCGACCGCGTGGGTGTCGAGCACCGCGCGCATTTCCCGGCCGTCGGCGGCCGCGGTGGTGCGCAGGCCGTTCTTCTGCAGATAGTCGGCGACCATTTCGCGGATGTCGCGGTCGTCATCGACGATCAGGATGTGATCGAGCTGTTTCATGCACAAATCCCGCCGGTGGAAAGGACGCCAGGCCCGGATTCGGCCTGTTTGCGATTATGCCCCAGCAAGCGCGCGCGCCGCGGCGCGTGCGCTTGCGGTGCTGGCTCAGCGCGCCTGCAGCAATTGCTGGATCTTGGCTTCGGTCTGGGCGTAGCCGCCTTCGCCGAAGTGCTCGTAGACCACATGGCCGTCGCGATCGGTCAGGTACAGCGCCGGCCAGTAGCGGTTGTGGTAGGCGTTCCAGGTGGCGAAGGCGTTGTCCTGCGCGACCGGGTACTCGATGCCGAAGCGCTTCACCGCCGCATCGAGGTTACGCGCGATTTTCTCGTAGCCGTATTCCGGCGTATGCACGCCGATCACGGTCAGGCCGGCGGGCTGATAGCGCTGGTGCCATTGCTTCACGTAGGGCATGACGTGGATGCAGTTGATGCACGAGTAAGTCCAGAACTCGACCAGCACGACCTTGCCGCGCAAACCGGCCATGGTCAGCGGCGGGCTGTTGATCCAGCGGTCGATGCCTTCGAACTCGGGCGCCTTGGGCGCGGGCAGGGTCTGGGTGCCGTGCACCGGCTCGGCGTGGGCGCCGGGCGTGCAGGCGCCGGCGGCGACGCACAGGCACAGCGCGCAGAAGATGGGTTTGAGCAGGCTCAGGGGCTTGTTCATGGTGATTCCTTCGTGGAGTCAAAGTCCGGTGGAAACAGCGGGAAGCCATTGCGTGGCCCAGGCCGAGAAGGCGACGTCGTACTGCAGCAGTTGCAGCACCGCGACCGCGACGGCGATGGCGCCGAAGGCGCGGCGGATCGGCAGCGCATGGCGGTTGAAGAACGCCAGGCGCGAAGACACCCAGTGGCCGCCGTAAGCGATGGCCAACAGCGGAACGCCGGCGCCCAGCGCATAAAGGCCGAGCAGGGCGGTGGCCTTGGCCGGCGCCTGCGCCGAGGCGGCCAGGGCCAGCACCGAGGCCAGGATCGGCCCGGCGCAAGGCGTCCAGACCAGTCCCAGCGAGGCGCCGACCAGCAGCGCGCCGCCCTTGCCGGTGCGCGGCGCGGCCTGCGCCGAGGTCCGCGCCGCGCGCCTGGACAGCCGCTGCTGCACTTGCGTTGCGAGCCAGTCGAACGGCGCCGACCACCAGCAGGCCAGTCCGGCCAACAGCAGCAATACGATGGCGGCGTTGCGCACCGCGTATTGCAGTTCGCCGGAGAACGCCGACAAGGCGCCGATGGCGATGCCGCCGGCGGCGAAGCTGGCGGTGAAGCCGGCGATGATCCAGATCGGTTCGGCGCGGCTGCGTCCGGCCGTGGTCGCCAGCACGATCGGCAACACCGGCAGGATGCAGGGCGAGGCGATGGTGGCCAGGCCGGCGACGCCGGCCAGGGCGTATTCGGCGATGCCGTGCGCGACCATGGCTCAGCCTCCCTCTTGCACGCTGTCTTGCGTCTTGACGCCGGCCGCTTCGAGGATCGCGAACGCCACCTCGCGCGGTTGCGACAGCGGCGCGACATGGCTGGAACCGGTCGAGCTCACCTGCGCGTGGATGCGCTGCGCGGTCGCGGCCTGCAGTTGCGGCGCGAGCATGCGGTCGTTGCGCGCGATCACGTACCAGCTCGGCTTGGTTCGCCACGCGGCCTGCGTCACCGCTTCGCCGAACGCGCTGGCCTTGACCGGCGCCTGGGTGCTGAACAACAGGCGCGACTCGCGCGGCTTGAGGTCGGGGGCGAAATCGCGCGCGACGCCGGCTTCGCTGAGCCACAGGAATCCATCGCGGTTCTGCAAGCTGCTCAGTCCGGGTGGAACCGGGAAATCGCGGCCTTGATCGGCGCTGTTCTGGCCGACATCGGGAGCGAACGCGGCGACGTAGACCAGCGCGCTGACCTGCGCATCGACGCCGGCCTGGGTGATGACGGTGCCGCCCCAGGAATGGCCGACCAGCACCACCTTGCCCGGCGCGGACTTGATCGCGCGACGGGTCGCGTCGACGTCGTCCTGCAGCGAGGTCAGCGGGCTGTGCACCGCGATCGACGGCACGCCCCAGGAATTCAGGATAGCGATGACCTTGTTCCAGCTGGCGCCGTCGGCGAAAGCGCCATGGACCAGGACCACGGTCGCGGGCGCGGCGGGATCGCTTTTTTCCGCGGCGGCGCTGGTGGTGGAAAACAACGATGCGCAAGCCAGGGCGCTGAACAGTACGGTGCGGAACATGGGGAAATCTCGTTGGGAGTGAGCGGCTATTGCAGCGGCGCGGCGTATCGGCGGTGTTTCGCAAGGGCCGGTTTTCGTAAGCGAAGCTGTCGTGCGCGCCGTGGTTACATTGGCTTACACAAGCCCGCGTGCGCGGCGCGCGCACGCGGGGCCGGTGTGGGTGTCAGACGATTTCGAACTGAACATCGACATTGCCGCGGGTGGCATGCGAGTACGGGCAGGTCTGATGCGCGGCTTCGACCAACTGATGCTTCCGCGCGTCGTCCAGGCCCGGCAGGATCACGGTCAACTTCACCGAGAGCAGATAGCTGGCGCCGCCGTCGGTCTTGCCCAGGCTCACGGCGGCGTCGATGGCGGCGTCGGCCGGCAGCTTGATGCCGAGCCTGGCGCCGGCCAACTGCATCGCGCCGATGAAGCACGCCGAGTAGCCGATGCCGAACAACTGCTCGGGATTGCTGCCCGACCGCCCCGAGCCGGGCGTGCTGAGTTTGACGTCGATGGCGCCGTCGCTGGAACGGCCGCTGCCGTCGCGGCCGCCGCTGGTGTGGGTGTGGGCGGTGTAAAGCACTTCTTCGGTTTGCTTGATCATGGCGATGCTCCAGGGATGAGCGACGACGCGGGATCGGATCGCCGCAGGGAAGGGAGTGCGCGGGTGGTTACGCGGCTTCGGTTGGGTACTGAGCGGCGCCGCGTGTCGCGGCCTGACGGCGTTTGTTGGCTTGCGCGAGCTTGCCGACCTGGCGGATCGCGATCGCCGCCAACAAGATTCCGAACGGGATCGCGTAGGCCGAATCCATCGGAATGCGCTTGAAATACGAGGAGGCGAACACCGCCGCGATCACCCACATGCCGGAGGTGTGCAGGCGCTTCCAGGCGACGGCGCTGAGACGGCGCGCCACCGGCTTGAACGAGGTGACGGTCATCAACACGATGAAGAGGTAACCGACCGAGCCGGGAACATTCGCGAAACCGGTGCGGCCGGGCCAGAACTCCGGCGAGAGCCGGCCGTAGCTGTAGATCGCGATGGCGTGCACCAGATGCGAGAACGCGAACGCCAGACCGATGTAGCGGCGTTCGCGCAGCACCGCTTTCGACCACGGCGCCGGCACCAGGGCGACGAAGACCGAGGCGGTGAAGGCGATCAGGAACAAGGCGAACGAGGTCCGGGCGGTGGCGCGGATGAGGCTGCGCACGCCTTCGACCGGATCCGCATGCGCCCACAAGATGGCGGCGGACATGGCCAGGATCAGCGCGGCGATCAGGCCGAACAGTTTCCAACCGCTGCTCAGCGGCGTCGTGGTTTGCAGATTCATGGATCGCTCCGGGTCGAAGTGGAAGAGGGCGGCGGTGCATCGTCGGCGGCGGTGCCGAGCACGATTGCTTGCTCGCGTAGCTGTTCCAGCAAGGCCAGCCCCTGCGCCTGCAGTTCGTCGGCGTCGCCGCCGGTTTCGTCCGCGAGCGCGCGCAGGTGGCGGCGGCCGGACCAGCGATGGCTGTGCAGCGACTGCAGCAGTCGGTACGTCAGCGGCGCGATCTGCGCGAAGCGCACCTCGTGCGCGGGGTCGCGATGCACCAGCAGCAAGGTCGGCGATTGCGGCGGCGTGCGCGGTTGCAACTGCGGGCCGATCAGATTCACCGGCCAGCGATAACCCAGCGCAAGCGCCTGCGGCGACAGCAGCGGCACCGCTTCGAGCAGATCGCCATCGGCGCGATACGCCGGCGCCGGCGTGTCGCTGAGTTGCAGATCGATCTCCACCCACTCGTAATGCGCCAGTTCCGCCAGCCACGGCGCGTCATCGCGCAAGGCTTCGTATTGCTGCACGAAGGCGACGAACTCGGCGGCGATGCGGGTGAACAACGGTGTCTGGCTGCGGTAGTCGGCGTAGAACGCTTGCACCAGCGCGCGCCAGCGGGGTTCGTCCAGGGTCTGGCGGATCACCGGGAAGCTGCCGGCGAGCAGGGATTCGATCGAACCGAAGAACAACTCGCGATAGACCCGCAGGCGGCGCGCTTCGATGCCGGGCGGCGGCGCGTGCCGGGCCGGATCGCGCAGATGGCGGGCGAGGGTGTACTGCTGTTCGAGCAGGCGCTCAGTCATGGCCGGCCTCGCGGGTGTCGGCCACGCTCATCGCCGCGGTCTGCATCGCGCGGATGCGGTCGGTTTCGGCCAGCAGCTCGCTCAGCGGCGGGAAATTGAAATCGCGCTCCAGCAGAGTCGGGCGCACGCCGAAACGCGCATAGGCCTGTTCGAGCAAGGACCACACATCGTCCTTGACCGGCGCGCCGTGGGTATCGACCTTCAGATCCTCGGCTTCGTCGTAATGGCCGGCGATGTGCATCGAGGCGATGCGCTGCGCCGGCAGCCGCGCCAGGAACCGGCCGGCGTCGTAGCCGTGGTTGCAGGCGTTGACGAAAAGATTGTTGACGTCCAGCAGCAGATCGCAATCGGCTTCGGCCAGCACCGCGCCGATGAAGTCGATTTCGCTCAACGCCTGATACGGCGCGGCGTAGTAGGAGACGTTCTCCACCGCGATGCGCCGGCCCAGCAGATCCTGCACCTGGCGGATGCGGCCGGCGACGTGATGGATGGCTTCGTCGGTGAACGGGATCGGCATCAGGTCGTACAGATGGCCGTCGTCGCTGCAGTAGCTCAGGTGCTCGCTGTACAGGCTCACCCGGTGGCGATCTAGAAATTCGCGAGTGCGGCCAAGCAACACCGTGTCCAGCGGCTGCGTGCCGCCGAGCGACAGCGACAAACCGTGGCAGCTCAGCGGGAAACGCGCGGACAACTGCGCCAGCGCTTCGCCGAAGCGGCCGCCGACGCCGATCCAGTTGTCGGGCGCGCATTCGAGGAAATCCACGGCGTGCTCGTCCATCGTCAGCAGTTCGGGCAACAGGCCGCGGCGCAGGCCGAGACCGGCGTGGGTGGAGGCGTGGAAGTCGTTCATCGCGGCAGCTCGCATGGAAGAAAAAAAGCGCCCCTTCCCGGGGAGGGATGGGAAGGGGCGCAAGACGATCAGGCCTGACCGCCGCACTTGCCCTCGCCGCACTTGCCTTCGCCCACCGACTTGCCGGCCGCCTTGCGCGCGGCTTCGACCGACTTCAGGGCTTCGGGCAGGGAAATGCTGCCGTTCTTGTCGGTGTCGATCTGGTCGAACTCGGCGGCGCGCTTGGGCGCGGCGGCGATGAATTCCTCGCGCGAGACCTTCTGGTCGTGATTGGTGTCGGTCTTGGCGAAGCTCTCTTCGCCGCATTTGCCTTCACCGCACTTGCCTTCGCCGGCCTTGGCGGCGTGGCCGGACGAGGCCAGATACCCCTGCGCCAGCGGCTGCACGGCGAAGGCCGAGCCGCTCAGGAACATGCCGCCGGCCAGGGCGACGCCGATCAGGCCAAGGCTGTGGTTGCGGGTCGAGGTGCGGATGTTCGAATCGTTACGGGACATGGTGTTTCTCCGAAGAACGCGGCGATGCCGCAGGGGGGGCGCCGCATTGGCGGCGATGGGAAGCGAGTCGGTGCAGCGGCGGTCGGGCCGTGGGATGCGATGTTGGTGAGGGCTCAGCGAGCCGCGGCGAAGGCGGCGGCCATGGCGCCCGAATCCGCGACGGTGCGGGGTTTGAACGCGATCAAAGCGACGCCGACGACGGCCATCGCGCCGCCCAGCCACGGCAGCGGCAGGCTCAGCGGCAAGCCGAAGGCCAGTGCGGTCGCGCCCCAGGCCTGGCGATCGAAACCGCCGTTGGCGCCGGCGGTGCGCGCGGCGCTCAGCAGATGGTCGAGGCTGAGGCGGCCGCCGCCGTTGAGGATCAGCGGCAGCAGCATCACCAGATACAGCAGCGGCAGCTTGTAGTTGCCGTGGCCCTGGTCGCTGATCGCGTAGCCCTGCCACAGCTCGCTCAGGCTCGACCAATCGCTGGGCCAGTGCACGGCGTAGATGGCGACCACGGTCAGCACCCACAGCGCGAAGGCGGCGTAGCGCGTGCCCAGTCCGAACAGCAGGGCGATGCTGGCGCTCAGTTCCAGCCAGGTGGCCAGGGTCCAGTTCACGTCCGGCCCGAGCAGCGAGAACGGCAGCGGAAACTTGTCGCCCAGATCGGCGAACCAGTTCTCGCCCAGCCACTTTTCGCGGCCGGCTTCGAAGAATTCCCAAGCCAGCACCACGCGCAGACCAGTCGGCGCGAGCCAGCGGCCCACCGCATCGATGCGCGGGGTGAGGGACGAGAGGGTGGAAGGCAGATACTGCATGGTTCGCTCCTGAAAGGCCGGCCCGGTTGGGATGGGGCTATTTCGGGGCGTCGCGGTATCGTCAGGGTGTCGGCGAAGGCGGGGATTTGTCAGCCAAACGCAGCAATGGGGCGGTTGGATACATTCGGATACAAAGTCCGGTCGATGCCGGCGCGGTGTTATCGACGCAGCGCCGATCCGGCCAGCAAGCCGCCGAAACCGATCAGCAGCGCGCCGAAGGCGCGATCGATCCCGTGCCGCCAGCGCAGCAGTCCGGCGCGGACCGCGCCGTGCGAGAACAGCAGCGCGACCAGGGCGAACCACAGCACGTGGGTGGCGCTGACGAAGGCGCCGTAGCCGATGCGCTGCGCCAGCGGCGTCGCCGGTTGCACCACCTGCAGGAACAGGCTGACCACGAACACCGTGCACTTGGGATTGAGCGCGTTGGTCAGAAAACCGGTGCGCAGCGCGGCGGCGTCGGAGATCGCCGGCGGCGGCTCGGCGGCCGGGCCCGCGGCCGGCGCCGGTTCGGCGCGTGAACGCAGCATCTTCACGCCCAGGTAGATCAGGTACAGCGCGCCGAGAATCTTCAGTGCCGCATACAGGCGCAACGATTGCTGGATCACCAGCCCGACCCCGAGCAGGGTGTAGGCCACATGCACCCACACCCCCAGGCCGATGCCGAGCGCGGTCAGCACGCCGGCGCGGCGCGAGAGCAGCAGGCTGTTGCGCGAGACCATCGCGAAATCCGGCCCGGGGCTGATCACCGCCAACACAGTGATGGTGACTACAGCTATCAATTCCTGCATCGGGGGCTGTGCCGAAGATTGGGGATCAGGCTAAGTTAGAGGCGCTGGATCGAGGCCGCAAACCATGAATGATCACAAAGCCAGTGAGGAAAACTCACGCTACCAGCGCGGCGACCTGCCGCCGCTGGGCGCGCTGCGCTGCTTCGAGGCGGCCGCGCGCCTGGGCAGCTTTACCCGCGCCGCGCAGGAACTGCATCTGACCCACGGCGCGGTCAGCCGCGCGGTGCGTTCGATCGAGGACGCGCTCGCGGTCGAGCTGTTCCGGCGCCGCAGCCAGCGCGTATTCCTGACCGCGGCCGGCGAGCGTCTGCGCGATGCCACCGCCGCCGCCTTCGACGTGCTCGCCGCTACGGTGCGCGAACTGCGCGAGCCGCCGCGCAAGCCCGCGCTGGTGCTGTCGTGCGAGCCGACCTTGCTGATGCGCTGGCTGATTCCGCGCCTGCCGGCGTTCCAGGCCGCGCACCCGGGCATCGGCCTGCAACTGGTCGCCGGCGGCGGCCCGGTCGGGTTCGGCGAGATCGATCTGGCGATCCGCCGCGACGATTTCGATTGGGGCCGGCGTGTGCATGCGCAGTTGCTGTTCGAAGAGCGGGTCGGCCCGGTGTGCAGTCCGGCCTATCGCGCGCGGCATCTGCGCGGCGAGGGCAGGCGCGCGCAGTGGGACGAATCGGCGGTGTTGCTGCACAGCGCGACCCGGCCCGGCGCCTGGGCCGACTGGGCGCGCGCGGCGCGACGGCGCGTACCGGCCGCGCAGACGCAGGCGTTCGAACATTTCTACTTCAGCCTGCAGGCCGCGGCGGCCGGCGTGGGCGTCGCGATCGGGCCGTGGCAACTGGTGCGCGACGATATCGAGGCCGGTGTGCTGGTCGCGCCGCAGGGGTTCGTCGCCGACGGCAGCGGCTATCACCTGCTCTCGCCGCAGGCGATAGGCGAAGGCTCGCCGGCGGCCGTGTTGCTGGCGTGGCTGCGCGCGCAGGCTTGAGCGGCGGCGCGGCTCAGTTCTGCGCGAAGCCGGCGCCGGTGCTCGCCGCGGAACCCTGGAAACTGGGCGGCAATTCGCGCAGGCGGGCCACGTCGCGCAGCGGCGGCGCGCCGAACAAACGGCTGTATTCGCGGCTGAACTGCGACGGGCTGTCGTAGCCGACCGCGTGCCCGGCGCTGGCCGCGTCCATCGCCTCGCCCAGCATCAGTCCGCGCGCCTGCTGCAGGCGCAGTTGTTTCTGGTATTGCAGCGGGCTCATGCGCGTCACCGACTTGAAGTGCGCGTGCAGCGCCGAGGCGCTCATGCTCGCGTGCGCGGCCAGTTGCGTCATGTCGAAGGGTTCGCGGTAGTTGCGCTTGATCCAGTCGATGGCGCGGGTGACGTGGCGCAGCCGGCTTTCGCCGTGGGCGATCTCGCGCAGGCGCGTGGCCTGCTCGCCCCTGATCAACCGGTACAGGATTTCGCGTTCGATCAGCGGCGCCAGCATTGGAATGTCGTCGGGCTGGTCGAGCAGGGCCAGCAGCCGCACTGCCGCATCGAGCAGGTCCGGCGTCGCGTCGCTGAGCATGAGGCTGGGCCCCGGCGGGCTGTCGGCCGGCTCGGGCAGGCCCGATTCCAGCCACAGCGCGCTCAGCACCGCCGGGTCCAGATCCAGGCGCAGGCACAGATAGGGCTCGTCCTCGCTGGCCTGGACGATCTGGCCGAGGATCGGCACGTCCACCGACACCACCAGATAGCGGCGGCGGTCGTATTCGAAGATGCGGTCGCCGAGCATCACCCGCTTGCAGCCCTGGGCGACGATGCCCACCGCCGGGCGATGCAACTCGTGGATCGAATCGACGCGGCGACTGGAACGGATCAGTTGCACCCGCGGCAGCGCGGTCGAGTGCAGACCGTCGATGCCGGAGTTTCGATCAATCGCTTCTGCCAGCCGTTCTACCGCTTCCATCGCGCGATGCCTGTCGAATGAGCCGAAACCGAGGGTTTTACTGAGGATTCGGCGGGGTGGGGATGGCCGCGATGATCGGTCCGCGCGGCGGCCGCGGCAAGGGCTGGAACCGGGTTGTGGAGGATCGTGCAAGAACCGGCCGGGATCGTTCTACCGCGGCCCGGGCCGCCGTCCGCACAGTGGCGACCAAGCCGGACGACCCGCGTCCGCCCCCAAGCCAAGGATTCCGACATGAGCAGCCACCCCAACATGCAAGGCAAGACTGTATTGATCACCGGCGCCAGCAGCGGCATCGGCGAGGCGACCGCGCGGCTGCTCGCCGTGCGCGGCGCGAAGGTCGTGATCGGCGCGCGCCGCACGCAGCGCCTGCAGGCCCTGAGCGAAACCCTCGCCGCCGCCGGCGGCACGCTGCGCTATCGCGCCCTGGACGTGACCGACGCGGAGGACTTCGCCGCCTTCGTGCGTTATGCGCAGGACGAATTCGGCGCCATCGACGTATTGGTCAACAACGCCGGCGTGATGCCGCTGTCGCCGCTGAAGGCGCTCAAGCTCGACGAGTGGAACCGCATGATCGACGTCAACATCCGCGGCGTGCTGCACGGCATCGCCGCGGTGCTGCCGACGATGCAGGCGCAGGGCCACGGCCAGGTGATCAACGTCGCCTCGCTGGGCGCGCACTACGTCCTGCCGACCGGCGCGGTGTACTGCGCGACCAAGTTCGCGGTGTGGGCGATTTCCGACGGCTTGCGCCAGGAACACCAGGACATCCGCGTCACCACGATCTCGCCCGGCGTGGTCGAGTCGGAACTGGCCGACACCATCACCGATCCGGACACCGCGCAGGGCATGCGCGAATTCCGCCGCATCGCCATCGGCCCGGATGCGATCGCGCGCGCGATCGGCTTCGCGATCGAGCAGCCGGCCGACGTGGACGTCAGCGAGGTGATCGTGCGGCCGACGGCGGGATCGTTCTGAGCTGAAGCCGCATCGCGTCGAAACGAAGGGTCCGCGCTGGTGGCGCGGACCCTTCTATCGACTTGGCAGACTGATCGACGAAATCGTTCTATGTTCCAGCCGGGCTTGCCGCGATCGCGCGCGGAGGCATCAACCGCCGCCGCAGCCACCGCAACCGCCACAGCCGCCGCCGCAACCTCCACCGCCGCCATCGCCTCCGCCGCCATCGCCGCCACTTCCGGCTCCGTCGCCGCCGCCGGCGTTGCTTGCGTGCGGGACGCGGACTTGGTGGTAGTCGGCCAGCGGCGTGCCGATCAAGGCGATGGGCCCGGCCAGGGCGACGTAGGTCATGGCGTCGCCGGGCTCGTTGCGCTGACGCTGGCGCGCGCGGAACAGCTCCCACTGTCCGGCATGGCTGAGCAGTTCGTCCGGCTTGGACGGCAATCGGGTCAGGGTGATCAACACGGTGAGTATCGTCAGCGCGGTCAGGAATCCGACCGGGTGGTTATCGCTCAGGCCGATATCGATCTTGATCAGGCCCAGCAATATCAGCGCGGCCAGCGGCGCCATCGAATACAGCTTGGCCTTGTGCTGCTGCGCCGGCGTGTTGGTCAGGCCCGCGTCCTGCAACTGCCGGTGCATGTGCTGGTGCCGCTCGCGCAATGCCAGCAGGATGCTGGACAGCGCCTTGCGCGTGCGCACGACCTCATCCAGCGCCTCGCGCAGAATCGGCGGCAACGCATCCGACTCCTGCGGCGACAACGCACGCGGCCGCAGCCACACCCGTCCGGTGCGGCGCGCCTTGTCGGCGCGATCGCGGTCGAATTCGAGCGTCACCGCATCGCGTTCCAGCAATTCGGCGACGATCGTATCGGCGACGCGTTCGGCGCCGCCGGCCAGATAGGCCAGTTCCCATCGATCGGCCTTGCGCGAACCGCGATCGCCGCGATCCAGCGCGCGCCGCCGCAGCCAGGCGCCGAGCCGGTAGGCGGCGAACATCAGGGTGAGGTACCACAGCAGGAATCCCGGCCCACGCCAATGCAGCGGATTGCCCTGTTCGTGATAGGCGGCGATCAGCAGATAGGCGAAGCCGGCGATCAGGCTCATGCGCAGCATCCACGACAGGCCGTGCGCGGGTTCGCGCGCGGCGGCGCGGCCGATGGCCGGTGTCGGCTTCGGTGCGGGTTCGATCTGCGGTGCGGGCCAGAATTTTTGCGGCGGTCGGCCGAAGTAGTGTTCGTAGCTGCGCACGGTGTCGGCGTACTGGCGCTGGTGACGCCGATCTTCCGAGACGCCGCCGCGCGAAGGCACGTGATGCAGCCAGCGCTTGAGGGTGCGTCGGCAGAAGCTCAGATAACGCTGGGTGTCGGTGATGTGCGCATGCCACACCTCATCGACGAGCTTGCTTGGCGTGACTGCGTGTGCGGCGCCGATCGCGAGAAAGCAGAAACGCCGGTATTCCTCGATCGCGGCCTGCGCGTCGGCGATATCGAGTTGCGCGTGCGTGGCGACGCGCAGCGTGAATTCCTCCGAGTCCGGCTCGTCGAAACGATAGTCGCGCAGCCGTTGCCACAATTGCTGTTGAGCCAGTGTCCATCCGGCGCTGTCCGTCGCCGTCGTGTCCGGATCGTTCATGACAATCCTCCGCTAGTCCATCCATTGAACCGTCGTGCGATCGCTGCGCGGCGGTGCGGGTTCTGCGCTCGCCGTGCCAGCTTGGCCGGCAAGCTACGCGTCGCGCGGTTGCGGCGAAATAGCCGGATCGGGCTAGCCGATGCGTTGCGAAAATTTAACGAGTGAATCGCATCATCGCGATGGAACGGATGTGCCGCGCGCGCGGTTCTTGTAGGAGCGGCTTCTCTTGTGGGAGGGGCTCTTG
>NZ_JAGGRI010000056.1:0-10570 GCF_018612875.1 Lysobacter sp. ISL-50 | reverse complement strand
GATGCTTTTCGCTCAGATCGCTCGATTGTGGAAAGTCTGGCGACTTGATCGAAAAGCATCGGGGCTGAAGCCCCTCCTACAAAAGACTTCGTGTTTTCGCTGGCGCTGGGGCAAGCATTCGCCCCGCGATGGCTTCAGCGATCCTGAAACAAGGCATTGACCTGCGAATACGCCATCGCCTCGGCCGACAGCGGCTTGCAGTCGCCGTCGCGCAGGAAACCCGCGGCCAGGGCGGCCATGCGCGCATACATCGACTGGGCGATGTCCGAGCCGGCGCTGAGGCGGCGCACGCCCCAGCGTTGCAGTTCGTCGGCGCCAGGCAGCGCGCTGCGCGCGAGCAGGTTCAGAGGCAGGCCGGCTTCGGCGGCGATCGTGCGCACCGAGGCTTCATCGGTCAGCCCGGGCACGAACAGGCCGTCGGCGCCGGCGGCGCGATAGCGCGCGGCGCGGGCCAGGGTTTCCTCCACGCGCTGTTCCGGCGGCGCCAGGCCGCGCAGGTACACGTCGGTGCGCGCGTTGAGGTATAGCGCCACGCCCAGGCGCGCGCTGGCGCGCTTGATGTGTTCGATCTTCGCGCACAGCAGCTCCGGATCGGCGCCGCCGTCTTCCAGGTTGATGCCGACCGCGCCGACATCGACCAGCCCGGCCACGGTCTCGGCGACCGCGACCGGATCGTCGGAATAGCCGCCTTCGGCATCGACGGTCAGCGGCACCCGGATCGCACGCGCGATGTCGGCCACGGTCGCGACCAGGCGCCGCACCGGCAGCACGTCGCCGTCGGGATAGCCGTGCGACCAGGCGACCCCGGCGCTGGTGGTGGCGATGGCGGACGCGCCCAGGCTTTCGATCAGGCGCGCGCTGCCGGCGTCGGAGGCGTTGGCGAGCAGCAGCAGGCCGTTGTGGTGCAGGGCGTGGAATTGGGTGGCGAGGTCGGTTTGACGGTTCATGGCCGGTGGGCTCGATGCGATAAGGCGGGCAGGATGCCACGCCGGCGCGGCCGCGACTCGCCGTTTTCGGCACTCGACGTGCGCCCGGATTCGCGCCGGCCGCGGGCCCGCAGGGGTGGGCACGGTGCGCGGCCCGGATCGGCCGCGATGGCGTGCCGGTCCGGCGCCGCTGCCGCTAAAACGACAGTCAACGCCGGTTTCCGGCCATTCGTGCCTGCGATCCGGTCGCGGATGCCCAGCTGGGATACCATTGGCGCGCGCCTGTGGTAGCAACTCAGCCTAGCGATTGCCGAGTTGTGACGCAGTGCATCAGTTGCGATCGCTATCGTCGCCGATGCACGCTTTTTCGCCGGAACAAATCTGCCGTTTATGCGGACCCGGGGCGTCGCCGTTGAGTCAATAAATATCAATGCCTTGCGTGGCCCTATGCTGCCGCGTAGCCTCGCGAGCGTGGGCTGAACGTGTTTCTGGGGACGCTATGACCATCCGTGTATTCATCGTGGACGACCATGCGTTGGTGCGTACCGGCATGCGCATGATTCTGTCGGCGGAAACGGATATCGAAGTACTGGGCGATGTCGAGAGCGGCGAGGAAGCCTTGCCGCTGGTGCGCAAGCTCAAGCCCGATGTGGTGCTGTGCGACCTGCATCTGCCCGGCGTGAGTGGCCTGGAAGTGACCGAGCGCATCGTCAAGGGCGACCACGGTACGCGCGTGATCATCGTTTCGGTGCTCGAAGACGGGCCGATGCCCAAGCGCCTGCTCGAAGCCGGCGCGTCGGGCTATGTCGGCAAGGGCGGCGACGCCAGCGAACTGCTGCGGGCGATCCGCGACGTGGCGCGCGGCAAGCGCTATCTGGCCAGCAACATCGCGCAGAACCTGGCCCTGGCCAATCTCGACGGCGGCGCTTCGCCGTTCGACGAGTTGTCGCCGCGCGAGCTGGAAATCGCGTTGTTGCTGGTGCAGGGCTTCCGTCAGGAAGAAATCGCCAAGCGGTTGAGCCTCAGCGCGAAGACCGTCAACACGCACAAGACGCGTTTGTTCGAGAAGCTCACCATCACCGACAGCATCGCCCTGGCGCGACTGGCGGCGCAATACGGATTGGCCGATCCGGCGCATTCGCTTTGATCGAATAAGTCGCGGCCCGATCGCCGCCGAAAACATCGACCGCCGCGTTTCATGCGGACAAAGAAAAACCGGCCGCTCGCGCGACCGGTTTTTTTTATTGCCGGCGATCGGTCGCGCGAGGCGACCGACCGATGCCCGGGGATCAGGCGCGGCGTTCGTGCTGTCCGTCGTCCGGACCGCCGTCGTGCTCGCCGTCGCCGGCCTTGCCTTCCTCGTCCTGCGCCGCGTCGCTGGCGGCGTCGGCATTGACCGCGGCCGGATGGGGCAGGGTGTCGAACAGACCGCCGGTACGCGGCGTCAGCGGCGTGACCGGTTCGACGACCGAATCGGTCGGTTCGATCTGCGCCGTGGGCGTGCTGGCGAACGCCGCCGGAGCGGTTTCGACGGCAGCCGTTTCGACTGGCGCGGCCACGATCGGCGCGGCCGCCTGGACCGGCAGGCCGATCGCGGCTTCCACGGCCGGCGAGGCCGTGGCGACGTTCGCGGCGGAGGCTTCGGCCTCACCGGGGTTGTCGTCGCGCGGCGTCGCCGCCGGCTGAATCACCACCGGTTCGATCACCGCGGTTTCGACCACGGTGGGCGACTCGACCACGACCGGTTCGACCACCGTCGGCTCGATGCGCGCCGACGGCTCGACCTTCTCCGGCTGCGCCGGGGCCGATTCGCGCGGCTGCGCGGCGACTTCGCTGCTTACCGCGGCGATGGCCGGCTTGGCGTGCTCGACCGCTTCCGCGGCGGCCTGGGCCGGCGTCGTCGCCGGAACCTCGGCTTCGAACGACAAGGCGGGCTTGGCGAAGCTGCTGGCCGGGGCCGTGAACGAGGTGGCGACGGCGGCCGGGACCGGCGTCGCTACCGGCTCGACCTGAGCGGACGCAGCCGGAGCGGATTCGACCTGGGCGGATACGGCCGGAGCCGATTCCACCGCGGCCGGCTCGGCCGGGGCGCGCTCGCTCGAAGCTTGCTCGGCCGCGACCGGTTCGGCCGCGAACACGGCGCGTTCGGTCTTCACCGGCTTCGCCGCTTCGGCGTCGCCATGCGCGTTTTCGCCGAAATGCGCGAACGAGGGCTTGCCGTCGGCGGCGCTTTCGCGCGAGGGCACGAAGGTGCTGCTCGCGGCGGTCGCGACCACTGCGGCGGCCGTGGCCGCGGCAGTGTTCTGCGCGCGCGGCGCAGCGGCGCCGGAGTCGTCGTCGAAGTCGAACTCGGGCTGCGAGCGGTTTGCGGCGGCCGGAGCCGAGGCGGGCTCGGCGCCCAGGTCGTCTTCGTCGTCGAAGCCGTTTTCGTCCTGGCCCTGGCCTTCGCCTACGGCACCGGCTTCACCGTTGCCGCGACGACGACGACGGCCACCGCGACGGCCGCGACGGCGGCGACCGCCGCCTTCGCCCGTGCCATCGGCCTGTGCGGCATCGCCTTCGCGCGATTCGGCGGTGGCGGCGTTCGCGGTTTCGGCGACGGCGGCCTCGGTCTTGAGCGTGGTGTCGTCGCTTGCCGGCGGCGTCGCGAGCGGCGCGGCGCCGCCGATGACGGCGACCGCGGCGGGCACGGCGACGACAGCGGCGGCGGTTTCGGCCGCTGCATCCTGACGCGGCTGCTTGGGCTCGTTGCGCGGCGCGCGCGGCGCCTGGCCGGTGCCGGCATTGGCCTGCTGCGCGTTGCGTTCCTCGCCTTGCGGCTTGGGCTGCGGCGGAGCCGGGTTCTGCTGCGCGTTCTGCGGCTTGGGCTGCTGGGCCTGCTTGGGCTGCTGCGCTTGCGGCTGCTTCTGCTTGGGCTGCTGGGCCTGACCGTTCTGCGGGTTGGCCTGCACCTGCGCCTGCGGCTTGTCGCGGCGGGCCTGCGGCTCGCGGTCCTGGCGCGCTTCGTCGCGGCGTGCGCCGTCGCGTCCGCCCTTGCCGTTGCGCTCGTTGCGATCGTTGCCGCGGCGCTGGCCGTTGCCGCGATCGTTACGCTCGCCGCGGCCGTTGCGACCGTCCTGGGAACGGCCGCCGGCGGGTTCCGGCGTGGTCGCCACGGGCTGCGGCGTGCCGCGGAAGATCCGCAGGATGCGCTGGACCAGGCCGATCGAGTGGGTCGGCGCGGCGACCGGGGCCGGTGCCGGCACGGCGACAGGAGCCTCTGCCATGGACGCTTCGCGGGGTTCCCGGAGCGGCGCGGGCTGGGTGGGTTTCACCTTGGTGACCGCCGGCGCATCCGGAATGTTCAGATGGGCCTTGGTCAGCGCGTGCACCGGCAGCTTGCGCTGGGTGCCGCGCTGGTAGCTGGGCTTGGTGGTTTCTTCGCCGATTTCGTTCTCGCGCACCCGGGTGACTTCGTAGTGCGGGGTTTCCAGGTGTTCGTCGGCGACGATGACGATCGGCGAGTCGTGGCGCTGCTCGATCTCCATCAGCGCGCGGCGCTTTTCGTTGAGCAGGAAGTTGGCGATCTCGGTCGGCGCCTGCACCAGCACTTGTCCGGTGTTTTCCTTCATCGCGTGCTCTTCGGCCACGCGCAGGATCGACAACGACAGCGATTCGACGCTGCGCATGCGGCCGTGGCCGTCGCAACGCGGGCACACCAGCTGGCTGGATTCGCCCAGCGACGGGCGCAGGCGCTGGCGGCTGAGTTCGAGCAGGCCGAAGCGCGAGATGCGCCCGATCTGCACGCGCGCGCGGTCTTGCTTGAGCGCGTTCTGCAGCTTGTTCTCGACCTCGCGCTGATGGCGGTTGGACGACATGTCGATGAAGTCGATCACCACCAGGCCGCCCAGGTCGCGCAGGCGCATCTGGCGCGCGACTTCCTCGGCCGCTTCCAGGTTGGTGTTGAACGCGGTTTCTTCGATGTCGCCGCCCTTGGTGGCGCGCGCGGAGTTGACGTCGATCGCGGTCAGCGCTTCGGTCTGGTCGATCACCAGCGCGCCGCCGGAGGGCAGGCGCACGGTGCGCTCGTAGGCGTTCTCGATCTGCGATTCGATCTGGAAGCGGTTGAACAGCGGGGTTTCGTCTACGTACTTCTTGAGCTTGCGCAGGTTGTGCGGCATGACCTGCTCGACGAACTCGCGCGCCTCGGCGTACATCTCGTCGGTATCGACCAGGATCTCGCCGATGTCGGCGCGCATGTAATCGCGCAGGGCGCGGATGATCAGGCGCGACTCCTGGTACAGCAGGAACGGGGCCGGCTTCTTCAGGGCCTCGTCGGTAACGGCCTTCCAGATGCTCAGCAGGTAATCCAGGTCCCACTGCAGCTCTTCCGCGTCGCGGCCGACGCCGGCGGTGCGGATGATCACGCCCATGTCGTCGGGGATGGTGAGCTTGTCCATCGCCTCCTTGAGGGCGGCGCGGTCGTCGCCCTCGATCCGGCGCGAGACGCCGCCGGCGGTGGGCGAGTTGGGCATCAGCACCATGTAGCGGCCGGCCAGCGAGATGAAGCTGGTCAGGGCGGCGCCCTTGTTGCCGCGCTCTTCCTTATCGACCTGGACCACGATCTCCTGGCCCTCGCGCAACAGCTCGCGCAGGCCGGCCTTGTTGTGGTCGACGCCGGGCTGGAAATAGTCGCGGGAGATTTCCTTCAGCGGCAGGAAGCCGTGGCGTTCGGCGCCGTATTCGACGAAAGCGGCCTCAAGCGAGGGCTCCAGCCGGGTGATGCGGCCTTTGTAGATGTTGGACTTCTTTTGTTCCTTGGACGGCTGTTCGATGTCGATGTCGTACAGGTTCTGCCCGTCGACGATGGCGACCCGCAGTTCTTCCGCCTGCGTCGCGTTGATCAGCATGCGCTTCATTGTTGCGTTCCTCGCGCGCTCTACCGCGCGGAACGCCATGGCGTTTCGCAATCTGGGAACACAGGCGCCTCCGTCGCGATCGTCGGCCGCAACGAATGCGGGCCGCCCGCGCGCCGGCGAGGCCTCCACTTCCAGCGCTACATCACCACGGCACGCCGCGGGAGCGCTTCTTACCTATTAAAACTTTCGGGCCGGCGACGCGAACGTCGCACGGGGCGGGGCGGCGGTTTGGACCGGCTCAATCGAGCGTCAGGCCCTGGCGCCGCACAACTTTTGTTCATCGCGATGGTTTGACCCATCGGGCGAAGGCCGGTTCCGCCGGTCCGTCGCTGCTAACATGGCTACCCCGTGGGCAGTGGTTAGACGCGGACCGGAATCGCGAGAGGGGCTTTCGGCCCCGTACCGGGCCGCACGCTTGTCAGGCGTAATGGCTGGTACAACTCCCTGCGAAATCAAAACCTTATCTCGCGTCGCGAGTGTAACAGATAACGCTTCGGGATGACCCAGTCAGCAAACTCCGCTAATGCCGGTGCTCGTACCGTGCGCGTGCCCGATGACCGCGATGGACAGCGGCTCGATAACTTCCTGCTCGGCCAACTCAAAGGTGCGCCCAGGTCCTTGATCTACAAGCTGGTGCGTTCCGGCCAAGTGCGCGTGAACGGGGGCCGGGCCAAGGCCGAGCGCAAGCTCGAGGCTGGCGACGAGGTGCGCATACCGCCCGTCCGTCTCAGTGAGCCGGGCGACAAGGCGTTGCCGCCGAAAGGTTTCATGGACGCCCTGGACGCGGCGATCGTGTTCGAGGACGCGCGCCTGCTCGCCCTGAACAAGCCCTCCGGGGTCGCCAGCCACGGCGGCAGCGGGATCAGCTTCGGCGCGATCGAGACCCTGCGCGCGTCGCGGCCCGGCCACACCCTGGAACTGGTGCACCGGCTCGACCGCGACACTTCGGGGCTGCTGATCGTGGCCAAGAAGCGCTCGGCGCTGACCGAGATGCAGGCCTTGATGCGCGAGGACGGCGGCATCGCCAAGCGCTATCTGGCGCTGCTGACCGGGCGCATGCCCGACGGGGTCATGAGCGTGGACGCGCCGCTGCACATCGGCCTGCGCCAGGGCGGCGAGCGCCATGTCCAGGTCCATCGCGACGGCAAGCCTTCGCTGAGCCACTTCAAGGTGCTGGAGCGGCGCGGCGGGCAATCGTATTGCGAGGTGCGGATCGAAACCGGCCGCACGCATCAGATCCGCGTCCATGCGCAGCACATCGGCCATCCGGTCGCGGGCGACGACAAGTACGGCGAGGCCGAGGCCAACAAGCGCCTGCGCGATCAGGCCGGGCTGCGCCGCCTGTTTCTGCATGCATCGACGCTGGAGTTCGCGCTCGACGGCGGCCGCGAGCCGTATCTGCTCAATGCGCCGCTGGCGCCGGAGTTGATCGAAGTGCTCGATCGCCTGGGCTAAGCGGCCCGGCGGCGGGTCACTTCAGGATGTTCTGCCGGCGCTTGTGGGCGCGGCGCTCGTCGCCTTCGAACCAGCCCAGGTACGTGCCGTCGTCGTCGTAATCCACGATCCGGCCGTCCTTGACAATGATGCCGATCAGATTATTGGCGACGGTATCGAACTTGATCTGGGCGAAGCGCGCGGCGTGGCCGTCGCTGATCTGTATCTCGTTGAGCCGGGCCTTGCGCCAGGCGTCTTGCGGGCAGGCCACGCCGAACTCGCGCAGGTGCGCCTGCAGCGAGGTTTCGCCGGGTTCGATGTCGACTCCGTAATCGGCGACCTGGAAGGAAAACAGGCATTCCTCCCAGAGCAGCGATTCGATCGTCGCCAGCGCCGCCGGTTCCAGCCGCAGCACGTCCTCGACGGTGCGGGCCATGCCCTCGGTGACTACCGATTCCGCGCCGTCGGCGGGAAACAGGACGAAATCCACCGGCCGATCGAACATCGGCACATGCAATTCGAACTGCCCGAGGCCGATGTTGTCCCAGCGGACGAGCGCGGCCAGCCGTCGTTGATCCATGCCGGTGTCCTGCGCCCGCCGGCCGCTTACAGGCCGTTGGGCGCCTGTCCGCAATGCTCCGGACGCGACGGCGGCGCGTGGAAGGTCACCGGCACCTGGATGTCGGTGGCGACCGGCTTGCCGTTGCGCGTGGCCGCTTCGAAACGCCAGCTCTGCACGCCCTTGACCGCGGCATCGTCCAGCGCCTTGGTCTGGCTGCTGGTGAGCACGTTGACCCGGGTCGGCTTGCCTTCCGTGCCGACGGTCAGCTGCAGTACCACCTTGCCGCCGATCTGGTCGCAGCCGATTTCCGGCGGGTACTGCGGCGGCGGGGTGTCCACCGCGCGCAGCGGCGTGGACGGGATCACCGCTTCCTCGGGAGCGCGCTGACCGCAGCCGGCGATCAGCGCCGCGATCAGGCCGGCGGCCAGCGCCGGCGCCAGGCGCGGCGAAACGGAGTCGAACATGCGGCGAGGATTTGCGTTCATGGCGTGATCAACCTGTCAGAGCTTCGGCCTTGGCCGCGCAGATGAAGTCGTTTTCGCTCAGGCCGCCGACATCGTGAGTGGAATAGCGCACCACGCAGCGATCGTAGTGGACGCCGAGGTCGGGATGATGATCCTCGCGATGGGCCATGAAGGCCAGTGCATTCACGAACGCCATGGTCCGGTAGTAATTGTCGAAGCGGAAGGTCTTGGCGAGGGCGTGGCCGTCCTCGGCCAGCTCCCAGCCGGGCACTTCCGGCAGCAGCTCGCGCACGCGCGCTTCGCTCAGGCGGTGCTCGCTGCCGCGCAGGGGCGTGCAGTGGGCCTGGGACAGGGGGATGAGGTCGTTCATGCGGATGACTCCTGGCGGCCTGGCGCGGGCGCCGTGGCGTTGCGTTTGCGCCGGCGCGACACCATATGAACGGAATCGTATCGCCGACGGTCGTAGGATGCGTGCACGGCATCAGGCCGCACCGACCCCGCTAGAATAGCCCGATGATCAATATTTCCGAATCCGCCCAGACTCACTTCCGCAAGCTGATCGAGCGCGAGGCCCTGCCGGGCCTGGGCGTTCGCCTGTCGGCCGTTCACGCGGGCACGGCGCGCGCCGACGTGCGTCTGGAATTCGCCGAGCCGGCCGATCTGGCCGGCGACGAATGGGCGGTGGATTGCGACGGCTTCACCCTGTGGCTGCAGGCCGACAGCGTGAAGTACCTCGACGGCGCGCAGATCGATTACGAAAACAAGGCCACCGGCGGCCAGCTGCAGATCCGCGCGCCCAAGATCAAGGGCGAAGCGCCGGCCGAGTCGGCCTCGCTGGTCGAGCGCGTGCATTGGCTGGTCGAGCACGAGATCAATCCGCAACTGGCCGAGCATCGCGGCAACGTCTCGGTGCAGGAAGTCACCGCCGACGGCGTGGTGGTGCTGCGCTTCGGCGGCGGCTGCCACGGCTGCGGCATGGCCGATGTGACCCTCAAGCAGGGCATCGAGACCACGCTGATGAGCAAGGTACCCGGGGTGACCGCGGTGCGCGACGCGACCGATCACGACACCGGCCACGCGCCTTACATGCCGCGCGACACCGCGGCCTGACCCCGGCGCGGCGCAGCCTATGCCCACCGCCGCATCGATCATCGAAGCCCTGCAGCGCAAGCTGCGGCTTTCGCTTCGCCGCGAATCGCCCGCGCCCGGGCAGTTTCCGCCGGGCTGGCAGTCGTGGCTGGATTCGCTGCGCGGGCAGGCCGGCGAAGTCACCGGCGCGACCTGCGACGCGATGGTCGCCGCGCTGGCGCAGCGGCCCTTGGCGCAGCCGCCGCGACGGGTGGAGTCGCTCAATCGCTGGCAGGCCTTCGCGACCTTGTGGCGTCAGCAATGGCAGCCGCCGGCGCGCGAGGAGCGCGGCTTGCGCTGGATCGCGGGCGTGGTTTCGCTGCTGTGGCATCTGCTGTTCGGCGGATTGCTGGTGTGGCTGATGTATCTGCAGTATTTCGCCACCCAGCCGCCGCCGCGGGGCGAGACCGTCACCATGGTCGAATACATCGGCGAGGGCACGCCGAAGGAACCCGGCGGCGGCCAGCAACAGCCCAGCGATCAGCCGCGGACCGAACCGGCGCCGCAGCCGACGCCGCAGCCGCCGCAACAAACCGCGCAGGCCGCGGTGCCGCCGCCCCAGGTCGAGGTCAGCACGCCGCCTACGCCGGAACTGCAGGCGCAGTTGCCCGACGTGCCGCAGCGCGACGTGCCCGAGCCGCAGATTCCGCCACCCACCGTCGAACAGCCGGTGATGGTGAGCAAGGACGTGCCGGATTCCCCGCAGATCTTCGTGCTGCCGCCGACGCGCAAGCGCGTGGAGGAAACCCTGCGGGTGCCGCAGATCGAGTCCGCCGCCCAGCCGCTGCGCACGGTCGACGTCCCCGCGCCGGTGCAGCCGCCGACGCTCGAAGTGCAGCAGCGCGATATCGCATTGCCCACCGTCGCGGCCAAGCCGCGCGAGATCGCCATGCGCGAAGTGCCGGCGCCGCTGCCGCAACTGCAGGTGCGCGAGTTGCCGACGCGGCCGATCGAAACCCCGCAATTGCGCAGCGCCACGCCGCAGGTGCGCATCGCCGAGATTCCGACGCCTTCGGTTCCAGCGCCGGCCGCGACGTCGGCTCCCGCGCCGGCGGCCACGCCCGCGTCCGCGACCGCGCCGAGCGCAACGGCCACGGCTTCGACGCCGGCGCAGGCCCCATCTGCGGCCCCGGCCAGCACCGCCGCGCCCAGTCCCAG
>NZ_JAGGRI010000055.1 GCF_018612875.1 Lysobacter sp. ISL-50 | reverse complement strand
GGCGTTTTTCTTTGCGCCAAAAAACTTTATCTAACCGGCCCATTCGGCCGTAGTTACTGCGGCAGTTACTTCCAGCGCGCACTTAATCGGCTGCAGACGCAGATCGCGCCCGAAATGAAACCGGGGAATCGCGAAATGGAGCAGCGGTGACAGCGACAACAAACAGCATCAGCCGCGGAGGGGCGCCCTTCCCGCCGATCCGCTGAATCCTTACAACACGCTGCAGGGCGATCCAGGCCCCGGTGATCGGCGCTCCGACAGCGGGTCTTGCCGCCCCGTTAGCCTTGCCAGCTCGGCGGAAGTTTCGACTGCATTCGACTGTCGTAATCAAGGTGGGGCGGCGTTGGCGAATCAGCCGGAGCGTAGCTTCTGCTCAAGAATGAAATTTGCCCGGAGATGGCCAGGCCTGCTCTATCGGCCGGCCTACGACAGGTTGGAATGTCGAAGAAACGCATTCCTCCATTCCAAACCGAACCGCCGAAGTTGCGACGGCGTCAGGTCTGGTTGATGAGTCTTGTCACTGCGAAGCTGGCGTACCGTTGGCCCGAAACGTCACCACCAACACATCCCGATGCGCTTCGCGCTCCGGGGCCAGGGGCGTCACCGCAGTGACGCCATGAAATACGCGGGCATCGTCCACCAAGGCCGCGTCCAACGGCGCGGTCAGGGTGAAGCTGCCCAGCAAGCGGCGATCGCCGTCGTGAATGGTGGTCGTGCCGCTGACGATGTTGTGGCGATCGATCAGCAGCACCAGCACGTAGTCCACGCCGTCGCGATGCACGCCTTCGGGCGTGGGCTGGCCGTCCTGGTCGCTGCGCGCCTCGATGCGGAACTGATGCAGTTCGATATGCCAGGCCGGAGTCTGCGGGGTCAGCGCCGAAAAGAAGTCGCGGCAGAACGCGAGCACGGTGCCCAGTGTCTGGCCTTGCGCGATGTCGTCGCGTATCGGTTCGAACCAACGCTCGATATCGCCCTGCAGGGTGTTGTAACTCAGGCTCTGATAATGCGGCTGATGCGGCCGGCGTTCGATCGCGCCCTCGCGTCCGGCGCGGAACACCGCGTGGCGGCGTCGGCGTTGCTGGCCAACGCGGGCGAGGTAAGTGTCGGGCGCCAGATCGTTCCAGCTGTCGGCGAATACGTTCCAGTCCCGCAGGGAGCCGTGCTCTTGCAGGTGCGCGCGCATCTCCTCGCCAGCGACGAAACGAAAGCCGTCGTCGCGCAGCGATTGCGCGAATTCATTGTGATCGAAAATCGGGGCCGGAGACATGCGGACTCTGCGGATTGCTTAAGGCGATGGCACGGTGGTTTGGATCAGATCGAAGCCAACGCGGCCAGCGCCAGCAACGCCATCGCGCACAGGAAACCGATCGCCCAGACCAGGCTGCGCAGCGGCGCCTTGCCGGCGATATAGAACACGCCGTGCAGCACGCGGCAGACCACGAACACGATCGACAGGATCACGATCCAGTCCGTGTCCACGCCGGCCATCTGCGCGGCGAGCACGCCGGCGGCGAACGGGGCGAAGGCTTCGAAGGCGTTGAGGTGGGCGGCGTAGGCGGCGTTGGAGCGCGGGCTGTCCTGGCGCGCCTGCCAGGCGCGCGGGTCGCGGTTGTCGTAACGCTTGCCGTTGGCCTTGGCGACCGCGACCCACAGGTAGGGCATCAGCGCGGCGATCAACAGGCACCAATAGGCGATGGTCATGGACATGCGCGTTCCTTCGTGGGCGAACCGCGTTCGGCGGTGCGCTCAGCCTAGCGGAAAAAACGACGGCGCCCGTGGGCGCCGTCGTCGGATCGCTTTGCGGCCGCGGGCGGCCCGATCGCTGGATCGATCGGGCCGCGGCCGGCGGCGGCTTACTTCGCCGGCGCCATCAGCTTGTCGTGCGCGGCGCGGAAAGCGTTGCCTTCGTACCAGTTCGGCCATTGCTCATTGCCGGCCAGGGTCTTGCCGACGCCGTACAGCGCGTCCAGATCCTGGACCACGCCGTCGAGCTTCCAGGCCGGATCGAACTGGTCCGCCGGCTTGTGGTAGCGGTTGTCGCGGTAATCGATCTGCGCCTTCTGCCCGGCTTCCACGCCGCCGTCGAGCAGATCGTCGCCGCCCTTGGCGTACAGCGCGGGCACGCCGGCCTTGGCGAAGTTGAAGTGATCCGAGCGGAAGTAGAAGCCGTCCTGCGGCGTGCCCTCGGCATGCAGCACGCGCTGCTGGCCGTCGGCGACGGTCTTGAGGATGTCCTCCAGCTCCGAGCTGCCATAGCCGACCACGGTCATGTCGCGGGCCTTGCCGATGATCGGCATCGCGTCGAGGTTGATCACCGCGACGGTCTTGTTGAGCGGCACGGTCGGATGGGCGACGTAGTACTTCGAACCCAGCAGGCCGGATTCTTCCAGGGTCACCGCCAGGAACAGCAGCGAGCGATCCGGCGGCGGCGTCTGCTTGATGAAGGCTTCGGCGATTTCCAGGATGCCGGCCACGCCCGAGGCGTTATCGACCGCGCCGTTGTAGATCGTGTCCGGGCCGGTGGTCTTGGCATCGGCGCCGTGGCCTTCGTGGCCGCCTTCGCCGGTGTGGTTGCCCAGGTGGTCCCAATGCGCCATGTAGACGATGGCTTCATCCGGACGCTTGGCGCCGTCCAGGCGCGCGATCACGTTGCGCGAAGACTTCTGGCTGATCCTGCTCTTCAGATCCACCGAGGCCTTGGCCTGCAGCGCGATCGCCTTGAAGCCGCGCTTGCCGGCGGCCTGATACAGCTGGTCGAGGTTCTGGCCCAGGTCGCCGAGCAACTTGCGCGCGGCTTCGTTGGTGATCCAGCCCTGCACCGGCAGGCGCGGTTCCGGATCGTCCTTGGCCGGCAGATCGAATTGCGCGCCGGACCAGGAGTTCTTCACGACTTCCCAGCCGTACGAAGCGCCGGCGGTGTCGTGAATGATCAGCGCGGCCTTGGCGCCCTGGCGCGCGGCCTCTTCGAACTTGTAGGTCCAACGGCCGTAGTAGGTCATCCGCTTGCCTTCGAACAAGGTCGCGTCCTGGCCGTGGAACCCCGGGTCGTTGACGAACATGACGACGGTCTTGCCCTTGACGTCGACGCCGGCGTAGTCGTTCCACTGCTGCTCGGGCGCGTTGACGCCGTAGCCGACGAAGACCAGATCGCTGCCGTCGATCTTCACTTCCGGCTGGCCGGTGCGGGTGCCGACGACCATGTCGCTGCCGAACTTCAACTCGCGCGCCTGTCCCTTGACGTCGAGCTTGAGCGCGGTGGTTTCATCGGCCGTGGTTTCCACCATCGGCACGGTCTGGAAATAACTGTCGCCGTTGCCGGGTTTCAGTCCCAGGCGCTTGAACTGCGCTTCCAGGTACTGGACGGCCTTTTCCTCGCCGGCGCTGCCGGGCGCGCGGCCTTCGAATTCGTCCGAGGCCAGGACCTTGACGTGTTCGGCGAAGTCGGCGGCGTTGATGGCGGCGTCGAAGGCGTGATCGCCGGGCGCGGCGGTCTGCGCGGCCGGTTCGGCCGGCTTGGGCGCGTCGGCGGTGGCGGCAGGCT
Organism: Lysobacter sp. ISL-50; assembly: GCF_018612875.1. Taxonomy (GTDB): domain Bacteria; phylum Pseudomonadota; class Gammaproteobacteria; order Xanthomonadales; family Xanthomonadaceae; genus Lysobacter. The sequence goes on along the minus strand of NZ_JAGGRI010000055.1, from coordinate 3,813 downwards.
TGTTGCAGGCCGACAGGACCAGCGCGGCGGCGACCAGCGAGGTGGCTTTCAGCAGCGGGGTAGTTCGGGACAGGGGCGTTCGTGACAAGAGCGGAACCTCCAGGAGCGGCTCGTGGGCCGGGGGTGGGGGAGGTCCATTCTAGGTGCAGGCTCGGGCCTGTGTTGTCCGATCGAGCGGGTTCGCCGAACGGTGGGGTGGGGGATGGGGGCGATGCCGAGATCAAGGCCGAGGTCTAGGCCGATGTAGATGCAGATGCAGATGCAGATGCCAGAGCCGACGTACCCACCTGTCGTCATTCCCGCGAACGCGGGAATCCAGGGCCTTTCGTGCGAGAACGTTTGAAGTCGCTGGATTCCCGCGTTCGCGGGAATGACGATCTGGAAGGATGGCGCTGAAGTCTCTGGATGTTCGGCTCCGCCGAAGTAGAGCGGAGCCCGCCTTCGCGGGAATGACGGACTGGAGAGATTTCGCGGGACTGACGGTGTGGCGGAATGACTGGTGCTAAAGGCTGGTCACGCCACCCTCGCCCGCCTCCCTTCCTCGATCAAAAAAACAGCCAAAAGAAGAGAGTCGAGCCGAGGGGAAACCCCCGCCCTTACTTGAACTGCGGCGTAGGCGTACTGAACGCAATCGCCGTAGCGCCGCGAATCGAACCGGTCTTCGCGCTGGAGTGGACATACAACTCCACCTCGCGCTCGAACACCAGGCTGCCGTCCACGCGCGCGTTCGGGCCGATGATCACGCGCGGGGCGCGGCGCTCGGGAAAACTCAGGCCTTGCGGCTTGCTGTAGTGGATACCGCCGCTGATGTGCGAATCCACACCGACGGTGAGGTCGCCATTGACCGTTTCGATGCTGCCGGTGACGTCGGTATCGACCAGACCGATGGCGCCGTTGACGGTGCTGACCTTGCCGCGCACGGTGCCGCCGCGATCGACGAAGATGCTGCCGTTGACCGTTTCCAGGTCGGCGTTGGCGGTCAGGTTGGTGCCGGCGCGGATGCCGCCGTTGACCGTTTCCAGGCCGCCGGTCTGGGTGCTGGAACCCACGACGATGCCGCCGTTGACAGTCTGGACGTCTTCGACCCGGGCGTTGTCGCCGACCTTGATGCTGCCGTTGACGGTCTCCAGGTCGCCGCGGCGTTCGCTGGAGCCTACCGAGATGCTGCCGTTGACCTTGCTGATGCCGTCGTCGGCGAAAGCCAGCGGTGCCGACAGGCTCAGGGCGGTCAGCAGCGACAGGGCGAGGATTTGGCGAGTGCGCGTCATGGCGTGTTCCATTGTCTGAGTGGGCAAGCAAAGAGATGCGGCGAGCGCGCAAACGGTTTAACCCGAACACATCTTTGGCGATGATTCGTGCCGTAGATTTGCCGGATCAAGCACTTGCGTCGCACCCGGCGATGTCGCCCTGGCACGGATCGTCCGTTCCCCGAGGCTTCATCGCCCGCTTCGCTACAATCGCAGAACCCGCCCGCGGCGGCCCTTGCCCCTCGTCATATTAGGAATCCCCCACGTGTCAGCGACTCCCCGACCCAAGCCCGTAGTGCTGCTGATCCTGGACGGTTGGGGCCACCGCGACGATCCGACCGACAACGCCCTGGCCCAGGCCACTCTGCCGAACTGGGACGCGCTGGAGGCCAGCGAAGCCCACACCCTGATCCACACCGAAGGCCGCCACGTCGGCCTGCCGGACGGGCAGATGGGCAATTCCGAAGTCGGCCACATGAACCTGGGCGCCGGCCGCATCGTCTATCAGGACCTGACCCGCATCGATGCCGCCATCGAGGACGCCAGCTTCTACGCCAACGACGAACTGCGCGCGGCCTGCGCGGCGGCGAAGTCGGCCGGCGCGACCTTGCACCTGATGGGCCTGCTCTCGCCCGGCGGCGTGCACAGCCACGAGCGCCACATCTTCGCGATGATCGACCTGGCCCGCCGCGAAGGCGTGGCCCGCGTCGCCGTGCACGCCTTCCTCGACGGCCGCGACATGCCGCCCAAGTCGGCCGCGCCGAGCCTGCAACGGCTGCAGGACGCCTGCGCCGCCGCCGGCAACGCCCACATCGCATCGATCAGCGGCCGTTACTACGCGATGGACCGCGACAAGCGCTGGGATCGCCAGCTGCGCGCCTGGAACGCGATCGTCGAAGCCGACAGCGAGCAACGCGCCGCGACCGCGCAGGAAGGCCTGGACGCGGCGTATGCGCGCGGCGAAACCGACGAGTTCGTCGCCCCCACCGTGATCGGCGAAGCCAAGCCGATGGTCGACGGCGACGCGGTGGTGTTCATGAATTTCCGCGCCGACCGCGCGCGCCAGCTCACCGCCGCGTTCGTCGATCCGAATTTCGACGGCTACGCGGCGCGCCGGCCGAAGCTGTCGCGCTTCGTCTGCCTGACCGAATACGACGCCCGACTGCCGGCGCCGGTGGCGTTCGGCCCGGACGATCTGCACAACACCCTGGGCGAATTGCTGGCGGCCCATCGCCTGACCCAGCTGCGTATCGCCGAGACGGAAAAATACGCGCACGTCACCTTCTTCTTCAGCGGCGGCCGCGAAGACCCGTATGAAGGCGAAAGCCGCATCCTGGTGCCGAGCCCGAAGGTCGCGACCTACGATCTGCAGCCGGAGATGAGTTGCCCGGAAGTCACCGCCAAGCTCGCCGAGGCCATCCGCGCGCAGTCGGTGGACGTGGCGATCTGCAACATCGCCAATCCCGACATGGTCGGCCACACCGGCGACCTGCAGGCGGCGATCCTGGCCGCGCAGGCGGTGGACAAGGCGCTCGGCGTGATCGTCGCGGCGGTGCGCGAAGTCGGCGGCGCGCTGCTGATCACCGCCGATCACGGCAATCTGGAAATGATGCGCGACCCCGCCACCGGCCAGCCGCATACCGCGCATACCGTCGGCCCGGTGCCGCTGATCTATCTCGGCCCGCGCAAGGCCGGCCTGCGCGGCGGTGGCGCTTTGCGCGACGTCGCGCCGACCATCCTGGATCTGCTCGGCATCGATCAACCGGCCGAGATGACCGGCCGCAGCCTGTTGCAGCCCTGATGCGGTTCGCGCGCGCGTGGCTCATCGCGTGGCTGGCGGTTGTGCCGCTGGCCGCGCCCGTGGTCGCGCACGCCGCGGCGCAGAGCACCAGCCGCGAAGCCGAGCGCAAGCTCGAGAAGATCAAGACCGAACTCAAATCGGTCGCCGACGAACGCCGCAAGCTGGAAGGCCAGCGCGGCGACGCCACCCAGCAACTGCGCGCGGCCGACGAACAGGTCGGCCATTCCAACCGCACCCTGCGCGACATCGAAACCCGGCTGGCGCGCGAGCAGGCGTCGATGAAGCAGTTGCAGGCCAAGCGCGACGCGCTCAACACCAAGCTCGGCTCGCAACGCCAGGAGCTGGCGCGGCTGTTGCGCGCGGCCTACGCGCAAGGCAACGACGCGCCGCTGAAACTGCTGTTGTCGCAGGACCGCGTCGCCGACAGCGGCCGCATCCTGACGTATCACGGTTATGTGCAGCGCGATCGCGCCAAGCGAATCAATGAGCTCAGCGCGCAGCTGCGCGAGCTGGACACGCTGGAGCGGCAGATCGTCGAGCGTCGGGCCAGTCTGGACAGCACTCGCAAGCAGCAGCGCAGCCAGATCAGCCAGTTGCAGAAAGACCGCAAGGCGCGTGCTGCGTTGGTCGCGCAGATCAACGAAAAATACCAGGACCGCAGCACGCGCGAACGCGAGCTCGGCCGCGACGCCAAGGGCCTGGAGCAACTGCTGGCCAAACTGCGCGCCGCCGCCGCGCGCGCCGAAGCGCAACGCCGCGCCGCCG
>NZ_JAGGRI010000054.1 GCF_018612875.1 Lysobacter sp. ISL-50 | reverse complement strand
CAGGCCGATCAGCAGCGGGCAGCCCATGCGCGCGGCAATCAGGCGGCCGGGCTCGTTCTTGCTGACCACGGCGATTGCGTAGGCGCCGACCAGTTCGCTGACCGCCGCCTGCACCGCGGCGAGCAGATCCAATCCCTGCTGCTGGTGGAAATGCACCAGATGCGCGATGACCTCGGTGTCGGTCTGCGATTCGAAGGCGTAGCCGGCGGCGCGCAGGCGTTCGCGCTGCTCGTCGTGGTTTTCGATGATGCCGTTATGCACCACCGCCAATTCACCGAAGCTGATGTGCGGGTGCGCATTGGCTTCGGTGACGCCGCCGTGGGTGGCCCAGCGGGTGTGGCCGATGCCGACTTGAGCGTGGAAGCCTTCCGCCTGCGCGGCGTTCTCCATCTCGCTGACGCGGCCGGTGCGGCGCACGCGGCGCAGCTGCGCGCCGTCGAACACGGCGATGCCGGAGGAATCGTAGCCACGATATTCCAAGCGTTTTAGTCCGTCGATCAGGACCGATACCACATCGCGATCCGCGATCGCTGCAACGATTCCGCACATGCTGGAAGTACTCCGGGGGAAGTGGCGATAGTTTATCCATCCCGCCTCGCGACAGACGCGACACGCGTCTCGGCGAACGCCGCGGCTTTCGCGTCTCTCACCCCGGATTCAGCTTGGATCGAGCCGATCGGCCCGCGCCGCTCAAAGGCGGGGGCGCGGTCGTGCGTCCGGTGACAGAACGGTGACCATCATCGCGCCGACGTCCGCGTGACTGCCCGCATCGGAACTCGCGGGCACGCTCCGAATCGACGCACCGCCGCCCGGCGTCACAGCCCGCCGGCTCCGCCGTTCTAGCCGAGCATGGCCGTCCGCGTGGCCAGCCCTCGTTTTCACCCCTAACGATCGACCGGCCGGGTTGCTCCGGCGTCCGCAGTAGTCGCGTCCCAACCTAGGAACGTCATGACCAGTCCCTCCGCCAAGCCGAACATCCTCGTCATCCTCGTCGATCAACTGCGCTTCCCGCGTTATGCCTACGGTGCCGAGGGCGGCTTCGCGCCGCAGCTCAAGGACATCGTCGGTTTCCAGGGCGAGCCCGAGGCCGACAACGACTATCGCCGCTTCTTTCCCGGACTGTGGTCGCTGCGCAAGCATTCGGTGGTGCTGCGCAAGCACACCATCGCTTCTTCGGCCTGCATTCCCAGCCGCGCCGCGCTGATGACCGGGCAATACGGCGCGCGCACCGGCGTGACGCAGACCGACGGCTTGTTCAAGAACGGCGACGCCGATGCGTTTGCGTGGCTGGCCGAGGACGGCATCCCGACGCTCGGCCACTGGTTCCGCGGCGCCGGTTACAAGACGCATTACTTCGGCAAGTGGCATGTCAGCAATCCGCCGGCGCATTCGCTGCACAAATACGGCTTCGACGATTGGGAGTTGTCCTGGCCCGAGCCGCACGGATCGAGCATCAACAACCTCGGCGCCTACCGCGACATCGGCTTCCGCGATCTGGTCTGCGGCTTCCTGCGCGGACAGGGCCTGGGCCTGCCGTACAACCGCCATCTGGCCCAGCAGGATCAAAGCCGGCCGCTGGCGCCACCGCCCGCCACCGACGCCAAACCGTGGCTGGCGGTGGCGTCGTTCGCCAATCCGCACGACATCGCGACCTATCCCGGCCTGCCGCGCGGGCTCGATCCCGATGCGCCGCCGCTGGGTCCGTTGCCGGTGCCGGCGCAGGGCAGCTTCAGCAATCCGCCGACCGCCGGCAGCCTGAGCCTGGCGCTCAATCCGCTGGGATTTCCGCAGGACAACGCGCGGGTGCCGCCGAGCATGGACGATCCGCTCAGCAACAAACCCGCGTGCCAGTTCGATTACGCATACAAGATGGGCCTGGCGCTCGCGGCCAAGACCGGGCTGTCGGCGCAGACCCAGGCTGGGTTGGACGCGGTCAACGCCGCCTTGCTGTCGGGCATTCCGTTCCAGCTCACCCGCGACCCGCACGAAGCGGTGGAGCGTTTCGTCCAGTACTACGCGTGGTTGCAGCATCTGGTGGACGGGCACATCCGCCATGTGCTCGACGCGCTGGACGAATCGGGCCAGCGCGAAAACACCATCGTGGTGTTCATGGCCGATCACGGCGAATACGGCGGCGCGCACAACTACATGATCGAGAAGTGGCACACCGCGTATCAGGAAGTGCTGCACGTGCCGGTGGTGATCCAGTCGGCGCGGGTCAATCATCGGCCCGACATGCGCCAGATCGACGCGCTGACCAGCCACGTCGATATCGTGCCGACTCTGCTCGGTCTGGCCGGATTCGACGCCGCGCAGCGCGAGCAGATCCGCCAGACTCTGCGCGAAACCCGCCCGGTGCCGCCGTTCCCGGGCGTGGACCTGAGCGCGGTGATCCGCGGCGAGGAGACCGAACCCAAGCAAGCCGACGGCCAGGTGCGCGAAGGCATCCTGTTCGCTACCGACGACGAAATCACCGAGCGCCTGCACGCCGACATCGATCCGCATCAACTGCATTCCGATCGCGAGTACAAGATCTTCCTGGACATGGTCGATGTGGTCCGCGACGGCAGCACCCCGCTGCCCTACAACGGCCCGGTGCCGCAGCTGGCGCCGGGCCCGGTGCGCCAGCCCAACCATGTACGTTGCGTGCGTTCGGGTGAGTGGAAATTGGTGCGCTACTGGGACCCGCGCGGCATCGAAGCCGACCAGTGGGAGTTGTACGACCTGGAACACGACGGCTGCGAGATGACCAATCTGCTGATCACCGACGGCCACTTTCCGACCCCGATCGCCGCGCTGCCCGCGCCCTACATCGCCGGGCAAATCGTGGAGACGGCAAACCGGCTGCTGCGGCTGTTGCAGCGCTACGAAAAAGAAATGCTGTCGGCGCCGGAGCAGTAATCGGTCCGCGGCGGACGGCCGTGCCGGTCGCGGGTGGTGTGATCCATAGCTCGTAATCGGCGCGGCGAACGGCTCACGCCGGCGCGAAATCGCCTCCCAGGCCGGCGCCGCGGCGGGCCCGAGCGCGTCGGCGATCACAGTCGCGCAGACGCGAATCGCGGGCACCGCTGGATGCGCGGCGAAGCGTGATCCACCCGTCAGAAGCCCGCGCGCGGCCCGGCTAGTCTCGCCGAACCCCCTCTCGCAATTCGTGAACCGTATGGTCGATATCCATCAGGCCTGGCCGTACTTCGTCATGATGCTGGCGACCTTCGCTTTCGCCTGGCTGCCTGTGTTCCGGCGCGCGGACCTGATCGGGCCGCAACTGGACAAGCGCACCGACACACTCGACGGCCTGCGCGGTTTCCTGGCGATGAGCGTGTTCGCCACGCACGTGATCGTCCACTACGACTACCTGATCACCGGGGTGTGGAAGCCGTCCGCGGCGCAGTTCTACAACACCGCCGGGGTGGTGTCGGTCAGCGTGTTCTTCATGCTCACCGGCTTCCTGTTCTGGAACAAACTGCTCAAGGCCGAGGGCCGTCCGGGCTGGAAGGATCTGTATATCGGCCGCGTGTTCCGCCTCGGCCCGATGTACGTGGTCGCGGTGCTGGTGATGATCGGCGTGGTCGCGTACCGGACCGGATTCCAGTGGCGGGTGCCGCCGCTGCAGGCGATCGCCTCGGCGCTGGCGTGGCTGGCGCTGGGCATCGTGCCGCCGCCGCCGACCATCAACGGCTACACCGACACCGGCACGATCCTCGCCGGCGTGACCTGGACCTTGTTCTTCGAATGGCTGTTCTATTTCTCGCTGCCGCTGCTGGCGTTCTTCGTGCGCCGCCGTCGCCATCTGATGTTCACCGCCAGCATCGTCGCGCTGTGCCTGCTGACCATCCTCGCCGCGACCTGGGGCGGCGGCTTCGAGCCCGGAGTCAAGCCGCGGCCGATCCTGCTGCTGGCGGTACTGGCCGAACTGATCCTGATGCTGGTTTCGGGCATGTTCGTCGCCTCGCTGCTGCATGCAGGGTTCGGCGCAAAACTGCAGTTGCACAAACCGCTGTGGGCCGCGGTCGCACTGGCGTGCATCGTGCTGGTGTTCGCGGCGATGCTGAGCACGCGCAGCATCGGCATGCTGCAACTGCTGGCGCTGTGCCCGCTGACCGGCGCGTTCTTCTTCATCGTGTGCTCGGGCAATCGCCTGTTCGGCGTGCTGTCGCTGGCGCCGGCGCGGCGGCTGAGCAATCTGAGCTACAGCATCTATCTGTCGCAGGGTTTGGCGATGGTGGCGGTGTTCGCGATCCCGGGCGTCAAGGCGTATGCGCTCAGCGGCACGGTGCCGTTCTGGATCGTCAACATCGGCTGCGGCCTGGTGCTGTGCCTGAGCGCATTGGCGACGTATCTGTACGTCGAGGAGCCGGGCATCCGCATGGGCAAGCGGATCATCCAGCGCCTGGGCAGCAAGCGCGCGCCGCTGGGCGCGGTGCCGTCGCCGACCTGAGTCGCATCTGGCGCCGGCGGCTGCGTCGCCGGCCATCGGATCGTCCCCTCTCGTTATAGATATGGGGCCGGCGAAATATCCTTCAAGACTTTCATAATTCCAGGAAATTCATATAGTTGCATCGTCCTCTCAGCAGGCACGGGCGACCCATGAACGACTCCGACCGCTCCGCTCAAAACACACCCTCGCGTCCGCCGGACGCCTTGCCCACGTTCAAGAACGACGACGCCCGCGACCGCTATCTGGCCGCTTACGACGCCGCCGTGGGCGAGTGGCCGATCGCCTGCGAGCAGCTCGATGTTCCGACCCGCTGGGGTTCGACCCACCTCATCGTCAGCGGCCCGGCCGACGCGCCGCCGCTGGTGCTGCTGCCCAGCTTCGCCGGCACCGCCACCGCGTGGCGCCTCAACGTCGCCGGGCTGAGCGCGCACTACCGCACTTACGCGATCGATGTGATCGCGCAGCCGGGCAAGGGTTGGTCGTATCGGCGTTTGCGCGATCGCCGCGAGTACGCCGACTGGTTAGGCGAAGTGCTCGATGGCCTGGGCCTGTCGCGCGTGTCGATCGTCGGCTGTTCGTTCGGCGGTTTCCTCGCCCTGAATCAGGCCTCGCTGACGCCGAGGCGGGTCGAGCGCGTGGTGATGATCAGCCCGGTCGGCAGTTTCGCTTCGCAATTCTGGAAGCTCACCTACTCGGCGCGGATCAAGCGGCCGCTGGTCAAACTCTGGCGCCGCCTGAGCGGCAGCCAGCGCGCGCCGAGCATGACCGACCTGGGCGTGCGGCCGCCGCGCGACACGCGGTGGGCCGCGCTGATGGCGACGACGATGATGCCGGCGTTCTCCGCGGTCGGCGTCATCAATCCGGCGGTGCTGAGCCGGCGCGAACTGCGCGCGATCCGCGCGCCGGCCTTGTTGCTGATCGGCGACGCGGAGCGGCTGTACGAGCCGGCGGCGATGGCGCGGCTGGCGCGAAAGCGCATGCCCGCGCTGGAAACGGCGATCGTGCCCGACGCCGATCACGTCGCGGCGATGGCGCAGCCTGATGAGGTCAACGCGCGGATCTTGCGGTTCCTGCAACCGCGCGATTGAACCGGCGACGCCGATAAGGACTTCATCGGCGTCGCCGGCGCGGGGCCGCCGCGGCGCGGATCAGTGCCAGTTGAGGTTGAGCGACACGCCGACCACGCGCGGCTCGTTGTAGACCGCGGCCATGTAGTTCTCGATCACGCCCTTGAGGTTCTTCTCGTTGGTGATGTTGCGCGCGAACAAGGCGACTTCGTACGCGCCGTAACCGCCGGTGTAGCCCACCTTCAGGCCGCCCTCGAAGTTGCCGCTGGCGTTGAATTCGGTCGAGTCGTACAGCACGAAGCTGGTGTAGCCCTGCTTGTTCCAGTCGGTGGACACGAACAAGGCGCCGCTGTCGCTGACCGGGATGTCGTAGCGCGCGCCCAGGTTGAGGCTGTACTTGGGCGCGTTCGGCAGCGGGTTGCCGTTGATCTGCGCGAAAGTGTTGGCGCCGACCTTGATGGTCGGATCGTTGACGGTGCACACCACCGTACCGTTGAGCGCGCACACCTGGGCGTAGACGCGGTCGTCCTCGATCTTGCTGCGCAGCAGGCTCACGCCGGCGGTCAGCGACAGGTTCGGGATCGGACGCCAGTCCAGATCGGCTTCGACACCGTAGGCGCGCGCCTTGTCGGCGTTGAACAACACGCCGTTGCCGTTGGAGTCGTTGCCGTTGAGCTGGATGTCATCGACGGTGTAGGTGAAGCCGGTGACGTTCAAACGCAGGCGGTTGTCGAACAGGCTGCTCTTGATGCCCGCTTCCCACGACACGATGGTTTCCGAATCGGCGGTGGTGAAGTCGGCATTGAACACCGCCGAGCGGCCCTGGATGGTCGGGCCGCGGAAGCCGCGCGCCACCTTGGCGTAGACGCTGAGGTTCGGATTGATTTCGTACATCGCGCTCAGGTCCCAGCTGGGCTGGGTGTCGGACATGCGCACGTCGCGGCGGCCGGTGTAGGTCGAAACGCCGGCGACGGTGTCGGCGGTCTTGAGCAGGCGCGTGCGCTTGGTGTCCTTGGTCTCGCGCAGGCCGGCGGTCACGGTCAGCGCATCGGTGACCTTGTAGCTGAGCTGGCCGAACGCGGCCCACGAGGTATTGCTGTTGCGCAGGCGCACCCAGTTGTTGGGATTGCGCGCCGCGCCGCGCAGGAACCAGGCGCGCTGATAGAAATCGGTGGTGTCGCGGCCGTCGAAATAGAACGCGCCGACCTGCCATTGCAGGGCGTCGTCGCCTTCGCTGGCCAGGCGGAATTCCTGCGTGAACTGGTCCAGGTCGCGGACCTGTCCCATCGACTGGCCGAAACCGTTGGGCACGCCGCGCACCGGGTAGTTCGCCGCGGCGCCGCCGTCGGTGTCGCCGCGGCTGTAGCCGGACGTGGTTTCGTAGGCGCTGATCGAGGTCAGCGAGGCTTCGCCGAAGTCGTACGTGGCCTTGATCGAGCCGCCGTAGGTCTTGTACGCCTGCGGGTTATTGCCGGCTTCGTCATAGGCGACCTTGTCGCGCGGCACATCGACTTCGTTGGAGCCCTTGACGATGGCGTTGCGCAGGAACAGCGTCGAGGTGCCGGCGTAATCGCGCGCGTGCGCCGAGGCCAGGATCGAGAAATTCTCGTTCGGCGTCAGCAGCAGCTGCAGGCGCAGATTGCGGTCGTCGAAGCCGCCCATCGCGTCCTTCTTCGGCGTGACCGTGCCGTCGGCGCTGGGGCCGGTGTAGGTGTTATCGACCCAGTCGTCGCGGTGCTGGTACAGCGCCGACACGCGGAACGACAGCATGTCGTTGATCGGGCCGCCGATGCCGCCGTCGAAGGACACGGTGTTGTAGCTGCCGTAGCTGGCCTGCATGCGGCCGCTGTAGTCCTGGCTCGGCTTGATGCTGTCGAACTTGATGATGCCGGCGGTGGTGTTGCGGCCGAACAGCGAGCCCTGCGGGCCGCGCAGCACTTCGACCTGGTCCAGGTCGAAGACCGGATTGGACTTCAGCACGACGTGTTCGAGCACGACATCGTCCTGGATGATCGACACCGGCTGCGAGGCGCCGAGGTAGAAATCGATATTGCCCAGGCCGCGGATGTAGAAGCGCGGGAAGATGCGCCCGGTGGTGGTTTCCGCGTACAGGCTGGGGACGCGGCCGGACAGGGCCAGCAGCGTGTCGTCGCCGCCGGCGGTCAGCGCGCGCATCGCGTCGCCCTGCATGACGCCGACCGAGACCGGCACGTCCTGCAGGTTCTGCTCGCGGCGCTCGGCGGTCACGGTGACCGCGTCGAGCGAGGTCGCCGATTCGTGCGCGGCCGGCGCGGCGGCGGCGCTCGGAGCCGGCGCGGCGTCCTGCTGGGCCGAGGCGGCGGTCGCGGCGCAGACCAGCAACAGGCCGGCGCAGGCCCGGGCCAGCACGCTGCGGCGCGAAAGCGCCAGCAGCCGGCGGGAGTCGTCAACGCGGCCGCGCGGCGGCAGGCGTACTTCATGCAGATACATCGTGGGAAATCCTTGACTGGCGCTGAGGTGCAATGCATTCGGCTCGCGCTGGGCCGATGGCAGCGTGGCGGACGTTTCCGCGTCGCGGCACGGTATGGCATAAGTGTTGCACGGCGGTTGCATTTCGGCGCGTTTGCGACGGCTTGAGAAGCAGGAGCGAGTCCAGAGGAGTGAGGAACGAGCAAAGCAAAGGCTGCGCTCTGCTCGCTCCTCGGAACTCAGCCGGCTCTACTCACTCCTCACTCCTCCGCACTCGTTTCTCGCCGCAAAGCAGCGATCAGGGACAGGAGTAGACATCACTGGCCTGAGACCGATAAGCGGTCCACATCGCGTCGGCGAAGGGGTTGGCGTAGTAACCGCCGTCGCGGCCGGTGCCGTGCGCGGCCGGCCAGCGTCCGGTTCCGTCGGCCGGGTTGTTATCGGCCGCGCCGTTGCCGCGGGGCTGATAGGGATCGGGCTGGGTCCACACGCCATGCTGCACCCAGCGGTCGGCGTAGCGCAGGATGCGGTCGTCGGTCCAGATGCAGCGCAAGGCCGGCAGCAGCCGCAGCGCCAGCGCGGTGGCCTTATAGGCCTTGGCGGTGCAGCAGAACTGGTAGTAGTCGCCCGGTTGCTGGCCGCCGTCGATATAACCGTAGGGGTCGCGACAATCGCGCGAGTTGGTGCCGTGGATCTGGTTCTCCCAGTAGTCCTCCGCCGAACACGGGCTGCCGAACAGCACGACGCCGGAACCGGCGCCGACCGACAGCTGATCGTCCTCCTGATACGTCCCGCCCTGGAAATCGCGCACGCGCTTGCTCAGCGCCACGTCGTCGAGCAGCAGCGCCGACATCGCCAGCACCAGCTTGCGGCCGTGGCGATGGCCGCCGTCGGCGTTGAAGTGCAGCCCGCCCTGCATGGCGGCGTCGAGATCGATGCCGTACTGGACCAGATTGATCGCCAGCTGCCGGCGTTCGAGCGGATCGCCGTCGATCATCAGGCGCAGCGACGCCACCGAGGTGTCCATCGCGATCGCCGCGCCGTAGTCGGGCATGTTGAGCGTCGGGTGGATCTGATCGGCCTGCCAGCCCAGCTGATGATCCAGTTGCACCCGGGCGAATCGATCGGACAGCGAACGCAGGCTCGGCATGTCCGGCAGGCCGGTCAACGCCGGCAACCGGTCCATGCGCAGGCGGCTGAGCGGATACAGCGGCTTGCTGCGGCCGAAGTACGGCGGACGGAACACGTCGCGACCGCCGCCGGGCGGAACCGCGCTCAACACCGTCAGCACCACCGCGGTCTGCAGCGCGGTCTTGTCGTTGCCGGCGAGCGAGACCGCCTTGACGATGGACTGATTGGGCGCGGCCGAATACGGCAGCGCCGGCACGCGCGCGGCGTCGTAACCGCCGGCGTCCTTGTCGAAGCCGTGGCGGTCGATCCTGGACGGATTGACCTCGAAGCCGTTGTGGCCGCCGGCGAAGGCCGGGCTGATCGACATCACCTTGACCTTGCCGGCGCTGCCATCGACCGGGGTCACCCAATAGTCGCCGTTGGCGAACTGGCCGCAGGGATACGCGCGGTCCAGGGTGAAGGTGACGCCGTATTGCTGCACCTGCGAACACGTGGCCGCGACCGCGGCGCGCGCGCTGCCGGTATGGACCGGCGCGGCGCCGACGGCGCCCGCGGATGCGGCCACGGGCGTGGCGGCGGCGGTCCGCGCCGCGGCGGGCGCGGCCCGCTCGGACGAAGACGAAACCGCCGCGGAGTCCAACTCCCACTTCGGGCACCCGGCCAGCGCCAGCACGCCCATCAACAAGGCCGCGCGCGTCAGCAGCGGGCGCATGCCCGGGCCTCGCTCGCGCAGCGATACATCGATGATTCTTCTCACAGCGGTTCTCCCATCGCGACCATCGCGGCGGCCATGGTGCACGCGCGCCGCCGCGCTCGCTGCGGGCAACTTTCGGAACCGCGGCCGCTCATGCAGTTTCGATAAATTCCGTTGAGCGAGAGTGTTCCTTGGCGATTTGGGTCACGGTTCCAGGCCGGTGTTTTTCCGTCGCGCGCGCGGCGCCCGGGCGGGCGGCACGGATGTGGAGGCGCCTTGGGCGCGCCTGTCAACGTACTTACCGCCGACATCGGCCTGCTCTATGCTTCCGCCCCACCCCAAAGGAGCGAGCACCGTGGATCTGGAAACGATTGGAGCGGTTTTTCAAACCGACGACGTGCAGGAAGTCAACAAGCGCCTGGAAGACAGCTGGGTCATCATCGCCGTCGCCACCGGCACGCGCGCCGACGGCCAGCCGTGGATCCTGTACTCGCTGGGCGAGCAGTACGAGGACGAAGAAGACGAAGAGGATGAAGAAGAGGGCGACGAGGAAGAGGAAGAAGAAGATTCCGAGTAAGCCCGGCGAAGATCGCGCTTCGAACTTCGTTTGAGCGCCGTGGAGGGTGCCCAATGCCCTCCACGGTCGCGCGCATCCTCAGCAGCGGCTTCGCTGCGGGCCCCAGCGCATGCCGAGCCAGCCTTGCAGCGGCAGGCTCAGCACCAGCCCGGCAGTGAACCAGCGCGGGAAATCCCCGCCCAGTTGCACCACCGCATAACCGGTGGCGAGCACGATCAACCCCAGGCACGCCAGCGCATGCCCGCGCGCGGCGGTCGCGGCGCAGCGCGCCGCCGTCGCGATCGCGGCGATGCCGCCGGCGATGGTCCAGGCCATATCCCAGCCCAGGCGCGCATTGCCTCCCGGCGCGAGTCCCAGCCAACCCGCGACCTCGCCGCCGGCCAGATTGACCGACACCAGCACGGCCGCCGCCGCGACCATCGCCAGCAGCGAGCGCAGGATCAGGCGCATTGGATTTCGCAGGAAGGGTGTGGGTTTCATAACTTCGGGTGGGGGGCATCTGCGCTTTGCAAATCATTGCCGCGTTCGCGGGAATGACGAGCCCTTGAAAGTCCCGCGGCCGCTCGTTCGTGTTTTCCGCCGCGGCAAGACCGACAAGCGCCGAGGCTGGCGATGTCCTGCTAGGCCACGGCGCCGATAGTACCGCGCCAGACTCGACACGGCCGCTCGCGTTCGCGCCAATGAACCCCGCTTTCGTCGCCCGCACGCCGGCTTCGTCGTCTGCGCATTGCGGCCGCGCACGGCTCGGCGGTATCCGTTGTGTACGCAGTTCTTCAAGCGCGACCTCTACGGGCGCTGCGCCACCTGCATCGTCGCCGGCTGTCGCCACCGGCCTGCGGGGCGGACTCGCTCGCCTCGAATTCGCGGCCGACTCGCTATACCCACCGGGACCGTCCAATGCCAAGAAGATTCGTACTCGCGCTCGCCGCGACGCTGTTGGCGATGCAGGCGCAGGCCGCGCCGTCGTCGATGTCCGATCGGCGCATCGCGGAGGATATCGCCAGCGACGCCGGCATGACGCCGTGTCAGGTGCGGCGAGCGCTGGCGGAACAGTTCCCCATCGCCGCGGAGCAATACGTCATGCATCCGTCCGCGCGCGGACGCATCGCCCGCCTGGTCCGGGAACGCCATGACGCGCAGCAGGCCGAGGCAACCACCGGTTCGCCGCGGCCGGACAGTTGCGCCGGGCACGACGCCGCGCCGGACGCGATCGATCGCAGCGGCGGCGACCCCCGCAGTCACTAACATCGCGCCGATGCAGGACGATCGCGCTGGATTCCGACGAACCCAGCGCGATCGCAACCCATCGCCTCAGGCCGTGGAAATCGGATTCGGCATCGTAACAACGACGCCTTCCAGGACATGTCTTATCCGGTTTCTTGATGGCGATATTTCATATTGGATGACGTAGGGAAACCGTCTCGCACATGCGTTAGTGGAGATAGCATCGCGAAAACATCGCCATGCTGTGTTGGACGTTTCATCGGATCGAGCCGGGTGGGAATCGCCGGCCCGTCTCTCCGTAAACATGAAGCGGCCGGTCCGTCGAAACTCCACGCCGGGATGTCAGGGGAAGTGAAATGAGCAAGCGCAACAGCACGCCAAGCGATGGTGTCGCCGCCGCATCCGGCGGATTGATCTATAGCAATTTTTCCAAGGACGCTGGCTTGTTGCGGGCCGCATCCGCGCCGGCTCGGCGATCAACGCTGCGCGACTTTTGCGACGTAGTTACGCCGACGATGCATAGCGTTATCACGTCGTGCGCCTTCAGCTTGTAAGTCATTCCACGCGCTGGCATCCAGATTGGTACGACAGCGACGAACATTGATACAGGGCCTAGCGCGACCAGCATCTTGCCGTCGCTGTTCCACCTCAGGCTCGGGCATGTCCGTAGCTTGAATTCTGCACGCCAGACCTTGTGATGGCGCTTGTATCTCGACTTATAGCCATGACGCGTGCAGGCCGCGGCGACTGCTCGCGCACCGATCCCAGGCATTGCGCGGGATCGGTTATCGCGCCGTGCTTCAGGAGATCATGCATGAACCAACCAACCGCTAGGCAATGGGCCGCATTCGGCCTGGCCGGCGCATGTGCAGTCGCGAGCCTTGTGGCATTTTTGCCACAAGCAACGCGGATAAAAACGCAGGTGGCTGCGGATGCACCCAAGGCCGACCACGGGCGCATCCGTGCGCACGGCGGCCATTCGAACAACACCGTCGAACTGACGCCGCGCACCGCGGCTCAGGCCAAGCTGGGTCGTGGCCAGTTGCTGCAGGCGCTTCAACAGTATCGGCGCTCGTATCCCGGCGACGTATCCACTGGCGGAACAGCCGGAGCGGGACGTGGTGGCCCGGTTGCTTCCGCGCGCGCGGCTGTCGCCGCACGAACGCCTGCGGCCGTGGCCGCGCAAATTGCCGCACTGGACCGGGCCGGGTTGCCGGCCCCGTACCGCGACGGCGAAAAGGTGAAAGTCAGCCTGCGCCTGTCTCTGACGGTCGAGCAGATCGAGGATTCCCGCGAACTCGCTCGCGCGGCGGCGTTGGCGCGTGAATCCCTGCGAGCCCAGGGCGTCGAGGCCCATCCCATACCGGGTTCGCCGATGCTGGAAGCCGCGATAGCGCTGGCCCGCCTGGAAGCGGTGGCGTCGCTGAAGGAAATCGGTTCGATCCAGATGGCGACATTGCCGCGGACCACCGCTGTCGTCAGCGAAGGCCTGGCCTTGAGCGGTATCGATGCGCTGCGTCGCTTGGGTCTGAGCGCGACCGAAATCCCCGTGGACCTGCGGCGCGAACTCGATGGCCAAGGCGTGACGATCGCCGTCGTCGATCAGTTCAGCTCAGACAACATCGCCGATTTGCAGGATTCGGGCGAGTGGCCCAAGAACAGCGAGACCGAACCGAACAAACTGACGACTATCGGACTCATACCCGATGAGCCGTTCGGCGTGGGCGACCCTGGTGAATCGGGGCGGCACGGCAACAGCGTGACCGAAATCATCTACGACTTTGCCCCGCGGGCGAGCTATCGTCTTTACGACACGGGGAGTCTTTCTTCTCATATAAAGGCCATCCAGGATGCAGCCGGTCTGGATGAGTTCAATGTCATACAAGGCGCGCCCCGCGCGCAGGTGATCAATCTTTCGATCGGCTACGCGGGGGGCGTATCGCCGGGTGACGGGACCGCGGGAAACGGCGAATTGACCGGACTGTACGCGGCGTTCGCCGCAGCCAGGAAAAACGGCGTATTGATCACCCAGGCGGCAGGCAACCAGGGTTCCGCCAATTACTGGGACGGTGAAGCCACCGCCGGTCCCGGTACGGTGGTGCATCAGGATTTTGTGCCGGATAACCGCGATGCCAACGGCGCCGACATCCTGGACGATGTCAATCTCCTCGGCAATCCGCGGCGCGACTATTGCTTTCCGGTCGGAGCAAAGGACCCTCTGTGGGCTCTATTGGGTCGAACCGAGGTCCGTCTGACATGGAGTGACTGGCGAACCGCCGACCACAACACCTCGGCCGACTATCGTTTGGAACTGGTGCGCTGGGCCGACGAGGTTACCGTCATGGAGAACGGGAAAGAGGTGGTCAAGCAGCCGGCGGGCTGGGTGGTTGCGGCTCAATCCGACGAAGCTCAGGACGGCGGCAACGCGGCCGCGCCCACGGAGGTGATCGACTACGCTCCGCAGGCAATGGATCGCACCGCGCGATGTGATGCTTGGGACCCACCGAACGATGAGCACGCCGCGGGAGGCGGCATTTTCGGTGTGCGCATCGTGCGCAAGACGCATCAAGCGGGGCATTTCCTGCGATTGTTCACCAGCGAAACCCGGCCCATGGCTTACAGCCACAGGGCGCGCACGCTCGTTGCGCCCGCGGATTCCGCGGATGTCGTGACGGTGGCCGCGCTCGATGTCTCTGCCCCGTCGGTCTTGAGGCCCACCTCATCGCGCGGACCGGTGTTGGGTCCGGGAGGGACGAGGCCGTCGAGCCCCGAAAAGGATACGAATCCCAAGCCGAATCTGGCCAGTTTCACCGGAGGCGCCACCAAGTCTTCGAAGTGGGGGTTCTTTGGAACCTCGGCCGCGACGCCGCACGTCGCCGGCCTGGCGGCATTGTCACTGCAGTACCAGCGGATGCTGGCGATGAACAATGCGCGCTGGGCCTCGACGCCGCCGCATACGGGAAAGTCGATCCATGCGATTTTGGCTGAATCGTCCTTGTCGGGTGCCTTGCAGCCAGGGGCCAGTGGCTACGAAGACTGGTTGCCGCCGATACTGGCTCAGCGCCGCGAGGACATGGCCTCGGCCACCTTAAAATCGATGTACGCGGTCGCCGGAAGCGCCGGTGGAATGTGGCGCAACCGGCTGAGCGCGAACGTCCCGGACTACGGGCACGGGCTTGGCGTCATGAGGTATGCGCCTCAGGCGGAGGGTTGCTTCTTGGCCTCTCTTTACGATTACGAGGAGCGGCACCGTCGCTGGTTGGCGCCAACCGCTCTGACGACCCATGGCGTCCCCTTTTACCTGCAGCGGCATGGCGATGCCAGCCAATGGTGCGGTCGATAGCCGATACGTTGCACGGACCAAGCGCGGCGCCGGATTTCGGTTCGGCGCCGCTCTTTTCTGTCGGCTTGGAGCTACTAACAAAACCGCTGTACAAATCGCGGGCAGAGCGCCGCAAGCGCGAATGCTCTTGCGCGCATTTCCGCAACTGCGCGCACCCTGCCTGTGCGCAATCGGCCGCCAACCGGCGCGGGCGACGGATCGGGCCGCGCGGCTGCGTAGAATGACCGCCCCGCGGCGCCCGCCCGCGTCGCCGAATCGGTACGGATGCTTTCCATCGCGCTTACACGCCGCAGGTTGTGGCTGCTGTTGTCGTTCGTTTCCACCGGCGCGCTCGCGTCCGACGCGGCGCCGGATACCGAACAGGCGAACGCGGCTTACCGTCGCGCCCTCGATGCGCAAACGCAGGCCGGCACGGCCTCGCCGCTGATGCGCAGCATGCTCGACTCGATGAAGATCGCCGCCGTGCAGGGCTGCCAGCGGGTCGATGCGGAGCAGACCGCCTGCATCGTCAAACTCGACGCGCCGATGCGCGACGGCTATCAGGCCTATCGCTTCCGCGCCGAGGGCAAGGACTGGCGGATCGTGCAGGACGCCGACACTCCGGCGCCGCAGCCGACGCTGGCGCGGGCGCAGGAACTGGTGCGCGCACACCTGACCGGACTGGCCGCGCACAACGCCGATCCCAAAAAAGCCGAGGAATTTCGCCGCTTCGCCGCCGGCCTGAACATGACCGCGCTGAATTCGTGTCAGCTCGACCGCGACAGCGGCGCGGTGGAGTGCGATGGGCACTGGGACAGCGCCAGCGAGGGCAAGGGCTCCAAGCCCTTGCGCTTCGGCCTGAACTCAGCGGACTGGTCGCTGCTGGCGGATTGACCGCACCGGTCGCGCGAAGCCGCGCCGCCGGCGCGCCTCAGAACCGCTCGCCGACCGGCAGGTAACGCCATTGTCCGACCGGCATCTTGCTCAGCGAGATCCGGCCGATGCGCAACCGCTTGCTCGACACCACCTGCAGGCCGACCTGGGCGCACATATGCCGCAACTGCCCACCCTGCGGGTTCTTGATCGCGAAGCGCAGGCGGGTTTCGTTCTGCCAGCTGACCTTGCACGGCGCCAGCGGGCGGCCGCGGTACTCCAGACCGTGGGCGAGACGCTTGAGGCCGTACGGCCCCAGTTCGCCGCTGACCTCGACCACGAACTCCTGCTCGATCTGCGCGTAGTCCTCGGTCAGGCGGCGCCAGATGCGGCCGTCCTGGCTCAGCACGACCAGGCCGGAGGCCTCCGCGTCGATCGGCATCAGCGGGGTCAGACGGTGGAAGTGGCGCTTGAGCAGGCGCACCCCGGAGACATCGCCCTCGGCGCGGGCGGCCGCCACGACCAGACCGGGAATATCCATGAAATCCACGCCGGCCGGCTTGTGCAGCAGCACCGTCGCCGGTTCCGCCGGCTCCAGCCGCGCCTGCGGGTCCAGTTCGACCTGCTCGGTGGAGACCGGCGCCTGCGGCTCTTCCACCACCTCGCCGTCCACCCGGACCCAGCCGCCCTCGATGTATTGCTGGGCTTGCGCGCGCGAACAGCCCGCCAGTTCTGCGACGCGTTTATCTAGACGGAGGGGCTCGGACATGGAAAAAGTCGGCGGGAAAGGCGCTAAGTGTAAAGATATGCGGGTGCCCGGCGGTAAATCCCCCGCCGCCGGACCGATTTCATTCATTAGGACTAGATGAAGACTCCCACAGGCTTGCAGGCGCTGATCGACGACGGCGTCATCGATGAAGTGATGCGTCCGCTCAAAAGCGGCAAAGAGGCGGCGGTGTACGTGGTGCGCTGCGGCGACGAGGTGCGCTGCGCCAAGGTCTACAAGGACATGGCCCAGCGCAGCTTCCAGCAGCGCGTGCAGTACCAGGAAGGGCGCAAGGTGCGCGGCAGCCGCGAGGCGCGCGCGATCGGCAAGGCCACCAAGTACGGGCGCAAGCAGCAGGAAACCGCCTGGAAGAACACCGAGGTGGATGCGCTGTACCAGTTGCGCGAGGCCGGCGTGCGCGTGCCCGAGCCCTACGGCTATTTCCACGGCGTGCTGGTGATGGAACTGGTGACCGACGCCGACGGCCATTCCGCGCCGCGCCTGGGCGAGGTCGAACTGGCGCCGGATCAGGCGCGCGGCTTTCACCGCTTCCTGGTGCGCCAGGTGGTGAAGATGCTGTGCGTCGGGCTGATCCACGGCGATCTGTCCGAATACAACGTGCTGGTCGCGCCCGACGGCCCGGTCATCATCGACTTCCCGCAAGTCGTCAGCGCCGCCGGCAACAACGCCGCGCGCACGATGCTGCTGCGCGACGTCAACAACCTCACCGCCAGCCTCGGCGCCTGGGCGCCGGAGTTGCTCGACACCTGGTACGCGGAGGAGATGTGGGCCTTGTTCGAGGCCGGCGATCTGCATCCGGACAGCGAACTCACCGGGACCTTCGTCCACGACGAGTCGGCGATCGATCTCGACAGCGTGCGCCATGCGATCAACGACGCGCGCGAAGAAGCCTTGATCCGCCAGCAAGGGCGCGAAGCCGCGGCGGCCGAAGACTGACGCGAGCCCGCATGGCGATGGCCATGCGGGCTCGTTCCGCGGCGGCTCGACCGGATCGCGCGCCGCCGCTTTCAACGCATCAACGGTCCTTGAGGAAATCGCGGATCAGCCCGGCGATCTGCGGGCCATGGGTTTCCAGCGCGAAATGGCCGGTGTCGAGCAGATGCACCTGCGCATCGGGATTGTCGCGACGGTACGGCTCCGCGCCGGCCGCCAGGAAGATCTGGTCGTTCTTGCCCCAGATCACCAGGGTCGGCGGGCGATGCTTGCGGAAGTAGGCCTGCCACTGCGGATACTTGCCCAGGTTGTGCTGGTAATCGAAGAACAGGGCCAGCTGGATGTCCTTGTTGCCGGGGCGCTCCAGATAGGCCTGATCGAGCGCATACGCATCCGGGCTGACCAGACTCGGGTCGCGCACGCCGTCCAGGTACTGCCAGCGCGTGGCTTCCGCCGACAAGCCGGCCTTCAACAACACTTCGCGATTGGCGGCGCTGTTGTCCTTCCAATAGGCCTTGATCGGGTCCCAGAACTTGCCGATGCCTTCCTCGTAGGCGTTGCCGTTCTGCACGACCAGCGCGGTCACGCGCTCGGGATGCGCGCTGGCCAGACGGAAGCCCACCGGCGCGCCGTAGTCCATCAGGTACAGCGCATAGCGCGTGAGCCCCAGCTGCCGGGTGAAGCCGTCCATCAACGCGGCGTAGCGGTCGAAGCTGTATTCGAATTTATCCATCGGCGGCGCCGCGCTCTGGCCGAAGCCGGGATAGTCCGGGGCGATGACGCGATAGCGGTCGGCCAAGCGCGGCATCAGGTCGCGGTACATGTGGCTGGAACTCGGGAAGCCGTGCAGCAGCAACAGCACCGGCGCATCGCGCGGGCCGGCTTCGCGATAAGCGATCTCCACGCCATCGACAACGGCTTTGCGGTAGCGGACGACGCTGGCCTGATCCTGCTGCGCGACTGGCACGGAGGATTCGGCTTGCTGCGCCGAGGCGAGGCCGGGCAGCGCCAGGGCGATGGCGAGCACGAGTACGGATGCGGCGGCACGGCGCAGGCGCGAGGCGGGACGGAGCGCTTGGGACGGGGTGGACATGGCGGGACTCCCTGAGTGAGTTATGAACCGAACGATCGGTACAATAGACTCGGGTATGATTCCCGTCAACCACGGCATCGAAGCCAAATTCGACACTTCATTGTTCCGCCGGCGGCCTCGCCGGCCGCCTCCACTAAACCGAACGGTACAGACAGGTCCGCCTATGCCCGCTCCCCAATTCACGCGCGAAACGGTGGTCGACCGCCTGCTCGGCGCCTTCCGCCGATACGGCTACGACGCCGCCTCCCTGGGCCAGTTGTCCAGCGCCACCGGCCTGGGCCGCTCCAGCCTTTACCACTACTTCCCCGGCGGAAAGGAAGACATGGCACGCGCCGTCTTCGATCACATCGACGATTGGGCGCGCGACGCGATCTTCGCGCCGATCCTCGCCTCCGGCCCGCCCGAGCAGCGGCTGCGGCAAGTGATCGGCGTGCTCGACGAGTTCTACGACGGCGGCGCGAAAGCGTGCTTCTTCGGCAATCTGGTCGTGGGCGACGCCGGCGTGGTGTTCAAGGACCGGCTCGGCGCGTCGCTGCGCAAACTGATCGAAGGCTTCGCGCGGCTGGCGAAGGAAAAAGGCGTGTCCGAGCGCGAAGCGCAGCAGCGCGGCGAAGACGCGGTGGTGCGCATCCAGGGCGCGCTGATCCTCGCCCGCGGCCTGGGCGATCCGGCGCCGTTCCGGCGCGTGCTCAAGCGGCTGCCGAACGATCTGCTGGGTTGAGGTCCGCCGCGGCGAACGCCGCAATCAACGCCGCATCGGCGCCGACAAGGCCAGCAACCGGCCAGCGGCCTCCAGCACCATGCCGCGCGCTTCGCCGGTGCGCATGACCAGGTAATGCGAGAACGGATTGGCGATGGCCGTCTTCGATACGCGCACCAGCGTTCCGGACTCCATCGCTTCGCGCGCCAGCGGCGTGCGCAGCAACGCGATCCCGAGCCCCGCCTTCGCCGCCGCGAGCACCAGGTCGTAATCCTCGAAACGCCGATCCGCGGCCTTGCTGCGAAAAGCGGCGCCCTGGCTTTTCAGCCACGCCTTCCACTGGCTGGTATCGGAGTCGTGCAACAGCGGCGCATCGGCCAGGCGGCTCGCCGCCGCGTGGCCGCCCCATTCGCCGGCCAGTTCCGGCGAGGCCACTGGAATCAGTTGCTCCTTGAACAGAAGCTGTGAGGAAACATCACGCCACTGGCCCTTGCCGTAACGCACCGCCAGATCCACTTCGCCGCCGGCCAGATCGGCCAGACGGTGTTCGATGATCAACTCGACCCGGCGCTGCGCGGGAAAATCCTGCAGCGCGCGCATCCGCGGCAACAGCCACAGGCGCGCGAACGAGGGCACCACGCTGAGCCGGATCAGCGGCAACTCGCGGCGCGGACGCCAGCGATCGGCGGACTCGCTGATCGAACTGAGCGCCTGCTCCACCTGGGCGATGAAGCGCTGCCCCGCCGGAGTCACGCGAACGCCGCGGCCGTGCCGTTCGAACACCGCCGTGCCCAGCCAGTGCTCGACCGCGTGCACGCGCCGGCTCACCGCGCCGTGGGTCAGCCCGAGACGTTCCGCCGCCGCGGTGAACGAGCCGGTGGCGGCCGCGGCGATGACGGCGTTGAGGCCTTCCAGCGGCGGCAGCGGCTTCGAGCTGTGCATATGGCGCACAGCTCATCACCGATCGTCGCGCTATGTCAACTGCGGCGGCGGCGCTTCAATAGACGCCTGCCCACTGAAGCCGCAGGCCATGCGCTCACCACCGCCGCTGCATCGAAGTTCCTCCGCGCGGGTCGGTTCGACCTTGCTGACCTCCTTGGGCCTGGCCTGCGGCGCTCATGCGCAGGAAGACCCCGCGCACAAGGCCGGCGACGCGTTCGGCCATCGCATCGGCCAGGAAAGCATCGGCCTGTATTCCGAATCGCTGGTGCGCGGATTCAATCTGCAGGAATCGGGCAATTACCGGCTCGAGGACGCCTACTTCGTGCGCGCCGCCAATCCTTCCGACGCGGTGGTCGAAGCCGTGCGCGTGCGGGTCGGGTCGCAGGCCCTGGATCTGGATTTTCCCGCGCCGTCCGGGCTGGTCGATTACCGATTGATCGCCGGCGACCGAGAACGCAACAAACTCGAACTCGGCTTCCAGCACCTGAGCGACAACAACCCGCGGCCGTATCTGCGCGCTCACGCCGCGCGCCGGTCGGACGATGGAAATCTGTCGTTGGCGGCGGGCTTCATCGGTTCGCACAGCGCGCGCTACATCTTCGGCAACGAAGCCGAGTACTACGGCATCGGCCTGGTGCCGCGCGCGCGCCTGGGCGAGCGCTGGCAACTCACCGGCCTGCTCACCCGTTACGAACACCAGTACCAGGCCGATGTCGGATTCACCCCCGCCGGCACGCAGGCGTTGCCCAGGCCCGAGCGGCTGCATTACCTGGGCCAGCCATGGTCGCGTTACGACACCCGCAACAGCACCTACGGCTTGATCGCCGCCACCAGCGCGCGCGACAACGCCTGGGACTATCGCTGGTCGAGCCTGTATTCCGGGGTGAATCGCCCGCGTTCGGACTTCAACCTGTTCGACGCCGTGCAAACCGACGGCCGCGCCGAAGCGGCGATCGTGGTCGCGCGCGGCCGCAGGATCGAAGCCTGGGGCCATGAAGCCGTCGCCAGTTACGACTGGACCGGCCCGCGCCAGCGTCACGAACTCACCGGGCTCGCGCGGCTGCGCCGTTCCGATTACCGCAATCCGCACGTGGACTATGTGCGGATCGGGCCGGTGTCGATCCTCGAAGGCGCTACGCGCATCGACGGACCCGGCGCGGCGAAGGGCGCGCCCTACTCCACCGCCGCGATCGATCAGTACGAATTCGGCCTGGGATGGCAATACCAGCATCAGGGCGGCTTCGCCCTCAACCTCGGCGCGCGCCGCGCCAACATCGAACAGCGCTCGCGTCCGCTGACGGGCCCCAAGCACTCGCGCGCTTCGGCCGCGTGGCTGCACAACGCCGCGCTGGTCGTTCCCCTGAGCCGGCGCACGACGATGTTCGCCGCGACCGCGCGCGGCATCGAGGAAGGCGTGAGCGCGCCGGAGAACGCGACCAACGCCTATGAAGTGCTGCGGCCGATCCTCGCCCGCCAGCACGAACTGGGCCTCAAATGGCAGGCGCGGCCGGATCTGGCGCTGCTGGCGACGGCGTTCGAAATCGAAAAACCCTCGCCCGGGTTCGACAACCGCGCGGTCTATCGTTACCTCACCGATGTCTCCCATCGCGGCATCGAACTGTCGCTGGCCGGCAACCTCGGCGAGCGCCTGAGCATCGTCGCCGGCATCACGCAGATGCAACTGCGTCTGCGCGGCGAAGCGGTCGCGGACGGATCGATGGGCAAGCGTCCGGTCGGGCGCTCGGCGCGGCAGGCGTTGCTCAACCTCAACTACCGCGTCGCGAGCGTACCGGGGCTGTCGATCGACGCCGACGCCAACTACTACGGCCCGCGCCCGGCCGATGCGCTCAATCGTTCCGACACGCCGGGCTATGCCGTACTCAACCTGGGCGCGCGTTACCGCTTCGACTGGGACGGAACGCCCGCGGCCGTGCGGCTGCGCATCAACAACGCGGCCGACCGCTACGCCTGGATCTCCGGCACCAGCGGCATCCAGAGCTACGAGCCCGAGCGCCGGATCATGCTGAGCCTGACCCTGGGCGATTAGCCAGCGCGCGGATCGTGACGCGTCGCCGCTCCACGCTCGGCACGCGGTCGCATAACCCGTTCGAAGCCGTTCGCTGATCCGCGCTCATCACACCGAAATCGCAAACCCGGGTTCACGCTGGCCGCTGGCCCCGCCGGCAGACTTGCGATGCAACGCCAGACTCTCAGACTGAAACGCAATAACGGCACGCACGCCAATGCGGCGACGCTCGCCGAACTGGCCGTGGTGGCGATGAACGGCGTGCCGGGCGTTACCTCGGCGCGGGTCGATCGCCGCGAATCCGACGGTCTGGTGATGTCGTTCCTGTACGCCGGCCGCGGCGATGCCAGCGTGCCGAAGGAATACTTCGAACGCTTCGGGCTGGTGCAATCGCTTTGACGCCGTGCTGATCGAAACGGCAACGCTCGCTTCCGGGAAACCCGCACATGGCCACCTATCTGGGGCTGCTGACGATGATGGCCGGCGTGTATCTGCTGCTGCACGGCCTGTATTCCCACGCCCATCGACGCGCCATCGGCGCAGCGACATCGCCGTGGCGCCGCGCGCGATTGTCCAATCGGATCTTGAGCAGCCTGACGTTCGGCGCCGCATGCGCGGGCCGTTCCCGACACCGTGTACGGCCGCCGCGCCGCCCGATCGCGTGACCTGTAGTCCGCCCGCCTCCCTCGCCCTTGCGCAGGTGCCGCCATGACTCGTAAAAGTTCCGAACGTGGGCTTCGCTTCTGGTTGTTGTCGGCCTACGCCTGGGCGATCGCCCTGGTCGGCGCCGCGCTCGCTTATGGAGGCGCGCAACTGGTCGCCGCGGGAGGCTCCTGGTACTACCTGCTGGCCGGCATCGCGGTGCTGGTGTCCGGCGTGCTGATCGCGCTGCGCCGGCGCGCCGGATTCTGGCTGTTCGGCGCGACCTCGGCGGCGACCATCGCCTGGGCCTTGTGGGAAGTCGGCCTGGACGGATGGGCGCTGATTCCGCGCCTGGCCTGGATTTCGGTGCTGGGTCTGGTGCTGCTGCCGCTGTGGGTGGCGGCGAAGCGCTGGAAGGCGCCGCCGTCCGGACTCGGCTATGCCCTGATCAGCGCGGTGCTGCCGCTGGCGGGCGCGGCGCTGATCTTCGGGCCGCTGCTGTATCCGTCCACGATCGAGCTGGCCGCGCCGTCCGCGCAAGCCAACCCCGCGCCTTTCAGCCGCGCCGTCGTCGGCAGCCCGGACGGCAACGTCGCCGCCAATCACGACGCCAGCAACTGGACCGCCTACGCCGGTTCCAACTTGTCCAATCACTACACGCCCGGCGATCAGATCACTCCGGACAACGCGAAGCATCTCAAGCTGGCCTGGGAGTTCCACACCGGCGATCTGAAACCGGCCGGCTCCAGCCTGGGCTACGCCTTCCAGAACACGCCGCTCAAGGTCGGCGACCTGCTCTACATCTGCACGCCGACGCAGAAAGTCATCGCGGTCGATGCCGCCAGCGGCCAGGAGCGTTGGCGCTTCGATCCCAGGACCGACCCGAAGGCGATGGCCGGCGTCGCCGCCACCACGTGCCGCGGCGTGTCGTATTACCAAGCCCCGCCGGGCACCGCCGAATGCCCCACGCGCATCTTCTGGCCGATGGTCGATGGCCGCCTCGGCGCGCTCGACGCGCGCACCGGCAAGCTGTGCGCCGGTTTCGGCCAGCACGGCTTCGTCGATCTCAACGCCGGCACCGGCAACCGCAAGCCCGGCTTCGTCGGCCCGACCTCGCCGCCGGTGGTGATGCGCGGCGTCGTCATCCAGCCCACCGGGCAAGTGCGCGACGGCCAGGAACGCGATGCGCCCTCGGGCGTGGTGCGCGCCTTCGATGCGATCAGCGGACAACTGCGCTGGGCCTGGGACCTGGGCAACCCGGCGATCACCGCCGAACCGCCGCCGGGCCAGACCTATACGCGCTCGACGCCGAACGTGTGGACGCTGATGGCGGCCGACGACGAACTGGGGCTGGTCTATCTGCCCACCGGCAACGCCTCGGGCGATTTCTTCGGCAAGCAGCGCACGCCGCAGGAAGAGGAATACACCGCGACCCTGGTCGCGGTGGATGCGCTCAGCGGCAAGGAGCGCTGGCACTTTCGCACCATCAATCACGATCTGTGGGATTACGACCTGGGCCCGCAACCGAATCTGGTCGATTGGCCGATGGCCGACGGCTCGATGCGGCCGGCGGTGATCCAGGCGACCAAGTCCGGGCAGGTGTTCGTGCTCGATCGCGCCAGCGGCGCGCCGATCATGCCGGTGCGGCAGATTCCGGTCCCGCAGGGCACCGATCACGGCGACTGGACCGCCAAGACCCAGCCGGTGTCGCCGGGCATGCCCAACACCGTCGGCGCGCCGAGCAAAACCTATGAAACGCTGAAGGAATCCGACGCCTGGGGCATCACGCCGTTCGATCAGCTGGCCTGCCGCATCCAGTTCAAGAAGCTGCGCTACGAAGGCATGTTCACTCCGCCGAGCCTGCGCGGCTCGCTGTCGTACACCGGCAATCACGGCGGCATCAACTGGGGCGGCGTCGCGGTCGATCTGCGGCGCGGCATCATGGTGATGAACAGCAATCGCCTGCCCTACACCGAGAACGTCTATCCGCGCGAGGAAATGAACAAGCTCGGCGTGGTGTCGGTGTTCAACGGCAAGAGCAGGACGCCCGGCTACATGGCGCAGGAAGGCCTGGCCTACGGCGCGCGCAAGGAACCGTGGATGTCGCCGCTCAACACGCCGTGCGTGGCGCCGCCGTGGGGCTACCTCTCCGGCGTCGATCTGCGGACGCAGGAAGTGATATGGCGCCGGCCGCTCGGCACCGGTTACGACCAGGGACCGATGGGGATTCCCTCGTACATGAAATTCGAACTCGGCACGCCGAACAACAGCGGCTCGCTGGCCACCGCGGGCGGCGTGACCTTCGTCGGCGCCTCGCTGGACAACTTCATGCGCGGCTTCGACACCCGCACCGGCGCGCTGCTGTGGGAAACCCGCGTGCCCGCGGGACCGCAGGCCGCGCCGATGAGCTACACCATCGACGGCAAGCAATACATCGTCGCCGCGGTCGGCGGCCACGACCGCATGGAGACCAAGCCGGGCGACAGCGTGATGGCGTGGACGTTGCCGGAGGATGCGGCCCAGGCGAAATAAAAGGCGCGGCCGGAATCGTCCGGCCGCGCCTTGTTGGTTTGCGTATGCGATGCGGTTCGACGCCGAGATCGCAGCGATCATCGGCGCAAGCCGATCACACCGCGCCGCTCGGCTCTTCCGCCACCGGCAGCGGCGCCGCCTGCGCGGGTTCGTCGGCCGACGTCACGCGGCCGACCCACCATGCCGAGCACAGCGCGAGCGCGGCGGCGATCCAGCCCACCGTGCCGTAGCCCACGATGTGGCCGCCGGCGTCGGTGCTGAGCATCAGGCCGCCCAGCCATGCGCCCAGGCCGGTGCCCAGGGACATCATCGCGCTGTTGGCGCTCAGATACGCGCCGCGCTGCGCCGCTTGCGGGACCGTCGTCTGCAATGCCTGCAACGGCACCATGCGGCCGTTCATCGACACCATGAAGAACGGGAAGAACATCAGCATCGCGACGAAGCCGACCGCCGGCAGATGGGTGATCAACAACACCGGCAGCAACGACACCACCACCGCGATCCGGTACACCAACTGCTTGCCGTAACGGTCGGCCAGACGCCCGATCAGGCGCGAGGTGAAGAACGCCGCCACGCCGCCGGCCATGTACATCCACGACAGTTGCGCCGGGTCGATGCCGTGGTTGGCGACCAGCATCGGCGAGATGAAGGGAATCACCAGCATCTGCGAGGTGGTCAACATCAAGGTCAGGGCGAACGCGTTGAGGTGGCGCGAGCTTGAAAACAGCTTGAACAGATTCGGCAGCGCCTGGCTCAACGGCACCGGCACCCGCGACAGATGCTGATTCAGCGGCGGCACCAGGCGCGAGCCGCCGATCCACACCAGCACCGACAAGGCCACCAGCAGCCAGAACGGCGCCGACCAGTGGAAGTGCGCGCCCAGCAGCACGCCGGCCGGAACGCCGAGCACCGAGGCGATCGCGAAGGACGTCATCACCGTGCCGGTGGCGACGCCGCGTCGCTGCGCGGGCACCACGTCGGCGATGATCGCCATGATGATCGAGCTGAGCACGCCGCCGCTGATGCCGGCGAACGCGCGCGAAGCCAGCAGCAAGGCGTAACTGTCGGCCAGCGCGCAGGCCAGGTTGGAGACCGCGAACAGCGCGTACATGGCCAGCAGCAGTTTGCGCCGGTCGAAGCGGTCGATGTAGGTGGCGGCGAGCAGGCCGGACAGGCCGGCGCAGATCGAATACGCCGACACCGCGGCGGCGAACTGCGCCGGCGATACGTGCAACGCGTGCATGATCTGCGGACCCAGCGGCATCATCACCATGAAATCCATGATGAGGGTGAACTGGGTCAGCATGAGCAGCCACAACAGGCGCCGCTCTTGAGGCAGGGGTAACGAGTACATGGGGGTCCTTGCGGTCGGGGCGGCCGCGATCGGGGGGATGACGTCAGTCTTCGAAATGGTCGTGCACGTCCTGCGCGCCGCGCTTCCAGTAACCCGACGCGTGCAGACGCGATTTGTCGATGCCGCGTTCGCCCAGCAGATGCTGGCGCACGGCGCGGATCGCGTTGGATTCGCCGGCGGCCCAGAGGTAACCCTCGCCGCCGGGCAGCGGCAGTTCTTTCACCACGCGCAGCAATTCCTCGCCGTTCGCGGATGCAGCGTTGCGATAGCACCACAGAATCTGCAAGGTCGCGGTGGCGGCGAAATCGATGCGCGCGCTCGCATCGGCGACTTCCACCACGGCGATGGCGAGCGTCGTCGCCGGCAACTCCTGCACACGCCGCGCGATCGCCGGCAAGGCGGTGTCGTCGCCGATCAGCAGATGCCAGTCGAAGCCGGCCGGAATCACGCGCGAGCCGCGCGGGCCGCCGATGCCGAGGTATTGCCCGGCCTGCGCCTGCATCGCCCACGCCGTGGCCGGGCCGGCATCGTGCAGGGCGAACTCGATATCCAGTTCAAGCGTGGCCGGATCGAAACGCCGCGGGGTGAAATCGCGCACCACCGGCCGCGGCGCATCGGCGGCGTAGCTCAGGCCGTTGGCGCCCAGTTCCGGCAGCACCGGGCGATCCTGCCCGGGCGCGGGGAAAAACACTTTGACGTGATCGTCGAACGAAGCGGAGACGAAGTCGTGCAGATCCTCGCCGCTCAGGGTGACGCGGCGCAGATGCGGCGTCACCGCCTCCACCCGCGTCACGCGCAACATGCGCAGCTTCAGCGGATGGCGAACGCGCACGACCGCCAGATCGTCGGATGGTTGCATGCAAAAGCCTTGTGTCGGCGTATGCCGGCTTGTGTGGGGAACGACAGGACTGCGCGTGGGTGCAGCGAAGATCAGTCGCTGTCGCCTTCGATTTCGCGCGTCGCCCGCTGCAGGATCGCGGCGATCCGGCGCTGCTCGGCGGCGGGCACGTTTTCGCGGCGGAACAACGCGGTCTTGAGCGCGCGCCGGGCGTGGATCAACTCCGGCAGCCAGCCGTCTTCGCCGGGATCGTTCGGGTCTTCGCCGGCCAGCGCGCGCCGCACCGAATCCATCTTGCGGGCGATATGCGTCAGCTTGGCGAACATCATATCGACGCGTTCGCGGTTGGCGGCCAGATGCGCGCGGCCCGGTTCGGCGAGCGCGTAGCGCTTGCGGTTGCCTTCGACCTCGACGGTGACGTAACCCAGTTCCTCCAGGTAGGTCAGGGCCGGATACACCATGCCGGGGCTGGGGCTGTAGAAACCGT
The DNA here is from genome assembly GCF_018612875.1 of Lysobacter sp. ISL-50. Taxonomy (GTDB): domain Bacteria; phylum Pseudomonadota; class Gammaproteobacteria; order Xanthomonadales; family Xanthomonadaceae; genus Lysobacter. The sequence goes on along the minus strand of NZ_JAGGRI010000054.1, from coordinate 12,018 downwards.
TCGAACGCGTTTCCAGCGCCTTGATCAATTCATAGCCATGGCTGGGCTGGTCTTCCAGCAGGGCCAGCAGCAGCGATTGCAGATCGTCGGAGGTGAACTTGCGGCCGCGCGGAAAACCGTCGCCGCCGTCGAAGCCGCCCGGGAAACCGCCGCCGCCCGGGCCCATGCCGAACCCGCCCCGGGCGCCGCGGCCACCGCCGCGGTGGTGGCGGCCCGCGGCCTCCGAAGAAGTGTGGCAAGAGGACCGCTCGAAGTTGGAAAAGCTTTCAAAATCAAAGGGCCAGCGTTGGCCATGGAAGAAATGGCGAAACATGAGGGGAGTACCTTAGCTATCAGAAGATAGGTCTTAAGATATATATCGTAAGATACGTCGTCAAGCGCCGGAACGGGTCGCGGGCGACCGTTCGTCGGCAGGTCTGGGCCAGGCACTCGGGTGCGCGGACGCCGATCCGGGCCCGGGTCTTCGGGCGGACCGCAGGCGGTAAACGCCCGCCGGGCGATGGCGCAAGCGCCGCCCGCCCAGGCGCGGGCCGCATTCGCATTCGTTCAAAACACGGCGCGCGCGGCGCCGCTGCGACTCAACCGGCCGGATCGGCCCACGGCGCTTTTTCGAACTTGCGCGCCAGATAGTCGATCAAGGCCTGCACCCGCTGCGGCCGCATGCGTCCGGGCGGGGTGACGATGTGCAGCGCGATCGGCGGCGGCGACCACTCCGGCATCGCCGCTTCCAGCTTGCCGCTGCGCAGTTCGCGCCAGACCAGGAATTCCGGCTGCAACGCCAGACCCAGCCCGGCCAGCAAAGCCGGATTCAAGGCTTCGGCGTTGTTGACGCGCAACGGCGCCGGCAGGCTGATCGAGAAATCGCCGTGGCGCTTGTGGGTGAAGCGCCAGGCGTTGCCGAATCGCGAGTAGGTGTACACCAAGGCGCGATGCTCGGCGAGCTGGCGCGGATGCGTCGGCCGGCCATGAGTTTCGAAATACCCCGGCGAGCCCACCAGCACGATGCGTACGCCGCACAGACGCCGCGCCAGCAGGCTCGAATCGGCCAGCGCCGAGATCCGCAGCGCGAGGTCGTAGCCGCCGCCGACCAGATCGGTGACGCCGTCGTCGAAGACGATTTCCAGGGCGATGTCCGGATAGCGACGCATGAATTCGGGCAGCAGCGGCGACAGATGGGCGATGCCGAACGACATCGGCACGGCGATGCGCACCTGCCCGCTCGGGCTCTTGGCCTGGGCGGTGATCTCCGCTTCCACCGCCTCGCCCTCGGCGAGGATGCGGCTGGCGCGTTCAAGCGCGCCGCGGCCGCTGTCGGTCAGCGACATGCGCCGCGAGGTGCGATGGAACAGCACCGTCTTCAAGCGCGTCTCCAGCCGGGTGACGGCCTTGGACACGGTCGCCTGCGACAGCCCGAACTCGGCCGCGGTACGGGCGAAGGAACCGGTCTCGGCGACTTTGGCGAAGATCGCCCAGGCTTCCAGGTCGGGCAGCTTGTTCATGTCTATTTTGGAAACGATAGTTTTCGATTGGTTCGATTCTAAAGCCAGTCGCATCGGCCTATCGTGACCGTCAAGCACAAACACAGGAGCACGGACATGATCGAACATCGCCCTTACCAAAGCCTCGGCGGCGCCAATCACGGCTGGCTCGACGCCAAGCACCACTTCTCGTTCTCCGGCTACCGCGACGACGCGCGCATGGGCTGGGGCGCGCTGCGGGTCTGGAACGACGACACCATCCAGGCCAACAGCGGCTTTCCGCCGCATTCGCACGCCGACATGGAAATCATCACCTACGTCCGCGAAGGCGCGATCACCCATCAGGACAACCTCGGCAACCGCGGCCGCACCGAAGCCGGCGACGTGCAGGTGATGAGCGCGGGCACCGGCATCCAGCACGCCGAATACAACCTGGAGTCCGAGACCACGCGCATTTTCCAGATCTGGATCATTCCCGATCAGCGCGGCGGCGCGCCGACCTGGGGCAGCAAGCCGTTTCCCAAGAGCGATCGCTCCGGCCGCTTCGTCGTGCTGGCCAGCGGCATCGAAGGCGACCACGACACCCTGCCCATCCGCGCCGATGCGCGCGTGCTCGGCCTGACGCTGGTCGCCGGCGAATCGGCGGAGTATGTGTTCGGCGAGGGGCGTTTCGGGTATCTGGTGCCGTCCACGGGCACGGTCGAGATCGATGGCCTGCGCTTGCAGGCGCGCGACGGCGCGGCGATCCGCGATCAGGCCTCGATCCGGGTGACCGCGATCGAAGATGCCGAGCTGGTGTTGGTCGATACCGCGGCCTGATCGCCGCCCGCGCATCCCACGAGGCGCCGCGTTGTCGCGCGGCGCCGCGATGGCGCACGATGGGCGGAAACGTTCCGCGGAGACCCCATCGCATGATCGATCTGCAACCGCTGCGCGAGCTGAGGTTCGCGGCCGCGCGCGCCCTGCCTGATCGCCTCAGCGCGGCCAGCGGCATCGTCGCCGCGGGCGACTTTCTGTACGTGGTCGCCGACGACGAGTTGCATCTGGGCGTGTTCGACTTCGCCGGACGACGCGACGGCGAATGGCTGCGCATCTTCGACGGCGAGCTGCCCGACGAAGCGGCCGCGCGCAAGGCCAGCAAGCCCGATCTGGAAGCGCTGGCGCGGTTGCCGCCGTTCGCCGGTTATCCGGGCGGCGCCTTGCTGGCGCTGGCCTCCGGCTCCAGGCCCAACCGCCAGACCGGCGTCCTGCTGGGCCTGGACGATACCGGCGCCTTGCGCGGCGAACCGCGACGCGTGGATCTGTCCGCGTTGTACGCGCCGTTGCTGCGTGACTTGCCCGCGTTGAATCTCGAAGGCGCGGTGGTGTGCGGGCAGGAGTTGGTGCTGTTGCAACGCGCCAGCGGCGACCATCCGCACAACGCTCTGATCCGCTTCCCGCTCGCCCCGCTGCTGCATGCGCTGGGCGCCGATGGCGAGCCGCGCTTGCCCGAGCTGCCGGCGGACATACGCCGGGTCGAGCTGCCGCGGATCGAAGGCGTCGCGCTGGGTTTCACCGACGCGGCGGCCTTGGCCGACGGCTCGCTGGTCTTCAGCGCGGTCGCGGAAAATGTCCACGACACCTATAACGACGGGCCCTGCGTGGGCGCGGCGATCGGCATCGCCGCCCTCGACGGACAGCTGCAGCAGCTGGAATTCGTGCGCCCGGTGCGCAAGATCGAAGGCATCGCCGCGCAACACGACGGCGCCTTCATCGACTTGTTGCTGGTCACCGATGCCGACGATCGCGGCGCGGCGGGCGTCTTGTACAGCGCGCGGCTTGCGCTCGCGGAACCGGCGGGACTAGCGCGCTGAACTGCGGCGTCCTGTCGCCGCAGCCGCAGCCGCAGCCGCGTGCGATCGTCAACCCGCGCCCTGCCGCACCGCGGCGTAATGCGCGCGCATGAATTCGGTGAAGGCGCGCACCTTGGCCGGCAGCGCGCGCGCATGCGGATACACGGCGAAGTAGTGGCGGCGGCCGGCGTGGTGCTGCGGCAGTACGCGCAGCAGACGTCCGGCGGCGAGATCGCCGTGCACGGTCAGATAGGTCAGCGCGGCGATGCCCTGCCCGGTCATCACCGCCGCATGCAGGGCGACAATCGAATCCAGCCGCAGCCGCTCGCCCGTGCTGACGTTGCCCTCCTCGCCGTGCGGCGAACTCAACTGCAGCGCCGCGCCGTCGCCGGCATAGGTCGGCAACCGATGTTCGCGCAGATCGGCGACCGCGCGCGGCAGGCCGTGCTGGGCGATGTACTGCGGCGCGGCGACCAGCACGCGCTCGGACACCGCCAGCTCGCGCGCGACCAGGCCGCTGTCGGCCAGCGGCCCGCTGATGCGGATGGCCATGTCGAAGCCGCCCTTGATCAGATCGACCATGCGATCGTCGCAGGACAGATCCAGATCGATGCGCGGATGGCGCTGCATGAACCCGGGCAGCCATTGCGCCAGCTCCAGCGCGCCGATCGCGTGCGGCAAGCTCAGGCGCAGCACGCCCGACGGCTGCGCCGCATCGCCGCTCAATCGCTGTTGCGCGGCGTCCAGCCGTTCGAGGATGTCGATGCAGTCGCGGTAGTAGTGCGCGCCGGCCTCGGTGGTGGTGAGGCCGCGGCTGTTGCGGTTGAGCAGGCGCACGCCCAGGTGCGCTTCCAGTTGCGCGAGCTGGCGCGAGAGCGAGGTGTGGCTGGTATCCAGGCGTTCGGCGGCCCGGGTGAAGCTTCCGGATTCGACGATGCTCCGGTAAGCGCGCATGGCTGACAATTGATCCATCGCTGCACTCCAGTGAACGGCATCGGCGCGGCGCCGATGCCGTGTTCTGGCGCGAAGGGTATCAGCGCACCGGCAAGGCGAGGATCTGCCCGGTGGTCATGACATCGCCGAAGGTGTCTTCGATCGAGGCCAGCGCCGAGGCGTGCAGTTGCCGGTGGTCCACCTTCGATCCGTCGCGCAAGGTCAGATCGCGGGTGGCGCTGGCGTCGGAGGACACGATCACCCGGTAGCCCTTGGCCGCGGCGTCGCGCGCGGCGCCGGCGATACAGGCGTGGGTCTGCAGGCCGGCGACGATCAAGGTGTCGGCGCCGGCGTCGCGCAAGGCGGTCTCGATCACGGCGGCGGAAGCGCCGGCGAATACGCTGACCGCGTCCTTCTTTACCACCGTCTCGCCGCTGCGCGGTTGCATGTCGGGATGGAACGCCACCGTCTCGCCGCCGTCGGCGAACACCGGCGCGCCGGCCGGCAGCACGTGCTGGACGTGGATCACGCGGATGTGGTGGCGGTCGGCGAAATCCAACAGGCGGCGGGTTTGCCGCAACGCCGCTTCGCCGTCGGCGATGGGCATGCGCCCGCCGGGGAAGTATTCGCTCTGGAAGTCGATGACCAACAGCGCGGTCTTGTCCGCCTGCAACTGCGCGATAGGCTCGACACCGGCCATGTCGCGAATGGTGGGATGCGGCGCGGGCGTCGCCGCGTGGGCGTCGATGTTGCCGAGGGTGGCCATTCCAAGCGCGGCCATTCCGAGAAAAGCTGAGATTCGCATGCAGGGGAGCCCGTTCGTTGTCGAGAGCGCCATGATGCCGGCCGCGGATCGGATGCCTCAGAGGCCGGCGCGAACAGCATCTGTGCGGTTTGCTCACAGATCGATGCCGGACTGACGCCGTCCGCTCAGCCGTGCTGCGCCAGCGCTTCGTTCTTCCACTGCCGCGGCGACACGCCGGTGGAGGCCTTGAACGCGCGCGACAACGCCGCTTCGCTGCCGTAGCCGACCTCCATCGCGATCAACTTCAACGGCCGCCCGCCCAGCAGCGCTTGCTGGGCCAGGCCCACGCGCCATTGCTGCAGGTAGGTGCCCGGCGTGCAGCCCACCGCATCGCGGAACGCGTTGGCGAAGACGCTGCGCGACATGCCGGCGCGCGCGGCCAGCGAATCCAGGGTCCAGTCGCGATCGGGCGTTTCGTGGATCGCCACCAGCGCATGCCGCAACTGTGGATGCGACAGGCCGGCGAGCATGCCGACGCGGGTGCGGCCGCTTTCCATCAGATGGCGCAGCACCTGGATCAGCACGACTTCGAACAAACGGTTGACCAGCGCCTGACGGCCGCAGCGATGGTCGAAGGCTTCCTCGAACAACAACGCCAGCACGTGCGCGGCGCCGTCGATCTCGTCCAAAGCAATGCAGACGAACCCGGGCAGCGCGCTGGCGATCGGGTTGGCCGCGCCGCCTTCGAAATGCAGGTTGGCGCAGGCCAGATCGGCGCCACGCTCGCCATCGGTGATGAAGCGGTGCGCCATCGGCCGCGGATACAGCAGCAGGCTCGGCGCGTCGATGCGCAGACCGGGCTCGCCGTCGTGGACGATCTCGACCGCGCCGCCGCGGACCAGATGCAGTTGGCCGGCGCCGTGCTCCGGGGCCAGATCGTTGATGCCGCACAGGGCGCCGGCGTGGAACAGCCGGGCGCTGGCGGAAAAGCGTTCGAGCAGGGCTTCGAGGCGGTCGGTCATGAAAATACGATCAGTCAAGTTTTACGGACTATACGTTACGTACCGTCCCGGGCGCTCACGCAAAGTACGTCTCACGGGCCAGCCGCCCGCCACCTAACCCGGAGAGACCGCCATGACCGCTCTGCAACGCTCGCTCGCCCTGTCCCTGCTGACCGTCGGCATCGCCACCGCCGCCCAGGCCGCCCCCGCTGCCGCCGCCGCGCCGATCCAGCAGGCCGCCGCGCAGCGCCAGTCTTCCAGCTACATCACCACCGCCGACGGCGTGCAGCTGTACTACAAGGACTGGGGCCCGAAGAACGGCCCGGTCGTCGCCTTCAGCCACGGCTGGCCGCTGAACTCGGACAGCTGGGAATCGCAGATGCTGTTCCTGGCCGACCACGGCTACCGCGTGATCGCTCACGACCGCCGCGGCCACGGCCGCTCCAGCCAGCCCTGGGACGGCAACGACATGGATCATTACGCCGCCGATCTGGAGACGGTGCTCGACACCCTGGACGTGCACGACGCGGTGCTGGTCGGCTTCTCCACCGGCGGCGGCGAAGTCGCGCGCTATCTGGGCCGTTACGGCAGCGCGCGGGTCAAGAAGGCGGTGCTGGTCAGTGCGGTGCCGCCGCTGATGCTCAAGACCGCGGCCAATCCCGGCGGCCTGCCGATCGAAGTCTTCGACGGTCTGCGCAAGGCCTCGCTGGACAACCGCGCGCAGCTGTATCTCGACATCGCCTCGGGCCCGTTCTACGGCTACAACCGTCCGGGCGCCAAGCCTTCGCAAGGTTTGATCGAATCGTTCCGCTCGCAGGGCGTGCAGGCCGGACACAAGAACACCTACGACTCCATCGCTGCGTTCTCGGCCACCGATTTCACCGAAGACCTCAAGCGCATCGACGTGCCGGTGCTGGTGATCCACGGCGACGCCGACCAGATCGTGCCGATCGACGCCTCGGCGCGCGCGGCGGCGAAGCTGATCAAGAACGCCAAGCTGATCGTGTATCCGGGCGCGCCGCACGGTTTGCCCGATACGCACAAGGATCGTCTGGATCAGGATCTGCTCGACTTCGTCGGCAAGTAAACGGCGGCGATCGGATCGATCGCCGGGCATCGCGCCGGGCCGGGCCGCACAGCGGTTCCGGCCCGTGCGCGTGTCCGGCCTGCGCCGGCGCTCGACCCACGGCGCCCCGAGCGTTGAAATCGCCCGGATTCGGCGGATAACAGCGGCATGGCGAAGCCCGCATCGATCGGACTACGCAACCTCTTCGCGGTTTCGCGCATCCAATCCTGCCCATCCGCCGGTTCCGGCCTGGAGACGCGCATGACGCCGCACCCCACCCTCGCTTCACGCCGGCTTTTCGCCGCCGTGCTGACCGCCGCCTGCGCCGTCGGCGAAGCGCACGCCACCTGGTCGGTGGCGACGCTGAATCCGCGCACCGGCACCTTCGCCGTCGCCGCGGCCTCGTGTTCGGAAATGGTCTACGGCATCCAGACCGTGATCCCGGGCAAGGGCGTGGTGATCGTGCAGGCCCAGAGCAACAACGACGCCCGCCGCGCGGCCGCGGCGATGATGCGCGACGGCGTCCCGCTCGACGCCATCATGGCGAAGATCACCGCCCCGGCCTCGGGCTTCGCGCCGCAGCGGCAGCAGTACGCCTTGCTCAGCCGCGACGATCCGCGGCCGCGCAGCTATACCGGCGCCGAGGCGCACGATGCCAAGGGCAGCCTCGGCGGCGAACACGTCAGCGTGCAGGTGAACCTGATGGCCTCCGATGAAGTGCTGACCAAGACCTTCGCCGCGCTGGGCCCCGCCGACTGGCCGGACGATCTGAGCATGGCCAAGGCGGTCATGCGCGCCATGCGCGCGGGCGCGGCCGCCGGTGGCGACCGGCGCTGCGGCAAGGCCAACAGTGCCACCGCCTTCATCGGCTTGTATCGCCAGGACGATCGGGAAGACGCGCCGTGGATGGAATTGTCCGTGCACGGCATCAAGCCCGGCACCGACAGCGGCATGGCGCATCTGAAAGTCATGTTCGAGCGATGGTTGCGCAGCGGCAAGGGCGCGGCCAGCACGCGCAGCTTCGTGGTGCCGGCCGCGGTCGCGGGCGGCGGTTCGTAAATCGGTTCGCGGGCGGCGCGCGGATGGGGTGGCGGCCGCGCTCGGTCGCGGCGCGCTGTCGACCGGTTCTTGCCGTCAGCGAAACGCGATCAGCGCCACGCCGGTCATGATCTGCGCCGCCGTCCACAGATGACGCGGCGCCGCGCCGCTGAGTATCCGCGGATGCAGGCTCAGGCCACGGCACACGCCGGTAGCGATGGTTCCGGTCGTCAACAACATCGTCGCCAGATGCACGGCGACGGCCGCCAGCGCCAGCATCGCCGAACCCGACGCGGTGATCTCGCGCGCCGGCGTATCGCTCATGCAGATCGGCACCAGCGCCGGCACCAGCATCAGGCCGGCGCCGTGCGCGGTGGCCATCAGGCACGACCACGCCGCGATGCCGGCGTCGCCGGCATGCGCGCCGATGCGGGCGGCGAACGCGCCGTGAGCCGGCGCGCGCGATCCGCCGCCGCGCAGCGCGCGGTACAAGGCCACGCCGATCAGCAGCGCGCCGGCCGCGCTCTGCACCCAGGCGCGATTCATCAGCAGGCCCTGCGCGACCGCCGCCACCACGACCGCCACCGATACCGCGTGGCCGATCGCGATGGGCAGCAGCGCGCGCCGCGCCTGCGCGCCGCCGCCCGCGCGCAAACCGCGGGCGGCGGCGAACATCCAGCCGTTCGCCGGGCTCAGTCCGTGCAGGGCGCCGAGTGCGGCGATCGTCAACCACGGCCACAGCGTTTCCATGACGTCTCCCGGATCGCGCGAAGTCGCAGGGCTCAGTCGCGCGGCGCGCAGCACGCCGCGGCCGTCGCCGCCGGTTTCACCGGATCGGTGGGCTCGTAGCGATCGTGGTGGCGCACCCACGCCATCGGATAATCCAGGCCGTCTTCGTCGCGGCCCTTGGGCGTGAGTTCCAGCAGGTTGTAGGTGTGCATCATCACTTCCACGCCGCGGCCGTAGCGCGAGTAGGTGTGGAAGACCTGTCCGGCCTCGTCGCGGCAGAACACGCTCAGGCCGGGCGCTTCTTCGTGCGGGAAGGACTGGCGCACGTAGTTGTAGCCGACCTTGCCGCTGGACAATTCGTCCTGGCTGAAACTCACGGCGAAGTCGCGGTTGAAATCGCTGCCGAAAGAGGACACCCAGTTGAAGCGCCAGCCCATGCGCTGGCGGAAGCGCTCGATGTCGGCCAGCGGCGCGCGCGACACCGCGAGCAGGGTGACGTCGCGATGGGCCAGGTGCAGGTTGGCGCCGTCGTTGTGATCGGCCATGTACGAGCAGCTCTTGCAGCCCTGCTCCCAGCCCGGCGCGAACATGAAGTGCTGCACCAGCAACTGGCCGCGGCCGTCGAACAGATCGGCGAGGCGGCGCGGGCCTTGCAAGGTATCGAAGACGTAGTCCTTCTCGACCCGCACCCACGGCAGCGTGCGGCGTTCGCGCGCGATTTCGTCCTGCAGGCGGGTAAGTTCCTTCTCGCGCGCCAGCAGCGCCGTGCGCGCGGCGAGCCATTGCTCCTGGGACACGACGGGATGATCGGCGGCGTTGATGGCGGTAATCGCGGTATTCATGCTGCGCTCCTGGCCCGAGAGGCCATGTGGAAAGAGGGATGAACGCGCGACTCCGGCATCGCGCGGGCAAGACCTGCCCGCCTCCGGGCATAAGGCCGGATGGAGGTTCGATAGGCAGTGGGCTGCTTCGCGCCCGGTTCGCGCAGGGGTTCGCGCGTCGGCGCGGGCGAAGCGGTGGGCGGACGCCGCCGTGCTTGGCACGGCGTGCATCGCGAAGGGTGCCGCGGCTTACTTCGAGCGGCTGACCGCGCGGATCTTTCCGCTGGAACCGCCGCCGCAATAGAACAGATCCTTGCCGTCGTATTCCAGACCGCTGACGCCGATGCCGTGCGGCAGTTCGAGCCGTTCGATGATTTCGCCGCTGACCGCGTCGATATGGCGCAGCTCGTTGTCGTCGCCGTCCCAGGTGGCGTGCCACAGCTCGCCGTCGGCCCAGGTCACGCCGGTGACGAAGCGGTTGGATTCGATCGCGCGCAACACCGCGCCGGTGTCGGGATCGATCTGCAGGATCTTGCGGTCGCGGTACTGCCCGACCCACAGGCTGCCCTCGGCCCAGGTCAGGCCCGAGTCGCCGCCGCTGCCCGGCGAGGGGATCGACGCCACCACCGCGCCGGTGGCCGGATCGATCTTGTCGATGCGCGCTTCGGCGATCTGGTAGATGTGGGTGCCGTCGAAGGCGCAGCCGGCGTGCGAGGCGCAGTCGAGCATGCGTTCGACCTGTCCGCTGGCCGGATCGACCGCGATCAGTTTCGAACCGGTGGCGGCCCACACGCGCTGGCCGTCGAAGGTGATGCCGTGGGTCTGTTCGATGCCGTCGAACGGGCCGTATTCGCGCACGATCCGCGCCGGGCGACCGGGGGAGGTTTCTTTCGTTCTGGGCGTGGTGTTCGAGGTAATGGGCATGGCCTTGGCTCCTGATGGGGGCGACCGGTTCGGCGCCGCAAAAACAATCTACCCAGGCGGCAGCGCAGCGGGGAGTAACAAGATCGTCGTGAATCCGACCAGCGACGGCGCCAGCCAGCGCTGGGCGCGGGCGCGGCCGATGGAACGCACCTGGGCGGCGGCCTCCAGCTCCACCAGCGCGCGCTGGACCGTGCGCTGGCTGTCGCCGAGCGCCAGCGCCAGGGCCGAGGTGGACCAGGCCGCGCCGTCGCCGAGCAGCGCCAGCAGCGAGGCCTGATCGCCGTCGATGGGCGGCATCAGCACCACCACCGCGCGCTCGTCGTGCGGCGCGAGCCGGAAACCGCGCGCGGTGGCCTCGATGTCGGCCAGCGGCGCGATCAGGGCGCGCAGGCGGCCGAGCTCCACGCGCAGGCGCGCGCGGTGGGTTTCGTCCGGATGGCGGGTGCGGAACACGTTCGCGATCAAGTCGCCGCGATCGACATCGCCCGGCCAGCCTTCGGCCAGCGCGCGCAGCAAGGCGAACAACACCGGACGGCGCGCCAGCGCCTGCCAGCGCTCGCCGGCGCGCAGGCCGCGGCGGCAGGCATCGACCACCAGCGCGCCGGAGGCCAGCAGCGCTTCGACCTGTTCCAGCCGCAAGGGTTGTTCATGGCCGGCGTGGACGATGCGCGCGGCGGCGCGATCCAGCGCGGCGCGCGCATCGCTCACCTCGGCGACCAGCGCCGGCACGCGCGCGCGTTCGGCCGCGGCCAACGCGCGATCCAGCGCCGCCCGCGCGCTCGCCGTGTGCAGCGAGCGCAAGGCCAGTTCGGCCGCGGCCAACTCGGCCACCGCCACCAGCGACGGCGGCTGGCCGGAGATGTCTAACTGCGCCAGCGCTGAGGCGGCTTCTTCGAGGCGGCCGAGCAGCAACAGCCGGCGCAGCGCGATCAGGCGCGCCTGCAAGGCATTGGCGTGATCGGCGCGCACTTGCAGCGCCACGGCGGCGTCGGCGAGCGGGCGCGGCGAGCCGCCCAGATCGCGCATGGCCAGCGCCACCTCGGCTTCGGCGACCAGGCAGCGCGCGCGCGCCAGTTCCTCGCGCGCGCCGAAACCGCGCGCGGCGCGGCGCAGCAATTCGCGCGCGCGCGGGTAGTCGCCCAACTGCGCCATCGCGATGCCGCGCAGGGCCAATGCCGGCGGGTCGTCGCGCAGCGCCACGCGCTTGAGCGCGCCGAGCGCGTCGCCGACGGCCAGCGCGCGCCCGGCGGCGGCGATCAGAGAGTCCATCGCGACAGGCTACTGCGTGAGAGCGGATTGCGCACAGTGGCGGGACTCATGCGACCGCCGGACGACGAGGCGGCACGAGCTGACAAAGTCGCTCCTCTCCCTCTCCCGCTTGCGGGAGAGGGCCGGGCTGAGGGGATGAGCGCCATAGGCGCGAATGCTCTTGCTCGAAGCCTCACCGCTAC
>NZ_JAGGRI010000053.1 GCF_018612875.1 Lysobacter sp. ISL-50 | reverse complement strand
AAGGACAAGGACAAGGACAAGGAACAGGATCAAACGCCTAAAGCTTCCGCCATGGAGCGGCGGGTCACTTTCTTTGTCCAAAGCCACAAAGAAAGTAACCAAAGAAAGGGCTTTGGCTGTTTCGAGTCAAAAGCCACGAGTGCGATGCCTGCGCAGGCAGGTGCCACATTGGGCATCCTGCCCAAGGTGGCACCCGGCGCACGTCCATGTGCGCCGCCCTCCGGGTGTCCCTGGTCTCGCGAGTAACAAGCTGCGCCCAGCCAGAGCCAGAGCAAGGCCAAGACAAGAACAACGTCACAGCAACAGCAAAGCCACATCAAGGCCACAGCAAGAGCAAACCGGAACAGGTGCAAAACCAGGGCGGGTGCAGCGCCGGAGCAAGCGCGGAGGCGGAGCAAGCGCAGAGGCGGAGCAGGAGCAAGTGCAGATCAAGTCCACTTGCAAGACTAGAGCAATCTCGCCTCCAGCCGAACAGTTAGCACTTCATTACGCGCTGTGACGCCCTGCGCGGTTTAACGCCAATCCTAGACGCCGGTCGCGACCCGTTCGATCGCGCGCTGCGAATCCTTCCCGCGATGTCCCGATATCGCCCCTTCTTGTTCCTACGAACGCACGCGCGAGCGCGCTAGTGTCGGACGGTCAAACGCCGTCGCGCACCGCGCGGCGCGCTTTGTCGGGGACGCTCGATCGATGGCGCTTTCGTTAAGGAAGCGTTCGACCCACCACGCGGAACGATTCCGCAAATGAGGCCGATATGGATACCACGGGACGTAAACGTTCCAGCCTGCGGCGCTATGCCGTGGCGCTGGCGACGAGCCTGCTGTTCGCCGCGCCGCTGGCGCAGGCGCAGAATTTCGAGGCGGTCTATGGCGAGGCCGACAGCAGCGAGTTCGGCGAAGACGTGAAAGCGGTCAATGTCTGCGGCGGCGGAGGCTCGGTGCTGGTCGGCACGCGCAATCGCGGCGACCTGCAGGACGTGCAGGTCAGCCGCGTCGACAACAACGGCGTCGAGCTGTGGCAGAAGACCTACAACATCGCCGGCAGCAAACGCTCGCTCGGCCAGGCCATCACCGAGCTGAGCACCGGCCGCGGCTTCGCCGTCACCGGCGGCGTGTGGCTCGGCGAGGGCCGCTCGATCTACGTGCTGCAGATCGATTGCGAAGGCTTCCCGAAATGGACCACCGTGCTTGAGAACGTCAAGCGCGAGCAGTTCGCCAGCGGTTACGACATCATCGAAGGCCTGGGCGATCGCCACTTCGACCTGATCCTGGTCGGCGAGGAAAACTCGCGCGACAACAAGCGCAAGTGGGGCCGCATCGCGCGCCTGGACAACGGCGGCGGCGTGCTGTGGAACCAGTTCTACGACGGCCTGGACCGCTGGCCGGAACTGCGTTTCCGCGCGCTGACGGAAAACATCGCCGCCAGCGGCGCGCCCACCGATCTGGTCGTGGCCGGCAATTCGGTCTCGCCCAGCGGCCTGAGCAGCGGCCTGATGTTCCGCACCGATTTCAACGGCACGCCGGTATGCAGCACCGCGCTCAACAACTCCGACCAGTCGCAGGCCTTGTTCCATGGCGTCACCGCCTTGCGCAGCCGCCAGTTCGCCGGGCAGTCGGTGCTGGTCGGCCTGAATTCCAAGATCGACAACACCGGCGTGCAGGCCTATCTGACGCGGTTCGCCGCCGGTTCCTGCGCGGTGATCGCGCAGACGCTGTGGGCCGACCCTAGCGGCCAGGCCTTCCGCGCCTATGACGTGCTGGAAACCAACGATGTCGGCGGTTCCGGGCCGCAACTGGCCCTGGCCGGCACATTGGGCCAGCCGCAATACGGCGCGGTGTTCGCCGCGTCGATCGGCAACCTCGACGACACGCCGCTCAACGTCAACCGCTTCGGCATCGGCAAGGAGATGCTGGTCGCGATCGACCTGAAGTCCAGCGACCGCGTCGTCGCCGCCGGTTCCACCTTCAGCGACTACGTCGGCGTCGGCGATCCGCAGGACATGTACCTGGTGCAGACCGATCCGACCCTGGGCACGCTGTGCGACAAGCCCTGGGACCCCAAGGTCCAGCGCGTGCAGTTCAAGCCGCAGGACGTGCAGGCGCAGTTCGCGCGGATCGATCCGTTCGAGCGCGTGGACACTCCCTACCTGCCGGTGCACGGCGCCGACATCGTGTGCGAAGTCGATCCGCCGGAGAATTGCCCGGGCGTGATCAACAACGGCATCGTCCAGCTGGGCGTGCACAACACCGGTTATCTCAATATCGAATGCCCGGCGATTCCGCGTTCCAGCGGCACCAACGGCGGTTCCCTGGTCGGCCTGCGCTACATGCCGACCAACGGCGACGCCGCTTCGCCCGGCTCGCCCTGCGAGGGCTGGGGCGTGGCCAGCGCCGATCTGGGCATCACCGGCGATACCTCGCGTTGTTATGGCGTCAACAACATGGCGGTGGTGTCGTTCGTCTACACCACATCGACCGCGACCTCGGTGGTGGACGCGGGGCCGAACAAGACCTTCCGCGTCACGCACAAGTTCACTCCGGTGCCGGCGACGCCGTATCTGTACCGCGTGGACGTGAGCATCCAGAACAACGGCAGCCAGAACGTCGCCGATCTGCGCTACACGCGCGGCATCGACTACGACGTGCCGCCGAATACGTTCTCCGAGTACATCACCCTGGCGGGTTCGTCCAGCTATGTGCTGGCCTGGAACAACAACGGCTTCAATGTGTTCAATCCGCTGGGCGGCAACAGCGGCACGTCCGGGCCGTTCACCGATCTGGGCGCCGGCGATCAGGGCGCGCACATCGATTTCAAACTCGGCGCGCTGTCGCCCGGAAAGACGCTCAGCTTCGTGACCTACTACGGCGCCGCGCCGACCGAACCGCTGGCGCTGGGGTCGTTGTCCACGGTGGGCGCGTCGGTGTACTCGTTGGGCCAGGCCAATTGGAACGGCACCGGCAACCCGCTCGACAATCTGCCCGATCCGTTCGGCAGCTACGGTTTCACTTCGGGGGAACCTGCGACCTTCATGTACGGCTTCGACAGTAAATCGCCGCGCTGATGCGCTGTCGGCGGCCGGTATAGATCGAAGTCACGCCGCTCCGGGGACGCGAGTCCCCGGAGCTTTGTTTTGGCGCAGGCTGGGCAGATGCAGCAAGGCCAGCAGCGCCACGCCGAGGATCGCCCAGGCCAGCGCTTGCGCGGTCTGCGCCCAGCGCAGGCGATCGATCATCGTGCCGGTCGCCAAGGTCGCCAGCGGCATCGCGCCCATGGTCGCGGCCGAGAACCAGGTCATCTCGCGACCCATGCGCCGCGCGTCGGCGCTGCGCTGCAGCCATGACAGCGATTGGATGCCGTAGTAGTTCGAGGCGCCGGCCAGCAGGCCGAACGCCAGCAGCGCCGACGGCAGCGGCCACCACGGTTGCGCCGCGGCGTAGGCGCTCCAGGCAAGCAAGCCATAGGCGAAAGCGGCGATGACCCAGCACAGCACAATCTTGCGCAGCACCGCCGCCATCGACGGCGGCACGCCCGGCGCGGACAAGCCGGCGGCGGCGAAGATGCCGGCGAATTGGGCGAGGTAGATCCACAGGTAGCGCGTGTCGTGGCGTTGCACTAACAGCACGGGCAGCAGGATCTGCACGGGACCGAACACCAGCACCGTGCTCGACAGCAGATAGAGGTAATAGCTGCGCGGAATAGCCGATGCCGGTGCCGCCACCGCGACCTGATCGGCGACCTGGGTCGCATCGTCGTCGCGTGCATTCGCCACCCGCCGCCGCACCGGGCCGCGCCGCCGCACCGCCGCGATCAGCGGCAACGACACCGCCACGCAGACCGCGTCGATGGCGAAGGCGACGGCCAGGCCGCGTTCGCCGTCGGCGGACAGGATCAGGCTGCCGGCCAGCATCGGCAACGCCATCGTCGCCAGACTCGAAGCGACCGCGAACACGGCGTTGCCGGCGGGCAACAGGCCCTTGCGGATGTACAGGCCGAAGCAGGCGCGCCCGGCCGGATACGCCACTGCCCAGACCAGTCCGCCGATCAGCGCCAGCAGATAAATCAATTCGATGGTGATCAGCCCGAACCACGTCGTCGCCGCCAGCACGGCGTTGATCGCGACGTACAGCGCGCGGCAGCACCACAACACCCGCGCCGGATCGGCGCGGTCGAGAAATCCGCGGAACGCGAACGCGAACGCCAGACTCGGCAAGGCTTCGAGCGTCGCGGTCAGGCCCAGGTCCAGCGCGTGCCCGGTCAGGCGCATGACCAGGAACGGCAGAGCGATGAGGGTGAAGCTCGCGCCGAGGGTGGTGATCAGATTGTCCAGCAGCAGCCAGCCCAGGCGCGGGTCGCGGCGGCCGAGCCGCCACAGCCGCGCGGTGTCGCGCAGGCGTTGACGCGGGCAGTGGCGGCGGAGTGCGGCGGTGTTCATCGGGCGCAATGCGACGGTCGCGGCCGAACCGGCCCGCGTCGCCGCGCGCTCAAGACCGCGCGGCGGCCGCGCTGCGCGCGCGGCGCAGGAAGAACAATTCGTCCTCGCGTTTGACGCTGAGCTGGTAGGCGCTGGCGATCGCGCGCAGCTTGCCCGCGTCCAGGCGCCAGACCGGCTCGACGTCGTCCACGCCGATATCCAGCGTCCATTGCATGCCCAGCCAATGGGTCAGCACGAAGCCCTCCGGCTTGAGCAGGCGCACCAGCGCTTCGAAATAGCGTTCCAGGTGGCGCTGGCAGCAGGCGAAGCTGGCCAGGTTGTTGTCGAGGATGCAGTCGAAGCCGGCCGGCTCGAACTGCTCCGCGAAGGCCAGGCTGTGTTTGTTGAGCAGATGCACCGAGTAGTCGCGCAGGCCCAGGGCGCGGCCGTGCTCCCGTTCGTTGCGCGCCACCGTCACCGACACGATCCGCCGCGCCTTGCCGGCCAGCAATCGCGCCACCGATGAATTGCCGGTGCCCACATGCAGCACGTCGCGGCCGTCGAGCGCGGCCTCGGCCAGCCAGCGATTGATCGCGGCCTGATCCTCGGTGGGCTCGCACTCGGAATAATCCAGCAGCGGCCAGCTCGCGCGCTGGTCGGCGGCTTCGTGCGTGTCCACGTGCGGTTCGCGCCCGCAATCGATGCGCTGCGCGCCGATATCGAAGCGCGGACTGAACGCGGACGCGCGGAGGGAGGCGGACTCGGTCATGGTTGGGTTTCGCGAAGAAGACAATGCCTCTTGATTCTTCATCGATCGGCGAGGACATGTCGAGCGACCGCGCAGGCAACGATCGCGGAACTGCATGGCGACGTCACAGATTAAATCGATCCCAGCTTTCATTCTTGCTTGCGAAAGCGCGGCAACGCATCGCGCTCGTGTATTCGCAAGTCGTTTCAGTTGAAATGTTCCGCCTGCAAGTTTTCCAGTCACCTCTCCCAACCCGTTAGTTCTAGCACCTGGCGTGCGGGCCCGCGAACGCGGCCACCCGTATCGACGCGTCCGGTCTGGCAATCAGATTTGCGAGTTCGCAGCCCGTGGCCGCGCGCGTTTGCGCGCGCCGACGGTGGCGCTCGCACTGCCGGATGCGCGCCCCCATGTTCAGCCAGTTCGTCCTGACCGGTTTCGTCGGTTTCTCCACCCTGGTACTGCTTGCCTGCCTGATTTTCCTGGCCGGCTGGGCATGTTTCCGATTACTGCGGCGACCGGCTTCGCGGACGCTGGCGCACTATCCCTTCGTGTCGATCCTGGTGCCGTTCTACAACGAGCCGGCGGAGTCGTTCCTGACCACGTTGGAAGCGATCGAGCACAACGTGTATCCGGGCCGGCTGGAAGTGTTGCTGGTCGATGACGGTTCGACCAATTCCACCGCCGCCGCGGTCGCGCAGTGGCTCGCGCAACCCAGGCTCAAGGATTACCGGCTGCTGTCGCGCGAACGCAACGGCGGCGCCAAGGGCCTGGCGCTGGATGCGGCCTTGCCGCGGATATCGCCCGATTCCGACGTGGTCACGGTGATCGACAGCGACACGGTGATCCTGCCCGGCGCGCTGCGCAATGCGGTCGAGGCCTTGTACTCGTCGCCGCGCCACGCCGCGGCCTGCGGCTTGATCGTGCCGGCCGGACGCAATACGTCGTGGCTGCACCGCCTGCAGTTCTACGAACACATCGGCGCGTTGGCGGCGATCCGCTACGTGCAGAGCAAGATCGGCGTGGTCAACGTGGTCGGCGGTGCGTTCTCGCTGCACCGTACTTCGGTCATCCGCGAACTAGGCGGCTGGGGCGAGTGGCTGGTGGAAGACATCGCCTGGACCTGGCGCGCGCTGGCGCACGGCTATTCGATCGCCTACGCCTCCGATGCGATCGCCTACACCATCTGTCCCACGACCTTCCTCGGCCTGTTCCGCCAGCGCCGGCGCTGGGCGCGCGGGCGTCTGGAATCGTTCCGCGTCGCCTGGGGCATCTCGCGCGCGCGGACCATGAAGATGCTGCCGTGGTGGCTGCTGTGGGCGCAGTCGGCGCTGGTGCCGACCTTGCTGCTGCTGATCGCCGGCGCGCTGGTGTATCGCAGCCATCATCTGCTGGTGGTGGCGGGGTTGAACTGGCTGTTGATGGCGGTGCTGAATTTCATCTCGGTGCTGCATTCGCGCACGCTGCTGCAACTGCGGCCGCGGGACATGCTGCTGGTGTCGGTCTACAACACGGTGATGGACGTGCTGATCCTGCCGGCCAACGTGATCGGGCTGATCGACGAACTGCGCGGTGGGCGCAAGAGCTGGATGACTCGCTGAGGCCGCCGGCATGGAATGGCATCGATTTCTGCAGGCGCGGCCGCGGTCCTATCTGGGCCGCGGCGACGGCTCGCGACGCGCGCTCGCGCTGACCTTCGACGACGGCCCGGGCCGGGCCACGCCGGCCTTGCTCGATGCCTTGCGCGAGTTGCGGGTGAGCGCGAGTTTCTTCTGCACCGGCGCGGCGGCCGGCGAACGTCCGCGTTTGATCGAACGACTCCTGCGCGAAGGCCACGAGGTCGGCAATCATTCGCAGACGCACGCCGATGCGCGAGGGTTCGGCGCCCAGGACTGGTTCGCCCGCGAGGTCGCGCCCGCGGCCGTTTCCTTGCGCGAAGCCGGGCTCAATGAGAACCCGCGTCTGTTCCGGCCCGCCTATGGCGAGATCGACGAAGCCCAGTTCGATGCCTTGGCCGACGCCGGCTACGCGGTGGTCGGTTGGTCGGTCGATCCGCGCGACTGGCTCGAACCGGGCGCGCCCGGCTACGTGTCGTGCGTGGTGGAATCGGTGCTGGCGCGCATCCATCCCGGCGCGATCGTCCTGCTGCACGACGGCGACGATGAGCAAGGCCGCAGCCGCGAAGGCATCGTCGACATCGTGCGGCAGCTGGTGCCGGCGCTGCGTGGGCAGGGCTATGAGTTCGTGCGGGTGAGCGAATTCCTGCCTGCCGGCTGAGATATCCCTCGCGGAATCGGTTGTTTCGTCGCCGGCACCGATCAACGGATCGGCGACAAGCGGCCCGCCCGCATGCGCACGCGACCGCCCTCGCGCAGGCGCTCGGAAACCTCGTCCTGCCGCAGTTGCACGCGGCGTCCGTCGTCCATGCGCACGGTGATGTCGTAGCCGCGCGCACGTTCATCGTCCCGATCTTCGTCGTCGTCATCGCTGGCGGCATCGCGCGCGGCGCCGGCGACGGTGGCGACGTCGCTGTCGATATGGCTCAGGGCCACATCGCCCAGGGCATTGCCGACCGCATGCATGACCGCGTTGCCGCGTTGACGCCGCGCCACCGGTTCGATGCGGGCGACGGTGCCGCAGTCGCGGCAGGACGCGTAGTCGTCCGAGTCGCGGCTGGCGGCGGATCGGTTGGCGGCGCCGGCGAGGCCGGCGCTGGCGCTCAGGCACAGCAACAGCAGAACACTGGATACACGCATGATCGGGCGCTCCTGGCGAAGGCGCTTGAAGGGGGAAGGGAGCGGACGCGCGGCGGCGCTCACAGCTTGGCCAGTTCGACGCGCCGGTTCTTCGCGCGTCCGCCGTCGCTGAGGTTGTCGGCGACCGGCTGGGTGTCGCCCTTGCCCTGCGGAAGCAGGCGCGCGCCGGCGATGCCGTAGTCGCGCGACAGCGCCAGCACCACGGCGTCGGCGCGGCGCTGCGACAGCGCCAGGTTGTAGGCCGGCGTGCCCTTGTTGTCGGTATGGCCGATCACCGCGACCTTGAGCGAGGCGTCGTCCTTGAGCAGTTGCGAGATCTGATCGAGCTGCGGCTTCGACTCGGGCTTGATCACGGACTTGTCGAAGTCGAACAGGATGCCGTACACGGAGATGTTGCCGGTATGGGCGATGGCGCGGGCCATTTCGGCGGCGCTGGAGGTTTTCACCTGCGCCGGCGTTTCCTTCACCTGAGTGGGATGCTCCTGGATCTTCGGCTCCCGGTCCTGGATCTTGGGTTCGCGATCGGTCACCGCCGGTTCCTTGCGCTCGACCACGGGCGCTTCCGGCGCCTTCGTCGCCGCGACCGCTTTCACCTTGTCCGCGTCCATCGACTTGGTCTCGACCACGTCCACCAGCACGCGCGGCAGGATGTGGCCTTCGTCGCTGTCGCCGGCCAGCAGCGCGACATAGGCGACGCCTTCCGGCCGCGTCGCCTTGTACAGGCCGTAGCGCGCGTGATTGGCGTAGTGGCGGCCGTTGTCGGCGATGTCGAAATTGTCGAGCAGATCGCCGAGCTGGCTCGGGTCCTTGCGCGAGCCGGCCAGGCAAGCGTTGTCGTTGCAGGCGTAGACCTGCTCGAAGCCGTTGGCCTTGAGCTTGCTTTCGTAGTTGCGGAACAGTTCCAGCGAGGAACGCTCGGCCGGCGCCTCGTAGCGGATGCGGGTGTGGCGGCCTTCCAGTTTCAGCCAGGCCGGGCCTGCGCGGTCTTCGAGCGCATCGCGGTCGACCATCGACTGATAGTCCACCGGCGCCTGCAGCAGTGAGGCTTCATCGAACTGCTGTTGCTTGTAGGCGCGGATGGTCGCGCCTTCGTAGCGGCCGACCAGCGGATGGTCCTGGCCGGTTTCGGCCGAATCCTGCGCCTGCGCGCCGAAGCACGCCGATACCGCCAGCGCCAGCCCGAGCAGGCCGGCAAGACGGGAGGGGGAAGTGAGCGTCGTCATATCGCGATGATTCCTTGGTGTGATGGAAGAAGGGGCGTTACGGGCAAGAGGGATTGCAGGCCGTCACGTCCACGGTGAATTCGCCATGGGTCCGGTTGGTGTCCCGTTGGCGGGCGAAGTGCTGCTTGATCTGCATGACGTCTTTGTTCGCGCCGACCCGGGTCACCACGAACTCGGCCGGGCCGTCGTTGAAGGCGCGCTGGAAAATCGTGTGCGCGCCGGGGTAGGGCAGTTCGTAGTCGGTCACGTTCGGAAACATCGACAGCGGCGAGAACGTCACCTGCCGCACCGTCGTGTATTTGTCCTTGAAGTCCATGACCGCCGGCTGCAGCTCGATGCGCAACCGGTCGCCGCGCAACTCGCCGCGCACCGGAATGCGGAAGAACGCCGGCGCCAGCGAACGCACCATCGTGCCGCCCTTGTCCATCATGATGCTGCCCGGGTCGTAGCCCGAGTAATCGCCGTCGTTGAGCAGGTTGCCGGCGAGCGGTTCGATGCGGTTCTGGTGGAACACGATGCCTTTCGCGAATTTCGGGAACAGCACGCGGATGGCGTCGTCCTTCGACTTGAACAGCGAGGCGTTGCCGATCAGTTCGCCGCTCAGCGCGATCGCATTCCCTGCGGCGCCCTTGGGATAGCGAAGGATCAACACCCCGCTGGTCTTGATGCGGAACCACCACCACGGCGTGCCGATCTTCGATACGACGCCTTTCATTTCCGCCGCGACTGGGCCGGTGAAGGTCTGGCAGTAACGGTCGAAATAGCGATTGGCGGCGTAGCCGACCAGATCGTTGGCGACCTTCGGCAAGGCCAGGCCGCTCCAGCCGGAAACGTGGGTCAGCGCAAGCTTCCACAGGCTTTCGATGGTTTGCTGCACGGCCGGCGCTTTGTCCGCGCCCGACATCTGGCCGATGAGCTTGGTCGGCACGTTCTCCTTCAGCCAGCCCTCGATGAGTTGCGCCGGCGTGGTGACCAGGCCCAGGCTGAAATCGACGAACTTCAGCGCGTTGATGACGATGTCGAGCTGATCGCAGACCACGTTGCCGTGCTGCAGCTTGGCCAGCACCTGCCTGGATTGCTGGTTGGACTGCCTGGCCTTGTCTTGCCATTCGCTCAACTGGCGGCGCAGCGGCTCGGCGGCTTCGCGAATGCGCGGACTGAGGCTGCGCAGACGGTTGAACGGCTCGATCGATTTCACCCAGTCCGGCGCTTGCCCGCGCGGCTGCGCGGACTGCATGGCCTTGCGCAACTCATCGAGCTTGTTCTTGAACTCGTCCTTGGCCGGCGAATCGGGCAGCGCCTGGATGTGTTGGTCCAGCAGCTCCACGGTCTGGTACGTGGTTTCGGACAGTTGCCTGGCTTCCTGCTCGATTTCCTGCGGCGACAGGGGTTCGCACAGCGTGACCGGATCGACCACGTCGAATTCGCTCTTGCCGCTGACCGCGCCGGCGCTGGCGAGGATCTGATGCGTGCCGGTGACGCTCGGCGTGTAGACGGTTTCGAAGGTGCCCGAGTTGCGGATGGCGACCTGCAAGGTGGTCGGCGGTTGCGGACGCGTCTGGTCGCTCATGGCCTGCGCGCCGGTGTCCATTTCCTGCGTGCCGGCGGGGCAGCCTTGATCGGGCGGGCCGGGCGGTTCCTTCTTCTGTCGCGAGGTGACGGTGACCGACAAGGTTTTGCCGGCCAGCGCCAGCGAGGCGACGCCGCGGATCTTGACCGGCTTGCCCATGGCGGTGGTGTAGGGCTGGCCGGGCACCGGCGCGGTCCAGGCCTGGCCCAGCGCGAGATCGCCCGGGACCGCTTCCACATACAGATCGACATCGCGCGGTTGCATGGCCTGGACGCCGTCGTCGGCGCCGTCGGCGGGCGGCTGCGCCATGGCCGCGGGCACGCTCAGCAAAGCGCCGGCCAGGCAGACGGCGAAGCGGGCGCGAGTGCGCGGGGTCGTCGCCATGTCTCAGCTTCCGCTCGCGGCCGAGGTCAGCGCCGCCGGCAGTTCGGCCGCATGCATCTCGTCCTGGCCGTAGGCCTGGGTGTAGGCCTTGCCCGGGGCTTGCTCGGGCCGGCAGCGGCCGACCCATTCGGCGAAGTGACTGCTCTTGTCGCTGCTCTCGACCGCCGCCGTGCCGCGTTGGACGACCACGTCGCGGAAATAGAGATTGTTGCTGTCGATGCGCACGCGCGAGGTGACGGTGCGATCCGGGTAGCGGCATTGCAGGGTGCCCAGGTACAGGTCGGGCTTCGGGGTGCCGTCCTCGATGCTGCATTGGGCCAACCTCGCCGGCGGCGGTGGCGGGTCGATCAGCGCGGCGCTGGCGGCGTCGATGCACAGGTAGACCTTGCCGCGTTCGCTCAGGGCGTCGAATTCCGCGCCTTCGATCCGCCACAGGCCGGGCTTGAGCCGGGTCTTCGTCGCGCTGGCGGCGGCCGAGGCGACCGTTTGCGTCGATGCGCTCGCCGCTTCATGGATCTTCCAGCCGATTCCCGCCGGTGCCGGGTTGGCGGCATCGGCGCCGAACTGGCCGCAGCCCAGGCCGGAGGCGGCGATGGCCAGCGTCAGGACGAGGGCGGAACGGGTCTTGGCGGTCATGGAAGTCTCCGGCGGGGCGGCGCGGTCTGGGACCGTCGATGGGCGCCACCGTAGTGACCGGCGTCGGTGCCGACCCGGAGGAAAATTTCCTTTTTTTGTGATTTTTCTTTTGTTGGGGCGGGAAATACGCACGCACAGCGACCGGCCGCACGTTTTCGCGGTGACGGTGGGGTGCGGGAGAGGCGGGGGCGGACGACTTGCTGGCGAGGCCGCGCGGCAGTCCCAGCGGTGGCCCCGGCTGTCGGTAACCCGGAAGCAGGAACTATGAATCCGTGCTTCGGCGCCGATGGCTACCGAGGCGCAGCGGGCGGGGTCATGAGTTCATCGGGGCGGGCAGGGCGTGCCTGCCCGCCGGGATCGCCGGTGCGTACCGGCCATCGCGCTCCCGGCATCGCGCCAGGAGCGAATGCGGCCGGCGCGACGGTATCGCTTCGGCGCCGGCCGCGCGCAACCCGCGGGAAAGGGCGGGCGTTCAGCGCCCGCCCGTCTCTCAGCCGCCCATCCGGGGTGCGCTGCGGCTGGGTTCGTCCGTGTTTTGCGACAGCGCCAGCGAGCGTTGCTGATCCTGCTGCTGATTGGCGGCATCGAGCTTGTGCAGATTGTCCGCCAGCGGCTGCTTGACGGCCTCGGCCTTGTCCACATGCGGCCGCAGCACGTCCATCTCGTTGCCCGGGTTGGTCCACATCGCGAACACGTTGCCGTTAGTGGGGCTGGGGCGGACTTCCTGAATCTCCGGCAGCGGCGGCGTGTGCAGCTTGGCCTGCACGGCCAGGGCGCCGGCGATGCGCTCCTTGTCCTGCTGGTTGTTGTAGACGCCCGCGTCCGGGCCGAGCTTGTCCAGGCCGGCCAGGGCCTGCTTGAACAACGGGTCGTCGCGCAGCGCGGCTTCGCGTTGCGCATCGGCGGGATTGGCGTCGTTGGCGCTGAAGGTGCGTCCGGAATTGCCCAGCCCCGGCACCGTGGGCTTGATCGATTCGTCCAGCGCGCGGCCGGAGGCCGGCGCCCAATGGCCGAAAAAGCCGTCGTTCTTCGGTTCGGGCTGGCGCGCGTCGCGCAGCACGCTGTCGGCCAGGGTGTTGGAATTCTGCAACTGCGGGTCGTAGGGGTACTTGTCGTCCTTGGTCTGGGCGTTGGCGACCATCTGTTCCCAGGTCTTGGACAGATCCGGCCCGCTGGCGATCAGCTCGTGGTACTGCTTCTGTCCCGCCGCATTGGGATTGGTCGGGTGGTCGGGATTGGTCGCATCGAACGGCAGATTGGTCTCGACCTGCATGCGTCCATAGGGCAGGCCCGCCTCGGGCTCCCCGGTCCAGCCGCTGATGGTGTGCTGGTTGCCGTCCTTGTCGGTGTAGAGAAGGTACTTGTGGTGATAGTCCTTCCCCAGCGCCGATCCGATATTGCGGTATCCGACTTCGATTTTCTCGTCCATGGCCGGCTGCGTTCCTTATTGATTCTTGAGATGGACCGCGGCGACCTTCGCCAGCTTGCCGCTCGAGTCGAAGCTGAAGGTCATCACGACCGAGCGGGCATCCGGATCGAGCATCGCCTGGCCCTTGTTGTCGCGCACCACCAGTTTGTCGGCCGAGTCTTCGATGATCTTCGAGCTCGGCGAGGACTTGAACGAATCGGCGACCGCCGCCTTTTCGGTTCCCAGCGGAATGTGCTTGACGACGATGGCGCTGACGTCGAGCTGCTCGAAGCGAACCGGCTTCGGCGAGGAATAGATTTCTTCCAGCATGTCGTGAACTCCTGATTTCATGGCCCTATCCCGCGTCAGATTAGCGTTTTGCGCGCCCGCCATCCCGCAGGACGACAGCGGCAGCATTGCGGCGGCGGCGATCGCGAAGGACATCGTCCAGCCGGGTAACTTGCGTGTTGCCATTGAGATCTCCTGCCGCATTACGGCGAATGCGTACGCCGAGTTTAAAACCGCTTCGTCGCGCCTGCCGAGGCGGCGGGCTCATTGTCGTGGCCGCAAACGCCCAGTGGGGCACGCAAAGCGCGAAAACCGCGGACGATGTCCCGCCGCGCCGGATCAGTCCTTGCGCACGCAGGCCGCGCAGGCCTGTGCGTACACGCGGACCAGCTCGCGCTTCAGCGCGGCTTGTGTCTGTGCGACCTGGGCTGCGTGCGAGGGCGATGCGCTCGGGTCCGTGCGCTCAGGGGCGGTGTGCGGAGAATCGGCCCGCTGCGCTCGCCGTGATCCGGACTGAGCCGGTTCGTGCCTGGACAATTCCTGGAAGGGGTCCGGTCGCCGTGTCATGGAGGTTCTCCACGTGATTCCAATTTTCCGAAAGATACCTGATTGTTGACTACGCCACGTGGCCAACGGGAGGCCACCCAAAATCCACTTTTTCCACTGCGTTCCGTCTTTATGTCGCCAGCATGGCGACGCTTTCGCGTCATTGGGTAGTATCTGGGGTGTTGCCGACGGGGTTTAGGGCGGTGGTCTAGGGCCAGCGTATGCAGAGATAGTGGGAAAAATATGTATGGACGGTGCCACCCTAAGCTATCACGACTTTTCTGGGGGCTCCACGCTTCGGGAGGATGGAGCCATGAGCAAGAACATGAAGAACCAAGCCCCAAGGAAATTTATCTATGTCGATAAGGAAATTTCTCTATGTCCATTAGTCCTGAACTGCAAGCAAGGATCGATACGCTGGAAGACGAAAGGCTTAAGGCAGACATTCTTGATGTGCTTACCGGGCCTGGAAAGAGGCGGGCAACCGATGAGGCGATTTATGAAATGATCGTGTCCAGTTACACGGAATCCAAGGAGGAATGGAGCCGGCGGAGGCAGTGGAAGGACAATGAAGTGGCTGCTTTTGCACAGTATTTCAAGGAAAAGAAGCCGGCGGATTTTGTTGAGTTCATAAGGCAGGAAAAAGAATTCAACGAGATCGAGTCGGTGCTTGCCTGGAACGTTCGTCGCCTGATACGGGAACTGATACCGGGTCTAGACCAGTCCGACTCTAACGGGCTATTGAGCAAATTTCGCGACTACGTCAAGTTGCATTTGATCTGATTAAGGAGGGCGGATGGTCACGAGATGGTCTGCCCCGGATTTTCTGGAAGCTCCATTCTCCAAGAGAGTGGAGCCATGAACAACAACATGAAGAACCAAGTCTCAAGGAAATTTCTCTATGCCCATTAGGTCGGAACTGCAAGCGAAAATCGATGCGCTGGAGGACGAAGATCTCAGGGCCAGAATTCTTCGAGTGCTTACGGGGCCCGGGAAGAAGCGGGCAAGCGATGAAGAAATTTATGAAACGGCTCTGGCAGGCTACGCCATGGCCAAAGAACAGCAGGCTAGATTAAGAAAGTGGCGGGATGACGAGGTGGTTTTTTTTTGCGCAATATTTCAAGGAAAAAAACCAGAGGACTATTCTGAGTTTTTGCGGCAGCAGAAGGAATTTAACCAGATCGAATCCGAACTTGCATGGCGTGTCCGTCGCCTGATGCGGGAATGGATGCCGGACTTGAACTCCGATGACCGTTCTGAGCTATTCAGTAAACTTCGCGATTACGTCAAGTTGAATTTGGTCTGATCAAGGAGGTGCGGATTGCCGCGAGATGAGCTGCCCCGGATTTTCTGGAAGCTCCATTCTCCATGGGAATGGAGCCATGAACAACAACATGAAGAGCCAAGTCTCAAGGAAATTTCTCTATGTCCATTAGTCCTGAGCTACAAGCAAAAATCGATGCGCTGGAAGACGAAAGACTTAAGGCCGACATTCTTGACGTGCTTACCGGGCCTGGAAAGAGGCGGGCAACCGATGAGGCGATTTATGAAATGATCGTGTCCAGTTACACGGAATCCAAGGAGGAATGGAGCCGGCGGAGGCAGTGGAAGGACGACGAAGTGGCTGCTTTTGCACAGTATTTCAAGGAAAAGAAGCCGGCGGATTTTGTTGAGTTCATAAGGCAGGAAAAAGAATTCAACGAGATCGAGTCGGTGCTTGCCTGGAACGTTCGTCGTCTGATATGGGAATTGATGCCGGACTTGGATCAGTCGGACTGTACTGGGCTATTCGGTAAATTTCGCGATTACGTCAAGCTACATTTGATCTGATTAAGGAGGATCAGATGGCCACCAGTTATTTCTTGGCTGATACGAATAGTTTGATTTATGCCTATCGTGCGGGTGGCCCTCAACTGCTCGATACATACCGAAAGGTTGCGCGAGCGGAGGGGCATGAGTTCGCTATCACCAAAACTATCGAGACCGAGATTGAGGATGGTCCCCTTAAGCAAGAACTTAGTCAGTACATTGCTGACCGGAAAATTAAGGTCCTCGATGCTGCCGAGACTCAGCAGAAAGTACGATCCGATCCCGAAAAATTCTCCAAAAACGCAGGCGAACGCTCCCTGCTCGAAATCGCCACCCGCGAGCACGCGGAAGGCCGCAGCGTCATCATCTGGTCGGACGACAAGCTCTTCGCTTCGCCGCAGATACAGCGTCAGTTGCAGCGGGAGTTGCCTGGCCTGCGAACGACGACCACGGCCGAATTGGTCGACCGGACGTTTCGCGATGGCACCATCTCCGAAGCCGAGTATCAACAGCATGTCGTGGGCTACCGCAAACTGAGCGATTTTCAGGACAGCCCCCGCCTGAACTCATTCGATCCCGCCTTGTCAGCTGCATCGGTCGATCTTGATCAGGCCGACGAGGCCTTACGCGGCCCCAAAGGGCAAAGCGGCTCCATCTCCAAGGACTTGCTCGTCGGCGAGCGCCCCATCCATACACTGGCCCGCTCAGGAGGCCTGCTAGCCACAGGTGTCGATCTGACCCTCAGCGCCCAGCGTTCGGCCGAGCTGCTTGAGCAAGGCAACCTGCGAGCCGCTCAGTCCGAATCGAGTCGCACGATCGCGCGCAATGCCGGCGCATGGATAGGCGGAACTACCGCCGCTTATGTGGTGGGTTCCTCGGGCTACGTCCCCGTCGCGCTGATCGTGGCCGACGCCGCGCTGCTGGCCAAGGCCGCGGATAAAGCCGTCGATCTGGTGGAGGACTACCAGATCCATCACCAAGCCGACAAAAATGGCGTTGTCTGGACGTTTGCCGATGGCAACTGGGTCCGGCCGGCCGCGCTCGACAAGACGCCGGATGGCATAAGCAATCCGGTAGCCGGAGTCGTCGGCGCGAATTATGAGAAGGCGCGCGAATTGGGTTATCACGCGACCAATGAAGCCGTCGAACTCGCATTGGGCAAGATGCCGCCTCCCCAGGACCCATTCAACCTGCCCGCGCGAGAAAGCGATCGCGCGGGGCTGGACAACAACAACTGGCGGCGAGATCCGGCTGCGGAACAATGGGTGCGTTCGGTCAAGGTCGCCGAGACGGGAGCCAACGATCGCGGCGTCTACGAACAGCAAATCGCCTCCTCGCAGCGAGCCGACGAACTCAGTCGCGAATCGCTCGGACGAATTCAGACCAACATCGCCACCGGGCGAGAAGCGGTCGCGATGGTCTACCAGGAAAACTACGCCGCGCAGCGATGGCGCGATTTCGGCGGTATTCCTGGCGCTGTCGTGTCGGCCACGCCTCAGCGCGATACGTTGATGGCGTCGGACAAGACTGTCTATCAGCGCGGCGAGGCCAGGGTATGGTCGAGCGACGGCAAGGTCGCGCAGGGCAATCTGGAATTGGAGCTGGAGTTGACTCGAGCTGCCCGGCAGCCTTCGCTTGAACAACACAACCAGCGACTGGCCAGCCTGGAGAGTCGGCCAGCACCCACTGCCGAACAGAAACAGCAGAACGAGTTGCTGCATCGCTACCGGGTGGCCGACGTTGAACTCAATCCCGATTGGCAAGAGGCCGTCGTTCTGGCGACCCGGCGGACTCGCGAAGAACATGGACTCGCCGGGCCGGGCTCCATGCAGTTGCAGAACAAGACAGGCGGCAAGACTGCGGCCGACAATGCGGTCGCGGCCGATAGTCCCATAGCCCACTACCGGCGAGGTCCGGATGGGGTGGAGCGTATCGCTGCTGTCACCAGCACGCAGGACATCGAACAGGCGCTCAAGGAGGTGCGGGCCGGTCGGCAGGAGCGAGCGCCACTGCCTGACGTGCCGGACATGCGGATCGCAGCGCAATCGCCTCAGGAGCGCGACGCGTATCAGCAAGCCTTGCGCGAAGCGAATCGCCAGGGCGTGTCTACCCAGGAGGCGCAGACGGTCGCGACCTTGGCGGCCGTCGAGGTGCGCGCTCCGCGTGTCGATGGGGCGCAGAGGCGGGCTGAAGTCGAATCGCCGGTCGAACGCGAGCGCGATGTTGCGGCGCAGGTGCCGGTCTCTACCGGGCCCGTCATGCCCGCGCTTCAAGCGGCAGTTGTTGCGCCTGAGTTGGAAGATCGCGCTCAAGGGCAAGGGCGGGAGGCGGTCACCTCCTCTGTTCAATCGGTACGGCCCGCGATACCTCAATCGTTTGTCGTGGCTGACGCGCCATCGGCGGCCGTGCAAGCAACGGCTGTCCCGGCTTTTCGATCGGCAACACCGGCGACGTTTCAATCGCAGCCGCCTGTACAAACGCCGGATGCCGTGGCGCGATCCGTGTCATCTGCCGATGTGTCGATTCCCCAGTCGTCGAAAACAAATGGGCGGACTATCGCGGTGGAGGTGTCGGTCGCGCCGGATGTCGCCACGGCCGAGCGCGTCCCGGTAGTTGCGGCTGCGTCCGGCGCGCCGGAAGGTCTGCGCCTTGGGGATCGTGGCAACGACGTGGAATTTTTGCAGTTCCGCTTGCAACGGGGCGGCGCTCGCGGCCCGGAAGGGCAGCCCGTGGCGCAGGATGGTTACTACGGGGTGGAAACCGAATACGCGGTGAGGCAGTTCCAGCAGGCGCATGACCTTCCTGCCACGGGCGTGGCCGACCAGACCGTGGACATGGCACTGGCGCAGGCTCCGCGGCCCGGTCCTGGATCGCCAACGCCGCTCCGGCAAGTGATGCCCGCACAAGCGGTTGCAGAACCAACCGTCGAGCGTTCCAATCCGGAGATTCCCCCGGCACAGGCACCAGTGGCTAACGAAGCGCAGCCGCTGAGTGTGACCCGGCATGAAGCGCGGATTGCGGCGAGGCAAACACTGGCCGGCTCGTTTCAAGGGGCATCGCTACCCGCGGCGGAAACGCGGGTCCAAATGGAGGATGCGGCGCATTCCACGAATGCGTCACCAGGCCCCGGCAGCCCCGGCGGCAAAACGCGGCGACAGGAACCCGAGCGCGATGACGCGCAGGCTACGGCTGCCCAACCTGATAGGCCATCGCAATCCTTTCCGTCCGATCATCCCGACTACGCGTTGTTTGCCGCAATCCAGGCACGATTGCCGAAGGACACGCAAGACGGCAAGACCGCCGAATTGATGCACGCCGCCAAGCTGGGTGGTGTCGATCGCGTGGACAAATTCAAAGACGTGGTGGTCGTCGGCGACCGCGCCTTCGCTTACGGACATGTCCCTGGCTTCTACGGCAACGTGTCGCTCACGGCGTCGGCACCGGAATTGGAAGACACTTTGAAGCGCACGCAGGCCTTCGATCAGCAACAGGCGTTGGAGATGGAGCAATTCCAACAGCAGCAGGAAGAACTGAATCGCAATCACACCGATCCAGTCATGAAGTTAGGCGCACATACCCTTCAACCCGCGATGTCCGATGGGTCGAGCGCTGATGGGGGAGGCGGTGACGGATGAGGCCGACGTGCGCGTGGAGGCCTTGCAGCGGTTGCTGGGCAAGAAGACGCTGGAAAACGAGATGCTGAAAAAAGCGGTGGAGCGCGGCCGCTCAAAAAACTGGCGCGAGGTAGCCGGTTCAGTCGAAGAAATCCGCACGGCGTCGTGGACCTGCCCAGCTACGGCTACCGCCGCGCCTGGGCGCTGGTGCGGCGTCATCGTGCCCAGGCCGGGCTGCCAGCGGTGAATCCAAAGCGGGTCTAGCTGGGGCCGGGAGAGCAGGGAAGGATGCTCACAGCATGCGGCGGAAGCCCGGTTCTGCTCACAATTGTTCCGATAATGAACAATTGCGAGTAAAAAGCGACGGGCAGCAAAAAGGCCCCGAAGTCCCGCGTTTCCGCGGCTTTCGGAGCCTTTACTGTTTCGACGATTGGTCGGGGAGACAGGATTCGAACCTGCGACCTCTACGTCCCGAACGTAGCGCTCTACCAGACTGAGCTACACCCCGACTTCGTGAGCCGCAAATTCTAACGATACCCACGGGGCCGGCGCAAGGGGGCGGTGCGAAGAAATTCGCGGCGATGCGCCCATAGCCCGCTGCGACGGTGTTTTTGCCTGGATGCCGGCCGCGGCGCGAGCCACGGGCGGGGGCGGACGTTAGACTATCGGCGGCGCTCAATCCGCCGGCGCCAGCGCTCGCAGCGCCGCCGGCACGCCCCGGCCCGCAATCGACGTACGTATTGGAGTTTCGCTTGATCAAGCCTCGCACCCCGCCCGGGGTCATGGAGCTGTTGCCCCGTGACCAGATCGCGTTTCAGCGCATGCTCGACACGATCCGGCGCAATTTCGAGCGGTTCGGCTTCCTGCCCGTGGAAACGCCGGTCATGGAACTGACCGAGATGCTGCTGACCAAATCCGGCGGCGAGACCGAGCGGCAGGTGTATTTCGTCGAATCCACCGGCTCGCGCGAGAAGAACGCGCAGGCCGGCGGCGCGGCGCTGCCGGAACTGGCGCTGCGCTTCGACCTGACCGTGCCGCTGGCGCGCTACGTCGCCGAGCACGAGCATCACCTCGCATTTCCGTTTCGCCGTTACCAGATGCAGCGCGTCTATCGCGGCGAGCGGCAACAGGCCGGCCGTTATCGCGAGTTCTACCAGTGCGACATCGACGTGATCGGCAAGGACTCGCTGAGCGTTCGCTACGACGCCGAGCTGCCGGCGGCGATCTATGCGGTGTTCTCCGAGCTCGACATCGGCGCCTTCACCATCCAGCTCAACAATCGCAAGCTGCTGCGCGGCTTCTTCCAGGCCCAGGGCGTGGAAGACGGCGAGTTGCAGGCGCTGGTGCTGCGCGAGGTCGATAAGCTCGACAAGCGCGGCGTCGAGTATGTGCGCGACACCCTCACCGGCGCGGACTTCGGCCTGTCGGCGGACGCGGTCGCGACCATCCTGAGTTTCGTGGAAACGCGTTCGACCTCGCACGCCGATGCCCTGGCCAAGCTGGCGGCCCTGGGCGAAGGCAACGACGCGCTGCGCGAAGGCGTGGCCGAACTGCGCGAAGTGCTGGAACTGATCCGCGCGCTGGGCGTGCCGGAGCAGAACTACGCGCTGAATTTCTCGATCGCGCGCGGCCTGGATTACTACACCGGCACCGTCTACGAAACCACCCTCAACGATTTTCCGGGGCTGGGGTCGATCTGTTCCGGCGGCCGTTACGAGAACCTGGCCAGCAACTACACCAAGTCCAAGCTGCCGGGCGTGGGCATCTCGATCGGCCTGACCCGCCTGTTCTATCAGCTGCAGAAGGCCGGCATCGTCAGCACCGCCGACAGCAGCGTGCAGGTGCTGGTCACGCAGATGGACGACGCGCTGCTGCCGCACTGCCTGGCCTTGGCCAACGAGTTGCGCCACGGCGGCCTCAACACCGAAGTGGTGATGGAAGCGTCCAGGCTCACCTCGCAGTTCCGCTACGCCGACCGCGCCGGCATCCGCTTCGTGGTCGTGCTGGGCGAGGACGAAATCGCCAAGGGCACCGCGACGGTCAAGGATCTGCGACGCGAAGACCAGTTCGAAGTACCGCGCGCCGAGCTGGCGCGCACGCTGCGGGTCGAGCTGGAACAATCGCGGGTCATGAAGAAATAGGCATGCGGGAAACCGGCATGCGCAAGTCGGCCGGGTGCGCGGGCCGTGTCGTCGTCGCGGATCGCACGATCCCGGCGCCGGCCGTTCGCGAGTCCGGTCATCGGAGCCACGCACGCGCAGGCGCGCGCGGCTCCCGTCACCTGGTTCGCCGCGCGCCGGATCGCGATCCGGCACCGAGGCGAACCGATTCCACGCCGCGGCGAGCACCTGCCGCCGCGGTTCCCAATGTTGTATTGACGCACCGACTCCCGAGTACGCTCGGCCGGGTTTAACCGTTCGCGGTCAGGCCCGCCGTTCAGATGATCGCCAGGGTGCGAGGCGAGGTTACAAATGAACAAGATTCAGCTCGACGGCCGTTCGCTGACGCGGTCGCAACTCGTCGCCGTGGCTTACGGCGCCCAGGTCGAACTAGCCGCGGCGCAGCTGCCGGCGGTGGCGCGCGCGGCGGATTTCCTCGCCGAGCAAGTGCGCCGCGAGGAACCCATCTACGGCGTGTCCACCGGCTTCGGCAGTAACGCCGACCGCCTGCTCGGTTCGCATCATCTGCGCGATCAGCTGCCGGGCGCGAAGCGCTCGCAGGAAACCCTGCACGAAGAACTGCAGCGCAATCTGATCGTCACCCACGCGGTCTGCGTCGGCGACGCGTTCGCTCCCGAGATCGTGCGCGCGATGCTGTGCATCCGCGTCAACACCTTGATGCGCGGCCACTCCGGTATTCGCGTGGAGACCCTGCAGGCGCTGACGGCGATGCTCAACGCCGGCATCGTGCCGGTGGTGCCGCAGCTGGGTTCGGTCGGCGCCAGCGGCGATCTGGCGCCGTTGTCGCATCTGGCGATCGTGCTGCTCGGCGGCGGCGAAGCCTTCTTCGCGGGCGAGCGCATGCCCGGCGCGCAGGCGCTGGAACGCGCCGGCCTCAAGCCGGTCAAGCTGTCGTACAAGGAAGGCCTGGCGCTCAACAACGGCACCGCGCAGATGCTGGCGTGCGGCGTGCTCGCGCTGGCGCGACTGGAAGACATGCTCGACACCGCCGATCTGGCCGCGGCGATGACCATCGACGCCTTCGCCGGCCGCCTGGGCGCGTTCGCCGAGGAAGTGCATGCGCTGCGTCCGCATCCGGGCCAAGTGCAGGTCGCGGAGAATCTGCGCAAGCTGCTCGATGGTTCCACCCTGGCCGATATTCCGTATCACCTGGTGCCGCGTTTCCGTCCCTGGCTGCCGCAAAGCTGGGACACCGAAGCGGCGCAGCAGCTCAGCTTCGACATCGGCTGGGATTGGGTGCCGTTCGGCCAGCGCCACGGCCGCGAGAAGTTCTACAACCGTTTCCGTCCGTTCCGCGGCGGCAAGAAGCATCAGCCGCAGGACAGCTATTCGCTGCGTTGCATCCCGCAGGTGCACGGCGCGGTGCGCGACGCCATCGCGCAGGCCGCGCGCGTGCTTGAGATCGAACTCAACTCGCTGACCGACAATCCGATCGTATTCCCGGACGCCAAGGCCGAGCACGTCGAGCAGCAGGTGATCTCGGCCGGCCATTTCCACGGCATGCCGCTGGCGCTGGCGATGAGCTACGTCAAGGCCGCGATCCCGGTGTTGGCGAGCATCTCCGAGCGCCGCCTCAACAAGCTGGTCGATCCGGCCACCAACGACGGCCTGCCGGGTTTCCTGATCGGCAACGAAGACGCAACCGAATCGGGCCACATGATCGTGCAGTACACCGCCGCGGCGATCGTCAACGATCTGGCCAGCCGCGCGCATCCGGCGTCGGTCTATTCGATCCCGACCAGCGCCAACGCCGAGGACCACGTGTCGATGGGCGCGAATGAGGCGCGCCACGTGCTGGCGATGGCCGACGACTTGGGCAAGGTGCTGGCGCTGGAGCTGTACACGGCCGCGCAGGCGCTGGATCTGCGTCGCGACATGATCAACGCCGCGCGCGATCTGGCCGATCGCGCCGACGCCGCCACCTTGGCCGCGAAGGTGTTCGGCGGCCCGGCCGCCGATTCGTCCGAGCATGCCGGCTTCATCGCCGAGGTCGAGGGCTTGCGCGCCGAGTTGTCGGCGGCGGCGGAGTTCCGTCCCGGCCGCGCGGTGGCGATCGCGCACGCGAAGCTGCGCGAAGCGATCGCGTTCCTGGATCACGATCGCGCGCTGGACGGCGAAGTGGCGACGGCGGTGCGGCTGGTGCGCGACGGCACGGTGTTGTCGGCGGTGCGCGCGGGTATGCGCGACTGACGCGGTGCCGCACAAGTTGCCTGGCCCCTCTCCCGCTGGCGGGGGAGGGGTTGGGGTGAGGGGCGCTCTTCGCGCCGTTTCGAAGTCTTTTGTAGGAGGGGCTTCAGCCCCGATGCTCTTTTCTCAGATCGCCCGAATGATGCGCTTCAAGCGATGAGGCTTGACGGCTATCTGAGCGAAAAGCATCGGGGCTGAAGCCCCTCCTACAAAATCAAGCCGCCGCCGCGCCCCATACCCGCACGCAATCGCGTCCCTCGGCCTTGGCCAGATACAGCGCCTGATCGGCGAACTGCAGCGCCGCTTCCACGCCCATGTCCGCGTCCGGGGTGATCTCGTGCACGCCGATGCTCGCGGTCACCGGGATGTCGTGGCTGCGGCTGGGGCAGGGCTGCGAACGCAGGCGCAGGCGCAGGTCTTCGGCCACGCGCGCGCCGCTGTCCAGGTCATGATCGGGCAGCACCGCGACGAATTCCTCGCCGCCGAAGCGGGCCAGCAGGGCGTGCTGCGGGATCAGCACTTGCGCGATCAGGCCCGCGGCCCAGCGCAGGCATTCGTCGCCGACCAGATGGCCGTGGTGATCGTTGATCTGCTTGAAGTGATCCAGGTCGATCATCATCAGCACCAGCGGCCGGCGCTGACGCCGCGAGCGATGCAGCAAGGCCTCGAAGGCTTCGCGGAAATGGCTGCGGTTGTGCAGGCCGGTCAGGCCGTCGCGCTGCGAGGTCTCGCGCAGGCGCGTATGCGCGTCCTCCAACTGTTCCAGCGTGCTGCGCAGCTCCATGGTGCGTTGTTCGACCTTGTGCTCCAGCTGCTCCTTGGCCTCGCGCACCACCCGTTCGTTCTCGTTGCGCAGCGAGGCGTAGCGATAACCCAGCGCCACCGACAGCAGCAACATCTCCAGCGCCGAGCCGATCTGCACGCCGTATTCGGTGATGAACATCTTCGGCAGCAGGTCGAAGGCGATCGCCGCGAACATGCCGGTGCCGAGCAGGAACGCCGACCACGCCAGCAGGAACAGCCGCGCCGGCTTGTAGCCGCGGCGCAGCACCACGATGGTCTCCACCGCGATCCAGGCGATGCTGACGAACACCGCGGCCGAGGCGATCGGCGTGGCGATGCGATACGGAATCTGCGTGGCCGCCAGCCCCAGCAGCACGAAGAACGCGATCATCCCCAGGCCGACCCGGTCGCCGAAACGCCATCGCTGCGCGAGCCCGAGGAAATTGCGCGCGAACTGCTGCATGCCGACCTGGGCCAGGCAGATCGACAGCGGCACCGAGTGATCGGCCAGCCACGGCGAGTTCGGCCACAGATATTCGAAGCCCAGGCCGTTGAGGGTCAGCAGCACCAGGCCGAACGCGCAGATATGCAGCAGGTACCAGAAGTAGCTGCTGTCGCGCAGGCTCAGCCACAGCACCAGGTTGTAGAAGAACAGCGCGACCAGGATGCCGTAGTACAGGCCGATGCCGAATTGCGCATCGCGCGCCAGTTCGGTGAAGGCGTTGGGCGTGTACAGGGTCAGCGGCACCTGCATCGAGCTTTCGCTGCTCACGCGCACATAGATATCGACGATGCGGTCGGGCGGCAGATCGATCTGGAAGTTCGGGTGGCGGTAGCGGATGGTGCGCGAACTGAACGGCAGGCTGTCGCCGCCGGCCTGATGCGCGACCGCGCCGTCGCGCGGCCGGGTGTACACATCCAGGCGATCGCTGAGGGCGAAGCCCTGCACCAGCAGCCAGTGCGGCACCTCGGCGTTGCGGTTGAGCGCGGCGATGTGGAACCAGAACGCGCCGCGCTGGAAGCCGAACGAGCTGTTGTTGTTCGGCACCGGCTTGAAGCGGCCCTGCGCGTGCAGGCGCTGCGCGCCGGCCAGATCGAGCCTGCCGTCCAGGTCGTGGTGGTAGGCGGTGAACGGCGCCAGCGCGACCTCGCGGGTGGACCGGTCCAGGTCCAGCACGCTCTGGGCGAGCGCCGCCGGAGTCCAGCATGCGGCGAGCAGGCACAGCAGCGCGAGCAGCCACGCGCGCGAAACGGCGTGGCGCGGGCGGCGCGAGGTGGAGGCGGGGATCGTATTCATCTTCCTTGGTCGGTTCCGACGCAGGCCATTGCGTCGCGGCGGGGCGGGGCGTCGGGGCTGCGGAAGGTACGGCTCGGGCGCATGCCTGAATTCTTAACGCAAATCCGTCGCCACTCAGGCCGTCTTGACGACCGTTCGGCGGATCGATAATGTATTAACGCGTTAGTACATTAGTGCGTCTGTGCGGGCCCGGGCCAGCTCCCGGCCCCGAAGCAGGCGCCTTCCCACCGTCTTCCACGTTCCAGGCCGGGCGGCCGCAAAGCCCGCCGGTCCGCTCCGAAAGCCACGCCGGCAAAGGTTCTCCACGATGAAGCGCCGCTCCACCGACAGCGACCAGATTGAAGATTCCATCGCCGACCTGGCGATGGCGCTGGCCGCGTTGCGCACGCCCGAACAGGTGCGGGCCTTCCTCGAAGACCTGTGCACGCCGGCCGAGCTGGAAGCGATGAGCGACCGCTGGCGGGTGGTGCCGCTGCTCAGCGAAGGCGTGCCTTACCGCGAAATCCACGACCGCACCCAGGTCAGCGTGACCACCATCGGCCGCGTCGCGCGGGTGTTCGAACGCGGCGCCGGCGGCTATGCCGCGGCCCTGCACCGGCGCGCGGCGCGCCATCGCTGACCGCCGCGCACTTCCTTATCGCGCATGCCGCCGGCCCGTTGCTCGCTTCCCCCATCGCCCGATCTTCTTTCCGAGACCCGTTCATGAGCCCTCCCGCCAGCGCCGCAGCGCGTGACCGCCTGCGCATCGCGATCCAGAAGTCCGGCCGCCTGGCCGAACCTGCGCGCGCCCTGCTCGCGGCCTGCGGCCTGAGTTGGCGCGAAAGCCGCGACCGCCTGTTCTGCTATGGCGAAACCTTGCCGGTCGATCTGCTGCTGGTGCGCGACGACGACATCCCCGGTCTGATCGCCGACGGCGTCTGCGATCTGGGCGTGGTCGGCCGCAACGTGCTGCTGGAACAGGATGGCGACCGTCGCGGCAGCGGCCGCGCGCCGGCGTTCCGCGAATGGCGCCCCCTCGGCTTCGGCGGTTGCCGGCTGGCGCTGGCGGTGCCCGACGCATGGCAATGGGAAGGCCCGCAGCAGCTGGCCGGCAAGCGCATCGCCACCAGTTATCCGGCGCTGTTGTCGCAATGGCTGGCCGAGCAGGGCGTGGACGCGCAGGTGGTGCTGCTGTCGGGTTCGGTCGAAATCGCGCCGCGCCTGGGCCAGGCCGAGGCGATCTGCGACCTGGTGTCCAGCGGCGCCACCCTCGGCGCCAATCAACTCAAGGCGGTGCAGACGCTGATCGAAAGCGAGGCGGTGCTGGCCGGGCCGATCGACGGCTTCGACGATGTGCGCGGCGAACTGGCCGACCTGTTGCTGCGCCGCCTCGACGGCGCGATGCGCGTGCGCAACAGCAAGCTGCTGATGTTCCAGGCGCCGCGCAGCCTGCTCGACGAATTGCTGCCGCTGCTGCCCGATGCCGAGGCGCCGACGGTGATGCGCCTGGACAGCAGCGACGACATCGCCCTGCAGGCGCTGTGCCACGGCGCGGTGACCTGGCAGCGGCTGGAAGAACTCAAGCGCGCCGGCGCGCGCGGCCTGATGGTGCTGCCGGTGGAGGGCATGCTGGCATGAGCGGGTCGATGCAGCGCTACGACTGGAACGCGCTGGACGCCGACCAGCGCGCCGGCGTGCTGCGCCGGCCGGCGCAGGAAACCCGTCAGACCACCGCCGATGCGGTGGCGGACATCCTGGCCGCGGTGCGCAGCGAAGGCGACGCGGCGCTGCGCCGCTATGCGGAACGTTTCGACGGCGGCGCGCCGCAGCGCTTCGGCGTCGGCGAGGACGAATTCGACGCCGCGCAGGCCTCGCTGTCGCCGCAATTGCGCGCGGCGATCGACGAAGCCGCCGAGCGCATCCGCCTGTTCCACCAGGCCGGCATGACCCAACCCTACGCGCTGGACACCGCGCCGGGCGTGCGCTGCGAACGCGTGCTGCGGCCGATCCGCCG
The DNA here is from genome assembly GCF_018612875.1 of Lysobacter sp. ISL-50. Taxonomy (GTDB): domain Bacteria; phylum Pseudomonadota; class Gammaproteobacteria; order Xanthomonadales; family Xanthomonadaceae; genus Lysobacter. Next base: position 15,877 of record NZ_JAGGRI010000053.1, on the reverse strand, counting down.
GGTCGGCCTGTACGTGCCGGCCGGTTCGGCGCCATTGCCGTCCACCGCGCTGATGCTCGGTGTCCCGGCGTTGCTGGCCGGTTGCCGCGAGGTCTCGCTGTGCACGCCGCCGCGTCGCGACGGCAGCGCCGATCCGGCGGTGCTGTATGCCGCGCGCTGCTGCGGCATCGCGCGCGTGTTCAAGGTCGGCGGCGCGCAGGCGATCGCGGCGATGGCCTTCGGCACGCAGAGCATCGGCCAGTGCGACAAGTTGTTCGGCCCGGGCAATGCCTTCGTCACCGAAGCCAAGCGCCAGGTCGCCCTGATCGAAGGCGGCGCCGGCATCGACATGCCGGCCGGGCCGTCGGAAGTGCTGGTGATCGCCGACGCCGGCGCCTATCCGGACTTCGTCGCCGCCGATCTGCTGTCGCAGGCCGAACACGGGCCGGATTCGCAGGTGATTCTGCTCAGCGACGATGTCGGCCTGCTGGACGCGGTCGATGCGGAGCTGGAGAAGCAACTGGCCAGCCTGTCGCGCGCCGACACCGCGCGCATCGCGCTGCGCTCGTCGCGTTCGATCCGGGTCGATTCGATCGACACCGCTCTGGAGGTCAGCAACCGCTACGCGCCCGAGCACCTGATCCTGGCGCTGCGCGACGCGCGCGCGCGGCTGCCGGCGGTCGAGGTCGCCGGCTCGGTGTTTCTCGGCGACTTCGCCCCGGAAGCGCTCGGCGACTACTGCAGCGGCACCAACCACGTCCTGCCGACCAGCGGCGCGGCGCGTTACGCCGGCGGGCTCAATGTCGCCAGCTTCCAGGTCGCGATCACCGTGCAGGAAGTGCAGGCGCACGGCCTGGAAGCCATCGGCGGCTGCGCGATGGAACTGGCCGCCGCCGAAGGCCTGGACGCGCACCGGGCGGCGGTGGCGATCCGCCGCGAGCATCTGCGCCGGGGCGCCGGGGTCCTCGACGGCCTCGCCGGCTCACGCGCCTGAGCGCGCCGGATCGATACGATAGGCAACGCGATAACTCCACGCTTCAAGATCGGGCACGAAGAACCGGACATGATCGACGACAACCCCATGAACCTGTTGCGCGAAGACCTGCGCGATTTCGCCGGCTACAGTTCGGCGCGCAGCGAAAAGCGCAGCGGCCGGGTCTGGCTCAACGCCAACGAAGCCGCCTGGCCCAGCGTCGCCGACGGCGAGGGCGCGGTGCGCCGCTATCCCGATCCGCAGCCGCAGCGCTTGCGCGAGTGCCTGGCCGAGTTGTACGGCTGCGCGCCGGAACAGCTGCTGGCCGGCCGCGGCAGCGATGAGGCCATCGACTTGCTCGTGCGCGGCTTCTGCCGCCCCGGCGGCGATGCCATCGTGATCACGCCGCCGACCTTCGGCATGTACGCGGTGAACGCGCGTTTGCACGGCACCCGCATCGTCGAAGCGCCCTTGCGCGACACCGCGGAGGGTTTCGCCTGCGATTTCGCCGCGATCGCGGACGCGGCCGAACGCGAAGCGGCCAAGCTGGTGTTCCTGTGTTCGCCGGGCAATCCCTCCGGCACCTTGTTGCCGCTCGATGAGATCGAAGCGCTGGCCCTGCGCCTGCGCGGCCGCGCGATGGTGGTGGTGGACGAGGCCTATATCGAATTCGCCGACGGCGCTTCGGCGGTGAGCCTGCTCGCGCGCCAGCGCAACATCGCCGTGCTGCGCACCTTGTCGAAGGCGCATGCGCTGGCGGCGGCGCGGATCGGCAGCGTGATCGCCGATGCCGGCGTGATCGCCGCGCTGCAACGCTGCCAGGCGCCGTATCCGCTGCCCACGCCGTGCGTGAATCTGGCGCTGCGCGCGCTGGCCGAGGTGCCGCGCAATACCACCAAGGCGCGCATCGCCACGGCGATGAGCGAGCGCGAGAAATTGCTGCAGGCATTGTGGGCGATGCCCGGCGTGCGCCGGGTGTATCCCTCGCAGGCCAATTTCCTGCTCGCGCGCTTCGACGATCCGCAGGCCGCGTTCGACGGTTTGCTCGACGCCGGCGTGGTGGTGCGCGATTTCCGCCACGCGCCGCAACTCGGCGATGCGCTGCGCATCAGCCTGGGCACGCCAGAGCAGAACGCGGCGGTGATCGAAGTGCTGAACCGGGTGGCGCGCACGTCTTGCGGAGCAGCGGCATGAGCGGGTTGACGCCGATTTTGTTCGTCGATCGCGACGGCACCTTGATCGAGGAGCCGGCCGATTTCCAGATCGACAGCTACCCCAAGCTGCGGCTGGTGCGCGGAGTGATCCCGGCAATGCTGAAACTGCGCGATGCCGGCTACGAGTTCGTCATGGTCACCAATCAGGACGGCCTGGGCACCGACTCGTTTCCGCGCTGGAGCTTCGACGGCCCGCATCAGCTGATGATGCAGATCTTCGAAAGCCAGGGCATCGTGTTCCGCGAAGTGCTGATCGACACCAGTTTCCCCGCGCAGAACCTGCCCACGCGCAAGCCGGGCATCGGTCTGGCGCTGCCGTTGCTGAAAGATCGCGGCATCGATTGGGAGCGCTCGGCGATGGTCGGCGATCGCGAGACCGACAACGGTTTCGCCGCCAACCTGGGCATCCGCGCGTTCCAGCTGCGCACCGGGCAGTTCGGCGGCGAGTGGGACTGGGCCGGCATCGCCCACGCGCTGGCCGACCGTCCGCGCACCGCGCGGGTGCGGCGCACTACGCGCGAGACGCGGATCGAGGTGGCGGTCGATCTCGATCGCGTCGCCGATCCCAAGGTGCACACCGGGCTCGGGTTCTTCGATCACATGCTCGAACAGATCGGCAAGCACGGCGGCTTCGCGCTCGAGTTGCGCTGCGAAGGCGATCTGCATATCGACGAGCACCACACCATCGAAGACAGCGCGCTGGCGCTGGGGCAGGCGCTGCGCGAAGCGCTGGGCGACAAGCGCGGGATCGGGCGCTATGGGTTCGATCCGCGGGCCGGGGTCAGCAGCGATGCAGTCGCGGCCAAGAGCGAATCCCCCCTGGCCCCCCTTTTGCAAAGGGGGGAAGGCGATTTGGGTGGTGCGCAGGTTGGGGAAGGCGAGGTGGGCGATTCGCAGGACGACATGAGTGCGCCGCAGGCGCAGGAATTCGTGCTGCCGATGGACGAAACCCTGGCGCGCGCCGCGCTGGATTTTTCCGGGCGGCCGTATTTCGTGTTCAGCGGCAGCTTCGCGCGCGAGCGGGTCGGCGACTTCCCGACCGAGCTGCTCCCGCATTTCTTCCGTTCATTGTGCGAAACCGCCGGACTCAATCTGAACCTGAACGTGGAAGGTGATAACGATCACCACAAAATAGAGGCCTGTTTCAAATCGGTGGCGCGCGCACTGCGTCAGGCGATCGCTCGTCAAGGGCGTGAACTGCCGAGTACCAAAGGAGTTTTGTGATGACGGTTGTAGCTGTCATCGATTCGGGGGGGGGGAACATCGGCTCAGTGCGTTATGCATTGGAGCGGCTGGGTGCGCGTTCGATTCTGAGCGCGGACCCCGCGACGATCGCCTCCGCCGATCGCGTGATCTTGCCGGGTGTGGGCGCCGCCGCCCCCGCGATGGCAAGACTGCGCGAACTGGAACTGGTTGCGACGATCCGCCGCTTGCAACAGCCGCTGCTCGGGATCTGCCTGGGCATGCAGCTGTTGTACGAGTCCTCGGAGGAGGGCGAGGTCGAGTGCCTCGGGCTTCTGCCGGGCCGGATCACCAGGTTGCAACCAGGACCAGGAGTACGTGTGCCTCACATGGGATGGAATCTCCTTCAGAAGCATGAATCGGCCGGAGCGCATCGCCTGCTTGCCGGCATCGGCGAGCACGACCAGGCCTATTTCGTCCACAGCTATGCCGCGCCACTGACCCCAGACACCCTGGCCAGCGCCAGCTACGGCACCCGCTTCACCGCCGTGGCCGGACGCGGACGCTGCTTCGGCGCCCAGTTCCATCCGGAACGCTCGGCCGCCGTCGGTTCGCGCCTGCTCGCCAACTTCCTGGCGCTGGAGGCGTGAACATGGGCAACAGCACCTTGTATCCCGCGATCGACGTTCGCGACGGGCGGGTCGTGCGCCTACACCAGGGCGACTACACGCAGGAAACCCGTTACGAGACCGAGCCGCTGGCCCTGGCCACCCGTTACGCCGAAGCCGGCGCCAAGTGGCTGCACCTGATCGATCTGGACGCCGCGCGCTACGGCGGCTACACCCTGGCGCCGCTGCTGCGCGCGATCACCACCTCCAGCTGGATGCGCGTGCAGACCGGCGGCGGCGTGCGCAGCGAAGCCGATGTCGAGGCGATCATCGACGCCGGCGCCGACCGCGTCGTGGTCGGTTCGCTCGCGGTCAAGGACCCGGACCTGGTCATCGGCTGGCTCAAGCGCTTCGGCTCCGAACGCATCACCATCGCCCTGGACGTGCGCCAGACCGAGGACGGCGCCTGGGAACTGCCGGTCGCCGGCTGGACCGAGGACAGCGGCGTGCGCCTGGAACCGTTGCTGACGCGTTACGCCGCGGCCGGCCTGCGTCATCTGCTGTGCACCGACGTTTCCCGCGACGGCACCATGACCGGGCCGAACCTCGACCTGTACCGGCACATCCACGAGATCGCTCCGGACGTGCAGCTGCAGGCCTCCGGCGGCATCCGCGACATCGCCGACATCGTCGCCGCCGACAACGTCGGCTGCAGCGGCGCGGTGCTGGGCAAGGCGCTGATCGAAGGCCGTTTCCAACTCACTGACGCATTGAAGCAGGTACGACGTTGCTGACCACCACACCCTTGAGCCGGCGCATCGTGCCGTGTCTGGACGTCCGCGACGGCCGCGTGGTCAAGGGCGTGCGTTTTCGCGATCACGTCGATATGGGCGACATCGTCGAACTCGCGCTGCGTTATCGCGACGACGGCGCCGACGAGCTGGTGTTCTACGACATCACCGCCAGCCCGCAGGGGCGCAGCGTGGATCGCGGCTGGGTCGAGCGCGTCTCGCGCGCGATCGACATTCCGTTCTGCGTCGCCGGCGGCATCCGTTCGGTGGGCGACGCGCGCGGCGTGCTCAACGCCGGTGCCGACAAGATTTCGATCAACACCCCGGCGCTGGAACGGCCCGAGCTGATCGGCGAAATCGCGGATGAGTTCGGCGTGCAGTGCGTGGTGGTCGGCATCGACAGCCTGCGCGATCCCGACGGCCAGTGGCGGGTGCGCCAGTACACCGGCGATCCCTCGCGCACCCAGGCTTTGGCTAAGCGCACGCTGGACTGGGTGGTCGAAGCGCAACGGCTGGGCGCGGGCGAGATCGTGCTCAACTGCATGGGCAGCGACGGCGTGCGCAGCGGTTACGACATCGAGCAGCTCAGCGCGGTGCGCGAAATCTGCCAGGTGCCGCTGGTGGCTTCCGGCGGCGCCGGAACCATCGAGCACTTCGGCGCGGTGTTCCGCGAAGCCGATGTCGATGCGGCGTTGGCGGCGAGCGTGTTCCACTCCGGCAGCATCCGCATTCCGGCCTTGAAGCAGGCGCTGCGCGAGCAGGGCGTGCCGGTGCGGGAACTGCACTGATGAGCGCGCTGACACCGCAGCAGATCGACGCGCTCGACTGGGACAAACAGCTGGGCCTGATCCCGGCCGTGGTCCAGGACGCGGCGAGCCTGCGCGTGCTGATGCTCGGCTACATGGACCGGGCGGCGCTGCAGGCCACGCTGGAAAGCGGCCACGTCACCTTCTTCAGCCGCAGCAAGCAGCGGCTGTGGACCAAGGGCGAAACCTCGGGGAATTTCCTCGACCTGGTGTCGATGGAAACCGACTGCGACCGCGACACTCTGCTGGTGCGCGCGCAACCGCACGGGCCGACCTGTCACCTGGGCCGCGAAAGCTGTTTCCCGAACGCGCCGGGCCATCCCGGCGACGCGCTGTCGTTCCTCGCCGAGCTCGATGCCTTGGTCGAACAACGCGAACGCGAACGCCCGGCCGGCAGCTACACCACCCACCTGTTCGACAAGGGCGTGCGTTCGATCGCACAGAAGGTCGGCGAAGAGGGCGTGGAGACCGCGCTGGCCGCGGTGGTCCAGGACGATGCCGCGCTGTGCGGCGAGGCCGCCGATCTGCTGTTCCATCTGCAGGTGCTGCTGCGCGCGCGCGGCCTGTCGCTGGGCGACGCGGTCGCGGTGCTGCGCGCGCGGCACGGGCAGCCGCATCGCGGGGCGCGGCCCGCGGATTGATTCCGGCGTTTCGTTGCCGGCATGGCGGCGCCAAACCGTGCGCTGCTGGCCTATCGCGGGCACGCCCTGACCACGATCGACGCATAATGCGGACACCTTTCGGAGTCCCGTATGCGCCCCATCGCGTCCGCCGCTGTGTTGCTTGCCCTGATCGCACCGGCCGCCTTGGCCGAGTCGCTTCCGCCGCCGTGCGAGGGCGGCCGCGTGTTCGAGGACCGCAACGGCAACGGCCGGCGCGATCCGGGCGAACCCGGCATGGCCGGGCAGCGCGTCTCCGACGGCGAAACCATCGTGCGCACCGATGCGCAGGGCCGCTACACGCTGCCGCTGCGCGATCGCAGCAGCCAGTTCCTGATCAAGCCGGCCGGCTATCGCGTCGCCGCGCGCGTCGACAGCGGGCTGCCGGATTACTGGCTCAACGTGAGCCTGAGCGCGCCGCCGCCGCTGAAATACGGCGGCATGCCGCAGGCCGCGGCGAGCTGCCGCGACTATGCGCTGGTGCCGCAGCGGCGCGGCGGCGCCGATCTGCGCGTGCTGGTGTTCGCCGATCCGCAGACCAAAAGCGCGACGGATGTCGATTACTACCGCCGCGATATCGTCGAGCCGTTGCTGGCGCAGCGCGCAGGCCAGGCCGCCGTCGCCGATCTGGGCCTGAGCCTGGGCGACATCACCCACGACGATCTGTCGCTGTATCCCAAGCTCAACGCCGTCACCGCCCGCCTTGGCGTACCGTGGCTGCATGCGCCCGGCAATCACGACCTGGATTTCGACGCCGGGCGCGATGAAGACTCGCTGCTGAGCTATCGCCACATCTACGGCCCCGACACCTATGCCTGGGAAGAGCCGCAGGCGAACTTCGTCGTGTTCGACGACGTGGTGTATCAGCCCGGCACCAAGCCCGACTACATCGGCGGCCTGCGGCCGGATCAGTTCGCCTTCCTCGAACGCTATCTGGCGAGCGCGGACAAGCGGCGTCTGCTGGTGTTGGCCATGCATATCCCGCTGTTCGACGCCGCGCCGGGGCGGGAGACGTTCCGTCACGCCGATCGCCAGCGTTTGTTCGATCTGTTGCGCGAGTTCCCGCACGTGTTGGTGATCAGCGGCCACAGCCATGCGCAGCGCCATGTGTTTCACGATGCGTCGGTGGGCTGGAAGGGCGCCCAGCCGCTGCACGAATACAACGTCGGCGCGGCCTGCGGCGCGTTCTGGTCGGGCGTGAAGAACGCCGACGGCATTCCCGACACCACGATGAGCGACGGCACGCCGAACGGTTATGCGCGGCTGCAGGTGAAGGCCGATGCCCGATACGAATTGAGCTGGTACCCGGCGAAAGCCGAGGCCAAGCCGCTCGCGCAGGCGGCCGCCGGCGCCGACACGATCCAGAACCGGGTGATGAACCGGTACCTGAGCCTGTACGCGCCCAAGACCCTGCGCCGCGGTTCGTATCCGATCCGCGGCGTGTTCGCGAACGTGTTCATGGGCCGCGACGACAGCCGGGTCGAATACCGCCTCGACGACGGCGAATGGAAGCCGATGAAGCGCGTCGATCAGCCCGACCCGGCGCTGCAGGCCGAGAACGCGCGCGACGACGAAGCCACCAACCTGCGCGGCTACGACCGCGCCGCGGTCGCCACGCCGAGCGCGCACCTGTGGAACGCGCCGCTGCCGACCGACCGCGCCGCGGGCGAGCATGCGATCGAAGTACGGGTGTTCGACGCCTGGCAAGGCGAGCAGCGCTTGCGCACCTCGTACCGTCTGCTGGAGGCCGCGCCGTGACTCCGACGCCGAAAGGTCCCGCGGACGATTTGCCGGTGATCGAGTTCGAGGACTCGGCCGCGTTCGAGCGTTGGCTGGAAGCCCGATCCGATGCCAAGGGCGTTTGGCTGAAGATCGCCAAGAAAGGCCAGACGGTGGTCACGGTGAACTACGAACAAGCGCTGGACGTGGCCCTGTGCCACGGCTGGATCGACGGCCTCAAGCGCGGTCTGGACGAGGTGTATTTTCTTCAGCGCTTCACGCCGCGGCGGCCCAGGAGTCTGTGGTCGAAAATCAATATCGGCAAGATCGAGAACCTGACCGCCGCCGGCCGCATGCGCGAAGGCGGGCAGCGCGAGATCGACGCGGCCAAGGCCGACGGCCGCTGGGACGCGGCCTACGATTCGGCGAGCAAGATCGAAGTGCCGGAGGATCTGGCCAAGGCCTTGGCCAGGCAACCCAAGGCGCGCAAGTTTTTCGACACCCTGGACAAGACCAATCGCTACGCGGTGCTGTGGCGGGTGCAGACCGCGAAGAAGGCGCAGACGCGCGCGGACCGGATCGAGAAGCTGGTGGCGATGCTGGCGCGCGGAGAAAAGATTCACGGCTGAGTTCGCGCCCGCCGCGCACTGAGCCCCTCTCCCGCCCTGCGGGAGAGGGGTTGGGGTGAGGGCCGCATCGCTCCATACGCCCAACCCCCCCATCAGGAATTGACGCGGGATTTACGCCCCGCGCCCGCCCGCGCATAGCGCCTTTACGCCCCGTCTTCCTACAGTGAACTCCAAGGCGCGCCGCTCCGAGCGCGCAGTGAGTCCCGACGTGTCGATCCTGATTCTGCGCGGCCCCAACACCGGCACCGCTGTCGATTCGATGGTCCCGCCGCTGGCCGGCGAAGTGCGCGCGACCCTGGTCGAGCGCGCCGCCGACGCCGGCAAGGCGATCGCGGTGCGCAGCTGCCGCAACGAAGGCGAGCTGATCGAATGCCTGCGCGGCATGCGCGCGGCCAATGCCGAACTGCTGCTGCTCGACCCGGGCGCGTGCCTGCCGGTCAGCGACAAGCTGCGCGGCGCGCTGGAGCAATTGCCGGTGCCGTACATCGAAGTCCACGACGACGACATGAACGCGCTGGAGCCGTCGATCGCGCCCGATTGCGGCCAGCGCCTGCGCCTGATCCACGGCTACGCCGCGCAGAGCTACACGCTGGCGCTGGCGATCGCGCTGGAACACCTGGGCTGCGCGGAAAGCGGCAACGACGTCCACGTCGGCACCTGAGCCGCGGCATCGCCATGAGCGCGCATTACTTCTATTTCGCCGACTACGAAATCCTGGTCGGCGGCCGCTTCATCGTGTGGGGCCAGACCACGCTCGATTACGCGCCGGCCGAGCCCGGCGCCTTCGATCCGGCCGAACTGCTCAACCGCATCCGCGCCCAGGCCGCGAACGAACACGGCGTGGAGCGCGATGAGGTGCGGGTGCGCAATCTGAGCCGGTTGTAAGCGGCATCGATGAAACGATCGCGGCGCGAGCCGCGACCGCGAAACTTCATCTGCGGCGAATGCAACATTCGCCGGATGAGATCACACCTCGATCTGATCGAACGCAGTCGCGCGCGGATGATCGTGGGTGGCCGCGCCTTCGCGCGGCGTCGGGTAATCGTCCAGGCGATCGATCAACACCGTTTCCAGTCCGGCCTCGCGCGCCGCGTCGAGTTCCTCGATCACGTCGGACAGGAACAGGATGTCGTGCGCGGGCAGGCCGATCGATTCGACGATGCGCTCATAGCTCGCCGCCTCGCGCTTGCTGCCGACTTCGGTGTCGAACCAACCCGAGAACAGCTCGGTCAGATCGCCGGCATCGCTGTGGCCGAACAGCAATCGCTGCGCCGGCACGCTGCCGGAGGAATAGACGTACAGGCGCAGCCCCTGGTCCTTCCACTGCCGCAGCGCCGGCGCCGCGTCGGGGTACATGTGCGAGGTGAAATCCGCGCTCTTGTAGCCGTCGGCCCAGATCATGCCCTGCAGCGCCTTGAGCGCGGTGTGCTTGCGGTCTTCGTCGATCCAGCCCTGCAGCACTTCGACGATCACCGAATCCTGGCAGGCGCCGCCGTTCTCCAGCGCGACCGTGTCCAGCCACTTGCGCACGCCCGGCTCGCGGCCGCGGGTGGCGACGAAGCCCGGCAGGGCGCGGCGCGCGTACGGAAACAGGACGTCCTTGACGAAGGAGATCGAACTGGTCGTGCCTTCGATGTCGGTGAGGATGGCGCGGATGGGCATGGGGAAGGCCGGCGTTGCGGGGAGAAGGGGGATTGTCGCCGTGATGGGCGGGTGGTGCAAAAACGGAGCGCGTGTTTGGAGGGGCAAATCCCCCGGCGCACGGGTTATGCGCAGACTGCGTGCTTTGCTGGGCGCCAGCCCCCTTTTTCAAAGGGGGCGAATTTAACGGCTTGGCTGTGTGGACAAAACGCCAGCGTCCCCGCCTTTGCAGTTCCCCCCTTTGAAAAAGGGGGGGGCAGGGGGGATTTGCTCTTTAGCCCCTCAAGCCGCCTGACCCTTCTCATAGCGAGGAAACTGCTGCGCCAGATCGCTGCCGGTGAAATGCCCGACCCAGCCGTCCGGCTCGGTGAAGAAACGGATCGCGACGAAGCTCGGCTGCGGGCCCATGTCGAACCAATGCAGGGTGCTGTCGGGCACCGAGATCAGATCGCCGGTCTCGCACTTGATCTCATAGACGTTCGGCTCGACGTGCAGGGTGAACAAGCCCGAGCCCGCGACGAAGAAACGCACTTCGTCTTCCTTGTGATAGTGCTCGTCCAGGAACTTGCTGCGCATCGCTTCGCGCTGCGGGTTGTCCGGGGCGATGCTGACCACGTCCACGGTCTTGAAACCGCGCTCGGCGACGAGACGGTCGATGTCGCCGCGATAGGCCTGCATGATCGCCTCGGGCGTGTCGCCCGGCTTGACCGGCTGGGTCGCGCGCCATTGTTCGAAGCCCACGCCGATCCTGGCCAGCTCATGCGCGATCTGCGCCTGGTCGGACGTGCTCAGGCTCGGGGCGTCGGGTTGGTCTTGCGGGAAAATGCGCAGCCGGCTCATCGCTGCAGCCTCCTGAGTTCGAGTTCGCATCCCAGCAGGAATTCGAACGCCTCCAGGTGGCGCCGGGCTTCTGGCATGTCGCGGCCCCAGGCGTACAGGCCGTGGCCGTCGATCAGGTAGCCCCACATCGCCTGCTTGTCGAGCGTGGCATCGACCTGGGCGGCGAGGGTGGGCATGTCCTGGGTGTTGGGATAGACCGGCAAGTCCAGCTCGGTGTCGTGAGTGGTGGTGCCGGCGAAGGCTTTCAACAGCTCGTAGCCTTCCAGATGCACGTGGCCCTGGCCGGCGTACAGGCGCGAGGCCACGGTCTGGGTCTGCGAATGGGTGTGCAGGACGCAGCCGATCTCGGGGTAGCGCTTGTACAGCTGGGTGTGCAGCAGGGTCTCGGCCGAGGGGCGATGGCTGGTGGCGACCGGCTGGCCGTCCAGGTCGACGACCATGATGTCGGCCTCGGTCAGCCGGCCCTTGTCGCGGCCGGAGACGGTGATGGCGACATTCTGGGCGTCGATACGGCGCGAGAAATTGCTGCTCGTGGCCGGAGTCCAGCCGCGCTGCGACAACTCGCGCACGTTGACGATGATCTCGCCGGCGCAGTGGGCGAGGCGTTGCGGATCGTAGGGCAGGGCGCTGTTCATGGGGCCAAGTTTAGCGCCCGGACGTGTCGCTTGCCTCGTTTTTGCGGCAACGCAGCGTTGCCGCGGAGCCGGGATCGGGGCGGCCGGGGCCGCGGTCCGAATCCCGGCGGCGCGCTATTGCCGGTTCTGCCGGGCCAGCTTGCTGTGGCGCATGCTGTAGGCGAAATAGATCACGAAGCCGATCAGCGTCCACACCGCCATCAGCATCCAGTTGTGCGCGGACATGGTGGACAGCAGGACCAGGCAGCTGATGATGCCGGCCAGGCAGATCGGCCAGGCGAAGGGAATCCGGAACGGACGCGGCAGGTCGGGCTGGGTGCGGCGCAGGATCAGCACGCCGGCGCAGACCGCGGCGAAGGCGATCAGGGTGCCCATCGAGGTCATGTCGCCGAGGATGTCGAGCGGGAACAGCGCCGCCAGCAGGGCGATGCCGATGCCGGTGATCACCGTGTTGATGTGCGGGGTGCGGTACTTGGGATGGATCTTGGTGAACACCGGCGGCAACAGGCCGTCGCGCGCCATGATCATGAAGATGCGCGGCTGGCCGATGATCATCACCAGCACCACCGACGACAGCCCGACCAGGGCGCCGACCTCGACCACCACCCGCAGCCAGTTCAGGCCGGCATGTCCGGCGATCGCGGTCACCACCGGCTCGTCGGTGCCCAGGGTCGTGTACGGCGCCAGGCCGGTCATCACCGCGGCCATGCCGATGTAGAGCACGGTGCAGATCGCCAGCGAGGCCAGCATGCCGATCGGCATGTCCTTCTGCGGCTTGTGCGATTCCTGCGCCGCCACCGACACCGCTTCGAAGCCGATGTAGGCGAAGAACACCATCGAGGCCCCGCGCAGCACGCCTTCCCAGCCGTACTTGCCGTGGCCTTGGGATTCGGGGATGAACGGGTGCCACAGCTCGGGATTGACGTACTTCCAGCCGACCACGATCACCAGCACGATCAGGCCCGACTTCAGCAGCACCATCGCCATGTTCATGGCCGAGGACTTGCGGATGCCCACGTAGCACAGCCAGGTCAGCAGCAGCACGATGATCGCCGCCGGGACGTTGGCGATCGCGCCGGTCGGGCGCAGCTTGGCGTCCAGCGGCGCCTGCACCAGCGCCGCCGGCAGGGTTATGTCGAAGTGCTGCAGCAGACTCAGGAAATACCCGGTCCAGCTGACCGCCACCGCGGAGGCGGATACGCCGTACTCCAATATCAGCATCCAGCCGATGAACCACGCGGCCAGCTCGCCCAGAGTGGCGTAGGTGTAGGTGTAGGCGCTGCCCGAGACCGGCACCATCGCGGCGAATTCGGCATAGGCCATCGCGCAGAAGGTGCAGCAGATCGCGGCCAGGACGAACGACAGCATGATCGCCGGGCCGGCGTGTTCGGCCGCGGCCTTGCCGGTGATCACGAAGATGCCGCCGCCGATGACCGCGCCGATGCCCAGCGCGGTCAGGCCCCACGGCCCCAGCGTGCGGTGCAGGCTCAGCCCTTCGGCCTCGGTGTGGGCGGCGTGCGGGTGTTTGGTCGCCCGAAGTTGTTCCAGCATGGTGCGGTTCTTCCTGATGCTGCGTGTCGCCGCCGGCTGCGATCTTTCCGCCCGTCATTCCCGCGAAGGCGGGAATCCAGAGACTTCAGAGTGGTGTCGCGTTGAAGCCCTGGATCCCCGCCTTCGCGGGGATGACGAGCTCAAGCGCACAGGCTCGAAATCGGATCGGATCGCAGTGGAAGCCTTGCTGCGGTGAAATGGAAAAAGGCCGGCGGGAGCACTCCCGCCGGCCTTGACTGCTTCGTGCCGATCAGGCCGCGTTGGACGCGAGCCTGCGCAGCTTGCTGTTGCGGTAGCCGTAGATGATGTAGATGAACACGCCGATCACGGTCCAGCCCACCATCAGGCGCCAATGCTCGGCGAAGGCCTGCCAGAACAGGAACAGGCACGCGGCGGCGCCGAGCGGGCAGACGATGAACGGGAACGGCACCCGGAACGGACGCGGCAGGTCGGGGCGGGTATAGCGCAGCACCAGCACGCCGATGCAGACGGTGGCGAAGGCCAGCAGGGTGCCCATCGACACCAGCTCGCCCAGCACGCTGATCGGGAACAGACCGGCCAGGGCGCAGGCGAAGATGCCGACGATGATCGTGCCCACGTACGGCGTCTGGAACTTCGGATGGACCTTGGAGAAGACCTTCGGAATCAGGCCGTCCTGCGACATCGTGAAGAAGATGCGCGGCTGGCCCATCAGCATCACCAGGATCACCGAGGACAGGCCGGCCAGCGCGCCGATCACCACGATGAAGCGCAGCCAGTTCAGCGCCGAATAATTGCTGAGCGCGGTGGCGACCGGCTCGGGCGTGTTGAGGGTGCGGAAGTCGGCGATGCCGGTCAGGGTCAGCGAGACCAGGATGTACAGCACCGTGCAGATCGCCAGCGAACCGAGGATGCCGATCGGCATGTCGCGCTGCGGATTCTTGGCTTCGCCGGCGGCGGTGGAGACCGCGTCGAAACCGATATAGGAGAAGAACACGATCGCCGCCGCGCGGGTGATGCCTTCCCAGCCGAACTTGCCCGGGCCCTCGTTTTCCGGAATGAACGGGGTCCAGTTGTCCGGATTGATGTACTTCACCGCGAACGCCAGGAACAGCAGGATCACGATCAGCTTGATGGTGACGATGATCGAGTTGACGAAGGCCGACTGGGTCACGCCGACGTAGCACAGGCCGCTGAGCGCGGCGACGATGCACACCGCCGGCAGATTGATCAGGGTGCCGGTGGCCTGGATGTGGCCGTTGACGAATTCATACGGCGCCGAGGCCAATGCCTTCGGCAGCGATATGTCCGTGCCTGTCCATCCGCCGACTAAATGCAACAGCTCGCTGAAATAACCCGACCACCCGACCGATACGGTGGAGGCCGCGAACAGATACTCCAGCACCAGATTCCAGCCGATGAACCAGGCCACGCCCTCGCCGAGGGTCGCATAGGAATAGGAGTAGGCGCTGCCCGAGACCGGCAGCATCGCCGCGAACTCGGCGTAGCACAGGCCGGCCAGGGCGCAGGCGAAGCCGGCGAGCATGAAGCTGATGACGACCGCCGGGCCGGCATGTTGCGCCGCCGCCTGGCCGGTGAGGACGAAGATACCGGCACCGATCACGCCGCCGATGCCCAGCATCACCAAGTGTTTGGAAGTCAGTGCGCGCTTCAGCGAATCTTCGCCGCCCAGACTGCCGTGGACTTCCCCGGCGTCTACGTGCGGCGCGGCTTGCACCGGCTTGGTGATGAACAGGCCTGTCGACATCGAACTCCCCTCTCTCTCGTAAGAAGTGATCTGTACCCGTCGTTCTGGCGACGACGATGACCGGCCTCCAGAGCGGGGCGGCGGGCCACCTTAACCTAGTGTTGAAATGGGCGGCAAGCGGACACGGTCATGGTTCCTGCGCCCATAATCACAGTCCGTATCCCCCGTCGAGCACCTTTTTACGCATGCCCGCGAAACATTCCGACGCCATAGGCGAACTTCGTTCCAATCTCATCGAATATGCGCGACTTTGGCCGGAAGAGGCCGAACATACGCAGCCGTTCCTGGAACTGCTCGACGAAGCGCAGCAGGCCGACCACGGGCCCGGCGGCGCGGCCGCGAGCGCCGATGGCGCGTCGCAGCATGCGATCGCGGGCGCCGCCGACCCGTTCATGCGCGAGCGACTGGCTGGCCACTTCACCGGCGGCGCCTGGCTGATCGACCGCGCGGGCCGCCGCGTCCTGCTGACCCATCACCGCAAGCTCGGCCGCTGGCTGCAACTGGGCGGCCATGCCGACGGCGACCGCGACCTCGCCCAGGTGGCTTTGCGCGAAGCCGAGGAAGAGTCGGGCCTGACCGGCCTGTCGGTGGACCCGGACTTGTTCGACGTGGACCGCCACTGGATTCCCGAACGCCGCGAGGTCCCCGGCCACTGGCATTACGACCTGCGCTACGTCGTGCGCGCCGGCGACAACGAGGACTACGTGATCAGCGAGGAATCGCTGGACCTGGCCTGGCGCGAGATCGCGGAACTGCTCGACGACCCGGGCAGCGACGACTCGATGCGGCGGATGGCGCGCAAGTGGTTGGCGCGCGCCGCGCTGAGCGAACCGGCGCCGGCCTGATCGTCGTCCACACCAAAGAATTGGTGGAAGGGCCTGCCTTTGTAGGAGGGCCTTCAGG
>NZ_JAGGRI010000052.1 GCF_018612875.1 Lysobacter sp. ISL-50 | reverse complement strand
TGCTCTTGCTTGAGGCTTCTTTTGCTCGTCATTCCCGCGAAGGCGGGAATCCAGCGACTTCAAGCGTTCTCGCACGAAAGGCACTGGATTCCCGCGTTCGCGGGAATGACGGTAGGAGGGAGTGCGCGGGTCTGGTTGTTTCGGTCAGGGGCTTTCAGGTTCTTAGAAGCTTCAAGCAAGGTCAAACGCTAAACGCTTCCGCCATAGAGCGGCGGGTCACTTTCTTTGTCCAAAGCCACAAAGAAAGTAACCAAAGAAAAGGCTTTAGCTGTTTCGAGTCAAAAGCCACGAGTACGGTGCCTGCGCAGGCAGGTGCCACATTGGGCATCCTGCCCAAGGTGGCACCCGGCGCACGTCCATGTGCGCCGCCCTTCGGGTGTCCCTGGTCTCGCGAGTAACAAGCGACGCCAGGCAAAAGCCAAGGCAAAAGCTCAAGCCACAGCCACAGCTACAGCTACAGCTACAGCTAAAGCTACAGCTAAAGCCACAGCCACAGCTAAAGCCACAGCTAAAGCTAAAGCTAAAGCCACAGCCAAAGCCAAAGCCATTGCCGATTCAGAGAACTAAGAAGTGATTCTGGCGGAAGGTCGAAGCTCAGCACACCCAAGACGACGCACCACGCCTTCACCGCGCAAGCATCGCGATCAATTCACCAAATGCTCGGCGCAACCCGCATCCTTGCCCGGCCCCAATTCCAACGTAGCCAACAACGCCGCCGGCGGCGCGATGGCGCCGAGCGCGAGCGCCGCCGCTCCGCGCAAGCCCAGGCGTTTGTAGTCCGGACGCGCGTTGGGTTGCTTGAAAGTGCCGGTGACCAACAGCGGCGCGCGCAGCGACAGCAGGCTGCGGTCCTTCGGGCGCGCGCGGATGACGAGGTCGAGCTTTTCATCGCGCATGTTGATCGTGCCGGTGCCGACCAGCACCGTGTCGCTGGTATCGAAGGCCAGCGATTGCGCGGTCATGACGCCATCGTTCACGGCGAAATCGCCGAAGCCGCAGCGGATCGGAATCTTGCGGTCGTGGGTCAACTTGAACTTGAGGATTTCCGCCAAGTCGATACCGGCGAATTCCATCAGCAGATTGCTGATCTGGCCCTCGCCCATGCCGATCGCGACGCTGCCGTCGCTGCTGCCGAGCATTTTCGCGATGGAGTTGCCGTTGCCGCTCAAGGCGATGCGGCCGCCGAGTTTGCCGACCGCGTCCTGGCCGAGCTTCACCGTCGGCATCAGCTTGGCCAGGGTGAGGCCGCGCGCGTTGATGTCGGCGCGGGTGCGGATGGTCGCGTTGCGCGCGTCCATGGTGATGTTGGAACGGATATCGCCGTCGGCGACGCCGAAGTTCAGCGGGTCGAGTTTCAACAAACCGTTTTCCAGCAACAGATGCGCCTGCATGTCGTCCAGCGGCCAGCCCGGCGCGTTGATGCGCGCGGCCTTGAGCTTCACGTCGGCATCCATCGCGCGCAGCTTGTCGAGCCGGTACGGCGTATCGGGCAGTACCCGGGGCTTGACGTCCAGTTGCGCGTTCAACGCGGCGAGTTCGGGATTGCTGCTCTCGCCGCGACCGGTCTGCGGCGGCGCGCCGATGAAGCCGGCCAGATCGTCGAAGTCCAGGCGCTTCGAAACAAGGTCAGCGCGCAAATACGGACGCGGGCCGCCGGTGTCGACGCTGGCATCGCCGGCCAGATCGCTGTCGCCGACCTTGCCGGTGAAATCCCGATAGTTCCAGCGCGCGCCGTCGCGATGCAGGCGGCCGTCGAGCGCATACGGCGGGGTCGGCGGAATCGCCACGCCGATCAGCGGATACAGGTCGGCGAGGTTCTTGCCGGACAAAGCGAACTGCAGATCGAAATCGCGCAGATGGAACGGATCGACCAGTTCGCCGCGCGCATGCGCGCGGGTCGCGCCGGCGGCGGCGCGAAGGTCGAGGCGATACGGACGCTGCGCGTCGCTCAGCTCCAGCGGCGATTCGGCGCGGCCTTGCAGGGTGAAGGCGTTGTTCTTCCAACGCCCGCCGCCTTCGACCTCGACCGGCGGCGCGGCGTCTTCGCGCCGCGGCTCGCGGCTGTTGACGGCCAAGCGGATGTCGGTCTTGCCGGCGGCGTCGAGAAATTCCATTCGGCCGTCTTGTATCCACATTTTGCGAAAGCGCGGCAGTTCGCCGCCACCGCTTTTGAATACCCAGTTGCCGCCGTGGGCCGGATCGCTCTGCAGATTGACGCGCGGCTGGGTCAGATGGATTTCGGGAATGCGCACATCGCCCTTGAGCAAGGGCCAGAACTCGATCGCCAGTTCCAGCCGCTGCGCGGTCGCCATCATCGGCTGCTTGGCCCAGTCGGCGTTGGCGAAGCTCAGACCGTCGGCGCGGATCACCGGCACGCGGCCCAGATCGACGTCCAGGTTGCCGGCGATTTCGAATTTGCGCCCGGTGCGCGCTTCGACCTCGCGCTCGATCGGACCTTTGAACCAGTTCCAATCCCACAGTGCGATCAGTACCGCGATGGCCAGCGCGATCAGGCCCAATACGCTCAGCCACGGATGACGGCGCGGCCACGCGCGCACGCTGCGCGCGGCGGAGGCTTCGGATGCGGGCGGTGTGGGATATGCGCTCATCGTCAAAAGGCGAAGTCCGATCGTGCGGACGATGCCGGCAGCGCATCACCGCGTGCAGTCGTTCGGCCGTGCCGGCGGAACCTGATCGCTACGATGGCCTCACCATCGCCAGCAGGCGGTAAAGCGAGAGTGAATACGCCGTGGACGCGGCGTGGAGCGTTCAGTCGTTCAGATTGCCGAGGCCAGTTCCGCGGCCGGAACCACCTGCGACAGCACCGCGATGTAGTGACACACGCTGCCGCCGACCACGAACAGATGCCAGATCGCGTGCGAGTACTTCAGCGACGGCCGGTGATAGAACACCGTGCCCAGCGTGTAGCAGATGCCGCCGGCGAGCAGCCAGCCCAGGGTCCAGGCGTCGAGCGCGTCGAGCAGCGGCTTGATCGCGACGATCACCAGCCAGCCCATCGCGATATAGATGGCGGTCGACAGCAGCTTGAAGCGGCCGGTGTAGAACAACTTGAACACGATGCCGGCGAAGGCCAGGCCCCAGATCGCCGCGAACAGGCCCCAGCCCCACGGGCCACGCAGGCCGATCAGGGTGAAGGGCGTGTAGGTGCCGGCGATCAGCAGGTAGATCGCGCAATGATCGAAGACCTTCAGCCGGCCCTTGACGACCGGGTGCTGGATCGCGTGGTACAGGGTGGAGGCCAGATACAGCAGCAGCAGGCTGATGCCGAACACGATCGCGCTGCCGAGCTGCCAGGCGTCGCCGTACAGCGCGGCCAGGGTGATCATCACCGAGCCGCCGGCCAGGGCGGCGGTGGCGCCCAGACCGTGGGTCAGGGCGTTGGCGATTTCTTCACGGATCGAATGTTTGTCGTGAGCGGGGGCATGGGCGACGGTCATGCCCGCATCCTAACGCGGTCTGAAGCGAATGCTCGCCGCGCCGGCGAACAGCCAACCGAAGTTAAGGCCGAAGCGAGGCCGATTCGCGACCCGGATCACGCGCCGCGGCGGCCGCACGGCGGCCATGTTCAGCTAAATACAGGACGCGGAGCCTTCGTCGTCGGGCTCCGCGCCCGGAGACAGGGCGTCGGACGAACGGTCGGTCGCCGCCGCGTTCCGGCGCGCCCGCAAGCTAGACCGGAGCGCCGTAGCCCGCCGTCGAAGGCATGCCGACGATCAGCAGGATGAAGCCGACTACGTAGATCGCCAGCGGAATCTTGTTCTCGGCGAAATTCATGATCGCGAACACCAGCGCGACCAGCGGAATGATCAGCGAACCCAAGCCCCACCAGATGCTCTTGCGGAACGCGTTGACCACGATCCACAGACCACCGATCAAACACAGCGCGATACCCAACCAATACATAACTCCCCCTTCGCTTGGACGCCGGTTCCTCCGGCGCTTTCGATCCTAGCCGATGGTGCCTCGCAGCATGGCGCCAGCCCGACATGGCCGGAATCGGGAAAGACAGTCACGCCGCGGTGGTCGGCGTGCAGAGCAAAGCGATGAAACACATCGGCGCGGCGGGCTTGCTGTCGCGCCGATGCAGGCGTTATTCCAGCGCGTTGAGCCGGCGAATCCGCCGCAAGCGTTGCTGGATCTTGTGCGGCCTGGCGAAGCGGTATTCCTCCACCTCGACCAGCAGCGCGCAGTCTTCGCCGAAGGCTTCGCGCATCGCGTACACACGGCCGTTGCCTTCGAACGCCAGCCAGCGCTCGTCCTCGCGCACGACCTTGATCTGCGAGACCGACGGGATGATGGCGTTCAACGCCGCCAGATCGAGGCGGCCGCGGGCGAGCAACTCGTCGCGCCGCGCGATCAGCGCCTGGGCGCGTGCGTGGGTGGCCTGCAGCGCCGACTCGCGGTCGATGCGGTGGATCGGGTGCAGGGCATGCAGCGGCGCCATCGCCTGCGCCTTGTCGCTGCGCAGGCGGTGGATGTCCATGATCACCTTGCCCATGTAGGCGTCCTTGTAGTCGAGCGCGGCGACTTCGCTGCGCTTGCTCATCAAGTACAACCACCATTGGCGCAGGCGCGACATCTCAGTCCATCGCGATCGCGTGCGCGTGTTCGCGCGTGGCCATGAATTCCACGCCCGGCGCGCGTTCCTGCGCCAGTTGCAGATTGACCCGGGTCGGAGCCAGGTAGACCAGTTGGCCGGCCGCGTCCACCGACAGGTTGAGCGCGTTCTTGTCGCGGAATTCCTCGAGCTTCTTCGCGTCCGCACAGCGGATCCAGCGCGCGGTGGCGACGCCGACCTGCTCGAAGCTGGCATCCACGCCGTATTCGTCCTTGAGGCGATAGGCGACCACGTCGAACTGCAGCACGCCGACCGCGCCGAGGATCAGGTCGTTGCTCATCAGCGGACGGAAGAACTGCGTCGCGCCTTCTTCCGACAACTGCGCCAGCCCCTTCTGCAACTGCTTGAGCTTGAGCGGATCGCGCAGGCGCGCGCGCCGGAACAGTTCCGGGGCGAAGTTGGGGATGCCGGTGAACGACAGGTTCTCGCCTTCGCTGAAGCTGTCGCCGATCGAGATCGTGCCGTGGTTGTGGATGCCGATGACATCGCCCGGGAAGGCAGTCTCGGCGATCTCGCGGTCCGACGCCATGAAGGTCAGGGCGTTGGCGAGTTTGACTTCCTTGTTGGTGCGCGCATGGAAGGCCTTCATGCCGGCGTTGAATTTGCCCGAGCAGATGCGCATGAACGCGACCCGGTCGCGGTGCTGCGGGTCCATGTTGGCCTGGATCTTGAACACGAAGCCGGTGAGTTTTTCCTCGGTGGGCTGGACGTCGCGCGCGGTGGTCTCGCGCGGCCGCGGCGAGGGCGCGTGTTCGACGAAGAAGTCCAGCAGCAGCTGCACGCCGAAGTTGTTCACCGCCGAGCCGAAGAACACCGGGGTCTGTTCGCCGCTGAGATATTTGGCCTTGTCGAAGGGATGCGAGGCGCCTTCGACCAGTTCCAGTTCTTCGCGCAGCTCGGCCAGCATGTTCTCGCCGATACGCGCGGCCAGGCCGGGATCGTCGATCGAGGCGAAGATGGTCGAGTCCTGGCGGGTGAAGTTGCGGCCCTGTTCGTACAGGTGCACCTCGCCGGTGAGCAGGTGCACCACGCCCTTGAGGCGCTGGCCCATGCCGATCGGCCAGGTGATTGGCGCGCACTGGATGCCGAGCACGCTTTCGACTTCGTCGAGCAGGTCGATCGGGCTCTTGCCTTCGCGGTCGAGCTTGTTGATGAAGGTCATGATCGGCGTGGTGCGCAGCCGGCAGACTTCCATCAGCTTGATCGTGCGTTCTTCCACGCCCTTGGCGACGTCGATGACCATCAGCGCCGAGTCCACCGCGGTCAGCACGCGGTAGGTGTCCTCGCCGAAGTCGGCGTGGCCCGGGGTGTCGAGCAGGTTGACGATGTGGCCTTCGTAGGGGAATTGCATGACCGAGGAGGTCACCGAGATGCCGCGCTCTTTCTCCAGCGCCATCCAGTCCGAGGTCGCGTGGCGCGCGGCCTTGCGGCCCTTGACGCTGCCGGCCATCTGGATCGCGCCGCCGAACAGCAGCAGCTTTTCGGTCAGCGTGGTCTTGCCGGCGTCGGGGTGCGAAATGATCGCGAAGGTGCGTCGGCGGAGGGCTTCTTGGGAGACTTCGGACATGGGAACGGCGCGCCCGGAGCGCGTCGGCAGGTAACGGGGAGGCGGGGAGTATACCCTCGGGCGGCGGCGGGTCCGAAGGCGGCGGCGCTGGGCCGGCGGATCAGGCGCCAGTGCCTGGCAGGGCCCGCTTTTGTGGGGGGGCCTTCAAGCCCGATGCGGCCCTGCTTTATGTGGGAGGGCCTTCAGGCCCGATGCGGCTCTGCTTTTGTGGGAGGGCCTTCAGGCCCGATGCTTTTCGATCCGGCGCCGTGATCTGGCCGAAAGGCATCGGGCCTGAAGGCCCTCCCACAAAAGACCTCGAAGCGCCGAGACTGATCCCGATTCCCGATTCCCGATTCCCGGCGCCCCTCAGCGCCCCCCGCCCGACAGCCGCAACGGCCCCTGCGGCCCGGTCATCCGGAACGGGATCGACTCCAGCCGCATCCCGCGATTGATCTGCACGGCGAAATGCAGATGCGGCCCGGTGCTGAAGCCGGTGTTGCCCGACAGGCCGATCTGCTGGCCGGCGCGCACGCGCTGGCCGACCCGCACGATCACGCCGTCGTCGGCCTTGAGATGGGCGTACAGGGCCATGCTGCCGTCGTCGTGGACGATGCGCACGAAGTTGGCGCGGTCGCCGAATTTCTCCAGATTCAATCCGGCCTTGTCGAAGTCGGTCTCGACCTGCATCACCGTGCCGTCGCGCGCGGCCAGCACCGGCGTGCCGATCTCGGCGGCGAAATCCACCGCGTAGCGATGCTCGGGTTCGGTGTGGCTGAAATGGCCGCCGTAGCCCTGGTCGATGCGGAATTGCTGCTGCTGCAGCGGCAGCAGGTAGTCGGCGTTCTGCGCGCGCGCGTCCGGATCGCCGGGCACCGAGCGCATGCTCAGTTCGAAATCGCCGCCGCGGGTCGGGTCTTGCGCGCTGAGCACGCTGACCACCGCGCTGCTGCGCGCGGCCACCGTCGCGCTGGCCGGCAGCAGCGGGCTGCCGATGATGTTGTTGCTGTGGGTGAAATCCAGGCGCACTTCGATCGGCCCGGACAGGGTGTTGTCGGCCCAGGCCAGATAGCGGTCGCCGTCCTGCTGCACGCGCAGCCGCGCGATCGAGCCGGGCTCGGCGCGGAACGGAATCACTTTGACTTCCGACGGCGGCGCCGAGGCGGGGGCGCGATCGCCGTAGTGGGTGATGCCGCTCTTGTCGGTCCAGCGATACAGCTTGCCGGCCTGCACCGCGTGCGCGGCGAGCAGGGTCAGGCACAGGCCGAGGGCGATGCGGCGTTTGGCGGAGGGAGTCGGGCGCGGCATGGTTCGGTGCGAAGGACGGATGCGATGGAGGGCGGGAGGATCGGTACGGCGCGGGTCAGTCCAGACAACTCGATTGCAACTGCAGAGCGCGCGCGATGTCGCCCAGATCGAAGCCGGTCACCGAGCGATCGTCGTGCACCGCGTACAGCGCGCCGGTCGGAAAGGTCTTGGTGCCGGCGGCGTGCAGGGCGATGCCGTCGGTGTGCGCGGTGACCTCGCCGCTGAAGCTGCCTTGCGGCTTCAGGGTATCGCGGTCGAACACGTGGAAGATCGTGCGCGGCATGAGTTGATCGACCGCGATCCAGTAACCGCCGCCGCCGGGGCAGCTCCACAGCGCCACGCCCTCGGCCTGGGCGTCGAAGGAGCGATCGGGCAGACGGCGGCCGGTGTAGCGGCCGGCCAGGGTGTATTCGCGCAGGGTGGACAGGTGGCGCTGGTCTTCGTCGGCGATCAGCAGGCGGTCGTTGGCCGGGTCGCCGGAGATCGATTCGACGATGCGCAGCGCCGCGTCCTCGCTGACGTCGCCGAACGCGCCCAGGTATTCGCTCGACATCCGGTCGTCGTCCTCCAAGCGCAGGCGATAGCGGCGCACGCGCTGGTCCAGCTCTTTGAGCGGCGGCACGCGGTCGAATTTCTCGCCGTACATGAAGCTGTCGGTGATGTAGGCCTCCAGCTCGCCCGGCGCGGTCTCGTTGACCCACACCCCATACGGACTGCGCAACTGCGCGTCGCCGAAGCTGCCGACCGGAGTGAAACCGGGCAGGCGCAGCACCTGCACGCGGTGGTTGTCGCGTTCGACCACGAACAGATAATCGGCGAACACCGCCAAGCCGTTGGGTCGCTTGAACTGGCCCAGCGCGGTGCCCTTGGCGCCGACGCTGCGCAGGCGTTCGCCGCTGTCGGCGTCGTAGACGGCCAGGCTGTGGGTGGACTTGGCGCTGGCGATCAGCCAGGTCGAGCCGTCTTCGCCGGGCCAGGTGGCGAGCGAGTCGAGCTCGTCCTGCGGGCTTTCCTTGGAGACGAAGCGCTCCGGCACGATCCGCAGCCCGGCCGGGCCCGCACTGGCGGTGCGGGTTTCCGATTCCAGGACCGGGTGGGCGGCGCAGGCGGACAGCAGCAGGCTGGCGAGGACGGCGGCGACGAGGCGGCTATTCATCGGCACAAGTGTATGCGGGCCCGATGGCAACGGGGTGGCGGCCGCATCCGCTTTGAGCACTCGGTCGGGTCCGGGGCTGGGCTAAATGATAAATCGCTATATGCGGATGAAGCGATTGACACGCCCCGCGGCCGTGGGCAGACTACGTCCATCCATCGAGACCGGCAGAGGGACAGGCCCTTTGAAGCCGGGGCAACCCAAGGCGGCGCAAGCCGCGTGAAGGTGCCAATTCCTGCGGCCCGCCCTGGAGGCGTTGGTCGGAAGATGGTTGCGAACACGCGCAGCGATGCGCGTGCGCGACTTGCGAACTCGGTGGCCCCGTTCACTTCGGATGACCGCCATGAGCTTCGCCCCCAGCACCGCCGCCTTCGATCGCGCCGACAGCTTCGTCTCCTATTCCGCCGCCGCCGCGCCGGTCGCTTTCGAGCGCACCGCCAGCGCCCGCGCCGCGGCGACGCGCGGCGAAGTGCGCATCGAACTGGAGCTGCGCTATTCCGGCCGCCGCGCGCTGACCTTGCGCTACGAAACCCAGGGCGACGCTTCGCTGCCGGCGCTGTTCGTCGCCGGTGGAATCTCGGCGCACAAGCATCTGGCGCCCAGCCGCGAGTTCGGCGAGCAGGGCTGGTGGGAATGCCAGGTCGGCGCCGGCCGCTCGCTGGACCCGACCCGCTATCACCTGGTGTCGTTCGACTGGATCGGCGCCGACGGCTCGCTCGACATCGTGCTCGATCCGGCCGACCAGGCCGACGCCATCGCCGCGCTGCTCGACGCTCTGCGCATCGAACGCCTGCAGGCTTTCGTCGGTTACTCCTACGGCGCGATGGTCGGCCTGCAGTTCGCTTCGCGTCATCCGACCCGTGTCGGCGAACTGGTCTCGATCAGCGGCACCCACCGCGCCCATCCCTACGCCGCCGCCTGGCGCGCGCTGCAGCGCCGCGCGGTCGCGCTCGGCGCGCTGCAGTGCGACGAAAGCCAGGGCCTGGCGCTGGCGCGCGAACTGGCGGTGCTGAGCTACCGCACTCCGGAAGAATTCGCCGAGCGTTTCGGCGCCGCGCAGGTGGTCGATGGCCGCGTGCGCGTCGCCGCCGAGGACTACCTCGACCATTGCGGCAACAAATACGTCGCGCGCACCCCGCCGACCGCGTTCCTGCGCTTGTCGGAATCCATCGACCTGCAGCAGGTCGATCCGGCCAGCGTGCGCATTCCGGTAACCGTGGTCGCGGTGACCGAAGACCGTCTGATCCCGCTGGGCGAGTCCTACGACCTGATCGAGCGGCTGCGCGGCGAAACCCGCCTGCGCGTGCTGCGCTCGATCTACGGCCACGACGCCTGCCTGAAAGAGCAATCCCAGATCGACACCATTCTTCGCGAAGCGTTGGCCGACTGTACGTCGGTGGCCGCATGAGCATTCATAACTACGGAGCGGCCCACGTGAGCATCGATTCGACCCTGACCAGCACCCGCAATCCCTGTACCGCCGCCGTGCGCGCCGGCATCGACCGCGACATCGCCCACGGCGCCGTCACCCCGCCGATCGTGTTGTCGTCCAACTTCAGCTTCGCCGGCTTCGACCAGAAGCGTCAGTACGACTACACCCGCAGCGGCAACCCGACCCGCGATCTGCTCGGCGAAGCGCTGGCCGAACTCGAAGGCGGCGCCGGCGGCGTGATCACCTCCACCGGCATGTCCGCCATCACCCTGGTGCTGCACGCCTTCCTCAAGCCCGGCGACCGCATCGTGGTGCCGCACGACGGTTACGGCGGCAGCTGGCGCCTGTTCAACGCGCTGGCCGCCAAGGGCGCGTTCGAGCTGATCACCGCCGACCTCACCGACCCGCGTTCGCTGACCGAAGCGCTGGCCACCGGTCCGGCCGTGGTCTGGATCGAAACCCCGTCCAACCCGCTGCTGCGCATCACCGACCTGCGCTTCGTGATCGAAGCCGCGCAGGCCAAGGGCGCGCTGACGGTGGTGGACAACACCTTCCTGTCGCCGGCGCTGCAGCGCCCGATCGCGTTCGGCGCCGATCTGGTCGTGCATTCGACCACCAAGTACATCAACGGCCACAGCGACGTCGTCGGCGGCGCGGTGGTCGCGAAGACCGCCGAACATCATCAGCACCTGACCTGGTGGGCCAACGCGCTGGGCCTGACCGGTTCGCCGTTCGACGCCTTCCTGACCCTGCGCGGCCTGCGCACGCTCGATGCGCGCCTGCGCGTGCATCAGGAAAATACTCAGGCCATCGCGGCCCTGCTCGACAGCCATCCGGCGGTGCGCGTGGTGCATTACCCGGGCCTGGAATCGCACCCGGGGCATGCGCTCGCCGCGCGCCAGCAGAAGGGCTTCGGCGCCATGCTCAGCGTCGAGATCGACGGCGGCGTGGACGCGGTGCGCGCCTTCGTCAACGGCCTGACCTGCTTCACCCTGGCCGAATCGCTCGGCGGCGTGGAAAGCCTGGTCGCGCATCCGGCGACCATGACCCACGCGGCGATGTCCGCCGAAGCGCGCGCCGCCGCCGGCATCGGCGACGGTCTGCTGCGCCTGTCGGTCGGCATCGAGCATGTCGATGATCTGATCGCCGACCTGGAAGCCGCGCTGGAACGCGCGAGCGCGGTGGTGGCCACGGCGGCGCGCGTCAAACGATGAACGTCGTGGCCGGTGTTGCGCATTCGGACAGCTTGCACGCGCTGGCGCCGCCGGAGCGCGGCCGCGCGACGCGGGCGCCGGCGCGGGTGGCCCTGCTCGGCACCGGCACGGTCGGCGGCGCGGTGATCGCGCGCCTGGCCGCGTGGCGCGATGCGCCGCTGGGCCAGCGGCTGTCGCTGGTGCACGTGGCCAATTCGCGTCGCGCCGTGGTCGGCGAGGACGGAATCGCCGCGGACGCGGCGGTGTCGGCCCTGGCCGGCTCGGCGCGGGCCAGTTCGCTGGACGAAGTCGCCTTCGCGCTGGAAGGCGAAGGCGCGCGGGTGGTGATCGACGCCACCGCCAGCGAAGCGGTCGCCGAACGTCATCCGCAATGGCTGGCGCAGGGCATCCACGTGGTTACCGCATGCAAGATCGGCCAGGGCACTTCGCTGGCGCGCTGGCGCGCGATCCGCGAAGCCTGCGCGCTGGGCGGCAGCGGCTACGGCGACAGCGCCACGGTCGGCGCCGGCTTGCCGTTGCTGCGCAGCCTGCGCGAACTGCAGAACGGCGGCGATCGCATCCACGCCATCGCCGGCGTGTTGTCGGGTTCGCTGGCATGGCTGTTCAACAATTACGACGGCATGCGCGCGTTCTCGGCGCTGGTGCGGCAGGCGCGCGACGCCGGTTACACCGAGCCGGACCCGCGCGACGATCTGTCCGGCGAAGACGTGCGGCGCAAGCTGCTGATCCTGGCGCGCGCCTCGGGCGTGGCGCTGGATGCGGGCGAGGTCGAAGTCGCCTCGCTGGTGCCGGCGGAACTGGCGATCCTGTCCAGGGACAGCGTCGATGCGGCCTTGCCCGCGCTCGATGCGCCGCTGCGCGAGCGCTATGCGCAGGCCTACAAGAACGGCGAGAAGCTGCGCTTCATCGCCCGCCTGGAGCGCGGCGAGGACGGCCGCGCCACGGCCAAGGTCGGGCTGGAATCGCTGCCCGGCGATCATCCCCTGGCCGGCGGCGCCGGCACCGACAACAAAGTCGCGATCTGGTCGGATCGCTACCGCACGCAGCCGCTGGTGATCCAGGGCCCGGGCGCGGGCGCGGAAGTCACCGCGGCCGGGTTGCTCGACGACGTGCTGCGTCTGGTCGGCTGAAGGTCTCGCGGCCGCGGCCGGCCGTTGGCCTGAGACGGCAGCGACCGGCGCTTGGCGCCTGATCGCGACATCGGTCACAGCGCTGCGGCAGTGATCGGATTGGGCCCGCGCGCCACCACGATCGCGTCAGCCCGGCACCGTCCCTGGGATGCTCGGCACAAGCGATTACGACCGTGGTCACTTCGTGTCCATGCCCGCGGCACGCAGCGCGATATCCGGCATTATTCGGTTGCACGATCGCACTGGAATGCCGTCGCCGCTGCGGTCACACTCGGGCGCAGGCGAGCGATCCCCGCTCGCCCGACGCTCGCAGGCGCGCATGAAAACGATCCGATGGCCTTGGTTGGCGCTGCTCCTGATTTCGCTGTGCGGCTGCGCGCGCATGTTCGATCCCAAGCACGATTTCGATCGCAGCCCCGAACCCGGCGCGCCGGATTACCGCGACCCGCGCTCCTGGGCGGCGCTGCCGGACATACGCGACGCCTCCGACTCCACGCCCCTGGGCATGCGCAATCGCCAGCACGACGCGCCCGTGGACGTGTTCTTCATCCACCCGACCACCTATTTCGCGCGCGCGCACTGGAACCAGCCGCTCGACGACGAAGACGCCAACCGCGGCACCGACTTCACCCTGCGCGCGCAGGCCAGCGCCTTCAACGACAGCGGCCGCATCTACGCGCCGCATTACCGGCAGATGTCGCTGAGCGGTTACGTATCGGCCTCCGACGCCGATCGCGACAGAGCGCTGGACCTGGCCTACGCCGACGTGCGCGCGGCCTTCGCCGTGTATCTGCAGCAGTGGTCGAAAGGCCGGCCTTTCATCATCGCCGCGCATAGCCAGGGCAGCGGACACGGGCTGCGCCTGGTGTCGGAATTGATGTCGGATTTGTCCGCCGACCCGGCCCTGCGCAAGCGTCTGGTCGCCGCCTATCTGATCGGCGCGGCCGTGCCGGAGGACGCGCTCAAGCGCACCATTCCCGGGGTGCCGCTGTGCGCGTCGCCAACGCAGACGCGTTGCGCGGTGTTCTACAACTCGGTCGAAGCCGGCGCAGACGTGCCCAAGCGTTTCGAGCATGTGCGCGCCTGGTATCCGGGCGGCTATCGCACGACCGAACAACCGCGGCTGCTATGCGTCAATCCGGTCACCTGGCGCGCCGATGCGCTGGCCAGCCCGCTAACCGCGCATCGCGGCGCGGTGCATGCCGAGCCCAACCGGCCCTTGCCCGAGCCGCAGGTCGGCCGGGTGACGGCGCAATGCGACAACGGCCTGCTCGCGGTCACGCTGCCGGACGGCGAATGGCGCAAGTGGTGGTTCGGCGGCGACCAGCACGTCAACGATTACCAGTTGTTCTACATGGACATCCGCGCCAATGTCGCCGAGCGGGTGGCGGCGATGACGCGTCGCGGCGGCGCCACGGTCACCGCGCCCGCGCCCAAGCCGAAGCGAAACAGCAAGCCGCGCAAGCCGGCGCCGTAAGCGGGGCGCGCGGTTTTCGATGCGCCGCGCGATGGCGCGGCGCGAGTCGGCTACCCTTCGCCGATGGATTTCGACGCCGACATCATTCCGGGCCGTTCGATCGGTGGCCTCGCATTGGGCGAGGATGCGCTCGAACTTGTCGTGCGGCTGCAGCATGAGGGCCGGGTAAGTCAGCGGCCGGCGTTGAATCCGGATTTCAGTTGTTATCAGGTAGACGAAGCCTTGGTCCTGATCGTGGATCATCGCGATTTCCGGATCGTCAATCTCGCCGCGCTCGCCGGTTATCGCGGACGGCTGTTCGGCTACATCCATGCCGGCATGAGCGTGCACGAGTTGATCGCCGGTGCGCCGAGCGCGGTGTTGAAGGCGATGCGTCCGCGCAACGAATTTCTTTATCTGGATCGCGCGCAGAGCGTCGGGTTTGTGTTGCCGCCGGACTACGACGATGTCTGCGATCGGGTCGAGGATCTGCCGGCGGATCTGCGTCTGGAGGCGTTGTATGTGGTGCCGGCTTCGATGCATCAGGTGGCTGGGCGCGACGGCAAGTTGGTCTGGCGGCCGGTCGGCTGAGGGCGCGGAAAGGCAAATCCCCCGGCGCAGCCGGATTCATCTGAAACAGGCCGCGCAGGCGCCAGCCCCCTTTTTCAAAGGGGGCGAATTGTCGCGCCCCGCGTCGCCTGCTTCTTCCCTTGCCTTTGCAGTTCCCCCCTTTGAAAAAGGGGGGCAGGGGGGATTCGCTCTTGCTCGCAAACAGCTCAAGCCACCCTCCGCTCACGCGCCGCCTTCAACGCCTGCGCCCACCAAAGCAACTGATCGAACATCGCCTCGCGCGCCTGAGTCAGATAAGCGTAATCGTCCAACGCCCGTCCCTGCTGCAAGATGCCGAGAAACGGCTCCAGCCCGATATGCACGGCATTGCGGATCGGCGCCATCTTCAATTCGATCGCATGCTGGCGCAGTTGCTCGATTGCGCGCGAGCCGCCGACGCCGCCGTAGCCGACGAAGGTCACCGGCTTGTCCGCCCACTCCACGAACGCCGAATCCAGCGCGTTCTTGAGCACGGCGGTCGGGCCGTGGTTGTACTCGGCGGCGGTGAGGATGTAGCCGTCGTATTCGCCGATGCGCTTGCGCCAGGCGTCGGCGGCCGGGTTCTGGTAGATGCCGCCGGTGAACGACGGCGGCACCGGTTCTTCGAACAACGGCAAGGGGTGGTCGCGCAAGTCGAGCGTGTCGAGTGGCAGGCCGCGCGCTTGCGCGCCGGCCTGGACCCAGGCGGCGGGCACGTCGGCGAAACGGTTCGGGCGGGTGCTGCCGATGATCAGGGCGATGCGGGGCATGGAGGTTCCAGGGTGATGGCGAAAACGATCAGGCGGCCGCTGCCGGCGCGCGGGTCGGGCGCAGCCGCCAGGCGACGAACGCGGCGAGGGCGCCCAGCACCAGGGCCGGCACCGGGCTGCCGCCGATGAAAAACACATGCACGGCGATGGCGCAGAGCATGGTCGCGAGCAGCAACACGCCGCCGAAGAAACCGCCGCGCGGCACCAACAGCAGCGCCGCGGTGGCGAGTTCGGTGGCGCCGGTGACATAGCGGAACCATTGGCCGAAGCCGAGCCGTTCGAACAGCTCGACCTGGAACGGCAGACCGGCCAATTTCGTGGCGCCGGCGGCGATCAGGGCCACGGCCAGGACGATGCGCAGCATCCAGGTCAGCGGCGAGGAGGCGGGGGAGGGGTGGGACATGGCCGGAACGCTCGAAACAGGGACGATGCGAAACGATAGGCCCTGGTCGATTACTCGAAAAAGTGGGTTAATTGTATTTCAGTCGTCCATCCAGGCGAGTAATCGTGCTCGACATCAACGCCGTCGCCGTGTTCGTCCAGACCGTCAAGACCGGCAGCTTCGCCGCCGCCGGGCGCCGCCTGGGGCAGCCGGCGAATACCGTCAGCCGGCGCGTGCAGCAGTTGGAAGAGCAACTGGGCACGCGCCTGCTGCAACGCTCCACGCGCAAGCTCAGCCTGACCGGCGCCGGGCGCGAATTCTTCGACCGCTGCGTGGCCGGCATCGAGGACATCGAAAGCGCGCAGGCGGCGATCAGCGAAGGCAACGGCGAACCGCGCGGCACCGTGCGCGCGGCGGTGGTCGCGGACTTCTTCGAATTCTTTCCGCTCGAACGCATCGAGCGATTGCTGAGCCGGTATCCGGAGCTGAAGCTGGAGTTCGTGCTCAGCGACGCGCACATCGACTTGATCGAGCAATCGATCGACGTGGCGTTTCGCGCCGGCGATCTGCCGGACTCCAGCCTGGTCGCGCGCCGGCTCAGCGACAGCCAAAACCATGTGCTGGCGGCCTCGCCCGCGTATCTGCGCAAACACGGCAGCCCGGCCACGATCGCCGAGTTGGCCGAGCACGATTGCCTGATCGCGCCGGCCGCGCAGGGCCGCGCGAACTGGCGCCTGGACGGGCCCGAAGGCGCGGTCGAGGTGCGCGTGGGCGGGCGCTTCGCTTCCAATACCTTGCTCAGCCAGGTGCGCGGCGTGCGCGCCGGCCTGGGCATCGGTTTGTTGCCGCAGTCGCTGATCGCCGACGACTTGCGCGCGCAGGGGCTGGTACGAGTGTTGCCGCAGTACAGCCGCCGCAGCGGCGGCATGTTCGCGGTGTATCCGACCCGGCGTCAGGTGCCGCGCGCGGTCGCGGTGTTGATCGAGGTGGTCGAGTCGTCGCTGCGCGAATTGCTGGGGGCAAGCAGCGGGAGCGGATGCATCGAGCCGGACACCGCATCGCGGCATCCGGCTTAGGATTCAAGCGCCCCTCTCGTCGCAACGAGAGGGGCGCGGTTCATGCCAGCGCCGGCGGCTTTACTTCAAGCCGTTGCTGACCGCATTGATCAGACTGCCCTGAGCATCGTCGCCGCTCAGGTCCCAGGCGAACGCGCCGCCGAGGTTTTGCGTTTTCACGTAGCTCATCTTGCGCGCAATCATTTCGGGCGTGTCGTAGCTCCAGAAGGTCGAGCCGTCGTACTTCCAACTCGCCAGCGCGGCCGAGTCGGTGAACACGGTGCCCGGCTTGTTCTTCAGCACCCGGTAGTCGTCCACGCCCTGGACGTAGGTGGCCGGCGCGGCGGTGCCGCGTTGGTACAGGCCGTTGTTGACGTTGGGCACGTTGGTCCAACCGCGGCCGTAGAAACCGATGCCGAAGTTGAGCTTGCCGGCGGGCACGCCGCGAGACAGGAAGGCTTCGACGGCGTCGTTGCCGTTGTAGAGCTTGATGTCGCCGATGGACGGATCGCCGGCCGAGTTGAACAAGGCGCTGTGGTGATTGGTCGACGATTCCCACGCACCGTGGAAGTCGTAGGTCATCACGTTGATGTAATCCAGATAGGGATGATAGGCCGCAGGATCGGTGACCCGGATCTTGTCGATGCCGGCGCCGACCGCGGCGGTCAACAACAGGCCCGGACGCACCGCGTCGAGCTGGCGGCGGAACTCGGCCAGCAACGCGGTGTAGTTGGCATTGTCTTCCGGACGGATCGCCGCCGGGCAGTCGAGACCGCACACCACCGGGTATTCCCAATCGATGTCGATGCCGTCGAAAATGCCGGCCGCCACGCCGGGACCGCCCGCGGAGCCGACGGCGGCGTTCCAGCTGTGGTTCGCGATCGGCAGGTTGCCCTTGATGTAGGCGTCCACGCAGGAAGCGACGAAGGCCTGACGGTTCTCCGGACGCGCCGCGCTGGAGAAGCCGCGCGACCAGGTCCAGCCGCCGAGCGAGATCAGCACCTTGATGTTCGGGTGTTTGGCCTTGAGCTTCTTGAGCTGATTCCAGTTGCCGCGCAGGGGCTGGCCGGTGACGTCGGCGACGCCATCGATGCTTTTCGATGCATCGAACGCGGTGACGTAGTCGGCATCGGCATCGCCGCCTTCGCCGGTGCTTTCATTGGTCTTCAGCGTCACGCCGACCTGGCAGCGGTTGTCGCGCACGTTGCCGAAGGCGTAGTTGATGTGGGTCAGTTTGTCCGCCGTGCCGCTGGTTTCCAGATTCTTGACGAAGTGATTGCGGTCGTAAATGCCCCATTGGACGAAGTATCCGATCACGCGCTTGTTGCCATCGGCACCCGCCGGGGCCTGGGTGGTCGCGCTGACCGAGCCGCTCTGCGCCGAGGCGTTGCCGGCGTTGTCGCGCGCGCGCACGGTGAAGCTGTAGGCGGTGCCGGGGTTGAGTCCACTGGCGGTGTAGCTGGTCGTGGTCGGCGAACCGATCAAGCTGCCGCTGCGATAGACGTCGTAGCCGGCCACGCCGTTGTTGTCGGTGGAGGCGTTCCAGGTCAGCGAGACGTTGCTGGAGGTCTGCGAGGGCGAAGCCAGACCGCCGGGCACGCTCGGCGGCGTGGTGTCGGAGGAACCGCCGTTGACGGTGATGCTGACCGCGGCGGAGGTGGTGGTCGCGTTCTGATTGTCCTTGGCCACCGCGGTGAAACTGTGGCTGCCGGCGGTGGCGTTGTTCCAGGTGACACCGTAAGGCGAACTGGTGTCGACGCCGAGCGAGGTCGCGCCGCGGAAGAACTCGACGCTGGCGATGCTGCCGTCGCTGTCGGCCGCGTTGGCGCTGACGGCGATGTTGGCGCCGGCGGCGTAGGTGGCGCCGTTGGTCGGCGCGGTCAGCGAAACGCTCGGCGACTGATTGGCGGTGCCGCCGGTGCTGCACACGCCCAGATCGGCGTAGTAGCCGCAACTCGGGCAATACGTCGGCGCCGCGTTCCAGATTTGGGTGGAGACTCGATACAGATGGTTTTGATAAGTGAACTTGTCGCCGGGGTTGTAGATGGTCGAGGCGTTCCAGGCGGCCACGGCGGTACAGGAGGCGGTTTGCGCCTGCGCCACAGGCAGCGCCAATGCGGCTGCCAGGCCGGTCGACAGCAGGTATCGGGGTAGTGCGGATCTCATCGGATGGTCCTTGATTGCATCGTTGGTCTTGCCGCTGGCAGGCAAGGCCGGATCGATTTCCGCTCATGGGCTTGTGGATGCCTGGAGGCTGGCGCCTCTCGGGGCGAGCGGGTTACGTGGGTGCGGCGAAGAACACGGCGCGATCGGTGGCGGTCGATCGGCCTGGATGGCCTGTCCAGATCGGGACAGGGCGGAAGGCGCTCCTTTGGCAGTTGAGACACGCCGGCTTCGGATTTACGCCGGCACAACCAGCAAGGACAGGGCTGACAACGTTGTCAACGAAATTTTCAAACTTTGTGATGGCTATCGCTAAAGGCATTGATCGCATACGGCTGCACCGCAACTATTTGTTGCGATGCAGCAGGATCTTGCGAAAAATAGTCAATGAAATTAGTGACATACGTGAGGCCTTCCATGACATGAAAGGCACCTTCTGGTCCGGAAGGCTCGATCGGCAGCCAGGCGGCCTGCCCGCGGTGTCGCGCGCGATGGCCGGTTTGCCTTCGGTGACAGTGGGCTGGAGCCATCCGAATCGGATGGCGATGTCCGCATTCGATTCGCGCGAACCGGCTTGCACAAACGAAATCGGAGCGCCGATCGGGGGGATGACCGGCGCTCCGCTGCAGATCACCGGGACGTATCGCTCGTCGCGGCTTTGCAAAACTTGGACTTCGAAACGCGCACGGCGATGGCCCGTGCGCGGTTCCCGGCAATAAGCGGGGTGCGGCGCCGGAGCGGTCGCAACGCGTGGGGGTGCGTTGCGTTCGGCGCTGACCCCAACCCCGCCCGAGCGCAGAGCGTTCGGGCGTTGCGCGACGCGTGGGCCATCGGCTCGCGAGCCGCGTCGCCTCTCCCCCGCAGACGGGAGAGAGACGGTGCTGCGAGGAATTACTTCAGGCCGTTGTTGATCGCGGTGGCCAGGCTGCCTTGCTCGTCGTCGCCGCTGAACTCCCAGAAGAACGCGCCGCCCAGGTTCTGCGTCTTGACGTAGCTCATCTTCTGGCCGATCAGCGCCGGCGTGTCGTAGCTCCAGAACGTGTTGCCGTCGTACTTCCAGGTAGCCACGGCGGTGTTGTCGGTGTAGATGGTGCCGGCCTTGTTCTTGAGGACCTTGTAGTCCTCGATGCCGGCTTCGTACGTACCCGGCGCCGCGCCGCTGGCCGGCCGATACAGGCCGTTGTTGACGTTGCCCACGCCGGTCCAGCCGCGACCGTAGAAGCCGATGCCGAGGTTGATCTTCGAAGCCGGCACGCCGCGCGACAGGAACGCCTCGATGGCGTCGTTGGAGTTGTAGAGCTTGGTGTCGCCGGCGGACGGATCGCTCGGCGAAGCGAACAGCGCCGAATGATGGTTGGTCGCCGGGTCCCAGCCGCCGTGGAAGTCGTAGGTCATCACGTTGATGAAATCCAGGTACTGGTGGTACGCACCGGGACTGGTCACGCGGATCTTGTCGATGCCGGCGCCGACGGCGACGGTCAGCAACAGGCCCGGGCGCACCGCGTCGAGCTGACGGCGGAACTCGGCCAGCAACGCGGTGTAGTTGGCATTGTCTTCCGGACGGGCCGCCGCCGGGCAGTCGATGCCGCACACCACCGGGTATTCCCAATCGATGTCGATGCCGTCGAACACACCGGCCGCCGCGCCCGCGCCGCCCGCACCATCGGTCACCGGCAGGTTGCCCTTGATGTAGGCGTCCACGCAGGAAGCGACGAAGGCTTGACGATTTTCCGCGCGCGCTGCGCTGGGGAAGTTACGCGACCAGGTCCAGCCGCCCAGCGAGATCAGCACCTTGATGTTCGGGTACTTGGCCTTGAGCTGCTTGAGCTGGTTCCAGCTGCCGCGCAGCGGCTGATCCCAGGTGTCGCTGGCGCCGCTGACGCTTTCGCCGGCCTGGAAGGCCTTGGTGTAATCGGCGAACGCATCGCCGCCGGCGCCGGTGTTCGGATCGGACGGAACGGTCACGCCGACTTCGCAGCGGTTGTTGCGCACGTTGCCGAAGGCGTAGTTGATGTGGGTCAGCTTGCTGGCCGAGCCGCTGGTGTCGATGTTCTTGACGCGGTAGTTGCGGCCGTAGATGCCCCACTGAGCGAAGTAGCCGATCACCTTCTTGCCGCCGCCCGGAACGGTCGGCTTGGTGGTCGCGCTGATCGAGCCGCTCTGCGCCGAGGCGTTGCCGGCGTTGTCGCGCGCGCGCACGGTGAAGCTGTAGGCGGTGCTGGGGTTGAGGCCGCTGACGGTGTAGCTGTTGCTGGTCGGCGAACCGACCACGCTGCCGCTGCGATAGACGTCGTATCCGGCCACGCCGCTGCCGCCGCTGTTGTCGGTGGAGGCGTTCCAGGTCAGCGAGACGCTGTTGGAGGTCTGCGAGGGCGAAGCCAGACCGCCGGGCACGCTCGGCGGCGTGGTGTCGGAGGAGCCGCCGCTGACGGTGATGCTGACCGCGGAAGATGTCGTGGCCGCGTTCTGGTTGTCCTTGGCCACCGCGGTGAAGCGGTGGCTGCCGGCGGTGGCGTTGTTCCAGGTGACGCCGTAGGGCGAGCTGGTGTCGACGCCGAGCGAGGTCGTGCCGCGGAAGAATTCGACGCTGGCGATGCTGCCGTCGCTGTCGGCGGCGTTGGCGCTGACCGCGATGTTGGCGCCGGTGCTGTAGGTAGCGCCATTGGTCGGCGCGGTCAGCGACACGGTCGGCGACTGATTGCCCGGGCCGGTGCCGCACACGCCCAGGTCGGCGTAGTAGTTGCAACTGGGGCAATGCGTCGGCGGCGTGTTCCAGATCTGGATGTTGGCCTGATACAGATGGCTCTGGTACGTCAGCTTGTCGCCGGCGTTGTAGATGGTCGAAGCGTTCCAGGCGGGAACGCCGTTGCAGGCAGCCTGCGCGAACGCCGTCGAAAACGACGACGCGGCGAGCATGCCCGACAGCAGTAGCAGATTGGCGGACCGTGCGTATCTCATGGTGCTTCCTCTCTCCCGTGCATAGCCAAGATTTCGCCGGCCATGACCGGCCAGCAGCGTTTCCCGCCCGTGTTGAAGGAAGGCCTTCGAACTCCTTCCGCCGTGCATGGGAGGCTGATGCCTCCTCGAGTGATCGGCGGACCGGCCGCCGTCGGTGATGCCGTGCTGCCGCGCACTGCCGTGGGAACGGCGCGACCGGGCGATAACCGGTCCGTGCGTTGTTGCCTTGCCGTGTGATTGCTGCGAACCGGGGCGCGACCTGCGCCGCGTCGTGCCGAGTCATCTCCCTTGCTGCTTCGGCTGGTCCGCGGGTTGCGAACGCAAGCTGGAATTCGCTGACAACGTTGTCAACTTTCTGTGTCCTTCTTTGCGCTGTGGTTCACAAAACGCTGCGCGGAACCCCTGACAACGTGTGTCGTGAGTGCCCGGCTTTGCTGCGCCGCAACGTGCCCGCGCGTGGCTATTTGCCTTGAAACGGACAATTCAATGTCCTAAAGACAAGTGTGTGCACAGGCGTGCGGCTGGACGGCCGCATGGCGGCCGATGGCGGGGCGAGGCGGTCGGCGCGAGCCGGGTGCGAAGCGGTCAGCGACCCGCGTTGAGGCGATCCAGCAAGGCGGCATTGAAGCGCTGCGGCGCCTCGACCTGCGGCGAATGACCGAGGTCTTCGAACTCGATCAACGTCGCGCCCGGAATCGCGCGCGCGGCGGCGCGGCCGAGTCGCGGATACAGGCCCAGCCTGGCCTTGAGCTCATCGGAGGCCAGATCGCGATTGATCGCGGTGCGGTCGCGCTGGCCGATGAACAAGGTGGTCGGCACGCGCAGGTTGGGGAGTTCGTGCACCACCGGCTGGGTGAACACCATGTCCGAACTCAGCGCCTGATTCCAGGCGACGCGTTCGCGGCCGGGGCCGGCGTAAAGGCCGGCGAGCATGTCCACCCAGCGCTGATACTCGGGTTTCCATTGGCCGCCGTAGTACACGGTCTGCTGATACTGCTTGATCGTCGCCGCCGTGGTCTTGAGCTCGCGCGCGTAGTTGCCGTCGACGCTGCGCCACGGCACGCCGAGCGCTTTCCAGTCTTCCAGTCCGATCGGATTGACCAGCAGCAGGCGCTCGCTGGCCTGCGGATACATCAACGCATAGCGCGCGGCGAGCATGCCGCCCATGGAATGGCCGACGATCGCCGCGCGGTCGATGCCGATCGATTCCAGCAGCGCGTGGGTGTTCGCGGCCAGCTCATGCAGGCTGTACTGGTGATGCGCCGGCTTGCTGGATTTGCAGAAACCGATCTGATCCGGCGCGATCACCCGGTAACCGGCCTGCGCCAAGGCCGCGATCGAGGTTTCCCAGGTCGCGGCGCAGAAATTCTTGCCGTGCAGCACCACCACGGTGCGGCCGTTGGCCTGGGCCGGGCGCACGTCCAGGTATGCCATCCGCACTTTCTCGCCTTGGGATTGGAAGGCGTAGTGCTGGACCGGGTAGGGGTAGTCGAAGCCTTCCAGCTCGGGGCCGTACATGGCCGGCGCCGGATCGGCGGCGTGCGTCGACAGCGCGAACAAAGCGGGGAGCAGGGCGGAAAGGGACATGCGCATCGGATGCATCCACTCGGCGGGGTACTCGCATCCTAGCCACTCCGCGCTTTTGTAGGAGGGGCTTCAGCCCCGATGCTTTTGTTTCAGATCACCGCATAGGAGCGGAAAGCATTTTTGTAGGAGGGGCTTCAGCCCCGATGCTTTCCTTTCAGATCACCGCATCGGAGCAGAAAGCACCTTTGTAGGAGGGGCTTCAGCCCCGATGCTTTTCTCTCAGATCACCGCATCGGAGCGGAAAGCACTTTTGTAGGAGGGGCTTCAGCCCCGACGCTTTTGTTTCAGATCACCGCATCGGAGCGGAAAGCATCGGGGCTGAAGCCCCTCCCACAAGAGCAAAAGCCTCCCACAAGAGCAAAAGCCACTTCTCCGGCAGCCGCAACCGCACTCAATGCCGATCCGCCCCGTCCTCACGCAGCCCGCGCACCTGCTTCGCCGTCACCGCGCCTGCCTGCCCGCCGTACCGCGTGCGCAACCACTGCGCCAGTTCCGCGACCTGCGCGTCGTCGAGTTGATCGGCGAACCCAGGCATCTCCTGCATGCGCTCCAGCCCGGGCAGATCGTGCTCAGGCAGGCCGTCGAGGATGGCGACGATCAGGTTGTGCGCATCGCCATCGCGCAGGCTGCTGTTGCCGAGCAAGGCCGGCGCCACATGCGGCACGCCCGCGCCGTCGCGGCCGTGGCAGCCGGCGCACAGCGCGAGGTAGCGATCGCGCGCCGGCGTGGCGACGGCCGCGGCCAGCACCGGCGTCGCGACCGGCGCCGGCGGTTGATCGCCGGTGAGGTAGGTGGTGATCGCGTCCAGATCGTTGGCATTGAGACGACTGGTGGACAGATTCACGACCTTGAGCATCTCGTCGGACGCGACCGCATGCGCGGCGACGCCGCTGGCCAGATATTCGCGCAGCCCATTGCGATCCCAGCCGCGCGCGGCCAGCGCCTGCGGCGTCAGCGCGGGCGCGGCGAAGCGCCCCAGCGCGTCGTTGCCGCTGAGCGGCGCGGCGCGATCGACTTGTCCGAGCCAACCGCGCGGGCTGTGGCATTCGCCGCAATGGCCCAGGGTTTCGACCAGATACTCGCCGCGTTTCCACGCAGCCGACTGCCCCTGCGACGCCGGTTTCGCCGTGGCGCCGGCGAACAACCCGTTCCAGGCATGGATGCCGGTGCGGATGTTGAACGGAAAGCCGACGCCGTTGGCGCGGTTGGGCTGCTTCACCGCCGGCCGCGTCATCAGGTAGGCGTAGATCGCGTCGCTGTCTTCGCGCGCGATGGTCTTGTAGGAGACGTAAGGCATCGCCGGATACAGCTGATGGCCGTCGCGCGCTTCGCCGCGGGTGATCGCGTGGAAGAACGCGTCGGCGTCGTAACGGCCGATGCCGGTGTCGGCGTCGGGAGTGATGTTGGTGCCGTGGATGGTGCCGAACGGCGAGGCCAGCGGTACGCCGCCGGCGAACGGCGCGCCGCCCTCGGCGGTGTGGCAGGCCGCGCAATCGGCGGCGGCGGCCAGATAGCGGCCGCGCTCGATCAGCTCCGGCGCAGCCTGCACCTGCAGCGCCGGACCGCGCTGATACCAGCGCGCGATCAGCCAATCGATCAGCAGCCACGCCAGCACGATCAGCGCCAGCCACGCAATCCGGCGTTTCCAGCGTCGCTTGCTCATCGCGGCGCCTCCTCGTCCAGAGGCACCTGCGCCAGCACCAGTGCTTCCACCGCCTGGTAGTAGCGGACATAGCCGGTGCAGCGGCACAGATGCGGATTCAAGGCTTCGGTGATCAGCTCGCGCACTTGCTCGCGGGTGTAGCGTTGGGCTTTCTTGCGGCTCAGCTGTTCCAGCAATACGGTCGCGGCATTGACGAAGCCCGGCGTGCAGTAGCCGCACTGGAAACTGAAGTGATCCAGGAACGCCTGCTGTACCGGCGAGAGTTCGACGATGGCGCCGCTGTCGTCGCGCTTGGCGTGGCCTTCGACGGTGCGGATGCGCTTGCCGTTGAAGTAGTGCGCGCCGGTGATGCAACTGCGCACCTCGCGCGGCCCCTGCTCGTCATCAACGATGACCGTGCAGGCGCGGCACACGCCCTGGCCGCAGCCGAAGCGGGTGCCGGTGAGGCCCAGGTATTCGTGCAGGACATCGACCAGCATCATGTCGTCGGGCACGTCGATGGGGCCATGCTCGCGGCCGTTGACGCTCAGCGACAGCGGAATCAGGCGCAGGCTGGACGTGCTCATGCGGCGCTCTCCTGCCGGTGCGCGGCGGCGTTTTGCCCGGCGTCGGTATCGGCCGCCGCGTAGGCGGCCAATATCTTGTCGGGCGTGACCGGCAGTTCGCGGAACCGGTGGCCGGTGGCGTGCGCGATCGCGTTGACGATCGCCGGCACGATCGGAATCATCGCCACCTCGGCCATGCCCTTGGGCGGATCGGTCGCGGAAATCGGCGGCAGCAGTTCGCCGCTCTGCCGCCACACCGCGACATCGCGCGCGCGCGGCAGGGTGTAGCGGTTGAAGTTCCAGTCGCCGTCGCCCGGGCCGCCTTCGTACAGCGGCAGGAACTCGTGCAGCGCGTGGCCGATGCCCATCGCCAGGCCGCCCTGCAACTGGCTCGACACCAACTCGGCGACGATCGGCGTGCCGCATTCCAGCACCGAGTGATGATCGAGCAATTCGACCTTGCCGGTGGCGGTGTCCACCGCGACTTCGGCCAGCGTGCCGATCGCGCTGTAGTACACCACACCGGCGTTGTTGCGCTGCACCGGCGGGTAATGCACGCGAGTGCGTTCGATCATGCGGTAGCCGTTCGCGGTCGCCGTGCCGATGCCCTTGCCGCTGCCGTCGCCCCAGCGCAGCGCCACGCCGTCCAGCGGCAGCCGCGCGTCTTCGCCGGCCAGCGGGAATTCGGCTTCGCTCCATTGCCAGCGATTGAGGTAATGCACGACCGCGCCGGTGGCCAAACCCAGTTCGTACGCCTTGGCGACCAGGCGTTGCAGCGGCAGCGGGGTCAGCCCGCCGGCCGTGAGTTTTCCATCGACCCAGCGCGCGTCTTCGCGCCGCACCGCCATCGGCGACAGTTCGCCGCCGCCGAAGCCCTGGCCCCAGATCGCCAACGCCGCCGGCCACAGGCCCTGCGTGAACAACAGCCGCGAGGCTTCACGGGTGGCGTGACTGAAGAAATACGCCGAGTTGCTGGCGCTACTGGGGCTGGCGTAGGCCGGCGTCCAGCGCGGATTGCCGATATGCGAATCCTGCGTGGCCTGCGACATCAGCCACGGATCGTCGGTGGCGATCATCGGCAGTTCCGGCCATTGCGTTTCGCCGGTGCGGACCTCGTCGGCCGGACGCCCCAACCACTTCGCGCACACCGCCGCCTGGCTGGTGGCCATGCCGGTGCCCATCTCCACGCCGATATGCCGCAGCAGCACTTCGCCCTGCGCCGAGATCGCCACTTCGGCGAACGCGGCTTCGCCGCCGGTGCCGAAATCCTTCTGCACGCAGCCGAAACCCACGCCGTAGCGCCGGCCCGGATGCGCGGCTTCGTACTCGGCCTTGCGCTTGTTGCGCTGGGTCCACAGCGGATGCTCGCGCGACTTGCGCAGCACTTCGTCGGCGCGTTGGGCGCCGCCGGGAATCGCGCCCTGGGTGTTCTTCATCCCGCTCGCGAACACGTTGCGCAGGCGCAGTTCGATCGGATCGAGCTTGAGTTCGGCGGCGATCTCGTCGATCAGCATCTCGGTCGCGCCCATGCTCTGCAGCGTGCCGTAGCCGCGCGCCGAGCCGGCGTCGAGCGCGCGCGAGGCGATCACGGTGCTGCTCAGATCGCTGCGCGGAAAGTAATAGATCGACTGCGCCGCGGTCGCCGCGACCAGACACACCGACGGCGAGAAATTCATGCGTCCGCCGCCGTCGCCGAGCATGCGCGCCTGGAACACTTCGAACCGCCCGCTGCCGCGATCGAGCATGAGCCGGTAGTGCATGCGGAAGCTGTGACGCTTGAGGCTGGACTGGAATTGCTCGTAGCGATCGTTGGCCAGACGCACCGGGCGTCCGTCGCCGTACAAGGCCGCCATCATCGCGATGAACGGAAACGGGTAGTGATCCTT
The DNA here is from genome assembly GCF_018612875.1 of Lysobacter sp. ISL-50. Taxonomy (GTDB): domain Bacteria; phylum Pseudomonadota; class Gammaproteobacteria; order Xanthomonadales; family Xanthomonadaceae; genus Lysobacter. Next base: position 3,652 of record NZ_JAGGRI010000052.1, on the reverse strand, counting down.
CGAGCCGTAGCCGACCGTGTAGCAAGGATGCAGCACCAGTTGTTTCACGCCGAAGCGGCTCGCGGCGAGCATGAGCGGCGCGTCCTGGGCGATCTCGCCCGGCGACTGGGTGGCGCAGACCAGATGCATGGTGGCGGTGGCGGCGTCGAACCAACCGTTGGCGTTGTCGAGTTCCATCGCCGCGGTGTCGATGGATTGCGAGAAATACTCGCGCTCGATCACCAGCTTGTCCGCGCCGGGCGCGTCGAGTTCGGCCGCCATCGCATCGCCGTGGGCGATGCCTTGCGCGTCGATCTTGCCGCCGGCGTCGCCGAGCGCCCATTGCGGGTTCTGCTTCTTGTAGCCGATGGGAAACAGCACCGTGTCCTTGTAGCTGGAATAGGCATCGTCGGCGAAAGCGTCGGCGCCGCCGACGCGCACGTAGCGGAACGTCGCCCACGGCGCGCGTTCCAGCGGCCCGGTGGGCTCGCCCCAGCGGATCAGGTCATCACGGAATTTGAGCCGGTTCTTGGCGGCGCGGAAGCGGGCGAAGTCGTTCCAGATCAGCAGCGCCACCGCGTGGCCGAGGTAGGCCGGGATCTTGCCCTCGGGTAGCAGCATGTCCTCGCCGTAGAACTTCGGAAAGGCGACGCCGTCGCGGGCGAGGTCGGCGGCGGTGACGACGCGATCGGGTTGCAGGTCGGCCGGCAGCGAGGACAGATCGAAGCCCTGGTAGATCCGGTCGGCGTAGGTGCCGCGCAGCAGCATCGCGTGCGCCTGCTCGCGCGGCCAGCCGGGCAGATCGCGCGAACGCATGTCGTAGCTGAAGATTTTTTCGCCGCTGACCTTGGCGGTGGCGTCGGTGCGATAACGCACGCGGCCGTGGGCCGGGTCCCAGGGCAGCGGCCGCAGCCGTTGTTTTTCGAACAGCGCGGCGAGCGCGGCGCTGCCGGGCGCGGCGACGTAGACGGAAATGCCGGCGACGACGCTGCATTTGAGGAAGTCGCGACGGCTTAAGCGGGCTGGCATGGACGGGGGACTCCGGCTGGCTCTGCCGGAATAGTAGGCGCATGTTGCGGGGCAATACGCGGTGAAATTTTCCGCCGGGCGGGGTGGTGTGGCGTATCGGGTGGCTTCGCGTGCCCTCACCCCGGCCCTCTCCCGCGTCGCGGGAGAGGGAGTTTCAATGCACTGGCACAGGGTGCGCTTGCTGTTGTGGGAGGGGCTTCAGCCCCGATGCTTTTCGATCCGATGCGGCCGGACTGCGGGGCGATTTGAGCGAAAAGCATCGGGGCTAAAGCCCCTCCTACTCAAGCCTCTTCAGCCCACTCTTCGCACCACCGATCGATTGCCCGCGCGGCCAACTCGGGACAGGCCTGCAACAGAAAATGCGGCGCCTCGATCTCGACACAACGCATCCCCGGCGCGATGCGCGCCGACTTCGCGCAGACGATGCGCTCACCGCGCGATCAGCACTCGATCACGTTGACGGCCAGGCCGCCGCGCGAGGTTTCCTTGTACTTGTCCTGCATGTCGCGGCCGGTGTCGCGCATGGTCTTGATGACCTTGTCCAGGCTGACCTTGTGCTTGCCGTCGCCGCGCATGGCCATGCGGTAGGCGTTGATGGCCTTGACCGCGCCCATCGCGTTGCGCTCGATGCAGGGAATCTGCACCAGCCCGCCGATCGGATCGCAGGTCAGGCCCAGGTTGTGTTCCATGCCGATTTCGGCCGCGTTCTCGATCTGGCTGGTGGTGCCGCCGAGCGCGGCGACCAATCCGGCCGCGGCCATCGAGCAGGCCACGCCGACCTCGCCCTGGCAGCCGACTTCGGCGCCGCTGATCGAGGCGTTTTCCTTGTACAGGATGCCGACCGCGGCGGCGGTCAGAAGGAAATTGCGCACGCCCTGCAGATTGGCGCCGGGGCAGAAGCGATCGTAGTAGTGCAGCACCGAGGGAATGATGCCGGCCGCGCCGTTGGTCGGCGCGGTGACCACGCGGCCGCCGGCGGCGTTTTCTTCGTTGACGGCGAGCGCGTAGAGGTTGACCCAGTCGAGCACGGTCAGCGGATCGCGCATCGCAGCTTCGGGCTTGGTCGACAACTCGGCGAACAGGGTCGGCGCGCGGCGCGAGACGTGCAGGCCGCCGGGCAGGGTGCCGGTTTCGCGGATGCCGCGCGCGACGCAGGCCTGCATCGCGTTCCAGATTTCGTCCAGGCCGGCGTTGATCTGCTCATCGGTGCGCCACACGCGCTCGTTGGCCATCATCATTTCGGCGATGCTCAGGCCGCTGCTCGCGGCCTGGGCGAGCAGTTGGTCGCCGGAGTGGAACGGGTAGGGCTGATCGGTAGTGTCGGCGACGATGCGATCTTCGGCCGCTTCGTCCTGATTGACCACGAAGCCGCCACCGACGGAGTAGTAGTCGCGCGTGGCGATCACGTTGCCGTCGGCGTCGAAGGCGGTGAAGCGCATGCCGTTGGTGTGGAACGGCAGTTTCTGGCGCTTGTTCATGATCAGGTCGTGCTTTTCGTCGAAGCCGATCTCATGCCGCCCGAACAGGTTGATGCGCTTGGTCTTGCGGATGCGTTCGAGCGCGGCGGGGATGATGTCCGGGTCGATCTGATTCGGCCAATGGCCTTCCAGTCCCATCAGCACCGCTTTGTCGGTGCCGTGGCCGCGGCCGGTCAGCGCCAGCGAGCCGAACACTTCCGCGCGCACGCGCGCGGTGCGGGCGAGGTCCTTGCCGAGCGAGGCGGCATCGTCGGCGTTGCAGCCTTCGATGAGCCAGCGTTCGATGAAGCGCGCGGCGGCGCGCATCGGGCCGACGGTGTGCGAGGAACTCGGGCCGATGCCGATCTTGAACAGGTCGAAACTGCTGACTGCCACGGGCTTGCTGCTCCAACGATAGGGGTCGGACGTTGCTGGCGATCCGCGCGGGCAGACGGGGCGTCCGCGCCGCGAGGGCGGTAGGGCGCTTATTCTACGCGCGCGCCGTTGCGGCGAGTGCTGCGGCTTTCACGGCCCGGCCGCGCTGTTTTCGGATTTTCCCGCCATACCGCGGCGAATTGACCGCGACCCAACGATGAAGGCCGGACTGTGCTGACTTTGTTCCAACGCGACGATTGTCATCTGTGCGACTTGGCGCTGGAGGTATTGGCGCGGGCGCGGGCGCCGGAGTTCGAGAGCGTCTTCATCGATGAGGACGCGGTGTTGGAGGCGCGTTATGGCGAGCGGGTGCCGGTGTTGCGCGATGAGGGGCGTGGGGTGGAGTTGGATTGGCCGTTCGATGCGGGGCGGGTGGTGGAGTGGTTGGGGGAGGGGTGAGGGTAGGCGTTGCGATCGCGTCTTCGCTTGCTCAGCTCTTCTTTGCCTTGCCTTGCCGTGCTTCGCTTTGGCTTGCTTCCAGCTGATGCCGTTGCCGTTGTCTTTGCTTGGGCTTGGCTGTGGCCCGGCGCCGCTGGTAACTCGCGAGACCGAAGGACACCCGAAGGGCGGCGCACATGGACGTGCGCCGGGTGCCACCTTGGGCAGGATGCCCAATGTGGGACCTGCCTGCGCAGGCACCGCACTCGTGGCTTTTGACTCGAAACAGCTAAAGCCCTTTCTTTGGTTACTTTCTTTGTGGCTTTGGACAAAGAAAGTGACCCGCCGCTCTATGGCGGAAGCGTTTAGCGTTT
>NZ_JAGGRI010000051.1 GCF_018612875.1 Lysobacter sp. ISL-50 | reverse complement strand
TGAACTGGTCTTTTTTGCTTATCCGACAACGACTTATCGCCATTTCTCATCCTAGATCGAATCCTTATCTAGGACAGCCCCTTTGCTTTTGCTTTGGCGGCTTCCGGGCCTCGGCCGGCAAAAGCAAATCCCCCTGGCCCTCCGGCCCACAGGCATAGCCTGTGGGCGTTCAGTGCCGCGCGATCCTGCGGTTCGCAAGCGCGGCCCTTCACCCTTTTTCAAAGGGGGGAACTGATCGGGCGAGGAGGCGGGTGATTGGTGACGGGACAGCAAAAAAGCCGAAAACCCGCGGGTAGCTTAGAATCGCTCCCCCAAGCCCCGCCGCCCGGGCCGCGCCCCGGCGCCCGCCGCGGCCCGGCCACGACAGCCCCACGGAATCCCCATGAGCCAGAAACAATGGATCGCCGGCATCAACGCCGTCTCCGCCTCGATCGAGCACGACGCCGCCAACGTGCGCGAGGTGCTGATCGAAGCCGGCGCCAAGAACCCGCGCCTGACCGAGATCGAGACCGCCGCGCGCCGCGCCGATATCGACGTGCGCCGGGTCGCGACCAGTGCGCTGGAAGGCGTGGTCGGCAATTTGCGCCATCAGGGCGTGGTCGCGCGCTACGCCGCGGCCAAGACCTGGAACGAGAACGAGCTTGAAGCGCTGGTCGAAGCGGCGCAGGGCAAGGCGCTGATCCTGATCCTCGACGGCGTCCAGGACCCGCACAACCTCGGCGCCTGCCTGCGCAGCGCCGCGGCCGCCAGCGCCACCGCGGTGATCATCCCGAAGGACAAGTCGGTGCAGGTCAACGCCACCGTGCGCAAGACCTCGGCCGGCGCCGCCGACAGCATCCCGGTGATCCCGGTGACGAATCTGGCGCGGGCGATGCGCGATCTGCAGCAGCTCGGCGTGTGGATCTACGGCCTGGCCGGCGAGGCCGAGGCTTCGTTGTATTCGATCGACCTGCGCGGCAATGTCGCCCTGGCGCTGGGCGGCGAAGCCGACGGTCTGCGTCGCCTGACGCGCGAGAACTGCGATCAGCTGGTCAAGATTCCGATGCCCGGCGGCAACGCGGCCGGCGGCGTGGAAAGCCTCAATGTGTCGGTGGCTTCGGGCGTGACCTTGTTCGAAGCGGTGCGCCAGCGCGGTTGATGCGTGAAGTCTTTTGTAGGAGGGGCTTCAGCCCCGATGCTTTTCGATCAGTTATCGGGAAGCATCACCGCGGCGGATCGAAAAGCATCGGGGCTGAAGCCCCTCCCACAAGCGCCACCGCGCTATGTAACCCCCCGCTGACCCCACCGACCGCATCGCCGCCCATTGCCCGACCGCGCCGATATAATTCGCCGCGAACCGGGACGACCCGGTTCCGCGCAGCCACGCGGCCTTATCCGTACATCGCGCGATGTTCATCCGGGGACGGCCCCATCGTCATGGGAGCACTGTCATGCCTTGGGTCTTGCTCGTATTCGCCGGCCTGTTCGAAGTGGGTTGGGCGATCGGTCTGAAATACACGGAAGGGTTCAGCAAACTGTGGCCGTCGGTCGGCACCATCGCTGCGATGATCGTCAGCCTGGGGCTGCTCGGCGTGGCGATGAAGTCGCTGCCGGTCGGCACCGCGTATGCGGTGTGGGTCGGCGTCGGCGCGGTCGGCACTGTGATTCTCGGCATGGTGCTGTTCAACGAACCGGCCAATGCCTTGCGCATCGTCAGCGTGTTGTTGATCGTCGCCGGTCTGGTTGGCTTGAAGCTGGCTTGAGGTTTTGCTGCTTTGTCCTGGGCGGCAAGCAAAAGCGAATCCCCCTAACCCCCCTTTTTCAAAGGGGGGAATGGCTTTTTGAGGGGCGCTAGTGCTGGTGGGCGTTCAAGAGCAACTCGTCGAAGCGGCGGGCGATGTCGGCGATGGTCTGCGCCTTGTCCTGGCCGTTGATGATGCGCCTGGCTTCTTCGTAGTTCGGCAATTGTCCGGACTTGAAGTAGTTGTCCAGTTTCTTGCCGGTGAACCAGCCTTTCTTCATGCCTTCCAGCGCGATCGCGTAGGCGACTTCGGGCTTTTTCGCGTCTTCGGGCTTGCCGAGCAGATCGATGCCCAGCAGCTTGCCGGCGCGGTCGTAATTGGCGCGGCCGGTCAGTTGCACGTAGCCGCGGCCGTGGAAGCGCGCGCCGTCGCCGGCCTTGGTGTTGCCGAGCATCTTGCCCACGCGCGTGTCCGGGCCGTACAGACGGTTGAAGCGCGCGTCGTCGCCGAACTCGTCGATCGGCCGCAGCGTATGCGCGGTCTCCCATTTGAACGTCGCCAGGCAATAGGCGATCTGATTGCGATGCACCGGGTTCTGCGTGAAGCTCGCGTCCTGCTCGATGCGCCCGATCAGAAAGCGCAGCGCCTGCGCCAGCTGATCGTTCAGCGGGCCGAAACGGCGGCGGTAACCGTCGAGAAATTGCTCGTCGTCGAAAGCGAACATCCTGTCCTCCCGTCCATGATCCACGGCCCGCGCGCGCCGCGCAGGGACCGGGCGAGGCGGCGCGATGCCGCTCGATGTCTCATTGAACGCGCACGCTTTGCCGGGAAGGCCAGATCGCGATGTTGCAGTGGCGAAACACGCCTCGGCAGTGCGGCGCTGAGCGATTCAGCTCAAGCCGTAGCGATCGAGCACCTGCACCACGGCGGTTTCGTACTGCCACAAGGTGGTCGTGCGATCGCACTCGGGGATCGACAACGCCGCCAGTTGTTCGCCCCAGACCAGCATTGTGCTCAGATCGAGACGGCGCTTGAGCGAAGCGCACAGCGCCGAGACCTGCGCTGGATGGAAGAACGCGAACTGCGCCGCGTCCGGGTCGAGGCTGCGCGCGGGAATACTGCCGTCCAGCAGCCAATGTCCGTCCCAGCCGATGCCGAGATAAAGCGGGTTGCCCATGCTTGCCGGCTGTGCGCCGTCGAACATCAGCACGGCTGCGCCGGCGAGCCAGACCACGAACGCGCAACGCCACGCCGGATCGTCGATCGCCAGCACCGATTCGATCCAGCCGTCGATCGAATCCGCATCCAGATATCGCAGCACCAGGCAGCATGCCGCGGCGATCGCGCCGTCCGCGGCGATCGCGTAGAAGCCGCCGCCCAGTGGCCGCAGCAAGCCGTCGCTGCCGCCTGCGCGGCCGTGGTCCCAGCACGACGGTGCCATCAGCCTGCGGCCCAGGGTGTCGAGCAGGTCGCGACGGAAACCCGGATCGCGCCCGGGCAAGGCCGGGTCCAGGCAATGCACGAACAACGCGCTGACCAACAGCGGGTACAACTCGCTATCGTCGTCGCGCTGCAATGCGCGCGGCAGCAGGAAGTCGAACCATCGGCTCCATTCGTCGCTGTGACCGAAAGAATGCGGGCCGGATGTCAGCGCCTCCAGCGCGTTTTCCAGTTCGCGCTTGGACCAGGACCGCGGATCGGGCTGCATCAGGCCGGTATACATCTGTCGCTCGCCGCCCATGAACCAGGCTTCGCCCATCGGCTCTTTCGGCATCGGCGCGCGTTCGCGCAGGCGTTGCAGCGCCTCCGGGTCCGGGCCGTGGCCGGGAATCCACCGATAGGTTGGCTGGGCGGAAGGCATGCGACGTTCCCTGTCCAGGCCGGCAGATCGATCGGCGCGCCGATCAGCCCCGCGGCCACGCATTGACGATCTTGCAGAACAACTCAGCCGTGCGCTGAGTGTCGTACACCGCCGAATGCGCTTCCTGTGCGTTCCAGTCCAGCCCGGCGGCCTGCACGGCGCGGGCGAGCACGGTCTGGCCGTAGGCGACGCCGGCCAGGGTCACGGTATCGAACACGCTGAAGGGGTGGAACGGGTTGCGCTTGTGGCCGCTGCGGGCGACCGCGGCGTTGAGGAAGTTGAGATCGAAATGGGCGTTGTGGCCGACCAGGATCGCGCGCTGGCAGCCGTGGCGCTTGACCGCGTCGCGCACCGGCGCGAACACCGCTTCCAGCGCCTGGCGCTCGGGCTTGGCGTCGCGGAACGGGTGATCGATGTCGATGCCGGTGATTTCCAGCGACTTGGGGTCGATCTGCATGCCTGCGGCGGGGACGACATGGGCGCTGGCGATCTCGCCGGGCACGATCCGGCCCTGCGCGTCCAGTTCCAGCGGTTGCACGGCGATTTCCAGCAGCGCGTGCTTGTTCCAGTCGAAGCCGCCGGTTTCCACGTCGACCACGACCGGCAGGTAGCCGCGGAAACGGTTGGCGAGGGTGGTGGGGAAGGGCGCCGCGGCGGTCGCGGTCTGAAGGGGGCCGGTTTCGGTCATCGCGAAAGCCTAGCAGGTTGTCGCGCGGGCTTCGTCCGCGCGGCCGCCGCGACCGCCATGAACCGGCGCGCAGGTCAGCGACGGCGCTCGCCCGCGGCCTGTGCTTCGATGTGGGGCAGGCGCAAACGGCTGGTGCGCGACCGCGCCGCGATCAGCAGCGCCGCTGCGCCGAGCCCGGCCAGGGTCAGGCCCGGCACCGGCAGCAGCATCGCCACGACCCCGCCGAACGGCAGCAGGACCAGACCCCAGCCAAGCAGATCGTTGCGCGCCGACGCCGCCGGCAACGCGCGCGCCAGCGCCGCGTCCAGGCTCAGGCGGCCGGCGCCGCCCAGGATCAGCGGCCACAGCATCACCAGGAACAGCAGCGGCAGTTTGTAGTTGCCGGCGCCGTCGTCGCTGATCGCATAGCCTTGCGCGAGTTGGCTCAGGCCCATCCAGTCGCGCGGCCAGTGCACCGCCGCAATCGCCACCACGGTCAGCACGAACAACGAGGCGGCGACCGCGCGCGTGGCCAGTCCGAGCAGCAGGGCGAGGCCGCCGAGCAATTCGAACCAGGTGGCCATGCTCCAGCTCAGGCCGGCGGGCACGCGGTCGAAGGGAAACGGGAAGTCCGACATGATCGCGCCGAACCAGTTCTCGCCCCGCAGTTTTTCGCGCCCGGATTCATAGAACTCCCAAGCCAGCACCGCGCGCAGGCCCAAGGGAGCGAGCCAGGCCCCGACGCCGTCGAGGCGATCGCGCAGGGCGCCGAAGAAGGGGACACAGGCAACGGCCATGCTGGACTCCGTACAGAACCGCGCCGGAAACGCCGGCGCTTGCTCTGACTAAGAGTCCGCGATCAGGCGGAAGGATTCGCCGCGCGGGAAAAAAAGATCACGGCGCTGGCGCGCATCTGCCGCAGCAGGCCCTGGCCGAGTTCGAGGAAGGCGGCGACGTCGTCGCTGCCGGCTTCCTGCGCCAGCGCCTGCAGTTGCTCGCGCGCGGACAAGCGCGGCGATTCGCCGATGCGTTCGACCAGCCGATAAGCCAGCGGACTGAGTTCGGAGAAACGCACCTCGCCGTCGGCTTCGCGGCGCAGCAACACCAGGGTGGGCGCGGGCGGCGGCGCCGCGGGCTGGAAATCCGGGCCCAGCCGGTGCACCGGCCAGGCGTAGGCCAGCGGCCAGGCCAGCGGCGACAACTGCGGCGCGTGCGCGAGCAGTTCGTCGTCGCCGATGTCGGCATCGTCGCGCGGCGCCTGCGCGTCGCTGAGTTGCAGCGCCAGCTCCACCCATTCGTAGTGCGCCAGCTCGGGCAGGAACGGCGCCGGCAGCGCTGCGCCGACGGCTTCGAGTTCCTGCAGATAACGCAGGAATTCGCGCGCGATTTCGGCGAACAACGGCGTGTGGCAGCGGTAGTCGCGATAGAAATCGCGCACCAACCGCTCCCAGCGCTGTTCGCCGAGCAGCTTGCGGATGACCGGGAAATTGCCCGACAGCAGGCCTTCGATATTGTTGAACAGCAGATCGCGGTAGATGCCCAGGCGCCGGTCTTCCAGGCCGGCGGGCGCCGGGCTGGCGCTGGGATCGCGCAGATGGCGGGTGAGTTCGAACTGTTGCGCACGCAGGCGCGAGGGGGCGTCGTTCATGGCTCAGGCGCGCTGGGCGCGGCGCGCGGCGTCGCGTTCGGGCGCGGCGGCGTGGGCGGATTCGCTCAGCACGCGACGCACGATGTCCAGCTCATCGACCAGTTCCTGGTACGGCGGGAAATTGAAGTCGCGCTCCAGCAGCGTCGGGCGCGCGCCGAACATGCGGTAAGCGTCGCCGAGCAGCGACCAGACCTCGTTCTTGACCGGCGCGCCGTGGGTGTCGACTTTCAGATCGTCGGCTTCATCGTAGTGCCCGGCCACGTGGATGTAGGCGATGCGTTCGTGCGGCATCGCGCGGATGAATTCGCGTGCGTCGTAGCGGTGATTGATCGAGTTGACGTAGACGTTGTTGACGTCCAGCAGCAGATCGCAGTCGGCCTCCGTCAAGATCGCGCGGGTGAACTCGATTTCGCTCATTTCCTGGTGCGGCGCGGCGTAGTAGGAGGCGTTCTCCACCGCGATGCGGCGGCCGACGATGTCCTGGGTGCGGCGGATGCGCGCGGCGACGTGGTGCACGGCTTCTTCCGTGAACGGAATCGGCAGCAGGTCGTACAGATGGCCGTCGTCGCTGCAGTAGCTCAGATGTTCGCTGTAGCGGGCGACATGGTGTTCGTCGAGAAAACGGCGCACCCGGGCGAGGAAGGTTTCGTCCAGCGGCGCGGTGCCGCCCAGCGACAGCGACAGGCCGTGGCAGACCAGCGGATAACGCGAGGACAACTCGCGCAGCGCTTCGCCGTAGACGCCGCCGATGCCGATCCAGTTTTCCGGAGCGCATTCCAGGAAGTCGAAATCCCGGCGCGCGCCGGCGCCGAACGGCGCGGACTGCAGCGGGCCCAGCAGGGCCCGCCGCAGGCCGAGGCCGACGGCATCCGAAGACAGTGGATGCATGCCGTCCATCGTCAGTCGTGCTGCGCGATCAGATCGAACCGCCGCACTTGCCTTCGCCGCACTTGCCTTCACCGACCTTCTTGGCGGCGCCTTCGCCGGTCTTCACGGCCTTGGCAGCGCCCGCCTTCTTGTCGGCGCCGCACTTGCCTTCGCCGCATTTGCCTTCGGCGTGCTTCTTGTCGGCGCCGCAGCTGCCTTCCTTGCCGGCCTTCTTGTCGGCGCCACAGCTGCCTTCCTTGCCGGCTTTCTTGTCGGCGCCGCAGCTGCCTTCCTTACCGGCCTTCTTGTCGGCGCCGCAGCTGCCTTCGGCGTGCTTGGTGGTGTCGGCGGCGGCCTTGGCGTCGGCGGCCTTCTCGGCGGCCGGCGGAGCCTGCTGGGCGCCGAGCAGGTAACCCTGCGACAGATCGCTCATCGCGAACGCGGAAGCCGACAGGCTCAGACCACCGATGAGGGTGGCGCCGAGAGCGAGGGCGAGGGGCTTCTTGATTTGCTTGGACATGGATGACTCCTGTGTGGCGATGAGGGCGGGTGTCCCGCCGTTGGATTGACGGCCCGGAGTGCCGGGGCCGCATGTAAAGCGGTCTTGCATTGTTGCCAGGGCGAATCGTGAGCAGCCACATGGTGCGGGTGTTGCGTGCAGCGGGTTTGTTGCGGTGGGGTATGGCGAATGTCGGTGCGAATGGATACGGGGGCGATCGCGGCGTGGATGCAGTCAGGCATCCAGATACTCGCGCGCCAGCGCGCGGGCCCGGTGCAGGCGCGACTTCACCGCTTCGCGGGTGGTGCCCAGCCGGTCGCCGATCTCGGCGATGCTCAGGCCTTCAAGATCGCGCAGGAGAATGATCTGGCGATAGTGCACGGGTAACGATTCCAATGCCGCGGCGACATCATGGCGCCATTCGGCCGGCTCGGGCGTGACGACCGGCAGGATGTCCTCGGTGATCATCTCGCCGCTGAGCATGCGCCGGCCGCGCTTGAAGCGATTGCATTCGCGCTTGACGATGCGGAAGGTCCAGGAGACGAAGCACTCGAGCACGCGCAGGTCGCGCAGCTTGCGCGAGATCGTGATCAGGCTTTCCTGCACCGCGTCCTCGATGTCGTTGATGACGCAGTGGTACTCGGCGTAACGGCGCAGATCCTGGCGCGAGTGGATCAGCACCCGCTCCAAAGCGGCCGGGTCGCCCGAGCGGGCGGCGGCCAAATCTCCGTTAGCCATCAATACCGTCATCCGGGTCTCCTCCCAGTCCAGTAAAAATACACTGCGACGCGGTGTCGCGTGTACGTACCAAGAGTTGGGTAGGACGCGATCGGATTCGCGGAATCGCGTCGAGGTGACAGCCGCGTTTAGAACGGGTTCATCGAGATCGGCATGTAACCGTTTGCAGCCCTTGCGCAGCAAGGACTTGGCCGCGACCGGATCGGCGCGCGCGACGGCCGCCGGGGCGGCGATGCGGCGCGCGGGATACGGCGAGGGATGGGGCGAGCGGGCGCTCGCCGAAGCTTGCTGCAGTGCAACGTGCGCCGCGATGCGCGACGGCGGCGCCGATGAATGCGCCCGCGATGGCCGCGGGCGCTGGGCGGATCAGATCGCGCCGGTGGTGTTGGTGTCGTCGCGCTTCTCGCGCGGCGGCAGCAGTTCTTCGCCCTTGACCAGGAACCAGACGTTCTCGGCGATGTTGGTGGCGTGGTCGCCGACCCGCTCGATGTTCTTGGCCATGAACAGCAGATGGGTGCAGGCGGTGATGCTGCGCGCGTCTTCCATCATGTAGGTGAGCAGTTCGCGGAACAGGCCGGTGTAGGCGGTGTCGATCTCGGCATCGCGCTCGCGCACGCGCTGAGCCAGCTCGATGTCGTTGTCGCGATAGGCCGACAACACGTCGCGCAGCTGCTTGACCGCCAGCGTGCCCAGCGCGTGCAGCCCGGCCACGTGCGGCAGCGGCGGCGACAGGTTCAGCGCGGTGGAGCGCTTGGCGACGTTGGCGGCGTAGTCGCCGACGCGCTCGATGTCGGCGGCGATGCGAATCGCGGCCAGGATCTCGCGCAGATCCCGCGCCATCGGCCCGCGCAGGGCCAGCTTCATGACGTCGTGGCTGATTTCCTGCTCCAGCGCGTCGATGGCCTCATCGTTGGCGATGATGCGCTCGGCGGCCTTGTCGTCGCGGCGCTGGACCACGTCGAGCGCGGATTCGAGCTGGGACGCGGCCATCTCGCCCATGCGCAGGGTTTCGTCGAGCAGGCGGCGCTGCTCGTCGTCGTAGCTCTTGACGATGTGGTCGTGCATGTGGGTGCTCATGGCGGTACCGCCGGAAATAGGGAGTAGGGGAACGGGAATCTGGGAACGGGAATCGGGAATCGGGAATCGGAAAGGCAACGGCAGGGTCAACGGCGGGACGGGGCGGGCTTTTCGCTTTTAACGATTCCCGATTCCCCATTCCCGATTCCCGTTGAATCAACCAAAGCGCCCCGTAATGTAATCCTCGGTCTGCTGCTTGGTCGGTTTGGAGAAAATCTGTTCGGTCGGGCCGTGCTCGATCAGGTCGCCCAGGTACATGAAGGCGGTGAAATCGGACACACGCGCGGCCTGCTGCATGTTGTGGGTCACGATCGCGATCGTGTAGTCCTTCTTGAGCTCTTCGACCAGTTGCTCGATGCGGCTGGTGGAGATCGGGTCCAGCGCCGAGGTCGGTTCGTCCAGCAGCAGCACCGAGGGCTTGAGCGCCACCGCGCGGGCGATGCACAAACGCTGCTGCTGGCCGCCGGACAGGCCCAGCGCGCTCTGGCTCAGCTTGTCCTTGACCTCGTCCCACAGCGCGCCCTGGCGCAGCGCGTGCTCGACGCGGTCGTTCATTTCCGACTTCGACAGCTTCTCATGATGGCGGATGCCGTAGGCCACGTTCTCGAAGATGGTCATCGGGAACGGCACCGGCTTTTGGAACACCATGCCGACCTTGCTGCGCAGGCGGTTCATCGGGTACTTCGGGTCGAGGATGTTCTCGCCGTCCAGCACCACTTCGCCGCGCGCTTCCAGCTTGGGATACAGCGCGTAGATGCGGTTGAAGATGCGCAGCAGGGTGGACTTGCCGCAACCCGACGGCCCGATCAGCGCGGTGACCTGCTTCTCCGGGATTTCCAGGTTGATCGACTTGAGGGCGTGGAACTTGTCGTAATAGAAGTCCAGGCCGCGCGCGGCGAGCTTGACCGGATTGGCGCCGACGACCGCGTCGCGGTCGGGAGCGGCGACGGTGAGACGTGCGTCTTTCATGGCCGGGGTTCGCTCGGTGTTGACGGTTGACAGGTCAGTCATGGCTGATTTTGTTTCGCAGTAGAAGCGCGCGGGCGACCAGGCTGACCAGCAGCACGAACGCGGTCAGGACCAGGGCGCCGGCCCAGGCGATGTGTTCCCAGTTCTCGTAGCCCTTGCCGGCGAAGTTGAACATCACGATCGAGACCGCGGCCATCGGCCCGGTCACATCCACGGTCCAGAACGAATTGCCGAAGGCGGTGAACAGCAGCGGCGCGGTTTCGCCGGAGATTCGCGCCAGCGCCAGCAGCACGCCGGTGACGATGCCCGGCAGCGCCGACTTGTACAGCACCTGCACGATCACCTTCCATTGCGGCACGCCCAGCGACAGCGCCGCTTCGCGCATCTGCCCCGGCACCAGCCGCAGCATTTCGTCGGTGGTGCGCACCACCACCGGCAACACGATGAAGGCCAGCGCGATCGCGCCCGACAGCGCCGAGAAGCCCAACAGCGCGTTGCTGTCCGGAGTCGGCTTGGCGACGAACACCGCGTACACGAACAGGCCCAGCACGATCGACGGCGCCGACAGCAGGATGTCGTTGACGAAACGCACCACGGTGCCGAACTTGCGCTTGTTGCCGTATTCGGCGAGCCAGGTGCCGGCGGCGATGCCGAGCGGGGTGCCGATCAGCAGGCCCATCGTGCACATGGCGATGCTGCCGAAGATGGCGTTGCGCAGGCCGCCGGCTTCCATCGGCGGCGGCTGGTCGCGGATGAACAAGTCCAGGTTCACGCCGCCCAGTCCCTTGACCAGCAGCGTCCACAGGATCCAGCCCAGGAACGCCAGGCCGAACACCGCGGCCGCGCAGGCCAGGGTGAGGGCGATGACGTTGACGACGCGGCGGCGGCGATACAGCTTGTCCGCGGCCCGGCCGCGGGCATCGGTGGCGAAGGCGGTGGCCATCAGTTGCCCTCCTTGCGGGACAGTTGCATCAACATCAGGCGAGCGGCGGCCAGCACCACGAAGGTGACGATGAACAGCACGAAGCCGAGCAGCACCAGCGCCGAGCGATAGGTTTCCGAGGCTTCGCCGAAGTCGTTCGCGATCAGCGCGGCGATGGTCGTGCTCGGATCGATCAGCGACGGGGTGAACTGCACCGCGTTGCCGATCACGAAGGCGACCGCCATGGTCTCGCCGAGCGCGCGGCCCAGGCCGAGGAACACGCCGCCGATCACCGCCGAGCGCGTGTACGGCAGGACGATGTCCCAGCTCACTTCCCATTTGGTCGAGCCCAGCGCGTAGGCCGATTCCTTGAGCCGGGTCGGCACGGTCAGGAAGACTTCGCGCATCACCGAGGAAATGAAGGGGATGATCATGATCGACAGGACCAGGCCCGAGGTCAGCATGCCCACGCCGATCGGCGGTCCCTGGAACAGCGGCCCGATCAGCGGCAGCGGGCCGACGTGGTCGATGAGCCAGGGGATGATGTGTTCGCGCATCACCGGCATCAGCACGAAGAAGCCCCACATGCCATAGATGATCGAGGGGATGCCGGCGAGCAGTTCGATCGCGGTGCCGATCGGGCCGCGCGCCCAGCGCGGCGCGACTTCGGTCAGGAAGAAGGCGATGCCGAAGCTGATCGGCACGGCGATCACCATCGCGATCACCGCGGTGACGATGGTGCCGTAGATCGGCACCAGCGCGCCGTACTTGTCCGCGGCCGGGTTCCAGTCGCTGGAGGTGAAGAAGTTCAGGCCTTCCGATGCGAGCACGGCGCGGCCGCCCCACAGCATCGACAGCGCGGCGCCGGCGAGGGCGACCAGAACGAAGATGGCGGTGGAGGTGACGAAGTAACGGAAGAATCGATCGTTGCGCGCGTCGGTGCGATCGCGGGCGGAGACGCCGTTTGAAGCGGGTAGGGCGGTCGCGTTCATTGCGAGGGGAGATCCGTCTTGGCCGGGCTTGCGGTGGCGGGCTTGGTGCTTTGCGTGAAACCGGGAGTGCGGTACGGCGTTGTTGCGTTGAGCCGGCTGTTCGTCATGGGGCTTGGCTTTTGCTCGTCATCCCCGCGAACGCGGGGATCCAGCGACTTCGTTTTTTCCGTCATCCCCGCGAAGGCGGGGATCCAGGGCTGCATCGCGACAAACCTTTCAGATAGGTGGCATCACTCTTGTTTCTTTCGCGTCCCGGCCAGGGCGGGTCGCCCTGGCGTTCGCGGATGCGCGAGCCGGCGGCTCGCAAACGCATCCGCTCACCCGCGCCCGCTTTGCGGGCGCGGGCCGATGCGTCATTTGAACTCGGCCGCCCAATACGCCTCGATCTGCTTGACCAGTTCCGGCGGCAGCGGCACGTAGTCCAGCGACTTGGCCTGATCCTGGCCGTTCTCGAAGGCCCACTTGAAGAACGCGCGGGTGTCGGCGCTGCGCTTGGCGTCCTTGGGCTGCTTGTACATCAGGATGAAATTGGTCGCGGTGATCGGCCAGGACTTCTCGCCGGCGGCGTTGGTGATGATCAGGTTGAAGTCTTTCGCGTTGGCCCAGTCGGCGGTCGAGGCCGCGGCGGCGAAGGCTTCCGCGTTGGGCTGCACGAACTGGCCGGCCGCGTTCTGCAACTGGGTGTGCGCCATCTTGTTCTGCACCGCGTAGGCCAGTTCGACGTAGCCGATCGAGCCCTTGATCTGCATCACGTAGGAGGCCACGCCCTCGTTGCCCTTGCCGCCGACGCCGCCCGGCCACTGCACCGAGGTGCCTTCGCCGACCTTGGTCTTCCACTGCGGGCTGACCTTGGACAGGTAGTTGGAGAAGTTGAAGGTCGTGCCCGAACCGTCGGAGCGATGGACGACGTTGATCTTCAGATCGGGCAGGGTCACGCCCGGATTGGCCGCGGCGATCGCCGGGTCGTTCCACTTGCTGACCGTGCCGAGGAAGATGTCCGCCAGCAGCGGGCCGGTGAGGCGCAGCTTGCCGGCCTCGACGCCGTCCACGTTGATCACCGGGACCACGCCGCCGATGGCGGACGGGAACTGGCCCAGGCCGGCCGCGGCGAGTTCATCGCTGGGCAGCGGCTTGTCGGAGGAGCCGAAATCGACCGTCGCGGCCTTGATCTGGGCGATGCCGCCGCCGGAGCCGATCGACTGGTAGTTGACCTTGGCGCCGGTGGCCTTGTTGTAGTCCGACGACCACTTGGAGATCAGCGGGTAGACGAAGCTCGCGCCGGCGCCGGTGATCTGCGCGGCGACCTGATCGCCGGCCGGAGCGGCCGCGTCGGTCTTGGCGTCGCCCGCGGCGGGCGCCGGATTCTGTTTGCCGCCGCATGCGGCGGCCGCCAGAGCGATGGCGAGAGAGAGGACGGCGATGCGGGCCGGCGAGGATTTCATGCGGAACTCCGTGAGGGGAGGGGCCGGCATGGGCGCCGGCTTGGTGGCGCCATTTGATGATCTTTTTGTTACACCGCTATGACATCGATTCGTCATCAATCTGTAGTGAAAGGCCGGGGGCGGTGCCGGGCGTCGCGGTTTTGCGTGGTTCCGGGGTGATCGGGACGTAACAATCGGCTTGACTGGGGGAGGGTCGGCCGCGGGGCTGGCGGCCCTCATCCGGCCCTTCGGGCCACCTTCTCCCGCCAGCGGGAGAAGGGCTTCGTCCTCGTTTCCTGAACACACCCCACAAAAACAAAACGGGCCCGAAGGCCCGTTTCGTCCGATCTCCCCTGATCTGTCGGAACCCCCCGGATCCGACCGGCGTGCGCCGGACGATCTGGCCGATCAGTAGTTCATGTTCGCCGACCAATAGCTCTCGACCTGCTTGACCAGCGCGTCGGGCAGCGGCACGTAGTCCAGCGACTTGGCCTGCTGGTCGCCGTTGGTGTAGACCCAGCGGAAGAATTCCTTCGCGTTCTTGGCGCCTTCGGCGTTCTTCGGCTGCTTGTACATCAGGATGAAGTTGGTCGCGGTGATCGGCCAGGAGTTCTCGCCCGGCGCGTTGGTCATGACCAGGTAGAAGTCCTTCGCACCGGCCCAATCGGCGCTGGCGGCGGCCGCGCCGAAGGTCTCGTCGGTCGGCAGCACGAACTTGCCGTCGGCGTTCTTCATGCGCGAGTACGACATCTTGTTCTGCAGCGCGTACGACAGCTCGACATAGCCGATGCCGCCCTGGATCTGCTTGACGTAAGCGGCGACGCCTTCGTTGCCCTTGCCGCCGATGCCGATCGGCCACTTGACCGCGGTGCCTTCGCCGACCGAGGTCTTCCACTCGGCGTTGACCTTCGACAGGTAGTTGGCGAAGTTGAAGGTGGTGCCCGAACCGTCGGAGCGATGCACGACGGTGATCTTCTTGTCGGGCAGTTGCAGGCCGCCGTTGAGGGCGACGATGGCCGGATCGTTCCAGTTGGTGATCTTGCCCAGGAAGATGTTGCCCAGGGTCTCGCCGTCGAGCTTCATCGCGCCCGAGGCCACGCCCGGCACGTTGATCACCGGCACCACGCCGCCGATCACCGACGGGAACTGGGCCAGGCCGAACTTGGCCAGCTCTTCGGGCTTGAGCGGGGCGTCGGAAGAACCGAAGTCCACCGTCGCGGCCTTGATCTGGGCGATACCGCCGCCGGAACCGATCGACTGGTAGTTGACCTTCTTGCTGGTGGCCTTGGCGTAGTCCGAGGACCACTTGGACATCACCGGGTAGACGAAGGAAGCGCCGGCGCCGGTCACGTCGGCGGCCTGCGCGCTGAATGCTGCGAACGAGACGGCCAGTGCAAGCGCGGTCACGCGGAAGGAACGGGAGTTGAACACGATGGGGCTCCTGAAGAGAGACGGCTGGCACGAATCCGTTGCGGCGAATTCCATAACAGTTCGATGACAGTCGCGGGTCGGAGTCATGACAATTGGATGACATGCCCGACTGGACGATGCGCGGTAGCGGTCATTGCTCGCCGAATCGGGCGCCCGGCGGGCGGTCATCGGCGGTGAGGGCGCGAGCAAAAAAAGGGCGCGGCACGGCCGCGCCCTGGAACGACCGAATTCGATCGAGGGGGAGAGAGATGCTTCCGCCGGCGCGAACGAGTCCGCGCCGGCGGCATTGCCTTACCAGTAGAACTGCATGCGCGCTTCGAAGACGTTCGGGTTGTCTTCGGCCTTCGCGCGCAGCGTGGTGCTGTACTTTTCCTGATCGACCATCACGTAGTTCAGCATGAACTTGAAGTTCGAGCGCCAGTACCAGTTCACGCCGAGCGTCCACGAATCCATCTTGCCGCCGAGCACGCCGTTGACGCGATTGGTGCCGGCGATCGGGCTGCCGTCGTTGAGATCGATGGCGTCGTAGCGCAGGCCCAGCTGCCACATGCCCTTGGCCGGATCGCTCGGCAGGGGCGTGGTCGGGGCGCCGGCCTTGTAGCCCCAGGTCTCGCCGCTGATGTTCCACAGACCCGAGACGTAGAAACCGTCGCCGCTGAAATCGCTCAAGCCGTTGAGGCGCTTGACGTCGATGGTCATGTACTCGCCCTGCAGCTTGAACGGGCCCTTGACCCACAGGCCTTCGGCGCCGATCACGCTGACGCGGTCGCTGCGGTCGCTGCGGTTGTTGAGGGTGTTGGCGCTGGTGACGCTGCTGCCGGTGTCGATGAAGCGGGTCGAGACCATGTCGGCCATCGGACGCGCGCGCAGACGGATGCCGTCGGCGTCGGTGTCCTTGTTCGAGTAGGACGCGCCGAAGTGCAGGATGTTGCCGGCTTCGTTGATCGGAGCGTAGTAGCCGCGCAGGCCGTAGCCGGCGCCGTGCTCGCGGTTGCGGGTCAGCTCGCGGCCGAAGTAGCTCGCGGTCAAGCCCCAGTTGTTGTCGCCGTAGTTGTACTGCGCGCCGACGCGGCGCGCGGTGCCCAGGCTGTTGGTGATCGAGGACTTGGAGATGAAGTCGTTGTTCTTGGTCGAGGACAACTCTTCCATCGTCGCGCCGGGCTGCTTGTACTGGCCGACCTGGATGAAGTGGTTGGCGTTGTTGCCGAACTTGTACTTGATGTTGGCGTCGAGGAACTTGTCGTCCTTGGCGTCGTAGCCCAGCACCCATTCGATGTTGCCCGGGCCCTTGCCCTTGAGCACCAGTTCGGCGCGGCGCAGTTCGTTGAGCGACTCCTTGCCGTCGACGTCGGTGCCCGGCACGTCGGCGCCGTAGTCGATGGTGTCGGTGTCGAACTTGTAGAAATCCGCCTGGACCAGACCTTCGAAGGAGACTTCCGAGTTGCCGATGACGTCGAGAGCGACTTCGGCGTGTGCGGCCGGCGCCACGAGGGCGGCGAGCAGCGCGACGGCAAGGGTGTTGCGCGAGAGTTTCATGGTCTAGCCCTGAGGCGTGGAGAGATGCCGCGCAGGCTAGGGTGTGAAAGTTGCGTAAATGTGACAGAACTGACTTATTTCGCGGGCATGACGGAGCGATGACGCTCGGGCAACGGCGCTGTTGCCACCACAATTACCTTTGCGATCAAGCGGCTACGGGGTCGGGCTCGCCCGGCGTCTTGTCCGGAAAACGACAAAGATCACGGATCGCACAGTGCGGGCAATCCGGTTTTCGTGCCTTGCAAACGTAACGTCCGTGCAGGATTAGCCAGTGATGCGCATCTTGAAGGTAGGTATCGGGCACCACTTTGAGCAGCTTGTGCTCGACCGCGAGCACATCCTTGCCCGGCGCGAGACCGGTGCGGTTGGAGACGCGGAAGATGTGCGTGTCCACCGCGATGGTCGGCTCGCCGAAGGCGGTGTTGAGCACCACGTTGGCGGTCTTGCGGCCGACGCCGGGCAGCGCTTCCAGCGCGGCGCGATCGCGCGGCACTTCGCCGCCGTGCCGGTCCAATAACTGTTGCGACAGCGCGACCACGTTCGCGGCCTTGGTATTGAACAGGCCGATCGTGGCGATATAAGGCTTGAGGCCCTCGACCCCGAGGGCGGCGATCTGCCGCGGCGTATTGGCGACGGGAAACAACTTGCGCGTGGCTTTGTTGACGCCGACATCGGTGGACTGCGCCGACAGCGCGACGGCGACCAGCAATTCATAAGGCGTGGTGTATTCGAGCTCGGTGGTCGGCGCGGGGTTGAGCGCCCGCAGGCGCGCGAACATGTCCTCGATCTGCGCCGGTTTCATCTGCGCGCCGCTGCGCTCCTTGACCGGTGCGTCGGCGGCGGCCGTGCGCCTGGACGGTTTCGCGCCGGCGGTCTTCGCCGTGGCGCGTCCGGCGGGCGCGGGCTTGCTCGAAACGCGGACGGCCTTCGCCGGTTTCTTCACCGCCGGCGTGGACGCGCGGCCGGTCGATTTCTTTTTCGCCGCTGTCTTCGCCGGAGCTTTGGCGTCCGCGGGTTTGGGGGCGATGGAGGACTTGGCTGGCTTCTTGGCGGGCGCGGTCTTGGGCATGCGGGATTCGTGACTCAGGTGGGTCCGCGCTGCGCGGCTTTGGCCTTGGCGCGCGCGAGCGCGGCCGCGGCGGCGCTGGGCAGGGCGGTGCGCGGCGGCGGTGCCGCTTCGACAAGCGCGTCGGCGACCTCGCTCGCGGCGATGGGAGCGGCGC
>NZ_JAGGRI010000050.1 GCF_018612875.1 Lysobacter sp. ISL-50 | reverse complement strand
AAAGTAACCAAAGAAAGGGCTTTAGGCTGTTTCGAATCAAGAGCCACGAGTGCGGTGCTTTCGCAGGCAGGTGCCACATTGGGCATCCTGCCCAAGGTGGCACCCGGCGCACGTCCATGTGCGCCGCCCTTCGGGTGTCCCTGGTCTCGCGAGTTACAAGCTGCGCCGGGCAACAGCTAAAACCAAGCAACAACAGCGCCAGCAACAGCAACAGCAACGGCAACGGCAACGGCAGAGCGACGGCAGCATCAACATCGACAGCAACGGCAAGAACGACGAATGGACTCCATTCCGCCCTGCCCGCCACCAATAAAAAACGCGCCGATGCTCTCGCATCGACGCGTTTTTCGTTACTGGAAGATCCGACGAATCCGCTTCCGCGAATCCCGAACTTCCATCGCCGAATCAGCGCGCGATCACAACCCGCGTACCGGCGATCTGGTCGTGCAGGCAGCGGCGATCCTCACGGAAGATCATCAGCACATCGACCAGCGCGATCACCGCGCCCAGGCACGGAATGATGCCCACGCCCTGCGAGAACAGATAACGCTTGCCCAGCAGCGTGCCGATACTCGGCTTCTGGCCGTCGAGATCGACGATCTTGATCTTCATGACCTTCTTGCCCCAGGTCTGGCCGGTCTGGCTCAGCGGCAGGTACTGCACCGCGAAGAACAGCAGCAGGCCGCCGATGCCCCACAGGATCTGCAGGCCGTAGGGTTGCTGACCGGTTTGCGAGGCTTCCATGACGGCGTTGAAATAGCCGCCGATGAACATCAGCGGCAGCATCAACACCAGCATGATGACGCCGTCGATGATCGCCGCGACCAGGCGCACGCCGCGATCGGCCAGTTCCTGGTTGCCGGTGTCGGGTGTGGCCAGCGACGACTGCGGGCTCTGATAAGGGTTCTGCGGGTCCATTCGTTTACTCCTTGCGGGTTGATAGGGCATCCGCGGTTCCCCGCCGCGGCGCCTTGGGTTTGCCCGGCGAAGATAACAGGAGCAGGGCGCAATCGACGCGCCGAATCGCCGCCAATTCGCATCCGATTATCCGCCGGGGCGGCGCGACCCGCGCACGCGGGCCGGCCAAGGGGCGCGCGCGCCCTTGCCCGGGTCGGCAAAACGGTCGCAGCGGCCGGCCCCGGACGGGGCCCGGCCGGGGTCGCTCAGGTCCGCGGCAGGGTGACGCCGGTCTGGCCCTGGTACTTGCCGCCGCGGTCTTTGTAGGAGGTCTCGCAGACTTCGTCGGACTGGAAGAACAGCATCTGCGCCACGCCCTCGTTGGCGTAGATGCGCGCCGGCAGCGGCGTGGTGTTGCTGAATTCCAGGGTCACGTGGCCTTCCCACTCCGGTTCCAGCGGGGTCACGTTGACGATGATGCCGCAGCGCGCGTAGGTGCTCTTGCCCAGGCAGACCACCAGCACGTCGCGCGGGATGCGGAAGTACTCGACCGTGCGCGCCAGGGCGAAGGAGTTCGGCGGGATGATGCACACGTCGTTTTCGATATCGACGAAGCTGCGCGGGTCGAAATGCTTCGGATCGACGATGGTCGAGTTGATGTTGGTGAACACCTTGAACTCGCGCGAGCAGCGCACGTCGTAGCCGTAGCTGGAGGTACCGTAGCTGACGATGCGTTGGCCGTCGGCGGCATGCTTGACCTGACCGGCCTCGAACGGCTCGATCATGCCGCCGGGCTGCTCGGACATGCGGCGGATCCAACGGTCGGACTTGATGCTCATGCGGTGTTCCAATCAGGGCGCGGCGGGGCCGCGCGAACGAATTACAGGGAAGGCGGCGATTGTAAGGGCTGCGGCGCGGGCGCAGGAATCGGCGCCGCCTCGGCCGCGGCCGATCCGGCGCGTCCGGCTCAGCCCAGCAGCGAGGCCGAGATCGACGGGGTGACCCGCGGCCGCCGCGCCAGTTGCACGGCCAGGCGCCGCGCCGCGCCGCGATAGGCATGCGCGGCGGCCGAATCGGGCTGGGCCGCGACCACCGGCACGCCGGCGTCGCCCTGCTCGCGGATGGCGATCTCCAGCGGCAGGCTGCCCAGCAGCGGCACGCCGTACTGCGCCGCCATGCGCGCGCCGCCGCCTTCGCCGAACAGATGCTCGGCGTGGCCGCAGTTCGAGCAGAGGTGCACGGCCATGTTCTCGATCAGGCCCAGCACCGGCACCTGCACCTTCTCGAACATGCGCAGCGCCTTGCGCGCGTCCAGCGTGGCCACGTCCTGCGGGGTGGTCACGATCACCGCGCCGGCCACGGGAATCTTCTGCGACAAGGTCAGCTGGATGTCGCCGGTGCCCGGCGGCAGATCGACGATCAGATAGTCCAGCTCGCTCCACTGGGTGTCGTTGAGCAAGGTGGTCAGCGCCGAGGTCGCCATCGGGCCGCGCCAGATCATCGGCGTGTCCTGCTCGACCAGCGGGCCGATCGACATGGCCTCGATGCCGTGCGCGCGCAGCGGCTCGATGTGCTTGCCGTCGGGGCTGTCGGGCTTGCCGTGGACGCCGAGCATGGTCGGCACGCTGGGGCCGTAGATGTCCGCATCGAGCACGCCGACGCGGGCGCCGTCGGCGGCCAGGGCCAGGGCCAGGTTGACCGCGGTGGTGGACTTGCCCACCCCGCCCTTGCCCGAGCCGACCGCGATCACGTTGCGCACGTTCGGCAGCGGCGACAGGTTCGGCTGGACCGCGTGCGAAACGATGCGCGAATTCAATTCCAGGCTGGCCAGGCTCAGGCCCTGCGGCGCCAGCAGCGCGGCGATCGCCGCCTCCAGGCCCGCGCGCAGGCCCTGCAGCGGGTAACCGGCGTGGATGGAGACCGCGACCCGGCCTTCGCCGACGCCGGCGCGCACGCGCGCCTCGCTGTCGCTCAGGCTCAGGTCGGTGTCGGGGAGGGTCAGGGCCGCGATGGCCGCTTGCAGGTTCTCGCTCATACCGGCGATCCGGTCGGGCGCGGAGTTCGATAGCGCATGGGGACTCGATCAGGGGAATGCCGCCGCGGCGGCCGATGCACATGGTAAGGCCTGCGGCCGGTGGCGTCCGTTCGCGCGCGGACCGGCGCGGGCGCCGCGACGGCCGCACCCGGACGGGTCCGTCCGGCCCGAATCCGGTCGAAGCCGGGCTGCGCCGATTTTGTTAAAATAGCCATTCAAAATTGCACTAACCCGTTACACATCGTGACGCGCATAACGAAACCGCAACAACGCCGGGGCGGCTTTTGAAAGCCCCATAATTTGACAGGCCGCACACAAAAAAACACAAGACTGCATTGTATTCAGCCACTTGAGTGTTGGCATTAAGCAAAGCCACGCAACCTAACCGGCATGTGAAAAATTATTACAGCCATGTTAAGTTCAGTTTTGTAAAAGGATCGTTAATGCCAGGAAGGCAACCCGAAAACGCAGATCCACCACAAATAGATCAGCTCCACGATTCCGTTCTCAGCTAGGGGGAAACACCTGATGGCAGTACATATCCACGGCCTGCAACGCAGCAGGCTGACGGCAGCGGTCGTCTCCACGATCCTGATTTCGGCCAGCGGCGCCGGCTACGCGGCCGAAGAAGCCGCCAAGGCCGACGGCGCCGCCGCCACGCCCACCGACATCGACGCGGTCACCGTGACCGGC
The DNA here is from genome assembly GCF_018612875.1 of Lysobacter sp. ISL-50. GTDB lineage: Bacteria > Pseudomonadota > Gammaproteobacteria > Xanthomonadales > Xanthomonadaceae > Lysobacter. Next base: position 31,931 of record NZ_JAGGRI010000050.1, on the reverse strand, counting down.
TCGCGCATCAAGCGCATCGGCTTCGTCACCCCGTCGCCGGTGATCGGCATCAGCTCGGAGGAAATCCGCTCCACGGGCGCGGTGACCATCGCCGACCTGATGACCACCCTGCCGCAGTTGTCGGCGACCTACACCCTGGGCAACTCGACCCGCTCGATCGGCACCGCCGGCCTGGGCCTGCTCGACCTGCGCGGCATGGGCGTCTCGCGCACCCTGGTGCTGGTCAACGGCCGTCGCCACGTCGGCGGTCTGTCCGGCTCGACCTCGGTCGACGTCAACACCATCCCGGTGGAACTGATCGAACGCGTGGAAGTGATCACCGGCGGCGCCTCGGCCGTCTATGGCGCCGACGCGGTGGCCGGCGTGGTCAACTTCATCATGAAGAAGAAGTTCGACGGCTATGAGCTGCGCGCCCAGACCGGCGACGCCAGCGAAGGCGACTTCAGCCGTTCCTTCGCCAGCTTCACCGGCGGCAACGAATTCGCCGGCGGCAAGGGCAGCATCGTGTACTCGGCCGAGTACAGCAAGCAGGACGGTTTCGGCCGCGGCGACCGCAAGATCGGCCGCGAGTTCATGGTCAGCATGCCGAACCCGAACTACAACCCGGCGCTGCCGCCGACGCAGGAAAACCCGCAGCGCGTGTTCATGGGCCCGGGCGGCAACTCCAGCATTTCCTACGGCGGCACCTTCAACGCCGGCGCCACGCGCTACCAGTTCAACCCCGACGGCACCTTCCGCCCGACCCGTTTCGACGGCCCGCGCGATGGACCGAACACCTGCGTGAACTGCGACTTCGTCGATCTCAACGGCGTCGCCGACCTGCAGCCGGGCTTCGACCGCTACAGCGTCAACACGCTGCTGAACTACGACATCAACGAGAACCACAAGTTCTTCTTCGAAGGCAAGTACACCAAGACCGAGTCGGACTTCCTGGCTCAGCCGAGCTTCGACCAGCCGCTGCGCATCCGCCGCGACAACGCGCTGCTGTCGCCGCAGCTGGCCGCGCTGATGGACGCCAACGGCCTCAACAGCCTCACCGACCGCGCCAAGATGCTGCAGGTCTCGCGCTTCAACGTCGATGCCGGCCGTCGCGGCGAGAACGTCGAGCGCAAGACCCAGCGTTACGTCGCCGGTTTCGAAGGCTTCCTGAGCGAGAACTGGACCTATGAAGTGTCCGGCGTCTACGGCAAGACCGAAATCGACCGCCTGAACCTCAACAACCGCATCAACGACCGCTGGCAGGCCGGCATGGACGTGGTGCGCGACGCCAGCGGCAATCTGGCCTGCCGCGTCTCGGTCGATCCCAATGCGATCAACCCGAACACCGGCGTGCGTTACCTCGACCTGTCGCGCCAGGGCTGCGTGCCCTTCAGCATCTTCGGCAACGGCGCGGTCAACCCGCAGGCGGCCGACTGGTTCAACTACGACGCGGTGAACCGCACCAAGATCACCCAGCAGGTGTTCAGCGCCTCGGTCGCCAACAGCTCGCTGTTCGAGCTGCCGGCCGGCGGCGTCGGCTTCGCCGGCGGCGTGGAATACCGCAAGGAAACCAGCGAAGAGAACACCGATCCGCTGGCCGCGCAGGGCCTGACCTTCCTCAACGCCATTCCCAGCCGCAAGGGCGAATACAGCGTCAAGGAAATCTTCGCCGAAACCACCATCCCGCTGTTGGCCGATCTGCCGGGCGTGCAGCGCCTGAGCCTGGATCTGGCCGGTCGTTACTCCGACTACAGCACGGTCGGTGAGACCAAGACCTGGAACGTCGGTCTGGATTGGGCGGTCAACGATTCCTTCCGCGTCCGCGCCAGCCTGGCCCAGGCGGTGCGCGCGCCGAACATCGGCGAGCTGTTCAACCCGCAGACGCAGAACTTCGCGACCATCAACGATCCGTGCGATACGCGTCCGGGCCGCACCAACTCGGTCAACACCGCGGCCAATCCGGCGCTGCGCGCGAGCAACTGCGCCGCGCTGGGCCTGCCGGCCAACTACCAGAACACCTACGGCGGCAACTACCCCGGCGTGAGCGGCGGCAACCCCGACCTCAACGTCGAGGAAGCGCGTTCGTTCTCGTACGGCTTCGTCTGGCAGCCCGAGTTCATCCAGGGCTTCGGCCTGTCGGTGGACTACTGGCGCGTCAACCTGAAGGACGCCATCGGCGCGGTCACCGCCGAGCAGATGGCCACGCGTTGCGTGGATTCGCCCGGCGGCGTCAACAACGACTTCTGCGCGGCGATCAAGCGCGCTCCGGCGGGCGGTTACATCGATCCGCAGGGCCGCACCTTCCCGGCGGGCTCGATCTACAACTGGACCGCGCTCAACGAGAACCTGGCCCGCTCGCGCCGCGCCGGCGTGGACATCGAAGCCGACTACCGCTTCGAGATGCTGGGCGGCCAGGCGTCGCTGCGCTTCGTCGGCACGCGCCTGATCTCCTCGCGCGAATGGGCGTTCCAGGACTTCCCGAACGAGTACAAGGAATACCTGACCTACGTCAGCGATCCGCGCTGGCGCGCCAGCCTCAACGCCAGCTACAAGATCGGCCAGTGGCGCGCGAGCTGGGACATGCGCTACATCGACGGCAACCTGCGCGTCGAGCCGGGCAGCTACAACAGCAACCCGGGCCAGGTGAATCCGATCCGCAACCCGTCGTACACCTACCACAACCTGCAGGTCGGCTATAAGGTCCCGAACACCGGACTGGATCTGTACGTGGGCGCCGACAACGTGTTCGACAAGGACCCGCCGCTGAACTACTTCGGCGAGGCGGCCGCCAACTCGAACTACGACAACCTCGGCCGTTACGTGTACGCTGGCGCGACTTACAAGTTCTGATCGGTCGCGATCGCTTCACCGTTGCAACGACAAGCCCGGCTCATGCCGGGCTTGTCGCTTTTACGGCCCGGCTTCGCCGCGGCCGACACGCCGCGACATGCCGATTCGCGCTTCACGCGGCGGCGTCGGTGGCGTTGGCTTGGCCCGGGGCCTGAACGCCGGCCGCGCGCCGCTTCCATACCCAGGCGGATGCGGTATAAAGACTGCAACCGCCATGGCCGGCCTTCGGTCAGCATGCGGTCCGAAAACCACGCTCACTGTCTCTGGGAGGGGATACATGCGCACCAAACTGCTCGCATTACTGTTGCTGGCGCTGCCGACGGCGGCGTTCGCCCAGGCCACGCCGGTCGGCTCGTGGACCACCATCGACGACAAGACCGGCAAGCCCAAGTCGATCGTCGAAATCTACGAGGCCAAGGACGGCAGCCTCGCCGGCCGGGTCAACGAAGTCCTGCAATCCGAGCGCGGCCCCAATCCGCTGTGCGACAAGTGCTCGGGCGAACGCAAGGGCAAGCCGGTCAAGGGCATGGTCATCCTGTGGGGCGTGCGCAAGGACGGCGACACCTGGGACGGCGGCCAGATCCTCGACCCGGCCACCGGCAAGGTCTACTCGGTCAAGGTCACCCCCACCGACGGCGGCAAGAAGCTCGACGTGCGCGGCTTCATGGGCTTCTCGCTGCTCGGCCGCACCCAGACCTGGATGCGTCAGGAATAAGTCCCGGCCGGTCCGTTGCTTCACGGAAACCCGGCCTTTGGCCGGGTTTCTTGCTTTTGAAAGCCGCTTCCGGCCTTGGCCGGGTGTCTTGCGTGTTGGCGGCGGCTCCGGCCTTTTGTGGGAGGGCCTTCAGGCCCGACGCCTTTCGATCCGGCGCGGCCATCTGAAAGAAAAGCGTCGGGCCTGAAGGCCCTCCCACAAAAAAGCGAAGACCTCCCCGCAAAGAGCCTCACCCACCGCGGCCCAGCCGAGCCCTCGGGCCCGCCATGCCATAATTCACGACCAACCACGGCCTACCCGCTTATGTCCCGCGAAATCGTCGTCTCCAACGCGCTGCCCTACGCCAACGGGGAACTCCACCTCGGTCATTTGGTCGGCTACATGCAGGCCGACATCTGGGTGCGCGCGCAGCGGATGAGCGGGAACACCGTGCACTACGTCTGCGCCGACGACACCCACGGCACGCCGATCATGCTCGGCGCTGAAAAAGCCGGGAAGACGCCGGAGGCGTACATCGCCGGCATCAAGGTCCGGCATGAGCTCGACTTCCGCGATTTCGGCGTGCATTTCGATCATTACGACTCGACCCACTCGGCCGGCAACCGCACGCTGACGGAAGGCTTCTACGCGCGCCTGGACAACAACGGCCACGTCAGCCGGCGTTCGGTCGCGCAGTTGTACGACCCGGTCAAGGGCATGTTCCTGCCCGACCGCTACGTCAAGGGCATCTGCCCGAACTGCGGCACGCCCGACCAGTACGGCGACAACTGCGAGAACTGCGGCGCGACCTACGCGCCGACCGAGCTCAAGGAACCGCGCTCGGTGGTCAGCGGCGCGACGCCGGAGCTGCGCGACTCGGAGCATTTCTTCTTCGAGGTCGGCCACTTCGAGGCGTTCCTGCGCGAATGGCTGGCCAAGGACGTCGGCACGCCCGGCATCCGCGCCAAGCTGCACGAGTGGCTGGACGCCGAGGGCGGCCTGCGCGCCTGGGACATCTCGCGCGATGCGCCCTACTTCGGTTTCGAAATTCCCGGTCATCCGGGCAAGTACCTGTACGTGTGGATCGACGCGCCGATCGGCTACCTGAGCAGCTTCCAGGTGCTGTGCGAACGCGAAGGCCTGGACTTCTGGTCGTATCTGGCGCGCGACAGCCGGGCCGAACTGCACCACTTCATCGGCAAGGACATCGTCACCTTCCACGGCCTGTTCTGGCCGGCGGTATTGCACGGCGCCGGTTTCCGCGCGCCGACCCGCCTGCACGTCAACGGCTATCTGATGGTCAACAGCGAGAAGATGTCGAAATCGCGCGGCACCTTCATCCAGGCGCGCACCTATCTCGACGTCGGCCTGGACCCGGAAGCGCTGCGCTACTACTTCGCCACCAAGACCAGCGGCGGCGTCGAGGACATCGACTTGAACCTCGCCGACTTCGTCGCGCGGGTGAACGCCGACGTGGTCGGCAAGTTCGTCAACCTCGCCAGCCGCTGCGCCGGCTTCATCGAAAAGCGCTTCGACGGCCGTCTGGCCGATGCCTTGCCGGATGCGGCGATGTACCAGCGTTTCGTCGATCAGCTGATCCCGATCGCGCAGGCCTACGACCGCAACGAAGCCGCGACCGCGCTGCGCCTGACCATGGCGCTGGCGGACGAAGCCAACAAGTACATCGACGAGTACAAGCCGTGGGTGCTGGCCAAGCAGGACGGCGCCGACGCGCAGTTGCAGGCCGTGTGCACGCAGGGCCTGAACCTGTTCCGCGTACTCGCCGCCGCGCTCAAGCCGGTGCTGCCGCGCGTGGCCGCGCAGGCCGAAGCCTTCCTGCAGGCGCCGGTCGCGCATTGGAGCGATCTGGCCGCGCCGCTGATCGCGCACACCATCGGCGCCTACACGCCGTTGTTCACCCGTATCGACACGAAACTGATTGAGAACATGATCGAAGCCAGCAAGGAATCCCTCGCCCCGTCCGCGCCGACGGCCGACACCGCCATCAAGCCCGCCGCGTCCGCCAAAGCCGAGGCGGCCAAACCCGCGCCGGCCGCGAAAGCCGAAGCCGGCGCCGCCGCGACCATCGCGATCGACGACTTCGCCAAGCTCGACCTGCGCGTGGGCAAGGTGCTGGCCTGTGAATTCGTCGAGGGCTCGGACAAGCTGCTGCGCTTCGAACTCGACGCCGGCGATCTGGGCAAGCGCCAGATTTTCTCCGGCATCCGCGGTTCCTACGCCGAGCCTTCAGTACTGGTCGGCCGCAGCGTGGTGTTCATCGCCAACCTCGCCCCGCGCAAGATGCGCTTCGGCCTGAGCGAAGGCATGATCCTGTCGGCCGGTTTCGACGGCGGCGACTTGTTCCTGCTCGACGCCGATGGCGGCGCGGCGCCTGGCATGCCGGTGCGTTGAGGCCGGGATTCGGGATCAGGGATTGGGGATTCGGAATATCGCGGCGGCTGTTTTCCTTCGATAGAGCGCTATGCCAATCACGAATGCCGAATCGCTGACTCCGGAGTTGGTCGAACGCCTGGACCGACTCCTGCCGCAGACGCAATGCGGCCAGTGCGGCTACGCCGGGTGCCGGCCGTATGCCGAAGCGATGGCGCAGGGTCAGGCCGATATCGATCGCTGTCCGCCCGGCGGCGACGCCGGCGCGCGCGCGCTGGCGCGGCTGCTCGGCGTGGCCGCGCGTCCCTACGATCGCGCCCGCGGCGAGCACAAGCCGGCGCCGGTGGCGTTGATCGTCGAAGCCGATTGCATCGGCTGCACCAAATGCATCCAGGCCTGTCCGGTCGATGCGATCATCGGCGCGTCCAAGCACATGCACACGGTGATCGAGCCGTTGTGCACCGGTTGCGAGCTGTGCGTTCCGGCCTGTCCGGTGGATTGCATCGTGCTGGTGCCGGCGGCGCAGGTCGGCGCGGCGGCGATGCGCGACGCGGTCTGATCCGCGGCGCGAGCCGGCGTTCGCGGTATCCGGGCTGAGCGCCGCACCGCGGCGCGCGAACGCGACTACGACGCCTTTTATCGAACGGGCTTGCCCGAGCCGGTCTTCGCCGGCTTACCGCCCGCTCCGCCTGTTTGCGTCGCTTCGACCGGTGCCGGCGCCACCGGCGCGGCCAGATCGGGCGTGCCGCTCGCGCAGGCCGCGCACACGCGCTCGACCTTGTAGCCCTTGCCGCGCAGCCGCTCGATCAAACCGTCGTCGCCGAGCAGATGCAGGCTGCCGACCACGACCAGCGTGTCGCCCTTCTTCGCATCGTCGAGCAGTTTCTGGATCTGCGGCACCCAGGCGTCGTTGCGCTCGGTGTTGACCATGCGATAGGTCTGCGGCGTCTTGTCCTTCATCTCGCGCCGGGCTTTTTCGTCCAGCTCGGCCAGATCGGCGTTGCGCCAGGCCTTGTGGATGTCTTCGAGCATGCCCGGCACTTCGTCGGGCTTGTCGAGGAATTCGCGCAGGCCCTTGATCTGTTCGTCCACCGGACCCGAGTCCATGACATCGAGCTGATGATCCATGCTCTCCAGGCCGCTGGTGCTCTTGCCGGCTTCGGCGGCCTGGCGCATCAGGTACTGGTCCAGGCCCAGTTGCGGGCTGAAACCGATCGACTGCGACACGCCCAGCACCAGCGACAGGTTGACGAACCACGGCTCCAGCGCATCGACCTGACTCAGCGAGCGGCCGTTCTTGGCCAGCACGCGATTGAGTTTTTCGCGCAGGTCCGCGGGCAACTCCTTGCTGAGGGTGCGGCCGTCCTGATAGCGCGCGCGCTGCATGAAACGCTGGCCGACGGTGGGATCGAACATTTCCTCCGGCGAGACTTCGAACACCACCTTGTCGGAGGCGGCGAAGGCCTGATCGATATCGGCCGACAGCGGATAGTCGTCGGCGCGCAGCAGATGGAAGGAACCGAGCAGATACACCGCGTTGTCGGCGTCGGAAATCTTCCACAGCAGCGGCACCGGCGGCGCCTTGGCCGCGGCGGCGGGCGCGGCCTGTTCGCCGCCGGCGATCGCGGTGGCGGAGGTCAGCGACACGCTGAGCAGGCTCGCGGTCAGCAACGGCAGGGCGAACAACTTCAAAAACCGCATCGGCGGGGAGTTCCTTGATTCACGGTGAGTGCGAGCGCGAGCGCGCCGGTCCGGCGCGTCGTCACGAAGCATGCGGCGCGGCCGGGGCCGCGCCCGCGTCGGATTTGTACGTCTTCTCGCCCGCGGTGATCTCCAGATTCAGGCGATTGCCTTCCGGCGGCAGCGGGCATGTCGCGAACGCGGTGAATGCGCACGGCGGGTTGTAGGCCTTGTTGAAATCGACCGTGACCTTGCCCTGCAGATTCGGCCGCGGCACGTCGAGGAAACGGCCGGCGCTGTAGCTGGTGTGGCCGCTGGTGCGGTCGGCGAAGACCAGCATGAGTTCGTCGTCGCCTTCGTCCAGCGCTTCGATGCGGTAGGTCTGGCCGTCGCGCTCGAACTCGATCGCGCCCGGATTCGGCGTGGCTTCGATGTTGCCGATGATGTTGGCCACGTCGAGGGTCTTGCCGGCCGGATGGGCGATGAACTTGGCCGTGACTTTCCAGTCTTCCTGCGCCGGCCAGTAATCGATGCCCTTGAAGCCGGTGCGCGCCGGCGCGTCGGCGTGGCGCACGCGCAGGTAGTACTTGTCGCCGCGTTCGATCACCGTCAGCAGGCCCTTGCCTTCGTCGAAGCCGATCTTGCTCGGCCCGGCCGGATAGTCGTCGGCGAGCAGGCTGACCGCGCCCTTGAGCGGCTGGTCGTTCAAGGTCAGCGCCACCCCGCTTTCGGGCACGAAACGCAGGCGGCCCTTGTCCAGCGACAGCAGGCCGATGTGTTCCGGGCCCAGCAGCAGGCGGATGCCGTTGTCGGGATCGCTGCCGAAATAATGCGAGCCCGGATCGATCGGATGCAGGCCGATCAGGCTGGTCCAGCCGTCGGGTCTGGTCAGCTCGGCGCGGCGCTGTTCGCGCCACAGTTGCTCGTCGCGGGAGAAATTCTCGCTGGCCTGGGCCACGCTGGCGGCTTCGCGCTTGCGCGCGGCCTGCTGCTCGGGCGAGTCGCAGCCGGCCAGCGCCGGCAGCAGCAAAACGGCGCACAACAACGGTATGCCAAGGCCTGGCAACAACGGGCGGACTGCAGACATCTCAACGTCCTCGCAGGAACCAACGATCGATTTCGGGCAGGGTGAAGCGCGCCCAGGTAGGGCGTCCATGATTGCATTGGCCGGAGCGTTCGGTCGCTTCCATTTCGCGCAGCAAGGCGTTCATTTCCGGCAAAGTGAGACGGCGGTTGGCGCGCACCGCGCCATGGCAGGCCATGGTCGAAAGCAGTTCGTCGCGCGCCGCCGCGACCCGGCGCGATTCGCCGTGTTCGCGCAGGTCGGTCAGCACGTCGCGCAGCAGCGCCTCGACGTCGCCGTGGGCGAGCAAGGCCGGCACCGCGCGCAGGGCCAGCGACTGCGGGCCGCTGCGGGTGACTTCGAAACCCAGCGCGATCAGCGTGGCTTCCTCGCGCTCGGCGACCTCGGCCTCGCGCTCGGACACCGCCAGCGTCGCCGGCACCAGCAATGGCTGCGTGCGCAGGCCCTCGCCGTCGTGCGCGCTCTTGAGTTTTTCGTAGCCGATGCGCTCGTGCGCGGCGTGCATATCGACCACGATCAGGCCTTCGGCGCTTTCGGCCAGCACGTAGACGCCGTGCAACTGGGCGATGGCGTAGCCCAGCGGCGGCAGGCTGTCGTCGTCGCTGCGCGGCAACGCCGGCAGCGGCATGCCCGCGGACGGCGCGGCGTAGGCGCTGCCGGAACCGGTATACAGTCCGGCGCCCGGCGCGGGGCCAGACACCGAGCCGCCGCCGTTGCCGTACAGCGCGGCGTAACCGGCCTGGGTTTCGCGCACCTGCAGGCCCAGCGGCGCGGTCGGCCGGTATTGATACATGTTCGACGGCGCGGCGCCCTCGCCGTTCGCGGCCGCATCAAAGCCGCCGGGCACCTGCGCCGACGGCAAGGTGCCGGCGCGGGTTTCGGCCAGGGCGTCGTTGAGGGTGCGATAGACGAAGTCGTGGATCAGCCGCGCATCGCGAAAACGCACTTCGTGCTTGGCCGGATGCACGTTGACATCGACCCGGCGCGGGTCGAGTTCCAGAAACAGCACATACGCCGGCTGGCGGCCGTGGAACAGCACGTCGGCGTAGGCCTGCTTGACCGCGTGGGCGATGCTGCGATCGCGCACCGAGCGGCCGTTGCAATACAGGTACTGCTGATCGGCGCTGGCGCGGTTGTACGAGGGCTGCGCGATCCAGCCGTGCAGGCGCAGGCCGGCGCCGCTGTGATCCACGCGCAGCGCGTTCTTGGCGAATTCATCGCCCAGCGCTTCGCCGATGCGCACGTCCGACAGGCCCATATCGACCAGGTCGCCCTCGCCTTTCCAGCGCCGTGTCGCCTTGCCGTTATGCGAGACGCGCAGTTCGACATCGGGCCGCGCCAGCGCCAGTTGCCGCAGCCATTCCTCGATATGGCCGAGCTCGGTGCGCTCGGCCTTGAGGAATTTGCGCCGCGCCGGGACGTTGAAGAACAGGTCGCGCACTTCGACCGTGGTGCCTTGCGGATGCGACTTGGGCGTGACCTCGCCGAGGCGGCCGCCGTCGATTTCCAGCACCGCGCCGCGGTCTTCGCCGATCCGCCGCGACGACAGCGCGAAGCGGCTGACCGAGGCGATCGACGGCAGCGCTTCGCCGCGGAAGCCCAGGGTGGTGACGCCTTCCAGGTCGTCGAGCGAAGCGATCTTGCTGGTGGCGTGGCGCGAGACCGCCAGCGGCAGTTCCTCCGGCGCGATGCCGTTGCCGTCGTCGCGGATGCGGATCAGGCGCACGCCGCCTTCTTCCAGGTCGATATCGACCCGGCGCGCGCCGGCGTCGAGCGCGTTCTCGACCAGTTCCTTGACCACGGACGCGGGCCGTTCGACCACCTCGCCGGCGGCGATCTGGTTGATGAGGGTATCGGGGAGTTGGCGGATGCTCACAGGCGGCGTTTCGGTGCGCGCGGCACCGTGGGGGGATGGGGATCGATGATAGCCGCTGGGTGCCGGTCGCCGCGATCCGCTGCTTGTGGTTTGAGGGGGCTGGATGATCAGTCGCGGGCAAAGCGCCCTCATCCGCCCTTCGGGCACCTTCTCCCGCAAGCGGGAGAAGGGCTCGGCTCCGCAGCTTTTCTCGCAATTGAAGCTGCATCAGCTGCCGCCACCGATACTGAGCCCCTCTCCCGCTTGCGGGAGAAGGGCTCGGCTCCGCAGCTTTTCTCGCAATTGAAGCTGCACCAGGTGCCGCCACCGATACTGAGCCCCTCTCCCGCTTGCGGGAGAGGGGTTGGGGTGAGGGTCGCACGCCGCAAACGAAAACGGCCCCGAAGGGCCGTCGATCAAAGCCTTGCAGTAACCGTCCGCCGAACTTCAAGGACTCCCACCGCCCCCAAACCCACCCGGGGAAGCCTGCTGGGCCTCGGCGCGCGCCGCATACATCGTGCCCGGCGGCGGCTGGCGGGTGAAATAGGTGTTGATGCCGTCCAGCACCGCGCGCGCCAGTGCGCGCTGGTGCGAGGGATCGGTCAGGCGACGCTCTTCGTCCGGGTTGGAGATGAAGGCGGTCTCGACCAGCATCGCCGGCATGTCCGAGGTGCGCAGCACGGCGAAGTTGGCGCGCTCGATATGCGGCTTGTGATTGTTGCCGACGTCCTTGAGGCCATCGAGCACATGCCCGGCCGCGTCTTCGGAGGCCTTCATGTGGCCGCTCTGAGTCAGGTCCAGCAGCACCGAAGCCAGGGTGTTGTCGGTCTGCTGCAGGCGCACGCCGCCGATCAGGTCGGAGGCGTTTTCCTTGTCGGCCAGCCAGCGCGCGCGCTGCGAGGACGCGCCCTTGAGCGACAGCACGTACACCGACGAACCCTTGGCGGCGCGGTTTTCGGCGGCGTCGGCGTGAATCGAGATGAACATGTCGGCCTTGGCCTGACGCGCCAGCGCGGCACGGCGCGGCAGCGGAATGAACACGTCCGAGTCGCGGGTCATGTAAGCCTTCAGACCCGGCGTGGAATTGATCTGGCGCGCCAGTTCGCGGCCGATCGCCAGGGTCACGTCCTTCTCGCGCTTGCCGGTCATGCCGATCGCGCCGGGGTCCTGGCCGCCGTGGCCGGGATCGATGGCGATGATCAACGGACGCATGCCGCGGCCGCGCATCACGTCCTTCATGGTCTTGACCGCGCCCGCCGGCGGCAAGGCCTCGGGCACGGGCTTGGTTTCGGTGGCCATGTCGGACGCGCCCGGCATCGGCGTCGGCACACCGGTAGCGACGCGGGTGGGCACGCCGGTGGCGATGCGGGTCGGAACGCCGGTCGCGACCGTGGTCGGCACCGGCGCCTGCGCGGCCTGTTCGAAGACCGCCTGGGTGGCGGCCTGATTCGCGGCTTGATTGGTCGTCTGCGGCGCGGCCGGTGACGTCGCGGAGGCCTGCGCGACGTTCTGGGGCGGAGCCGCGGGCTGCACCGACACCGACGCGCCCATGGGCAGCTGCGCGGTCGAAGCGACGGGACGCGGCGCGGCTTGATGAGTCGCGGCGCCGCGCGCGGCGAGTTCGGCGATGAGCTTCTGGGTCGCCGCGTTCGAGGCCGCGGCCGGATCGGCTTCGGTTTGCGCGGCGGCCACGGCCGGGTTGGCCGCGACCTGCGGTGCGGGCGCGCTCGGCGCGGCGGCCACGGCGGCGGGCGCCGCGGCGGATTCGCTGCCGTCGCCCGGCCATTCCAGTACCAGGCGCGGGCCCGAAGCGCCCTGCTCGATACGCGGCTTCATCGCCGCGACCGGCTGGGCCAGGTCGAACACGATGCGCGCGGTACCGGGCTGCGGCTCGCCGCTGCGCACGGATTTGACGATGCCGGCGCCGGCCGGAAGCTTGATGTTCTTGCCCAGGTGCGAGGCGGGCAGATCCACGACCAGGCGGTCGGGGCCCTTCAGGCTGATGACTTTGTATTCGCCGGCGCCGTCGAGGGCGATCTCGGCGCGGGTGCCGGTGGCGCCGCTGCGCAGCTCCAAGCCCTTGATTTCACCGGCGTGCGCGAGATTCCAGGCCAGCGCCGCGAGCAGCGCCAGGCCGAGCAGGAATTTCTGGACGGTGGCCCCTTTTACTCGCATGGGTGTAAGTCAAGCACCGGAATTGATGAATTGCAAGTATTTTTCCCTTGCAAATCCGGTACCTGCCGCTACTTCCTATGGAATCGTTCAGGAGTCGGCCGCAAACGCCCGCCAATCGGTGGTCCGGTTCAGGGCTGCCAGCCACTCGCGGCCGCCCCGGGTGGCGGCGCTCAGGCCGGCGCGACGGCCGCTCCCGTCCACGGCCAGATCGATCCGCAGATCGGCCGCCGGCAGCCAGCCCTGGCCGCGTTCGGGCCATTCGATCAGCCACAGCGAGGCCTCGCCGCCGTCCAGGCCGAGGAATTCCAGTTCGCCGGCGTCGCCGATCCGGTACAGATCCATGTGCCAGGCCTCGCCGCCGTCGCTGAGCGGGTAGCGTTCGACCAGGGTGTAGGTCGGGCTGCGGATCGCGCCCTGCACGCCCAGTGCGCGCAGCAAGGCGCGCGCCAAGGTGGATTTGCCCGCGCCCAGATCGCCGTGCAGATGCACGTGCAGCACCGGCATCGGCGCGAGTTGCGCGCGCGCGCGCGCCAGCGCCGCGCCGAGCGCGTCGGTGGCGTCGGCGTCGGCCAGCATCAGGCTCAGCGACGGCGAAGCGTCGGATGCGATCCCGGATGCGTTCGCGGAATGGATCGGACTCATCATCGCGTCAGTGTATGGGCAGCGGATGGGTTGGCGCAGCGGCGCAGCCACGGCATCAGATCGCTCGGCAACAGACCGCGCTCGCCGTCTTCGCGCGCGGCGCAATCGCCGGCCACCGAATGCAGCAACGCACCGCAACTGGCCGCATCGAACGAATTCAAACCTTGCGCGCGCAAGGCCGCGATCACGCCGCTGAGCACATCGCCCATGCCGCCGACCGCCATGCCGGGATTGCCCGCGCCGATCACCCGCACGCCCGAACCGGGCGCGGCGACCAAGGTCCCCGCGCCCTTGAGCACGACCGTGCAGTGGTAATGATCGGCGAGCGCGCGCACCGCGGAGTAACGATCCGATTGCACGCGCGCGGTGTCGCTGCCGAGCAGGCGCGCGGCTTCGCCCGGATGCGGCGTAAGCATGGTCTGGGACGGCAACAGGCGCGGCTCGGCGGCGAGCAGATTCAACGCATCGGCGTCCAGCAGCAACGGCTTGCCGCTTTCGATCACCGCGGAAAACAGCTGTTTTCCCCAATGTTCCTGACCGAGGCCGGGACCGATCGCGATCGCGTCCGCGGCATCGATGGACGCGCGCAGATCGTCGGGATGTTCGACCGCGCGCGGCATCGCTTCGGGCAGGCGCGCGAGCATCGGCGCCACGTGCGCCTGACGCGTGGCCGCATCCAGCAAACCGGCGCCGCTGCGCAACGCCGCCTGCGCGCACAACAGCAACGCGCCGCCGTGACCGTGATCGCCGCCGATGCACAGCACGCGGCCGTTGCTGCCTTTGTGGCTGTCGCGGCGGCGCCGCTGCAGCCAGCGCGGCAGATCGTCGGCGCGCAGCCATTCGGCGACCGGATGCACACCGTACCCGGACAAGCGCAGCCCCAGGTCGGCAAGACTCAGGCTGCCGACGCGATCCAGGGCCGCGCCGGTGCGCAAGCCGGCCTTGCGCGCGATGAATTCGATGGTGCGTTCGGCGATCACCGCCGCGCCCTCGACCCGGCCGCGATCGGCATCGACGCCGCTGGGCGTATCCAGCGCGAACACCGGCGCGCCGTGAGCGTTGATGGCGTCGATCAACGCCACCGCCGCGCCTTCCGGCGGACGTTTCAGGCCGATGCCGAACAAGCCATCGACGATGGCGTCGGCGGCCGGCAAGGTGCCGTCGAATTCGATCGCGGTCCCGCCGGCGGCGGCGTACTCGGCGGCGGCGCGTTGCGCGAGCTTGCCGCGCGGCGTGTGTTCGCCCAGACGCACCACCGTCACCCGGCGCCCGGCCTGGTGCGCGTGCGTGGCCATCACGTAGCCGTCGCCGCCGTTGTTGCCGGGGCCGCACACCACCAGCAGCGAATAGGCCTGGCTCCAGCGATCCAGCCATTCGCGCCAGGCCGCTTCGCCGGCGCGGCGCATCAGCGCGTAGCCGTCGCGCAGTTCGGCCGCGGCCGCGGTTTCCGCCGCGCGCAGCGCCGCGGCGTCGTACAGGCCCGTCGGGGCGATCTGCGCAGTTTCAGCAACCTGGGACATGGCGCAATTCTATACTTGCCGCATCGTGAGCCAGCCCGACGCCCGCCCCACTTCGCCCGCCGCCGCGCCCGACTACGCGGCGCTGGCCGCGCGCATCCGCCAGATCGCGCGCGAATTCGGTTTTCAGCGCTGCGGCATCAGCGGCATCGAACTGGCCGAGGATGAGGCCTATCTGCTCGACTGGCTGGACCAGGGCCTGCACGGCTCGATGGACTGGATGGCCCGTCACGGCGATCTGCGCGCGCGTCCGAGCGCCTTGCTGCCGGGCACCTTGCGGGTGATTTCGGTCGGCCTGGACTACGGCCGCCGCGACGACGAAGACGCGTGGGCGACGCTGGCCGATCGCGAACGCGCCTACGTCGCGCGTTACGCCCTGGGCCGCGACTACCACAAGCTGATGCGCCAGCGCCTGCAGCGCCTGGCCGACCGCCTGGCCGAAGTGGTCGGGCCGTTCGGCCATCGCGTGTTCGTCGATTCCGCGCCGGTGCTGGAACGCGCGCTGGCGCGCAACGCCGGACTGGGCTGGATCGGCAAGCACACCTGCCTGATCGACAAGGACGGCGGCTCGTGGTTCTTCCTCGGCGAGATCTACGTCGATCTGCCGCTGCCGGTGGACACCCCGGCGACCGCGCACTGCGGCACCTGCACGCGTTGCATCGACATCTGCCCGACCCAGGCCATCGTCGCGCCGCACCGGCTCGATGCGCGGCGCTGCATCGCTTATCTGACCATCGAACACGAAGGCGCGATTCCGCATGAGTTGCGGCCGGCGATCGGCAACCGCATCTTCGGCTGCGACGACTGCCAGCTGGTGTGTCCCTGGAACAAATTCGCCCAGCGCACCGACGAGCCGGACTTCCGGGCCCGCAACGACCTGGACAAGGCCACGCTGACGCAGTTGTTCGCCTGGGACGAAGCGGAGTTCCTGCAACGCACCGAGGGCTCGGCGATCCGCCGCAGCGGGCACGAGCGCTGGCTGCGCAATATCGCGGTGGCGTTGGGGAATGCGGAGGATTCGCCGGAAGTTGTCGCGGCGTTGCGCGCCCGGCGTGAAGATCCCAGCGAAGTGGTGCGCGAGCATGTGGCGTGGGCGTTGGCGCGGCATGGGGTTGCCTGAGCCTGAAGTCTTTTGTAGGAGGGGCTTCAGCCCCGATGCCTTTCGATCAGTTCGCCGCGATCGGAAAAAAGAGCATCGGGGCTGAAGCCCCTCCTACAAAAGACTTCGCGGCGCGGTGGAACGCGCAGGTGGCCTCGATCGAAGCCACGGTCACAACGAAATGATCGAAACGCATCGCCATGCCCGCGCCGTTCGATTCATGCAAACACCCGCGCCCCGGCTCAGCCGCGCAGCTTGCGCAGCAACTCGCGCGTCACCGGATCGTCGGCCTGCGCTTCGCCGGCCAGCGCCGGCAGCAGGCGGCTGGCGACCTGCTTGCCGAGTTCGACGCCGAATTGATCGAAGGCGTTGATGCCCCAGAACACCGACTGCAGATACACGCTGTGTTCGTACATCGCCAGCAGCGCGCCGAGCGATTGCGGGGTCAGCGCGTCCAGCAGGATCGTCGTGCTCGGCCGTCCGCCGGCATAGGCGCGATGCGGATCGTCGCTGCTCTGGCCGTTGGCGAAGGCTTCGGTCTGCGCCAGCAGATTGGCATGCAGGGCGCGATGGTTCTGCGGATACGGCGCATCGGAATGGATCACGCCGATGAAATCGGCCGGAACGATCGAAGTACCCTGATGCAGCGCCTGGAAGAAGCTGTGCTGGGTGTCGGTGCCGACCCCGCCCCACCACACCGGCACGGTGTCGCCGCTGACCGGCGAGCCGTCCAGGCGCGTGGACTTGCCCAGGCTTTCCATCACCAACTGCTGCAGATAATTCGACAGCAGCTTGAGGCGATCGTCGTAAGCCAGCACCGCTTGCGTCGCATAACCCAGGCCGTTGCGGTTCCAGATCGCGGTCAGGGCATGCCAGGCGGCGAGATTGCGCTCCAGCGGTGTTTCCAGCACATGCGCGTCCATCAGCGCGGCGCCGTCGAGGAATGCCTCGAACTTGTCCATGCCGATCGCCAACGCGATCGGCAGGCCCACCGCCGACCACAGCGAGTAACGGCCGCCGACCCAGTCCCACATCGGCAGGATGCGCTCGGACGGAATATTGAAGGCGCTGGCGGCGCGCTCAACGTTGGCGCTGATCGCGTACAAACGCGAATCGTCGCCGAGCCAGTCGCGCAGGATGCCGCCGTTGAGCAGCGTCTCCTGCGTGCCGAAGGTTTTCGAGATCAGCAGCGCCGCGGTGCGCTTGGGATCGAGCCCGGCCAACGTGCGCTGAGCGGCGTGGCCGTCGACGTTGGACAGGAAATGCACGCGGAAACGGCCGGGCGTGGCGCCGGTCAGCGCGTCCACGGCCAGTCGCGGGCCGAGGTCGGAGCCGCCGATGCCGACGCTGACGATGTCGGTGACTTCGCTCGCGGCGAGCCGATCGACCACCGCGCGCATCTGCTCGCGCGCGGCCAGCGCCTGACGGTGCGCGGCGCGGGCGGTCTGCGAGGACGACAGATCGCCGCGCAGCGCGGTATGCAGCGCCGGGCGGCCTTCGGTGAGGTTGACGATCTCGCCGTCGAACAGCGCCTGCAGGCGCTGTGCGCTGCCGGCGGCCTCAGCCGCCTTGCGCAACCAGGCCAACGCCTCGCGGTCGTAGTGCTGGCGCGCGAAGCTGGCGTAGAGCGGGCCGACCTGTAAAGCGAAATCCGCGGCGCGGGCCGGGTCTTGCGCGATCAACCGGGGCAGCGAAGTGACAGCGACGCGCCCGACCTCGGCGCGCAGCTCGTGAAGTCGGACGTCATCGCTCATCGTGCGAGAGGCTCTTGAAGTGGGTCGATCAGGCGGCTTGAGCCGGCATCGAGTGGTTGGTGTGTGTCAGCTGATTGTGCCGGTCCACGTAGACCAGGGTCGGCTTGTACTTCGCCGCCTCGGCTTCCTCGCAGATACCGTACGCGCAGATGATGACCAGATCGCCGGGCTGGGCCTTGTGGGCCGCCGCGCCGTTGACCGAGATCACCCCGCTGCCCTCTTCGCCGCGGATGGCGTAGGTGGAGAAGCGGTGGCCGCTGTTGATGTTGTAGATGTGGACCATCTCGTACTCGCGGATGCCCGAGATATCGAGCAGACGGCCGTCGATCGCGCAGGAGCCTTCGTAATGCAGCTCGGCGTGGGTGACGGTGGCGCGGTGGATCTTGGCCTTGAGCAGGTTCAGTTGCATGGTCGTTACTCGTGGGTCCGCAGGCGCGCGGGCGCGAAGGGCCTGAAGTCTAGCAGCGCATGGCGCGCTGCAACATGGGCGAGGGCCGGGTTGGGCGGAACGCAGCTTTCCTGTCGGCCGCGCCCGCGCCCCGGCGGGTCGGCGCGGCCGTTCAGGCGGTGAATTCCAGGTTGTCGATCAGGCGAGTGCGGCCCAGGCGGGCGGCGATCAGGGCCACACGGGCGCCGTCGCCCTGCCCCGGGGCGGATTCAGGGACGGTCAGGTCGGGGCGGCGGATGGCCGCGTAATCGACGAGGAAGCCGGCCGCGGCCAGCCGTTCGCCGGCCTCGGCCTCGACCGCTTCGCGTTCGCGTCCGGCCTGAACGGCCTCGCGCATCGACTGCAGGACGCGGTGGATCTCGGCCGCCCGCGGGCGTTCGTCCGCAGACAGGTATTGATTGCGCGAACTCATCGCCAGCCCGTCGGCCTCGCGCCGGGTCGGCGCGGCGATGATGTCCAGCGCGAAGGCCAGATCGCGCACCAGGTAGCGGATCACCGCCAGTTGCTGGAAATCCTTGCGGCCGAACACGGCCAGATCCGGCCCGACCTGATTGAACAGGCGCGCCACCACCGTCGCCACGCCGTCGAAATGGCCGGGACGGTGCGCGCCCTCCAGGGTTTCGGTGATGGCCGGTACGCGCACCTGCACGGTGTTCTGCGCGCCGAACGGGTACATGGTCTCGACCGAAGGCAGCCACAGCAGATCGCAGCCGGCCTCGCCCAGCCCTTCGGCATCGGCCTCGGGAGTGCGCGGATATCGGCTGAAATCCTCGTTCGGGCCGAACTGGGTCGGATTGACGAACACGCTCGCCACCACCCGGTCGGCGTGTTCGCGCGCGAGCCGGATCAGCGAATGATGGCCGGCGTGCAGATTGCCCATCGTCGGCACGAAGGCGATGCGTTGGCCGGCCTGACGCCAGCTTGCGAGGGTGGAACGCAGGGCGTCCAGTTGATCGACGGTCAGCATGCGGTACTCGTGATTGGCGACGCACTCCATGCGCGATAAAACCCGGCCGGTCGCGGCCGGACGACGCTTGGAACAAGCCCGGATATCGGGTCGGGCGCGCAGGATTTCCAGCGCCCGCCCGCGAGCCTCAGTCGTAGGAGTGCGAGGCGTCGGGGAAGGCGCCGCTGCGCACCGCCTCGGCGTAGGCGCGGAACGCGCCTTCGACCGAGCCGCCCTCGGCGAGAAAATCCTTCACGAACTTGGGCCGGCGATGGCCCGAATTGACGCCCAGCAGGTCGTGCAACACCAACACCTGGCCGTCGCAGTGCGGGCCGGCGCCAATGCCGATGGTCGGAATGTCCAGATCGGCGGTGATCGCCGCGGCCAGGCCGGTCGGCACGCATTCCAGCACCAGCAGCGCGGCGCCGGCCTCGGCCACCGCGCGCGCGTCGCCGCGCAGCTTGGTCGCGGTGGCGTCGTCGCGGCCCTGCAGCTTGTAGCCGCCCAGGCGCAGCACCGATTGCGGCGTCAGGCCCAGATGCGCGCAGACCGGAATTTCGCGTTCGACCAGGAAGCGGATCACCTCCAGCTTATGCCCGGCGCCTTCCAGCTTGACCATCGCCGCGCCGGCCTGCAGCAAGGCGGTGGAGGCGACCAGCGCGCGCTCGGGCGTGGCGTCGGACTGGAACGGCAGGTCGGCGATCAACAGCGCCTTGGACAGGCCGCGGGCGACGCAGGCGGTGTGATAGGCGATATCGGCCGTGGTCACCGGCAAGGTGCTGTTGTGGCCCTGCACGACCATGCCGAGCGAGTCGCCGACCAGTACCAGGTCGGTGCCGGCGGCATCCATGGTCCGGGCGAAGCCGGCGTCGTAGGCGGTCAACATGACCAGCTTGCGGCCGTCGCGCTTGGCGTCGGCGAGCATGGGCACGGTCCAGGCTTTGCGTTTTTCGGAAGCGTTGGCGTCGGTCGGAGCCGAGGTGTACATGGGCGATTCGTCCGGTGGCGACGGACGTCGTGGGGAGAGCGCCATAACTTAGCAGGTCGGCGACGGCGCGCGACCCTCATGGGCGCAACGCTGTCGGTCCAACTGGGGATTGCGTCGCGATCCGCTCGCCGCCGCCGTGCGCGATCCCGCGCGGCTTTTTGCGAAGCTTGCCGGGCCGCTGTGCCCGCCCGGGCCGCAGCCCGTCGATCGATCGTCGCCGCCGCGAGGTCTGGCGAACCGTTATCGCTCGAAGCGATCGTCGGAACCGAGCACCTGAATCTCGCCGGCGTCGATGCCGGCCAGCGCCTCGCGCGCCGGACCGATGCCCGGAATCCGCGCGTCCGGCGCGATCTCCACCAGCGGCACCAGCGCGAACGCGCGCTCGTGCAGATGCGGATGCGGCACGTGCAGGCCCGGCTCGGCGATGACCGCGTCGGCGTACAGCAGCAAGTCCAGGTCCAGCGTGCGCGGGCCCCAGCGGTCGCTGCCGTCGGCGCGGCGCGAGCGCCCGGCTTCGCGTTCGATCTCCAGCATCGCCGCGAGCAACTCGCGCGCCGTCAGCGCGGTGTCGAGCATCGCCACGGCGTTGAGGAAATCGGGCTGATCGGTCTGGCCCCAGGCCGGCGTGCGATACAACTTCGACGCCCGCGACAGCCGCGTGCGCGGCAGCGCGTCGAGCGCGCGCAAGGCCGCGCGCAGGACCGCGGCGCTGTCGCCGAGATTGCTGCCCAGACCGACGAAGGCGACGGTCGCGGGATCGCTGGAGAGAGCCGGCATGCGTTTGGCGGAGGATGGAAAGACGGGTGAAGGCGACGGCGCGGGCCTCAGGCGGATTCGCCGCCTATGCCCGTTGCAGTCGCCCGGATGAGCTTGGAAACAGCGGCCGAACCGCGGACCGCGCGCGGCCGCGTCACTCCGCGACCGGCGCTCCGCGACGGCGGCGGCGACGCTTGCGCGGCGCGCGGCCGTCGCCTTCCTCGCCCTCTTCGCCGGCCGAGGCCTGCGACTGCGCTTCCTGCTGAGCGAGCAGCTCGTTCGGATGCGCCTGCGCCTCGCGCCAGAACTCGACATCGCTGGCGTGTTCGTCCGAGGCGGCCATGCGCAGCGCCAGGAAGTCGAACGCGGCGCGGAAGCGCGGATGCGACAACAGACGGAACACGCGCTTGCGCTGGCGCTGCTGGAAACGCGACTGCAGCAGCCAGATTTCCTGCATCGGCAGCGAGAAACGCCGCGGCAGGGCGATGGTCGAAAGCTGATGCAGGGTGACCCGGTCGGCGGCGCGGCGTTGCGCTTCGGCGGTGTGCACGCCCTGCGCCTGCAGGCCCATCAGGTCGCGGCAGTACGCCGGCCACAGCAGCAAGGCGAACAGGAACGCCGGCGATACCGGCTCATCCGCGGCCACGCGCGCATCGGTGCCCTTGAGCCCTTCCAGCACCATGCGCCGCAATGCGCCGCTGCGATTGGACTTGAGCGCCGCGGCGCTTTCGGGCAGCAGCGCCGACAACAGGCCGTAGCGCTCCAGGCCGAGGAAACTTTCCACGGCGTGGCCGGACAGGAACAGCTTCAAGCATTCTTCGAACAAGCGCGCCGGCGCGGCGTCGGCCAGCAACGGCGCCAGGTGCGGGATGGGCGCGGCGGTCGCCGCTTCGATCTCGAAGCCCAGCTTGGCCGCCAGGCGCACCGCGCGCAGCATGCGCACCGGGTCTTCGCGATAGCGCGTTTCCGGATCGCCGATCAGGCGCATCAGCCGGTTCTGCACGTCCTCGAAGCCGCCGGTGTAGTCGCGCACCGAGAAGTCCTCGACCGCGTAGTACAGCGCGTTGGCGGTGAAGTCGCGGCGCACCGCGTCGTCCTCGATGCTGCCGTAGACGTTGTCGCGCACCAGCCGGCCGCCGGTGTCGGTCTCGCGATCGCCGCTGCCGTCGTCGCTGTTGGCGCGGAAGGTGGCGACCTCGATGATCTCGCGGCCGTAGACCACGTGCGCCAGGCGGAAACGGCGGCCGATCAGGCGGCAGTTGCGGAACAGCCCCTTCACCTGTTCGGGCGTGGCGTCGGTGGCGACGTCGAAATCCTTCGGATGGCCGCCGACCAGGATGTCGCGGACCGCGCCTCCGACCAGGTAGGCGCCGAAGCCGCTGTCGCGCAGCCGGTACAGCACGCGCAGCGCGTTGGGACTGATCTCCTTGCGCGACACGTTGTGCTGATCGCGCGGAATCACCCGCAAGGAGGTCTGAGGAGTAAGTGAGGAATTGTCGGCTTGCATCGAGCGCGGGCGCGCCGCCTTCTAGAAGTTTCGTGGGTCCAACCGTTGCCCGAGGCTACGGCGGCGCATATACTAGCAGGCCGCATAGGATTGAGAGTCCATGCGGTCCGCCCAAGCCGCCTTCCATCGGTCTGCACGTCTGGCAGACCCGGTTCGCGCCCGGCGGGAAGTACAACCTGCTCCCTTCGTCTAGAGGCCTAGGACGTGGCCCTCTCAAGGCTAAAACACGGGTTCGAATCCCGTAGGGAGCGCCAAACACGCGATCATGTCGCAGAAAAAGCCCGCTCACACGCGGGCTTTTTCTTTGCGTGAACAGCCGGCGGCCAGACCGCCGCGCGCGGCGGACTGCGCGGCGCGGGCCGATTCGCGCGAAAACCCCGCTCCGGCGGTTTTCGCGCGGGCGCCCGGACCAACCTGTCCGAACGGCTCCATTTTCATCGTTACCCGCTTCGCACTTCGCGATCGACCCGATGGCGTCGTGGGCGAGCGCGATGCGAGTGGCTACACTATCGCCCGCCCGGCCTGCTTGTACCGGACCACATTCCAGGACCCCGCCATGCCTTTCGTCGTCACCGAGAACTGCGTCAAGTGCAAGTACACCGATTGCGTCGAGGTGTGCCCGGTGGACTGTTTCCATGAAGGCCCGAACTTTCTCGTGATCGACCCGGACGAGTGCATCGACTGCACCTTGTGCGAGCCCGAGTGCCCGATTAACGCGATCTACCCGGAAGACGACGTGCCCGCCGGCCAGGAGCCGTTCGTCGCGCTCAATGCCGAACTGGCCAAGGCCTGGCCGGTGATCACCGCCCGCAAGGACGCCCTGGCCGACGCCAAGGAATGGGAAGGCAAGCCGGGCAAGATCGATCTGATCGAGCGCTGAGGGTTTACTCGAAGGCGCTCGCCAAAGCTCGCCATTCCCGCGAACGCAGGCTCCGCTCTACTTCGGCGGAGCCGAACATCCAGCGCCTTTCGCGCGAGAACATTCAAAGCCCGTCATTCCCGCGAACGCGGGAATCCAGGGCCTTTCGTGCGAGAACGCTTGAAGTCGCTGGATATTCGGCTTCGCCGAAGTAGAGCGGAGCCTGCGTTCGCGGGAATGACGAGCAAAAAACCGGCTTAATAGCGTTTGGCGTGCGTAACGCTCAACGCGGCTTTTCGTTCGGATACCGCTGAATCAGCACGTAGTCGCCCTTGCTGCCCCAGCGCGGCGCATCCTTGTCCAGTTGCACGCACGGCGTGCCCGCGCACGAGGTGATGCCGACGCGCGCATACGCCTCGGCCAGCTCGGCGCGAACCTGCGCCGCCGCGGCGCGATCGCTCGCCTGCTGGTACTGCCGATACTGGAAATGCAGGAGCACCGCCCCGCCGATCACCAGCAGCGCCATCGCGCCGGCGACCGCGGCGTAGGCGGCGATCACCGCTTTGCGCGTGCCCGCCGCGACCGCCTGCTGCGACTTCGCCAACTGCTCGCTGGCCCCGCCCAGCCGTGCCGAGGCCGTCGCCACCACCCGCTCGTACTGCTCGGCGCCCTGCCCCAGGCTGGAATCCAGTCCTTGCTGGACCAGTTGCGCGACCCGTGTCCCGGCGCTGTCGAGCACCTGGCCGAGATCACCGCGGACCCGCGCCAGCGCCTGCTCCAGCAACTGCACCGCCTGCTGCTGCTCCTGCACCGCCGCGTCCGAGCGGCGTTCCAGGGTTTCGGCCAGCAAGGCCAGGCGCTTGGCTGTCTCAACCAGCGTCGAGAATTCTGCTTCCATCGGTCTGTCCCTGGCTCGGCGGGCAAAAGCTGGCCGGATTATCGGCCATCGGCCGTCCCTACTGTGCAGTAACGCGGCTTGCCCCACCCCGGGGGCCGCGCTAGATTCGCCCGGACTAATCAGCACCAAGGAAGGAAACAGGCCATGGCCATCGCGCAAGAAACCTCCCCCGCTCCGGCGGCCGACGCGCGCCGCTTCAGCGACAAGACCCTGTACGGTCCCAGCGGCCATCCCAACTCGTCCGATATCGAGCAGAACTCGCTCGGCGACTGCTACTTCGTCTCGCCCTTGGGCTCGATGGCGCAGCAGCAGCCGCAGCGGCTCGAAAACGCGATCAAGTACAACGCCGACAAGGGCAGCTTCACGGTCACCTTCTACAAGGAAGAGAGCACCGGTTTCCTCGGCCTGGGCGATAAAGAGGTCAAGCCGGTCAAGATCGAAGTGAGCCAGGGCGAGCTGGAGGGTAACCTCACCCGCCGCGGCGGCAGCACGGTGGACGGGCATCCGGGCCGCGACGGTCCGATCTGGCCGGCGGTCATGGAAACCGCCTACGCCAAGATGCACGACCGCAATCCGAAGGACGGCCTGCAAGAGGGCTACGACAAGACCGCGCACGGCGGCTGGCCGGCCGATGCGCTGTTCACGCTGACCGGCGTGCACGGCCAGACCGTCAGCAATTCGGACTTCGACGACATGGGCATGGAGAAGGCTTACAAGAAGCTCGACACCGCGCTCAAGGAACACCGTCCGGTGACCCTGGCGACCAAGTCCGAAGACACGCACTGGTTCCGCGACGACGCGCCCAAGGACGGTCTGGTCAATCGCCACGCCTTCATGGTCGAGCGCGTGTACAAGGACGAGCACGGCGAAGTGATGCTGCAGGTGCGCAATCCCTGGGGCCACAACAACCGCGTGGACGAAGGCCGCGACACGCCCAACGCCAGCATCTCGGTCAAGCTCAAGGACATCGTCGACGGCGGCGGCCTGAACAAGATCGACATCGGCCCTTCGCCGTCGCAGCACCCGGACATCAAGAAGGTCGCCAGCGCCGAAACCGGCGATCGCCATCTCAACGCCATGCTCGCCAACCTGGACAACCCGGCGGCGATGAAGCAGTCGATGCGCGATCTGGCCGCCTCGCCCGACGGCCAGCAGTTCGCCGCCAACGGCCGCAGCCAGTCGCAGGAGCAGCAGACCGTCGCCGCCCCGCAGCCGGACGAAGCGGCGCCGGCGCGCGCGCCGACGATGCGCGCCTGAGCGCGCATCGCGCCGCCACGACTTATGGAGTTCGCGGCATGACCCGCTTGAGATCGAGCTTGATCAAAATCATCGTGACGGCCCTGCTGCTTTGCTGCGCGGGTTGCACCTTCGCAAAGGACTCATCCATGTTGTTAGACAAGATTCCGCACAACTCCGCCGACACCCCGCTCACCCCGGATCAGCACGGCGAGCAGCAGGCCGCGTTGGAAAACGCCCTGAACCAGTTGTGGCACGGCCAGTACCGCATCGTCGCCAAGCGCTTTTTCCTCTACAAGGATCAGCCGCAGTGGGTGGTGCTGGACAGCTCCACCGGCAATCACATCCAGGACAAGCTCGGCGGCAAGCGCGAATTCCAGAAGACCGGCGCGGGCGGTTTCGACGGCGTGAGCGTGTGGAAGATCGGCATGCTGAGCCCGGACCGCGTGGCGGTGGCGATGGGCTACGACCGCCTGCCCGACGGCAGCGCGGTATATGGCTATTTCGAGGTCGAGAAGGAATAAGTCGCGAGCGCGACATGCGCGCTGCACCGGCCACCGCAGGCCGCGCGGCGCCGGATCGGCCGCCGGGCTTTGCCTGCGCGGCCGTCTCGACGAAAGTTCCGCGATCTCGCCCCCGGGCGTTCGCGCGCGGCGCGGAAAGGTTCATCCGCGGGCACCTAGACTCGGCCGCGAGCCCTTTCCGGTCGCCGCCCCATGTCCAAGCTTCTGCCCTTCGGCCTGCTGCTGACGCTGTGCCTGACCCCGGCCGTGACCGGCGCCCAGCATCGCGGTTTCGATCTGTCGCAACTGGATCTGTCGCAGTTGGATCTGTCGCAACTGGACCCGGCCGCGATCATGGCCAGCGCCAACGACACGGTGATGCGCGCGCCCGACGGGCGCATCGACGAATTGTTCCAGGCCCTGCACCAGGCCTCGCGCACGCCGCGCGACGCCAGCACGCTGTGCGGCCTGTTCGACCCGAAGGCCGATCGCAGCGGGCAGGCGCTGATGGCCGCGGCGCAAAGCCTGGCGCCGCAAAGCCGCCAGCGTTTCAGCGAAGCGCTGATCAATATCGCCGCGACCGGATTGCAGAACCCGCGCCAGGCCTACGACCCGGCGACGGCGAAACAGACGCTGAAATCCGCCGGCACCCAGGCCATGCTGCTGCACGACGGCTTCGCCGCCGGCCTGAACGCCGACGGCAGCGACGAAGCCGGGCGCCAGGCGCGCTGCCGCTCGTTCGGCTGGCTGCTCGACGCGCTCAAGGACCTGCCGCTGCCGCAACGCGCCGCGGCGACCCGGTTGATGTTGAACGAAGGGCTGTCGCGGCTGGCGTCGAACTGAGCCGGACGGTTCGCCGGGCGGCGCCGAAACACTGCCCCTCAGGCATCGGACGCCGCTCGCGGCGCGCTGCTTTCGCCCATAACGCGCGACTGCTGGCGATACGCCGCTACCGGCGCGGGGCATGAAGACCGACGCCCATTCGGGCGCGAACACCGGCGCAGTTGCCGCCGCCCCGCTCCAATCCCCAACTACCGCAACGAAAACGGGCGCCAGCGGCGCCCGTTTTCGCGATCCGGCGCGCCGCCGGCCTGAGCCGGCGACCCGCCCGGGTGTCGATCAACGCCCGCCGAGCGCGCTCTTGAGGCTGGCGATCAGCTTGGCCGGCGCCGGACCGGTGGCCGGCAGGCCGCGCGGATCGACCGCCGACACCGCGGAGCCGGCGTCCACCGTGCTGACGCGGACCAGGAAGTTGCTGCCTTCGTAGCTCACGTCGAACGCACCCAGCAACTGCGCACGGCTGGAGACGGTCAGGCCTTCGACCTTGGCCAGCGCATCGCCGACCTTGGTGAAGGTGTCGTCGCGGTTGCCGCTGACGGTGAAGCCGTTCGCGGACGAGGCCGGAGCGGCCTGGGTCGGGCGCGCCGCGGCCTGGCCGGACGCGGTGGCCGGACCGGCGGCGGGCATCGCCATGGCGCCGTCGGTGCGCGGCTGGTCCAGGTCCGGCGGCACTTCCAGCGGACGGTTTTCCGGCGCCTCCGCATAGAGCTTGTTGCCCTTGCGGAACCAGCTGCAGCCCGACGTGGCGATTACGGCCAGCAAAACACCGGCGACGACCGCACGGGACAGAGAAACATTGGAACGCATGAGCATCTCCTGCAGGGGTTCAGGCCGCGAGCGTGTCGCGGCAGAGGTGTTCGAGTTCAACGACCAGCGCGGCGGACTGCCGCGCGGCTTCGTGATGGATGGCCGACAGCGGCTGCAACGGCAGACGCAGGCCGTGGCCGATGCCTTGCGCCGCCAGCAGCGCCTTGACCGGAATCGGATTGGATTCCAGGGCAAGAAAATCGTAGACCGGGCGCAGACGCGCGTCCCAGCCCTCGGCTTCGCCGCGACGGCCGCCGCGGGCCAGATCGGCCAGACGGCGGAACGCCGCCGGCAGCACGTTCGAGCCGACCGAAACGATGCCGTCGGCGCCGGCCAGGATGGCCCGGCACGCGGTCGGATCGTCGCCGCTGAGGACGGCGAAGTCGTCCGACTTGAACGCGAGCAGATCGCTCATGCGCTGCGGATCGGCGACCGCTTCCTTGATGCCGACGATGCGCCGGTGGCCGGCGAGCGCGGCCACCGTTTCCGGCAGCAGATCGCAGCCGGTGCGGCCGGGCACGTTGTACAGCACGAGCGGCAGCGCGTCGTCGTCGGCGATGGCGCGGTAATGCGCGAGCAATCCGGCCTGGGTCGGACGCACGTAAGGCGGGGCCACGACCAGCGCCGCGTCGGCGCCCAGGGCGGCCACGTGGCGGGTGAGTTCGATGGTTTTGGCGGTATTGGACAGACCGGTGCCGGCCAGCACCGGAATCCGCCCGGCGACGAATTCGACCGCGCTGCGCAGCAGCAGATCGTATTCGGCGTCGAACAGCGCGGCCGCTTCGCCGGTGGAGCCCGCGACCACGACCGCCTGGGTGCCGCCTTGCAACTGCAGCGCCAGCAGCGAGTGCCAGGCGTCCAGATCGATTTCGCCCGACGCGGTGAACGGCGTCGCCAGCGCGGTGATGCTGCCGGAAAGTCGCAAGTGAGGACCTATCTGAGTGAAAGGCCGCTGCCGCGCATGTGCGGAGCGGACGGGGGCCGAAAACCTGTAACGAACAATGGACGCAAACGCAGGACCGACCTGGGTTGCGGCGAAAGCGGGCGCCTGGGCACGAAACCGTGCCGGCGCGCCGCCATACACCCGCCGATGTTACTTGCGGCGCGAAAGCGCGGGCAAGTATGCTGCTTCACAGCGCGGCCCGGGCCCGGGCCGCCGTTCATTTCCGAGCCTTACGCTCCCTTGCAGGCGCCGCCTTGACCGATTCCGCTTCCCGGCCGTCGCCGAACGAAAACCACCTCCTGATCAACGCCTATACGACGCATCCGGAGTCGCCGCTGTTGTCGGTGACCCGCCGGATCGCCGATTCGGGCTGCAATCTGGTCGATGCGCGCCTGTCCACGGTCGGCCGCGACGTCTCGGTCACCGCGCTGGCGGTGGGTTCCTGGGACGCGGTCGCCAAGCTGGAAGCCATGCTCACGCGCCTGGAGCGCGAGGAAGGCCTCAAGCTGGTCTGGTACCGCACCGGCGCCAAGCAGGTGCAGTCCAATCTGCTGCCCTACATCGTCGAAGTCGTGGCCGCGGACAAGCCCGGCATCCTGTTCCAACTGGCGGATTTCTTCGACCGCCAGGGCATCACCATCGAAAGCCTGCACTGCTCGCGCTACCGCGCGATGCAGACCGGCGCGGATATGTTCTCCGCCCAGATCACGATCGGCGTACCCTCGAGCATGCACATCGCCGCCCTGCGCGACGATTTCCTGGAGTTCTGCGACCATCTGAACCTGGACGCCATCATGGACCCGATGAAGTTCTGACTATGCTCGATACCGGCGATCGCGCCTACGGCGGCAAAGCTCCTACCCTCGAACTGGCCCTGTCCAGCGGGGACACCGTCAAGATGAAGGACTACGCCGGCGGCTGGCTGGTGCTGTACTTCTATCCCAAGGACAGCACGCCCGGCTGCACCACCGAGGGCCTGGACTTCAACGCGCTGCTGCCCAAGTTCAAGAAGCTTGGCGCGACCGTGCTGGGCGTGTCCCGCGACTCGATCAAGTCGCACGAGAATTTCTGCGCCAAGCAGGGTTTCAAGTTCGACCTCATCAGCGACAAGGACGAAACCTTGTGCAACGCCTTCGGCGTGATCAAGGAAAAAAGCCTGTACGGCCGCAAATACATGGGCATCGAACGCAGCACTTTCCTGATCGACCCGAAAGGCGTCATCGTGCAGTCATGGCGTCCGGTGAAAGTCGCCGGGCATGCCCAGGCCGTGCTCGATTCGCTCAAAACCCATTCTGGCCAATAAACGCGCCGCAGGAAGCCACCACTCAGTGAGCCCCCTGATTCACACGATCGCACGCCGTCCCGCCCCGCGGGCCACGGCGGCGCTGCCGTGCGCGATCGCGGCCGCCGTCCGCCCCCTGGCGGTACACAGCACTTTTCCCCCGGCGTCGCCCGACGCCTATCTCCAGCGGAGCTGTCGATGACAAGAAGCAAGCGCATCTATGTGCTGGATACCAACGTGCTGATGCACGATCCCACCGCGCTGTTCAAATTCCAGGAACACGACGTCTACCTGCCGATGCAGGTGATCGAGGAACTCGACAACGGCAAGAAAGGCACCTCCGAGGCGAGCCGCAACGCGCGGCAGGTCAGCCGTTTCCTCAACGAACTGATCGAGATCGAGGGCACCGACAAGATCAGCACCGGCATCACCCTCAACCGGCCGCAGGGCCTGCAGCTGCGCGGCGCGCAAAGCATCGGCAAGCTGCGTTTCCAGACCGGCTCGTTCGACGCGGGCAAGCGTTTCAGCGCGGTGATTCCGGACAACCAGATCCTCGGCGCGATCCTGGCGCTGCAGGAGCAGGAACCCGGCGTGCCGGTGGTGTTCGTGTCCAAGGACATCAACCTGCGCATCAAGGCGTCCATCGCCGGGATCGTGTCGGAAGACTACGAAAACGATCGCGCGCTCGACGATTTCAGCCTGCTCTACACCGGCGCCACCGCGCTGCCGGACGATTTCTGGCAGATCCACGGCAAGGACCTCAAGTCCTGGACCGAGAAAGGCCGCACCTATTACGAAATCAACCGCACGCAGGACGACGACTGGTATCCGAACCAGTTCCTGTTCCTGCCCGGCGACGACGAGTCCGAACTCAAGGTCACCAAGGTTGGCGAAGAGCGCGTGACCCTGCAGATCGTCGACGATTTCCGTCATAACCAGCACGCCGTGTGGGGCATCATCGCGCGCAATCGCGAGCAGAACTTCGCCCTCAACGCGTTGATGGACCCGGAGATCGACTTCGTCACCCTGCTCGGCACCGCCGGCACCGGCAAGACCTTGCTCGCGCTCGCCGCGGGCCTGGCGCAGACCATGGATCAGCAGCGCTATCGCGAGATCATCATGACCCGCGCGACGGTCAGCGTCGGCGAAGACATCGGCTTCCTGCCGGGCACGGAGGAAGAGAAGATGACGCCGTGGATGGGCGCGTTGACCGACAACCTGGAAGTGCTGACCCACAACCAGGACGGTGGCGCCTGGGGCCGCGCGGCGACCAACGACCTGCTGGCGTCGCGCATCAAGATCCGCTCGATGAACTTCATGCGCGGACGCACGTTCCTGAGCCGCTGGCTGATTCTGGACGAGGCGCAGAACCTGACGCCGAAGCAGATGAAGACCTTGATCACCCGCGCCGGCCCCGGCACGAAGATCGTGTGCCTGGGCAACGTGGAGCAGATCGATACGCCGTACCTGACCGAAACCACTTCGGGCCTGACCTATGCGGTCGATCGCTTCAAGGGTTGGGCGCACAGCGCGCACGTGACCTTGCGGCGCGGCGAGCGCTCGCGGTTGGCGGACTACGCGTCGGAAGTGCTCTGACGCGATGACGCAGCGGTTGGCCACGTAGGTCTGGGTCGGCGCCGCCGCCCTCGCCTGCGTGGCTGGCATGGTCAACGTGGTGGGCATTCTGGGTTTCGAGCATCAGGCCGTCACCCATCTGACCGGCACCACCACCCCGCTCGGCGCCGCGGTGGTCGGCGGCGATCTGCGGGCGGTCGCGCATCTGCTCAGCGTCATCGGCGCTTTCGTCGGCGGCGCGGTGCTGAGCGGATTGATCATCCAGGACAGCACCTTGCGCCTGGGCCACCGCTACGGCGTCGCCTTGACGATCTAAGCGTAGTGGGTTTCTTCCGCCTCACTTCGCTACCCGGTCTTGTCTCGTGACGGGCGCTTGCGATTGGCGGATTGCGCAAGGCAAGCGCTGGGGTTTCCTTCGATCGATCCAATTGGCGCTTCGCGATGCGAATCGGGCAGTGTTGGTTTTTCACCGATTGGAATGGCGCCGTTGCCGTTGCCGTTGCCGTTGCCGTTGCCGTTGCCGAGATTTTGCCTTGCATCCTCTTCGCTTTGCAGTGCTTTGGCTTTGGCTTGGACTTTGACTTCAGCTGTTGCTGTTGCCCGGCGCCGCTTGTAACTCGCGA
>NZ_JAGGRI010000049.1 GCF_018612875.1 Lysobacter sp. ISL-50 | reverse complement strand
CTGTTTCGAATCAAGAGCCACGAGTGCGATGCCGACGCAGGCAGGTCCCGCAGTGGGCATCCTGCCCACGGCGGGACCCGGCGCACGTCCATGTGCGCCGCCCTCTGGGTGTCCCTGGTCTCGCGAGTTAGTAGCTGCGCCAAGCCAGAGCCAGAGCCGGAGCCGGAGTCAAAGCCGAACGCTCGAATCGAGACGGCGAATACGGCGAAAATATCCCGCGTCGAGACCGCCGCGAAAAGCGCACAGGCGCGTCAATTCGCCCCCTTTGAAAAAGGGGGCTGGCGCTTGCGGGTGCCTGCTTCTTGCGGATGCGCGGGCGCCGGGGGATTTGCTTTTGCTTTGGCCGCGCGGTGATCTGAGCGTAAAAGCAAATCCCCCCTAGCCCCCCTTTTTCAAAGGGGGGAACTTTGACGCGATGATTTAGGGGAGGACCGGCGCTCGAATGGGGATATGGAAAACAACGAAGGCCGCTTGCGCGGCCTTCGTCTGTTCCAGCGCAAAACGCGCCGCGATCACACCGCCGCGCGTACCGCCGCGGACAAGGCGTCGAGGGTGTTCTGCATCAAGGCCGCATCGTCGGCTTCGACGGTCACGCGCACCACAGGCTCGGTACCGGAAGGACGCAGGAACGCGCGGCCATGGCCGGCTACCGCGGCTTCGGCTTGTTTCAACGCGGCCTTGACCGACTCGACTTCGGTTGGCTTCGACTGCCCTTCGAACCGCACGTTGACGGTCTTCTGCGGCACCCGGTTCAAACCCTCCAGCGCCTGGCGCAGCGACACGCCGCGCCGGCCCAGCACTTCCAGCACCTGCAAGGCGCTGACGATGCCGTCGCCGGTGCTGGTGCGGTCCAGGCACAGCAGATGCCCCGAAGCCTCGCCGCCGAGCACGCCGCCGTGCGCGATCAGTTGCTGGTGCACGTAGCGATCGCCGACCTTGGCGCGGATGAAGCCGATGCCGCGCTGTTCCAACGCGCGCTCAAGACCGTAGTTGGTCATCAGCGTGCCGACCACCGGGCCCTGCAGGCGGCCGCTGTTCTTCCAGTCGTTGGCCAGGATGTAGAGCAGATCGTCGCCGTCGCAGATCGCGCCTTCGCTATCGACGAACAACACCCGGTCGCCGTCGCCGTCGAAGGCGATGCCGACATCGGCGCCGGTGGCGAGGACGCGCTCGACCAGGGTCTGCGGATGGGTCGAGCCGACCCCGTCGTTGATGTTGAGGCCGCTGGGGTCCACGCCGATCGCATCGACGCGCGCACCCAGTTCGCGCAGCACCAGCGGGCCGACCTGATAGGTCGCGCCGTTGGCGCAATCCAGGGCGATGCGCATGCCGCTGAGATCGAAGCCGCGCGACACCGAACCCTTGCAGGCTTCCAGATAACGGCCGATGGCGTCGCGGGTGCGGATCGCCCGGCCCAGGCGTTCGGATTCGACGGTGCGGAAAGGTTCTTCCAGCGCCGCCTCGATCGCCAGTTCGGTCTCGTCGTCGAGCTTTTCGCCCTCGGCCGAGAAGAACTTGATGCCGTTGTCGTAGTGCGGGTTGTGCGAGGCCGAGATCACGATGCCGCCGTCGGCGCGCAGCGAACGGGTGAGATGGGCGACGGCCGGGGTCGGCATCGGCCCCATCAGTTGCACGTCCACGCCGGCGGCGACCAGGCCGGCTTCCAGCGCGGCTTCGAACATGTAGTTCGAGATGCGCGTGTCCTTGCCGATGATCACCATCGGGTTGCGCCAGCCGCGGCGGGTCAGCGCGTGGCCGTAGGCGTTGCCCAGGCGCAGGACGAAATCGGCGGAAATCGCGCCTTCGCCTACGCGTCCGCGGATGCCGTCGGTACCGAAATATTTGCGAGTCATGTGTTGGGTTCGGGAATAGGGAAACGGGAATGGGGAATCGAAGCGGTGCGGCGTGGTGCGGCATCACTGCCGCCGGGGGATCGCCGCAGCGCGAGTTTGCCGCAAGCCGTAGGTGTTACACCGCCGCGCGGCTGAACGAGACGGCATAGCGCTTCGGAGTTCACAGTTCCTCGCGGGAATCGGGAATGGGGAATCGGGAATGGGGAATCGGGAATCGGAAAAGCCAAAGCGCGCACGACGCGGCGTCTTCGCTTTTCCGATTCCCGATTCCCGATTCCCGATTCCCGTCGAAAGCCGCCATCAGGCGGCTTCGACATCGTCCTCCGGCTGCGGCTGTTTCATCATCATCGCCAGCAGATGGGACAGGCGGTCGCGCATTTCGCGGCGATCGCAGATCTGATCGACCGCGCCGTGCTCGACCAGGAATTCGCTGCGCTGGAAACCTTCCGGCAGCTTCTCGCGCACGGTCTGCTCGATCACGCGGGGGCCGGCGAAGCCGATCAGCGCTTCGGGCTCGGCCATGTTGATGTCGCCCAGCATCGCGAACGACGCCGATACGCCGCCGGTGGTGGGATGGGTCATCACCGAGATGTACGGCAGCCCCGCCGCGCGCAGGCGGCCGAGCGCGGCCGAGGTCTTGGCCATCTGCATCAGCGAGAACAGGCTTTCCTGCATGCGCGCTCCGCCGCTGGCGGAGAAGCACACGAACGGGCTGCCGATCTGCAGCGCGGTTTCCGCGCCCAGGGCGAAGCGCTCGCCGACCACCGAGCCCATCGAGCCGCCCATGAAGGCGAAGTCGAACGAGGCCGCGACCAGCGGACGCTGCTTCATGGTGCCGCGCATGGCGATCAGCGCGTCGCGCTCGCCGGTGGCTTTCTGCGCGGCCTTGATGCGTTCGGAGTATTTCTTCTGGTCCTTGAACTTGAGCACGTCGACCGGGCCCAGTTCGGCGCCGATCTCGACCGTGCTGCCCGGGTCGAACAGCGCGTTCAGGCGCACCCGGCCGCGGATCGCCATGTGGAAGCTGCACTTCGGGCAGACCTCGAGATTTTCCTCGAGCTCGGGACGGTAGAGCACGGCGCCGCAGCGGTCGCACTTCTCCCACAGGCCTTCGGGGACGCTGCGCCGCTTGGCCGCGACCGTCTCGGTGCGGATGCCCGACGGCATGAGTTTCTTAAGCCACGACATGCGTTGAAATCTTCCTGTTCTGGCTGACTGAGGGTGGATCGGTCATGGGGCGGCCGCGCATCGCCGGCACCGGCCTGACTTCAGAAGTCTAGCGCAGCGGCCCGGGCGCTCTGCCGCCGGCTGTTCAGGCACGCCCGCCGAGAGCGGGGCCGCGGCGGTTCAGCCCGCGGCGTCCAGCGCCTGGCGCAACGGCGCCAGGAAGCCGCGCGCGGCCTGCGCGGCGGCGTCCGCCGTGCCGGCCTGAGCCAGCACTTCGACCAGCGCGCTGCCGACCACGACGCCTTCGGCCTCGCGCGCCATGGTCGCGGCGCTGGCGGCGTCCTTGATACCGAAGCCGGCCACCACCGGCACCTTGGCGCGCTGGCGGATGTGGTGCAGGCGATCGTTGGCGGCGCCGGTGTCGAGCCGGTCGGCGCCGGTCACGCCGGCGAAGCTGACGTAGTACAGATAGCCCTGGGCGTCGTCGCACAGCAGCGCGATGCGTTCTTCGGTGGTGGTCGGCGAGGCCAGCAGGATCAGCACCAGTCCGGCGGCGACGAAGGCCGCGCGCAGCTCTTCGGCTTCTTCCGGCGGCAGATCGACCAGCAGCACGCCGTCCACGCCGGCGGCGACGGCGTCGCTGGCGAAGCGCGTGGAACCGCGGATTTCGATGGGATTGAGATAGCCCATCAGCACCACCGGCGTCTGCGCGTCGCGGCCGCGGAATTCGCGCACCGCGTCGAGCACCCAGCCCAGGCCGGCGCCGCGCGCGATCGCGCGCTCGGAGCTGCGCTGGATGGTCGGGCCGTCGGCCATCGGATCGGAGAACGGCACCCCGAGCTCGATCACGTCGGCACCGGCTTCGACCAGCGCGTGCATGACCGGCACGGTCGCCTCCAGCGAGGGATCGCCGGCGGTGAGGAACGGAATCAGCGCCTTGCGGCCGGCCGATTGCAGCGATTGGAACTTGGCGTCGATTCGGTTCATGCGTCGAATGCAGCTTCTGCTGTTAGCCCCTCTCCCGCATGCGGGAGAGGGGTTGGGGTGAGGGGCCGGCGGAGCGATTGAAGTTCAAGACGCGAAGTGGGTGCAACGATCTCATGCGCATATCGCAGCTTCGTTGCTTCCCTCATCCGCCCCCCGCCTTCGCGGGGGCAGGCTCTCCGGGCCCCTTCTCCCGCAAGCGGGAGAAGGGAAGGCACGCGCGAGCGTTTGATCAGAAGTGCAGACCCTCGCGACCGGCGATGGTATGCACATCCTTGTCGCCGCGACCGGACAGGTTGCACAACACCACCTGGTCCTTCGGCATCGTCCGCGCCAGCTTGACCGCCTGGGCGATCGCGTGGCTGGACTCGAGCGCGGCCAGGATGCCTTCGGTGCGCGCCAGGGTGCGGAAGGCTTCGAGCGCTTCATCGTCGGTGACCCCGACGTATTCGGCGCGGCCGGTGTCTTTCAGGAACGCGTGCTCGGGGCCGACGCCGGGATAGTCCAGGCCGGCGGAGACCGAATGGGTTTCGATGATCTGGCCGTCGTCGTCGCACAGCACGTAGGTGCGGTTGCCGTGCAGCACGCCGGGGCGTCCGGCGGCGAGCGAGGCGGCGTGGCGGCCGGTCTCGATACCGTCGCCGGCCGCTTCGGCGCCGACGATGCGCACCGAGGGATCGTTCAAGAACGCATGAAACAGGCCGATGGCGTTGCTGCCGCCGCCGACGCAGGCGGTGATCGCATCGGGCAGGCGCCCGTACTCGGCCAGCATCTGCGCTCTCGCCTCACGCCCGACCACGGCGTTGAAGTCGCGGACCATGCGCGGATACGGATCGGGGCCGGCGACGGTGCCGATGATGTAGAAGGTGTCGCGCACGTTGGTGACCCAGTCGCGCATCGCTTCGTTGAGCGCGTCCTTGAGCGTCTGCGAACCGCTGGTGACCGGCACCACGGTCGCGCCGAGCAGCTTCATGCGGTAGACGTTGATCTTCTGCCGCTCGATGTCGGTCGCGCCCATGTAGACCACGCATTCCAGGCCCAGGCGCGCGGCCACGGTGGCGCTGGCGACGCCGTGCTGGCCGGCGCCGGTCTCGGCGATGATGCGGGTCTTGCCCATGCGGCTGGCCAACAGGGCCTGGCCGATGGTGTTGTTGATCTTGTGCGCGCCGGTGTGGTTCAGGTCTTCGCGCTTGAGCAGGATCTGCGCGCCGCCGACTTCGTCGCTGAGGCGCTGGGCGTGATAGATCGGGCTGGGGCGGCCGACGTAATGGGCCAGGTCGCGTTCGAATTCGGCGATGAAGGCCGGGTCCACGCGGGCGGCGGCGTAGGCGCGGGCCAGTTCCTCGATCGGCGCGATCAGGGTTTCGGCGACGAAGCGTCCGCCGTAGCGGCCGAAATGGCCGGAGGCATCCGGGTAGGCGTGGAAATCGATTGGCGGGACGACGGCGGGTTGGGCGATCGGTTCGGCGGACATCGGCTGGGCGTCGTTGCGAGGGGCGTCGCGCGCTGCGCGGCGGAACGCAGAGTTTAGGGCATCGCGGCGGCGACCGTACGCATCGGGGGATGGCGCAATGGGGGGCGCGGGTTTGTTGTGATCGGGTGGGTAAAAGCAAATCCCCCCTGCCCCCCTTTTTCAAAGGGGGGAATTCTTCGGGTGGGATCGAAAGGGCGTGCGCCGACTCGCTTCGATGCGATACCCCACGATCGCCGCGCAGCGGTTCCCCCCTTTGAAAAAGGGGGGTTAGGGGGGATTTGCTCTTATCGGCAAGCGCCGCGCGCCCTCAATCGACGTGACAATCCGCCCGCCGCACTTCCTCGACGAAATGGCGCATCTTGTCGCCGTCCTTGAGCCCCGGCGCGCTCTCGATGCCGCTGGACACATCCACGCCCCAGGGCAAGGTCGCCTGGATCGCCTCGAACACGTTGTCCGGGGTGATGCCGCCGGCCAGCACGAACGGCTTTTGCACGCCCACCGGAATGCGCTTCCAGTCGAAGGTCTTGCCGCTGCCGCCGCTGCCGCCGCGGGCGTGGCTGTCGAACAGGAAACCGGCCGCGCCGGGATAGCGCATGTGCAGCGCCGAGGGATGCTGGTCGGCCAACTCGCCGCCCATCGGGATCGCCTTGAGATACGGCACGCCGAAACCGCGACAGAACGCGTCGTCCTCGTTGCCGTGGAACTGCAGCAGGCTGGGCCGGACCTGGCGCACGACTTCGCGCACCTCATCGACCGGGTTGTCGCTGAACAAGGCCACCGCATCGACCAGCGGCGCCAGGGCCTGGCGCATCGCCCGGGCTTCCTCGGCCGCGACCCGGCGCGAACTGCCCGAGGCGAACACGAAGCCGATCGCGTCCGCGCCCAGCTCGCAAGCCAGGCGCACGTCGCCGGGACGGGTGAAACCGCAGAATTTGATGCGGGTGCGGAACAAAGTGCGGGGCGGATTCAAAGGCTGACCTCGGCAGGCAACTGACACTCGACTGGATAACGCGGCCCCACGAACACCAGACCCGCCGACGGTGCGGTGGGACCGGCGACGGTACGGTCGCGCCCGGCCAGCAACTGCGCGATCCACCCTTCGGGCTGATCGCCGCGGCCGACCAGCAGCAAGCTTCCGACAATGTTGCGCACCATGTGGTGAAGAAAGGCGTTCGCCTGTACTTCCATCTCGACGATGTCGCCGTCCCGGCGGATGCCGATGTGCTGCAGATCGCGGCGCGCGTGCGGCGCCTGGCAGTGGACGGTGCGGAACGCGGAGAAATCGTGCTCGCCGAGCAGCGCCTGGGCGGCGCGGTGCATGGCGTCGGCGTCGAGCGGGCGCCGTTCCCAGCTCAGGTATTGCCGCTGCAAGGCCGGCCGCACCGAGCGGTTGAGGATGCGGTAACGGTAGCGCCGCGCCCGCGCCGAAAAGCGGGCGTGGAAATCGGCCGCGACCGGCACGCACCAGCGCACGCACACCGACGCCGGCAAGCGCGAGGTGGTGCCCAGCACCCAGCCGCGCGGCTCGCGCTCCACCGGGGTGTCGAAATGCACGACCTGGCACGAGGCGTGGACGCCGGCATCGGTGCGGCCGGCGCAGGTGACCTCGACCCGGCTGCCGGCGACGAAGCTCAGCGCGTCTTCCAAGGTGGTCTGCACGGTCGATTCGCCGCGCAGGTCGGGCTCGCCCGGACGCACCAGGCGCTGCCAGCCGGAGTAGTCGCCGCCGTCGTATTCCACGCCCAGCGCGAAGCGACGCACCGGCACGGCGCCGTCGTTCGCGATGGAATCGCGTTGTTCTACCGCCATGAGTCAGCCGTCCTGCCCGTTCGCCGCACCGATGCGCTTTAGCTGGAGGCTTCCAGCTCGCGCAGCAGACGCGCGGCCTGCTGGCGCGCGGCGTGGTCGCCGTTGATCAGCACCTCGCCGAGCAACTGGCGCGCGCTGCTTTCATCGCCCAGGTCCAGGTAGGCGCGAGCCAGCTCGATGCGCTCCTGGCCCGGGGCCGAACTGGCCTGGGCGGTAACCGCCGCACGCGCGTCGGCCGCGGCCGGTTCGACCGCGACGGCCTGCACCGGAACCGGGATCGCGGCCGTCGGGGCCACGACCGGCGCCGCGACCGCGGAAGCGGCCGGCGCGGCACGGCGCGCCGGCCCGCTGCCGACCTCGGCCGAATGCCAGGTCGGCGCGTTCGCGCGCGGGTTCTGTTCGGCCGCCGGCGCGGTCCAGAACGGCGCCGCCAGCGCTTCGTCCTGGCTGTCGGGCGCGGGCTTGGATTCTGGTTCGGCGAGCAACTGCGCGACCGGATCGATCAGCGCCGGCGCGACCTCGGGCCGGCGGCGTAGCGATTCGACCGGATCCTCCTGGACCGGGTCGCGGCCGCCGTACGAGGCCGCGCTGGCCGGGCCCGGCGCGCGGAACGCCGGCCGCTTGGGCTCGCGCCGGCTCAGCACCCAGCCGCCGACCAGCAGCGCCAGCACGCCCAGCCCGCCGAAGATCCACGGCATCGGCGAACCGCCGTCGGCGCGCGCCTGCTGTTCGGACAAATGCTGCTGCGTCGCCGCCAGCTCGCTGTCCTTGAGCGCGATCAGCTTCTGCTGGTCCTTCTGCAACTTCTCCAGCTCGGCGACCTTGTTCTTGAGTTCGCTGAGTTCCTGATCGCGCGCGGCGATGGTCTCGTTGGCCTGCTGCATCTCTTGTCGCACCATCTCGCCCTCGCCTCCGGCGCTGATGCCGGATTGAGCCCCGGCCTGGGTCGCGCGACTGGCGCCCGGCGGAACGATTTCCAAACGCGCGTCGCTGCTGCGGCCGGAGCCGTCGCGCAGCGCCGGAGCCACCGGCGCCTTGGCGACGCGGTCCGCCTCCAGCGCGATCGGCTGCGGCACCGCCGGACTCGCCACGCCCTGCCGCCATTGCTGGATCTGCACGCGCACCAGCTCGCTGGCTTCGCGCGCGTCGATCGCGGTCAATTGATTGCCCGGCGGCTGGCGCAG
Source organism: Lysobacter sp. ISL-50 (assembly GCF_018612875.1). Classification (GTDB taxonomy): domain Bacteria; phylum Pseudomonadota; class Gammaproteobacteria; order Xanthomonadales; family Xanthomonadaceae; genus Lysobacter. The sequence continues at coordinate 14,277 of NZ_JAGGRI010000049.1, read as the reverse complement.
CACCGCGCCGGCCCGCAGCCGGTTGATGTTGCCGCCGATGAAGGCCTCCGGATTGGCCCGCAGCAGCGCGATCATGGTCTGGTTGAGCGTGTGCTCGCCGGCCATGCCCACGGCGATGCCGGACAGGGTCTGGCCGCGTTCGACGGTGATGTCGCCCTCGGCGGCGGCGACCGGCGCGGCGGCCTGCGCACGCGGCTGGCGCGGCGCGCGCGGGATGCTGCCGGTGTTGGACGGCGCGCGCGGAGGCGGCGCGGGCTCGGCGGTGAGCACGTCGGGCTCGGGCGCCGGCTCGGGCTGGGCCGCGATCGCGTCGGGCGGATACGCCGACGGCGCCGGCACCGCGCTGCCCGGATCGTAGCGATCGAGTTCGTTGTCCACCGACAGCGGATCGGTCGCCTGCGGCTGCGCGCCGAACGGCAGCGGCGCCTCCAGCGGACGTTCGATGGTGTTCGGCGCGGCGCCCTTGGGCGCCTGGATCGGCGGCTGCATCGGCGCCGACACCGTGCGCGGCGCGTCGAGCAGGGCCGAGTATTCGCGGGTCAGGCGGCCCTGGCCCCAATCGACTTCGATCAGGAAGGTCAGCAGCGGCTGGTTGACCGGCTGCGAGCTGGTCACGCGGATCACCGGCTTGCCGGCGCTGTCGAGCGCGAGGGTGAAGCGCAGGTCGGTGACTATGCCCTGCGGCGCTTCCAGGCCGATGCGCTGGAAGGTTTCCGGCGAGGCCAGGCCCGCGCGCAACTGCGCCAGTTCGTCCGGGCCGCTGGAGATCACCGGGATCTCGGCCAGCAGCGGCTGGCCGGAGCGCGACTTGACCTCGATCTGTCCCAGACCCAGCGCACAGGCAGCTCCGCTGGCCAAAGCCAGCGCCAGAGCCAAGGCGGTGCGTGCGAAACCTGATCTCACGGACGATCCCATTGCCAACGTCAGGCGGCGACTCTAGCGGTCGGGAGTAGTTATGCGCAACGCGAAGTGAAGTTTTCGTTGCGGTCGGATGGGGGGCACGCGGTATGGATGACGGAATCGACGGGGTTCGGGGGCTGGATGGCGGGTTGTTCAGTGGGCCTCGAGGTCTTTTGTAGGAGGGGCTTCAGCCCCGATGCTTTTCGATCAGCAGTGGTAAACCCGCGGCAGCGGATCGAAAAGCATCGGGGCTGAAGCCCCTCCTACAAAAGACCTCGAGGCGACGATCCACCCTGCCCGCCTGCCCCTGCCGCACAAAGAAGATCGGGCCCCGCGGGGCCCGATCGATACCTCTATACGACCTCGCGGCGCCGCGCGATCAGCGCTCGTTCCAGACCAGCTCCGCCAGCTGCACGGCATTGGTCGCCGCGCCCTTGCGGATGTTGTCCGACACCACCCACAACGACAGGCCACGCGGGTGCGAAATGTCCTCGCGGATGCGGCCGACGAAAACGGGATCTTGTCCCGAAGCGTGCGTGACCGGCGTCGGATATCCGCCGTTGACCGGCTCGTCCACCACTTCCACGCCCGGCGCGGTTTCCAGCAGCGCGCGCGCGTCGGCCGCGGACAGCTTGTCGCGGGTTTCGATGTGCACCGCCTCGGAGTGGCCGTAGAACACCGGCACCCGCACCACCGTCGCGTTCACGCCGATGCTGTCGTCGCCGAGGATCTTGCGAGTCTCCCAGACCAGCTTCATCTCTTCGGTGGTGTAGCCGTTGTCGGTGAAATCGCCGCCGTGCGGTATCACGTTGAAGGCGATCTGCACCGGATAGACCTCGGCCTTGGCCTGCTGGAAGTTCAGCAGCGCCGCGGTCTGCTTGCCCAGTTCCTCCAGCGCGCGGCGGCCGGTGCCGGACACCGACTGGTAGGTCGCCACGTTGATGCGCTCGATCTTGGCCTTGCGGTGGATCGGCGCCAGCGCGACCAGCATCTGCATGGTCGAGCAGTTCGGATTGGCGATGATGCCGCGCGGGCGGTTCCTGGCCGCGTCCGGATTGACCTCGCTGACCACCAGCGGCACGTCGTCGTCGTAGCGGAACGCGGAGGAGTTGTCGATCACCACCACGCCGGCCGCGGCGAACTTGGGCGCGTACTCCTTCGACACCGAGCCGCCGGCCGAGAACAGCGCGATGTCCACGCCGCTCGGATCGAATTTCGCCAGATCCTCGACCACGATGGTTTTGCCGCCGAACTCGAGTTTCTCTCCCGCCGAGCGTTCGCTCGCCAACACATGCAGCCGGCCGATCGGAAATTTGCGCTCGGCCAGCACCTTCAGCATGGTTTCACCGACCGCGCCGGTAGCACCGACCACGGCGACATTGCAGGACGTCTTGGCGTTCATCTGTTCTCAGTTACCTGACTTGTGGGGACCGCCGGACCCATTTCCGGCGGGTGTTGCGTGAAAACTGTCGCTCGGCTTCGGCCGATTGCCGCCAGCGCCGCGAGGTCTTTTGTGGGAGGGGCTTCAGCCCCGATGCTTTTCGGTCAGTTGCAATGAATTCCTGAGCTCTGACCGAAAAGCATCGGGGCTGAAGCCCCTCCCACAACAGACCTCACAAAAAAACCTCGGAGCGGCTCATGCTCCGCTCCGCTTCGTTACAGCAACCTGATCGGCATTCAACAGCGACGCAGGACGTCCCGCATCGGGCCCATGCCCCAGGGCCGCGATCAGATTGTCCACCGCCAGCGACACCATCGCCCGGCGCGTGGCCAGACTGCCGCTGGCGATATGCGGGGTCAGCACCACCCGGCGCTGTTGCAGCAGGCGTGGATTGAGCCTGGGCTCGTCCTCAAAGACATCCAGACCGGCCGCCGCCAAGCGTCCGTGCTCCAGGGCATCGCACAGCGCGTCTTCGTCGATGATGCCGCCGCGCGCGATATTGGTCAGCGTGGCATGCGGCTGCATCCTGGCCAGCGCCGCCGCGTCGATGAGGTGATGCGATTGCGGCGAATACGGCAGCACCAGGATCAGGTGATCGGCGCGGCCCAGCAGATCGTCGAAACCGACGTAGCTCGCCGCGCATTCGCGCTCCACCGTCTCGGGCAGGCGGCTGCGGTTGTGATACAGCGTGCGCATGCCGAACCCGGTCGCGCGCCGCGCGATGGCCTGGCCGATCCGGCCCATGCCGAGGATGCCGAGCGTGGCGCCGTGCACGTCGCCGCCGAGCAGCGAATCGAAACTCCAGCGCTGCCAGTGGCCTTCGCGCAACCAGCGCTCGGCCTCGCTGATCCGGCGCGCGGTCGCCATCATCAGCGCCCAGCCGAAATCGGCGGTGGTTTGAGTCAGCACGTCGGGCGTGTTGCTGGCGAGGATGCCGGCCGCGCTCAGCGCCGGCAGGTCGAGATTGTTGTAGCCCACGCCGACATTGGCGATCACGCGCAGCTTCGCGGCGCCGGCGATCTGGGCCGCGCCGATCGAATCGTTGAGCGTGACCAGGGCGCCGTCGGCTTCGCGCAGGGCGGCGTTCGCCGCCTCGGGCGAATGCTGGGTCACCGCCGTGGTGGCGTCGACTTCGAAATACTCCGCAAGCCGTCCGACGATGTCGTCGAACAACGGCTGCGACACCCACACGCGTGGCCGCTCAGACATCGCCGTCGAACCGCGGCGCGGCGGGAATGCGCGGGGTCACCGTGCCGACATCGCCGCACTGGGCGCGATGGCGCAGCGCCTGGTCGATCAGCACCAGCGCGACCATGGCCTCGCAGATCGGCGTGGCGCGGATGCCGACGCAGGGATCGTGGCGGCCGGTGGTGACTACGTCGACTTCGTTGCCGTGGATATCCACGCTGCGGCCCGGCAGGCGCAGGCTGGAGGTCGGCTTGAACGCGGTCGAGCAACGCAGTTGCTGGCCGGTGCTGATGCCGCCGAGGATGCCGCCGGCGTGATTGCTGGCGAAGCCGGCGCGCGACAGTTCGTCGCGATGCTCGCTGCCCTTTTGCGCGACCGCGGCGAAACCGTCGCCGATTTCCACGCCCTTGACCGCGTTGATGCTCATCAGCGCGGCGGCGAGTTCGCCGTCGAGCTTGCCGTAGATCGGTTCGCCCCAGCCCGGCGGCACGTTGTCGGCGACCACGTCCACGCGCGCGCCGACCGAGTCGCCGGACTTGCGCAGCGCGTCCATGTAGGTTTCCAGCTCGCCGACCTGGGCGGCGTGGGGCCAAAAGAACGGGTTGCCCTCCACCACCGACAGGTCGTAGCCGTTCGGCACGATTTCGCCGATCTGCGACATGAAACCGCGCACCGTCACGCTGTAGCGTTCGGCCAGCCACTTCTTGGCGATCACCCCGGCGGCCACGCGCATCGTGGTCTCGCGCGCCGACGAGCGTCCGCCACCGCGCGGATCGCGCAGGCCGTACTTCTGCCAGTAGCTGTAATCGGCGTGGCCGGGACGGAACTGCTCGGCGATGGCGCCGTAATCCTTGCTGCGCGCATCGGTGTTGCGGATCAGCAGCGCGATCGGGGTGCCGGTGGTCAGGCCCTGATAGACGCCGCTGAGGATTTCGATGTCGTCGGCCTCGCGCCGCGCCGAGGTGTGGCGGGTCTTGCCGGTGGCGCGGCGGTCGAGGTCGTGGCGGAAATCTTCCGGCGCGATCGCCAATCCGGGCGGGCAGCCATCGACCACGCAGCCGATCGCCGGGCCGTGGCTTTCGCCGAAAGTGGTCACGGTGAAGAGGGTTCCGAAGCTGTTGCTGGCCACTGCGGGGTTCCTGGTGCGTGCCGGTGCTCCGGCGTTTTGGGCGAAGGCGATGATCGGTGTTGCCGGTGTGCTGCCGATGAAGTGCGTGGCGGCCTGAGCCGCATATGCCGCCGCTTCGATGGTATGACGCGGCGTTTGCGGGCGGAAATGAGTCGTTGGCGCGGGCTCAGGACCTTTGCCGGTGCGGGCGGTTGGCGGCGGCCCTCACCCCGGCCCTCTCCCGCCAGCGGGAGAGGGAGAGGGAGGTTTCGCGCTCGTTCGCACCGGGCGCATCATCCGGACTGCGCTGCACACCTGCGTAACATCACACTAGGCCGTACCGCTCCCTCTCCCGCTTGCGGGAGAGGGCTGGGGTGAGGGCCAGCGCGCAAGCAAAACACCGATCCGGTCCACGATAGCCGACCCGGCCGGTTTCCGCTGTAACGAAGGCGCACGCGCAGCCGCGACGGACCCGGACGATCCGCGGCTTCCGATGGAGTGCAGGATGCCGCGGCGCGCTTACCACTTGTTGCGGGTAAGTTCCGGCTGGCTTGGCGCCGTGGACGCGGCGCCGACGGGTCGGCGCTGCACGCGGCGCTGCGAAGAACGGGATTCCGCCTTCGCTACCGGCCGCCGACGCGCGTGACTCAGGCTCGCGCGTCGGCGAGCCGTTTGATTTCGTCGCGGTGTTCGACCAGATCGTGGCGCTCGACCACGAAGATGCCCATCTGACCGACCTTGAACTCGACCCAAGCCAGCGGCAATTGCGGCAGCAGTTCGACCAGCGCGCGCTCGGCCTCGCCGACTTCGCAGATCAGCACGCCTTCCTCGCTCAGATGCTCCGGCGCGTCGCGCAGGATCTTCAGCGCCAGGTCCAGGCCATCGTCGCCGGCGCGCAGGCCCAGTTCGGGCTCGAAGGAATATTCCTTCGGCAGCGCGTCGGTTTCATCGTTGGTGACGTAAGGCGGATTGGTCACGATCAGGTCGAAGACCTCGCCCTGCAGGCCCTGGAACAGGTCGGACTTGCGCAGTTCGACGTTGTCCGCGTGCAGGCGCGCCTTGTTCTCGGCCGCCAGCGACAGGGCGTCGTCGTTGATGTCCGCGCCGATCACGTCCCAATCCGGGTGGTAATGCGCGGTGGCGATGGCGATGCAGCCCGAACCGGTGCACAGGTCCAGCGCGCGCCCGATTTCGCGGCCGCCGAGCCAGGGCTCGAAGCCCGATTCGATCAGTTCCGCGATCGGCGAACGCGGCACCAGGGCGCGGCGGTCGCTCTTGAAGCTCAGGCCGGCGAACCAGGCTTCGCCGGTCAGATAGGCGGCCGGAATGCGCTCGGCGACGCGGCGTTCGAACAGCGCCAGGATCGCGTCCTTTTCCTCGCTGGTGACCTTGCCCTGGCCGTAGACCGGGCTGAGGTCGTGCGGCAGATGCAGCGCGTGCAGGACCAGTTGGGTCGCCTCGTCCAGCGCGTTGTCGTAACTGTGGCCGAAGGTCAGCCCGGCCGCGTTGAAGCGGCTGGCGCCGTAACGGATCAGGTCGACGAGGGCCAGCGGTTCGAAGGAAACGGGAGCGGGCACGGCGGGTCCAGGGCGAAACAAGGGGCGCAGTATAGCCGGAGAGGTGAATTGGGGGTTTGGGGCAGGAGCAAATCCCCCCTGCCCCCCTTTTTCAAAGGGGGGAATCCTTCGGCTGGGGGCGTTGACTTGGGGCGGCGCGCGGCTGCGGCCGCCATGCCCCTCCAAGGACAACTCCCCCCTTTGAAAAAGGGGGGCAGGGGGGATTCGCTTTTGCCTCAAGCCCAGCACCACCCGCCGCGCCCGGTATCATGCCCCGGCGCAACAACCGGAACCGACATGTTCAATCGCACCACCGCCATCGTCCTCATCGCCGCGCTCGCCGCCGCGCTCGGCCTGTGGGCCTCGCAGCACTACTTCGGTCAGGCCCGGCGCTCGCATCTGCCGCAGACCGAAGCGGTGCGCCTGTTCGACCCGCCGCGCACCCTGCCCGCCTATTCGCTGCGCCAGTCCGACGGCACCCAGCTGATTCCCGGCGAGCTCAAGGGCCACTGGACCCTGGTCTTCCTCGGCTTCACCCACTGCCCCGACGTGTGCCCAACCACGCTGGCGCAGATGTCGGTGGCGCAGAAGTCCTGGGAATCGATCGCCGAAGCCAGCCGCCCGCGCGTGCTGTTCGTGTCGGTCGATCCCGAGCGCGATACGCCGGACAAGATCGGCGAGTACGCGCACGGCTTCCACAAGGACACCCTGGCCGCCACCGCCGACGTGCCGGCGCTGGAAGCCTTCGCCAAGTCGCTGAGCATGGTCTTCGCCAAGGTGCCCGCGCCCGACGGTGCGCCGGCCGACCAATACACGATGGACCACAGCGCCAGCATGGCCGTGCTCGATCCGCAGGGGCGCATGGCCGGCCTGCTGCGTCCGCCGTTCGATCCGAACGTGATCGCCAAGGACATGAAGGCGCTGACGGAGGCCGCTCCGTGAGCCTCGTCACCACCCTCACCTACGCCCTGCCGCACCGCTTCATGTCGTCGCTGGCGCGCGCGCTGGCGTACTCGGACGATCCGCGCGTCAGCCGCTGGCTGATCGACACGGTCACGGAAAAGTTCGGCGTGAATCTGGCCGAAGCGGCCAATCCCGATCCGCGCTCGTACGCCACCTTCAACGCCTTCTTCACCCGCGCGCTCAACCCTGGCGCGCGCGTGGCCGATCCGGACCCGCGCACGCTGCTGATGCCGGCCGACGGCCGCATCAGCCAATGCGGGCCGATCCGCGCCGGCGACATCTTCCAGGCCAAGGGCCAGTCGTTCACCGCGACCGAACTGCTCGGCGGCGACGCCACCGCGGCGGCGCCGTTCAACGACGGCGTGTTCGCCACCGTGTACCTGTCGCCAAAGGACTATCACCGCGTGCACATGCCCTGGGCCGGAACGCTGCGCGAAACCGTGCACGTGCCGGGCCGCCTCTTCAGCGTCGGCCCGGATGCGGTGCGCAACGTGCCGCGCTTGTTCGCGCGCAACGAGCGACTGGTCTGCCATTTCGATACCGAGTTCGGGCCGATGGCGATGGTGATGGTCGGCGCGCTGCTGGTGTCGGGCGTGGAAACGGTCTGGAGCGGCGTGGAGATTCCGCGCTACGCCGACGCGGTCACCACCAAGGACTATCGCGGCAAGGGCATCAAGCTCGATCGCTTCGCCGAGATGGCGCGCTTCAACTACGGCTCGACCGTGATCGTGCTGCTGCCGCCGGGCGTGGCCGCGCTGGACGAGGGCTTGAGCGCCGAGACCGCGGTGCGACTGGGACAGGCACTGGCACGGCGCGGCGGCTGACCGCGCCACTGCACCCACGGAGGGGAATCATGCGAATCCTGTTACGCCCGGCGCTGCGCCGGGCCCTGTCGCTGGCCGTGCTGGCCGCCACGCTCAGCGGCTGCGGCGACAAGAGCGAAACCGAACAACTGGCCGACTTGCGCGACGGCCTGGCCTACAGCCAATACCGGCGCGTGTCCGAAAACGGCATGCCCACCGCCATCGCCGCGTATCGCAAGGGCGCGCAATGGAGCGGCCAGACGCCGCCGGTGGAGTTCAGCGAGGCCGACACCTGCGTCATGCACGTGCTGCTGGCCTACGGCGCCCTGATCGCCGACAAGAGCACCATCGCCCTGGCCGAAAGCGACATCGTCGAGGCCGGCGATTGCGAGCCGTTCGACCGCGTCGCCGCCAATTCGCTGCGTTCGGTCGTCTTCCGCCGCCAGGAATGGCCGCAACTGGCGCAGGCCGAAAGCGACAAAGCCTGGGCCGCGCCCAGGCAAGCCGGCCAGGACAATGCACCGGCCGAACAGGTGATGATCCTGCACGTCACCCTGGCCTATCTGGCGGTCAGCGAAGAGCGTTGGGACCGCGCGCAACTGCATATCGACGCGCTCGCGCAATTGCTCGGGCAGCCGTGGATGAGCGACCTGCCGCGCGCCGGCATCGCCTTCAAGGAAGGCCGCACCGGCGACGGCCTGGTCGTGCTCAAGCACATGAGCCAGGACCCGACCGCGCCGCCGGAAGTGCGCGCGGAACTGGCGCGGTTCATCGCCAAGATCGAAGCCAAGGGCGGCGATGTCGATTCCTTCGCCTTCATGCCGCGCCTGGTCGCGGTGCTGACCTGGGAAGCGATCAAGCAACAAGGCCCCGACGTGCTGAAGACCACCGCGCGCTTCGCCGAGCAACAGGCCTGGAAGCCCTTGAACGATTCGGTGAGCAGCGGCGCCGGCAAGGCGCGCGAAGTGGCGGGCAGCTGGTGGAACAAGGCGCGCGAGGCGGTGATGCCGGCGGAGGCGTTGCCGAAGGCTGAGCCGGCGCAGGACAAACCGGCCGAAGCCGAGCGGCAGGCTTCGGGCACGAAGTAAGTGCGAGCTGCGGCTGATGGCTTAACCGCTCAAGGACCGCCGCGAACCGGCGATGCCTGCGCTTGCTGCTGGGCCTGCGATTCGCGTTGCTGCGCGGCTTGCTGCTCGTTCAGATCGGCAAACCGCTGCTGCGATTCCTGCACTGGAGTACCGACTGCCTGAGCGGTCGGCGTATAGGCGCGCAAACCGGCCGGATCCCCAGGATCGCCTTGCGTCACGAATACGTTCTGCCCGGCCATGGCGGTCCCGCTGGCTTGGCTCAAAAACACCCCGTCGATGCGGGAAAAATTATTCTCCCGGGCCAGGCACGCCAAGCTCTGGCTCATGCATTCGCTGAATTGGTCCGGAGTTCGACCGAACTGCGCGTCCAATCGGGCTACCGCCGCGCGTGCTTGTTCTTGCAAAGGATATTCGTAGGCGGCTCGATCCGGCACCGCGCCCTGCGCGGGAACCGTTGGCGCCGACGTAGCCGGAGCGTTGGGCACGGATGCATCCGGCGCCTGCGGCGCGGCGGCCGGGACACCCGGGTCCGGCGTGGTGCGCAACGGTGGCGCTTGCGGATCCACATGCAGCAAACGCTGCGGTGGCTGGCCATCGCGAACGATGTCCAGGTCAGTGGTTCCGTCGCGATTGCGAATGCGCGTCAGATCGTTACGGTGTACCTCGGCCCAAGCGCCACCGATATTGGAATGGCCGCTGCCGTCGCGATTCCAGACCACAAAATCGTTACCTGACGCATACAGACCGGCAGTTGCCCGGCCCTGCCCCTCCGGGCGTGGGCGCCCGTAGGCGTAACTGCCGCCCTGATCCAATGCATGAATGAGCTGCGGAGCTTCGTTCTTCTGCAGAAACAGATTTTTCACAGTGCCGTATTCGGCAGGCAGTTGCGGCCGGGCCGCATCCTGTCCGGTCTGGCTGGGATTGATCAAAGGATTGGCGACCACATCCTGCCAAGTCTGATGCAGGGGGCTGCGCGAATCGGCATTGCGCAATCCGATAAGGACCTCGGCGCCTTGCAAGGTCGCGTCGCGGCCGGTTTCCATGTAATCGCGATCGCCACTGGTGCGCGGCAACAGACGATCGATCGCGCCGCTGACATCGGCCACGTTGTTGAGCGTGCCGTTGTCCATGTCGCGCAATAACCTGGGCGTCCAATTGTCGCCGCTCTGGTTCTGCACCTTGGTGACCATGGCGGTCAACCGCACCTGATCGTCGGCGCTGGCGTTGCGGTAGGCCGCCGTCTGGGCGATTCGGGGCATGATGCCGCCGACCAACTCATCGACCTGGGCAACGTCGCGGTTGTGGATATACGTCACGCCGGCGTCGGAGCGCAGAAACTCGTTGAGATTGGCCTCGACACCCGCATCCATCGGGCGGCCGCCCTGCGTCGTGATCGTGTTCCCGTTGCGGCTGAGATCGGCGATGGCCTGGGTACGTTGAGCCGCTGTCAGCGTCCGCTCGGGTTGCTGCAACCGCGCCCAATCCTGATAAGCATCGACCAGGGACGGCACTACTTCCGGATGCTGTCCCAAATCGGTCTGCAGGGTTCCGATCGAATAACCGCTGTTGCCCACCGGCGTCATTACACCGTTACGGGTGTTGCCGGCAAAGGACAGGTGATTGGATACATCGCGTCCGGCGATACTGCCTTCCGAGCCCACGCCGATGGCGAAGTAAGCGATGGCGCGACGCTCGTCGTCGGTCATCACGCGCGTTTGCGCGGCGGCTGGCACTGGCTGATTCATCGTCTCGCTTCCTTGCTGCAAAAATCATGAGCTATCGGACTCAGCGCTCCGGCGCCACGTCGTCCTTGGGCTCTTCGTCATCGCACTGATTGTCGGCCGGCACCTGCTTGCCTGCCTTGGCCTGCTGCAATACCAGATAAGGCGAGTAGCCGTCGCCGCTCTTTCGATACCAATGCAAGGCCGCTCCCTTGCGAACCGCGTAGCCATCGATCTGATCGAAATCGCTGCAAGGCTGGTCTGAGGTCTGAGTACAAAAGCGCAGCATCAACCGGTCGCCCTGCACTTCGCCGCGCAGTTGTCCGTTGTCGCCGCGCACACGGGTACCGTCGTCCCAGCTACCGGTGTACGACTTCCCAGTGCTGCTCAGTTCGAGATTGGCCGAGTGGTTCCAGCCGCAGGTCTGCCGATAGCCCCACTGCCCCGCGAAATTCGGAGTGCCTGCGGTTGCGCAGGCGCTCAATACGACTGCTAAGGGGACGAAAAAAATGGCGCGATTACGTCCTGTTGCCATGGCGTGGCTCCTGAGGAATTGCATGCGACTGATTTACCACGCGATTGGACACGAGTAAATCAGACTGAGCGCATTCCCAAGAGTCGGGTCGAGTAGTTAATGACCTAACTCAGCCGCCTCACCGACAAGCCGATCAAAGTCTGCGCGATCCAATACGTCGCCAGCACCGCCAGCGACGCCGCACCGAACGGCGCGGCGAAACGGTCGATCGCCAGGGTGGCGTCGGAGGCGACGAAGAAGGCTCCGCCCAACGCGGCCAGGGCGGTCGCCGGCACCGGCCAGCGCCGCCATACCACCGCCGCCTGCGCCGCCATCGTCGCGAGTACGACGACGTAGACGACTACCGGAATGCGCAGCGCGCCCGGCAAATGCGGCCACAGGATCGCCAGCACGCCGGCGGCGAGCGCGGCATAGGCCGGCAAGGGCCACGCGACCGCGAACAGGCGCGCGCGTCCGCACAAGCCCGCCAGATACGCCAGGTGCGCGCACAGGAACGAGCCCAGGCCGAATACGAACCAATCCCCAGGCAACATCAGGAACACGTCGCCGCAGGCCGAAAGCAACAGGCCGATCAGGATCGCGCGGCGGTAACCGGGCTCGGCGTCGCCGCCGTAGCGCCAGACCATCGCCGCGATCAGCAGCGTGGTCAGCGGCTTGAACAGGTAATGCAGCCACGGCGCGAAGTAGGCGCCGGCGATGGCCAGGATCGCGGACACGGCGATCGCGGCGATCCAGGCGCGCGGTGCGGATGCCGGGGCTTGCGTGTTCGCCGTCATGCATCCTCGCTCGTGCGGCCTGCTTCAGCGGCGAACCGGCCGGTTCGCCGCGCTTCGATGCGCGTGGGCGGCTTCGCCGAGATCAGTCGCCGCAACCGTTCAACTTGATCCGCTGCCCCGGCTTGACAACATAACGCGGCGGCTTGATGCCGTTGGCCTTGCCCAGTTGCTTGGTATCGCAGGAGAACTTGCGCGCCACGTCGGTCAGGGTTTCGCCGCGCTGGACCTTGTAATCGCGCGGGACGGCGCGCTTCTTCGCCTCGGGTCTGGCCGCGGCGGGCTTGCCGGCGGCAAGCGTGGCCGGCACGCCGGTGGCGATGGTGACCGGCACCGTGCCGTCTTCGCCCGTGCCTTCCATCGGCACCACGGTCAGCGGACCGGTGCGCACGATCGCGCTGTTGGGATCGCTCATGATCAGCGTGTGCGCCAGTTCCGCGCGCTTGCCCTGCACGCACCAGCGGTTGTACAGGCTGACCATCCTGGTGGTGGCGTTGAGCGTGGTGCCGGCGGACAGATAGCTGTCGGCCTGATAGCGCGGGTTGAGGTTGCGCAGCGCGCGCATGTAGCCGTCGCGGCTGCCGCTGCTGCCCATGCAGATGGTCAGCTCGTAGATCGAGCTGGCCTTGCTCAGGCGCAGCGTCGCCGGCTTGTTGTCCACCTTGGGAAAACGCAGGCCGTATTCGCGCGGGTGCAGGAACAGCCAGGCCGCGGCGATCACCATCGGCACGTAGTCGCGGGTTTCGGCCGGGAACTGGTTGTAGACCGACTCGTCCCAGAAATTGCGTCCGCCGCTGGCGTTGTTGATGCGCAGCGCGCGGCCTTCGCCGCCGTTGTAGGCGGCCAGCGACATTTCGATGCTGTTGTTGAGCTGGCCCAGGCGTTCGTTGAGGTATTCCGCGGCGGCCTGGGACGAGGAGCGCGCGTCGTAACGGGTATCGAAACCGGTGCCGTCGTCGCCCAGGCCGAAGCGCTTGCCGGTGGCGAACATGAACTGCAGCGGGCCGGCCGCGCCGGCGCGCGAGGTCGCGTGCACGCGGCCGTTGGATTCCTTCGCCATGATGCCGAACAGCAGCGCTTCGGGCAGGCCTTCGCGTTCGAACGACGGCCACATCATCGAACGCATGTACTGATAGTTGTCGTAGCTCTGCATCAGCGGGCCGCGCAGATCGGTCAGCCAGCGCTTGATGCCGGCCTGCACGGCCGGGTTGTACTGCACCATCTTGACGAAGCGCTGGCCGTCGTCGCTGAGCAGCGCGGCGGCGCGCGCGGCTTCGGGCACGTCGGCGGCGAGTCCGTCGCTGTCGAGCTGGCCGCTGTCGTCGGGGTCTTCATCCGTGACCGCCGAGGCGTCGGCGCTGGCCTTGAGCAGGCGCTTGTAGCCGGCCAGCATGGTGCTGACCTGGCAGCCCTTCTGCTTGAGGCAGGCGGCGATCACGTCTTCCATGTCCTCCAGCGCGGCGTCGCTGTCCTGGCGGCCGGTCGGATCGGCGTTGCGGATCTTGACCAGGGCCGACTGGTAGCGGGTTTCGGCCGATTGCAGGCGTTGGGTCAGCGCATCGACCGCGGCCTGGTCCTTCTTGGACACGGCGGCGGCTGGCGAGGACAGGCTGCACAGTGCGAGGGCGACGGCGAGCGGCGCGAACGCGCCCCTGATACCGATGAAAACGGGGCGTGAGTAAGCGGGCATGAGGCGTGCGGGTGTTCCTTTTCGCGGGGGGCCAGGGTAACGGCGAGGTTCGGGGTGGGCAAGGACCTTGATCCGTCTTGGTTTTCCCGGTTTGGCCGGGCGGGGCCGGACAGCCGCGAGCCGCCGCTCTTTCGCCGTCATGGCGGCGCCGGCCCGGAGCCGTTTTTCTGTTGCGGTTGCGGTTGCGGTTGCGGTTGCGGTTGCGGTTGCCAAGATTTTGATCTGGCCCTGGCTCCAGGCTTTGCTCCGGCTTTGCTCCGGCTTTGCTCTGCCCTTGCCCCTGGCTTTGGCTTGGCGCCGCTAGTAACTCGCGAGACCAGGGACACCCGGAGGGCGGCGCACATGGACGTGCGCCGGGTCCCGCCGTGGGCAGGATGCCCACTGCGGGACCTGCCTGCGCAAGCACCGCACTCGTGGCTCTTGATTCGAAACAGCCTAAAGCCCTTTCTTTGGTTACTTTCTTTGTGGCTTTGGACAAAGAAAGTGACCCGCCGCTCCATGGCGGAAGCTT
>NZ_JAGGRI010000004.1:208275-268231 GCF_018612875.1 Lysobacter sp. ISL-50 | reverse complement strand
AAAGTAACCAAAGAAAGGGCTTTAGCTGTTTCGAGTCAAAAGCCACGAGTGCGGTGCTTGCGCAGGCAGGTGCCACATTGGGCATCCTGCCCAAGGTGGCACCCGGCGCACGTCCATGTGCGCCGCCCTCCGGGTGTCCCTGGTCTCGCGAGTTACAAGCGGCGCCCAGCAACGGCAAAAGCAAGACAAAGTCGAAGCGAAGCAAAATCTCGGCAACAGCAACAGCAACAGCAACCGCAGTCGCAGTCGCAGTCGCAGCAACTTCGCGCGCCGGGCTCAATCGACCAACCCCATCCCTCAGCGTCCCATCCGCCCATCAAGCGAATACAACGGCTCCAACAACCACTCGAACAGTCGCCGCCGCTCGCCAAGAATATCCGCCTCGATCGCCATCCCCGGCCGCAACGCCTCCGGCTTGCCATACGCCAGAATCGACTGCCGATCCAACGCGACGATCACCCGATACATCGCCTCGCCGCTGCTCGCCGCCCCCGCGTCGCCCTCGCGCGGCGCCATCGCGCTGCGCGAGATGCGCACTACCCGCCCGCGATGCTGGCCGAACTTCTGATACGGAAACGCCCGATACCGCAACAACACCGCATTGCCCGGCGCGATGAAACCGATCGCGCTGCTTGGCACCAGCAACTGCGCCTGCAACCGCGCTCCCGCCGGCAACAGATTCAACAACGGCTGCCCGGCCTGCACCGCCTGACCGGGCTCGACCAGGCGGCTGGCGACCAGGCCGGCCAATGGCGCGTTGACCATCATCTCGCCGTTGGCTTCCTGCTGCACCCGGTCCTGTTCCAACTGCGCCAGCTGACGTTGATTGTCGGCGCGCTGTTGCATGCGCTGCGTCGGAAGTTCGGCCAGCCCCTGCTCCAGTTGCGCCAGATTGCGGCGCAAACCGGTGGCCTGACGCTGCATCGCCTGCTGCTGGCTCAGCAGTTCCAGCACCGTCTGCTCCTGCTGCTTGAGCTGCAACTCGCTGACGTATTTCTGCTCCAACACCAGCCGATAACGCCCGGCGGTCTCGCGGGCGATGCGCACCTGCTCGGTCCGGGTCCGGATCTCGGCTTCGATCTGCGCAAGCTCATGGCGCAGTTCGCCGATCTGCCGGCTCAGGCCGCCGCGCTGCACCTCGCTCTGCGCGGCCATCGCGCGATCCATGCGCCGCAGGCTGTCGCGGCGCTCGGCGATGCCGGCGCCGCTGGCGGCATTGGCGTCGGTGCCCGAACCGGTGACGCGCGGGATCTGGATCAGGCTCAGCGCGCCGCCGGCGGCGACGCGGTCGCCTTCCTGCGGGAACGATCGCAGCATCACCCCGCTGACCGGCGCCACCACCGTGGCCAGTCCCAGGTCCGGCACCAGTTCGCCGGCCACGCGCGAACGCCGCGAGTATTCGCCGAACAGCAGGAACGCGATCACCGTCAGCGCCAATGCGATCGCGACCGCGGCCAGCATCCACAAGCGCAGCGGCTGCAGCAGCGAAATTCCGCCCAGCCAGCTGCCGCGCCGCGCCTGCAGCACTTCGTCGCGGAAACTCAGCGCGCTCATGCCGGCGCCCCCGCGGCGGCGCCCTTGGACGCGGCTTCGCGCCATCGCTCGCCGAGATTGCGCACGCGATCGGCCGGTCGGTATTCCTCCACGATGCGTCCGTCCGCCATGACCAGCACGCGATCGGCGCTGGCGATGGTGTCCGGGCGATGGGCGATGATCACCCGCGTCAACGCCAGCCCGGCGACCGCCTGATTGACCAGCCGCTCGCTATGCACGTCGAGATGGCTGGTGGCTTCGTCGAGAAACAGGATTCGCGGCTGCCGGTACAAGGCGCGCGCCAGAATCAACCGCTGCTTCTGCCCGCCCGACAGACTGCTGCCCATGTCGCCGATCAGGCCGTGATAGCCCATCGGCATGGCGACGATGTCCTCGTGCACGCCGGCCAGCCGCGCCGCGGCTTCGACCCGCGCCGGATCGCAGTCGTCGTCGAAGCCGATGTTCTCCGCGATGCTGCCGGCGAACAGCTGATCGTCCTGCATCACCACGCCGATCATGCCGCGGTAGGCGCGCAGGCCGAGTTTGCCGATGTCGTGCCCGCCGACCGCGATCGCGCCTTCGCCGGGTGTGGTCAGTCCCAGCATCAGCTTGATCAAGGTGGTCTTGCCGCAGCCCGAGGCGCCGACGATCGCCACCGATTCGCCCTCGGCGACGCGCAGGTTGCAATCGCGCAGCACCCACGGCTCGCCCTCGGCGTAGCGATAGCTCAGCCCGCGCACGTCGATATCGGTGGCGATGGCGGCCGCATCCGCGGCCGGCGCCAACGTGCGCGGCGCGGTCTGCGGCTCGGGCGCTTCCAGCACGATGTCGGCCAGGCGCTCGCCGTGCAGGCGCAGCATGCGCAGTTCCATGCCCTTGTCGATCAGCCCGGAGACGCGGCCGGAAAACTGATCCTTGTAGCTCAGGTAAGCGATCAGCATGCCGACCGAGAACACGTTGTCCATCGCCAGCTTCGCGCCGATCCAGATCACCGCCACGCGTTCCAGGCCGAAGATCAACTGGCTCACGCCGCTGAACTTCAGGCCCAGGTTCGCCAGCCACACGTCGCGGTTGAGGCTTTCGTTCATCAGATTGCCGTAGCCAGCCTCGCGCGAAGCTTCGCGCCCGGACAGCTTGAGCGACTGCATGCCGCGGATGGATTCGAGCAGAAAGCTCTGCTGGCGCGCGGCGGCGATCAGTTGCTGCTCGGTGCCGTCGCGCATCGCCCGGAACGCCAGCACGCGCAGGCCCAGATACAGCGCGACCGCGAGCAAGGTCAGGCCGGCGAGCTTCCAGCTGTAGATCAGCAGCATCGCCAGCGTGGCGACGGTCATCAGGCCGTCGATGATCGCTTCGACGAAACTGGTCGACAGCGTGCGCTGGATGCTCTGCACCGAGCCCATGCGCGACACGATGTCGCCCAGATGGCGCTTGCCGAAGAAATTCATCGGCAGGCGCAACAGATGATGGAACACGTTGCCCATCCACTGCAGCCCCAGCCGCGTGGACAGATACACCACCGCCCAGCCGCGCAGCAGGCCGATGCCGGCCTGGAACAGCACCGAGGCGGCGAACGCCAGCCCCAGCACGGTCAGCAGATCGCGGTCGGCCGAAACCAGCACCTGATCGACCACGCCCTGCATGAAGAACGGCGCGACCAAAACGAATACCTGCAGCGCCGCCGACAGGCCCAGCAACAGGCCGAGCGAGCGCCACAGGCCGGTAACGCGGCCAGTGAGTTGGCTCAGCGCGATCGTCGGCGGCGCGGCGACGCGTTCGAAGCCGGCGACCGGCGACAGCTCCATCGCCACGCCGGTGAAATGTTTCGAGACCTCGGCCAGGCTCAGCGTGCGTTCGCCCGCCGCCGGATCGAGGACAGTCGCGCGCGCGCCGCGCACCCGCGCCAGCACGACGAAATGGTTCAGATCCCAATGCAGGATGCAGGGCGTGCGCAGTTGATCCAGCTCGTCCAGCTCCAGCCGCAACGGCCGCGCCTGCAGCCCCAGTTGCCCCGCGACTTCGATCAGCCGGCTCAGGTTCGCGCCCTTGAGCGACAGCGGAAAGCGCCCGCGCAATTCGCGCAAGCCCAGGTGCTGGCCGTGATGAGCGGCGATCATCGCCAGACAGGCGAGCCCGCATTCGGCCGCTTCGGATTGGACGATGCTGTGTTTGGAGTTCATGCCTTGCGGCTCCGCGCGATGCAGCGGCGGCAACGATGCGCTGGCCGACCGCCGGCCCCGATCCGGGCGACGGCGGCGGACGCGCGACTCGACGCTTCCTCGATGCCGCTCAGCGAATCCACGGAAACGGCAGAATCGGCGGCACCTGCGGCGGGTGCCACGGTTCGGGTTGCGGCGGGCTCGGCGGCTGGAACGGCTCCATTTGCGGCGGTCGTATGGTCGATTTTCCGCCGGCGATCTGACTCAGTTGCGCGGTGTCGATGACGTGCATGGCGATGACCTCGTTAGAGCGGTGCGCGCGTCCATGACGGGGTGAACCGCTGCGCGTCCCTGCGCCGCGGCAAGACAGCGACCGGCGTCGCGCTCAGAGCCGGTCGAACGGCCACGGCAAGGGTTCGGGCACGAACACCCACCACGGCGGCGGCGGCGACGGCCGCGGCGGGAAATCGATGTGCGGGCCGCGCTGGGCCTGCATGCCGCCGTCGTCGGCGACGACGACATCCGCGCCGCCGGCGATGCCGGTCAGTACATTCGGGTCGATCTGCTTCATGAGCATTCTCCTGGGCAGGTGAGCTTCGATCGCCACCTTCTTCCCACAGTTCGCAGCGCGGCGGCGAAACCCGACACGGCCGCGAAGTTTTTTCGCCACCGGCGTGTACGAGTTCAGAAAGCCCGACCGAAGGCGCATGCCACGGCGGCGACGGCGTCGTATGCTGGGCCGCGCACGGAGGAAGGGCCATGACGGACGAAGCGACGAAAGGAGACGTCACCCGCTTGCTGCACGCCTGGAACGGCGGCGACAGCGATGCGCGCGACGCGCTGTACCGCCTGGTCTACGGCGAGCTCAAGGGCATCGCATTGCGGCGGCTGGCGCACATCGGGCGATCGGTCATCGATCCGACCGAACTGGTCAACGAAGCGCTGCTGCGCCTGCTCGACGACAAGCTCGACGCGCAGAACCGGCAACACTTCTTCCGCATCGCCGCGACCGCGATCCGCTACACGCTGATCGACGTGATCCGCCAGCGCCAGGCCGACAAGCGCGGCGGCGAGGTGATCATCACCTCGCTGGATTCGACCCTGGGCCAGAACCAGGCCGCCGCGCCCGCCGATCAACGCTGGATGGAAGTCGAACAGGCGCTGGTCGCGCTCGACGAGGCCTATCCGCGCCAATGCCGGGTGATCGAGCTCGCGTTCCTGGTCGGCCTGAAGCAGCACGAGATCGCCGAGGCGCTGGCCGTCAACGTGCGCACGGTCGAACGCGATCTGAGTTTCGCCAAGGCCTGGCTGCGCGAGTACCTGTCGCCATGACGCCGGAACAGCACGCGCGGGTCGAAGAAGCCTTCCACGCCGCGCTGACCCAGCCGCCGTCGCTGCGCGAGCGCTATCTGCTCGACACCGAGCCCGATCCGGACGTGCGCGCGGCGGTGCGGCGCCTGCTCGAACATGCCGCTCACGACGACAGCTCCGATCCGCTGGCCGAGCGCCTCGCGCAGGCCTTCGCCGCGCCCGATGCCGCCACCGCCAGGCAGGTCGGCGCGTATCGGCTGCTGCGCGAACTCGGCGCCGGCGGCATGGGCACGGTGTTCCTGGCCGAGCGCGATGCTGGCGACGGCGTGCAGCGGGTCGCGCTGAAACTGCTGCACGGCCTGCCGACCCAGGCCGCCAACCGGCGCATGGCGCGCGAACGCGGCTTGCTGGCGAGCCTGGACCATCCGCAGATCGCCCGCCACATCGACGGCGGCGTCAGCGAAAGCGGCCAGCCGTATCTGGTCATGGACTATGTCGAAGGCGCCTCGCTGCACGAGTATCTGGCGGCGACGCCGGGCACGACGCGGCAACGCCTGCGCCTGTTCCTGCGATTGTGCGACGCGGTCCAGCACGCGCATCAGCGGCTGGTGCTGCATCGCGACCTCAAGCCGTCCAACATCGTGGTGCGCGCCGACGGCGCGCCGGTGTTGCTCGACTTCGGCATCGCCACGCTGATGGCCGGCGACGAGGAACGCCCGGCGCTGACCGCGACGGTCGCGTTCACACCCGCCTACAGCGCGCCCGAACAACGCCGCGGCGAACGCGCGACCACCGCCACCGATGTGTTCGGCCTGGGCGCGCTGCTGTTCGATCTGCTCAGCGAACGCAAACTGGCCGACGTGCGCGGCCGCGACGCACCGGTGCCGGCGCCGGGCAAGCACGCACACGACCCGGCGTTGCGGCGCGCCTTGCGCGGCGATCTCGACCGCATCGTGCTGGCCGCCTGCGCCGAAGCACCGGACGAGCGCTATCCCACCGTGGCCGCGCTGGCCACCGACGTGCAGCGCTATCTCGACGGACTGCCGATCTCGGTCGCGGTCGGCGGCCCGGTCTACCGGCTGCGCAAATTCGTCGCCCGCCATCGCCTGGCCACCGCCGCCGCCGTGGTCGCGCTGGCCGCGGCCGGGTTGTTCGTGTGGCGGCTGGACAGCGAGCGCCAGCGCGCGCTCGCGGCCGAATACGCGGCGCAGCTCTCGCGCCTGCGCGCCGAGCGCGAGGCCGGTTACACCGAGGCCTCGCGCAACTTCCTCGCCTCGGTGTTGGCGCAGACCGCGCCGCAATCGATCCGCGGCGAGCCGATCACGGTGGCCACGCTGCTGGCGCGCGCCTCGGAGCAACTGCAGGCCGAACAAGGTCAGGACCCGCGCACCCGCGCCATCGCCTGGCTGACCATCGCCGAGGTCTACGACGCCATCCTCGATCCGCAAGCCGCGCTCGACGCCGCCGACAAGGCCAGGACGCTGATGGCGGGCGCCGGCCTGCGCGATCCCGAGTTCGACGCGCGGGTGCTGCGCGTGCACGGCGCCTCGCTGGCCGGGCTGGACCGCTTCGACGAATCCATGCGCGAGCTCAAGCGCCTGATCGTGATGCGCGAACGCCGGCCCGAAGATGCGGTGGCGATCGCGCAGGCCTACTACCAGTACATCGCCGTGGCCGTGCGCGCGGCCTCCGGCGCAACCACCGAACGCTATGTGCGCCACGCCCTGGGCGTGCTCGATCGCGCCGGCGAAACAGCCCCGGAGCTGCGCGCGCACTTGCGCATCGCCCTGGTCACCCCGGCGATGGACGCCGGCGACCTGCCGCTGGCGCAGCGCCGTCTCGACGAAGCGGTAAGCGCGGCGCGCTCGGGCTGGCGCGAGAACCATCCGGATGGGTACATCGTCCATCTGCTGACCGCGCAGTTGCGCCGCCTGCAATCGCGCCACGACGAGGCCATCGCCGAAGGCGAACAAGCCGTGCGCCTGGCCTACAAGGCCTACGGCGAACGCAGCCGCCTGACCATGGAGATGGAGAACGATCTGGCCGCCAGCCTGAGCGAGGCCGGCCGTCGCGACGAAGCCCTCGCGCATTACCAGCGCGCCTACTCCATCGCCCAGCAGTTGGGGCTGCAGGCGCTGACGATGGCGCAGTTGCAGATCAACCTGGGCACCTTCCACCTGTTTTCCGGCGATGCCGCGCAGGCGCTGGAGATGGAAACCGCCGCGCTCGCGCTGCTGGCCGCGCGCGCCGACACGAACGAAACCGCGCAGCTGACCTGGCGCCAGCGCGCGCACGCCAGCCGCGCCAAGGCGCTGATGGCGCTGGAGCGCAAGGACGAGGCCTACCTCGATTTCGAGGCGGCGATCGGGCTGGCCCGGCAACTGGGCGATATCGACGGCATGATCGGTTCGCAGCTGCAGCTGGCCAAGCTGCGGATGAAGGATGAGCAGTTCGATCAGGCCCAGCAGTTGCTCGACACCGCCAAGCGCGCGGTCGATGGCGGCAAGCCGGAGCAACGCAACTTCGAACCCGGCATCGATGCGCTCAGCGCGCAACTGGCGCGCAAGCGCGGCGATCTGGCCCTGGCCTCGCGACGCATGAGCGAGGCGCTGACCAGCGCGGCGAAGGCGCCGGGCTATAACGCGGTGATGATCGCCAAGCTGAAACTGGTGGCGGCGAGCATCGAGATCGAACGCGGCGAGAGCGCCGCGGCGCGGCGGCTGCTCGACGAGGTGATACCGGTGGTGCGGGACAAACTGCCCGCCGATGCGCCCGAACGGGTCAAGGCCGACGAACTGATGCGCAAGTTGACCGGTTAGCGCGGTCGCTCGCCTCGCGCCGAGACCGTCACTTGGCGGCGCCATGCGCCGGTGCTAGCGTCGGCCTCGCATCCAGCCACCGCGCCGCCGCTCATCGCCGCCGAACCGACAACGCGGCGCGAGGTCCGATGCGCAACACCGGCCATTTACGCCGATCGGCGCCGCGCTGATCGGGGTTCGGCCGCCGCAAGCCGCTGTCGTCGCCACCGCCGCGAGAATTCCATGCGCCGTCCGATGTCCGTCCTGCTGTCCGCCGTCTGCGCCCTATCATTGTCCGCATGCAAACCCGAGACGGCGACGCCACCGGCCGGCGGCTACGACGAACGCGCCGGCGCCGACGCGCGCCGGATCGAATCGGACCTGCGTTTTCTCGCCGACGATCTGCTGGAAGGCCGCGAGACCGGCACGCGCGGGTTCGATCTGGCCGCGCTGTACGTCGCCGCCCGCTTCCGCGCGATCGGCCTGCACCCGGCCGGCGATGGCGGCAGCTATTTCCAGCAAGTGCCGCTGCTGCGCGCGCAACGCCTGGACAACGGCGGCAGTTTGAGCATCGAGCGCGCGACCGGCACGGTCGCGCTGCGCTTTCGCGACGATTTCCTGCCGCAGCTCAATTTCGATCAGGCCCAGGCGCAGGTCGCCGCGCCCGCCGCGTTCGTCGGCCAGGCCGTGTACGCGCCGGATCTGGACCAGGACGACTTCGCCGGCATCGACTTGCGCGGCAAGATCGCGGTGCTGTTCAACGGCGCGCCGGCGCGCTTCGACATCGACCGGCGCGCGTTCTACAGCTCGTATCGCGAAAAGATGCGCGCGCTGGTCGAGCGCGGCGCGGTCGGCGCGGTGATCGTCGACACCGAGGACGAAGAAAAATCCGAGCCCTGGGCGCACGAGGCGCGCAACTGGAATTGGCCGGGCATGCGGCTGCGCGATACCGGCGGCGGCGCCATCGACACGTTTCCGCAGTTGGCGGTGGTCGCCCGCGTCAGCGCGGCCAGCGCCGGCGCGCTGCTCGATGTCGGCGCCCACAGGGCCGCGTCGCTGTTCCGCGATGCCCGCGAAGGCCAATTGCGCGGCTTCGATCTGCCCGGCACGCTGAGCCTGTCGGCGCACAACCGGATCGAGCCGGCGCAATCGCGCAACGTGGTCGCGCGCCTACCCGGCGCCGACGCGGCGCTGGGACGCGAGCACGTGGTGTTCACCGCGCACCTGGATCACCTGGGCGTCGGCGCGCCGGTCGGCGGCGACGCGATCTACAACGGCGCGCTCGACAACGCGCTGGGCGTGGCGGTGATGCTGGAATCGGCGCAGCAGCTGGCACAGTCGGCGACGCCGCCGCGGCGTTCGCTGCTGTTCGTCGCGCTGACGGGCGAGGAAAAGAATCTGCTCGGCGCGGAGTGGTTCGCGCAGCGGCCGACGGTGCCGCGCGAGTCGCTGGTCGCGAACATCAACGTGGACATGCCGGTGATGCGGGTGCCGACCCGCGACGTGATCGCGATCGGCGTGGAGCATTCCAGCTTGCAGCCATTGCTGGAGCAGGCCGCGGCGGACATCGGCGTGGAGCTGTCGCCCGATCCGTTGCCGCAGGAAAGCATCTTCATCCGCAGCGATCAGTACGCCTTCATCCGCGCCGGGGTGCCGGCGGTGTTTCTGCTCGGCGGGCTCAAGGGCGGCGAGGGCGCGGATCGGCAGCTCAAGGATTTCCTGCGCGATCACTATCACGAGCCCAGCGACGATGCGTCGCAGCCGATCCAGTATGGCGATGCGGCGCGGCTGGCGCGGCTCAATGCGCGTATTGGTCAGCGCATTGCCGATGCGCCGGTGCGGCCACGGTGGAATGCGGGGGATTTTTTTGGGGAGCGGTTTGGTTCGGCTGAGAGGGCGGCGAGGCCGTGAAGTTCGTATTGGGGGGGGCGGGCGATCTGAGCGGAAAGCATCGGGGCTGAAGCCCCTCCCACAAAAGTGTTGAAGCCTCTCCCACAAAGGGTGAAACCCCTTCCACAAAGGGCTGAAGCCTCTCCCGCAACGGGCGTGGCTATACTCCGGGCATGAGCGAAACCACGATGAAAACCCTCGGTCTGCTCGGCGGCATGAGTTGGGAATCGACCGTGCCGTACTACCGCATGATCAACGAGACCGTGCGCGATCGTCTCGGCGGCCTGCATTCGGCGCGGCTGCTGCTGTACAGCGTGGACTTCGCGCAAGTCGAGCGCCTGCAGCATGCCGGCGACTGGGATGCGGCCGGCGAGCTGCTCGGCCGCGCCGCGTGTTCGCTGCGCGACGGCGGCGCGCAGTTGCTGGTGATCTGCACCAACACCATGCACAAGGTGGCCGCGCAGGTCGAAGCGGCGTCCGGGCTGCCGCTGCTGCACATCGCCGATCCCACCGGCGCGGCGATCCGCGCCGCCGGCCTGGGCAAGATCGGCCTGCTCGGCACGCGCTTCACCATGGAACAGGCGTTCTACCGCCAGCGCCTGATCGAACGCCACGGCCTGGAGGTGCTGGTGCCGCCGGCGGAGGATCGCGAGATCGTGCACCGGGTGATCTACGACGAGTTGTGCCTGGGCAAGATCCTGCCGCCGTCGCGCGAGGCGTATCGGCGCATCATCGCCGGCCTGGTCGCGCGCGGCGCGCAGGGCGTGATCCTGGGCTGCACCGAGATCGGCCTGTTGATCGGCCCACAGGACGTGGACGTGACCTTGTTCGACACCACCGCGTTGCATGCGCGCGCGGCGGCGTTGGCCAGCCTCGGCGAAGCGCCGGCGCCGTAGTCGCCGCCCCGGCCGCCGCGGCGGTGGTGTTGCAGCCGCGCTGCCGCCAAACTGCGGCGATCCAACGCGCAACGGAGTCCGCGATGAACGACCGCCCGAATCCCGGCTGGTTTGGCCGTAACTGGAAATGGTTCGTCCCCACCGGTTGCCTGACCGTGCTGTTGCTGGCCGCGCTGGCGCTGGTCGGCCTGATCGGGCTGGGCATCAAGGGCGCATCGGGGCTGTTCGCGTCGTCCGAACCGGTGCGCCACAGCGTGACCCTGGCGCAGGCCAATCCGGCCGTGGTCGCCGCTCTGGGCACGCCGCTGGAAGTCGGCATGATGATCCAGGGCAGCATGCAGACCAGCAACGACGACGGCCACGCCGATCTGTCGCTGCCGCTCACCGGTCCGCGCGGAAAGGGCCGGCTCTGCCTCAAGGCCGATCGCGCCGCCGGACGCTGGTCGTACTCGCTGATCGAAATCGCCATCGACGGCAGCGACCAGCGCATCGACCTGCTCGGCAACGGCGGCTCCGCGCCGGCCGCAGCGGCGCCGGAAACCGCGCCGCAATCGGAGTCGAACCCGGACTCCGAGGCCGAGCCCGACGCCGAGCAACCCGACTCCGAGGAAGAACCCGAGCCGCGCGCCGACGCCGAGGTCAGCGCGACGGCAGCGGCAAGCCCTTGAAGGTCTTGACCGTGCGCAGCACCAGGCTGGAATTGATGTCGGCGCCGCCGGCCTGATTGAGCAGGCGGTCGAGCAGGAAGCGCGACAGATGCTCCAGGTCGCGCACCACGATCTGCAGCAGATAGTCCATGTCGCCGGTCAGGGCGTAGCAGGCGACCACCTCGTCCCAGGTTTCGACGAACTCGGCGAAGGCGCCGACCGCCTCGCTGTCGTGGCGGCCCAGGCGCACGCGCACGAACGCCTGCAGGCCCAGGCCCAGGCGCGCGGCGTCCACCTCGGCGCGGTAGCCGGAGATCACGCCCTCGCGTTCCAGCCGCTGCACCCGGCGCAGGCAGGCCGAGGCCGACAGATGCACGCGCTCGGCCAATTCGGCGTTGGTGAGGCGGCCGTCGCGCTGCAATTCGGCCAACACGACGATGTCGGTGCGGTCCAACTCGATGCTGGCCATTTTCAGCGCCTTATGGGTTAACGACGCAACAATCTTGCGCCAAGACCGCCGAAACACGCAACAACGCAAGCTAATTGCGCCGAATCGCGATTAAAGTCGTGTGATCACCTTCCTCGTGGTCAGGAGCGACCCGGCATGAACCCCGCCACCCCGCAGCGCGTCGAACACCAGCTCACCGACAAGGGCTACGTGCCGGTCTATACGACCGCCGTGATCGAGCAGCCGTGGGCGTCGTATTCGGCCGACGACCACGCGGTGTGGGCGCAGTTGTTCGAACGTCAGCAGCAGGTGCTGGTCGGCCGCGCCAGCGACGAGTTCATCACCGCGCAGCGCGCGATGCGGATGACGCCGGACCGGATTCCCAAGTTCGACGACCTCAACCGCGTGCTGCGCGCGCACACCGGCTGGGAGCTGATCGGCGTGGAAGGCCTGCTGCCGGAGCTGACTTTCTTCGACCATCTGGCCAACCGCCGTTTCCCGGTGACGTGGTGGATCCGCAAGCCCGAGCAGATCGATTACCTGTCCGAGCCGGATCTGTTCCACGACCTGTTCGGCCACGTGCCGCTGCTGATGAATCCGGTGTTCGCCGACTACATGCAGGCCTACGGCCGCGGCGGGGTGAAGGCGCACGGCATCGATCCCGACGCGCTGGTGCATCTCACGCGCCTGTACTGGTACACGGTCGAATTCGGCCTGATCAAGCAGGCCGACGGGCTGCGCATCTACGGCAGCGGCATCGTCTCGTCCAAGGCCGAGTCGATCTACAGCCTGGAATCGCACGCGCCCAACCGCATCGGCTTCGACCTGGAGCGGCTGATGCGCACGCGCTACCGCATCGACACCTACCAGAAGACCTACTTCGTCATCGACAGCTTCGAGCAGTTGATGCGCGCGACCGAGCCGGATTTCACCCCGATCTACCAGCGCCTGGCGAAGCAGGATTCGATCCCGGCCGGCGACGTGCTGGCGACCGACACGGTCTATACCCGCGGCACCGGCGAGGGCTGGTTGCTGGACGGCGATGTCTGATTCGCATGGTTCGTAACGGCAGGAGCGGCCCGCGCCGCTTCTGCCGTCGCCTGCGGCCGGGTTACACTGCCGCGCAATGACCAACGACAATCAGAGCAAGACCCCGCACACGGGTGCGGATCACGCAGGCCTCGCGCAGGGCGCGGGCGCCGTCCCTTACCGCCAGATCCGCGCCGTTTACGACGACGCGACGATCCGCGTCTATCAGGCCTACAACCACCTCATCGCCGACCCGGCGTTGTGCAACGGCCGCTTCGTCGAGCCGTTCTCGCGCTCGCGCATGACCTGGATCAAGCCGTCCTTCCTGTGGATGATGTATCGCGCCGGCTGGGGCTACAAAGACGACAACCAGCAGCGGATTCTCGCGATCGATCTGTCCCGCGAGGGTTTCGAGTGGGCGCTGGCGCACAGCTGCCCGTCGCATCCCGATCCGGCGATGAGCGCCGAGGAATGGAAGCGCCACAAGGACGCCACGCCGGTGCGTATCCAATGGGATCCCGAGCGCGACCTGCATTTCCATCCGTTGGACCATCGCGCGATCCAGATCGGTTTGAGCGGCGCAGCGGTGCCGCTGTATGCCGATCGATGGGTGCAACGGATCGAAGACATCACGCCGCTGGCGCACCGGCTGCATGCGCTGGTCGAGGCGGGGCGCTTGGATGAGGCCAGGGCGTTGTTGCCGGTGGAACGGCCGTACATGGCGAATACCGAGGTTTGAGTGTCTTCGCCTGGGTCGAAGCGAAGCGATCTGAGCGAAGAGCATCGGGGCTGAAGCCCCTCCCACAAAAGACTTCGTGGCGACGCAATCTGTTGTGGGAGGGGCTTCAGTCCCGATGATTTCCGCTCCGATCAGGTAATTTCCACCAAAGCTCAAACCAGCTCCCAGACATCGCGCAACCGCGAAGTCTTTTGTGGGAGGGGCTTCAGCCCCGATGCTTTCCTCTCAGATCAAACCGAACCGCCATCGCTTCGACCGCTCACCGGCGCTGCGATCAAGCCGCGCTCGCCAGCAAATCCGTCTGCGGCGCGCGCCGCTGGCCCAGTACGAAACGAACCGACCAGCCGATGAAGTAACCGGCGCTCAACCCCGACACATACACATCCCAGCCCATCGCGCTGTCGCGCAAGTGCGGCTGGGTCGCGGCGATCACCTGCAGCACATAGTGACCAAGGAAGATCGCCAGATTGCGCAGCAACGGCAGCACGCTGCCGGGCTGGTGCACCAGGCGGTTGCGGTGATCGAACCGCAGCGACGCCGGCGACAGCGACCACGCGCCCAGCGCGCCGCCGAGCAGGGCGCCGGCGAACCAGTGCGCGGCGATGTCGATCGGCGGGCCGCTGCGCGCGAACAGGCCGGACACGCCCCAGACGATGAACACCGCCGGCACCATCCACACCCGCGTCAGCGGCGTGGTGCGCGCCTGCAGGCGCTTGGCGCCCAGCCAGACCAGCAAGGCGAGCAGGGCGAACACCCACAGGGGCGTTTGCGAGAACAGGGCGGACAGCGGCATGGCGAACCTCGGCGGATGGGGAGGACTCACCGCAGGGACGGGCGCGGCGACGGTTGGGCGCAAGCCGTCACGGCCGGCCCGTTGCCGCCGGAGGGCCCGCTGCGGTGTGGCGCTCATGCTCGGTCGGCGCGCGTCCGCGTCGCAGTCCCGGCGGTCATCGATCCGACCTGCCGGAAGTCATCGCCGCATCCGCCGCCGACGCGCCTCATCCGAATCGTGCCGTGAGGTCGCGGCATCGGCACCTGAATCGGGCCCATGCCGACACCGCGCCCGCGCCGCTGGTCCAACCGCGTCACATCCGCCGCGCGCGCCTGACCAAAAACGGCGAATCCCGACGGGCTCGGCACTTGAGGCGCACTTCGCGGCAACCGTCACATTTATCGGTTCTGCGTAACGATCCGCTAACAATTGACAATGCTATTGAAATCACATTTTTGGCATGGATTGTGCGTAATCAGGTCGGAGCTCCGGATTCCCCGGCAGCCCTCTTCGGATTCCAATCCACCATGCGCAAGCTCCCGAAAGCCCTCCTGGCCATTACGCTGCTGGCCAGCCTGCCCCTGATCGCCCAGGCCGAATCGCAGTACACCACCGGCGCCGGCACGCCGATTACCGCCAGCGCCCGCCTGGACTTCCAGATCACGATTCCGAAGATCCTGTTCCTGCGCGTGGGCACCGGCGCGGACGCCATCACCAACGCCGCGATCAACCAGATCGCCTTCGCCGTGCCGGCGGCCAATGTCGGCGACGGCAGCGCCATCGCCGCCACCGCCGGCTCGGGCGACCTGGGCAACGGCGCGGTCACCGCCAAGGTGCTGGGCAACAACGGCAACATCACCTTCACCTCGACCACCCTGGGCGCGCTCGGCAACGGCGCGGCGGGCGACACGATTTCCTACAGCCAGATCGGCACCACGGTCACCGCGCTGAACTCGCCGGTGGCGCTGCCGCATCCGGCCCTGGCCGACGGCGCGACCACCACGGTCAACCTGACCCCGGCCAGCGGCAAGGTCATCAACCGCGACGCGCGCTGGACCTTCGCCTACCTCAACGGCAACGTGGCCGCTCCGGGCACCTACGGCGGCACCAACACCAACAACAGCCGCGTCACCTACACCGCGTCGATGCCGTAAGCGGCAACGCACGCGCGTCATGCACCGCCGCCGATCCGGCGGCGGCGCTTCTCTTTTTGAGGTCCGCCATGACCGCACGTTCCCGCGGCGGGGCGCTGCTGCTGCTCGCCTGCGCATGGTCGCAGGCGGCCGGCGCGTTCACCGCGACCATCCTGCCCGGCACCCGCGCGGTGTATCTGCGCGTCGGCAACGGCGTGTTCACCGGCAACTACAGAAGCGGCGGCACGCCCGGCTCGGGCGGGGCGCTCAACGTGGTGTCGGTGACGGTGCCGGCCGCGGTCCTGGGCAACGGCACCGACCAGGTCATGACCACCAACGCCACCCAGGCCAACAGCAACTACGACGGCTTCGCGTTCTGCAACGTGCCCGCGCAGATCTACGTCGGCGGCTTCTACCGCCTGCCCGGCAGCAA
This sequence comes from Lysobacter sp. ISL-50, assembly GCF_018612875.1. Classification (GTDB taxonomy): domain Bacteria; phylum Pseudomonadota; class Gammaproteobacteria; order Xanthomonadales; family Xanthomonadaceae; genus Lysobacter. Next base: position 252,443 of record NZ_JAGGRI010000004.1, on the reverse strand, counting down.
CGGCACCGCGACCTTGAGCGCGACCGCGCCGACCAGCCTGACCAACGCCCAGGGCGAGGCGATCGCGTTCTCGCAGATCAAGTGGACCAGCAGCGGCAACAACGACACCAGCGCGCAGCCGATCGCGGCCGGACAGTTCACCGGCGGCACCCAGGTCCTGGCCAGTTTCCCGGTCAACAGCTGGCGCGAGAGCTGCCACACCTTCAGTTATTCCAACGATGCGGTGGTCGCCGCCGGCGTCTATAGCGGCCGGGTGACCTACACCCTGAGCGCGCCGTGATGCTCCGCTCCGCGCCCATCGCGATCTGCGCCGCCGCGCTACTGGCCGCGCCGGCGACGCTGCCGGCGGCGACCTATCGCGTCGACGACAACGGCACCCAGGTATCGAACAACAGCGTGCAGATGCGCTGGGATTCGCCGCTGCCCGGCGGCGCCGCGGGCTCGGGCGTGAGCGGCGCGCTCAATGTCGCGCTGCGTTTGAACGTGGCCGCCTGGCGCGGCCGCATCGCGCGCATCTACATGACCCTGCCGGCCTCGCCGTCGGGTCCGCTCAGCGCGAGCTGGAGCACCCAGGGCCGGCTGTTGCCGGGCACCTTGCGCGCCGGCGAACGCACGCTGGTCTACAGCGGGCCGATCGGCGACAGCGCGCTGGAAGACCACCTGCGCCTGAGCCTGCAGGCCGACGGCCAGCGCCTGGTGCGCGCCGAAGCGCTCAACTTCTCTTTCGAAATCGACTTGGACGATCTGTGATGCGCAAGCTCCGTCTCGACATCGCCGGCCTGCTGTTCGCCGCCTGCGCCCTGGCCCCGGCCGGCGCGGACGCGCAGGGCTTCTCCGCCCTGGTCTCGCCGCCGCGCTTCGAAGACCAGGTCAAGCCCGGCACGGTCTATCGCAACGTGGTGGAGATCTCCAACGTCTCCGGCGCCGCCGCGCACTACACCCTCAAGACCGCCGACTGGCATCTGGACGCGCAGGGCTCGGCGGTGTTCGACACCGCGCTGGCGCCGGGCAGTTGCCGGCCGTGGGTCGGGCTGGAAGCGGCCGATATCCAGGTCGCCGCCAACGGCAAGCGCCGCTACCGCTTCGAAGTCGCGGTGCCGGCCGATGCGCCGGTCGGCGAATGCCGCTTCGCGATCCTGCTCGAAGGCGATCCGCAGAACGTCGGCGGCGCGCTCGCGCTGCCGGTGTCGGGACGGATCGGCATCATCGTCTACCTCGGCGTCGGCGACGCCGCCGCGCGACTGCAGCTGCTCGACACCGGCGTGGCACAGATCGAAGGCCGCAAGGTACCCGTGCTGCGCGTGCGCAACGACGGCAACGCCCACAGCCGCCTGGAAGGCCTGGTCGATGGCACCGACGCCAACGGCCGCAAGCTCAGCTTCCTGCCCAGCAGCCTGCCGCTGATGCCGGGCGAAACCCGCACCATCGCGCTGACGCCGCAGGCCGACGACGCCGCGTCGGCGGCGCCGGTCATCGCCTATCCGCTGCAGCTCAAGGGCGCGCTGGACTGGGGCAAGCAGCGGCTCGAACTCGACGCCCGGCTGAGTCCGTGAGCGCGCGCCGTTGAGTCCACCCCGCGCCCCGGAGCGAAGCAGGCTCGCCGCCTGCCTCGCCGTCGCGATCGTGTGCGGGTGCGCGTGCGCACCGGCGCTCGCCGGCGACGCCGTGGGCGCGACGACATCGACCGACCACGAATACCGCGACCGCATCATCGCCGCGCAGGCGCTGGCGCCGCTGCCGCCGGACGCCGACGACGTCGCCGACAGCAGCGGCCTGCCGCGTTCGCTGCGCGTGCAGCTCGATCTGGCCCGCACACAGCGCGGCGATGAAAGCTACGGCGAACAAGGCCTGGCCGCCGGCGGTTACTGGGAAACCGCGAACTGGGGCAGTTGGTCGCTGGACGCGGCCGCCTTCCGCAGCGACCGCGCGCGTTACGGCGACGGCGGCGGTTGGGGCGGCGCGGCCACGCTGTGGCAACGCGGCCTGTTCCTGGACGGCGGCTGGCGCCTCGACAACGGCCTGGGTGTGATCAACACGCCGTCGCTGGACCTGCAGCGCAACCAGTACCGGTTCTTCCTGCCGACGGTGGCGCTGGCCGGCCTGAGCACGCAATGGAATCGCGATGCCGACGGCCTGAGCGCGTACGCCGCGTTCGGCCGCGCTGGCGTCTACAACGGCACCCGCGTCACCGGTTTCGATACCGCCGACGGCAATGTCGGCGCAGTCGGCGCGCAATGGCGGCCGGCGCCGGGCTGGACCGCGTCGGCGGCGCTGTTGAGCACCGACGGCCGGATCGTGCCCGATTCGCTCGGCGAAGCGGCGCTCGCCACCGGCTCGTCGCAAGCCGCGCACTGGGCCGCGGCCTGGAGTTCGGCGCGCGACTCGGTGCAGATCAACCTGCTCAACAGCCGCGCGCGCGGCGACGGCGATGCGCGCGGCGATCGCGGCGACGCCACCGGCGGCTGGATCGACGCCAGTTCCCGGCGTGGCCGCTACCGCCACAACTACGGCCTGTTCTCGCTCGATCCCGGCCTGGTCTGGGGCGCGTTGCCGATCAACCAGGACGTGCGCGGCGGCTACTACCGCATCGCCTATCAATACGGCCGCTGGATCTGGAACGCCGGCGTCGATGACATCCACTCGATCAGCGGCCACGGCTTCGACGGCCAGTACGCGACCGGCTTCGCCCGCTATCAGGCCAGCAGTTCGCTCGGTTACGGCGCCAGCGCCAGCCTGCGCCATGTCGAAGGCAGCGACAGTTATTCGCTGCAGGGCTTCCTCGACCGGCGCAGCGACTGGGGCCTGACCCGGCTGCAACTCGATCAGGCCGACGGCGGCCGCGGCATCGGCCGCAGCTGGCAGGCCAGCGTCGATCAGGCCCTGCCGCTGCGCGAAGGCCGACGCCTGTCGGTGTCGCTGGGCTACGGCGAATTGAGCTATCCCGATCAAAGCCCGACGCGCACCGCGAGCGTGTCGATGTACGGCGGCATCGAACTCGGCCAGCGCTGGTCGCTGGACGGCAACGCGCGCTGGACCCGCGGCGCCGGCCCGTCGGCGCTGCGCGGCGTCGATCTGAACCTGGGTCTGAACTGGCGCATCGCCCCGGGCTGGGGCTTGAGCGCGTCGCTGTATCAAAGCCGCGGCTCGCAACGCTCGCCGTTCGCGCTCGATCCGCTGGCGGTGGACTCGCCGTTCCAATCGCTGCCGCGCGAACGCTCGGGCTTCCTGAGCCTGCGCTACGACTATCAGGCCGGCCGCCCGCTGGCGGTGATCGGCGGCGCGCCGGGCGCGGCGACCGGCGAAGTCGCCGGCTCGATCTTCCTCGACGACAACGGCGACGGCGTGCGCGCCGCCTCGGAACTGGCCGCGGTCAACGTCACCGTGGTGCTGGACGGACGTTATTCGGTGCGCACCGACAGCAACGGCCAGTTCGCGTTCGCGCGGGTGTCGGTCGGCTCGCACCGAGTGCAGGCGATCGCCGACAACCTGCCGCTGCCGTGGTCGGTGGCCGACGGCGCGCTGCCGGTGACGGTGGAGGTGCGCGATACGCGCCGCGTCGATATCGGCGCGACGCGGCCGCGCTGAGGCGCGGCTCGCGTCGCACCGTGACAGGACTTAAGCGATCGCCACTCGCTCCGCCGCCTGCCGCGACGCCGCCGAATTCGACAGCAACCGCCCGGCCAGATCGCGCGCGGCCACGCGCAGCTCCGGCACCGCGGTGATCTCCCACCACTGCGCGCGCAGCAGCGGCCCGATCGCATACAGGCCGCGCACCGCCACGCCTTTGTGATCGAGCACTTCGAACTGCGCCGAACTGCGCAGCCCCAGGCCGAGCGGATCGGCCGCGACCAGCCCCGACTCGCGCAGATGCGCGATCAACGGATGGGTGCTGCGTTCGACATCGGTATCCAGGCCGGTGGCGCGGATCAACACATCGAAACGCTCGGTGTGCAGGCGCTGACCGCCGCGTTCGCGGATCAGCGCCTCGACCGCGTCGTCGCCGCGGCGCGCGCGCAGCAGGCGGCCGGCGCGGATCTGCAGCTGCCCGCTCTCGCGCAAGGCCTGCAGTTCATCGTGCAATTGCGGCGCGATGCGGTGGCGCGCGATCTCCCAGTACGAGCGCAGATGGCGCAGGAAACTCGCCCGCTGCGGCGTCGCAACGCCCTGCCAGAACGTCTGCAGATGCGGGCGCAGGGCATCGACTAGGCTGCGCCAGTCGGCGATCACCGGCGTCAGCGTGCGCAGCGCGCGCAGCAGTTCTCGCGGAGCGTGGCGGTCGAGCGCGTGCAGCACCGCCGGCGGCAAGGCGATCGTTTCCGGCGGCTGCTCGCCGTGCGCGCGCGGCAACAGGCCGTGGCGCGACAACGCGACGATTTGTCCGCGATGGCCGCGCCGCTGCAGAGTCACCACCACGTCGGCCATGGTCAGGCCGGTGCCGACGATCAACAGCCGCGCGTCGGGCGCGATCGCGTCGATGGCGCCGTCCTGCCACGGCCAGCCCAGGTAGCTGGGATGGATCGCCAGGCGCGGGCCGACGCCGGCCAGGGGTTGCGGCGGCAATGCGCCGAGCGCGAGCACGACGCGGTCGCTGACGAAATCGCTGCCGTCGGCCAGATGCACGCGAAAGCCCGCCGACGCGCGTTCGACCGCGATGGCTTCGTGGCGGATCTGGCTGAAACCGGCGGTGCTGCCGGCGACGGCGGTCTGCAATTGCGCGTGCAGGTATTCGCCGTAGAGCAGGCGCGGCAGGTAACTGCCGCGGGCGCGGTCGGTGAGGTTGAGCCAGTCGGCGAAACCGCCGGGGCGATCGGGCGTGGCGCCCAGATCGCTGGCGCGCACGTTGAGCAGATGCTCCGGCCGTGCCTCGCCATAGGCCACGCCGCGGCCGTAACTTTCCGGCTGGCCGACCAGGCACAACTCCACGCCCGGCCCGGCCTGGCGTGCCAACTCGCTGGCCAGCGCACTGCCGCTGAACCCTGCTCCGACGATCGTGATGCGCATGACGCGGCTCCTGCGACGCGATGGGGAGCCCACGTTCTAGAGGATCGCGCCGCGGTGTGTGTAAAGCGCGGGTTACCGCTTCGTAAAGCGGCGCGAACGATGCGGAACTTCGTCATGACTAACGGGAATTACGGATGACGCGGAATTGCAAAGCAGGTTGCCGCGCGGCGGGCGCGCCTGTTGATCGAAAGCAACATCAATTCCCTCTCCCGCAAGCGGGAGAGGGAGTCGTAGCGAAAGCAACCATCCGTTCCCTCTCCCTCTCCCACTCGCGGGAGAGGGTTAGGGTGAGGGCGCTTTTTTGCTGTTGCTTTTGCTTGCCAGACGACAGCAAAAGCATTCACGCCTTCGGCGTTCATCCCCTCACCCCGGCCCTCTCCCGCGAGCGGGAGAGGGAGTCGTATCGAAGATCCTCGCAAACGGGTAGCCCTGCCTCGCACCCGAAGCGCAACAACCCTTACTTCGGCCCCGCCAGCTGCTTCGCCGTCCCATACGGCCAATGCTTCAACGTCCCGTCCTTCACCCAATCCAGCTGCATGCGCACATACCCGTCGGCGGTGCGCGTGTGCTGGCGCTCGCCCTTGGCGTCCTTCTCGAATTCCAGGATGCCGTGATCGGCCTGCGGGAACATCACGCTGGCGATCGGCCGGCCGGCCTTGCCCAGCGCGATCAGACGCTTCTGGGTTTCCTGCGGCGGCGCCTCGACATCGTCGCCGCCCAGCACCCACAGCTGCGGCGTCTTCAAGGTCTTGAGCACCGGCATCGGGTCGTAGTCCCAGCTGACTTCGTAATCGTGCTTCGCCATCTCCGCCATCGATTCCTCGCGCGTGTGCAGGGCGACCAAGCCGCTGTACTCGCCCTTGAGCGACGTCCACCACGGCTCGCCCTGGTACTTCTCGCGCAGCGCGTCGAGCGCCTCCCAACCGCGCTTGCCGTTGCTGGAGGCGATCACGCCGGTGACATCGCTCACCTCGCGCGCCTTGCGCAAGGTCTGCGCATCGCCGAAGCCGGCCGCGATCAAGTCCAGCACGACTTGATCGCGATCCTCGGCCAGCACGCTGTCGGCCAGGCCGAAGCCGACGAACACGAACTGCGCCTGCGGCGTCTTGCTCGCCGCCAGCGGCGCGACCCAGCCGCCCTGGCTGCCGCCGTGGAAGCCGATGCGGCCGATGCGCGGGCCGCCCAGGCGTTGCGCTTCGCGCAGCGCCGCCGAGGCGTCGTCGGACAGGTCGTGGAAATTCTGCGAGTACTTGCCGCTCGATCTGCCGGTGCCGCGCTTGTCGTAGACGAACACGCCCACGCCTTCGGCCGGGAACAGATGCTGCTGGTAATAGGTGTCGACGCCGGAGTAATTCTCCGAACCGTGCACCATCACGATCACCGGCACCGGGCCCGACCCCTGCGGCAGCACCAGCCGGCCGCGCAGGCTCACGCCCTTGCCTTCGAACTTGCTATCGACGATGTCGAACTTGATTTTCTTGCCGGTGTGTCCCTCGTATTGGATGCGGCCGTCGCCGCAGGCGCCGAACGACACCTGCACGCCGTCGGGCCGATCGGTCCAGCCGCGCGTGCTGACCCAGGCGCCGTCCTTCGGCGTCAGCTTGCCGGTGCGGCCATCGATCAGGCGCCAGCGCAGTTGCTCGGGCTTGTCGATGGTGCCCACCGAGACCACGCTGTCGTCGTCGAGACGATAAGCGCCGGCATGACAACGCGCGTCGGGCGCTTGCGCGGCGGCGGCCGGTTCGGCGGCGACGGCGGCGGCGCTGGCCAGCAACGCGGTCAACAGGGCGGTGGTGCGCAGAACGAAGGTATTCATCAGCAAGGCCGTGGAGGAAGTTCATGGCTTGTGATGCGCGCCGCGCCGCGGCGGTTGCATCCACGCGCGGCGAAAAGGCGGCAACTGTAGACACTTTCCTTTCAGCCGCCGATGTGCTGCGCCTGCGCAAGCGGCGCCGGCTTGCGTGCGCCGCGCGGGCCCCACTTACGGTCGGCCCACAGCTTGGCGACGATCGCGGTCAGCAGCGGACCGAACCACGCCGCGTAGTGCAACGCCACGCCGTCGGCCATCGGCAGCAATCGCGGCAGGCCGATGCCGAGAAAGGCGATGTGCACGGCGATGCCGTTGCCGATCATCGCGGTGTAGTGCTCGACCAGCCACCAGCGCGGCTGCGCCGCCAGACGATCGCGCCCGCGCCGCTTGCGCAGCATGTCGATGCCGACATACAGGCCGACGCTGGAGAAGCCGATGAACAACGGCGCGCCGATCTTGAAGCCCAGCACCAGCATCGCCGCGCCCGACATCGCCGAAGCCGTCGCCAGCGCGGTATAGACCGGGCCGGTGTAGCGATAGACGTCGCGCTTGTCGCGGATCGCGCGCCAGCTGGCCCAGGTGCCGGTGGCGGTGATCACGATCAGATATGCCAGAAACGCGGCCGTGTTCGGCTTGTCGTTGCAGGCCGCGTACACGGTCATCGGCACCGCGGTAACGACGATGCCGCTCATCGCCAGCAGAAACAGCTGGCCGGCGCGGCGATGCAACTGGCTGCCTTTGCGCGCCAGACCGGCGGTCCAGAAACCGATCAGGGCCAGGGCTCCGATCGCGATGTGCAGGTATTTGATGATGGCGTAAACCGATTCCATGTCGAGGCTCCCGCCGGCGAATGGTGCCGGGCAGGTTCATGCTCGGCCGTGCGCGCCGCCAGGACAGGTCCCGGCGGTCATCATCGGCACCTGCCGGAAGTCACTTTCTGCCGCGCAAGCATTGCCAGCGCGGCGACCGCGCCGCAGCATGCCGGTATGACCGCGTTGCTGCGCCAAACCATATTGCAACCGATGAACCTGCCGGCCTTGCTGACCTGGCTGGCGGTCGCGCTGTCGCTGCGATACGCCAGCAACGGGACCTCGCCGGTGCTGTGGCTGGCGATGCTGATGTTCGCCGCGGCCTTCCTCGCCCACGATTTCCTGTCCGCGCATCGGGTCTACTCGCGCGCGGCGCTGTTCGCGCTGGAAACCGCCAGCGCGCTGACGGTGTGCTGGTTCGCCTCGCGCGGCGGCGCCGCGCCGGCCTTGCTGGTGGTGATGATCGCGCACATGGCCATGGTCTATCCGCGCCGCGTGGTGATCGTGCTGGCGATGGCGATCAACCTGGCCTTGTACGCGATCCTGGTCCACGCTCACAGCGCGGCGCCGCTGGTGATCACCCTGATCTTCGCCGGCTTCCAATCCTTCGCCGCGCTGATCGCGCGCTACGCGCGCAGCGCCGAACAAACGCGCGATCAGCTCGCCCTGGTCAACGCCGACCTGCTGGCCACGCGCGCTCTGCTCGCCGACAGCGCGCGCGACGCCGAGCGCCTGCGCATGGCGCGCGAGCTGCACGACGTGGCCGGGCACAAGCTCACCGCGATGATGCTGAACCTGCGCGCGCTGGCGGCCGAGCCCGATCTCGCCGAGCGTCGCGAAGTGCAGTTGGCGCAGCAATTGGCCGGCGAATTGCTCGGCGACATCCGCGGCGTGGTCCAGGCGCTGCGGGATGCACGGGGTCTCGATCTAGCCACCGCGTTGCGCGCGCTGGCCGCGCCCATGCCCAAGCCGGCGCTGGATCTGGCCATCGACGCCGACATCCATCTGACCGACCCGGCGCTGGCCGAAACCTTGCTGCGCGTAGTCCAGGAAGCGCTGACCAACAGCGCGCGCCATGCCGAGGCCGAGCGCGTGGTCGTTGATATCCGTCGCGACGGCGCGACGCTGCGGATGCGGATCGAAGACGACGGCCAGGCGCGCGGCCCGCTGCGCGAAGGCAACGGCCTGGCCGGCATGCGCGAACGCATCGACGCCGCCGGCGGTACCCTGGCGCTTTCCCGCAACCGGCACGGCGCGATGCGCATCGACGCGAGCTTTCCCCTGAACCCCGCGAGACCGGCATGATCGCGCAGCCCAAGGCACCGCTGCGGCTGGCCCTGGCCGACGATCAGATGCTGGTGCGCGCCGGCCTGCGCGCGTTGCTCGAACGCCTGGGCCTGCACATCGTCTTCGAGGCCGACGACGGCCAGGCCTTGCTCGATGGCCTGGCGCAGAGCCCGGTCGATGTGGTGCTCAGCGATATCCGCATGCCCGGCCTGGACGGCATCGACGCGTTGACGAAACTGCGCGAACGCGGCGACCGCACGCCGGTGCTGCTGTTGACCACCTTCGACGACAGCGATCTGCTGCTGCGCGCGACCGAGGCCGGCGCGCAGGGCTTCCTGCTCAAGGACGCGGCGCCGCAGGACCTGCGCGACGCGATCGTGCGCGTCGCCGCCGGCGAAACCCTGCTGCAGCCGGTCAGCACCGAGCCGGTGCGCGCGCGTTACCGCTATCACGCCGACGACGCGCCGCGCGCGCTGTTCACCGAACGCGAGGTCTCGGTGCTGCGGCTGATGGCCGGCGGTTATTCGAACAAGGAAATCGCGCGGGCGATGTTCCTGGCCGAGGGCACGGTCAAGAACTATGTCTCGGTGATCCTGGAAAAGCTCGATACGCGCGATCGCACCCGGGCGGTGCTCAAGGCGATTACCTTGCGGGTGATCTGAGGCGACCCGGATGGGTCCACAACCCGCGTCCCGCCTGGGTTTGCGGCGGTCCGGCGCCGGTCGTGGGGACTTTTTTCGCGGGACATGTCACCGATCGCAGGCCTGGATCGTCTAACAGGGTATAGACACTTCACCCCCTGAGAGGACGCCCCCATGAGCGACACCGCCCCCGTCAAGTACGAACGCGAACTCCCCCAGCTGCTGACCCAGCTCGGCGGCGTGGAATCGGCGATCAAGAACCTGGCCGACGAAGAAAAGCTGCCGCCGGCGATCTACCACCTGATCAAGCTGCGCGCCTCGCAGATCAACGGCTGCGCGTATTGCGTGAAGATGCACACGCGCGAAGCGCGCGCCGACGGCGAAACCAGCGACCGCCTGGACCGGCTGGTGGTTTGGCGCCACGCCGGCGACTTCAGCGCCGCCGAACGCGCCGCGCTGGCCTGGACCGAAGCGCTGACCACGCTCGACGCCGCCGCCGCCGACTACGCGCCGCTGCGCGCCGAACTGCGCGCGCATTACGAAGAACGGCAGATCGCGACGATGACCGCGGCGATCGCGATGATCAATCTGTGGAACCGGCTGCAGGTGTCCAAGCACTGAGTCGCTGACGGATGGCGGCGCGCGCGTGCCGCCATCACCGTCCGGCATTGCGGCATCACAACGTGTCGGCGACCGGGAACGCCGCGCGCCCGGCTATCATCTGCCTCGCCTTTTGAGCCCCCTCGCATTTACATCGCCATGACCGCCGCCGAAGACAACCGCTTGTTCGCCCAGACCGCGCCGATGCTGACCGGCCTGGCCTATCGCATTCTCGGCTCGCGCGCCGACGCCGAAGACGCGGTGCAGGACACGTTCCTGAAATGGCAGGCCGCCGATCGCGCCAGCATCGACAACCCGGGCGCGTGGCTGACCACCGCGTGCACGCGCCGTTGCATCGACCTGCTGCGTTCGGCCCATCGCACCCGCGTGGATTACGTCGGCGACTGGTTGCCCGAGCCCATCCACGCCGAAACCGCCGGCCAACCGGAGGAGCAATTGTCGCTGGCCTCGTCGCTGTCGACCGCGTTCCTGCTGTTGCTGGAGCGGCTGACGCCGAAGGAGCGCGCGGCGTACCTGCTGCATGAAATCTTCGATCAGCCGTATGCGGACGTGGCGCGCATCCTCGACATGGAGGAAGCCGCCTGCCGCAAGCTGGTGCAGCGCGCGCGCAACAACGTCGAGCAGGCCAAGGTGCGTCATGTGACCCCGGCCGAACAGCAGGATCGTCTGCTGACCGCGTTCGAAACCGCGCTGGTCGAAGGCCGCACCGCGCCGCTGGCGGCGTTGCTGTCGGAACAGATCGCCCTGCACGCCGACGGCGGCGGCAAGGTCAGCGCGGTGGCGCGCGCGCTGCATGGGCGCGACGCGGTGCTGGGCTTCATCGAATCGGTGCTGCATCCGGCCTGTCGCGGGGATCGCTGGGTGTTCGTCGATCTCAACGGCTCGCGCGGCGTGATCCTGGAACGCGAGGGCCGCATCGAAGCGGCGCTGAGCTTCGGTTACGACGAGGAGGATCGGTTGCGCGATATTTACATCATGCGCAATCCGGACAAGCTGGCTCGGTTGGAGGCGGTGAAGATTCGTTGAGGGCGATCGACGCGCCCCCAAGCTGTTCCCCCCTTTGAAAAAGGGGGGTAGGGGGGATTCGCTCTTCGCCGCGCAACCCGCAAATCCCCCGCGCGAGCCACATCCCCCCGACTTCGCACCAACGCAACGCGCAGCCCCCTTTTTCAAAGGGGGCGAACTATCGCGCCGCAAAAGCAGTTCCCCCCTTTGAAAAAGGGGGGTAGGGAGGATTCGCTTTTCGCCGCGCAACGCGCAAATCCCCCGCGCGAGCCATATCCCCCCGACTTCGTACCAACGCAACGCGCAGCCCCCTTTTTCAAAGGGGGCGAACTATCGCGCCGCAAAAGCAGTTCCCCCTTTGCAAGGGGGCCCATCGACGTTATCACTCCAACCCCCGCGCCCCCACCGAACGCAGATACCCATCCAACCCGCGCTCACGGCTGTCGGCGAATGTCTCACCCGTCACCACATGCGCGACGATCCGGTCCGGCCGGAAGCTGCGGTAATCCTCACGCAGCCGGCACCACGCCCCCAAGGTCCAACTGCCGCCCCAGAACGACAGACACAACGGCTCGATCTCGCGCTCGCTGGCCCGCGCTTCGCCGTCTCGATAGGTCAACTTCAGCAGTTGCCGGCCCTGGACCGCGCCGTACAGCACGTCGATCAAGCCGCTGGCCTCGATGCGATGCTCCAGTTCCGGCGCGAAGATGCGCGTGCGCGCGCTGCGATCGCGCAACTCCGGCGGCAGCACCGCCTCGATCTTCAGCAGCGCCGCGGTCGCGCTGCGCCCCAGGCGCTCGCCGCCGAAGGCGCGCACGAAACGGCTGCCGACCACCAGGGCTTCGAGCTCGTCGGGATTGAACATCAGCGGCGGGATGTCCGCGCCCTTGCGCAGCAGATAGCCGACCCCGGCCTCGCCCTCGATCGGCACGCCGGACCGCTGCAGGTCGGCGACGTCGCGATAGACCGTGCGCGGCGACACTTCCAGCGTCTGCGCCAGCTGCTGGGCGGTGATCGCTTGGCGGCGGCCGCGCAGGGCATGGATCAGCAGGAACAGGCGGTCGGCGCGGCGCATGCGGCATGATCCCGCGCCGCGCCTTCGCGCTCAAGCGCGCGCGGGCCGGCGCGCGACGGCCGCCACGGGTCTCGGCGGGGCCGGCCCGCCGCTGTCACGCCCGCAGCTCCGATCGCGCCGCCGGCGACAGCCGCAAGCGCTGCGGCGCCTGCTTGAGCTCGCCGAGCATCGCCTCGGCCAACGCCGCGCGCCAGCGCGGATCGGCCTGCAGGCGCTGCGCGTGTTCGCGCTGGCTCGCTTCGTCGGGATAACGCACGAACCACGCCAGCACGTGTTCGCCCTCGCGCACCGGCAGGCGCGGGTAGCCGTTCGGCGAGGCGTCGCCGACGTAAGTGGCCAGCCACTGCGCGCCGCCTTCGCCGAGCAAGGGCGCGAACTCGCGTTCGAAGCGCGCCAGGAATCCGTCCTGCGCCGGTGCGTTCAGGGCGCAGATGCCGGCGATCACCACTTCACTCGACTGTTCGCGGCTGCCGATCGGTTCGCGCACCCGCGCCGCCGGCGCGAAGCCCGAACCCGGCCGCGCCGGCTTGAGCATCAGCACGTCGTCGTTGTCGAGCAAGGTGGCGTTGGCGGCGTCGCGATGGCGGTTCCAGATCGGGCCGGAATAGAAGGCGCTAAGCGAGGCCGCGCGCAGGGCATGATCGGGGAAGCCGCGCATCCAGGTGTAGCGGTCGGCATCGTCGAGATCGCGGAACTGGCCGATCACGTGCATGCCCAGGGCTTCCTGCGATTCGATGAATTCGCCTTCGAACAAATCGATCAGATCGTCGCGGCGCCCGGGATTCATGCGGTATTGGCGCAGTTCGATCACCGTGTCCTCGTGCAGCAGGCGGCCGTGCTCGTCGCTGCGATGCATCCACATATGCCAGTTGGTTTCCCAGGTCCGGCCGCCGTCGGCGGAGAATTCCTGATGCCAATGCGCGGTGTTGGCGCTGATGTCGCTCCAGATGAAACGCGCCTGCACCGGCCGGCCTTCGTGTTCGAGTTCGCCGTTGAAGCGGCCCACGCCGTGCTCGAAAACGCCGACCACCGGCGGCTCCAGCACGCCGTCGTGGCTGCCGGCCCACCAGATGCTCCAGTGGCGATGTTCGAGATTGAACAGGCGCAGGGTCATGCCCTGGAAGCTGTCGGCCATGCCCGGCCGATGCCAGTCGCTGAGGAAGGCATCGACGTTGCCGAGCCCGCCGAGCACCGGCTCGCAGGTCTGCGTGGCGCGGAAGATTTCCCAGTCGTCGCCGCCGCTCAGGCGCTGGCGCAGGCGTTCGTTGTGCACCTGCCAGCGGCCGTGCAGGAAGTCGAAGTCGTGGCGGCCGTCGGCGGCCGCGGAAGTAGCGTTCATGGGCGTCACCGGCGCGGTCATGGCAGACGGGTCATGTGCATGACCCAGTTGGTTTCCCAGCTCTTGCCGCCGTCGGGCGACAACGCCTGCTCCCAGCGCACGCTGTCGGCGCGGATGTCGGTCCAGCGCGCGCGCGAGGGCAGCATCGCGCCTTCATGCAGTTCCTGGCCTTCGAACACGCCCACGCCGTCGCGGAAGCCGCCGATCAGCGGCGTTTCGAGCACGCCGTCGCGGTCGCTGGCCCAGTACACGTGCCATTGCCGGCTCTGCGGCCGGTACAGGCGCAGGGCGAAGCCTTCGATGCCGCCGTTCCAGTCGGTGAGGTAACGATCGACGCTGCCCAGGCCGCCGAGCACGGGATGGCATTCGTCGGTGGCGTCGAATTCGATCCAGTCGCCGCTGCCGGCCAGACGCTTGGCCAGGCGCCGGTTCTTGACCTGCCAGCGGCCGTGATAGAAGTCGAAATCGTGGCGGCCGTCGGCCGCGGGCGCCTTGAGTGCGGCGCGAGTCGGCGTGGGCGCCGGTTGCGCCGGCAGCGCGCCGGCCAGCGCCGCCAGTGGCGCGGCGGCGCCCAGGCGCAGCATCGTCCGCCGTTGCTTGTCCACGTCCGTGGTATCCAATGCCCGCTCCCCTCACCGTGCCGATCGCACACCGCCACGATGGGCCCGGGCTGCTGCCAGCCTGCTGTCAGCAGGGCGGCGGCGCGGGACGAAAGCGCAATCGCGGGACAACCGGCCGGCGCGCCCTCAGCCGGCGGGCGCGAGCGGGAACTGAACGCGTACCTCGAACCCGCGGCCGGGCCCGCGCGGATCGTCGCTGGCGCGCTCCAGGCCCGGGCCGCATTCGATGCGGGCGCCGTGGGTCTGGGCGATGCGCGCGACCAGCGACAGGCCGATGCCGCTGCCGCCGTCGGGGCTGCCCGGCGCGCGGTAGAAGCGGTCGAAGATGCGGTCGCAATCCTCCGGCGAGACGCCGCAGCCGCTGTCGGCGACGCTGAGCACCACCGCGCCGCTGTCGTGCACCGCGCAGGTCACCGCGACCTGACCCTCGGCGCCGGCATGGCGCACCGCGTTGTCGATCAGATTGCGCAGCAGGATGCCGAGCTGATCGACATCGCCGAGCAACCGCGCGGGTTCGGCGCGCAGGCTGATGCGCTGGCGGCGCTCGCGCGCGAGCGTTTCGAAATCGCGGATCACCAGCACGATCAGGTCCGACAGATCCAGCGGCTTGAGCCGCACCGATTCCTCGCCCGCATCCAGCCGCGCCAGGTCCAGCAACTGCTCCGACAAACGCGCGCTGCGCTGCACGCCGGCGTTGAGGCGCACCAGCGCGGCGTTCTTCTCTTCCAGCGTGGTCGCGCGCAAGGCCAGTTCGGCGTGCGTGCTCAACACCGCCAACGGCGTGCGCAGTTCGTGCGCGGCGTCGGAGATGAAGCGGCGCTCGTGCTGGACCGCGGCATCGACGCGTTCGAGCTGATTGTTGAAGGCGTCCACCAGCGGCCGGAATTCCGACGGCAATGCCTGGGTCGGCAGCGGAGTGAGATCCAGCGGCGGGCGTTGCTGCAGGATTTCGCGCAGGGCCGTGATCGGACGCAGCGAACGGCCGATGACCTTCCACGTCGCCAGACCGAACAACACCAGGATCATGCCGGCCGCGAGCAGGCTGCCGGCGATCCAGCCCTGCAGTTCCCGGATCGCCATCTGCTTGCTGCGGCCGACCTGCACGATCAGGCCGCGGCGTTGATCGGTGAGCGTGTACACCTGCCACGGCTCGCCGCCGATGAGGCGGCGGGCGAAACCGTCCTTGAACGTGGGATTGAGCGGCTGCAACGGCGCGGCCGCGGAATACACCACGTTGCGGCCCTGCGCCCAGACCTGGAAGCTCATCTTGCGATCGGCCGCGACCGGCTCGGTGATGCGCTTGGGATCGCGCGAAGGCAGCCGCTCTAGCCCTTCCGGCATCGACGCCAGCACTTGTTCGGCGATCTCGCGCAGCGAGTTGTCGAGCATGCCGGAGTGTTCGCGGCTGAGTTGCCAGACCTGGCACGCCAGCCATACGAACCAGGCCAGCAGCACGGTCTTGATCAGCACCCAGGTCAGCTTCCAGCGCAGCGAGCGGCCGCCGGCGAAGGATTCGCGATGGCCGCAGCGCTCCCGCCATTCGCGCCGGCGCTGTTCGCGATCGCGCCAGCGCTGGCGGCGTTCGTCGTGATCGCGGCCATGACGGCCGCCGCCGGAGTCGTCCTGCGCGGCGCGCGGCGGCGAGGCGTCGTTGCGGCCGTCGATGGTGCTCACGCCGGACCGCCGCCGATGCGGTAGCCGTAGCCGTGCACGGTCACGATCAGTTGCTCGCCGAGCTTGCGCCGCAGCTGGTGCACGTACACCGCGATGGTGTTGCTTTCGATGGTGCCGGAGCTGCCGTACACCGCTTCTTCGAGTTGCTCGCGGGTGACCGCGCGGCCCTGGCGTTCGAGCAGCAGCATCAGGGTGCGGAATTCGTGGCCGCTGAGCGCGACCGGCTCGCCGTCGCGGGTGACCAGGCGCCGCGCCGGGTCCAGCACCACCGTGCCGCAACTGAGCACCGGCGAAACCCGGCCCTGGCTGCGCCGCATCACCGCGCGCAAACGCGCGCACAGTTCGTCGAACTGGAAGGGTTTGACGATGTAGTCGTCGGCGCCGGCATCCAGGCCGGCGATGCGTTCGCTGAGCTTGTCGCGCGCGGTCACGATCAGCACCGGGGTGGCGTCGTAGCGGTTGCGCAAGGTGCTGAGCACGCCCAGGCCGGAGCCGCCGGGCAGGCCGACGTCGAGCACGACCGCGTCGAAATCGTGATCGACCAGCGCGGTCTTGGCCTGCGGCGCGTCGCCGACCCATTCCACGCGCCAGCCGTCGTCCGTCAATCCCGCGCGCACGGCCTCGGCCAGCATCGCGTCGTCTTCCACCAGCAGGATTTTCATGCCTCGTCTTGCGTCATTTGGCCGCATCGCCAGGACTCAGGCTGCGCCGGCACGATTAAAAACTTCTTAAAGGCCGGCGCGCACGATCCGCTCTGAGTTCCGTGGCGCCCCGCCATGTCCGCTGCCCGCGCTGGGTCGCGGACACCGTTGGCGAGGATGCTACGCCCGTCGCGGCCGGCACGGCGCGCGGCGGTTCAGGCCATGGCCGCCCCCGGCCGCGATTTCCCCTCCGTCCCCTAACCGGAACCCCGCGATGAAACCCCAGCTTGCCGCGACCCCAACCGCTCCCGCCGAGCACGGAGCCGTCGTCCTGACCGTGCGCCCGGTGCTGCCCGCCGATGCGCCCACGCTGATCGCGCTGTGCGATGAGCACGCCGACAGCCGCGCGCTGGAGCGCCGTCCCTACGGCCCGCCGCGCACGGATGCGCTGGAGCTGATGGAAGTCCTGTTCGAGCCGCCGTTCGGCGCCTGGGCGTGGCTGGCCGAGGTCGATGGCGAAGTGATCGGCTACGCCAGCGCCACCGCCGGGTTTTCGATGTTGGAGCGCGCGTATTGCCTGCAGCTGGACGATCCCTATGTGCGCTCGGCCTGGCGCGGGCGAGGCGTGGAGACCGAGTTGCTGCGGCAGGCGCTGGATGCGGCGCAGCGTTTCGGTTGTTTGAATCTGCAATGCCAGTCGCCGGCCTGGAGCGATGCGGCGCGCGAGCTGGATGCGCCGCTGCGCGCGGTGCGGGTGGAAGCGGTCAAATATGTGGTGCGGACGGAGAGTGAGGTGGTGGCTGGGTGATGTTTGGGGTGTGCGGTGGGGTGGGAAGGTGGTGCTGGATTTTTGCGGGATGCGTTGCGTAGGTCGTGCTCGTCGTTTCGTAGTTCGTAGTTCGTAGTTCGTACTTCGCATTTCGCATTTCGTACTTCGTACTTCGTACTTCGTATTTCGTATTTCGTATTTCGCACTCCGCCCTATTCACCCAGCACTACGCATTCTTACCTACCGTCATTCCCGCGAACGCGGGAATCCAGTGTCTTGCCGTGACCTGCACGAAAGTCGCTGGATTCCCGCCTTCGCGGGAATGACGGTCTGGAGGGATGGCGCTTAAGTCTCTGGATTCCCGCCTTCGCGGGAATGACGGCCTGGAGGGATGACGTTAAAGACGATGGCGCAAAGGTCTCGCGTCGCGTCGCGTCGCATCGCGTCGCCTCCCCTCACCGCCCCTCCACCTCCTCATCCACCACCCCGCCATCGAACAGATCCGACTGCGCGATCGCCTCGTCCTCCTCGACGAAACCCGACACGCCCACGCCGACCAGCCGATACAAGGTCGATGCCGGCAGCTCCACCCGCGCGCGCAGGCCGCAGACCAGATCGGCCAGTTCGGCTTCGCTCGCCGGCGGATGCGGCGGCGTCAGGCTGCGGGTGAGAATGCGGAAATCCGAGGTCTTGAGTTTCAGCACCACGGTACGCGCGATGCGCCCGGGATTGCGCTGCAGTTCGCGCTGATAACCGGCCCAGGTCTTGGCGGCCAGCGCGCGCAGGTCGGCTTCGACTTCGCTCAGCGGCAGGTCGCGTTCGAAGGTGTCTTCGGAGGAAATCTGCAACGTCGGCCGCGACGGCTCGACCGGATGATCGTCGATGCCGTAAGCCAGTTCGTGCAGGCGCCGGCCCCAGCGGCCGAAACGCTGCTCCAGCGCCAACGCGCCCAGCGCGCGCAGATCGGTGACGCGCTGCACGCCCAGTTCGGCCAGCTTGGCTTCCATCACCTTGCCCACGCCGGGCAGGCGCCCGACCGGCAGCGGCGCCAGGAACGCCTCGACCTGATGCGGCTTGACCACGAACAGGCCGTCGGGCTTGTTCCAGTCGGAGGCGATCTTGGCCACGAATTTGTTCGGCGCCACGCCGGCCGACGCGGTCAGCCGGGTTTCCTCGCGGATCGCGTCGCGGATCGCTTCGGCGGTGGCGGTCGCCGACGGCAGGCCGGTCTTGGTCGCGGTGACGTCCAGATAGGCTTCGTCCAGCGACAGCGGTTCGATCAGATCGGTGTGGCGGGCGAAGATTTCGCGCACCTGCCGCGACACCGCCTTGTAGCGCACGAAATCCGGCGGCACGAATACCGCCTGCGGGCACAGGCGCTCGGCGCGCACCGCCGGCATCGCCGAGCGCACGCCGAACTTGCGCGCCTCGTAACTGGCCGCGCACACCACCGAGCGCGAGCCGCGCCAGGCCACCACCACCGGTTGCCCGCGCAGCGCCGGATCGTCGCGCTGTTCGACCGACGCGTAGAACGCGTCCATATCGACATGCAGGATCTTGCGGCTGGAAACGGGCACGGTGCGCGGGCGGCGGGGCGACGACGCATAGTAGCCCGGACGCGGCCATCGGCCTGCGGTGACGCGCGCCGCAGCTTTGCGAGCGCCATCGCGCGCGATCTTCAGAAGGTCGGCACCAGCACATTGGCATCGTTCAAGCCGGCGCCGTAAACGCCGTCGCCGTAGGCGAATTGGCGCGGATTGCCGAGCGCGGCGATCAATGCGTCGAAGGCCGCCGGAATCGTGCCCTTCCAGGTCGAGATCTGGCCGATCACGAACACCGTCAGCGGATCGTAGTTCCAGCCTTGCAGCACGCTGGTGACGGTGGCGACGTCGCCAACGCCAAATCGGGTGCCGTCGGCGGCGTCGATCGCCAGATGGATACCGATCACATCGGTGCCGTTGTTGTTGCGCGCGGCGATGCCGATGCACGAGGAGAAACCGGTGAACTGGATGGTGGGCTGGGTATCGCCGCCTACACTGGGAACATTGGCGGCCGCGGCCCATTGGCATTCGGCGATCGCCAGCGCATTGCCGGCCGGAGTAAGGGTGTAAGGCATCGCTGCGCTCCTGCGCGGCGGGATGCCGCGTCGCGACGATGAAACGCCTGGGTTCCGCGTTTGCGCCATGGGGACCGCGCGCGCAGGCACCGATCCCGGTTCGTTCGCGCTTTGCGGCGACTTGCGCGTTTGCTTGCGCGCACCCGGCGCGGGTCGATCCGTGCATGCAAGCTTGGATGCGGCCGCGCCATTCACGTTCCTCGCAGCGCCGCGTTCTGCCGGGCATGACTTCCGAACTTCGTCTGCAGCCCCCCGCCGACTCCGCGACCGCCGCGCATCCGTGCTTCACCGGACTGCCGCCGCCGGACACGGACGACTTCGACTCGCTGTGCCGGTTCTGCGAAGACCATCGCGTGGCGGTACTGGCCTCGCTGCCGTGGGTCGCGGCCGAGGTCGCTGGTCTGAGCGGATTCGAGGCGATGCTGCGGCTGGTGCTGCGCCACGGCGGGCGCCGGCTGTATCTGCCGCGCGGCCGCGTCGCCTGCTCGGACCGGCTCGAAGTGTCGCTGGACCCGGCCACCCATCGCCGCCTGCTCGACCGCGCCAGCGCCGCCGGCACCATCGAGATCCCCTCGGCCTGGGGCGTGTTCGTCGGCCTGCGCCGGGTCGCCATCCGCGCCGCGGTGCGCGCCGGGCGCAGCCAGCGCGAGGTCGCGCAGGCCTTCGGGGTGACCGAGCGGCATCTGCGCCGCGAAGCCGATTCGATCCAGCTGAGCGAACGCACGCGCGCGGCGGACAACTGAGCGAACCGGCGCGGCGCCCGGGCGGCGGCCCCGCCCTGCCCGTCGCTGAACCCCGATCCGGCGCGCAAAAAACTGAATGCGCACGCGCCGGCGGTCTGCGTCCGGTCACCCGCATCGGCGACAATGGCGCCCCTCGCCGCCACTGCCCCGAGCCCATGTCCTCCGTCCTGAGCCCCAGCAACACCTCCATCTCCCTGACCCGCTACCTGATCGAGGAACAGCGCGCCGGGCGCATCAATCCCGACCTGCGCCTGCTGATCGAAGTCGTCGCCCGCGCCTGCAAGACGATCTCCATCGCGGTCGGCAAGGGCGCCCTGGGCGGTGTGCTCGGCGATGCCGGCACGCCCGGCGCGGCCAGCATGAACATCCAGGGCGAGGCGCAGAAGAAGCTCGACGTGCTCAGCAACGAGATCCTGCTCGAAGCCAACGCCTGGGGCGGCCACCTCGCCGGCCTGGCCTCGGAGGAAATGGACACCTCGCATCCGATCCCCGACGTCTACCCGCGCGGCAACTACCTGCTGCTGTTCGATCCCCTCGACGGCTCGTCCAACATCGACGTCAACATCTCGGTCGGCACCATCTTCTCGGTGCTGCGCGCGCCCGAAGGCGTGACCCAGGCGCAGGACCAGGACTTCCTGCAGCCCGGCACCGAGCAGGTCTGCGCCGGCTACACCACCTACGGCCCCAGCACCATGCTGGTGTTGACCATCGGCAACGGCACCCACGCGTTCACGCTCGACCGCGAAGTCGGCAGCTTCGTGCTGACCACGCGCGGCATGCAGATCCCGGACGACACGAAGGAATTCGCGGTCAACATGTCCAACCAGCGCCATTGGCAGCCGCCGATGCAGGCCTACGTGACCGATCTGCTGGCCGGCAAGGAAGGCCCGCGCGGCAAGGACTTCAACATGCGCTGGGTGGCTTCGATGGTCGCCGACGTGCACCGCATCCTGACCCGCGGCGGCATCTTCAGCTATCCGCTCGACGCCAAGTGCGCGGCGCAGGGCGGCAAGCTGCGGCTGATGTACGAAGCCAACCCGATGAGCTTCCTGGTCGAACAGGCCGGCGGCGCCGCCAGCACCGGCCGCCAGCGCCTGCTGGAAGTGCAGCCCACCGGCCTGCACATGCGCGTGCCGGTGTTCCTGGGCAGCAAGGCCGAGGTCGAGACCGCGGTGCGCTATCACCACGAGTTCGACGCCGAGCAGGCGTGATGCGCGGGCGGCGGAACCGGGCCGGTTCCGCCGCCGGTTTTCCCCGCCAACCAGGGACCCGGTTGGCGGCGGTGAGCGGGCGTGGGTGATCGCCGCGACGCACGCGAAGTAAATATCCGATGTAGTTCTATCGATGAGGACGGCGTGGGCGCTTGGCGCCGCGCATCGCCGTGGACGTCGCGCACCGCAGTGAAAGCATCGTCGCGGCGTGGGCGCGTGCGCGTTCCGCCGTCGCCAACATGCTTCGCCGTATGCTGCGTGTCGCCGCGCTTAGATCGAAACAATTGCGCGCGCTGCGTGGCCCGTTTCTTGCGCCCGGCCGAGCCGCCCGCATAAACGCAGCAAGCCCGGCCTACCGGCCGTCGGTGACCGCCTTTCGCCGGACTCTGCGTTGGAGTAATTACTTGCGGTAATTGCAGGCGCCTTGCGCCGGCGGGGAATACAGCTATGGCCAACGGCATCCGTGGCGACTTGGGGAGTCGCTCCGCAACGCAGCCTGCGTCCGCGCGGGCCGCCGCCGCGCGCGGAGACGGCGCGCGCGAACTCATCTACCTCAGCCCCGGCGGCGCCGGACGCATGCACGCGCTCGCTCCGCTGCAGAACCTGGGCTGGACGCTGCGCCGCGCGCCCGACGCGCGCGCCGCGCTGCGGCAACTGCAGTCCAGCCCGCGCCTGCCGCATGCGGTGCTGGTCGATCTGCGCGAAGGCTTCGACGCGCGCGACCTGGAAGAACTCGGCCCCGCCCTGGCCGCGCAGAACGCCGGCTGGATCGCCGGCGTCGCCTCGGCCCAGCTCGACGACGAAGCCGCGCGCCGGCTGATCCGCGACTACTGCTACGACTACGTCACCCTGCCCTGCCCGGAAGCGGTGCTGCACACGGTGATCGGCCACGCCTACGGCATGGCCGCGCTGGCCTGCGGCGCCGGCAGCGCCGACGTGCTGTGCAGCGGCGGCGTGGACGGCATGATCGGCGAAAGCGAAGCCATCCGCGCGCTGTGCCGCGGCCTGCACAAGGCCGCCTCCACCGACGCGCCGGTGTTCATCGCCGGCGAGACCGGCACCGGCAAGGAACTGGGGGCGATGGCGGTGCACCGCCAGTCGCATCGCAGCCGCAATCCGTTCATCGCCATCAACTGCGGCGCGATTCCGCACAACCTGGTGCAGTCGGAATTGTTCGGCCACGAGCGCGGCGCCTTCACCGGCGCGCAGCACCGCAAGCTCGGCCGGATCGAAATGGCCAACGGCGGCACCTTGTTCCTGGACGAAATCGGCGACCTGCCGATGGAGAGCCAGGCCTCGCTGCTGCGGTTCCTGCAGCAAGGCTCGATCGAGCGCCTGGGCGGGCACGAACAGATTCCGGTGGACGTGCGCATCGTCTCGGCGACCCATCACGATCTCGATCAGGCCATCGCCGACGGCCGCTTTCGCGCCGACCTGTTCCACCGCCTGTGCGTGCTGCGCCTGCAACAGCCGCCGCTGCGCGAACGCGGCGGCGACATCGACCTGATCGCCGACCACGCGCTGCAACGCTATTCGCAGGAAACCTCGCGCGGCATCAAGGGCTTCTCGCCGTGCGCGCGCCAGGCCATGCACCGCCATCCGTGGCCGGGCAACGTGCGCGAACTGATCAACCGCGTGCGCCAGGCCGTGGTCATGGCCGAAGGCCGCTACATCACCGCCGCCGACCTGCACATCGACGATGCCGCCGACGGCGTGCCGATGACTCTGGAAGAAGCCCGCGACCTGGCCACGCGCGACGCCATCGAACGCGCCTTGCACCGCAACCGCCGGCGCCTGGGCGAATCGGCGCGCGAGTTGGGCGTGTCGCGGGTGACCTTGTACCGGTTGATGCAGCGGCTGGGCATGCGCGGCGGCGAGGAAGAGATCGACGACGACACCATCCGCACGGCTTAGGCCGTCGCTCGCTCGCCCGGTTCGTCCGCGCCATCCGTCGCCACCGGTTCGATCCGGCGCACGACCACTTCGATCGCATCGATGCCCGCGGTCGAGGCCTTCGTGCTCCACAGCGCCAGCTCATCGATGATCAGGCCATCAAGGCTCCAGCCAAGACCGGTGCGCTGGGCCAGGGCGATCGCCGCCACCACGCTGTCGGACCACGACGAGGTCGCGTGCTCGCTGCGCGCCTGGATCTTGTAGCCGCCCTTTTCGCAGGGCGCGACCGTCAACGCCGACACCTCGACCTGGGCGCGGCGGAAATGCCCCGCCGCGAGCTTGCGCGCCGCCGGTTCGGTCTTGGACGAAACGAACAAACGCCAATGCAGATTCATAACCGAGCCCACGCCGCCGATGCAGGAACAGACCAGTGATTCATCGGCGGCAGTTCTCGATATCGCGATCGTGGGTGGCGCGATTCTGGTGCCGCCGCGATGCATCGCGCAATCGCGATTCGCTTCGCTGCAAGCGCGCGTCACATAAAAATATGGCGAAGATCAGGCCACCGGGGTGGTGTGGGATGCCAGGGCGAGCAGGGCATGGCAGCGATCTCCGAGACGGGACGCTCTCGCGGCATTCGCATCGGGGCGATCGAGGCAGACGGGCAGGGCCGGCGCCAGAGCCGTGCCAAGTTCGCAAGGCCATGAGTTCGAAGAATTTTATGGACATCCAGCGGCGCGTGGCCGCCGTGAGGACATTGCGCTGTCGCAACACGCGATGAAATTCGCACGCTGGGTATTCGCCTGCCCGGCTTGGGCCGGCAAAGGCGTTCAGGCCCGTCCAGCGAATCTTTGAGACGCTTGCGCGACGAGGCCGCCGGCAGGCCGTTCCCACCTTGCCTTTTTGCAACCCCGGGTCCCCGTGCGAGGATGGCCGCTTTCCACGCGCTTGCCGTTCGCGCGTTCTCTCACCACCCAGCGCCCGCCATGTCCTCAACGCCCGATTCCGTTGCACTCACCGGCTCAGATGATTTCATCGAGGTCTATCCGCAGGCGTTGACGCGCGAGGAATGCGCCGAACTGGTGCGCCGCTTCGACGCCAGCCGCGACAGCGAACCGGGCCGTGTCGGCGGCGGCGTGATGCCGGATCTGAAGGACAGCCGCGATCTCACCATCACCGGCCGCGAAGGTTGGAAGGACGTGGAGGTCGCGCTGAACTTGGCGGTGTTCCGCGGCTTGCTGAAGTA
The DNA here is from genome assembly GCF_018612875.1 of Lysobacter sp. ISL-50. Lineage (GTDB taxonomy): Bacteria > Pseudomonadota > Gammaproteobacteria > Xanthomonadales > Xanthomonadaceae > Lysobacter. The sequence goes on along the minus strand of NZ_JAGGRI010000004.1, from coordinate 227,942 downwards.
TCTGCGGCGTTATCCGCACACCATGATCGCGCCGTTGATGCTCGAAGCGCCGGCCGCCGACGGCAAGCGCCATCGCCTCACGCCCGAGCGCATGGCGCAGATGGACGATGGCGCCTTGGCGCCGATCGCGCAGACTGTGTTCCGTCCGGGCGCGATCAACCTGCAGCGTTACACCGCCGATCGCGGCGGCTATCCGTACTGGCACTGCGAGTTGTATCCGCGCGACCAGACCGCGGAAACCCTGCACCGGCATGTGCTGTGGACGATCTATCTCAACGACGGTTTCAGCGAAGGCGAGACCGAGTTTCTTTACCAGCGCCGCAAGATCGCGCCGCGCGCGGGCGATCTGCTGATCGCGCCGGCGGCGTTCACTCACACCCATCGCGGCAACCGGCCCAAGGGCGGGGACAAGTACATCGCGACCAGCTGGATTTTGTTTCAGCGGGCGGAACGGTTGTACGGCGGGGGGTAAGTGTGGTGCGGCGCGCTGCGGCGTGGAGCAAATCCCCCGGCGCTGACGCGGCGGTCAGGTCACGGTTGTTCGCGGGCGCCCTGCCCCCTTTCCAAAGGGGGCGAATTGATGCGCTCGTAAACGGGAAGCGGTTGTGCGGCGCGTTGAGGTGGGGAGCAAATCCCCCGGCGCTGGCGCGGCGATCAGGTCACGGTTGTTCGCGGGCGCCCTGCCCCCTTTTTCAAAGGGGGCTAATTGACGCGCTCGTAAACGGGACGCGGCTATGCGGCGTTGAGGTGGGCAGCAAATCCCCCGGCGCTGGCGCGGCGATCAGGTCACGGTTGTTCGCAGGCGCCCTGCCCCCTTTTTCAAAGGGGGCTAATTGATGCGCTCGTAAACAGGACGCGGCTGTGCGGCGCACTGCCAAATCACGCTGCCGTATCCGAAGGGGTTCCCCCCTTTGAAAAAGGGGGGCCAGGGGGGATTTGCTTTTGCCTTTATCCCCGAATATCCGCGAAGCAATCAGGGATTACGCGGATGATTCAAAACCAGCCAATACAACCCGACCTGCTTCACCGCCCACACGAACTGCTCGAAATCCACCGGCTTCTGGATATAGCTGTTGACCCCGAGCGCATAGCTGGCTTCGACGTCGAACGGCTCGGTGCTGGTGGTCAACACCACCACCGGCAGCGTGCGGGTGGGTTCGTGGGCGCGGATCGCCTGCAGCACTTCGCGGCCATCGACCTTGGGCAGATTGAGGTCCAGCAGCACGATCGACGGCAGATCGGTGGGATCGCGATCGGAGTAACGGCCGCGGGCGAACAGGTAATCCAGCGCCTCGGCGCCATCGCCCATCACCACCAGCCTGTTGGCGATCTTGGCCTCGTCGAAGGCGAGCCGGGTCAGCTCGACGTCGTCGGGGTTGTCCTCGACCAGCAGGATTTCCTTATGCATTTGCGCTTTCCTCGCCCTTGGACCGCAAGGGCAGTTCGACTGTAAACGTGCTGCCCGCGCCGGGCTGGGAGTGCGCGCGCAACTGGCCGCGATGACGCTCGGCGACCCGCCGCGCGATCGCCAGCCCGAGGCCGTGACCGCCGCCCTGATCCGGCCCGTGCAGGCGCTGGAACGGCTCGAACAGCTTGTGAGCATAACGCATGTCGAAACCGGCTCCGTGGTCCTGAATCGACAACTGCAGGCGCGATCCGACCACCTCGCCGCGCACCTGAATGCGTACCGGAACCAGCTCGCCGCCGGGTTCGCCGCCGGCCCGCTCGCACGAGAATTTCCACGCGTTGTGCATGAGTTGATTGAGCATCAGCTTGAGCAGGCGCTCGTCGCCCTCGACCTGCAGACCGGGCTGCACGCTGACTTCGCCGCGATGCCTGGGATCGGCGTCCTGCAGCTCGGCGCCGACCCAGTCGGCGAGCAGGCTCAGGTCCACCGGGGCGATGCGCATCTCGGCGCGGGTCACGTGCGACAGCTCGGTCAGCGCGGCCAGCAGGCCGGTCATGCGCGAAGCCGCGGCGCGAATCCGGGTCAGGTAATCGCGATCGGTTTCGTTCAAGCGCTCGGCCGCGCGCTCGCCGAGCAGCGCCGAGAAGCTTTCGATCGAACGCAGCGGCGCGCGCAGGTCGTGCGCGACCGCGTCGGCGAACAACTGCAGCTGGCGGTTGGACGCGTCCAGCGCGGCGCCGTGCTCGGCCATGCGCGCGCGGCGCGCCAGATCGGCTTCGCGCTCGTCGCGGATGTCGCGCATGTGCGAGATGAAATACTGCGGCTTGCCGTCTTCGTCGCGCATCACCGCGATGTTCAGCTGCACCCACACGTCGCTGCCGTCCTGGTGGACGTAACGCTTGTGTTCATCGACCGAGGCCAGCGCGCCGCTGACCAGCGCGGCGACCAGGTTGTCGCTGATCGCCAGATCGTCGGGATGGGTGACTTCGCTGTAGTGGTGACCGCGCAATTCGTCGATGCGGTAGCCCAGCATTGCGCACAACGCCGGGTTGACCTCCAGCCAGATGCCGTCGATCGAAACGATCGCCATGCCGATGTTCGACGCCGCCATCGCCAGGCGGAAGCGGTCGTCGGCGGCTTTGCTGGCCGGCATCGTGGGGTGCGGCAGGGTCATCGCGGTAACGCTGTGATCGCACAGGGGGTCCGAAGTGACCGGGGAGTGTATCCAATGCCGCCGTGACGGCGCGGTGGACGGCGCACACGGCCTGGACACGGCCGGCTCAAGCACAATCGCGCAATGGACTTTTCTCAGATCGCCTTCCTGCTGATCCTCGCGGCCGCCCTGTACCTGTTCGTCAGCGAACGCCTGCGGGTCGATGTGACGGCCATGATCACCCTGCTGGCGCTGGTGCTCAGCGGGGTGCTGGACGCCAAACAGGCCTTGTCCGGCTTCGCCAGCGAACCGGCGATCATCGTCGCGGCGGTGTTCGTGATTTCCGGCGGCCTGGCCGCGACCGGCATCACCGAGCGCCTGGGCCAGTGGATCGGCCGCGCCGCCGGCCGCAGCGAGAGCCGCGCGATCGCGGTGACCATGCCGGCGGTGGCGGCGCTGTCCTCGTTCACCCACCACGTCATGGTCACGGCGATGATGCTGCCGATCCTGACCCGGTTCGCCAAATCGCGCGGCCTGTCGGCGTCGCGCCTGCTGATGCCGATGTCGTTCGCCGCCTCGCTGGGCACGACCCTGACGCTCGTCAGCGCGCCGGCGTTCCTGCTCGCCGACAATCTGATCGAACGCACCGGCGCGCCGGGCCTGGGGATTTTCTCGATCACTCCGATCGGTCTGGCCCTGGTGGTGGTCGGCGTGCTGTACATGCTGGCCGCGCGCTGGGTGCTGCCCAAGCGCGGCGGCGAACACGGCGACGACGGCTACCTGCGCCTGGACCGTTACCGCACCGAGCTGGTGATCGTCGAAGGCTCGCGCTGGAGCACGCGTCCGCTGTCGGAACTGCAGAAGGCGCTCGGCGATCGCTTCGTGCTGACCGGCTGGCTGCGCGACGGCCAGCGCCGCCAGGATCTGGGCCCGGGCAGCGCCCTGATCAGCGGCGACATCCTGCTGGTGGAGGCTTCGGCCGACGCGCTCGCCTCGCTGCACGACGACGCCGGCCTGGATCTCAACGCGATCAAGCGCTTCGGCGAGCACGCAGACGGCGACGGCGAACCGCAACTGGTGCAGGCGCTGGTCGCGCCGGGTTCGGAATTCATCGGCCGCAGCGTGCGCGAGCTGGATTTCGCGCGCCGCTTCCACGCCGTGATCGCCGGCCTGTGGCGGCGCCAGGGCGCGGTCGCGCCGCGTCTGTCCGACGCGCGCCTGCTTGAGGGCGACCTGCTGGTGCTGTGGGGCCGGCCGGCGCGTTTCGCCGAACTCGCCGCGCACCACGGCTTCCTGATGCTGGTGCCGTTCGCCGGCGAAGCGCGGCGGCGGGTGCGCGCGCCGCTGGCGCTGGGCATCCTGCTGATGACGATCGTCGCGGCGGCGACCGAATGGCTGCCGGCGTCGCTGGCGTTCCTGCTGGGCGCGGTGGCGATGGTGACCACGCGCTGCGTCGATGTCGAACAGGCCTATCGCGAAATCGACGTGCGTATCTTCGTGATGATCGCCGGGGTGATTCCGCTGGGCGTGGCGATGGAGCAGACCGGCACCGCGCAGTTGCTGGCGCAGGGCATGCTGCAGGTGATCGCGGGCTGGTCGCCGCTGGCGATCTTGCTGGTGATGTTCACCGTCGCCGCGCTGCTGACCCAGATCCTGTCCGATGCGGCGACCACGGTGCTGCTGGGGCCGATCGCGATCTCACTGGCGCAATCGCTGGGCCTGCCGCCGACGCCGTTCGTGGTGTGCACGGCGCTGGGCGCGGTGGCCGCGTTCCTGACCCCGATCGGTCACCACGGCAACCTTCTCATCCTCGGCCCGGGCCAGTACCGCTTCAGCGATTTCCTGCGTATCGGCCTGCCCTTGACCATGCTCATCGCCTGGGTCAGCGCCTGGATGGCGCGCTGGCTGTGGCTGGGCGGGCCGCTGCTGCCGGGCGCGTCCTGAGCCGGCGGCGCGGCGTGCACCAGGAACGGCAGCGACGGCAGGGCGCCGCGACCGCTCGCGGCCGGGGCGCCTGCGCAGAGCGTGAGCAGGCACAGCGTCGCCAGAAGATGGCGCGAACGGGACGATAGCCGCCGCGCGCGCGGCGCGGGTCGCATGGCCGTGGTCGTGGCGGTCGCGAACATGGACGGTCCTGTCGGGGCCGCAGCGCTGCGGCGCAGACACGCTAGAGGCATTGCCGGCGCGGTGAATCCGCCTAAGGTCGAGGGGCGCGCGGGGTTTGCGGGGTTCGTTCATGCGGCGGCAAGGCGGTTGGGGGGATCGCGTCGCTTGTGGGGGCCGATGAAGGTGCGATGCGACCGGAGCCGAAAGCATCGGGCCTGAAGGGCCCTCCCACAAAGAGCGCCCTGCCGGGGGTTGCGGACGTGACCGCGGTCACGCGGTTGTAAGGAATTCCCTACAGCACGGGCTGGGGTCTCCTGAGGGTAAATCCTTGGTCGCTAAGTCACCTTATGCACGCCCCGACAGCACGACTTATGCGCCGGCAACGGACGCCGCTCAGCAAGGGAATAAGTCGCCGCCTTGAGCAAGCGGTCAAGCTGGGTCGGGGCATCCCGTTTCATTCGATGGTCGCGACCCCATGCCCTACACGGTGCAACTCAACGAATCCACTTACCTCGGCCGCACCTTGTCGTGCGACGTGGCCGAGGAGCGTTTCGACAATGTCGCCGCCGCTTCGGCCGCGGCCAAGAACGAGGCCTTCCACCTGTCGGTGCAGCTCGGCGTCGCCGTGGCGATCCGCATTTTCGAAGACCGGCGGATTTTCCTGTCGCACATCATGCCGGCGCCGCGGCGCTGACGCGCGCGGCGATCGCGCCGCACGCGGATGCAGTCCATCGCAGGCGCCACGCGCCTGTCGCCCTCGCCACGATACTTGCCCATCGGCTGCGATTTCGCGGCCTTTCGGCGTTTGCTGCGTGTCTTCAACCGTAAGCCTGCGTTAGACGCGCATCGCATTTCGTGAAGGAAATACGTCACCCGCGTGCCCGCAAGGTGGGGTGAAACGCATCCGAGAGCGTTCGCATTGATAGGGAAACGGTGGAGAACGCGTGTCCTTCCTCGTCGTAGGACGCGTCTTCCCAAGCATTACAAGCTCCCTGCCGTTGTGCAGTAACGCCGATTTCGCGACCTCGATCGCGGAACGGCGATTTTGCTTTCTTTCTTCCTTATTGCTTTGCATGACTCGGAGAACTTCGCATGTCCATGAAACAACGAGTGCTGACCGCATCGATCCTGCTTGCGATCACCGGCACCACTGCGACCGCGCTGGTCACCGCGCATCGCGATGATGCCGCTCGCAGCGTCCCCCAGACCGGCGCGGCGGCGAATGCGGCGGCGCGCGCGCCTGATGCGTCCGCGCGTTCCAACGCCAGCGTCCGCGCCACCGCGGAAAACACCTTCGCCGATGCCAGCGCCGTCTCCGGCGCCACCCCGGCCGCGCAACTGGAACGCCATCCGGCGGTGCAGCGCGCGCGCGAACTGCTGCAGGCGAGCAAGGCCGGCAGCGCCGGCGCGCAAGGCCTGGCCAAGGCCGGCGCCAACGCGATGGCGGCGGAAAGCTACAAGCCGCGCGATGTCGTGGTCGAAGCCGACGGCAGCGAGCACGTGCGTTTCCAGCGCGAATACCAGGGCCTGCCGGTGATCGGCGGCGATCTGGTCACCCACGCCAAGGGCGGCCTGCTGACCTCGATCAGCAAGACCCTGGACCTCAAGCTCGGCGACGGCGGCTCGATCACGCCCAAGCTCTCGCAGAGCCAGGCGATCGCCGACGCCGGCGTGCATTTCTCCGGCCGCTTCATCGAGGCGCCGAAATCGCGCACGGTGTATTTCGCCCAGAACAACCAGCCCAAGCTGGCGTATGAAGTCAGCTTCCGCGGCCTCAACAAGGCCGAGCGTCCGGTCCATGATCTGATTTACGTCGATGCCGGCAACGGCAGCTTCCTCGGCCGCGACAGCCGCATCTACACCGCCGAAGCGGCCGAAGGCGAAGGCTTCACCATCACCCGCGGCAAGGTGCCGATCTCCACCAGCAAGGTCGGCGCCGAGGAAAGCGACGGCCGCGGCGCCGGCTTCCTGCTGCGCGACGACAAGCGCGGCGGCGGCACCGTGCACAACACCGGCGGCACGGTCGTCGACCTGGTGTTCGGCGGCGGCGACTTCACCGCGCCGCCGATGTTCGATGCCGACAACGTCTGGGGCAACGAGCAGATGACCAACATCGAACGCACCGGCGTGGAAGCGCATTACGGTGTGTCGAAGACCTGGGACTACTACAAGAAGTACTACGACCGCGCCGGCATCTTCGGCGACGGCCTGGGCGTGCAGAGCTTCGTCAATGTCACCTTCACGTATTTCTTCTTCCTCGACGCGGGCGGCACCAACGCGTTCTGGGACGGCGACGCCAAGCGCATGGTCTACGGCAACGGCGACTACGGCCTGTCCAACCCGGTGGTCGCGCTCGACGTGGCCGGCCACGAGATGTCGCACGGCGTGACCCAGGCGACCTCGGGCCTGTTGTACTCGGGCGATGCCGGCGGCTTGAACGAAGCCAATTCCGACGTCCACGGCACCCTGGTCGAGTTCTACGACAACAGCCCGAAAGACCCGCCGGATTACCTGATCGGCGAGAACGTGATGCTCAGCGGCGTGCCGCTGCGTTTCATGTTCAAGCCCAGCCTGGACAAGAACGCCGCCGGCGTGGGTTCGTTCGACTGCTACCCGGCCGGCGGTTTCGATCCGCAGAACGAGGCGCACGATCCGCACTACACCTCCGGCATCGGCAACCACTTCTTCTACCTGCTGGCCGAAGGCCAGAAGGTGCCGAAGTCGCATCGCAAGACCGTGTTGCCGTCGGATCTGGTCTGCAACGGCGCGACCGGCCTGAAGGGCCTGACCCCGACCGTCGCCGGACAGATCTGGTACCGCGCCAACACCTTGTACCTGACCTCGCAGGCGACCTATCCGGATGCGCGCGTGGCGACGCAGACGGCGGCGCAGGATCTGGTCGATCGCGGCCTGCTCAAGGCCAGCGCGGTCAAGACCGTGGCCTGCGCCTGGGAAGCGGTCGACGTGACCCTGCCGGAAGGCTCCACGGCGGCGCGCTGCAAGAACTGAGGAATCGCTCTGAGCCGTACCCGGGCTCGACTTGGCAAGTGTTTGCGGTCTTTGCGGCCCCCGTTGCGTTCGCGCGGCGGGGGCCGTTCTTTATCCGGCCTTATCGATGCACGGGTCGTGTCCGCCCTGCCCTCGCAACGACGGCGGTAGCGACGAAGCGATCCGCATCAGTGAGTGGCGCGCCATCGCCGTTCAGGCCGCGCATCCGTATCCCGGCCGATGCGGCGCGGCGCGCGCCGATGCGGCGAAGCCGCCAGATCTCGCCGGGTTCCGGCCATCGCCGACACGCCCGTATCCGTGCGCGCGGGCGGCGAGGCCGCTGGCTACACTTTGTCCAACCCCCAGCACAGCCGGTCCCCATGCATCAGATCGCTGTCGTCGCGATGGACGACGTTCTGCCTTTCGAGCTGTCCATTCCCGGGCTGGTGTTTCCGTGGGTGCGGCTGGCCGACGGCGAGACCGCCTACGAGGTGCGCATCTGCGCCGAACGCGAGCGCGTGCGCACAGGCTCGATGGAACTGGTGGTGCCGTGGGGCCTGGCCGAACTCGAACGCGCCGACACCGTGATCGTGCCGGGCATGTCGCCGTGGCGCGCGCCGTTTCCCGCCGCGATCCTGGACGCGCTGCGCGCCGCCAGCGCGCGCGGCGCGCGCATCGCCTCGATCTGCACCGGCGTGTTCGTGCTGGCCCAGGCCGGCCTGCTCGGCGGCCGCCGCGCCACCACGCATTGGTCCACCACGGTCGAACTGGCCGAGCGTTACCCGAACATCCAGGTCGATCCGGACGTGTTGTTCGTCGATGAAGGCCAGATACTCAGCTCGGCCGGTTCGGCCGCCGGCATCGACCTGTGCCTGCACCTGATCCGCCGCGACTGCGGCGCCGCCGCCGCCGCGGCCGCCGCGCGCTGGGCGGTGGTGCCGATGGAACGCGGCGCCGATCATTCGCCGCTGCTGCAGCATGCGCCGCCGCAGTCCGACGCCTCGCTGGCGCCGCTGCTGTGCTGGATGGAGGAACATCTGGACCGGCCCCTGCTGGTCGACGAACTCGCCCGCCATGCGTCGGTCAGCACGCGCACGCTCAACCGCCGTTTCCGCGAGCAGACCGGGACCACGCCGCTGCAGTGGCTGCTGATCACCCGCATCCGCCGCGCGCAGCAATTCCTGGAAACCACCGACTTGTCCGTGGAGCAGATCGCGCTGCAGGTCGGCTTCGCATCGGCGACGACCTTCCGCGATCGCTTCTCGCGTTCGGTCGGCACCAACCCGACTTCGTACCGGCGCGGTTTCAGCGAAGGCCGCGAGAGGAAGCGCGCGCGCTGATTCCGCACTGACGACGACGCATCGCGCTCAAGCCAGCGGCTTGTGCACGAACAAATGCTCATCGACGAAATCCAGAAACACGCGCAGCTTCGGCGAGACGTGCTTGTGCGCCGGCCACAACGCCCAGAACTGCCCGCGCTGGGTCTCGAACCCCGGCAACACGCGCCGCAGCCGGTCCGAAGCCAAATGATCGCGCACCAGGAAATCCACCGAATACACGATGCCCAGGCCGTGCACCGCGGCCTGCACCGCCGCTTCGCTGTTGTTGCACACCAGCGCCGCCGGCAGATGCGGCGGGTTCTCGCCGGGCTCCAGCCGCAGCGACCATTCCTGCAGCTTGCCGCTGTTGGCGAAGCGGAAATGGATGCACTCGTGCGCTTCCAGGTCGGCCGGCGCGCGCGGTTCGCCGCGCCGCGCCAGATAGTCGGGCGAGGCGCACAACATGAAACAGAACGGCCCCAGCCGGCGCGCGCGCAGGCGCGAGTCGGGCATGTCGCCGCTGCGGATCACCGCGTCGAAACCGCCTTCGATCACATCGACCATCTGGTCGTTGAAATCCAGGTCCAGCTCGACCTCGGGATAGCGCCGGCGGAACTCGCCGAGCACCGGCACCAGGAACTTGTAGCCGTTGGTCGGCAGGCTGACCCGCAGGCGCCCGCGCGGCGCCTGCATGGAGTGGGTCAGCATCGCCTCGGCTTCTTCCAGTTCGTCCAGCAGCGGTTTGCAGCGCTCGTAGAACTGCCGGCCTTCCTCGGTCAGGCGCACGTTGCGGGTGTTGCGCTGGAGCAGGCGCACGCCGAGCTGCTGCTCCAGCTTGGCCACGCTCTTGCCGACCGCCGAGGACGAAATGCCGATCTGGCGGCCGGCGGCGACGAAGCTGCGCGACTGCGCGGTGCGGACGAAGGCGAGCAGGCTGCCGAGCTTGTCCATGCGGGGTCTCCAGCGGCGGGGCGCCTAGATTGCGGCCCCGATTATGTCGTATCGCTCCATAAAGCATGAACCGGATCGGTATTTTTCCCCGATTGCGGCCCATCTAAGCTGGACCGCCCGTCCCCACGGCGATCCCGATGCCCTCCCCCCTGCCCTCGCGGGCTTCCGCCGCCGGCCCCGTGCCCGGCCGTTACGACCGCTTCCTGATCCTCGGCGCCGTGTGCCTGGCCGGGCTGGTGCTGCCGCTGAGCTTCACCGCCCCGCCGGTGGCGATCCCGGCCATCGCCGCCGAACTGGGCGGCAGCCCGGTGGCGCTGAACTGGATGACCAACGCCTTCATGCTCGCCTTCGGCAGTTGCCTGATGGCGGCCGGCACCCTGGCCGACACCTACGGCCGCAAGCGCGTGTTCTCGATCGGCATCGTCGCCTACGCGATCGTCTCGCTGCTGCTGGCGCTGGCGCCGAGCCTGGCCGTGCTCAACGGCCTGCGCATCGCCCAGGGCATCGCCGCCGCGCTCGCCCTGGCCGGCGGCAACGCCGCCTTGTCGCAGGAATTCCACGGGCCGGCGCGGATCCGCGCCTTCAGCCTGCTCGGCACCGCGTTCGGACTGGGGCTGGCGTTCGGGCCGAGCCTGGCCGGCTGGCTGGTGCAGACCCAGGGCTGGCGCTCGGTGTTCCTGTCGAGTCTGGCGATCGCGCTGCTGGCCACGGTGTTCGGCGTGCCGCGCATGCGCGAGTCGCGCGATCCCGACGCCGCCGGCCTGGACTGGCGCGGCAGCCTGAGCTCCACCGCGATGCTGGCGCTGCTGACCATCGGCGTGCTGGAAGCGCCCGAGCGCGGCTGGAGCGACGGCTGGGTGATCGCCGCATTGATCGGCTCGGCGGCGTTCCTGGCCTTGTTCGTGCGGGTGGAAACCCGCGCCGCGCGGCCGATGCTGGACCTGAGCCTGCTCAAGTACCCGCGTTTCGTCGGCGCGCAGTTGCTGCCGATCGGCACCGGGTTTTGCTATCTGGCGCTGATCATCGTGCTGCCGGTGCGGTTGATCGGCATCCACGGCCTGAGCGCGCTCGACGCCGGCCTGATGATGATCGCGTTGTCGGCGCCGATGCTGGTGGTGCCGTTGCTGGCCGCGGTGCTCAGTCACCGCATCGCCGCCGGCACCTTGTGCGCGGCGGCGTTGTTGCTGGCCGCGGCGGGACTGGTGTGGCTGGGCGTGGAAGCCGCGGCCGGTTCGGTGCATGGCCTGATCGCGCCGATGCTGCTGATCGGCGCCGGCTCGGCGGTGCCGTGGGGCCTGATGGACGGTCTGGCGATCAGCGTGGTGCCCAAGGAACGCGCCGGCATGGCCGCGGGCGTGTTCGGCGCCAGCCGCGTCTCCGGCGAAGGCATCGCCCTGGCGATCACCGCCGCGGCCCTGGCCGGGCTGCTGCAACTGCGTCTGTCGTCGGCGATCGGTGCCGACGGCGCCGCGCTGGCGCAGGCCGCGCAACGGCTGGCCACCGGCGACGCGGCGCGCGCGCAGGCCTTGCTGCCGCAGCTCGACGCCGCCGCGCTGGCGCACAGCTACGACGCCGCGTTCGCGTGGTTGATGTACGGCTTGGCCGGGCTGACCGCGGCGATCGCCTGGGTGGTGTTCGCCCTGCTCGGCGGCGCATCGGCGCACGAGCCGGCGGTTCTGGCCGAGCCGGTCCGCGACGATCGCATCGAACTGGCCGACGAGCCGGCCTGCTGAGGCGGCCGGTACGAGACGGCGGCGGCCCGGGAGGCGGCCGCCCCACCCGTCCAGCATTTTTGAGCGAACCCGCACGCATCCGGCGCATGTCCGCCCTCGCGGCCTTACCTCGATTCAACCACTGACCCCCACCGATCAGGCGCAAGTTCTCACCTCGAAGGCACCGTAAAGATGCCTTCGAGGCGTAGTCCAAGCGCAGATCGGCCGCTCCGTCAGTGCTGCATATGTCGAGAGACCACCGACCGATGGCCACCACCTCCCCACTTGCCGGCGACGCTGTCGCCCGCGCGGACCGGCCGCGCGCGAAGACCCGCGTCCGCCTCTGGCTGGCGCTCACCACGTTGGCGCTGCTGGCCGCCGCCGCCTTCGCCGTCTATTCCGTCAAGCAACATCGCCACGACCTCGAACGCTCGGCGCGGGTTCACGCCCAGGTCGCGGCCTTGTTCGAGTCCCGCCTCGGCGTCGACGCCATCTGCCATCTGGACCGCGCGCCGTTCGCTTCGGTCGCGCGGCTGATCGACACCGAGGTGCGGCTGCGTCGCCTGGCTTCATCCGATCAGGCGCTGACCCTGGCCTGTGGGCTGTCGGTGCTGGCGCGCAGCCACGCCCTGATCGGCCGCTACGCCCAGGCCGAGCGCTTGTCCGGCGAAGCCAACGGCCTGCTCGACCGGCACGGCCTGGAGAATCTTTCCGTCACCGCGACCACGGTGTCGCTGTTGAATCTGCAAGCGCGTTACGCGCCGGCGGAAAAAATCGCCAAGACCGCACTGCGTCGCGGCCACGACGGCATCGACATGGCCACGCGCCTGGATCGGCTGCGCCTGCAGCTCGAACTCAGCCGCGCACAATGGGGCCTGGCCGACGACGACGGCGCGATGAGTTCGCTGGAAGACGCGCTGGCGCAGGCTCGCACCCTGGTTCCGCCCAATGCCGGACTGATCGCCGAACTGCTGAGCCAGCGCGGCGAATGGCGCGGACGGCGCTTCGATTTCACCGGCGCCGAACACGATCTCGCCCAGGCCATCGCGATGAGCCAGGGCACGACCCAGGCCGACAACGCGCGCTACCAACTGGTGCGGATGCTCAGTTACAGCGAACAGCCCGAGCGCGCGATCGCCGAGGCCGGACAACTGGTCGCCGACCGGCAAGCGCATCTGGGCGCGCGGCATCCCGATACCGGCCGCGCCTGGATCGCGCAGTCCGACGCCCAATACAACGCCGGCCGCATCAGCGACAGCATCGGCGCCTTGCGGCACGGCAAGGCCATCGTCCTGGCCAGCTATGGCGCGCGCCATCCCGAGTACGCCGAAGTGCTGCGCCTGGAATCGCTGCACGACTACATGCACATGCGCTACGACAGCAGCGTGGGCAAGGCGCGCGAGGCGGTGAAGATTTGCGAGCAGGCGTTCGGCCCGACCCACGAGCAAACTTTGCGAGTGCGATTCAACCTCGCGACCAAGCTCACCTTCGGCTTGGACAGCCGCTGGGATTCGCCAGACTATCGCGAAGGCCTGGGCATGCTGGAGGACTTGGTCCAGACCGGCAGCGAAACCGATATCCCCATGCCCTACGAAAAAATGACGGTGGGCATCGCCCTGGCCATGCGCGCGCCAGAGCACGAACTGCCGCGCGCCGAACGCATCCTGCGCGAAGTGCAAGTCGATATTCACCAGTACCTGCCGGCGCGCGCGGCGGCGCGTTCCTACGTGGATTTCACCCTGGCGTCGGTGATGTACCGCGACGGCCGCCAAGTCCAGGCCGACGAGCAATTCGCCAGGTTCGTCCAGGCCAGAGACGGCGAGCAGTCGCTGCCGCTGCCGACGCGCACCTTGATCCACGAAGCATTGATGTACCGGGCCCTGTACGCCATGTCCACCTGCCGCCGCGAGGATGCGTTGACCGCCTTACGCAAGGCCCTCAAGAGCGATCGCGAGCATCTGTCCCAGGCGCGCATATACGCGCGCCAGGCGCAGGATTATCTCGGCGAAATCGAGCGTCACGGCGTGTTGAGCGAACACTTCGGCCGCGAGCAGGTCGCGAACAAGCGCCTGGACGGAGCCGATGCGAAGTTGTATTTCCAGGCCTCAAGGCTTTCGCTCGATTGCTCGCGCGGCCTGTTGGCCAAGCGCTGATCACAGTTTTTCACGCTGCGCGCGATCGCAGCGGTTGCACCGCCTCGCGCCCGCGCCGCAGCGCTCAGAACAGTTCCAACTGCGGCGTAGGCTTGCGCGGCGCGACGAAACGGCCGGTATCCAGCGGCGGCAAGCGTCCGTAGCCGTGCTTGCGCCAGGCCTTGTGGAAGCGCTGCTGTATCAGCTTCGCGAACGGCCCTTCGCCGCGCATGCGCTTGCCGAAACCGGCGTTGTAATCCTTGCCGCCCTGCATCTGCTGGATCAGGCTCATCACATGCGCGGCGCGATCGGGGTAATGCAGTTGCAGCCACTCGCGCCACACCTGCTTGAGTTCATGCGGCAGGCGCAGGGTCACGTAACCGGCCGAGCGCGCGCCGGCCTCATGGGCGGCGGCGAGGATGCGCTCCATTTCGCTGTCGTTGATCATCGGAATCACCGGCGCGACCATGACCCCGACCGGCACGCCGGCATCGGCCAGCGTGCGCATCGCCTTGAGCCGCGAATGCGGCGCCGAAGCGCGCGGTTCCATCTTCGCCGACAGATGATTGTCGAGCGTGGTGACCGAGAAATACACCGACACCAGCCCGCGCCGCGCCATCGAGGCCAGCACTTCGACATCGCGCACCACCGAGGCGTTCTTGGTGATGAGGCTGAAAGGGTGCGAGCAGGCGTCCAGCACTTCGATGACGCCGCGGGTGATGCGGTAGCGGCGCTCGATGGGCTGATAGGAATCGGTGTTGATGCCCAGCGCGATCGGCGCGCAACGGTAGCCTGGGCGCGCGAGTTCGTTCTGCAGCCGCTCGGCGGCGTTGGTCTTGGCGAACAGCCGGGTCTCGAAATCCAGGCCCGGCGACAGCTCCAGATACGCATGCGAGGGCCGGGCGAAGCAGTAGACGCAGCCGTGCTCGCAGCCGCGATACGGATTGACCGACTGGCCGAAGGCGATGTCCGGCGAATCGTTGCGGCTGATGATGCTGCGCGCGCGCTCCTCCGTGACCACGGTGTCGGGCCGCGACTGCGCGTCGGCATCCTCGTACACCGAGCCCCAGCCGTCGTCCTGCGCCTGCGCGGTGGTGACCGCGTAACGGCCGGCGACATAGGACGCCGAGCCGCGGCCCTTGATCGCGGCGGGGTCGAGCGAAAGCCGGGTTTTGTGCGCCGAATCCATGCGCCCCAGATTACCCCCGCGCCGTCGCAGCCGACGCGACGCGCGCGTCCGATCGCGCCCCGCGCCTGAACCAGTCAGCGGCGATTGCGGCGCCGCCGCCGCGCGCGGCCGGTAACGCCGCGGCTCACTCTATCTCGAAGGTCACATTCACCGACGCGTTCACGCTGATCTGGCCGACCGCCGAGGTCGCCCCGTCCTCGCCGCCGTCGCTGCTGCCGCCCCCGTTCTGCATGACGTTCTGCATCAGTTGCTGGCCGCCGCTGTTGCCCCAGCCGGCGGCGCTGCGCCACCAGCCGCCCGAATACGATTCGGAAATCGATTGCGCCGGGCCGCGACGCACGCCCAGCTCGGAGGTCAGGGCGTCGGCTTTTTCCTTCGCCGCGCGGATCGCCAGGGCGCGCGCGGCGTCGCGATGCTTGCGCAGCTGCGAGGTGCGGAACTCGATGCCATGGATGTATTGCACGCCGTTTTCGAGCAGGCCCGTCAGCAGCGCGTCGAAGTCGGCGACGCGGGTCACCTTGATGCCGATGCTCTTGCGCACGATGTACAGCAGCGGCACCCGCGTCGATCGTTCCAGCGCGGTGCGGTTGCTGTTGTCGCGCTCGTAATCGGGCTCGATGCTGATGAAGTCGGTCTGCACGTCCTTGTCGGGCACGCCGCTGCGCCTGAGGAAGGCCAGCGCGGCGGCGACGCTTTCGTCGTTGAGCCGCTTGGCCTGGTCGAGCTTGGGATGGCGCGATTCGACTCCGACGTTGAGCAGGATTTCGTCCGGCGCGACCTTGATCTCGGCCGAACCCGACACGCTGATGTTGCGATTGGCTTTCTGCGCGAACGCGGGCAGGGCGGGCAAGACGGCCAGGGCGAGCGCGAACAGCAGGCGGTATTTCATGTCATCACTTCCTTGGATTAGGCCGCCGTTCCGCGGCGGTCGGGACGGGCGTGGCGGCGATGCGTGGGACAGGAACCGGCGCGAGGTCAGTGGACGAAATCGATCGCCGCGGCCGCTTGCGCGCGGATGACCGGGCCAAAGCTGGTGGCATCGGCCAGGGTCAGGTTGTGGTGGGCGCGGATGAAGGCGGCATCGGCGTGCGGCTTGTCGTGGGTGGTGTGCGCATCGGCCGCCACGGTCACCGGATAGCCCAGCGCGGCGGCGCGGCGCACGCTGGTGTCGATGCAGAATTCGCTGGCGTAGCCGGCCATCACCAGGCGATCCACGCCCAGCGCCTGCAATTGCGCCTGCAGGTCGGTGCGCAGGAACGAGTCGGGCGTGGTCTTGCGCACGTAGCGGTCGCTGTCGCGGACCTGCAGGCGCGGGTCCAGCGCCCAGCGCTCGCCGCCGTGTTGCAACGGCGTGCCCTCGCACTCGTGCTGCACGAAGATCACCGCGACGCCGGCGGCGCGGGCGCGCTCAGCCAGTACGTTGATGCGCGCGATCACCGCGTCGGCCTCGGCCGGCGGCGGGCGGGTGTCGAACAGGCCGCGCTGCACGTCGATCACCAACAATGCCGTTGCCATCGGGCCGTCCTCGCTGCGACAGCGGCTATCCTAAACGCAAGCAGCGGCACCGGCTTATGCTCGCCATGCCGACTGATCGCACTCTTTGCGCGCATGCCCCGGCGGGCTAGCCTTAGCCCGCACCGGTTGCGGCCGCAGCGGTCGCCCATTGGAGTTTCCCGTGCCCGAAGCGCTGTCCCAGCTGTGGCAGGACCTGATCCGCATTCCCCACCTCAGCCTGTACCTGACCGTGGGCTGGGCGGTCTATCTGGTCGGGCTGGGTCTGTGGATCGTGCTGCAGAAGCGCGAGCCGGTGGCGACCATCAGCTGGCTGGTGAGCCTGGCGGCGCTGCCCTACATCGGCTTCTTCATCTATTACTTCTTCGGCCCGCAGCGCATCCATCGCCAGCGCCTGCGCCGGGTGCGCGCGCGCGCCGCGCTGCCGGCGCCGCCACCGGGACTGACGCCGTCGCCGGAAGCCATCGAGCTGGCCCGGCTCGGCCAGGCCACCACCGGCCTGCCGCCGACCACCGCCACCCAGGCGCGCCTGCTGATCGACGGCGGCGCCAAGTACGCGGCGCTGCTGGCCGACATCGCCCTGGCCCGCGAGTACATCCACCTGGAGTACTACATCTACCAGCCCGATCGCACCGGCACCGCGCTGCGCGATGCGTTGATCGAGCGCGCCCGCGCCGGGGTCAAGGTGCTGATGCTGCTGGACGCGGTCGGTTCGGGCTCGACCTCGCGCGCGTTCCTGCGGCCGCTGCTCGATGCCGGCGCGGAAGTGGCGTGGTTCCACCCGATGAAGCTGCGCTGGTTCTGGCGCCGGCCATGGTTGAACCTGCGCACGCACCGCAAGATCGTGGTGATCGACGGCAAGGTCGGCTACACCGGCGGCATCAACATCACCGACGAGGAAGACGAGCGCTTGCGCAAGGACGCTTATCGCGATCTGCACCTGCGTCTGGAAGGCGACGTGGTGCGCGAGCTGGAACTCGTCTTCATCGAGGACTGGTGCTACGCCACCGGGCAGCCGCCGATCCGGCAGATTCATCCGGCGCCGCAGCAAGGCGCGATCGCCGCGCAGGTGGTCAGCTCCGGGCCGGATTCGGGCTGGGAAGCGATCCATCGCGTGCACGTCGGCGCCATCCACGCCGCGCGCCAGCGCGTGTGGCTGGTCACGCCGTACTTCGTGCCGGGCGAGGCCGCGCGCATGGCGCTGACCTCGGCCGCGCTCGGCGGCCTGGATGTGCGCCTGCTGGTGCCCAAGCTCAGCGACAGCCGCCTGGTCACCTACGCGGCGCGTTCGTACTTCGACGAGCTGCTGGAAGCCGGGGTCAAGATCCACGAATACGGCCCGCGCATGCTGCACACCAAGGCGCTGCTGTGCGACGACGAGATGGCGATCATCGGCACGGCCAATTTCGATCACCGCAGCTTCCGTCTGAACTTCGAGATCTCGGTGATGTTCTACAACGCGACGCTGGCCGGCGAGCTGGCGGCGCTGATCGAACAGGAATGCTCGTGGGCGCCGCGCGTGCGCATCGATCGCGAGCGCTCGCTGTGGCGCACCCGCCTGCCCGAGGCGCTGGCGCGGCTGGTGTCGCCGGTGCTTTGATCGGCGGCTTGCGAAGGGCGGCCGCGCCCGCGAATTCTCGTTCGCGGCGCCATCGGCTGGGACGGTCGCGGCTCGCGGCCGCTGCCATCGCGCGGCCTCGGGCATCCGGGGCGTTCAGCCAATTCCGCTCAACCCGCGCACATGTGCCGGCGGTCGCAGCCAGGGACCGCCCCAGCTGTCGCCGTCGCCGGGCCGCGCTACACTCGACCCGGGCCTGCCGAGGCCCACGGTCCACCGCCGTCCGGCCGCGATCCGGAGCGGACGCGGGGATGTCGAATTCGTCAGGGAGCACGCCGCAATGCCTTGGGTTTACCTGCTGCTGGCCGTCGCCGCCTTCGTGGTGGCGCTGAAGACCACCTCGCCCGCGCTGATGGCGGTGAGCCTGCTGGCCGCGCTGGGCCTGCTGATCGCCGGCGTGATGAGCCTGTTGGCCCGGCGCCTGGACAACACCAGCCGCGATGTCTCGGTGATCATCGATCCGGTCGAGCTGCGCCGTCTGCGCGAACAGGCCGAAGCGCGCAAGCTCGCCGCCAGCCAGTCCGAGCCGCCGCCGCGCTGATCCTCGCCGCGCGGTCGCCGCGGCCGTCCTCGCTCTCACCCAGCCACATTGCGCACTCGCCGCCCGCGACGCGGCGCGTTAGGCTTTCGTCATGACCGCCCTGAGTGTCAACGTCAACAAGATCGCGGTGCTGCGCAACTCGCGCGGCGGCGGCGAACCCGATGTGCTGCGCGCCGCGCGCACTTGCCTGGACGCCGGCGCGCACGGCATCACCGTGCATCCGCGTCCCGACGCGCGGCATATCCGCGATTACGATGTGTTCGCCCTGGCCGAATTCGCGCACGCGCGCGGGGTCGAGTTCAACATCGAAGGCAATCCGTTCGCGCCGCCGCGGCCGGGTTATCCGGGCCTGTTCGAACTGTGCCGGCGCACCTCGCCGGCGCAGGCCACCTTGGTGCCGGACGGCGATGATCAGCTGACGTCGGACCATGGTTTCGATTTCGAACGCGACGCCGAACGGCTGCTCCCGCGCATCGCCGAACTGCGCGACCTGGGCTGCCGCGTCAGCGTATTCGCCGACGCCGACCGCGACGGCATCGAACGCGCCGCCGAACTCGGCGCGCACCGGGTCGAGCTGTACACCGGGCCGTATGCGGAAGCCTTCGCCGAGGGACGGACGGACGACGCGCTGGCGTTGTTCGCCGACGCGGCGCGACGTGCGCAGGCGGTGGGCCTGGGCGTCAATGCCGGACACGATTTGAGTCAGGCCAATCTCGGCGCGTTTCTGCGCGGTGTGCCGCAGGTGCTTGAGGTGTCGATCGGGCACGCGTTGATCAGCGAGGCTTTGTACGCGGGGTTGGATGCGACGGTGCGGGCGTATGTCGAGGTGATCGCCAGGGCGCGTTGATTCGGTAGATCGCTCTTCGTTCGTTTTTCTGAATCGTATCGAGCTTGATTGAGCGCGCGTCGAGTTCGGGTAAGGCGATGTCGTATCGCGGCAGGAATCGGATTCTCGGCGTCATCCGCCTGCCCGGTGTCATTTTTACTCGCCAGTCCGACATCCGACTGCCCGACATCCCTCCACTCGTCATTCCCGCG